>CAVWFR010000045.1:0-63638 GCA_963754305.1 uncultured beta proteobacterium | reverse complement strand
GGTGGAGGCGGCGGGAATCGAACCCGCGTCCGCGAATCCTCCGCAGACAGTTCTACATACTTAGCCCGATCGTTTGATTTAGCCGCTCAACCGCCGACCAGGCAGGCTTCCGAGCAGCGAGTCACCTTGGTTTTAGCGCCTCGTGAAGTGACCCCACGGGGCGCGATCTCATGAAAAGGACCCTGCCCTAGCTTGCGCTAGCCGGCCCATGAGCAGGCCGGGTGCAGGGCTCGCCGGTGTTAGGCGGCGAGAGCGAAACGTTCGTCGTTCGCAGTTAAAGCGATTCCAGTGGATTTACGAGGGAACTGGTCCTCGGTATGCCCTGCGCTGCTTCGCAACCCGCGTCGAAACCAGGTCGCCCCCCGCGGGAGATACCCGCACCGCAGATTATAGGGGCGCGTCGAGGTATATCAACACTTCCCGCGGGTGCGCGATCACCGCGTCGGCGCCCCACGCCGACGGATCGCCTGCCTCGCCGAGATACCCGTAGGCGGCCGCCAACGCCCGCATGCCCGCCGCGCGCGCGGCCTGGATGTCCCGCAGGTCGTCCCCGACGTAGAGGCAGTCGGCCGGCGGGACGCCGAGCACCCGCGCGGCGTGAAGGAGGGGCTCGGGATGCGGCTTTGCCTGCCCGGTCGTGTCGCCGCCCACGACGCACCCGGTGCGCGCGGCGAGCGCGAGCGCTTCGAGCAAGGGGAAGGTGAAGCGCTCCGCCTTGTTCGTGACGACGCCCCACGGCAAGCTGCGGCGTTCCAGCGCGCCGAGCAGATCGCCGATGCCGTCGAAGAGCCGCGTCTCGCCGCAGACATTCGCGGCGTACAACTCGAGGAAGCGCGCCTTGAGCGTCTCGTAGTCCGCGTCCTGCGGGTCGATCCCGAACCCCGCGCGCAGCATGCCGCGGGCGCCGCTCGAGGTGAGCGGGCGGGCGCGTTCGATCGGTACCGCGTCGCGACCGCGCTCGGCGAGCAGGCGGTTCAGCGCGGCGGCGAGGTCGGGTGCGGTGTCGGCGAGCGTCCCGTCGAGGTCGAACAGGACCGCGCGGATCGTCATGCCGCCGCGGGTCGGCGTGCGTGAACAATGTAGTTCACGTCGGTATCGCGTCCGAGCGCGTATACGCCGGTGAGCGGGTTGTAGGTCATTCCGACGAGCGTCCCGATCTCCAGGCCGGTACCTCGGCACCAGCGCGCCAGTTCGGACGGCTTGATGAGCTTGGCGTAGTCGTGAGTGCCCTTGGGCAGGAGCCGCAACACGTACTCGGCGCCCACGATCGCAAACAGATAGGACTTGAGGTTGCGGTTGATCGTCGCGAAGAAAAGATCCCCGCCCGGACGTGCGAGGGCCGCGCATGCGCGCACGGTGCTCGCCGGGTCGGGAACGTGCTCGAGGACTTCCATGCAGGTCACGATGTCATAGCGACCGACCTCCCGTTCCGCTAGTTGCTCGGCCGAGGTCGATTCATACTCGACGGCGACGCCCGACTCGAGACGGTGCAGCGCGGCCACCTTGAGCGGCTTCTCCGCCAGGTCGATGCCCTTGACCTCGCCGCCGGCGCGCGCCATCGCCTCGGTGAGAATGCCGCCCCCGCAGCCGACATCGAGGATCCGCTTTCCGGCCAGGTGCACCTTGCCGTCGATCCAAGCAAGCCGCAGCGGGTTGATTTGATGCAACGGCCGAAACTCGCCATCGGGGTCCCACCACCGATGCGCGAGCCGGCTGAACTTTTCCAGCTCGCTGGGATCGGCGTTCAAGGTCGACTCACTCATGCTTTACCGACAGCGCGGTCTGCGCATGCGTTCCCCCAAGGAGGAGGAAGAAAAAAGGCCCCGCCGGAGAGCAGGGCCTTGTTGGAACGTCGCGGCCGCGCTACTTCTGCCGCGTCCCGACCACCTCGATCTCCGTGCGGCGGTTCTTCGCCCTGCCTTCCGCGGTGCGGTTGTCGGCGATCGGCTGGCGTTTGCCCTTGCCCTCGGTGTAGATCCGGTTCGGCTCGATGCCCTTGCTCGACCAGGTAGGCCTTCACCGCTTCGGCGCGACGGACCGACAGCTTCAGGTTATAGGCGTCGCTGCCGATCGAGTCGGTGTGTCCGATCGCGATGATCACCTCCAGCGCGGTGCCCTTCAGCTTGGCGGCGAGCTCGTCGAGCTTCGCCTTGCCTTCGGGCTTCAGCACCGACTTGTCGAAGTCGAAGAAGACGTCGGCCGCGAACGTGACTTTCTCGGTGACGGGCTTCGGCGGGGGCGGAGGCGCGACGGGCGCTGGAGGCGGCGGCGGCGGCGCGGCCGCCGGCTTCGGCGGCGGCGGGAAGCAGATGTCCCGCGGAATCAGATCGACGTCGCACTCGCAGTGAGCGAGCGCCGGCGTCCAGTAGCCGGTGCGCCAGCAGAGGTTATAGGGATCCTTCACGATGCCGTTGCGCTGATCGGTCAGGTAGCCCGACGTGCTGCGCCCTTGCTGGGCGACAGCGCAATTTGCAGCGGCGAGACCGAGCACAAGCGTGGAGATGGTGAGCAGCGATCGTTGTTTGTTTGTGAGCATGCCTTCCCTTCCTGAGAGTAACCGCGAGCGTTCGTCCACGGCCGGGCTGCGCGAGATGCGCTAGCACCGTGGGCGCGTTTGTTGTTTGGAACCAAAAGTTTGCCACAAACCCGACAGAAGCAAGCCCGCGCTGTGGCAAATTCGCAACAAGGCGGCTTGAGGGGGGCGACGCCGGGCGATCTACCGGCTCCGCCTCGGGTGGCGCCGATCTATACGGCGGAGGCGGACCCAAAAACAAAGAAGCCCTGCCGAGGCAGGGCTTCTTCGGAGGTACCGCGGGGCGCTACTTGGTCCGGGTGCCCACGACCTCGACTTCCACGCGACGGTTGGGCGCGAGGCACTCGACGAGCGCCTTGAAGCTCTCCTTCGCGGACTGGGGCGGGCATTTCTTCACCGGTTGCGACTTGCCCTTCCCCTCGGTGTAGATGCGGTTCGGCTCGATGCCCTTGCTCACCAGGTAGGCCTTCACCGCCTCGGCGCGACGGACCGACAGTTTCTGGTTGTACGCCTCGCTGCCGATCAGGTCGGTATGGCCGATCGCGATGATCACCTCGAGCGCCACGCCCTTCAGCTTACTCGCGAGATCGTCGAGCTTGGCCTTGCCTTCGGGCTTCAGCACCGCTTTGTCGAAGTCGAACAGCACGTCGGCCGCGAACGTGACTTTCTCGGTGACGGGCTTCGGCGGGGGCGGAGGCGCGACGGGCGCTGGAGGCGGCGGCGGCGGCGCGGCCGCCGGCTTCGGCGGCGGCGGGAAGCAGATGTCCCGCGGAATCAGATCGACGTCGCACTCGCAGTGAGCGAGCGCCGGTGTCCAGTAGCCGGTGCGCCAGCAGAGGTTATAGGGATCCTTCACGATGCCGTTGCGCTGATCGGTCAGGTAGCCCGACGTGCTGCGCCCCTGCTGGGCGACAGCGCAATTTGCAGCGGCGAGACCGAGCACAAGCGTGGAGATGGTGAGCAGCGATCGTTGTTTGTTTGTGAGCATGCCTTCCCTTCCTGAGAGTAACCGCGAGCGTTCGTCCACGGCCGGGCTGCGCGAGATGCGCTAGCATCGTGGGCGCGTTTGTTGTTTGGAACCAAAAGTTTGCCACAAACCCGACAGAAGCAAGCCCGCGCTGTGGCAAATTCGCAACAAGGCGGCTTGAGGGGGGCGACGCCGGGCGATCTACCGGCTCCGCCTCGGGTGGCGCCGATCTATACGGCGGAGGCGGACCCAAAAACAAAGAAGCCCTGCCGAGGCAGGGCTTCTTCGGAGGTACCGCGGGGCGCTACTTGGTCCGGGTGCCCACGACCTCGACTTCCACGCGACGGTTGGGCGCGAGGCACTCGACGAGCGCCTTGAAGCTCTCCTTCGCGGACTGGGGCGGGCATTTCTTCACCGGTTGCGACTTGCCCTTCCCCTCGGTGTAGATGCGGTTCGGCTCGATGCCCTTGCTCACCAGGTAGGCCTTCACCGCCTCGGCGCGACGGACCGACAGTTTCTGGTTGTACGCCTCGCTGCCGATCAGGTCGGTATGGCCGATCGCGATGATCACCTCGAGCGCCACGCCCTTCAGCTTGCTCGCGAGATCGTCGAGCTTGGCCTTGCCTTCGGGCTTCAGCACCGCTTTGTCGAAGTCGAACAGCACGTCGGCCGCGAACGTGACTTTCTCGGTGACGGGCTTCGGCGGGGGCGGAGGCGCGACGGGCGCTGGAGGCGGCGGCGGCGGCGCGGCCGCCGGCTTCGGCGGCGGCGGGAAGCAGATGTCCCGCGGAATCAGATCGACGTCGCACTCGCAGTGAGCGAGCGCCGGTGTCCAGAAGCCGGTGCGCCAGCAGAGGTTATAGGGATCCTTCACGATGCCGTTGCGCTGATCGGTCAGGTAGCCCGACGTGCTCCGCCCTTGCTGGGCGAGGGCTGAGTTCGCTGCGGTCAGGCCGAGCGCCAGCGCGGACACGACCAGCAGCGCTCTTTGTCTTGTAGCTGTGAGCATGCTTTCCCCTTTCCAATGATGATGCGCTTCCCTTGACCCACTTACCGGCCGGTTCAGGCGCCGGCTAGGCATCTTTTCTAAGCAAGTTATTCTGCTTATTCTGCCACAGCGAACCCCGTTTCTCCAACCCCTGCGGGTCGACCCGCGTCAGCGTGCGGCCCGCGACGACCTGCTGCCCGGCCACCCAGACGTCGGTCACGTGCTCCCGGCCGCAAGCATAGACGAGATGTGAGAGCGGGTCGTAGCAGGGCTGCGTCTCCAGTGCCCCCAGCGTGACCGCAGCAAGGTCGGCCCATTTGCCCGGCACGATCGAGCCGATGCCGGCATCGAGACCGAGGGCACGTGCGCCTCCGAGCGTGGCGAGCCGTAGCGCGTCGCACGCCGGCACGACCTCCGCGTTTCCGGCCACGCCTTTCGCAAGCAACGCCGCCGTGCGCATCTCTTGGAACATGTCGAGGCGGTTGTTGCTCGCTGCCCCATCGGTGCCGAGGCCGACGTTGAGCCCGCTCGCGAGCAGCGCCGCCAGCGGCGCAAAGCCGCTCGCGAGCTTGAGGTTCGACGACGGGCAGTGAGCGATCGAGCTGCCGGCCCGCGCGAGCGCAGCGATCTCGGACGCAGTGAGGTGGACCGCGTGCACGGCGATCAGGCGCTCGGTCAGCAGCCCTAGCGACTCCAGGCGCTCGAGCGGGCGCCGCCCGTGTTGCCCGAGGCTCTCCGCGATCTCGCCATCGGTCTCGTGCAGGTGCACGTGAACCGGCAGGTCGAGCTCTTCCGCGAGCGTCGCGATGCGCCGGAAGGTCGCGTCGCCGACGGTGTAGGGCGCGTGCGGCGCCATGCAGAACGAGAGCAACGGCTCGTGGCCCAACCGGTCGCGCACCGCGAGCCCCTTCGTGAGGTAGTCCTCCGCATCCGCGGCGTACGCGCTCGGAAACTCGATCGCGATCAGCCCCAGGCTCGCCCGCATGCCGGCGTCGAGGAATGCGCGTGCGGCCGCGTCCGGGAAGAAGTACATGTCGTTGGCGCACGTCACTCCGCCGCGCAGCATTTCCGCGGCGGCGAGCAAGGTCCCGTCGTAGACGAACTCGGGCGAGACGTGCCGCTGCTCGGCCGGCCAGATGTGCTCCTTCAGCCACGTCATCAGCGGCCGATCATCGGCGAGCCCGCGCATCAGCGTCATCGCTGCATGCGTGTGCAGGTTGACGAGGCCCGGGATCAAGACGTGGTCGCGCAGGCTCACGCGTGCGTCGGGCGCGAACGCCGGCGCGACGGCGTCCGACGGCAACACCGCCGCGATGCGACCCTCGTCCACGACGACCGTATGGTGCTCGAGCACTGCGCCCGCCGGCTCCACCGGTATCACCCAGCGCGCGTCGATCGCTAGCGCGGCGCGGCGCGTCGTCATGCAGGCACGAAAGAAAACGCCCCACGCGCGGCGCGGGGCGTTCGCGGCTGCGGTCGGTGCGCGGCTATCGGCCGGTGCCCTGGACTTCGACGGTCACGCGGCGATTCGGAGCGAGGCACTCGATCAGCTGTTTGAAGGTCCGGATCTCGCCCTTCGGGCTGGGGTCGGGGCACGACTTGATCTGCAGCGTCTTGCCGAAGCCGATCGTCTCGATCTTGGCGTCGTCGACGCCCTTGGCTACGAGGTACGCCTTCACCGCGTCGGCCCGCCGCTCGGAGAGCTTTTGATTGTACTGCTGACTCCCGATGCGATCGGCGAACCCGCTGACCAGGATGAGCTTGATCGACGAGAACTCGCCGAGACGGGCGACGACCTCCTTGTCCAGCTGCACCTTCGCATCGTCGGTCAGGATCGCCTTGTCGAACGCGAACAGATTGGTCGACTGGACGAGGAGGGTCTTCGGCGCCGGCGGCTTCGCCACGGGCGCGGGTACCGGCGCGGGGACCGCAGCAGGCGGCGGGGGCGCCGGCTTGGGCGCGGCGCGCGGCACGAGATCAGGATCGCAATCGGCGATCGCAAGCGCCGGAGTCCAGTAGCCGGTCCGCCAGCAGAGGTTGTAAGGGTCCTTGACGACCGCGTTGCGTTGGTCGGTCAGATACCCCGAGGTCGACTGCGCGGAAACGGGGACTGTCACGACGGATCCCACTGCGAGCGCGGCGCCGAGGGCGAGCGCCGTATAGGTCGTGTGCAAGCTTCACCTCCCCTTACGCCAACGATTCTCTTCACCCGGCGGGCTCGGTCGATTCGCGGCGGATGGTACACGGTTTCGTCGCGCGCCGAGGCCGCTTGCCGAGAGCGGTGCGGCTTGGTTTAGGTCGGTTGCGAATGCTAAAATTCGCGCTTTTCACCGAGGGCCCGGCCGACGCGATTCCGGCGTCGCGGAACCCGCACCATACCTGCGAACACGCCCGTCTTGATGGATCAATTCGCGAAAGAAACCCTCCCGGTAAGCCTCGAAGAGGAGATGCGGCGCTCGTATCTCGACTACGCGATGAGCGTTATCGTGGGCCGCGCGCTGCCCGATGTCCGCGACGGGTTGAAGCCGGTGCACCGCCGGGTGCTCTACGCGATGCAGGAATCGAACATCGTCTGGAACCGGCCATACGTGAAATGCGCGCGCGTGGTCGGCGACGTGATGGGCAAATACCACCCGCACGGCGACACGGCGATCTACGACACGCTGGTGCGAATGGCGCAGGATTTCTCGATGCGCTACACGCTGATCGACGGCCAGGGCAACTTCGGCTCGGTCGACGGCGACAACCCGGCGGCCATGCGCTACACCGAGTGCCGGCTCGCGCGGATCGCCTCCGAGCTCATCGCGGATATCGACCGCGAGACGGTCGATTTCGTCCCGAACTACGATGGCAAGGAGCAGGAGCCCACGGTGCTCCCGACGCGCCTGCCGAATCTCCTCGTCAACGGCTCGTCGGGCATCGCGGTCGGGATGGCGACGAACATCCCGCCGCATAATCTCACCGAGACACTCGACGCGTGCCTCGCGCTGCTCGCCGATCCCGATATCGCGATCGAGGAGCTGATCAAGCTCATGCCGGCGCCCGATTTCCCTACCGCCGGGATGATCTACGGCACCGCGGGCGTCCACGAGGGCTACCGCACCGGCCGCGGCCGCGTCGTGATCCGGGCGCGAACGCACTTCGAGGACATCGACAAGGGCGCGCGGCAGGCGATCGTCGTCGACGAGCTGCCCTACCAGGTCAACAAGAAAGTGCTGCTCGAGAAGATCGCCGAGCTCGTCCACGACAAGCGCATCGACGGCATCTCGCACCTCCAGGACGAATCGGACAAGTCCGGGATGCGGGTGGTGATCGAGCTGAAGCGCGGCGAGCTGCCGGAGGTCGTCCTCAACAACCTGTACAAGCAAACGCAGCTGCAGGACACCTTCGGCATGAACATGGTCGCCCTCGTCGACGGCCAGCCGAAGCTGCTCAGCCTGAAGTCGATGCTGACGGCGTTCCTCGCGCATCGCCGCGAGGTCGTGACCCGTCGCACGCTCTACGATCTGCGCAAGGCGCGCGAGCGCGCGCACGTGCAGGAAGGCCTCGCGGTGGCGCTCTCGAACGTCGACGAGATCATTGCGCTCATCAAGGCGGCGGCGTCGCCCGCCGAGGCGCGCACGCGGCTGATGGCGAAACCGTGGCGCTCGCAGCTCGTCGTCGACATGCTGGAGCGTGCCGCGGACGGTGCGACGCGCCCCGACGGCTTCGGTCCCGGGTTCGGCCTCGGCCCCGAGGGGTATCGGCTCTCGGAGACTCAGGCGCAGCGTATCCTGGAGATGCAGCTTCAGCGCCTGACCGCGCTCGAGCAGGACAAGATCGTCGCCGAGTACAAGGATCTCCTCGAGCGGATCGCCGACTACCTCGACATCCTCGCGAAGCCGACGCGCATCACGGCGATCATCGCCGAGGAGTTGGTGGCGCTGAAGGAAGCGTATGGCGACAAGCGGCGTAGCGAGATCGTCCTCAATGCGGAAGACATCGCGGTCGAGGACCTCATCGCGCCACAGGACGTCGTGGTCACCTTCTCGCACGCCGGCTACATCAAGGCGCAGCCGGTCGCCGATTACCGCGCGCAGCGCCGCGGCGGGCGCGGCAAGCAAGCCGCGTCGATGCGCGAGGACGACTTCATCGAGCGCGTGTTCATCGCGCACACGCACGACTTCATCCTCTGCTTCTCGAGCCGGGGCCAGGTCTACTGGCTCAAGGGGTACGAAGTGCCGGCGGGCACGCGGATGAGCCGCGGCCGTCCGATCGTGAACCTCTTCCCGCTCACCGAGGGCGAGCGGATCAACGCCGTGCTGCCGGTGAAGACCTTCGACGAGAACCGCTTCGTCTTCATGGCCACGGCCAATGGCACGGTGAAGAAGACGCCGCTGTCGGATTTCTCGCGGCCGCGCGAGAAGGGCATCATCGCCGTCGATCTCGAGCCGGGGGACTACCTCATCGGCGTCGCGATCACCGGCGGCGCGAGCGATGTCATGCTGTTCTCGGACGCCGGCAAGGCGGTGCGCTTCGAGGAGGGCGACGTGCGCCCGATGGGCCGCGGCGCGCGCGGCGTGCGCGGCATGAAGCTTGCCGACGAGGCCCGCGTGATCTCGATGCTGGTCGCCGAGGACGAGTCGAAGAGCGTGCTGACCGCGACCGAGAACGGTTACGGCAAGCGCACGCCGCTGCCCGAGTACCCGCGCTATGGTCGCGGCACCCAGGGCGTGATCGCGATCCAGACCACCGAGCGCAACGGCAAGGTGGTCGGTGCTGCGCTCGTCGACGAGCAGGACGAGATCATGCTCGTCTCGACCGGCGGCGTCCTGATCCGCACCGCGGTCCGCCAGATCAGCAAGATGGGCCGGTCGACGCAGGGCGTGAGCCTGATCAGCCTCGATCCGGGGACCAGGCTCGCCGGGATCGAGAAAATCGCCGAGACCGAGGACGAGAACGGCGGCAACGGCACGAGCGGCAACGGAACACATCACGAGCTACCGCCGGGCGACGGCGAAGACCCCGGCGCGCAAGAAGGTGGGGCCTGACGTGGCGCGGGTCCTGAACTTCAGCGCCGGTCCCGCGGTGCTGCCGGAGGAGGTGCTGAGCCAGGCGGCGGCCGAGATGCTCGACTGGCATGGGAGCGGCATGGGCGTGATGGAGATGAGCCATCGCGGGCCGGAGTTCATCGCGATCGCCGAGGAAGCCGAAGCCGACCTGCGCGAGCTCCTCGCGGTGCCGGCGAACTACAAGGTGCTGTTTCTGCAAGGCGGGGCGTCGCTGCAGTTCGCGATGGTCCCGATGAACCTCCTCGCCGGGAAAAAATCTGCCGACTACGTGAACACCGGCGAGTGGTCGAAGAAGGCGATCAAGGAGGCGCAGGGCTACTGCGCGGTGAAGATCGCCGCATCGTCGGAGGACGCCGGGTTCACTTGCGTGCCCGACCGGGCGAGCTGGAAGCTCGATCCCGACGCCGCGTACGTCCACGTCTGCACCAACGAGACGATCGGCGGCGTCGAGTACCACTGGGTGCCGGACACCGGCGATGTACCCCTCGTCGCCGACATGTCGTCGCACATCCTGTCGCGCCCCATCGAGGTCGCGAAGTACGGCCTGATCTACGCCGGCGCGCAGAAGAACATCGGACCGGCGGGGCTCACGCTGGTGATCGTGCGCGAGGATCTGCTCGGGCGCGCGCCGAAGGGGACCGCGTCGATGCTCGACTACAAGGTGCACGCCGACGCGCAATCGATGTCGAACACGCCGGCGACCTACGCGATCTACATCGCCGGGCTGGTGTTCAAGTGGCTGAAGCAGCGGGGCGGTCTCGCGGCGATGGAGCGGCACGAACATGGCCAAAGCAGGACTGCTCTACGAGTATCTCGGCGACTCGACGCTGTTCCGCAGCCCGGTGCGGGCGGCGGACCGCTCCCGCATGAACGTCCCGTTCACGCTGCGCGATGCCGCGCTCGACGCCGCGTTCCTGGCCGGCGCCGAGGAGCGCGGCATGGTGCAGCTGAAGGGCCACCGGTCGGTCGGCGGGATGCGCGCGTCCATCTACAACGCCATGCCGCTCGAAGGGGTGCAGCGACTCGTCGCGTATCTGCGGGAGTTCGAGGCGCGGCATGGCTGAGCGCTTCGAGATCCTGGTGCTCAACCAGATCTCGCCGGTGGGCCTGCGGCGTCTGCCGGCGGAACGCTACGCCGTATCGAAGGACGCCGCGCACCCGGACGCGATCCTCGTGCGTTCGGCGGACATGCACCCGATGACGATCCCCGATTCGGTGCAGGCGATCGGCCGCGCGGGTGCGGGCACCAACAACATTCCGGTCCCGGCGATGAACAAGCGCGGCCTGCCGGTGTTCAATGCACCCGGCGCGAACGCAAATGCGGTCAAGGAGCTGGTGCTGGCGGGCATGCTGATGGCCGCGCGCAACCTGATGCCCGCCGTCCAGTTCGTCGCCGGTCTCCAGGGCGACGACGAGACGCTCTCGAAGCGGGTCGAGGACGAGAAGAAGCGCTTCGCCGGCGTCGAGCTGCCGGGCCATACGCTCGGCGTGATCGGGCTCGGCAAGATCGGCAGCCTCGTCGCCGACGCCGCGATTCGCCTCGGCATGCACGTCCTCGGCTACGACCCGGAGATCACGGTCGATGCGGCGTGGAGCCTGCCCGCGCAGGTGAAGAAGGCGCATTCGATCGACGAAGTGCTGCGCGGCAGCCACTTCGTCACGCTGCACGTGCCGCTCAACGGCGGGACGCGCGATCTGTTGAACGCGCGCGCCCTCGCGCAGGCGCGCGCCGGCGCGATCCTGCTCAACTTCTCCCGCGAGGGCGTCGTCGACGACCACGCGGTGCTCGAAGCGCTCGACGCCCACCGGCTGAAGGCTTACGTGACCGATTTCCCCACCGCCCGGCTCGCCGGTCATGCCGGCGTGATCGCGCTGCCCCATCTCGGCGCATCCACCCGGGAAGCGGAGGACAATTCCGCGGTGATGGTGGTCGACCAGCTCCGCGACTATCTCGAGCACGGCAACGTCCGCAACGCGGTCAACTTTCCGGACGTGGTGATGCCGCGCGAGTCCCCGTTCCGCGTCGCGATCGCCAACGCCAATGTGCCGAACATGGTCGGCCAGATCTCGACCGCGATGGCGAAGGCGGGGCTCAACATCCACAACATGCTGAACAAGTCGAAGGGCGAGATGGCTTACACCGTGGCCGATGTCGACAGCGCGGTGCCGCGCGAGGTGATCGGGACGATCCGGGGTATCGCCGGCGTCCTCGCCATCCGCTATCTCCCGCACGAGGGCTGAATGGACGACGACAGCAGCGCCCGCGACATCGGGCGCCACCGCGCCGAGATCGACCGCATCGACGGCGAGATCGTGAAGCTGGTCGGCGAGCGCGCCGCGCACGCCGCCGCGATCGGGCAGCTCAAGGCCGGGGCGCCGATTTACCGGCCCGAGCGCGAGGCCGAGGTGCTGCGGCGCGTTGCGAGAGCGAACCCGGGGCCGCTGCCGGCAGACAGCGTGACCCGGATCTTCGTGGAGGTGATCTCGGCCTGCCGCGCGCTCGAGGGCCGGATCCGCGTCGGCTATCTCGGGCCGGAGGGCACTTTCAGCGAGATGGCGGTCGGCAAGCATTTCGGCGGGGCGATCGAGGCTGCACCGCTCGGCTCGATCGACGAGGCATTCCGACAGGCCGAGACCGGCGCGACGCAGTTCGCGGTCGTTCCGGTGGAGAACTCGACCGAGGGCGCGATCGGACGCACGCTCGATCTCCTGCTCAACACGCCGCTCAGGATCTGCGCGGAGGTGGTCCTCCGCGTGCACCAGAATCTCATGGCCAAGGGCGACTCGACTGCCGGCGGCGCGGGTGATTCCTCGCGTGGTTTTACCGAAGGGTTTTCCCGCGTGTACTCGCACGCCCAGTCGCTCGCCCAATGCCACCAGTGGCTCCTGCGCAACCTGCCGCAGGTCGAGCGCATCCAGGTGTCGAGCAACGCGGAGGCCGCCCGTCTTGCCGCCGGCGAGATCGATGCCTGCGCGATCGGACCGGCGATCGCAGCCGAGCGTTATGGACTCGCCATCCTCGCGCGAAACATCGAAGACGAAGCACAGAACATGACCCGCTTCCTCGTGCTCGGCTCGGCCGACCCCGGCCCGACCGGCCGCGACCGCACGTCGCTCGTCATGTCGGCGCCGAACCGGCCGGGAGCGGTGCACGCGCTCATCGCGCCGTTCGCCCGACACGGCGTCAGCATGAGCCGGATCGAGTCGCGGCCCGCGCGGATCGGCACCTGGGAGTACATGTTCTACCTCGAGATCGTGGGGCATGAGCACGACCCGGCGGTCGCCGCGGCGCTCACGGAGTTGAAGGGCCTCGCGCCGTTCCTCAAGGTGCTCGGCTCGTATCCCGCCGCGATGCCATGACCACGCAACCGACCCCGGACTTCCCCGCGGACCCCTGCGAGCGCGCACCGCGGTACGTCCGCAACCTCGCAGCCTACCAGCCCGGTAAGCCGATCTCCGAGCTCGCCCGCGAGCTGGGGCTGGAGGAGACGACGATCGTCAAGCTCGCGTCCAACGAGAACCCGCTCGGGATCTCGCCCCGTGCCCGCGACGCGATCGCCGCCGCGCTGCCGGAGCTCGGCCGCTACCCCGACGGCAATGGGTTCGAGCTGAAAGCCGCGCTCGCGACGCGCTATGGCGTGCCGCATGAACGCATCGTGCTCGGGAACGGCTCGAACGACGTCCTCGAGATGATCGCGATCGCGTTCCTCGGACCGGGACGCGCCGCCGTCTATGCTCAGCATGCGTTCGCGGTGTATCCGCTCGCGACCCAGGCACGCGGCGCGCGGGGGATCGTCGTGCCGGCCAGCAACTACGCCCATGACCTCCCGGCGATGCTGCAGGCGATCGATGGGGAGACGCGGGTCGTGTTCATCGCCAACCCGAACAACCCGACCGGCACGCTTCTCCCGGCGGGCGAGCTCGAGGCCTTCCTCCGCAGCGTGCCGCCGCATGTCGTCGTCGTGATCGACGAGGCTTACAACGAGTTCATGCCCGCGGACGTGCGCTACGACAGCGTCCCGTGGCTCGGCCGGTTTCGGAACCTAGTCGTCACTCGCACGTTCTCCAAGGCCTATGGCCTGGCGGGGCTGCGCGTCGGTTTCGCGCTGTGCGACGCCACGGTGGCGGATCTCCTGAACCGCGTGCGACAGCCGTTCAACGTCAACAACCTCGCCCTCGTTGCTGCGGTCGCCGCGCTGGGCGACACGGCGTTCGTGCGCAAGAGTCACGACCTCAACCTTGCCGGGATGCGTCGGCTCACCGCGGGGTTCCAGGGTATGGGGCTCAGGTGGATTCCGTCGTACGGGAACTTCGTGACCGTCGAGATCCCCCGCGCGGGCGGCGAGAGCCGGGCCGGTGCGGTGTTCCAGGCGCTCTTGCGGCAGGGAGTCATCGTCCGGCCGGTCGCGGGCTACGGAATGCCCGATCACCTGCGCGTGACGATCGGCCTGCCCGAAGAGAACGAGCGGTTCCTCGCCGCGCTTGCCGGGGCGCGGGGCGCCGGAGCGCCCGAGGCGCTCCGCGCCGGACCACGATAGGCTCGCGTTGCCCGTCTCGATCCACAAGCTCGTCGTCGTCGGCGTCGGGCTGATCGGCGCATCGTTCGCCCTCGCGTTGAAGGAGGCCGGCGCGGTGCGGCGAGTGGTAGGGGTAGGACGCGGCCGCGCCAACCTCGATCACGCGTTGACGCACGGCGCGATCGACGAGATCGTCCCCGACGTCGCGCCGGCGGCCGAAGGCGCCGACTTCGTGCTCCTTGCGACACCGGTCGCGGCGATGGCGGCGGTGTTTGCGGGCCTTGCGCCGCGGCTCGCCCCCGGGGCCGTGGTCACGGACGCCGGCAGCACCAAGCAAAGCGTGATCGCCGCCGCGCACACCGGGCTCGGCGCTCGCATCGGGCAGTACGTGCCCGCACATCCGGTCGCCGGTTCCGACGAGAGTGGGGCCGCCGCGGCGACGGCGTCCCTTTTTCGCGACCGCGAGGTGATCCTGACCCCGCTCGCGGAGAATCCCCCGGCGGCGCTCGCCCGGGTGCGCGCGGCGTGGCTGGCGTGCGGCGCGCGGGTGACCGAGATGAGCCCCGCGGAGCACGATGCCATCCTGGCTGCGGTGAGCCATCTGCCGCATCTCCTGTCGTACGCGCTCGTCGACGAGCTGGCAGGGCGCGCCGATGCCGCGAGCTTCTTCGCGCACGCGGGGGCCGGGTTCCGCGATTTCAGCCGGCTGGCGGCGAGCCAGCCCGAGATGTGGCGCGACATCTGTCTCGCCAATCGCGACGCGCTGCTCGGCGAGCTGCGGCGCTACCAGGATGCGCTCGCCGGGCTGGGGGCAGCGCTCGAGCGCTCCGACGGTCCCGCGCTCGCGCGTGCGTTCGACGCGGCCGGTTCCGCGCGGCGCGCGTGGCTCGCGCGCCGCGACGAGTCAGCGCGATGACCGGCGGCGACGCTCGCGCGCAGCACCTCGACCTCGCTCCAGCCGCGCGCGCGGCCGGCGTCGTACGGCTGCCGGGCTCGAAGAGCATTTCGAACCGCGCGCTGCTCCTCGCTGCGCTCGCGGCGGGGGAAACGAGCTTGCACGGAATCCTCGAATCGGACGACACGGCCCGCATGCTCGAGGCGTTGCGCACACTCGGCATCGCCGCGGAGCGGTGCGTGAGCGGCGATTACGTCGTACAGGGTGCGGGCGGCGCATTCCCGGCGCGGCATGCGGAGCTCTTCCTCGGCAACGCGGGAACGGCGTTCAGGCCGCTCACGGCGGTGCTGGCGCTCTGCGGCGGCACCTACCGGCTGGCGGGCATGCCGCGCATGCACGAACGCCCGATCGGCGATCTGGTGGACGCGCTGCGCGCGCTGGGGGCCGATGTCGGTTATCTCGGCCGCGAGGGTTATCCGCCGCTCGAGGTCCGACCGGCGCGAAGTACGCTGGCCGACGCGGTGCGCATCCGCGGCGACGTCTCGAGTCAGTTTCTGAGCGCATTGCTGATCGCGCTCCCGCTCGCGGGCAAGCGCGTCGGGGTGCGGGTGATCGGCGAGCTGGTGTCGAAGCCGTACGTCGAGATCACCCTCGATCTCCTCCGGCGCTTCGGGGTGATCGTCGAGCGGCGGGCGTGGTCCGAACTCACGGTACCGGACGGCGCGCGCTATCGCAGCCCGGGCCGGCTCCACGTCGAAGGCGACGCGTCCTCCGCATCGTACTTCCTCGCCGCGGGCGCGGTCGGCGGGGGGCCGGTGCGTGTCGAGGGCATCGACACCACGAGCATCCAGGGCGACGTGCGCTTCGTCGAGGTGCTGCGGGCGATGGGCGCCGAGGTGACGCTGGGCGAAGGCTGGATCGAATCGCGCGGGCGCTCGCCGCTACGGCCGATCGACGCCGACCTGAACCATATCCCCGATGCCGCGATGACCGCGGCGGTGCTCGCCCTCTTCGCCGACGGACCCAGCGTCATCCGGAACGTGGCGAACTGGCGGGTGAAGGAGACGGACCGCCTCGCCGCGATGGCCACCGAGCTCCGCAAGGTCGGGGCCACGGTCGAGGAGGGCGCCGATCGGCTCCGGATCGAGCCGCCGGCGAAGCTCCGGGCGGCGACGATCGACACCTACGACGACCACCGAATGGCGATGTGCTTCTCGCTCGTTGCGCTCGGCGGGGCGCCGGTGCGGATCAACGATCCGCAATGCGTGGGCAAGACCTTCCCCGGGTACTTTGCAGAGTTCGCCCGCCTGGTATCGGCATGAGCGGGATGCCGGTCCCGGTCATCGCGATCGACGGACCGTCGGCGTCGGGCAAGGGAACGGTCGCCCAGGCGGTCGCTCGCGCGCTCGCGTTCCACTATCTCGACAGCGGCGCCCTGTATCGGCTCGTGGCGCTCGCCGCGACGAACCGGGGTCTGGCGCTCGACGACGAGCGCGCCCTGGCGGACGTAGCAATCAGCCTCGATGTGCGCTTCGGCGCGGGCGAGATCTGGCTCGCAGGTGAGCGGGCGACCGAGTCGATCCGCACCGAGGCGTGCAGCATCGCTGCCTCGCGGGTCGCCGCAATCCCGGGCGTCCGCGGGGCGCTCCTCGAACGGCAGCGTGCGTTCCGCAAGCCACCGGGCCTGGTCGCCGACGGGCGCGACATGGGGTCGGTGGTGTTCCCCGACGCCGCGCTCAAGGTGTTCCTGACCGCAAGCCCGGAGACACGCGCCGAGCGCCGGTATAAGCAGTTGAAAGACAAAGGAATCGCTGCTAACATCGCGACTCTTTTGCTCGACCTGGCGGAGCGCGATGCACGCGATGCCGCCCGGGCCGTGGCGCCCCTGAACCCGGCGCCGGAGGCCTGGATCCTCGATACCACCGGTATGACCCCGGACGAGGCGGCAGCAACGGTGCTGGCGTGGTACGGAGAAGGGAAAGCATAGCGAACCGGTGGCGGCGGGCGTCGAGTCCGACCGCCGTTTGTGCAACCAGCCCCGCCGACGGCATCGCCGCGGTGGGCCAGGATCCAGGTCAACCATGTCAAACGTTTCCCCCGCAGTCGCCCCGCAGGAAAGCTTTGCCGCGCTGTTCGAAGAAAGCCTTCACCGCAAGGAGATGCGGATCGGCGAGGTGATCACCGCGGAGGTCGTGCGCGTCGACCAGAACATCGTCGTCGTCAACGCCGGCCTCAAATCCGAATCGGTCATTCCGATCGACGAGTTCCGCAACGACCGCGGCGAAGCCGAGGTGAAGGTCGGCGATTTCGTACCGGTCGCGATCGAGGCCCTCGAGGACGGCTACGGCGAGACGCGCTTGTCGCGCGACAAGGCCAAGCGGCTCGCGGCGTGGCTCGACCTCGAGAAGTCGCTCGAGGCCGGCACCACCGCGCAGGGCGTCATCACCGGCAAGGTGAAGGGCGGCCTCACCGTCATGATCAACGGCATCCGCGCGTTCCTGCCGGGCTCGCTCGTCGACATGCGGCCGGTCAAGGACACCTCGCCCTACGAGGGCAAGACGATGGAGTTCAAGGTCATCAAGCTCGACCGCAAGCGCAACAACGTCGTCGTGTCGCGCCGCGCGGTGCTCGAGCAGAACGCCGGCGCCGAGCGCGAGGCGCTGCTCGCGAGTCTGCAGGAAGGCACCGTCGTCAAGGGCATCGTCAAGAACATCACCGATTACGGCGCGTTCGTCGACCTCGGCGGCATCGACGGCCTGCTGCACATCACCGATCTCGCCTGGCGCCGTGTTAAGCATCCGTCCGAGGTGCTGTCGGTAGGCGACGAGGTGACAGCGAAAGTGCTCCGCTTCGACCAGGAAAAGAACCGCGTCTCGCTCGGCTTGAAGCAGCTCGGGGAAGACCCGTGGGTCGGAATCTCGCGCCGCTACCCACCCGGCACGCGGCTTTTCGGCAAGGTCACGAACCTCACCGACTACGGCGCGTTCGTCGAGATCGAGTCCGGCATCGAGGGGCTGGTGCACGTCTCGGAGATGGACTGGACCAACAAGAACGTGCATCCGTCCAAGGTGGTGCAGCTCGGCGACGAGGTCGAGGTCATGATCCTCGAGATCGACGAGGACCGTCGCCGCATCTCGCTCGGCATGAAGCAGTGCCTGCCGAACCCGTGGGACGAGTTCGCACAGAACCATCGCAAAGGCGACCGGGTGAAGGGCGTGATCAAGTCGATCACCGATTTCGGCATCTTCATCGGGCTGCCCGGCGGGATCGACGGCCTCGTGCATCTCTCCGACCTTTCCTGGTCGAAGCCCGGCGAGGAGGCCGTGCGCGACTACAAGAAGGGCGACGAGGTCGAGGCGGTCGTGCTGTCGATCGACGTCGAGCGCGAGCGCATCTCGCTCGGGATGAAGCAGCTCGAGGGCGATCCGTTCACCACCTACGTCGCGACGCACGAGAAGGGCACGGTCGTCGCCGGCACGGTGAAAGGCGTCGATGCGAAGGGCGCGGTGATCGGGCTCGGCGGGGACGTCGAGGGCTACCTGCGCGCCTCCGAGGTCGCTCGCGACCGCGTGGAGGACGCCCGCACGCACCTGAAGGAGGGCGACCAGGTCTCGGTGATGATCATCAACGTCGACCGCAAGAACCGCACCATCAACCTCTCGATCAAGGCGA
This sequence comes from uncultured beta proteobacterium, assembly GCA_963754305.1. Taxonomy (GTDB): domain Bacteria; phylum Pseudomonadota; class Gammaproteobacteria; order Burkholderiales; family SG8-39; genus DATEDA01. The sequence goes on along the minus strand of CAVWFR010000045.1, from coordinate 45,015 downwards.
AGGACGCCGCCGAAGAGACCGAGGCGATGGCGAAGCTGCAGACCGCTTCCTCGGCGAGCGCCGGCACGACGAGCCTCGGCGCGCTGCTCAAGGCGAAGCTGGACAACAAGAACGCGCAGCGCGACTGACGCGCGCGCGTCCCGCGGCAACGCGCGGGAACGAGCAGAACAAGCGGGCACAAGCAGGCACAAGAGGGGGGCGGATGTGACCAAGTCGGAGCTGATCGCGCGGCTCGCCAGCCGCTATCCGCAGCTCGTCGCCAAGGATGCGGAGTACGCGGTCAAGATGATCCTCGACGCCATGACGCAAAGCCTCGTGAGCGGCCAGCGCATCGAGATCCGGGGCTTCGGCAGCTTCGGGCTGAACCACCGGCCCGCGCGCACCGGCCGCAATCCGAAGTCGGGGGAGAAGGTGCACGTGCCGGAGAAGTTCGTCCCGCACTTCAAGGCGGGTAAGGAGCTGCGCGAGCGCGTCGACGGGGAGGAGGACGGCGAGCCGCAGCGGCAGCGCGAGCCGCAGCGGCAGGCAAGCGGTTGAGCCCCGCGGCCGGCGTTGCGGCTTAGCGCGCCTGGGGATTGGGGGCACCGATGGCCGTCCTGAGATTCCTCGCTTTCCTCGGCTGGTTCGCGGTGTTCGCGGTGCTGCTGGTCTTCGCGATCAAGAACACCGCACCGGTCGCGCTTCACTTGTACTTCGACCGCACCTGGGAAGCACCGCTCGTCTTCGTCGTGCTCGCGAGCTTTGCGGCGGGGGCCGTGCTCGGCGTGATCGCCTGCGTCGGGCCGATCGCTCGCCAGCGGCGCGAGATCGTGGCGCTCCGCCGGGAGGTCGGCCTGCGGCCGCCTGCCCCGTCCGACGATGCGGCGCCGCGGCCGACGACGGCGCCCGACGTGCCATCGCTGCCGTAGGTGGGCAGGAGCGCTCGGAGTGCGGGTGTCCCGGCGGGCCGACATCCACGGCACGTGACCAACGATGGAGTTCGAATTCTGGTGGCTGATCGCCTTTCCGGTCTTCTTCGGGCTGGGGTGGCTCGCCGCCCGCATCGACATCAAGCATCTCCTCACGGAGTCCCGCAGCGTCCCACAGACCTACTTCAAGGGGCTCAACTTCCTGCTGAACGAGCAGCCCGACAAGGCGATCGAGGCGTTCATCGAGGTGGTGAAGGTCGACCGGGAGACGGTCGATCTCCATTTTGCGCTGGGCAGCCTTTTTCGCCGGCGGGGCGAGACCGAACGCGCAATCCGGATGCACAAGAATCTCCTCGAGCGCTCCGATCTCGCCGCGGAGCAACGCGTGCAGGCGCTGCTCGAGCTCGGGCACGACTACCTCAAGGCGGGTCTGCTCGACCGGGCCGAGGAGGTGTTCGGCCGGCTTCGCGACGGACCGCAGCGGATGGAGGCGATGCAGCGGCTCCTCGAGATCTACCAGCAGGAGAAGGAGTGGCAGAAGGCGATCGAGATCGCGCGCTCGCTCGAGCAAGAGACCGGGCAGTCGTGGCAGAAGGAGATCGCGGAGTTCTGGTGCGAGCTGGCGGCGGTCGAGGCGACGCACTCCCGCACGGACGCCGCGCGCGAGCATCTGGAAGACGCGCTGAAGGCGAACCGCAAGTGCGTGCGCGCGAGCATCCTCCTCGGCGACCTTGCGGCGGCGGCGGGCCGGAACGACGAGGCGATCGAGCACTGGAAGCGAGTGGAGACGCAGAACCCGGCGTTCCTCGCGCTCGTCGCGCACAGGTTGTTGAAGAGCTTCCAGGCGGTCGGCGATACCGGCACCGGGCTCACGCTGCTGCGCGGGTATCTCCAACAGTATCCGTCGCTCGATCTGCTCGACGTCGCGTTCCAGTCAACGCTCGATGCGGAAGGGCCGGATGCCGCGTACGCGCTCGTCCGCGACGAGCTGCGCCGCAACCCGACGCTTCTCGGGCTCGACCGGCTCCTCGAAGCCCAGCTCCTGGCCGCCCCCGCGGAGCGGCGTCACGACCTCGAGCTCGTGCGAAACCTCGTGCAGGGACAGACGCGCCGGCTGGCGCGCTACCGCTGCGAGAATTGCGGCTTCCGCGCGCGGCAGTTCTACTGGCAATGTCCGGCTTGCATGAGCTGGGAGACCTACCCGCCGCGGCGGACCGAGGAGTTCGACCTCGCACCATAAGCCCGAGAGCACGGAGCCCGGAACCACGGGGCCTGAGACCAGGGAGACTGAGACCATGCACCCGAGCATACTGAGACCCGAAAATCGGGGGGACGCTTGAAGATCACGATGATCGGCACGGGCTACGTCGGCCTCGTCTCGGGCGCGTGCCTGGCCGAGGTGGGCAACGACGTGCTGTGCTACGACGTCGATCCGCGCAAGATCGCCCTCCTCGACGCGGGCGAGATACCGATCCACGAACCGGGCCTCCCGGCGCTCGTGGACCGGAATCGTGCCGCCGGACGGCTGCGGTTCACGACCGATGCCGCCGAGAGCGTGACGCACGGCCGGGTGCAGTTCATCGCGGTCGGTACCCCGCCCGAGGAGGACGGGTCCGCCGATCTCAAGCACGTCGTCGCCGCGGCCCGCGCGATCGGCCGGCACATGACCGAGTACCGTCTGGTGGTCGACAAATCCACCGTGCCGGTCGGTACCGCCGATGCCGTGCGCAGCGCCATTTCCGCCGAGCTCGCCGCGCGCGGCACGGCGCTGCCGTTCGCGGTGGTGTCCAATCCCGAGTTCCTCAAGGAAGGTGCCGCCGTCGAGGACTTCATGCGGCCCGACCGCGTCGTCATCGGCTCCGACGACGACGAGGCGACGCGCGTGATGCGCCTGCTGTACGCACCGTTCCAGCGCAACCGCGAGCGGCTGATCGTGATGGATGTGCGCTCCGCGGAGCTGACCAAATACGCGGCCAATGCGATGCTCGCGACGCGCATCTCGTTCATGAACGAGATCGCGAATCTCGCCGAGCGCCTGGGCGCGGACGTCGAGCAGGTCCGGCGGGGCATCGGCGCCGACCCGCGCATCGGCTTCCACTTCCTCTATCCGGGCGCGGGCTACGGCGGCTCTTGCTTTCCGAAGGACGTGAAGGCGATCATCCGCACCGCCGCGAACTCAGGTGTCGACCTGCACTTGCTGGCAGCGGTCGAGCGGGTGAACGACCACCAGAAGCGCGTGCTCGTCGGCAAGATCGCGCAGCGGTTCGGCGCCGACCTCGGCGGCCGCACGTTCGCGATCTGGGGCCTCGCTTTCAAGCCGAACACCGACGACATGCGGGAGGCGCCGAGCCTCGTCATCGTCGCCGAGCTGCTCGCGCGCGGTGCGCGGGTGCAGGCGTACGATCCGGCGGCAATGCCGGCCGCCAGAGCCGTCTTCGGCGACGACCCGCGGCTCGCCTACGCCGAGGCGCCGCTCGACGCGCTGGCACAGGCGGACGCGCTCGTGATCGTGACCGAGTGGAAGGAGTTCCGCAGTCCCGACTTCGACGCGCTGCGGGCGCGGCTGAAGCAGCCGGTGATCTTCGACGGCCGCAATCTCTACGACCCGGAGGAGGTGCGGCGGTTGGGGTTCGAGTATTTCCCCATCGGTAGAGGCAGCGAAGCGGGTAAAAAGCCGGGATGACGGGCGGGAAGAGGGCAGGGCGACCGGTGAGGGCGAGCGAGCCGCTGTTGCCCGATCTCACGCAGGCGCGGGTCCTCGTCGTTGGAGACGTGATGCTCGACCGGTACTGGTTCGGCGAAGTGAGCCGGATCTCGCCCGAGGCGCCGGTCCCGGTGGTGCGGATCGAGCGCGTCGAGGAGCGCCCCGGGGGCGCAGCCAACGTCGCGCGCAACTGCGCGTCGCTCGGGGCCGAGGTGGGGTTGCTCTCGGTGGTCGGCGAGGACGAGGCCGGCGACGCGCTCGCGCGGCTCGTCGGGGCGGAAAAGATCCGCGCCAGCCTGCATCGCGACGGGACGCTCGACACCACGGTCAAGCTCCGCGTGATCGGCCGCCAGCAACAGCTCCTCCGGATCGACTTCGAGACGACGCCCTCGCACGAAGCGCTGGCCGACAAGCTCGCCGAGTTCGAGGCGAGTCTTGCCGAGTACGACGTCGTCGTGCTGTCCGATTACGGCAAGGGGGGATTGACCCATATCGAGCAGATGATTCGGCTCGCCCGCGCCCGCGGCCGGCTGGTGCTCGCGGATCCGAAGGGCGAAGAGTATGCCCGCTACCGCGGGGCGACGGTCCTTACGCCGAACCGGGCCGAGCTGCGCGAGGTCGTCGGCCGCTGGAAGGACGAAGCGGACCTCACTGCCCGCGCGCAACAGTTGCGCGCCGAGCTCGACCTCGATGCCTTGCTGCTCACGCGGAGCGAAGACGGCATGACGCTCTACCGCGCCGGCCAAGTGCAGCACGAGCCGACCAAGGCGCGCGAGGTCTTCGATGTCAGCGGCGCGGGTGATACCGTGATCGCGACGCTCGCAGTGATGCTGGGCGCCGGCGCCTCGCTCCCCGACGCCGCCCGGGTCGCCAACCACGCCGCGGGCATCGTGGTTGGTAAACTCGGGACGGCGGTCGTGCAACCCGACGAGCTCGCCGCCGACCTCGCTGCCAGCTAATCCGATCCGACGATGAATTACACCGTGGTCACGGGCGCCGCCGGCTTCGTCGGCTCCAACCTCGTTCGCGCCTTGAACGATCGCGGGGTGACGAACGTCCTGGCGGTCGACAATCTCACCCGCGCCGACAAGGTCCCGAACCTCGTCGGTTGCGATCTCGCCGACTACCTCGACAAGCGGGATTTCATCGACCGCCTCGACGCCGGCCAGTTCGACGGGGCGCTCGACGCCGTTCTCCATCAGGGCGCCTGCTCCGACACGATGGCGACGGACGGGCGCTATATGATGGAGAACAACTATCGCTACTCCCTTGAACTGCTGGAGTTCTGCCTCGAAGAAGAGATCCCGTACCTCTACGCTTCCTCGGCCTCGGTCTACGGCGGCGGTCGGGTGTTCCGCGAATCGCCCGAGTTCGAGGCGCCGCTGAACGTCTACGGCTACTCGAAGTACCTGTTCGACCAGGTCGTCCGACGCCGGCTCCCGGACGCGGCGTCGCAGGTGGCGGGATTCCGCTACTTCAACGTTTATGGGCCGAACGAAGCCCACAAGGGGCGCATGGCCTCGGTGGCCTGGCATTTCTTCAATCAGTACCGCGCCGAGGGTCGGGTGAAGCTGTTCGAGGGCTCCGGCGGGTATGCCGACGGCGAGCAGCGGCGCGACTTCGTCGCCGTCGACGACGTCGTGGCGGTCAACCTGCACTTCCTCGAGCGACCCGACCGTTCGGGCATCTTCAACGTCGGGACCGGACGCGCGCAGACGTTCAACGAAGTCGCCGAGAGCGTGATCAACGCCTGCCGGCGCGCCGCCGGACAGCCGATGCTCTCCCGCGCCGAGCTGCAGGCGCAGGGCGTGCTGGAATACATACCGTTCCCCGAGGCGCTGAAGGGCAAGTATCAGAGCTTCACCGAGGCCGATCTCGCCGCGCTCCGCGGTGCGGGGTACGGCGCACCCTTCCTCACCGTCGGGGAAGGGGTTGACGGGTACGTGAGCAAACTCGTCAAGCGTGACCAGGGGCAGCAATGATGTGGAAGACGATCGAAGACACTGTCGGCAATACGCCCCTCGTGCGCTTGAAGCGTCTGCCGGGGAAGACCACCAACGTGGTGCTCGGCAAGCTTGAAGGCAACAACCCGGCCGGATCCGTGAAGGACCGGCCCGCGCTGTCGATGATCAAGCGGGCCGAGGAGCGCGGGACCATCAAGCCCGGGGACACGCTGATCGAGCCGACGAGCGGCAACACGGGCATCGCGCTCGCGATGGCGGCGGCGATGCGCGGCTACCGGATGGTGCTGATCATGCCCGAGCATCTCTCGGTCGAGCGCCGGCAGACGATGGCGGCGTACGGCGCGGAGATCGTCCTCACGGCGAAGGCGGGCGGAATGGAGGCGGCGCGCGATCTGGCCGACCGCATGATCGCCGAGGGCAAAGGCGTGATGCTCGACCAGTTCGCGAACCCCGACAACCCGCGCTCGCACTACGAGACCACCGGGCCCGAGCTGTGGCGCGAGACCGAAGGCCGCATCACCCACTTCATCTCGAGCATGGGAACGACCGGCACGATCATGGGCGCGGGGCGGTTCCTCAAGGAACGGAACGCGGGCATCCAGATCGTCGGCTGCCAGCCGACCGAGGGGTCGCAGATCCCCGGGATTCGCAAGTGGCCCGAGGCCTACCTGCCGAAGATCTACCAGGCGAGCCGGGTCGACCGGCTCGAGTACGTGAGCCAGGCGGACGCTGAAGAGATGGCGCGGCGCCTCGCGCGCGAGGAGGGCATTTTCGCCGGCATCTCTTCCGGTGGCGCGGTGCACGTCGCGCTGCGGATCGCGGAAGAAGTCACGGACGCGGTCATCGTCGCGATCATCTGCGACCGCGGCGACCGCTACCTGTCGACCGGCGTGTTCCCCGCCTGAAGCACCGCTTGCGGATGCCCGCGACGCTCGTCTTCGATATCGAAACGGTTCCCGACATCGCGGGCTGCCGCGTCGTGTACGAGCTCGACGCGGCGGTCTCCGATTCCGACGTCGCCGAGATCGTGTTCCAGCGCCGCCGCGCCGCGACCGGACAGGACTTCCTTCCCCTGCACCTGCAGCGCGTCGTCGCCATCGCCTGTGTCTTGCGGGAGCGCGAGACGCTGCGCGTGTGGTCGCTGGGGCTGCCGGCCGACGGCGAGGGCGAGCTCGTGCAGCGGTTCTACGACGGGATCGAGAAGTACAGCCCGCAGCTCGTCTCCTGGAACGGTGGCGGGTTCGACCTGCCGGTGCTCCACTACCGCGGCCTCATCCACGGGGTCGCCGCGCCGCGGTACTGGGACATGGGCGAGGGTGACTACGCCGACAGCCGCGACTTCCGCTACAACAACTACATTAGCCGCTATCACGCGCGGCACATCGATCTCATGGATCTGCTCGCCATGTACCAGCCGCGCGCGAGTGCGCCGCTCGACCAGGTCGCCCGGCTCGCCGGGTTTCCGGGCAAGCTCGGTATGGACGGGTCGCGGGTGTGGGAGGCCTACAGTGCCGGACGGCTCTCCGATATCCGCAATTACTGCGAGACCGACGTTCTCAACACCTGGCTCGTCTATCTCCGCTTCCAGCGCATGCGTAGCGCGCTCGACGGCGATGCCTACGAGCGGGAGATCGCGCTCGCGCGAGCCACCGTCGAGCAGCTCGACGGACCGCACTGGCGCGAGTTCCTCGGCCGGTGGGCCGGGCGGTAGCGCACCCGTAGCGACAGGGGCACCCCCTTGCCGCACACCGCGACATGCCCATCGCGCTCATCGAATCCCTCGACCGGGAAGGCCGCGGCGTCGCGCGCGTCGACGGCAAGGCGCTGTTCGTCCGCGGGGCACTGCCGGGGGAGCGGGTCGAGTACGCGGCGCAGAAAGCGAAGCCGAGCTACGAAGTCGGCGCGCTGACGCGGGTGCTGCGCGCGAGCGCAGCGCGCGTCGAGCCGCGCTGTCCTCACTTCGGGACGTGCGGCGGCTGCGCGATCCAGCACCTCGAACCGCGAGCGCAGGTCGCGGCGAAGCAGCGCGTGCTCGAAGACGCGCTCTGGCACTTGGGCAAGGTCCGCGCGGAATCGTTGTTCGCCCCGGTGCACGGGTTGAGCTGGGGTTACCGGCACCGCGCACGGCTCTCCGCGCGGTATGTGCCGAAGAAGGGCGGCACGCTCGTCGGCTTTCGCGAGCGCAGCTCGGCGTACGTCGCCGACATGCGCTCGTGCGACGTCCTGCCGCCGCGGGTGTCCGGGCTCATCGTGCCGCTCCGAACGCTGATCGACGGGCTGTCGATCCGCGAGCGTCTGCCGCAGATCGAGGTCGCGGTGGGTGCGGCGGTCGTCGTCCTCGTCCTGCGGATCCTGGCGCCGCTCACCCCGCCGGACGAGGCGGCCGTGAGGGCGTTTGCCGACCAGCACGGGGTGCAGCTCTGGCTTCAGCCCGAGGGGCCGGCGTCGGCGCGTCCGTTCCACCCGCTCGTGGCGCCCGCGCTCGATTACGAGATCCCCGAGTTCGGCGTTCGGATCGGCTTTCTGCCGGCCGATTTCACGCAGGTGAACGATGCAACGAACGGCATCCTGGTGCGCCACGCGATGCAGCTTCTCGCGCCGCGGTCGGGGGAGCGGGTGCTCGATCTCTTCTGCGGTCTGGGCAATTTCACGCTGCCGCTGGCCCGGCTCGGCGCCGAGGCGGTCGGCGTCGAAGGCAACGCGGGACTCGTCGAGCGAGCGCGTGCGAACGCACGCGCGAATGGGCTCGCCGCCGAGTTCCGGCTCGCCGACCTCTTCGATGAGGGTGCCTGCGCGCGCCTGCCGCGGTGCGATGCCATGCTCATCGATCCCCCGCGCGAAGGCGCGATTGCGGCGGTTAAGACGCTCGGTAAATCGGCGCCCGAGCGGGTGCTTTACGTTTCCTGCGACCCGGCCACCCTGGCGCGCGATGCGGGGGTGATGGTGCACGTCAACGGCTACCGGCTCGCCGCGGCGGGGATCGTGAACATGTTCCCGCACACGGCGCATGTCGAGTCGATGGCGCTGTTCGTGCGGGGAGCGCCGGAGGCGGCCGCGGAGGGGGCAGCCGCGTCGTTGGGGGCGCAACAAAAAGGGCGGCCGCAGCCGCCCTTTGCCGGCGCGATCCCTGGCTAGTCGCGATCGCCGCCGAAGATCCCGAGCAGCTGCAACAGGCTCGAGAACAGGTTGTAGACCGCGACGTAGAGTGTGAGCGTCGCCGAGACGTAGTTCGTTTCCCCGCCGCGCACGATCGAGTTGATCTGCCACAGGATTATCAGCGACGAGAACAGCACGAACCCGGCGAGGATCACCAGGTGGAGCACCGGGCTCGCGAAGAACACGTTCCCGATCACCGCCAGCATGATCACGATCGCACCGACGACGAGGAACTTCCCGAGCCCGCCGAGATCGCGCTTGGTCGTCGAGGCGACCGCCGCCAGGCCGAAGAACACCGCAGCGGTCCCGCCCGCGGCGAGCATTACGAGCTGCGCGCCGTTCCGCAGCCCGAGCACCGACTGGAGCAGCGGGCCGAGGAGCAGCCCGAGGAAGAGCGTGAACCCGAGCAGCAGCGCGACGCCGAGACCGCTGTTGCGGTTCTTCTCGATCGCGAAGATCCAGCCGTAGAAGATCGCCAGGATCACGAAGAACGAGATGATCGGGCTCGAGCGCAGGAACGAAAGGTTCAGATTGGTGCCGATCACCGCCCCGATCGCGGTCGGGATCAGCGTCACCGCGAGGAGCCAGTAGGTATTGCGCAGGACCTGGTTCTGCCGGAGCGAGCGCTCCTGGGCAGAAGTCGGGACGTTGCCTTGGATCGGCTGCAGTTCGGGTTGCATCGGTTCCTCCTGTGGGCTCGAGCTCGCCTTGCTCGGACAACGACTTAGATGCAATCTAGGCCGCGAAGTTTCGCGCCGAGTATACCGCCTGATTCGAGGGAATCGGCGTTCTGCGATTGGTGGCGGCAACGGGCGCGCATGTTATAGTTGGATGCCTCTCTAACTCGTTGATACTCTGCGAAGAGTTGGCAGCGGATGGGTGGCAGAGCGGTCGAATGCGGCGGTCTTGAAAACCGTTGACCCTCACGGGTCCGGGGGTTCGAATCCCTCCCCATCCGCCATAATGACGTCGGCTTTGCAGGATGGGCACCGATGCTTCAGGCCGGTCTCCGCTACGAACTTCGTCGAGCTCGCCGCACTGTCCCCCAAACCGACCTCCCGGCGCGGCTGCTCAATGCGCGTATGGGCGCGTATCGAGATACGGCTGTGCCGCCTACCGGGACACGGCGGGCGAGGCGATCACCCGGTGGACGGGGAGGTAGCCAAGCCCTAGAGGCCGACGTCGCGACTAAGCGGCGCGAAGTCGAACGCTTTCGCATCCGCCACAGCATCGTTTCGCTCGAGCGCGACGAGAACCAGCGCGTGTAGCCGGCGACCCGAGCTGACAGTCGGGCAACGAAAAAGCCGGCAACGCCGGCTTTTGCGCGGCCTCGTTGTCTGCCCGTCAATACTCGCTGTTGGGGCCCTTCCTGCTGTTCGGCCCGCGCTTGTCTTTTGCGGCCTTCTTCAGGTTGCGGAAGAGGTCGGGCTGCGCGTGCTTCAAATACTCGATCACCTCGAAGTCCTCCTTCCTGACGCGGGTGAGGTCGAGCTTCTCGACGTGCACTAGCCGCAGCAACTCCTGCACCGGCTTCGGCATCTCGCGCCCGCTTTCGTACCGCGAGCCACCGCTCTGGGTGACGCCGATCTTGGTCCAGAACTCCTGCTGGTTGAGTCCGAGCTTGCGCCGGATGTCCTTCGGGTTGGTGAGAAAGTTGAACAGCTTCATGTTAGTCGTGGCCCCTGTCGTGGTGGTGCCTCAATCGTGGTACCTGATTCTTGCCGCTCCCCGAGAGCGTCCGGCGATCCTAGCACAACGTCATATTTTCGCCAGCAGCAGACTGTAAACATTCGTTAAACCTCGCGCGGGGCGCACCAGGGCCAACAGGGTAGAATTCGCGCCTTTTAAGAGTTCGATTGCATGGCACTGATCGTCCAGAAGTACGGCGGCACCTCGGTCGGTAGCGTCGAGCGGATCAAGTCCGTCGCGCGCCGTGTCGCGCGCTGGAAGAGTCTCGGACATCAGGTCGTCGTCGTCCCGTCCGCGATGTCGGGCGAGACCAACCGACTGATCGACCTCGCGCGCGAGATCCAGGGCACCCCGGATCCGCGCGAGCTCGACGTAATCGCGGCCACCGGGGAGCAGGTCACCATCGGTCTTGTTTCGATGGCGCTGCTGGACGTCGGGATCAGAGCGAAGAGTTATACCGGGGCGCAGGTGCGCGTGGTCACCGACAGTGCCTTCACGAAGGCGCGCATCGTCAGCATCGACGAGGATCGGCTCCGCGGCGATCTCGTGGCCGGCGTCGTGCCGGTCGTCGCGGGGTTCCAGGGCGTCGATCCGGCCGGGAATCTCACCACGCTCGGGCGCGGCGGCTCGGACACCTCCGCGGTCGCGCTCGCGGCCGCGCTCAAAGCCGACGAGTGCCAGATCTACACCGACGTCGACGGCGTCTACACCACCGATCCGCGGATCGTCCCCGAAGCGCGCCGCCTCAAGACCGTCACGTTCGAGGAGATGCTCGAGATGGCGAGCCTTGGCTCGAAGGTGCTGCAGATCCGGTCGGTCGAGTTCGCCGGCAAGTACAAGGTGCGGTTGCGCGTTCTCTCGAGCTTCGAGGAAGCGGGCGATGGCACCCTCATCACCTTCGAGGAAGACGAGAAAATGGAACAGGCAGTCATCTCCGGCATCGCGTTCAATCGCGACGAGGCGAAGATCACGGTGATGGGGGTCCCCGACCGGCCCGGGATCGCATACGCGATCCTCGGGCCGGTCGCCGACGCCAACATCGACGTTGATATGATCATTCAGAACGCCAGCGTCGACGGCATCACCGATTTCTCGTTCACGGTCCACCGCAACGACTACGCGCGGGCGCTCGACATCGCGCGCAAGGTTCAGGAGCACATCAAGGCGCGGGCGATCTCCGGCGACAACAAAGTGTGCAAGGTGTCGATGGTCGGCGTCGGCATGCGCTCGCACGTCGGTATCGCGAGCCAGATGTTCCGGACGCTGGCAGAGGAGGGGATCAACATCGAGATGATCTCGACCTCCGAGATCAAGATCTCGGTGGTGGTCGACGAAAAATACATGGAGCTGGCCGTGCGCGTACTGCACAAGGCGTTCGGGCTCGAGCAGTCTTCCTGATTCGGGCCGAGCGCTGCCGGAGGGTGTACGGGCGGACTAGGTCGTCGGAAGTATTGTCGCGGTCGCTGGCGGGACGTAACTTCGCCCCGGTTCAGCAACTGGCGAGCAGCAACGCAAATCATGGACAAACCACTTCTTCCCAAGGGTCACGCCTCGATTCTTTCCCCCCGCTTCAGGTATGTGCCGGCCACGCACACCGACCTCGCGCGGACGTTCGCGCGCATCCGTCAGCAGCTGCGCACGCCGGCGCGGCCGAGCGCGACTGTTTCCGAGATCAAGCCGAGGCGTTCGGGTTAGGGCATCCGCAACGCGATTCCGTCCTGCGCAAACGGAAAGCGACCCTACAGGGTCGCTTTCTTAGTTGGCGGAGAGAGAGGGATTCGAACCCTCGATACACGTTTGAGCGCGTATAACGCCTTAGCAGGGCGCCCCCTTCGGCCTCTCGGGCATCTCTCCGGGGCTCACTTCGTTTGTTCGTCTAGATGCTCGCGTGGCCTGCGTCGCGGCCTCGCCCCGTTGTCAACGAGCGCGCTCCGCGCGCCGGTCAGTCGGGACGTCAACAATGCGCGCAACGCGCAGGCAGCGGGTATCTGTCTGAACTGCCAGTGAATATAGCACAGCGGTGCGGCGGCCAACCGTGTGATACGTTGTTGCCCGCATGAACAGCCCCGATCTCCAGCGCGCGCCCTCCGATCTCGAGTTCCAGGCGCTGCGCCGACTGACCGACAAGGCGTACCAGCGCGCGGCGGGAGCTGCGCTTACGCCGGGTAACAGCGTCCGCATTCTGGAGGATGCGCGCGAGAACTTTCCGGCGTGGCTGGACGCGATTCGGGCGGCGAAGCGGAGCATCTTCTTCGAGAGCTACATCTTCAGCGACGACGCGGTCGGGCGGGAGTTCGTGTCGGCGCTCGCCGAACGCGCCCGGGCGGGGCTAAAGGTGAGGCTAATCTACGACTGGCTCGGGACGTGGGCGCGCCGGTCGCTTTTCGCCCCGCTCATCAAGGCCGGTGCTGAAGTTCGCGAGTTCAATCCGCCGCGGTTTCACAGCCCCTTCGGGTTGTTGTCGCGCGATCATCGCAAGACGATCGCGGTCGACGGCGAGGTGGGCTTCGTCACCGGGCTTTGCGTCAGCGCGAGATGGCTCGGTGACCCGGCGCGCAAGCTCGATCCCTGGCGCGACACCGGCGTCGAGATCCGGGGGCCGGCGGTGCCGCAGCTCGAGCGCGCGTTCGCGCGGGTGTGGGTCGCATGCGGGGGTACCGCGATCGACGAAGCGGAGCTCACCGATGGCGACCTGATCTCGCCCGTCGGCGACGTCGCGCTGCGGGTGATCGCCAGCGAGCCGGAGACGGGCGGCCTGTTCCGTCTCGACCAGCTCGTCGCTGCCGGTGCCCGCGAGCGGCTCTGGCTGACCGACGCCTACTTCGTCGGGGTGACACCGTACGTCCAGGCGCTATGCGCGGCGGCACGCGACGGCGTCGACGTACGGCTTCTCGTTCCAGGGGCGAGCGACCTCCCCATGATCAGCCGAATCTCCCGCGTCGGCTATCGCGCCTTGCTCGAAGCGGGTGTCCGGGTATTCGAATGGAACGGCAGCATGTTGCACGCGAAGACGGCGGTCGCGGACGACAACTGGGCGCGCGTCGGGTCGACGAACCTCAACATCGCCAGCTGGCTCGCCAACTACGAGCTCGACGTCGCGATTGAACACGAGGGTGTTGCTGCGCAGATGTCGGAAATGTACGAGCGCGATATCGAACGGGCCACCGAGATCGTGCTCAACAGGCGGAACCGCGTGCGCGCGGCGCCGGACGCTCCGGCGCGTCCGCGAGAGCGACGTGCACTCTCCGGGAGTGCGACGCGTGCCGCGGCGGGAGCGCTGAGCGTCGGTGCCGCCGTCGGCGCGGCGCTGACGAATCGCCGCCTTCTCGGGCCCGCCGAAGCGAGCTTCGTCGGAACGGTGGCGTTCATCCTGCTCGCAGTCGCGGTGCTTGCGGTGCTCTGGCCGCCGGTGCTCGCATTCCCAATTGCTTTGCTCTTCGCGTGGGCCGGGATCGTGATGCTGCTGCGCGCACATCGTCTCTGGCGCGAGCGACGCCGGCAGGAGGCTGTAGCGTCGTCCGGCGAGCCACCGGTCGCCTCGTCGGGGCCGCTCTGATAAAATCCGCTGCCTCGCGCCCGTAGCTCAGTTGGATAGAGTACCTGGCTACGAACCAGGGGGTCGTGGGTTCAAATCCTGCCGGGCGCGCCAGAATTCAAGCACTTACGGCTGTCAAGAAATCCGACGCTGTATCATAGATCCCCAGGTGTATCATTCCCGGCCCTTACCGGAGCGGTCTTCACACGCTCCGGGCGCGTCGGTACACCCTCTCGGTGGTGCGCGCATCGGCGTGCGCGAGGAGCGCACGGGCGTGCTCCAGACTCCCCGCGTCGCTCGCGCACTTCGCCCGCAGATCGTGCTCGGTGAATCGCTCGACGACCTTCGTCTCGACGAGCAGGCGGTCCATGAAGCGGCCCCACATCGACTCCCAGCCATTCGCGCTGCCGTCCGCCTTCGCGTAACACTCGCCGCGACGGGTGCAGAAGAGGTACGGCGCGATGTCGACCGGCCGCACGGCGAGCGCCATCTCCACCGCGGCACGTAGCTCCGTCGACCACTCGATCACGAGCCGCTTCCCCGTTGTTCTTGCGGTCTTCCGCGGCTGGACGTGGATGCCGTCCTCCTTGCAGTCATGCGCCGCGCGGAGTCGCAGGAGATCGCCGCGGCGCATGCCGGTGAGAAGCTTCATCCGGATGTACGCCTGCACCGCGAGTACGCTACCGACCTTCCGGCGCGGCTTGAGGGCGAGCGCCTCGACCACCTCCCAATCCTCGACGTAGCGCGTGCGCGGTGGCTCGCCCTCCAGGCGCACCTCGCCCTTGAACGGATGCCGGTCGATGTATCCCCACTCGACCGCCTTGGTGAAGGCGTGCGAGAGCACCTCGATCTCGCGGTGCGCGGCTATCTTGGCGCCGCGGCGGTCCACGTACTGATAGACGAGTCGTGGCTTGAACGGCATGAGCGGAAGTTGGCCGAACACGGCGCGCAGTGTCGGGAGTGCGCGGTTGTTCCCGGCCTGGTCTTGGGTGCCTTCGTCGGGATCACTTCGAGCGCGTAGCGGTCGAGAAGCTGGCCGATGGTGCGCGCCTTCTCGAGATCGCCAAGTCGCTCGGCCCACACCCTGTATGCTTCGGGGAGCGTCGCGCCGAGGCGGAACAGCTGCTTTCCGTCCCAGCTGCGCCTCCAGGCCCGGCGGGACGCGGTAGTAATAGGCGCCGTGCTGGTGTATCCAGCGCGCGGGCAGGCCGCGGTGCTCAGGCTTTCTTGGGCGAGGCAAGGGCGCTCCAGTCAGGTTCGGGCTCGGCAACGGACACGATAGGCCCCGGCGCGCCGCCGAGCAAGGCTTCGACGTGTGAACGCAAGACGATCACGCGGCCGTCCGGGCGGACGCGGTGCTCAATCCCCATTGCTCGCAACGCGCGAACCCGGGCCTCACGCCGCTTCGCGCCGGTCAGGCCGAACAATTCGTCGTCGGTGAGGAACATCAGGCCCACGCGTCGGTGACGGTAAGCAACGGCGCCAGCGGTCGACTCACCTTGGCCGGCTCAAATTCTTGTCGGGCCTCGCCCGGCGCGAAGCGCGGTACTGTTCCCAGGCGCGGTCGAGGTCGGCACGTTCGAAGACGAGACAGGTACCGCACGGTGTCGGAGGCGGAAGCCTCGGGCGGATGTGCTTCTCGAACGCACGGCGCTTGAGGCCGAGGTAGCCCTGGGCTTCGGCGTAAGTGAAACCGCGTTTATCCATGCGCACTCCCGTTGCTGCCTTCCGGTCGGCATACGGCATCGCCCGAGCGCCGGTCGCTAGAGCGCATGCCCGCCTGAGCGATCAGCCGCTATAGTCGGATCCGACTTGCGAGGCTGTCGTGGGGCGCACGCGCGCCGACCGTGCGAAGACAACGGGTGGGGGAGCCGGTGGTCGGCGCTGTGCGCGATCGGATTCGTCGACGGGCACGGCGAACCGGAGGGTCGGATCGCCGGCAGGCGCCACGGCCGTCGAAGCACGGTGATGCGGTCGGTCTTCATACAGGGACTCCGTTTCACGTTCGTGGGCGTGGTCGCGCGCCGCCCGCGCAGGGTTGGGGCTCGCGCCTCGCGCGCAGCGCGGGGCCGAGGGTGGGCCGCGGAGCGGGCAACGCCCGCTCGAGGCTCAAGAGAGGGCCGGTTCCGAAAGCACCGGCTGAACAGATCCGGTGGGATGGATCGCGAGCGCCGCCACACTGGACGCAAGCACGGCGTGCCCAGCAGACGCCGTCGCACTGCCGTCGACGGAACTCAGCTCGAACAAGCTGGAAAGACGCGCGCCGCGATGGGCTCAAGCGGTGGCGGGTGCACCGGGGGGCAAGCGCGGACTGCGGGACAGTCGCGCTCGCGCCTCGGGGGCTCTAGAATCCGCTTCCCTTTAACGGTCCACTGCCGTCGGTGCCGGAAGCTCCCGTGTTGCGCCGACGCGAAGCGACACGCAACGCTGACAAAGCGAGCGCATCGCGCGCAGATCAGACGCCCGGAGAACTCCTCTTTTTCAGTGGCTCTCCGGGTGTGCTCGGTAACCGGTGGAGGGGCTACTCGCGAATACCCGCGAGGGCGGGCTCGGCGGGAAGCCGACGGTAGAGGTCTTCCGCTTGATCGCTGATTCGCAGCAGCGCGTCCACGAGCGCCGGGTCGAGTCGCGAGGACCGGTCAGCAACGAGCATCGCCCGGATCTCCTCCCAGTGCCTCGACGGCTTCCAGCCGGAGCGTGTCGAGTCGATCCGCTACCGCGGTGATCCGAGCCGCGAGCTGGATGTGATCGCCGCTCAATCCGGTCGGATAGCCTCAGCCGTCGAACCACTTCATGATGGCCGAGCGCAATGAGCGCCGCGGTACGCAGCGGCCCCGACTCATATCCCCTTAACAATCTTCGATCGCCTCGACTTCCTCAACTGCCAGCCGGGCGCTCGCAAGCAACGCCGATACCGCGTCGATGTGCGGCGCATGGTTCGCATCGGCGCCGTTGCGCCCCTCGACGAGGCTCGCCAGCAAGCAGCAGCGCCTCGCGTGCGTACCAACCCGGTGGACACCCGCCGGACCCGCGCCCGGAAGCGAAAAAAAGCGATCATATCGATAGCCGAGCGTCGTGTGCCGCGAGGCCCGGTGAGCGGCCTGTGCCGGTGCTCCTGACTTCGCGAAGGACGCCCTCAGGCACCGCGAGCGTACCGACATCATGGAGGGTCGCCCCGAGTTCGATCGCCTCGACTTCCTCAACTGGCAACCCCGCTGCGCTCGCAGACAACGCTGATACCGCGTCGATGCGCGCCGCATCGTTCGCATCGGCGCCGTTGCGCCCCTCGACGAGGCTCGCCAGCAGCAGCGTCTCGCGTGCGCACCAACCCGGTGGACACCCGCCGGACCGGCGCCCGGAAGCGAAAAAAGCGATCAAGAACCTATTCGCAATTTTGCGCGAAGCCAGTAAGCGCGAAAGCGACCTGCCGATACTTCAACTGCTCGCACTTTAGGGGAGACCGGGATGAAGATGCGCTAAGGCGACGACTAGTTCGCTTCCCTCTTACGGTCCGATACCGTCGGTGCCGGAAGCTCCCGGGCTGCGCGAACGGAGACATCGCGCGGCGGAGTGGAGGCTACCCCCGTCGAGTTCGAAAGAGCAAGTCGTCGTGGGCGGTCTCAACCCCAGAGAAGCGGAGACGTGGTCATTGCGAGGGGGTTTCTGAGCTCAAGAACGGTGTGTCTCCGAGCAAGGGGCTCTGCGCAATTACGCGTCAAAGGGCGGCCGCGCGTGCGGGGCCCGATTCGCGGCTACGTACTCCTTCTGCCATTCAGCTCGTTCGGCTGATCAGACGATCGTCGACCGGAGCTTCTCAGGTAGGGGCAAGGACAGCAACATCCCGGTAGAGGGCCTTCACGTTGTCCATATTGCGGAGGAGCGCATCGACGAGCAGCGGATCCAGCCGCGTGGATCTTCCCTCTACCAAAGCGGCGAACGTCGGTTCCCAGGACGAACCCGGCGCTTCCACCCTGAGAGAGTCCAGACGATCTGCGACGGCAGCGATGCGGGCCGCAAGCGGGATGTGATCGCCGCTGAGACCGGTGGGATATCCCATGCCATTGAACCATTCGTGATGGCCGAGGGCGACGAGCGCGGCGGTCCGGAGCGGCGCGGAGTCGTGCCCCTTCAAGAGCTGGTAGCCGAGTGTCGTGTGCGCCTCGAACCTCGATGCCGTACCGGGCGCTGCACCGCGAAGCTCCCGAACCACGTCCTCCGGCACCGCAAGGGTGCCGACGTCATGCAGGGCTGCGCCGAGCTCGATCGCTTCGATCTCATCCCGCCGCATCCCCAAGGCGCTGGCGAGGAGGGCCGCTATGCCGGCGATCCGGGCCGGGTGATTGGCATCCGCACCATTGCGCCACTCGATGAGCCTCGCGAGCAGTAGAAGGCCTTCGCGCTCGCGCTCCTTCACGTGGCCCGTGCGGGCCTCTACCAGGGCCGATAGAAGGCTAGTCCGGTCCCGAAGCAACGCCTGCTGGCGCGACATCGCGAGCAGATTCTTGCATCGGGCGGTGCCTTCGTGCGGATCGATTGGCTTCTGAAGAAAGTCGTTGATGCCCTGCCTGAGCGCGCGGTAGCGCAGGTCCTTTTCATCGACGACGGTCACCATCAGAACCGGAATCTCCGCGAAATGCGACAGGCGGCGCAGATTCCGAACGAACTCCAGTCCGTCGGTACCGGGCAGGCGGTAGTCGGTGATGACAAGATCGGCGTGATAGGCGCTCGCCCAGCGTAGGGCCTCCGCGGCCCCACCGAATACCATGGGCGTTGTGAGGGGATCCGCGCCCACCGCGATCTCATGCAGGATCTTTCGCGCGGTCGCTTGGTCGTCGACCACGAGGATCGGCTGGGGGTCGCGTGGGGCCTCGGCACTCGAGAACATGCCGTTGTCGTTGAAGCTGCGGTCGGTCTTCGTCAGCCCGAGCAGGTAGTCCACGGAGATCTCATAACCGGAGGCGATCTCGACGAGCGTCTCGAGGCTTGGAAGCATGTCCCCGTTCAACCAGCGGGTTGCCGTTGATATCGAACGACCGAACTGGTTCGCCAAGGAGGTCGCGCGTCCTTCCGTGTTGGCCACGACGTTCCTTGCGTCGAGCGCCGTCCCGATCCTGGCCGCAAAGATCCTTGGCAGCGGGCTGGCGAGCTTCGTCTGATCTCTCACGTGTGTCTCGTATGGTCGCGCGCATCCAGTGCGCGTGACTCATTGGAATTCCATATGAAACTTAAGCTGCGAGGAAGCCAGTTCCATGCCAACGCTTGCGTCGCGCGCAAACGGTTGCGTAGCACTCCTCAGGCGGGGTTTGCGGTATTTCGCACTTGACCCGATCGCCATAGCATTGGTCGTTACCACGCTGCAGTCAGGTATGTGGCGCGGACGCGCAAGGGAGAGACGATGGGGGTCGAGGAACGTCCGATCGTTTCGGCGAGCGCTAGATTGCTGCTCGCAGCATTGATCGTGAGTCTCGCAGAGGCAGAGCCTGGGCACGCGTCGTTCGACACCGAAGGCGCTGGCAAGCGCCTCAGCGACCGTTTGCGGGACCTTTCGGTAGGGGAGCTGCTGCGCCTCGCCGACGCCGGCGCGTTAGAGGTGATCGTGCGGCTGGAAAGGGATGCCTTAGCGTGGAGCCTCCACACCGCCAAGCACAAGCGCGAGGCGCGTGCCCGCCTCGAGTATCTCGTCCGGCACGGCGCTTCCCGCACACTCCTCGTCCGGCTTTTCGGCATCTCGAGACAGCGCATCGATACGCTGCGCCGCGCATTGCAACGTTCGCCGAAGGAGGGTCGCCCGAGGCTTCCCCAGCGCACGGAGCGCGAGGCGATCGGAGCCCGCTGGACGCAGCTCGAGACGACGACGCCAGACCCTCGGGAGCGCTATCGGACGCTGCACGGGGAGTTCCCGCGATACTCGATCGCAGCGCTCGATGCGGTCATCCGCGAGTTCGCGTTATCCACGCCGCGAGCATCGGGCGTTGGAGGTAAACGGGCCGCGGGCCGGCCAGTTTCCGCACCCGGGACCGCGCAACCTCCAGGTAGCGTCTCGCCGCGACGGCCGCTCGTGCACCGTCGCGACCTGAAGTGAGCGGTTGTGGTCGCGCGATCCTCTATCGATCGACAGAACGGCACCGCCATCGGGAAGCGGTGTGGGAGGTACCTTAGCCGCAAGCCTCCTTAGCGGCGCAGTCGCACGGACAGGTTTTGAATGGAAGACCGGCGGCATGGCTCGCTAGACTGCACCTTGACACGCGACAAGAGGACTCATGAACACCACTCACGATGGATCGACTCACCGGCGCCAGCAGCTGCTGTCAGCGGTGCACATGCTGAACCTGCATTTCCTGGTAGCGCTGCGCGACGCGCTCCGAACCGATCCGACGCAAGCCTCCTATGAATACGGAATCGACGTCTCGACCGCCGAGATCGTGCGCCAGGCGAGCGACGAGGGGCTGCGCTCGCTCAGCTGCTCGTTCGACCGGGCTCTGTTCACACTTCGCTTCCGCGGGACGGAGCTCTCCGACATCCTGCAGCGACCCCCCGCCCTGCGCGGTCTCTTCGCAGCCGTGCGGGATAGCCCCCACAACCCGTCGTCCGCGCCCCGGTAGCGCGCGCTGCGGATCTGCGGAGGCCGAGAATGATCCCAGCGCACAAGGCACACCACTGGCACGCCATGGCCCTCGCTAAGGAGGCGATCGAGCTCGGGGCGCGAGTGTCCGTCGTGAGCGCGTTCACGGGCCTCCCGAAGTACGAGCTCCAGAGGCTCTTCTGCGATACGCAGACGCCGGGTGTCTCCGGGGGGCGGCATCCCTGGTCGCCCTACTGGTACCTGACGCGGCGGGTCGTAGTAGAAGTGCAGGCGGCGCTCTTCTATGCCTGCTTCCGCGCGATCCGGCAGCTCGGGCACCCCGCGAGCGACGCGCTGGTGACGAGCTACAAGATCTACCTGCGCCACTTCGGCCACGATCCGCGCCTCTCTTTCGACCGCGCATTCGAGCTCATCACCCACGTCGAAGGCCTGTGGACCGTCGAACCGGCCCGCCTGATGCCCGTCGTCTGCCACGAGTGCAAGTCCATCCACATCACGCCGCGTCAGGATGAGCCGATGGGCACCGGAGAGTGCCCGTTCTGCAAGGTCGTGCGATTGGCGAGCAGGCGGCTACTCCGATCGCTTTCTCCGCATGGAGTCGTCGAGCCACGAGGCGCGGCGCCGTCGACGCCCCGACGGCTTCCTTAGGCCTCACGTTCGCAGAGAAGTTGACAATAGGACCCCGTCTTCGGGGCCGCCCGTGTTGACCGCGGACGCATCATCGTCTCTTGGGAACATGCAATCACCGGGACGATGCCGTTTCAGGATCTGTTGCAGCGCTGGTTCGGAGCAACTCGATGCGTCGCCAAGGGGCACCCGTCGAGCCGCTCGCAGGAATCGTCGGGGCGCCATGTTCCACGATCTCCGAGCGCCGACGGGGCGATCCGCGCCGCGCCACTGCACGCGGTCCTCGATGCCCACCGCGAACTCCTGGCCCGTATCCGTGTCGCGTACGGGGGAGAGGAGGGCAGCTTCGAGACGTATCTCCTGCCGGTAATCCAGCGCTATGCCGGTTTCGTCCATCTGCTGCCCGCTACCCGGGACACGCACTTCCGTGTGGAGGGCGGACTGCTCCACTGCGGGCTCGAGGTGGGACTGCACGCGATGGGAGCCGCGGATGCTCAGATCATCGCGGCGGCGAGCACAGTGCCGGAGCGACGCGCGCTCGAGCCCCGCTGGCGGACCGCCGCGTTCATCGCCGGGCTCTGCGCAGAGTTCCATCGCGCCGTGGCGGGTGCCCGCGTCGAATCGGCCGACCGTGCGTGCTGGAATCCCTACGTGGACTCGCTCACAAGCTGGCTGGAGGCGAAAGCCTGCGATCGGTACTTCGTCCGCTGGTCGGATCTGAGCGAGACCTCGCATGCCGCCACACTCGTCGTGTTGCCGCAAATCCTGCCTTTATCCGTAATCGCGTACCTTACCGCCACGCAGCGCACAATCTTCGAGCAGCTCCTCGGCTCGCTCGCCGGGAGCCGGGACGCCGGCGGGGGGCTGCTCGAAACCATCGTTCAGGGCGCCCTCGCACGCGTGGTCGATCGCGACCTTCGCTGCAGTCCCATCAGCTATCCCGCGCCCATACCCAAAAGCGGAGGAGACCAACGCGCGTTGGAACCGGCCCTGTCGGAGGGCATGCGGTCTGAAGCTGTTTCGCCCGACGCATCGCCCCTAGCCGTCAATGCCGAGCTACCTGGCGCGCCGGCCGAAGGGGCCGTGGTAGGCGAGCCCGCCAGATGCGATACCCCGATCGACGCGGCGTCATCGGGTGCAACGCATTCCAGTGCAACCGCCGGTGCTCAGCCACGCAGCCGCGCGCTTGCACTGCCGGCGGCCCTGAACCCTGCCGTGGCTGAGGTGCTGGCAACGCTCCTCGATCCGTCGAGGAGCGGCGTCGCAGATGAGGGCATTGAGTTCTCGCGCGAGGGAATCTATGTCCCACTCGCTGCCTGGGAGCGCCGCGGACTCGACACCGGCCTCGTCGTCCGCACGCTCGGCGATGCACGCCTTCTCGTGCTGAACGGCGGTCGCAAAGTCTGGCGCCGACGACGCGCAGGCGACGAAGAGCTCGGCATCATGCTCAACCCAAGCCTGGCGGCTTAGCGGCTTCGGTTCTTCGCTCACCAATCGACGCGATGTTCCTGCGCAAATACGAAATGCTCTGGCGCACCGCCTTCGAGGCTTACGCGGGATTGGTTTGGGTACTCGCGGGCGGGATCATGCTCGCGAGCGCCGCCGCACGCGACTATCCGACCTGGCTCGCGGTTATCGGGACCGGCGTGTGCGCGGCCTTCGTCGTCGTTAGGAGTGCCGCCGCATATCGCGTACTAAGAGCGCGCGCGTCCCTCTCGGGTCGCGCGATCGAGACCATGAACCCATCAGTTCTGCTGGCAAGCGGGGGCCGGCGGCCCGGAGAGTCGGTGTTCCTGGGATGGGGTTTCCAGTGGCAGCCCGAGCACTCGCAGCGGTTGTACGAGCTAAAGAAGATCGACTTCCGGCGCCTGCAGGTTGCTGGCTGGTTGCGCGGCCTGCTTCGCGTTCCGCTCGGAGCCGCAAGCCGAGGCCGAGATGGGTCTGCCGTACGTGCATGGCGTCGAGACCCGAGAACACCTTATTCGTGTACCGCGCGGGAATCTCGAAGGAAACCTTCTCCTGCTCGGGGCGACGCGCGCCGGCAAGACGGTGATGCTCCGTTCGCTGATTTTCCAGGCGGTCCACCGCGGCGACGCGGTGATCATCGTCGACCCGAAGAACGACCCGGACCTCAAGCGCGTGATTCTCGACTGCTGCGAGCTCGTCGACCGGCGCGAGGCGTTCTACGAGTTTCACCCTGCGTTCCCTGAGCGCAGTGCCCGCTTCGACCCGATGTACAACTGGAGCAAGGCGACCGAGCTCGCGAGCCGCATCCAGGCAATCATGCCGCCTGACACGGGCGGCAGCTTCTCGGCGTTCGGATGGCAGGCCGTCAACGTCGTGGCGCAAGGCCTGGTCGAGCACGAGGAGCGCCCGAACCTCGTGAAGATCCGCCGCTATATCGAAGGCGGCATCGATCCGCTCCTGAAATCGTCGCTCGAGCGCCTGTTCGAGCGCGAGCTGCCGGAGCGTTGGCGCACGGAGGTGGGGCCTTTCCTGCGCAGGGCGGAACGGGGAGAGCTTCGGGGTCCGGAGAAGACGAGTCCGCCGGATGTCGTTGCGTACGCGACTTACTTCGAACAGCGCGTACGTCCGCTGCTCTCGCGCGAGCGCATCCCGGAGGCGCTGCAGGCGCAACTCGCCGTGTTCCATCACCCGCGCGAGCACTATCAGAAGATCACTGCGAATCTGCTCCCGATCCTGTCTATGCTCACGAGCGGGCATCTCGGGCGGTCGCTATCGCCCGATCCGTTCGACATCGACGACCCGCGGCCGATCCTCAACCTCGACAAGGTGATCCAGCAGCGGCTTGTCTTCTACGTCTGCCTCGACTCGCTCCCAGACAAGGCGGTCGCGAGCGCGCTCGGGTCGATCCTGCTCGCCGATCTCTCGGCGCTCTCCGGCATCCGCTACAACATGCAGGTCGCGACGCCGCGCGTGAGCCTGTTCGTGGATGAACTCTCCGAGGTGATCAACGAGCCGCTCATCCAGATCGCCAACAAGGCGGCGGGGAGCGGCGTCATGACGACCTGCGCCACGCAGACGCTCGCCGACCTGGCCGCGCGACTCGGAAGCGAGGCGAAGGCCCGCATGGTCCTCGGAAACTTCAATAACCTCATTGCCTTCCGAAGCAAGGACCGGCCCACGCAGGAGTACGTCGTCGAGCAGCTCGGGAAGGCCTATATCCAGTCCGTGTCTGGAAGCTACACCACCCATACCGACGAGCACCTCGCCGAGTACTCGGGAAGCATCGGCACGACGATGAGAGAGGGACTCGAGGACACGATTCCAGCGGACGTCGTCGGCAAGCTCCCGTCCATGCAGTTCTTTGCCGCCGTGTCCGGCGGACGGCTCTACAAGGGACGTATCCCGGTCCTGGTGACGAGGCGGGAACAGCCTGCGGCGACGTGAGGCACACGGGTCTGTTTCTCGTGGTGATCGCGTTGCTGTCGCTCGCCCTGCCTGCGATCGTGTCTCCGACGTCGCTGGCAGCGGTGATCAGGGAGGAGGACGCGCTCCATACCTCCTTTCTCGGTGAACTCGCGGGGCGCGAGATCGCCCTGCGTGCAATGCGGCTCCTCGGCACGGCGGCCGAGTCGGGTCGCGCGATCGGGCGACTGGAGCCGGCGCAAGGAGACCCGCTCTCGGAACGCGTCGCGTTCGCAGGGGAGGCGCTCACGCAGACGTCGTACCTCCATCGACTTCACGCGCTCGGTCGCCTCGCAGCCTTCCGGCTCGCGACGCTCACCGAATGGCTCCTGGCGGGTCTGCCGGTCCTGGTGGCGGCGACGCTTGATGGTGCCGTCATGCGTACGGTGAAAACGCGCTCGTTCGTCCACCTCAGCCCGGTGCTGTTCGGGCTGGGCCTTCACGGCGCGCTTGCAACGCTTGCGTCCGCGCTCGTACTCCTCGTGCTGCCGCTCCCCATCCATCCGCTTGTCTGGGTCGCGCTCCTGGCGTTGCTCGGCGTCGCGATCCGGACCGCCGTCTCCAACTTCCATCGCATCCGCTAAAGGCTCGCGCGTCCGCAAAGGACGCGAAGAGCCCGGCGTTTACAGCACGTTTTCGGGGCGGTGCGCGACCGGGACGCAACTATAGTTTCCTGAAACGCCATGACTTCAACGACGATCACTCGATGCACGCACGACCGCGCGACCGGCGTCGGTAATCATCGTCGGGTCGTCCATTGCCTCGAGGCTCGCCCTGGACGTCTGCTGCGGCGGACGCTCCTTGCCTCCCTCAGCGTGCTCGGAGCCTGGGCCGGTCCGGCGCTCGCGTCGTGCTGGGAGGCTGCGGGCGCGCGCTACGCGGTCAACCCGTGGCTGCTCGCCGCGATCGCAAAGGTCGAGTCCAACTTCGACCCCCGCGCCGTGAACAGCAGCCATGCGATCCGCACGGGATCGGTCGACCTCGGCCTGATGCAGATCAACTCGCGCTGGCTCCCCGTCCTCGCGAGACACGGGATCACGCGTGAGCAGCTGCTCGATCCGTGCACGAGCACCAGTGTCGGCGCCTGGATCCTCGCCGGGCTCTTCCACCGCTACGGAATGACATGGGAAGCGGTCGGCGCGTACAACGCGGCGTGCGTGCGGGTCGAAGCCAGCGAATGCGCCTTGCGTCGCTCGCGGTACGTAGACAGGATCCGCGCGGCGCTTCAAGAGCTCTCGAGTGCCCACCTCGTTCCGGTAGCAACGCGCACGAGCGCTGCCGAGGATCGCGTTCGCGCGGACCGCATTCTCCAAGTCCGCTTTGACCAGCCGTCGATACCGCGCGCCACGGCCGCGATGCCGATCCTCATTGAGGCCGGGCGATGACGCACCGCCCGACCCATGAGCCGGGGTACCGACCGGTGCTCGTACGCGAGGAAACGAAGCGCGCCGTCCAGCGTTTTCGGTTCTCCCTCAACGACCGCGGGCGCGCCGAGGAGCGACGGCTCGCCGACGCGCTGGTCTTTGTCGCGCTCCAGCACAAGGAGCTCTACGAAGAGGTGCTGGAACGCGTAAGTCGCCTCGCGACCGAGGACGACGAATTGAAACCGCTTGCCAGGCTCGCGCCGCGGGGCGAGCCCGGCCCTAGGCGCTGCACCGAAACCGACTGACGAGACCGCCAGGACACGATCGATTCCAACCTTCAAGGAGCCACCGATGACCCCCTTTCGCCGTGCCGCCCTCCCGACCCCAAGAGACCTTCTGCTGGGAAGCCTGTTCGTCGCTTGCCTCGTCTTCGCGGGGCTGACGACTGCCGGCACGACCGGCACCGAGTTCCAGGCACTGCACGCTCTCCTCGCAGGGTGGGCGGAGGGCTACCTCGGCCGCGCACTCGCCATTGCGGCATTTATCGTGGGGGCGGTCATCGGATTCGCCAAGGCCACGGCGTTCCCGGCGCTCGTCGGCCTCGTGTTCGGCGTGGTGTTCGCGATCGGGCCAGGGATCATCAACGGCCTCATCAGCGGCGTCATCTGAGCCGCGCGCACAGGATCGCCAAGATCATGTCCGTCGAGTACTCCAGCGCGACCGATCTACGTCTCGCCATCCCTCGGCACCTCGATGATCCCCCGCGGTTTCTCTTCTGGGATCTCGACGAAGCGCTGCTCTTCATGCTTGCGCTCATCGTCGGAATGCTGATGCAGGCGTTCTTCATCGGCTGCGCGGTCGGGGCAGTCCTGGTGGTGCTGTACGGCAAGGCGAAGTCGGGACGCCATCGCGCGTTCGCGCTTCACCTCATGTACTGGCACCTGCCTGTGGGCCTCGGGTTCAAGCGGACCCCTCCTTCGTACATCCGGGAGTACCTGCGGTGAGGCTCGCGGATTTTTCGAGAGAGCTTGCCGTTCGCTCGGGCTTTGGACGAACGCTGCAAGCACTCCTTGCCGTTTTCATGGGGCTTACGGTGCTGCTCAGCCTCGCGCTCGCGCTCCGTTCGAGCAACGTGCGGACGGTCATCGTCCCGCCGGCCATCAGCAAGGGGTTCTGGGTGGACGACGCGTCCGTCTCGCCTGAATACCTTGAGCAGATGGCGTTCTTCATCGCCCAGCTCGTCTACAACGTAACGCCCGCGAATGCGGACTTCAACGCCCGCACGCTCCTCAACTACGCGGCGCCCTCCCTCTACGGTGCCCTGCGACTGCAGAGCGAGGCGACCGCAAAACGGCTTCGCGCGGACAACGCCACGACGCTCTACAGCGTTCGGGCGGTGACGCACGACCCCAAGGGGCTGCGCGTGGCGCTTCACGGGATGCTCTCGACGTATATCAACGAGAAGCGGGTCGCGGACGCGAGCAAGGTGTTCCTCTTCACGTTTGTCTATACGGGCGGCCGACTGTATGTCACCTCGATCATCGAGACCTCGGATGCGGACCCGCTGGGCCTCCGTCGTGTACACGAGCCTGTCGCTTAGCGTCGGTCTCGCCGCGACGAGAGAGGCGGCGGCCCTGCAGGTGATCGACGCCATGGAAGGCCAGACGGTGATCGCCAAGGTGTCGGCGCGCGAGCTCACGCGGATCGCGGTCGACCGGGCGCGGGTCCGCGCCGTAACGGGGTTGGAGGGCCAGCTCCTCGTCGAGAAGGACGACCACACGGGTGCGATCTTCGTCCGGCCGGTGGACCCGGCGCGTCCGGTGAATCTTTTCGTGAGCACGGACGCGGGCCGCACGTACGCGCTCGTGCTGCAGCCCGTCGACATGCCGGCCGATACCGTCGTCCTCCGAGATCGGAGCGCGCGACCTGCGGACCACCCGCCCGCCCTGGAGAAATCGGGCTCGCACGAGAAGATGATCAAGTCGATGGTGATCGCGCTCGCGAACGGCGAGATCGTCCCAGATCTCGAGCTCCGGGAGGCAGGACGGGAGGTGGCGCTCTGGCGGGAGGCGCACTTCTTCCTCGAGCGGAGTCTCCTCGGCCGGTGGGTGGTCGCCGACAAGTACCGGCTCACGAACGTCAGCGGTGCCCCTCTACGTCTGGCGGAGCCCGAGTTCTACAAGTCCGGCGTGCTTGCGGTCGTGATCGAGCAACTCGATCTCGCCCCCGGCGCTGAAACGAGCGTGTTCGTTCTCCGCGAGCGCGGGGCGACCGAGTGAGGATCTTCGCCGCAACCGTCGACCGCGCGGTCCGCCGGCGGCAGATCCTCCTCGCGTGCGGACTGCTCGGGACGGTCTTTGTCCTCGCGTTCCTGGGCGCCGTCCTCTACGACACCAAGAAGCCGGCGGGCATCCTGCCGGCGGGTGCGCCGGCAAAGACCGTGCCGCTGACCACGCCCGGGGGCGCCCTGGACCCCCGTGATGCCTGGCGCGGCATGGAAGGGGCGGCGATCGAGGAGATCAGGCGGCAACTCGCGCAGGTCACCGACGAGATGAAACGGATCCGTCATGAGCGCGAGCAGGAGCGCCTCCAGGAAAAGCAGCGCGCTGAGCGCGAGGCCGCGCTCCGGACGCTCACCGCGACGCCTCAACCCCCGCCGGCAGCGAGATCTCCCGAACCGCCGCTTCTCCCCCTGCCCCCGGGAGCCGGCGCGGGTGCCACGCCGCTGGCGGGACGCGCCACTCCGCCGGGGGGCACGATACCGCCCGGCAAGGCGCCCCCGCCCCTCCCGGGAGACACGACCGGCCTGCACGGCCAGATGCCTGGAATCTTCAGGCTATCCCTGACCGATGCGAGCGTCGGCGCGACTTCGAGCGGCGCGAAAGGCACTACTGCTCGCGGCATAGCGCCGGCGCCCTCCGTGGACGGCGCGGGACGAGCCGCGATGGCGGCCCGTCCTGCGAAGACGAGCGAGACCTACCTCCCGTCCACGGCCTTCATGCGTGCCGTGCTGCTGAGCGGTCTCGACGCCCCCACCGGCGGGCAGGCGCAGAACAACCCGCACCCGGTGCTGCTCCGCGTCCTTGACCACGCGCAGCTTCCGAACAGCTTTCGGTCCGACGTCAAGGATTGCTTCATCCTCGGGAGCGGCTATGGCGATCTTTCCTCCGAGCGCGCATATATCCGTACCGAGTCGCTCGCATGCATCCGCGACGGCGGCGATGCACTCGACATTCCCCTGAAGGGCGTCCTCGTCGGACCCGACGGCAAGGCGGGCCTACGGGGGCGGCTCGTCTCCAAGACCGGCCAGGTGCTCGCGAACGCACTCGTCGCGGGTCTCGTGTCGGGGCTCGGAACGGCGCTGACATCCGGCGCGATCGTGCAATCGGTCTCGCCCCTCGGCGCCACGCAGACGGTCGACCCCAGCAAGGCGCTGCAGGCTGGCATCGGGCAGGGCCTCGCCCGCGGGCTCGACCGGCTGGTGCAGTACTACATCTCGCTCGCCGACAAGATCTACCCGGTCGTGGAGGTCGATGCCGGGCAGCAGGTCGACGTGCTGGTCACACGCGGCGTGAGTGTCGTCGCTACGAGTGACGCCGATTCCGGTGACCGCCGAAGCGATCCGTCCGGCGGCCGCGACTACTTCGCTTCTTCCAGGAGATGACCGTGCGAACCTTCAGCAGAGTCCTAGCGACATCAGTGCTCTATTTCCCGCTTGCCTTGTCCGCGGCGTTCGCACAGCAGACCTCCAGCGCCGGCGCAACGCTGAAGCGCCTCTATCCAGGAACGTCGTTCGACACCGTCACCTCTACCCCGGTGCAGGGCCTGAGCGAGGTCGTGATGGGCGAGAACGTCGCCTACGTCGACACGTCGGGCCGATACTTCCTGTTCGGGCGGCTCTTCGACATGCGAGAGCAGCGCGACCTCACCGCGGAGCGGCTCGATCAGCTCACGCGCACCGATTTCTCCGCGCTGCCGCTCGAGGAGGCGATCGTGAGCGTTCGCGGTCCGGGCGCTCGCAAGCTCGCCGTCTTCTCCGACCCCGACTGCCCCCATTGCCGCGCACTCGAGCGCGAGCTCACGCGGCTCGAAGACATCACGCTCTACACCTTCCTCTACCCGCTCGAAGGACTCCATCCGGGCGCTCGCGAAAAGGCGATCGCGGTGTGGTGCGCACCCGACCGGACCAAAGCATGGTCGCACCTGATGCTTCAGGGGAACGAACCGCCCCCTGCTTCTTGCCCGCATCCAGTCGATCGGAACCTCGCACTCGGGGCAAGACTGCGTGTGCAAGGCACCCCGACGCTCTTCGCTGGCGACGGCCGCCGTCTTGTCGGCGCCCAGTCCGCCAAGGAGATCGACGCTTGGCTCGGTGCGGCGGCGAGGGCGCACGCGGGGGCAGGGCTATGAGCGCGCGCGATTGGATCGCCTGCGCGGCGGCGCTTCCTGTGATCGCCGGCTGTTCGGCCTCCGGGCTCGATGCCAAGAGCTCGTTCGCCTGCCAGGCGCCCGAAGGGGTCACCTGCATGTCGCTCGCCGGCGTATACGCGTCGAGCCGGAGCGGCGCACTCCCCGGGCAGCAGCCAACGGCGCGCTCGCGCAATCCCGGGAGCGACCCGTCCACGACACCTTCCCGCTCGCCCGCACGCGAACCTGCCGCGAAGCCCCTGGGGACCCCTGCTGCGGGACTCGAGCCCGGCGCCCCGCTGCGCAGCGCCCCCCGCGTGCTTCGCATCTGGGTGGCGCCGTACGAGGACAGCGACGGCGACCTTCGCGACCAGACCCACATCTATGTGACGGTCGACTCGGGCAAATGGCAGGTCGAGCATACGCGCCGGGTCATCCGCGACCGCTTCGCACCGATCCGCGTCGTCGCGCCGAGCGGCGCACCGGTGGCTCCAGCGAGCGCCACGCGCTCCGCGGAAGGCGGGGCAGCCGCGATGCAGGCGCCACCAGCATTGCCGGAGCGCTCCGACAACGTCCCATCGGGCTCGGGCACCCCGCGCCAAGAGGAGCAGTGAGATGCGCGTCATGAAGTTGCCCCCGGCGTTCGAGCGCGGCGTGCGAGCGCTCGTCGGCCCGCGCGAGGCGGACGGTACAGACACCGTGGCCCACGATGGCGTCGCGACGCTGCCCGCGAATGGCCGCAGACGCTCGTTCAACGCGTTCTCCGAGCAGCTTGCCTACACCACCTGGCGCGAAGCCGAAGCGGTCTTCTATCTCGAGGGGACGACGCCGGGCAGCATCGACGGGATCGGCTTCGCCCTGGAGCTTTCGCCTCAGACCGGCGCCACGGAGCAGATGGCCTCGATCCTTGCTTCGCTGTTCACGGCCTGCCCGACGGGCGCCGGCATCCAGGTCTCGCTCTTCGGTACGAACCAGATCGAGGACCACCTGTCCGCGTACGAAACCCTGCGGCCCGAGAGCGGACTCTTTCACGAATACGCGGCCCGGCGTGCTGCGTTCTACCGGCGCGGTGCAAGCCGGACACCGTTCGTGAGCCGCCCGTATCAGCTCCGGAACCTCCGGATCGCGCTCTCTGTCGTGCTCCCCTGCGCGCATCTCGCCGACCTCGCTCGGGTGGAGCAGGCGGTCGAGCTCCGCGAGGCGATGATCTCCACTCTCCGCAGCGTGTACCTTTTCCAGCGCGTCTGGGACGCCGTCGATCTAATCAACTGGTGTTCGCTCATCCTAAATCCGCAGGCGCTGATTCACGGCAACGCGCCACGGCTTCCCTATGACCCGGATCGCGAGATCCGCGACCAGATGATCGCCTCTGACACGATCCAGCGCGTGACGCCCGAGGGTCTCGTGTTCGGCCTTCCGGAGCGTGGGAACGAGGCGTGCGTCAAAGCGCTCTCGGTCAGGAGCTATCCCCCTAGCTACTCCCTCCACGGCATGTCAGCGCTCCTCGGCGACTACTTCCAGACGACGCTCGGCTATCCATGCCCGTTCCTCATCACCCTCGGCGCCCGCACGCTCGACTACGACGCCACGCGTCATGCGGTGACGCTCCGCAGTGCCCGTGCGACCCAGAACGCGGGCTCGCAGATGGCGCGATTTCAGCCCGATCTCGCCGAAAAGAAGCGCGACTGGGATCTCGCCCAGCGCAGCTTCGATTCGGGCGGCGCGCTCGTGCACCTCTACCACCAGCTGCTCGTCTTCTGCCCCAAGGACGAGCATGTGCGTGCCGAGAACGCCGCCCGCGCGGTCTGGCGCGCCCGCGGCTTCGAGCTCTCTGCCGACACTTACATGCAGGTGCAGGCGCTACTTGCCTCGCTGCCCATGTCGCTCGCGCCGGCGCTGCAGCACGACATCGGGCAGGCGAAGCGCTTCTGCACCAAGACGCTCGCGAACGCTGTCAACCTCGCCCCGCTCGTCGGCGAGTGGGCGGGGTACGGGCCACCGGTGATCCCCCTCTTCGGGCGACGCGGCCAGGCGATGGGAGTGGATCTCTTCTCGAACACCGCGGGCAACTACAACGCCTCGGTCGTCGGAACCTCCGGCTCCGGCAAGTCGTCCTTCATGAACGAGATCGCGCTCTCGTATCTCTCGACCGGGGCGCGGGTCTGGATCATCGACGTCGGCCGGTCGTATCAGAAGCTCTGCCACGTCGTCGGCGGCGAGTTCATCGAGTTCACCGAGGCGAGTGGCGTCTCGCTCAACCCGTTCTCGCTCGTCGAAGACATCGACGAGGATATGGAGATGCTGCGGCCGGTCGTCGCCCAGATGGTGAGCCCCAATGCGCCGCTCGACCAGTATCAGCTCTCGTGGCTGGACATCGCGATCCGTGGGGTCTGGTACGAGCACGGAACGAACGCCACGCTGACGCTCCTCGCCGAGCACCTGAAGACCGCCTGCAAGGACGAAGAGGGCAAGTGCGATCCCAGAGTGCGGGATATGGGCGTGCAGCTCTTTCCGTTCACGCAGGACGGCTCCTACGGCAGGTTCTTCGCCGGCGGGGCAACGCTCGACTTCGACCGCGATTTCATCGTCCTCGAGCTCGAGGAACTGAAGGCGAAGAAGGACCTCCAGTCGGTCGTCCTGCTCATGCTCATGTATCGCATTACCCGCGAGATGTATCTGACGCGCGATCGCCGCAAGCTCGTGATCGTCGACGAGGCCTGGGACCTGCTCCGCGGGGTGGCAACCGGCGAGTTCCTCGAGGCGGGCTACCGGCGTGCGCGCAAGTACAACGGCGCCTTCATCACCGGCACGCAGTCGATCGAGGATTACACCCGCAGCGCCGCCGCAAATGCCGCCCTCGAGAACGCGGACTGGGTATTTCTGCTCCGTCAGAAGCCCGAGTCCCTGGCCGCGCTGGAGGCCTCGCAGCGGCTACCGATGAACGAGTCTATGCGCGCGATGCTGCGTTCGCTCCAGACCGAGCACGGCGCCTTCGCGGAGGTCTTCGTGTACTGCCCTCTGGGCTATGGCATCGGGCTCGTGATCTTCGACCCGTTCACGCTGCTCCTGGTCTCGTCCCGGGCCGAAGACATGCTGGCGGTGGACTTCTACCGCGCCCGCGGGCTCTCGACCGAGAGCGCGATCGAGCGGGTCCTCATCGATCGGGGCGTGGCGTTCGACCAGGGGAGGGGATCCGCGTGAACGAGGCCCCGACTTTGCTGCCCCTTCAGGCGCGAGCGCCGCGGTGAGGTCGCACCGGACAGTCCTGCTTTCCCTGTCCCTCAGCGCGGCGACCTCCGCCGCCGCGGTTCTGGCCTACCACCACACCCGTCCTGCGCCGGTGCGATTCGCGACACTCAACGTCGCCGAGCTCTTCACCGAGCGCCAGCAGGCGCTCGCGAAGCTCGTGACCGAGAGTGGCGACGAGGGGGCGACCCAGCAGGCGATAGAGGTCGCGAAGGCGTTCGGCAGGCAACTCGAGGCCGAGGCGCTCGCACTCCCAAGAGAGTGCGGCTGCATCGTCCTAGTCCGCGGCGCGCTCGTCGGGGGGCAAGACGTTCCCGACTACACCGACGTCGTGAGGCAGCGGATGAGATCGCGATGATGCTAGCTCGCATCACTGTCCCCTTCTCCAAGGCTGGCGTCCGACCAAGGGCGCAATGGGCCAACACGTGGCCCGCCTGGGCGTGTGCACTCGGACTCGTCGCGGCGATCGTGGCTTTCAGCTGGCGCTTCACGATCGGCGTCAACGCGACCCCGAGCCTCGCCTACACGCTTTGCATCATCGCCAAGGGCGATCTGGATCTCCGCCGGGGGGACCTGGCGGCGTTTCGCTGGCATGGGGGCGGCCCTTATCCGAAAGGTGCCGTGTTCACGAAGGTCCTCCGCGGGTTGCCCGGGGACGAGGTGACGCGTGTGGGGCGGGAGTTCTTCGTGAACGGCGAACCGGTCGGGCACGCGAAGCTCTTCAGCCGAGGGCGTGAGCCTCTCGTGGCCGGACCCACCGGCGTGATCCCGGAGGGTCACTACTTCGTCTCCGGCACCCACCCGGACAGCCTGGACTCGCGCTACGCGCTCACCGGATGGATCCCGCGCCGGGCGCTGATCGGTAAGGCCTATGTCGTCTTCTAACGTCCTTGAGCGGCCGCAACCGCGCAAAGCGCTTTTCGCGCTCGCGCAACTCGCGCTCGCTGCTGCGCTGGCCTTCCCGGCCGCTACTGCGGCAGACGACCTCGGCACGGTCGGCCCGGTGTATCCGGTTGAGGAGCCGGACATGCTGCAGGTGATCGAGGCCAAGCTCCACGAGAAGGAACGCACTGGCGAGCTCGCACGGCTACAGCGGGAAGCCGCCGCCCGCGCCGAGGCTTCGCTCCGCCAACCAAGACCGGTCGAGGGGCTCGCCCGTGCGACCGAGCGCAAGGTGCGCTACATCGACCCGGGCGTCACCTTCCCCGCGGCGATCCTGGCCCCCGACCGCTCGACGGTAGTTCCCGCAGGCACGAGCGTGAACCCGCTCGACTACCTGTCGCTTTCGAGCTGGCTCCTCTTCTTCGACGCAAGGGACCCCGATCAGACGCGGTACGCCGCAACCCTGCTGTCGAGATACCAGAGCGGTGTGAAACCGATCCTCGTCGGCGGGTCATTCGTGACGGTCGCGCGCGCCTGGAAGCGGCGCGTCTACTACGACCAGGGCGGGGCCCTCGTACGCCGACTCGGCATCCGCCACGTCCCGGCGCTCGTGTCGCAGGAGGGCCTGTGGCTGAGGATCGACGAGCTCGTTCCGTAAGCACATGGCAAAGCATTCGTCATCTCTCCGTCCGATGCCCGACTTGCGCGCGCGAGTGCTTCATGCCCTCGCGTTCCTTGCTGTCGTGCTCGCTACCTCGACGACGAGCGCCGGTCCAACATGCCACGGGCGGTTCCCGAATCCGATCACGGACATCTGCTGGTCGTGCATCTTCCCGCTCTCGATCGGAGGTGCGCAGGTCTTGGCGCTTCAACAGGAGGACATCCCCAACCCCGGCGGAAACCCGCTGTGCGGCTGCCCGCCGCTTCGCGTCGGCATCAAGACCGGGTTTTGGGAGCCGTCACGGCTCGTCGAGGTCACGCGGACGCCGTACTGCTTCATGAGCCTGAACGGACTCGAGCTCGACATGGGCGTCGCCGCAACCCGCGGCCATCGCGCGCATCAGAGCGAGCGCGCCAGCCATTCCTTCTACCAGGTGCACTGGTACCTGAATCCGATGATGTACTGGCTGGAAGTGCTTTACGACGACGCCTGCCTCGAGCGCGGCGACTTCGACATCGCCTACATCACCGAGGTCGACCCACTCTGGGAGGACTCGGAGCTCGCGTTCATCCTCAACCCGGACGTAGCGCTCTTCGCCAACCCTGCCGCGCAAGCGGTCTGCGCCGCGGACTGCGTAGCGGCCACGGCCGGGTTCCCCAGAAAGGAGCTCTTCTGGTGCGCCGGTTGCCAGGGGCCGATGTATCCGCTCACCGGCCACGTCGGTGCGCACATCGGCGGCGTGCAGGCGTCCGCGCTGCTCGTCCAGCGGATGACCAACAAACTCCACCGCGAGCTCCTGATGTGGGCGGGCTCGGGGGAGAGCGGGCTCTGCGGCTTCTATCCGCAGGTCCTCATGGACAAGCAGAACTACAAGCTGCAGATGGTCTACCCGGTTCCCAATACCGCGAAGCTCGCCGGACAGTGCTGTCAGCCCTACGGCCGCACGACCGCGGTGTGGGGCGCGGGGAAGGAGTTCCCCGTGACCGGCGAAGACTTCGTCTACCAGGTCTTCCGCAAGCGGAACTGCTGTGCGACCGTCCCGTAGACCTTCCAGGCTGCTTGGCCCAGCGCTTGCGGCGATGCTCGCGGCCGCATTGTCCGCAAAGGGGCAACCTGCCTCGCCGGTTGCCCCCCACGGGCCCCTCGAGCTCGATCGGCTGATCGAAACGGAGCGCGCTAGAAGCCGCGAGGTGCTCGATCGGCTTGCGATCCCCCAGCCCTCAAACGCACGCTCGATGCCCTCGTTCAGCGTTCAGCCTGGCCGCGCGCCCGATCCGGGAGCGATCGCCGAGGGTTATCGACGCAGCGAATCGGGAGATCGATCGAGCGGTCCGGAGCTTCTCGTCTTCGTGTCCTTCTCGATACCGCACGAGAGCCTTGTGCGCCTGGCGGCCCAAGCGAAGCAGACAAACGGCGTCCTCGTCTTCCGCGGACTCGCGGGCGCGACGCTTCGAGAGATGACAGCGCGGCTGCAGCCCCTAGCCCGCACCGGTGCGGCGATGCAGATCAACCCCCAGGCATTCACGCGCTTCGGCGTCCGGCTCGTTCCGACGTTCGTGATCGCCGAGGGTGGGGCGAGTTGCGCCGACACCGTCTGCGAACGGGGTGCGCGGCGAGTCGCGGGAGATGTGTCGCTCGACCATGCGCTCGAGCGCCTCGCCCGCCAGGGCGACGCCCTGGGACAGGCAGCAGAAGCGCGCCTCCTTCTCCTCCGTGCGAGTCGCTGAATGAAAGCACTCGCCCTGACGTCACTTCTTGTGCTCTTCGCGCGGGAGGCCTTTCCTCAGATGACGCCCTCGGAGGCCTTCACTCTCGGCAAAGGCGTCGGGGCTGGGGGTGCACCGGCGGTCGGGGCCGCGATCTCCCCGGGGTCCGCCCCGTCGACCGTCCCCCACTTCTCGACGACGCAGCCCCAGTCAAGCCTGTTCGGCGACGGCGCAGGCGCTCTCGCTCCGCGTGGGGCCGACCAGGTCACCGGCTGCGGGTCCGGCCCATCCAACCCGGATGGCCGCGCGCAGCAGCAGTGCGAGGCAACCAATTTCCTCTCGAAGAAGTCGACTGCCGCGAAGTTCAACATCCCGCCGGGTGACCCGGTGCTCGCGAGGGCGAAGCCGATCACCGGGGACCCGCAATCGATCCTCGGGTCGATGAGCGGAAGCTACTCGGCTTGCACACCACAGACAGTCAGCGCCCCCGCGCGCAAGCAGATCGAGGTCTGCACCGAGACCCGGCTGCCCGAGCAGCGGGTCTGTCAACGGATCCTCACCGTGACCGTGACCTCTTCGGAGTCGTGCGTCCCCGGGACGTGGTTTGCCGGCGGCGGTGCCGATCGAAACGCCGTCGACCACATGACCGGGCGCATCTACTGCGATCCGGGGCGCGGGCTCGAGCGCCACCTCGTCCAGGTCTACGCGTACGGTGCGAATGGCGCGTGCTCAGGTCCGCTCCAGGTCGAGATCGACCAGACCCGACCAGGCACGCCCGTCAACGCCGGAACGCTCCAGCCGCATTGGGAGAACGCCTGTCGATCGACACCCGCCCAAGTCATTGCCGGCGGCTGCTCCGGCAAGGACTGCAGTGCGAGGTTCGACTTCTTCCAGCTCATCAGAACCTGGGATCCCAAGACAAGAAGTTTCGTCTTTCTTCCGAGCCTCGCGTGGTCTTTCTGGGTCAACTACCAGGTTCCGGAAGTTCTCATCACGGAAGGCGACTCCTGGGACGATCAATGCACCCCCTACGAGGCGCGTCTCTGATGAACGGGCGATCGCGCGTCGCCGGCGTCGCGGTTGCGACCACCGTGCTCCTAGGCATTTCGATAGACGTCCACGCGGGCGATGGCACCTGCCGGCTGGACGCATCGGCCTGTGTCGACGGACCGGCGACCAAGCTCGTGAGCGGCCACCCCGTGTTTCGCGCCTGCTGGCGGCACGAGCGTCGCTACACGTGCGTGAGCGCGGTGTCCACGAGCCAATGCGGCGCGCTCGTCGCCCGAGGTTGCAGTCAGGTGGGCTCCACCTGCATCGACACCCTGCCCGACGGAAGCTGCGCCGCCTACGACCAGAAATACCAGTGCGGCTTCGGGACAACCCCGACGACCACGGTCCTCAACTGTGGCACGCAGACCTTCTGCCTCGACGGCAACTGCTTCGACGCGGGGTATCCACCCGACATGGATTTCGGGCGCGCAATCGCCGCCAAGGAGCTCTTGCGCGAGGCGGGGACCTACATCGACCCGGCGACTCACCAAGTGTTTCGCGGCGTGGCGTCGACCTGCTCGGTCAAGCTCCTCGGCCTCGGCAACTGCTGCAAGTCGCAAGGAGGTGGGTCGTCGCTCAGCAACAACCGGGTGCTGGGAAACGTCTTCAACAACGCGAGCGGCTTCCTCCACTCGACCTACGCCTACGACGCGCTGTTCGCGAGCGACATGCCGGACTGGCTCTTCAACGGGCTCTCCTCGTTCATGGGGCTCGGCACGGCGGCCTGGTCGCCCTCGATCAGCTTCTACGGCATCACCGCGACCGCGGCAGAAGGAACGGTGATCATCGCGTTCGACCCCTGGAGCGCTGCGCTCGCGGTCGCCATCTACGTGATCACCGAGGCGCTTCAGTGCGACCAGGCGGAAAACACGCTCGCAGTCCGCCGCGGACAGAACCTGTGCGTGCACGCCGGGAGCTACTGCTCCTCGAAGTTCCTCGGCGCGTGTCTCACCAAGAAGGAGTCCTACTGCTGCTTCAACTCCCGCCTGGCACGCATCGTCAACCAGCAGGGGCGCGCCCAGCTCGGACGCGGATACGGTGATGCGAAATCCCCCGACTGCAGCGGCATCACCGTCGAGGAGCTGCAGCGGCTCGATTTCAGCCTGATGGACCTCTCGGAGTTCTATGCGGAGATCCTTCCGAAGACCGCCGACCTCCCCGGGCTCACATCGAAGATCCAGAACCGGGTCACCTCCAAACCCGATTCCAGCTACTTCCCGAACTGAGGGACTCCGGAGGGAAGGCATGCGCAAGCGGATCCACCAGGCGGCGCTCGCTGCATCGCTGCTCGCCTCCCAGGTTGTCGCGCAGCAGCCGGCGGAGGGGCCGTCCGGCAGCGCGTCCGGAGCGAAGCCGCTCCCGCCGATCCTGACCGTTGTCTCGGGTTCGCCTCGCATGCCGAGAGACCGTCCGGTCATCATCGAGTATCTGGAGAGCCCGAAGCTGACAACGCTCCTTCGGAGCAGCCTTGCGACCGAGGGCTTCCCGATCGCCAGTTCGGGCGCGCCCGACGCGGTCTCCGTGCGGGTACGCGGCGTTCTGCAGCTCACCGGCAAGCACACTGCACGCATCCCCATCGCCGAGCTCGCCGAGGAGGGCACCCTCGTGGCCGCAGCCGACGGCGCTCGGACCCTTGCGCCAGCCGATCTGGGGTACGTGATCGCCGCCGGGCAGTGGCTTTCGAGGCTGACCAGCACCGGCCAGCTCTCGGCGCCCGCGGGCGGGATCCTGCTCTTCAACGTCGTGGGCCAGGCGACTGGTGCCAAGGACTGGTTCAACCGCGCGGCGGGCGGCGACCGCCGCGGCGTGTGTCTC
The DNA here is from genome assembly GCA_963754305.1 of uncultured beta proteobacterium. GTDB lineage: Bacteria > Pseudomonadota > Gammaproteobacteria > Burkholderiales > SG8-39 > DATEDA01. Next base: position 5,289 of record CAVWFR010000045.1, on the reverse strand, counting down.
GTGAACTGCGAGAACTGGAACAAGACCCGGCAGGCGGCGTACCACGTTGTCGACATCCAGGACGGAACCGAGCGCCGGCGCGCGGAGGTGAAGAGCGAGCTGCTCGCCGAGGATCTCCAGCCCGGCCGGGTCGTCAGCACCGGGCTCGCTGCCCTCGTCGATGCGCTTTCCGGCAAGGAAGTGACCCCCGACATCCCACACGGGACCCACGATGAAAAAACTGCGCGCTGACCTACGGACGACACCGCCCGCTCTGTCGCGCCGCCGCGCCCAGCGATGGCTTATCTCTGGACTGTCGGCTGTCGCGTGCGCGGCGTCCTTCAACCCTGGGGCGGCCTCGGACATGCAGGTCGTCGAGGACCTGCGGCCGCTCCTTGTCCAGGCGATCGATTCCTTTGACGGGAGTGCAAAGGGCATCCTCGGCGGCTCGCTCGCAGAGGTGCTGCGCGTGCGGATGATCTCGACCGAGCCGCTGCAGGTTCACGTCACGACCCTGAAGACCTACGGTGAGGCTGGCTGCAGACGCCTCAACGTCCAGTTCCGTCAACGGAACGTGAAGCTGGCCGACCAAGCGCCAAGCGATCGCGAGCTCGCCATTCAGGTCAACTACTGCCGGGACGGACGGCCACCCCGGAGTCTCGAATGAGGCGGATTGCAGTCGTCGCCTGCGCACTTGCGCTGGGCGTGCCGTTGAGTTCGCCAGCGCAAGGCCATCGCATGGCAGAAGGCGAACTCGTGCCCTGGTGGGACCGCTCCGTTTGGGAGAACCCGGAGCGCTCGTACCAATGGTATCCACCAGAGCGAGTTCCGCCCTCCCTGGCAGAGCCGAGCCCTGCCACGAAAGCGCCCGAGCGGCGCAAGGACGTCCAGGAACTCACTACGACGAGAGAGATCCGCGAGGAGCTCGAGCGCTTAAAGGACCGGGCCGTGATCAATCCGACAAAAGAGAACGTCAGGACCTACCTCGAGGCGCAGCAGTACGTAATGGAGAAGGGGAGCGTCTTCGCCGACGTCGCCCGGCGCGTCGTCTGGGAGACCGCCGAGCTCGACTACTCGCTTCGCCGGCCGACCAACGCGCTCGCCATTCAGAGCTTCCGCGACCAGCGACGCGAGACGCGGGAGCAGGCGATTGCGCGGCTCGCACGGGAGAACGGACTTTTCTTCTTCTTTCGGGGCGACTGCCCGTATTGCCACCAGCTCGCTCCGATCCTCAAGTACCTGCAGGACTTCCACGGTCTTGAGGTATTCGCGGTCAGTCTCGATGGCGGGCGGCTGCCGCAGTTCCCGAATCCCCACCCCGACAACGGTATCAGCCGCGTGCTCGAGGTTGCCCAGGTCCCGGCGCTCTTCCTCAGCTCCAAGACGGAACGGCGTGTGCAGCCCATCGGCTACGGGGTCATCGCCGCCGATGAAATCCTGGAGCGGATGTACGTGCTGACCCACCTCAAGCCCGGCGAGGACTTCTAGGAGACAACGATGCTCGCTCGCAGTGCCCTTCTCCTGACGCTGGTCGCCGGCCTCTCGGGAGTTCCGGCGCCTTCGGCAGGCTACGGAATGCTCGACTTCTACAACGAGGCCGGGCTCTACGCCAACGTGACCGGGCCCGGTGCCTATCGGGGCCAGACGATGGGGCTCCTTACCGGCGGCAGCATGTTCGTACGTGCGCCTCAGCGGACGTTCCAGCTGGCGTCAGTAGCGGGGCCCAACCTGCGGGCAGGTTGCGGCGGAATCGATCTCTTCGCCGGCTCGTTCAGCTTCATCAACGAAGCTCAGTTCGTCGCGCTCCTCAAGAACATCGGCCAGAACGCTCTCGGGTATTTCTTCCAGCTCGCCCTGAAATCGATGGCCCCCGAGATCGCCGTGACGATCGAGTGGCTGCAGGACCAGGCCCAGAAGGTCAATGCGCTCAACGTGAACTCCTGCCAGGCCGCCCGTTCGCTCGTGGACGGCACGGTCGGCCGCTACCTCCAGGCGGATGAGGAGCGCGCGCGCAACTGGCGCGTAACCCTCGGCGATTTCTCCGACCGCATCGGTTCGTGGGTCAACACTACGACGAATTCCCAGATCTACGACGCGCAGAACCGCGCGAAATCAAGCATCCCTGGCATCCAGGCGGCACCCGGACAGAACTTCTCGAACCAGATTCCGATCGGCAACTTCACGTGGAAGGCGCTCTCAAATCACGCCCTCGGCCTGGACACGCTGCAGAAGCGGCAGCTGTTGACGCTGATCGGCACCGTCATCTACGTCCCGCCGGCGAGCGATCAGGAGTCGCCACGACTGGTCGTTAGGCCCGGCCATCACAAGCTTCTCCACTACATCGGCAACGCCGCCAGCGGCGAGGCCGCCCTCGAGTTCTACCGCTGTCTCGACGGCTACGGCGATGATCAGTGCCTGCAGCTTGAACTCGACGTACCCACGGTCTATCCGTCCTTCGGCTCGATTGTCCAGACGAGGCTCCGCGCGATCGCGAACAACATCCTCTCGCGGACCCAGCAGACGCCCGCGGACATCACGTTCGTCAACGTCACCGACCTCCCGGTCTATCGGATGATGTCCGTCGCGGCGTTCAGCTCGCTTCCCGGCCTCTCGGACTCCCTGATCGAGACCTACAAGGACCTCATCGCCGCGAAGTACGCCGCAGCCTTCATAAAGCGGGGAATCGACACAGTACGCCAGGCGGTCACGGCGCATGCCGCGAACGGCACCGCGTTCGACGACGACCAACTCGCACGACTCGAGGCCCGGATGCGCGAGCTCGAGCAGGACGTCCGCGACGAAGTCCGCAATCTGTACCAGAGCGCTGCCAAGAACACGGCAATCGCGGAGGATTTGCTGAGGATGGAGCGCACGCTCCACGCGTACATCCCGAGCGTCCTCTCGGAAAACCTCAAGTTCTCAAGGCCCAGGGCGCAATAAGACAAGGCGAGGAGCGGAGCAGGGCATGTACGAGGTCTACGCGTATTGGAATGTCCAGCAGCTCGTCGCGATCTTCAACGGCATCGTGGCGGTAATGGGCAACAATGACTTCGTGGGGCTTGTCCGGGCGATTGCGGTCGTGGGACTTATCGTCGCAGCATTTGTATCGCTCGTCCGCATGCGAGGGGAAGAGATCGGCACGTGGTTCGTCTTCATTGCCGTGTTCTACGTCGGTCTCTTAGTCCCGAAGGTGACAGTCGCCGTGGTCGATCGGACCGCCACCAATCCGCCACAGGTCGTGGCGAACGTGCCGCTGGGGGTGGCGTTCTTTGCCTCCACGACAAGCCACGTCGGAGACTGGCTGACGCGGAGCTTCGAGACCGTCTTCGCGCTCCCCGACGAGGTACGGTTCCTTGGCTCCGGCCTCGTATTCGGGAACCGCGTCGCGCAAGAAGCTCGCCGTGCCGCCGCTCGACCAGCCGGTGCTTCAACGGGACATGGTCCAGTTCGTCAAGGAGTGCGTCGTCCCCGAGCTCATCAACCGCACGCTCGATATCGATGCCCTAGTCAGGAGCACCAACATCTGGGGCGATATTGGCGCCCCAGCGGTGCTGAACCCTGGCCGCTTCGTCACGTATGACCTCGGAGCCGGAATCGATACGTGCCCTGCGGTCTACGCACTACTGGACGCCCGAATCAATGGCGCTGTCGGCCGGGAGCAGACCCGGCTGGGCCGGCTCCTCAACCCGCAGGAACCGAACCCACTCAACGCCTCGGCACTCGTCGCCGCTCAGCTTCCGGTCGTTACAACGCTCCTCCTCAGCGCCTCGAGCGCGGCGAGCGATACGATCCGACAGAACATGATGATCAATCTCATGCGCGACTCGTCGGTCGCGATCCCGCAACTCCTCTCGGATCCGGCGGCGGTCCAGGCTGCCCTCGCTCAGGCGCAAGCCGAGGTCACGGCCGAGTCTGCCTTCGTGTCGATGGCCAAGATGGCCGAATCGGCCCTTCCGAAGATCCGGAACGTCGTCGAGATCCTGGTGATTGCAGTCTTCCCGGTCATTTTTCTCCTGGTCATCGCAGCGGGCGCCAAGGCGGGCCTCGTCATCAAGAGCTACGTCATGGCCTTCGTCTGGGTCCAGCTCTGGGCGCCCCTCTACGCTGTCCTGAACTACATCGCGACCGTCGAGAGCGCCTCGGGTGCCCTCGCAGCCGCTCAGGGCATTGCAGGATTCACCCTGTCGACGACTGCCGTCATCGGCTCAACGCTGATCTCGGACCAGGCAGTGGCCGGAATGATGACCCTCGCCATCCCGGTGATCGCCACGATGATCGTCACGGGCGGCGCGCAGGCGCTCACCAGCATGACAGGGACCGTCATGGGCCCCGCCCAAAGCAGTGCACAGACGGCGGGGGCGGCCGCGGGCGCTGGAAACGTCGGATTCGCCAACGCGACGTGGGACACCGCAAGCTGGGGGAACCGCAACGCGAACAGCTGGGCGCTATCCAGTTCGACGACTTCTCCTTTCCGATCCAGCTTCACCGACGTCGCCGGAACCGTCGAGACCGGCGCGGGTGCCTATGGGCCAGTGTTCACCACGAATCAGGGCCGGGGCGTCGTGACGCCGCAGATGATGGCCTCGGCAGGACAGGAGTGGTCACGGCAGGCGGATCGCTTCACGCAGGTCGGGCAGACGCTCTCCTTGCAGGCGCAGGAGAGCTGGCGCGCCGCGACCCAGAACGCGATCTCGTACATCAAGGACAACGCGAGTTTTTCGAGAGAGACCGGCAGCTACACCTGGCAAGACGGCGCGCGCATGAGCACTCAGCAGCAAGCGGTGGCGCGAAGTCTCGACATCATCTCGAATGACCTTGGGATCACCAACTCGAGCGCGGCGTCGCGCGTGTTCCAGGCGAGTCTTGGCGCAGGTACGCCTGAGGTGATCCGACTTGCCGGAGGGGTATCAGCGCGGAGCGCGAGTGACGAGCAGATAATGGACACCGTCCGCAAGGTGCAACAGGTTAGTCGCGACGCTGGAATCACGGAAGAGAAAGGAATCACGCATGCAGCTATGGCGAGCGGAGGCTTCGAGATGGGCGTTGCGGCTAGCGCGCCGGGGTGGAATTGAGCTAAAAGCGTCTCACGATGCGGCGACGCGCATACGACCGGCAGGCGTCGTCCTCCTTCACAGAAGCGCAAGCGCTGCGCACCGCTGCTGCCGTTGTGACTCGCGACGGGTTCTCGATCACCGGAGACGATACGTACGCCATTCACATCGAGCCGGGGCCGAAGGTGTGTCGAGGGCAGCAATGAACGACCCGAGGGTCATGATGGAGGTCGCGCGGCGGTATTTCCTCGAGAAGTAC
>CAVWFR010000044.1:0-36570 GCA_963754305.1 uncultured beta proteobacterium | reverse complement strand
CGCGCGGGCGGCGCTGTGATGCAAGACGGAGAGCCGGGAAACTTCGTGGGCTCAAGACGCCGCACCACTTCGCCCGCCCGCGCTGGCCGCTGAACTGAGACGTTGGGCGACGGGGGGTGCAGGCGATGACTGCTAGAACAAGACGGGTCTTCCTAGTCGGCCTGGTGTACGGCATTTATGTGTTGGTCGCGGTTGCTTTCGCCTCTTACTACGAGCAGCTCTATCAGGAAGACCCAAACCACTTCTCCTTCACCGCTCAGATCACCACGGCGCAGAAGGCGGAACAGGAGAACTTGCTGGAGTCCTCCCGCGCTACCCTCTCGAACAAACGCAGATCCCTCGATGCGCGCGAGCACGCGCTCCGTCTCCTGAAGGCACTTGATCGACTACGCCTTGCGCGCGATCCGAAACAAAAGTGGTTAGTCGGCAGGCTTGTTGCAGACGCAGTGATCTTCGAATTCCAGTTCGACCCGGAATGGCAGGCTGCGCCGACAGTCGCAGTGCGCGGTCCTCCGAATATTCACCCGCGAGAATCCGAGTCCACCCGCCTTTGAGCATACAGTGCACGCAGATCTCTAAACAGGTACGGACCAGGTCGGTACACACGCACGTCCGCACAGGGAAATCTTCCGATCCACCCATCCGTTCCAGGCCGCGGAGGCACAACGCATGTCTACGCAAGGTTATGTGCTAGGTCCCACTGAAGGCGAACATCTTATTCGGAATGCTGGAAGCATCTTGATCAAGGTTGACCCCAGCAGAGGTTCAAACAACATCGCCTTGGGAACGCAGCAGGTGCCGATCCGCACCGGCATCCTAGCCCATCAGCATCACGAAGCAGATGAGGTGCTGTTCGTTCTGGAAGGCACCGGTTTTGGCATGTTGGGCGACGCACGCATGCCCGTTGAAAAGGGCTCGGCAATGTATGTTCCCAACGGCGTTTGGCATGGAGTTGAGAATCCCGACAGCGAACTGTTGCTGCTATGGGTTGTGGCACCACCGGGACTCGAGGCGTTCTTTCGTGAGGTAGCCAGCGCTCCTGGAGCACCGCCAAAGCAACTTACTCGCGAACAATTGGACGAAATTGCCCAGAAGCACGGGATGCGGGTCAAGTGACGCGAAGTCGGTGAATGGAGCCCCGCCGAACGAGGCGATGCAGCAGACCGTTCAACAGCGGCGCTTCGCGAAGCTATTGCCCGGCCGCTGATGGCCGGCGGTTAGGCGCAAGTTCATCGGAGTGGAAAGGAGGTATGCCCCGGCTAGAGCAACAGTGGTCATTGGCAAAGTAGCGCTTATATCTCCTGGCGCGGCCTGCGGCAACACCAAATACCAGACCAAACTTCTTTGCCAAACGCAAAGAAGTCACGGCCAAGGAATCTATACGCTGTCGCGGGACGACGAGGAAAGAGACGGCGGTTGCAGAGAGGCCCTTAAGGTGAACTGCGCTCAGAGTCGTCGGCGGTTACGTTCTAACCATTGACACATTGGAGAAGACCATGGCGTCGATTACAGGGATTGCCTCGAAATTCTTCGAGGCCTGCGAAACGGGCAAAGGATGGGAGGGCTGCAAGGCGTACTGCAAAACGGACGCTACTTTCTCCGCGCAAGCCGAGCCGCTTGCTGGCGTAAACACCCTGCAGCAGTACACGGACTGGATGAAGGGTTTGCTGACGTTTGTTCCTGACGGACGATATGAAATAAAGTCCTTTGGCACTGATGATGAGCGGAAGAGCGTCTGTGCGTACGCCGTCTTCTCTGGCACTCATACTGGTCAGGGTGGCCCCTGCCCACCAACTGGCAAGAGCGTAAAAACAGACTATGTGTATGTGATGGATTTTGACGGTGAGAAGATTCGGCACATGACGAAGATCTGGCACGCTGGATTGGCCATGAAAGAGCTCGGCTGGATATAGCCTAACCCTGCGCTGAAGACAGACCCTTCGCAAGCGGCCTTCGTCCGCTTGGGCCACTTAGCGCTATCGTGACGCGGCCAGAGACCGCACATGGCATCCATCATCGAGTTGGAAACACCTCGGCTAAGAATGCGCCAGTGGCGCGAATCCGATCACGCACCGTTTGCGGCAATGAACGCCGATCCCGCGGTGATGGAGTTCTTTGGATCGCCACCGTCGCGAGCAGCCAGCGACGCCAGCATCAATACATGGCAAGCTCAGCTTACGGCGCAAGGCTGGAGCAACTGGGCCGTCGAGTTGCGCGAGTCTGGCGAGTTCATCGGCTTCACCGGCCTGTCGGTGCCTCGTCGCACCTTCTCTTTCTCACCGTGCGTTGAGGTGGGTTGGCGCCTGGCACGCAAGTTCTGGGGCAAGGGCTTCGCCACGGAGGCTGCACGCGCTGCGCTACGGGTGGCGTTCCAACGGCTGGCGCTTCTCGAGGTCGTCTCATTCACCGCCGTCGGCAATCTGAGGTCGCGCTCCGTCATGGAGCGCATCGGCATGCACAACACCAACCAAGACTTCGAGCACCCGGATATCGACGAAGGGCATCCCTTGCGCATTCATTGCCTGTATCGCATCACAAGTGCGCAATGGAATGGGAATGCCGCTTAAGGTCCTTCATCGACCCAGCTTCGGGCAAGTAGGACGGACACATCGCAAGGAGCGATTGGATGGATGAAGCGACGCTAATGGCGGTTCTGAGGCGTCATTGGGATAACGCGGCGACGGATCAGGAGATCACTCATGAGATCTATCATGATGACGCTGTGTTGGAGTTCCCGCAGTCGCGGGAGCGTTTTGTCGGGAAGGAAAACTTCAAGGCTTGGAGGAAGATCTATCCGGCTTCGTTAGAGTTCAAGATCAGACGGATAAGGGGGCGAGGCGATTTGTGGGTTGCGGAGATCTCTATCCGATACGACGGCGGACCCTGGCAGTTCGGTTGCAGCATCTTGCAGTTCAGAGATGAAAAGGTTGCGCGGGAAACGATCTACGTCGCTCAAGGATGGGAGGCTCCCGAATGGCGTGCACCTTGGCGCGCTGTCTGGCCAGACGACGAGGGCCAGGACCAGACACTCCAGGCCTAACAAGCGCTGCAGGGGGACGCCTAGAAGCAGATGCCCCTGAAGCGCGACGCTAGGTTAAGGAGGGAAACGTTCGATCCTGATTCATATCGGACACTTACCGCGAGACTCGATAAGACCCGTACCGATGCGCGAATCTAGCGGCTGCAATGGGGACTTTAAATGCAACGCAGAGCATTTTTGGTGGCCGGTAGCGGCACGGTCTTGGCAGCGCTAGCGGACGACCGGCGGTCCGAAATTGCTGCTTGCCAAAGATTGGGCATCACTATCTCGTTCTCATCGCTCTAAACGATGCCCAACCATCAGTTGCAGTAGACGCGTGCGACCGGGCTTCGCCCTCCCGCACCGGCGCTGAACTGAGCTGTCTAAACGCAGCAGTTGGTGGAAAGGAGAATGCTGATATGTCGCTTATGGCGTTCGGCCAAGACGACGCAGCGGAGGCGCCGATTCGCGCCATAGTGGCGGAGCAGGCGGCGGCCTGGGATGCAGGCGACGGCGCGGCCTATGCGAAAGATCTCGCGCCCGATGCCTCGTTCACGAATTTGTTCGGGATGGTGATGTACGGCGCCGCTGCGTTCGCCGAACGCCACCGTCAGATCCTTGCGACTTTCTATAAAGGCACCCTCAAATACCACGCGATCCGTCGCATCCGGTTCGTCACGCCAGACGTGGCGATCGTGGACATCGACAACGAGGTACGCGGAGTGAAGGCGATGCCCGCTGGGATTGTGGTGCCGTCGGACGGAATCGTGAAGACCCAGCTGATGGAGGTGTTCGTGCGCCGGGGCGATCGGTGGTGGATCGAGGCGTATCACAACGTGGACACCAAGCCCACGAACTGATCGGCCCCTCGGTCTACTTGCCTGCCCTCTAGCTGCGCTGCGATTCGCCATCTCGACCAACTGGTCAACGCGGACACCGGCTATGACATATCGATTGGAAGTGCGCGGGCCTCTGGAATCGAAGGATGGCTCGGAGTCCAACCCGCGCCGCCTGGCTTGTCCAGAGTCTATTCATTGCACGCGGCCGACTTGTTGGGGCTAAGTCGATTGAGTACGATGTCTATCGGGTGCGTTAGAGAGGTTGCCGCATTCGTGGTTGCCCGTTTCAGCCGGCCGTTCGGGATTATCCCGCCCGACAAAGCGCTCCCAGCCGACGTCCTTGCTTCCGCTTCGCTACGGCAAGGACGCGGCGGAGCGCGGGCGTTGGTGCATCGAATCATGCGCAGAAGAGAGGGCCCGACCATGGCAACGAGGCAGGTATCGGAGACGTGGGAAAAGGGTAATCCCTACGAGCAATACGTCGGCCGGTGGAGCCGTCAGGTCGCGCCGCTGTTTCTCTCATGGGTGAGCATTCCGGCCGGGCGTCGCTGGCTGGATGTCGGATGCGGCACGGGAGCGCTCAGCGCCGCGATTCTGGACCAGTGCTCGCCGTCGTCGGTAGTCGGTGTGGAGCCTTCGGAAGGTTTTCTCGCGAAGGCCAAGGAACAGCTTGAGGGCCGGGCCGTGTTTCGCTCCGGCAGTGCCGCAGAGATCCCCCTCGAGGCCGGATGCGTCGACGTGACAGTGTCGGGATTGGTCTTGAACTTCGTCCCGGATCAACGAGCGGCACTGGCCGAGATGGCGCGCGTAACCGTCCAAGGGGGGACGATTGGGGCATACGTCTGGGACTATGCGGGAAAGATGGAGATGATGCGCGCCTTCTGGGATGCGGCTGTCGAGCTCAACCCGGATGCGGCGAAAATGGATGAGGGAGCTCGTTTCCCGCTGTGTCGTCCGGAAGCGCTCACCGACCTGTACACGCGCGCCGGGTTGCGCGGAGTCGAGGTCACGGCGATCGACGTTCCAACTCACTTCGCGACTTTCGACGACTACTGGCGCCCGTTCCTGGGCGGCCAGGGCCCCGCACCCGCATACGCCATGGCCCTCGATGAGGCGGCACGGGCGAGCCTACGGGACCGCATAAGGGAGCGCATGCCCCTCCAAGCGGACGGTTCGATCTCCCTAACTGCTCGGGCTTGGGCGGTCCGAGCAACGGTCGCGAGCTAAGCGATGCCCGACCCCCGCAATGCAGCGGACCGCTTCACGGCGGGCTTCCGCCACTGTTGCGCGGCCGCCGATCGCGAACGTTGGGCCTCACAGGAATCGCGGAGGTGACCATGGATCTTGACGCCGAGAAGATCGACGCGGCCGTTCTCGCAGTGCTCTATCTGACCCTCCACGACGGGATGCGCGCGTGGAAGGGAGTCGATTGGGACGCTCTCGGAAGGCTCCACGAGAAGGGGCTCATCCACGATCCGGTAGGAAAACAGAAATCAGTAGTCTTCACTGACGACGGCCTTCGCGAGGCGGAGCGTTGCTTTCGCGAACTGTTCGCAAAGAGGTAACGGTGCTTGCCTTTGCCAGCTTGTTCGCGCATGTGAGGCCCAACCCGGCGATGAACCGGACGGTTATCTCTCGCGTTGGGCGTCGCCTTGATGAGTTCTTCTATGAACTCTGATGAACAAGCCATCCGCAATCTCGTCGCGCTTTGGCATCGCGCGACCGCCGCTGGGGATGTTGACACCGTGCTCACCCTCATGTCGGAAGACGTCATTTTCCTTGGCGTCGGTCGACCACCAATGCGAGGTCGGGGTTCGTTCGAGGGTGGGCTTCGAAAGCTGCTCGCCCTGCATCGCATCGAATCAACAGGCGACGTGCAGGAAGTCGAGGTTTCAGGAGCCTTGGCGTATTGCTGGACCAACCTCACGGTTCGAATCGTCCCGCTCTCGGGTGGTGAACCAACCGTTCGCGTCGGGTGTGCGGTATCAGTTCTTCGCAAGCAGCCCAATGGCTCGTGGGTCATCGTGCGCGACGCCAACATGTTGCCTCCGCCAGCGTGACCAAACCAGGTGCTCAAGCCGACGGTAGGCTTCACGCGAAGGGGTGCGGTCATTGGAGTGTCCGGTACGCCTAATGAAGGACGAGTGAAGATGAGAGAGCCGCCACCGCGTTTGATCATCGCCGGCACCTGGTATTTTGGCGTCACGAAACGTGCTGGCCATGATGCTGCCCAACAAGGCGCTGCAGCCGACGGTCTTGCCTTCGCTTCGCTGCGGCGAGACGGCGGCCGGGCTTGGGGTTGGGCCGCTCCGAGGATGCCCCGTCAATGATCGATCACACAGGAATTACAGTTAGCGACTTCGGGAAGAGCAAGGCCTTCTATGCGCATGCCCTCGCCCCAATCGGCTACAAGCTACTTATGGAGTTGCCTGCCGCATCAACAGGCCACAGCGACGTCGCCGGATTCGGCGCACCGCCCAAGCCGGACTTCTGGATCGCTGGAGGCAAGGCGAACGTTCCGCCTATCCACGTTGCGTTTCGCGTTGCAACCCGCACCCTGGTCGACGCCTTTTACAAGGCGGCCATTGCTGCCGGTGGCCGCGACAATGGCGCTCCAGGTGTCCGTCCCCAGTACCACCCCACCTATTACGGAGCGTTCGTTCTAGATCCAGACGGACACAACATCGAAGTCGTTTGCCATGACGCCGGGTGAGCGTCCCGACCCGTCGTTGCAACGGGAACCAGCGTTGGGTCATTTGCAACCTGACACCAGCCTCTTCAGGGACAGGAGAGCACGATGACCGTTCACCTTGATCACCTTATGGTGCCGTCCCGCAACAAAGTGGCTTCGGCGAAGCTATTGGCCGAACTACTCGGCGTTCCGTGGTCGGAAACGGGTGTAGGGCCGTTCGCACCCGTATACGTGAACGATGGATTGACGATCGACTTTGATGAATGGACCGACCCCTTTCCGATGATTCACTACTGTTTTCGAGTGGGCCAGGACGACTTCAACGTCATCCTCGAGCGAATCAAGGCGGCTGGAATACCGTACCGCAGCAACGTTCATGGGCCGTTCGACTTTCGGATCAACACGGAGCACGGCGGCCGCATCGTCTACTGGAACGAACCAGATGGTCATCAGTGGGAAATGTTGACGGTGAGCTACGCACGTCAACCATCGTCAATTCGCGCTTGAGCAGGTGCCGCGAACGGCTAGGCAGACCGATCCACGGAGTCGCCCTTGCATCGTCCGAGAACACGCCCTCTCCTCGTCAAAGTTCCAGAGGCTCTCCGCGCGAATGGAAGTGGTTCGAGCCGCTGAAGTCTTGGCACCGGCTCGCGCGAGCGGCGCTCGCGTGCCGCCCGCACGGGGGCGGTGAACTGAATCGGTTGGGCGGCGTAGAAAGGCGAGTGCGCCACATGTTTGGACTGTTCAAGTCCGCGCCGTTCGTCGACATGGGGTGCTCGGTTTCGGGGCGGCCGGCTGCTGGAACTCTGCGGCAGCGTGTTAGCGCCATGAGCAACGCCGCTCAACCCGTCGATGCAACGGCGATTTGCCAGCGGGCCCGAGCCAGCCGGCGAACGGCCGCTGATCTCTACCAAGATCCGACTGGTCAGCGCGCCGCATCTACGACCTCAACGCGCCCGGACGAAATCACGGGATTCTCCTCGGGACCAAGGGATGGGTCCCGCAATAGAATCGCTGTCCAACCATCGCTTCGAGCTGGCGCCCGGGAACCTGAGGGTTCGTCGCAAAGGAGCATCAGGATGCCGGCTCATTGAGGTCCCCGGATGGCCGTTCGAATCGTCCGCCTCGGCACCAATCGATTCCCAGGCGAAGGCCTCCGCGTCGGGACAGTCAGGCGACCCCCTCGCGGCGTCCCGAGGACGCAGTATTCGTCGCAGAACTTCTACGACGTCTGGCTACCCACTCTCGCCCCCCGCTCCGAAACGGTCAAACTCGCACAGCGCGCCAAGACCGAGCGCGAATGGCGCCGCTTCATCAGGAAATACCGTGCCGAGATGGCCACTCCGGAGAGCAGGTCGACGCTCGATCTTCTCGCCGCCCTCTCCCACCAGACCGACTTCTCCGTCGGCTGTTATTGCCCCGACGAATCACGCTGTCATCGGTCGGTCCTCCGCGCCCTGCTACTCGAGCGCGGCGCGGAGGTCGTATGAAGCGTTCGCGGGTGGGCAGTGTCGACGCCCGGCCCGCCGGTCGCACCGACGCGAATCTTCGGGCGGCGTGAGGCACGCAAGCGGACGTGGAAGCCCTGATCAACATTGATGTGCCGGATCTCGAAGCGGCGATCGAGTTTTATCAACGCGCCACCGAGCTCAGGTTGGGTCGCCGGCTGTTCCAGGGCTCGGTCGCCGAGCTCACCGGAGCGTCGGTTCGGATTTTCCTGCTGGAGAAGGAAGCCGGGAGCTCCGCTACTCCGGTGACGTCACTGCCCCGCGACTATCGGCGACATTGGACGCCGGTCCATCTCGACCTCGTGGTTCCCGACGTCGAAGCGGCGACTCGAAAGGCCATCGCCGCGGGCGCCACGCTCGAGGGACCGATTCAGAGCCATGCATGGGGTCGACTGGTCTCTTTCAGCGATCCATTCGGCCATGGCTTCTGTCTCCTGCAATGGACGCGTGGTGGGTACGATGAGGCCGTGTAACGCTCGACGAAGGCGCTCTGGTGTCGCGGTGCTTCGAGTGGTATCCAGGCGCCACGTTCGAACCGGTGCGCGCTGGCGATCGGATCAACGGCCGATGACGCGCGTCACTGCAATCCGGAGCGACCGACAACCACCCACTGCCGTCACCGCGGCGCACTTTCCCAGGAGGCGATACCCATGGCGAAGCTCAAGCACATCGCGTTCTCCGTCCCCGACCCATGGCGATCGGCGACGTTCTATTGCGAGGCGCTGGGAATGAAGGTCGTCGGCGAGGCCAACTCGGCTACGGCGACGGGCGTGTATCTCTCCGACGGCGACATCAGCCTCGCGCTGCTGAAGTACCGGACGGACGAGGCGGCCGGAGCCGAACGCGGCAAGGACTACGTCGGCGTGCATCATGTCGGGTTCTGGTGCGACGACCTCGATGAGCAGAGCCGGCTGGTCGAGCGGAACGGCGCAAAGATCTTCGTCGATGTGCCGGCCGAAAAGACCACCGAATACTACGAGAAGAAGTACCGGGATCCGGACGGCATCATCTTCGACATCACCCACTCGGGCTGGAAAGGCATCGAGAGATAGGGCGCGGCGGCGCGCGCTAACGACCGCGACCGGCGGGATAGGCTTCGCGAATGGTCGCGGCGACCTGCTTGAGGCCCGCGGCGAGCGGCGACGACTTCCGCCAGACGAGCGCAATCGTCCTGCCCGGCGGCGGATCGGCGAACCGTCGCAGAGGCGCTGAAGCTCGCGTTCTGAAGCAGGTTGAATCGCACCGCCTTGGGCGGCGATTCTTCCGGGCCGGGGAGCGCGAGCCGGGCGCGCGTCCCCCTCGTTATCCGGGCGAGGGGCGGCCTAGCGCGCCGCGCGCGGCACGATCAACGCATCGAGCGCGACCGCGCCCTGCCCCTCCGGCCGGACCAGGAAGGGGTTGACGTCGATCGCGGCGAAGTCGTCGCGCCGCGCGGCGGCGAGACGTGAGAGTGCCGCGAGCGCATCGGCGAGCGCGCCGATGTCCGCCGGCGGCCGACCGCGCACGCCGCGAAGCAGCGCGCTCCCCTTGACCTCGCCGATCATGCGCCGCGCCTCGTCCCGGCCGAACGGCGCGACACGGAAGGTGACGTCGCGCAGCGTCTCGACGAGCACACCACCCAGGCCGAACATCACCACCGGGCCGAACGTCGGGTCCTGCACGACGCCGAGGATCGTCTCGATCCCGCCGCCTGCCATCGGCGACACCGCGACGCCCCGCACGCGCGCCGCCGGTGCCTTCTCGGCTGCTGCCGCGCGCAAGGTCGCGTAGCCGCGCTTCGCATCCTCGGCCGTCGCAACGCCGAGCAGCACCCCGCCGATCTCCGTCTTGTGGGCGATCGCGGCGGATACGATCTTCATCGCCACCGGGAAGCCGAGCGACGCGCCGGCGGCCGCCGCCTCGTCGGCCGATGTGACGAGACGCTCCGCGATGACCGGGATCCCCGCGGCCGCGAGGATCCGCTTGGCATCGATCTCATCGATCGGCGCGGACGGAATCGTCGGGAACTCCCCCGCTAGAAGCGGCGGGGCGGACTCGCGCGCGGAACAGTCGCGATGCAACACCGCGATCGATTTCAGCGCGCCGAGCGCGATCGCAGCGCGGACCGGGTCGTCGATGTAGAGGCAGCCGGCGCGCTCGACCCTCCGACGGTAAGCGCCGGGGCCGATCGCGCACATCACGATCAGCGGGTCGCGAAACCGCCGGCGCGCGCGCCGCACCGCCCGCAAGTAGATGTTTCCCAGGTCGCGGCTGTAGGGAATGCCGGTGATGAAGACGATGAGGTGATCGAAGTCTCCGTTCGCGAGCACGATGTCGAGACACTGGTCGAGGAGCGCCGGGGCAACGTTCACCTGGGCCGTAGGGTCGACCGGGTTGCGCGCCCCGGCGAACGGCACCAGCGCGAGAATCTGCGCCTGCGCCGCCGCCGGCAGCTCCGGCAGCGTGAGACCCACCCGGCTCGCGACGTCGGCAAGCAGCACGCCGACGCCGCCGGACAGCGTGATCACCCCGAGGTGCCCGCGCGAGGCACGCTCCGGAGCGAAGCCGCGCTGCACCGCGTGATCGGCGACGTAGGCCAGCTCGAGCAGCGTTTCCAGCGAGTCGACGCGAAGTGCCCCTTCCTGGCGCAGCACCGCGTCGAACACCGCGTCATCCCCCGCAAGCATCCCGGTGTGGGACGCGGCCGCCGCCTTGCCGACATCGGAGGCGCCGATCTTCAGCACCAGCACCGGTTTGCGGGCGGCGCGCGCCAGCCCGAGCGCGGCCCGGAAGCGCTCCGCGTGGCCGCAGGCCTCTAGGCAGCAGACGATCACTCGCGTCCCCGAGTCGCGCGCCATCCACGCGATGCAGTCGCCCATATCGACGTCGGCTTCGTTCCCGGTGGCGACCCATCTCGCCAGGCCGATGCCGGCGTTCCGCGCGAGGATCAGCAGATGCGAGCCCATTGCGCCGCTCTGCACCGCCACGCCGATCCCGCCCGCGGGCGTCGTACCGCTTTCCAGCGCCAGCGCGAACGTACCGTAGCTGCGATCGGGAACGCTCATCACGCCGATGCAGTTCGGGCCGAGCAGGCGCAACGGGGTGTCGGCGGCCGCCGCCGCGAGCTGCGCCTGCAGCGCGCGCCCCTGCCCGCCGGTCTCGGCAAACCCCGAGCTGAAGACGACCGCCGCCTTGGCGCCGATCGCCGCCGCCTGCGCGACGACTTCCGATGCCTTCGGCGCGGGGAGCGCGATGACGACCAGCTCCGGCGGCGCGGGCACGCTCGCGAGCGAAGCGAAGGCGGGCATTCCCTGCACTTCCGGATACTGCGGATTGATCGGATAGATCGCACCGGGGTAACCGTAACGCTTCAGGAACGCGAGCGGCCGGCCGCCGATCTTGCGCGCGTCCTGCGACGCGCCGACGATGGCGATCGAACGTGGCGCGAAGAGCGCATCGAGGCTTTCGAGCCGGCGTCGCCCGGCAAACGGACCCCGGACCGCGCTTTGATCCATCCCGGCTGCGGCCGCTATTCGGCCTTGGCGCCCGAGACCGCGATCACCTTCTTCCACTTCTCCGATTCGCTCTTGATCACGCGATCGAGCTCCTCCGGCGTGCTGCCCATCGGCGTCGCGCCCATGGTGAGCAGCCGCTCGCGCACCTCGGGCTGCTGCAGGACGGCGTTGATCTCGCGATTCAGCCGCTCCACGATCGGGCGCGGCGTGCCCGCGCGCGCGCTGATGTAGTTCATCGCGGAGGCGTCGAAGCCGGGCAGCGTGTCGGCGATCGGCGGCAGCTCGGGCAGGACGGGCGAGCGTTGCGGCGTCGAGACGGCGAGCGCGCGGACCGATCCCGCCTTGAGATGCGGGAGGTAGACCGGGATGCTGTCGATCGCCATCTGGATGTTTCCGGCCAGCAAATCTTGCAGCGCCGCGCCGGTTCCCTTGTACGGCACATGCACGATCTCGATGCCGGCCGCGGACTTGAACAGCTCGCCCGACAGGTGGCTGGTCGCACCGATTCCGGCGCTGCCGAAGTTGATCTTGCCCGGCTGCGCTTTGGCGAGCTCGATCAGCTCCTTCACGGTCTTCGCCGGCACGCTCGGGTGCACCACCAGGATGTTCGGCACCACCACCAGGCGCGAGATCGGGGCGAAATCGCTCGCCGGGTCGTAGGGCAGCTTCTTCATCAGGTAGGGGTTGATGATCTGCGGACCCGGCGTCCCGTAGAGCAGCGTGTAGCCGTCGGGCGCCGATTTCGCCACGAAATCGGCCCCGACGGTGGCGCCGGCGCCCGGCTTGTTCTCGACCAGGACCGGCTGGCCGAGGCTCTGCGCGAGACGATCGCTGATCGCGCGGGCGATGACGTCCGCGCCGCCGCCGGGCGCGAACGGCACGATGAACCGGATCGGCTTGCTGGGGTAGGGCTGGGCGAACGCGGCGCCCGCTGCGACGCAGAGCGCCGCCAGGACCGGGACCAGCACCGCAACGCCGTTCCGCGCTCGTCTCATGATCGATCTCCCGTTGTCACGCCGCGAGGGCGCACACGCCTCGCGCACCCGACCCAGCGGATTCGCCGCCCGGGGGGTGGGCCGCTTTGGGGGCAGCCAGTATTCGCGACCGGCAGGGAGCGGTCAACTCGCGACGCACGGAGGCCCCCGCGCTATCACGGGGACGCCCGCGCGGTTATTGCTGCGCCCGCGGCGGAACGATCCAGAGATAGAGCGTGGTCGAGCCGACCTCGACGGTCCGCTCGGGCGCCCAGTCGCCCATGTCGAACCCGTGCGAGACCACGCGCGTTCCGGGCTGCAGCTCCGCCAGGAGCTTCGGTCGCAGCCGCTGGTTCACGCGCGGCAGGAGGTAGAGCGTCACCACCGTGGCCTCGCGGATGTCGGCATCGAAGAGATCCTGGTTGACGAAACGCACGCGCCCGGCGACGCCGGCGGCGCGCGCTCGCTCGTTCGCCTCGTCGATGCGCCGCGGATCGATATCGATGCCGACGGCGCGCGCGCCGTATCGCCGCGCTGCCGCGATGACGATCCGCCCGTCGCCCGACCCGAGGTCGTAGACGATGTCGCGCTTGGTCACTCCGGCGAGCCTGAGCATCGCGGCGACCGCATCCGACGGCGTCGGCACGAACGGGACGTCGAGCCCGGGCGACGGCTGCGACGCCGCCGGTTGCAGCCAAAGGCCCGGTACGACGAGCGCGAGGAGCGTCGCGAGCGCGCGCAGGTTCATCGGCCGTCGCGCGCTCAGTCGACCTTCGATTCGTCCTTGTACATCACGTGATGGCGCTTCTCCGCGACCCAGGCGTCGATCTCCGCCACCGTCATGTAGTTCGAATAGCGGGTCCGCGCGTCGGCGCGCAATGCGGTGGACGGCATCGGAATGCTCCTTCGACGAAGGTTGCGCCGGATGTTAGCGCGGCGGGACTTCGCCAGCGACCGTCCGACGTGTTACCTTTTCGCCTGTGAAGCGAACGACGCTGTACAGCAGTTCCAGCCGGCCGAAGGCTTTGCCGCCCGGCCAAAGCACCGCCGCCGCTCGTCGCCAGGCCCCGACACCGGCAGCGCCCGCGGTTCCCGCCGCGGCCCCGCCCCGCCCAGGCCGGGGCCGAACGCTGGTTGCGCGATTCGAAAAGCTCCTGCTCGTCGCGGCCGGCGCGCTGCTGGCGCTCGTCGCGGCGCTCCTCTATCCCTCGCTCAAGCCGGCGCCGTTCCGCCTCACCCAGGAGGACATCGACCGGGCGGTGCTGAAGACGCTGGAGACGAAGCCCTTGCCCTCCCGGGCGGCAAAGGCCTACGAGGCGATCCGGCCCGCGGTCGTGCGCGTGCTCGGGCTGGGCGACACCGAGGAATGGAATGTGGACCCCGAAAAGGGGGTCGGCACCGGGGTCGTCATCGTCGACAAGGGCATCATCCTGACCAACCTCCACGTCGTCGCCGGGGCGAAGCGGATCCAGGTGATTTTCTCCGACGGGCTGGAGTCGGAAGCGACCGTCGTCGGCATGCAGCCGGAACACGATCTCGCCGTGCTCCAGGCGAAGACCGTCCCCGACGATCTCGTGGCCGCCACGATGCGCTCTACGAAAGACCTCGCGCTGGGCGACGAGGTCGTCGCCGTCGGGTTCCCTTTCGGGATCGGCCCGTCGGTCTCCTCGGGCGTGGTCTCCGGCCTCAAGCGCGAGTTCCGCTCGCCCGAGGGCCAGCGGCTCCTGACCAATCTGATCCAGTTCGACGCCGCGGCCAACCCGGGGAGCTCGGGCGGGCCGCTGATCACCAACGAGGGCGAAGTGGTCGGGATCGTGACGGCGATCCTGAACCCTTCCGAGCAGCGGGTATTCATCGGCATCGGGTTTGCGGTGCCGATCGAGAACGCGGCGAGCGCCGCGGGCATGCCGCCGTTCTAAGCCGGCACCGACCATTCGAAAAGAGGCGCGATGGAACCCAGAGACCCGCTGCGGGAAACCGGCAAGGAAACGATCCGCGAGGCGGGGAAGCGGGACATTTCCTCGCTGATGGAGCAGATCCTCTACGAGGTCAAGAAGATCGTCGTCGGGCAGGATCACTTCCTCGAGCGCGTGCTCGTGGCCATCCTCGCGCAAGGCCACCTCCTCGTCGAGGGCGTGCCCGGGCTCGCCAAGACGCTCACCGTCAAGACGCTTGCCCGGACGATCCGCGGCACGTTCCGGCGCATCCAGTTCACGCCGGATCTCGTACCGGCCGACCTCGTGGGCACGCGCGTCTACAACCAGAAGACGAGCGAGTTCACCACCTCGCTCGGACCGGTGTTCACCAACCTGCTGCTCGCCGACGAGATCAACCGTGCGCCGGCGAAGGTGCAGAGCGCCCTGCTCGAGGTGATGCAGGAGCAGCAGGTCACGATCGCGGGCGAGACGCACAAGGTCCCCGAGCCGTTCCTGGTCATGGCCACCCAGAATCCCATCGAGACCGAGGGCACCTATCCGCTGCCGGAGGCGCAGGTGGACCGGTTCATGATGAAAGTGCTGGTCGGCTATCCGAGCGAGGAAGAGGAGTTCGTCATCGTCGAAAGAGTCACCGGCGCCGCCAAGGCGGTGGCCGCCGTCGCGACGACCGATCAGCTGGCGGCACTGCAGCGCGAATGCCGGACCGGGTTCGTGGACCCGTCGCTGATGCAATACGCCGTGCGGCTCGCCAACGCCACCCGCAACCCGGACAAGTACGGCGTATCCGACCTCGCGCAATACCTGCAGTTCGGCGCGAGCCCCCGCGCCTCGATCCACCTCATCGAGGCGGCGCGCGCGCTCGGCTTTCTGCGCGGGCGCGACTACGTGCTGCCGGAGGACGTGACCGACCTCGTGCCCGACGTCTTCCGGCACCGGCTCGTGCTCTCCTACCAGGCGCTCGCCGACTCTCAGTCGGCGGACCAGATCATCCACAAGGTGATGCAGCACATTCCGGCGCCCGAGAAGCCGCTGGAGACCCATGTCCGAGTCGCCGCGAAGCCGTAGCGCCGGCAACGATGCACGCTGGACCCCTGCGGGAGAGGCCGAGCGCATCCTGCGGCGGCTGGAGTGGACGATCCTTCGCCGGCTCGACGGGCTGCTGCACGGCGACTATCGCACGCTCATGCGCGGGTTCGGGCTCGATCTCGCGGACCTGCGCGAGTACCAGTACCACGACGACGTCCGGCACATCGACTGGAACGTCACGGCCCGGCTCCAGACGCCCTATGTGCGCGAGTACAACGAAGATCGCGAGGTCACGGCGTGGTTCCTCCTCGACCTCAGCCCGTCGGTCGATTTCGGCTCCCACCAGATCAAGAAGCGCGCGCTCTCCACCGAATTCGTCACCCTTCTCGCGCGGATCCTGACCCGTCACGGCAACCGGGTCGGGGCGCTCTTCTACGGCGGCAACGTCGACACCGTGATCCCGGCGCGCAGCGGCCGGCGACACGTGCTGCACATCCTCACCCGAATGCTCGCGCGCCCGGAGCTTGCCCGCTCGCCGGCGACCAACCTGAAGGATTTCCTCCAGACCGCCTTCGAGGTCATGCCGCGGCGATCGGTCGTGTTCATCGTGTCGGACTTCATCAGCACGCCGGGGTGGGGCCCGCCGCTCGCCCACCTCGCGCAGCGGCACGAGATCGTGGCGGTCCGGCTCTACGACCCGCTCGAGATGGAGCTGCCCGATCTAGGGATGCTCACGATCCAGGACGCCGAGACGGGCGAGCAGCTGTTCGTCGACACCCACGACCGGGGTTTCCGCAGGCGCTTCGCGCAAGCGGCCGAGAGCCGGGAGACGGCGCTCCGCGGGGCGTTTCGCGAAGCCGGCGTCGATGCCCTCGAGCTCGCGACCGACGGCAATCTCGTCGATGCGATCCTCCGCTTCGCCGACCTGCGCAAGCGGCGCAGCCAGCTCGCCGCCGGCGGCAGCCTCCCGGCGCATCTGACCGCGCGCGCCGACTGAGCGCCGCATCGAGCGAGCCATGAAGTTCATCTGGCCCGAAGCGCTCTGGCTCCTCCTCGCCGTGCCGCTCGTCGTCGCCGCGTACCTCCTCGTCCTGCGGCGGAAGAAGCAGCTCGCGCTCAGGTACGCGAGCCTGAACATGGTCAGGGACGCGATGAGCGCCGGCGGCAGGTTCCGGCGTCACGTCCCGCCGCTCCTCTTCCTCGTCGCGCTCACCGGGATGATCGTGTCGATCGCCCGGCCGACCGCCATCGTCAGCCTCCCGACCCAGCACGAGATCGTGATCCTGGCGATGGACGTCTCCGGCAGCATGCGCGCGGCCGATGTGCAGCCGAACCGGATCACCGCCTCCCAGGTGGCCGCCAAGGCATTCGTGAACGAGCAGCCCCGCAGCACGCGGATCGGCGTCGTCTCGTTCGCCGGCACGGCGGCGGTCGTGCAGCCGCCCACGCAGAACCGCGAGGAGATCCTGGCGGCCATCGACCGGTTCCAGCTCCAGCGCGGCACCGCGATCGGGAGCGGCATCATCGTCGCGCTGGCGACGATCTTCCCCGACGCCGGCATCGACATCAGCGCGCTGATCTACGGGCCGGGCGCACCGCGCCCGGTGCCGATGGAGCTCGGCCGGAAGCCCGAGCAGAAGGAGTTCAAGCCCGTACCCCCCGGCTCGTACGCCTCGGCCGCGATCATCCTGTTGACCGACGGCCAGCGGACGACCGGGCCCGACTCCCTGGAAGCCGCCAAGATGGCGGCCGACCGCGGCGTACGCGTGTTCACGGTCGGGATCGGCACGACCAGCGGCGAGATCATCGGCTTCGAGGGCTGGTCGATGCGGGTCCGCCTCGACGAGGACACGCTCAAGCAGGTGGCGAACATCACGCGCGGCGAGTACTTCTATGCCGGCAACGCGACCGATCTGAAGAAAGTCTACGAAACCCTCAACTCCAAGCTGGTGATGGAGAAGAAGGAGACCGAGGTCACCGCCCTCTTCGCCGCCGCCGCCGCGGCGATCGCGCTCGTATCGGCGCTCCTTTCGCTGCTCTGGTTCAACCGGATCCTGTAGCGCCCCGCACCCGGCCTCGACGCGCCTCCGTCAAGGCCCGCCGGATCGAGGCTTGGCTTGCCCCGAGTATTGCCGCCTGAGCCAGTCGGCGAGCTGCGTGCTCGCGCGCGAGCGCGGACGCTCGCGCGGGAAGATGAGCTGGATGCGGACGTCGATCCGCGGCCGGAACGGGCGGAACGCCAGGTCGCCGAACTTGCCGCACAGCTCGATCGACCGGTCGACCAGGGCGACGCCCGCCCCGCTGCTCACCATCATGCACGCGGTCAGCGACGAGCTCGCCTCGATCCCGACCGCCGGCGGCGGGCGGCCTTCGCGCTTGCACGCGCCCTCGATCAGCTCCCCGAGGCGTGTGCGCGGTCCGGTCGAGATCACCGATTCGTCCGCGAGATCCCGGACGTGGATCGCGCGCTTACGCGCGAGCGCGTGGCCGCGCGGGACGACGCAGGCCATCTCGGTCGTGAGCAGATCCTCGGTGTCGAGCGCCGAGTCGAGCACCGGCGCATACACGAGCCCGAGGTCGGCCTCGCGCCGCGACACCCGGTCGATCGCCATCGGCGTCGGCAGCGAATGCACGAAGACGTTCACCGTGGGGCTCGACTTGCGCAGCGCCGCCACCGCCTGCGGCAGCAGCGCCGTCACCAGCGTCGGCGAGGTGGCGATCACGAGCTTGCCGGTGCGGCCGTCGCGCAGCTCCTGCGCGACGCGGCTCAGGGTGTCTATGCGGCCGAAGATGTCCTCGAGGTCCGGCAGCATCGCGAGCGCCTCCGGGGTCGGATGCAGCCGGCCGCCGAACCGCTCGAACAGCTTCATCTGCAGTTGCTGCTCGGTGTGCTTCAGCACCGCGCTCACGGCGGGCTGCGTCACATGGAGGTTGCGCGCCGCAGCGGTGATCGAGCCCGCCTTCATGATGGCGTAGAGCACTTCGAGCTGTCTGAGGGTCATGGTCGCACGGGTCCGGCTCCGGGCCGCATCGCATCATCAAACCACGACTCTCGACGCCTTCATATCACCTGATCTTATGCCTCGCCGAAGAATCGTGATTACCGCCGGGGACGGAACTCGTGAAACACTTGAACGGACACGAGCGGCGCATCGCATAGCGGCGCATCGCATACGAGCGGCGCATACACGAGACCCGCATACGGATGTCCCAACCATGGCCTTCACCCTGACCCCGCTCACCCGGACGCTCGGCGCGGAGGTCACCGGCATCGACCTTGCACGCCCGGTGGAGGCGGCGACGCGGGCCGCGCTGCACGACGCCTGGGTCGAGCACGCGGTGCTCGTCATCCGCGACCAGGCGCTCTCGCCGCCGCAGTTCGCGGCGGCGGCCGGCATCTTCGGCGATCTCCTCGAGCAGCAGATCAAAAAGTATGCGCTCCCGGATCATCCGCTCGTCGGGACGATCTCGAGCCGCGACCTGCCGCTGGTCGACGGCAAGCTGCACGTGCGGGGGGAGAACTTCCACACCGACCACTCGAATTTCCCGGCTCCGCCGAAGGCGACGACGCTCCACGCCATTGCGCTGCCGGAATTCGGCGGCGACACGCAGTTCGTCGACGTCCGCGCCGCGTTCGACGACCTGCCGGCGGACACCCGGCGCAGGATCGGGAGGCTGCGCTCGGCCCATGTCTACGAGAGCACGCACAGCCCGCGGAAGATGACCGCCCTGAGCGCGGCGGAGCGCGCGAAGGTGCCGCAGACCATCCAGCCGCTCGTGATCCGCCACCCGGAGAGCGGGCGCTCCGCGCTCTACCTGAATACCGCGCGCATGGAAGGCATCGAGGGCATGCCGCCGGACGAAGCGTTCAAGCTCATCGACGAGCTGTACGCGCACGCGACCCAGTCCAAGTACGAGTATCGGCACCAGTGGCGGCGGGGCGACATGGTCATCTGGGACAACCGGAGCGTGATGCACCAGGCGAACGCCGACTACGATCCGGCGGAGTACCGCTACCTGTACCGCATCATGCTGAAAGGCGCGCCGCTGCAGCCCGTGGCCGCCTGAACCGCGGTCTCGGGAGGCTGCACCGAGGAGGAGAGCGAGTGAAGACGCTATACGGAGTACTGCTCGCGGCGCTGCTCGCCGGGCAGGCGTGCGCCCAGCCCTATCCGAACCGCCCGGTCAAACTGCTGGTCCCGTTCACCCCCGGCGGCGGAACGGACATCCTCGCCCGGATCGTCGGCGGCAAGATGTCGGAGAACATGGGCCAGCAGGTGGTGGTCGAGAACCGACCCGGCGGAAACACGCTCGTCGCGACCGAGGTCGTCGTGAAGTCCCCGCCCGACGGTTACACGCTGATCCTGCAGACCAACAACCTCTCGGCCAACCCGACGCTTTACGGCGGCAAGATGACCTTCGACACGCTGAAGGATCTCGTGCCGGTGTCGCTCGTCGCGGGCAACCCCCACGTGCTGGTCGTCAATCCGGCGGTGCCGGCAAAGGATCTCCGCGAGTTCATCGCGCTCGCGAAAGCGAAGCCCGGCACCCTCACCTTCGCGTCCGCGGGAAGCGGTACGGTGAACCACCTCTGCGGCGAGTTGCTGAAGACGCTCGCCGGCGTCGACATGCTCCACGTTCCCTACAAGGGCAGCGGCTCCGTGATGCCCGATCTGCTCGGCGGACAGGTCACCGCGCTCTTCGCCGCGATGCCGAACGTCCGCGGGCATATCCGCGACGGCAAGCTGCGCGCGATCGCCGTCACCACGCCGAAGCGCTTCCGCGGACTGCCCGAGGTGCCGACGTTCGCGGAATCGGGCTATCCGGGCTACGACTTCAGCTCGTGGTTCGGCGTGCTCGCACCCGCCGGAACGCCACCCGCCGTCGTCAACCGGCTGCACGCCGAGATCGTCAAGGCGCTGAAGGACGCGAGCGTCCAGGAGAAGCTCGAGAACTACGAGATCTACGGCTCGACGCCGGACGAGTTCGCCGCCTTCATCAGGACGGATATCGAGAAGACGGCGAAGATCATCCAGGCTTCCGGCGCCAAGGTGGATTGAGAGAGGCGGGTATCGCATGCGACGCCCGCTGTTCGCCGTAGCCGCTCTCGCCGCAGCGCTAGCGGCCGCACCGCTCCCGGCGCTCGCGCAGGCCTACCCCGCGAAGCCGGTCCGGATCATCGTCCCATTCTCATCCGGGACGGCGGCCGACATCGTCGCGCGCCAGCTCGGCCCGCGGCTCGCGGAGATCTGGGGCCAGAACGTCGTCATCGAGAACCAGATGGGCGCCGGTGGCGTCGTCGGCGCGGCGACCGTCGCGAAGGCGGCGCCAGACGGGTACACGCTGCTGATGGCGGGCATCAACCACGTCATCAACCCGAGCCTGTACAAGGACGTCCCGTACGACACGCAACGCGACTTCAAGCCGATCGCGCGCGTCGCGGTCGCGCCGCTCGCGATCATCGCCAACCCCAGCCTGGCGGCAAACACGATCCCCGAGCTCGTCGCGCTCGCCAAGGCGAATCCCAAGGCGCTGCACTACGGCTCGGGTGGGAATGGCAGCGTGACGCATCTCTCCTTCGAGCTGCTCAAGGTGAAGGCCGGCATCGACATGACCCACGTTCCCTACAAGGGCATCGCACAGATGATGACCGACATCCTCGGCAACCAGATCCCGCTCGGCTCGCCCGCGGCGGCGAGCGCGGTCCCGCAGGTGAAGGCCGGGAAGCTGAAGGCACTCGCCGTGACGAGCTTGAAGCGCTCGTCGGTGCTCCCCGATGTGCCGACCGTCGCCGAAGCGGGATACCCGGACTACGACGTATCCGCGTGGAACGGGCTGCTCGCGCCGGCGCGCACGCCCGACGAGATCGTCGCGAAGATCCACGCCGACGTAGCGAAGGTGGCCCAGAGCCGGGAATTCATCGACCAGCTGCGGACGCAGGCGATGGAGGTCGAGCTCATGGGGCCGTCCGAGTTCCGCGCCTATCTCGCCGCCGAGCTCGACAAGTGGTCGAAGCTCGTCAAGGACACCGGCGCCAAGCTGGACTGACGATGACGAAATCCGCCAACCTGCTGCGCATCGGCGCCGGCTCGAGCTTCGCCGACGACCGGATCACGCCGGCCGTCGAGCTCGCGGAGCAGGGCGAGCTCGACTATCTCGTCTTCGAGTGCCTCGCCGAGCGGACGATCGCGCGCGAGAACCTCACCCGGATGAAGAACCCGGAGAAGGGCTATACGCCGCGCCTGCTCGACCGCATGGGCGCGGTGCTGCCGGCCTGCGCGCGGAACGGCGTTCGCATCGTCAGCAACATGGGCGCCGCGAACCCCGCCGCCGCGGCGTGGGCGATCCGGCGCCACGCCGGGGAGATCGGTCTCGGCGACGTCTCGTGCACCGTGGTGCTCGGTGACGACGTCGCCGACATCCTCCGCAAGCAGCCGGGCACCCCGCTCATGGAGTCCGGCGAACCGCTCGAATCCATCCTGCCGCGGATGGCCTCGGCGAACGCGTACCTCGGCGCCGACGTCATCTGCCGCGCGCTCGAAACCGGGGCGCAGATCGTCATCACCGGGCGGGTGGCCGACCCCTCGCTCTTCCTCGCACCCGCGATGCATCACTATGGCTGGCGCTACGACGACTGGCCGCGCATTGCCGCGGGCACCGCCGCCGGGCACCTGCTCGAGTGCTGCGCGCAGGTGAGCGGCGGCTGCTTCGCCGACCCCGGGAAGAAGGACGTGAAGGACCTCGCGCGCCTCGGCTTCCCCTACGCCGACGTGGCCGCCGACGGGAGCGTCTGGATCGGAAAACTGAAGGACAGCGGCGGGCGCGTCGATCTCGCCACCTGCAAGGAGCAGCTGATCTACGAGGTGCACGATCCGGCCGACTACATCACGCCGGACTGCGTGCTCGACTTCACCGGCGTCGAGCTCTCGCAGGTCGACACCGACCGGGTGCGGCTAGAGGGCGCGGTTGCACGGCCGCGGACGCCGACGTACAAGGTCACCGTCGGCTATCACGACGGCTACATCGGCGAGGGACAGATCTCCTACGCCGGCATCAACGCCGTGCCGAAGGCGCGGCTGGCAGCCGAAGTGGTGCAGCAGCGACTGAAGGACCGCGGCTTCACGTACCCGGAAGTGCGCGTCGATCTCATCGGCATGTCGAGCGTGCACGGGATGCCCGATGGCATGGCGCAGCCACGTGCGGAACCGTACGAGGTGCGCCTGCGGATCGCGGTGCGCACGAACGACCGCGCCGCAGCCGAGGCGGTTGGGTTCGAGGTGCGCGCGTTGCACGTCAACGGGCCGGCCGGCGGGGGCGGCGGCTCCGATCCGGTGGTGCGCGAGATCCTCGCCGTGCAGTCGGTGCTGCTGCCGCGGGCGCTCGTCGATCCGCAGGTCGTCGTGGAGGCGGCCCGCTCATGATCCGCGTCTACGATCTCGCCCACAGCCGCGCCGGCGACAAGGGCGACACGTCGAACATCTCGGTGATCGCGTACGACGAGGCCGGCTGGGCGCTCCTGCGCGACCAGCTCACGCCCGAGCGCGTCATGGCCGCGTTCGCACACATCGCAAAGGGACCGGTCCTGCGCTACGAGCTGCCAAAGCTGCGCGCGCTCAACTTCGTCATCGAGGGCGCGCTCGGCGGCGGTGTCACGCGCTCGCTCGCGCAGGACATGCACGGCAAGTCGCTCAGCAGCCTGATGCTCACGATCGAGCTCCCCGGCCGCTAAAGGCGATCGTTAACCCTGGAGGTGCGAGACCATCATGCGAGTGATCGCGGAAGACCTGTGGTTCCCCGAAGGCCCGGTCTGGGTGGGCGACGGCAGCCTGCTCGTCGTGGAGATCCGGCGCATGACGCTCACCCGCATCTGGCCGAACGGCCGCAAGGCGATCGTCGCCGCGCTCGGCGGCGGTCCGAACGGTGCCGCGATGGGACCGGACGGATACTGCTACGTGGTGAACAACGGCGGCTTCAAGTTCGCGCAGCGCGCCGACGGCCGGTTCGTGACCGCCGGCACGCCGGATGACTACGTCACCGGCCGCATCGAGCGCGTGAATATCGAGACCGGCAAGTTCGAGGTGCTGTACGACCGCATCGGCGACATGAAGATTCGCGGCCCGAACGACCTCGTCCTCGACGCGCACGGCGGCTTCTATTTCACCGATCCGGGCAAGACGCGACATCGCGACTGGGACCGCGGCAGCGTGTGCTACGGGAAGCTGGACGGCTCTCTCGTCCGCGAGCTGGTATTTCCGATCCACAAGCCGAACGGCATCGGCCTCGCGCCGGACGGGAAGACGCTCTATGTCGCCGAGACCGAGTCCGCGCGGCTCTGGGCGTGGGACCTGAAAGCACCCGGCGAGCTCGCCGCGCCCGCGGTGGCCTCCCCCAAGTCGCCGCACGGCAGCAGGCTCGTCTACGGCACGCCGGACTACGCGCGCTTCGACTCGCTCGCGGTCGAGGCGAACGGCAACATTGCCGTCGCCACCCTCGACAAGGGCGGCATCACCGTCTGCGCCCCGGCCGGCGGCAAGGCGGAGTTCGTGCCCGTCGCCGGCGACAGCCACATCACCAACATCTGCTTCGGTGGTCCCGATCTGATGAAGGCCTACATCACCCTCTCGTACGCCGGCCTGCTCGTCGAGATGGACTGGCCGCGCCCGGGCCTGCGGCTCGCCGCCTAGGCCCGCGCACGATTGCACACCTCCCGGAGGCAGCATGCACTTCCTGGTCATCAGCACTCCCCGACCCGAGAAACCCTCGGCCGCGCGCGACAACCAGAAGCAGTGGTGGGACTGGATCAACCCGCTCATGCAGTCCGGCACCGCGAAGCACGTCTACACCAAGCTCGGCCGCGGTGCCGTCGTCATCTTCGACGTCGATTCGCACGAGACGCTGCACAAGCTCGTCAACCAGTGGTCGGAGTGCGTGCCGGCGAGCTTCGAGGTGACGGCACTCCTGCCGAAAGAGCACCAGGAGAAGATCGCGATGGCGGGGCAGGATCCGATGAAGCTTTGAGCGCGGCGCCGATCACAGCGCGAGCTCGAGGATCCGGACGAGGTCCTCCGCGCCGCCCACCGCCCTCGGGTTGCCGCGGATCGGCCCGGTGCCGTCCCACGATCCGGCGATCGCGGCGAGATCCTCCCGGCCGATCCCGACCTGGCCGAGCCGCGTGGGCAAGCCGAGCGATTCGACGAACGAGCGCATCGCGTCGCTCGCGCTTCCCCCTGCGCCCGGCCGACCGAACGCCTCGACCACCGCCCGCTGCCGCTTCGCGTTGACGGGCTCGTTCCACGCCAGCACTGCGTGGAGGACGAGGCACGAAGTGATGCCGTGCGGCACGCCCTTGAACGCGCCCAAAAGATACCCGAGGCCGTGGCTCGCGCCATACGTGATCCCGGCCATGGTGACGAATCGCGACAGCCACATTCCGGCCTGAGCGTCGAGACGCGCCTGCATGTCGCCGGGATCGCGCCTGATCGCCGGCAGCGCCCGGGCGAGCAGCGCCATCGCGCGCAGGCTGGTCGCCTCGGCGAGCGGGGCGCTCACGGTCGTGCACCAACCCTCGACCGCGTGATCGACTGCGCGCATGCCGGTGGAGAGCAGGAGGTCGAGCGGCGTTTCGCGTGTGGCGGCCGGATCGAGGATCACGCATTTCGGCACCGACAGCGGATGCTGGAAGCCCTCCTTCACCTTGCGCGCGGGGTCGGTGATCCCGGCATGCGGGGAAAACTCCGCGGCCGACAGCGTGGTGGGGATGGCGATCATGCGGAGCGCCTGCGGGTCGTCGTCC
Source organism: uncultured beta proteobacterium (assembly GCA_963754305.1). GTDB lineage: Bacteria > Pseudomonadota > Gammaproteobacteria > Burkholderiales > SG8-39 > DATEDA01. The sequence goes on along the minus strand of CAVWFR010000044.1, from coordinate 11,288 downwards.
CAGGCGCTCGGTTCGAGCAGGCGGTTTGCGACTTCGCTCAAGCCCTGCGCGGCGTTCAGATTCCGCCACAGCGCGATCAGCATCACCTTCGTCGCGTCGATCACCGAGCCGCCGCCGACTGCGACGATCAGATCGGCCTCGGCTGCACGGATCGCCTTCGCGCCGGCGATGACCGCCTCGCGGGGGCTGTGGGCGGCGATGTCGTGGAACTCGCCCGCGAACCGCTCGCCCAGCGCCGCGATCACGCTCACGGCCAGCTCGCCGCCGGCCAGCGATCGGGTCGTGGTGACGAACACCCGGCGCGCGCGCGAGCGCTCGAGCTCGCCGGCAAGCGCCTGCCGGTAAGGCACGCCGAAGGTGACCCGCTGCTGTGCCGGCCAGTGGTGCGTGCCGGTCCAGGCCTCATGACCCGCCGGCGTGGTGGATTCGGACTTCTCGCTCATGCTCGGTCTCCGCAATGCGACGCTCCGAAGCCCGGGAGCTTGCACGGGCCGGCGCATGCACACGAAGCATAGTGCCTAAGCGCTGCGCGGAACGAACGATCCCCGCGACACCGGTCGGGGAGCTGGCCACTTCCACTAGAATCGCGGCGCACCTGCCTGACCCATCGCACCTCTTGCCGCTCCGCCGTTTCGCGAAAATCCTCGCTGCGCTCGTCGCGTTCGCCGCCATCGCGCTGGCTGCGCTCGCATTCATCGACATCGAGGTCGACGCGCAACGCTGGCGCGAACCGGTCGCGGCGGCGCTAGCGCGCGCGATCGGCCGCGAGGTGCGGCTCGACGGACCCGCGCGGCTCACCCTCTCGCTCCATCCCGCGATCGTCGTCGGCGACCTTCATATCGCGAACCCGCCGGGCTTCGATGGGCCTGGCTTCGCGCACATCGGCGAGCTGCGCCTTGAGCTGGCGCTGCTGCCGTTGCTCCGCGACGAACTCCGCGTGCACGAACTGCGCGGCCGCGACGTCGCTGTCCGACTTACGCGCGCGAGACGACGGGGGCGGCAATTGGCGCTTTGTGCCGCGCGCGGCGGCCGACTCGCGCGCGCGGCTGCGGCTCGATATTCATCGCGTCGCCCTGAAGAACGTGCTGATCGAGTACGCCGCCGGAAGCACCGTGCGCCGCTTCGCGCTCGCCGAGCTCGCCGGCGAGGCACGCGCGGATGAGCCCGTACGGCTGATGTTCCGCGGGACGGTAGACGACCGCGTCGCGTACACGGTCGATGCGACCGGCGCACCGGTGGCTGCGTTCGGAGGAGCGGACCCGTGGCCATTCGACTTCCGGCTGGCGTTCCCCGGCACGGTAGTGAACGGCACGGGGACGATGAGCGGTCCGCTCGAGGGCCCTGCCGTGCGCGTAACGGTTGGCGCCGGGACGAAGGATCTGCGCGAGGTCGGAACGATCCTTGAGCTCGGGCTCCCGGCGATCGGCGCGGCGCTCGCGGCGCAGTTCGACCTGGAGTCCGGTACCGCCCGGTTGGGGGCGATCAACGGAGTGGTCGGCGCAAACGCGGTGTCGGGCGAGCTCACGCTCGACACCGGCGGCCCGCGTCCGAAGCTCTCCGGCCGGCTGACGGTACCCGAACTCGACGTGCGCCCCTTCCTCGCGCGTGTTCCCCTAGGTGCCGCCGAGGAACCCGCGACGCTTGCCGGCGCCTTCCGCGAGCTCGAGCACGTCGGCTTCGATCCCCGGCAGCTCGCATCGGTCGACGCCGACGTGCAGGTTGCGGTCGGGCACTTCGCGGGCCCACCAGGCGATCCGCGCGATATCAATGCGAACGTTCGCATCGACGCCGGCCGGCTCACCGCGCCGCTGGCGGCGACGATCGCCGGCGCGCGATTCGAAGGCGACCTCGCGGTCGACGGCACGACGACGCCGCCGCGCATGCGCGCGCAGCTTCTCGCGCGCGATGCGCCGCTCGGCCGGATCGCCGAGCTGCTGTTCGACGCACCGCATGTGGCGGGCACCGTGCGCCGCTTCGAGGTGCGGCTGGACGCCACCGGCGAAAACGTCGCGGCCCTCGCCCGCGACCTCGAAGCGCGCATCGGGATCGAGGACGCGCGGCTCACGTACGGCAACTTCGCCGGCGGACGGCCGGTGGCGATGCGTCTCGATGCGGCCGAGCTGCGCCAGCCGCGCGGCAAGACGATCACCGCGAGGCTCCGCGGAAGCTTGCGCGGCAAGTCGTTCGACGGAACGTTCCGCGCCGGCACGGTCGAGCGGATCCTGCGCGAACGGCGCACGCCGTTCGGGTTCGACGGCGCGAGCGGGAGCGTGCGTGCGCGCCTGTCGGGCACGCTCGCCGAGCCGACCGCCACCACGGGCCCCGAAGTCGCATTCGACGTCGCGGCGCCGCGCGCCCGGGAGCTCACGCCCTGGCTGGGTCTCTCGTCGGAGAGCGACACACGCGTCGCGCTCAAGGGGACGGTGCGAGTAACGCGGCGATCCGCGTCGCTCACCGGCGGCTCGCTCCGCATTGGGCGCACGTCGATTACCGGCGACGTGACCTCGCAAGCGGTCGGGGCGAAACCCCTCGTCAGGGCGAACCTCGTCGCCGAGCTCCTCGCCCCTGCCGAGCTCAGGACGCTGGCGACCCCCCCGGGGACGGCGCGACGCGCGACGCTCCTCGAGATCCCGATCCTGCCCGAGTCGCTCGACTTCGCCGACTCGGACATGGAGGTGCGGGTCAAGCGCGTCGACGGCCTGCCGCTCGAGATCACGGACATCGTCTTCCAGGGACGGATGCGGGCCGGCGAGATCGCGCCCTCGCCGTTCTCGCTCCGCGTGGAGCGCAATGCGCTGGCCGGCGCGCTCGGGCTCGACGCGCGCGACGATGCGCCCACCGCTTCCCTCTGGCTCGCCGGGGACGATTTCGATGTCGGACCGCTGCTGCGGCGGCTGCGCGTGGCGCGGGACATCGAGTCCCGAATCGGCACCGTCCGGTTCTACGCCGAGATCCGCGAGCGGCGGCTCGGCGACGTGCTGGATCAGTCGTCGTTCGTCGCCAGCATCGAGTCGGGCACGCTCGACGTTCGCGACGCCAACTCCCGGGCGGCGCTGCGCATCGGGGTCGACGCGGGCGAGGTGCGCGCGAATGCCGGCGCGCCGGTAACGGCTGCGATCACCGGCACGATCGGCACCACGCCGGTCGCGCTCAAGGCACAGGCCGGACGCCTGCGTGAGATCGTCGAAGCGGATCGCGCGCCTGCCGTTCTCGCTCGCCGCGGAAACACCGGCGGCGAAGCTCGCGATCAGCGGCACCGCCGCGCCGCCACGGAATCCCGACGTCGCGCTGGCGCTCGCGTTGACCGGCGCGCGCCTGGACGGCCTCGACACCCTCCTCGGGACTTCGCTGCCGCCGTGGGGGCCGTACGCGCTCACGGCGCGACTGCGCTTCCCGCAAGCGCGGGTACGACGTCGAGGCGATCCGGCTGACGCTCGGCGAGAGCGTGCTCGAGGGCAAGGGCTCGCTCGACACCACCCTTGCCCCGCCGAAGCTCGACGTCGTCGCTGGCCGCCGAGCGCATCCAGCTCGACGACTTTCCGCTGGGGGAGTGGTCGCCGTTCGGCGAGCGGGACTGTCCCGGCCGACCCGATGACGGTGGAGACGACCCGCAGGGCCGTCGCCGCCGGCGCCCGCAGGGCCCACGCCATCTTCAGCCGCGAGCGCCTGGGAACGGCCGACGGGAACTTCGACCTCGTGGTGAAGCGGGTCGTTGCGGGCAAGTACGAGCTCGGGCGCGGCCGGTTGCGCGTCGCGCGTGGCCAACGGCCGGGCGACGATCGGGCCGGTCGAAGTCGAGAGCCGGGCGGGCAGCGCGCGGGGTTCGCTCGTTTACGAGCCGCGCGAGCGCGACGTGCTCGTCGACGCGCGGGTCAACGTCGATCGCTTCGATTATGGCGTGCTCGCGCGCTACGTTCGTCCCGGCTCGGACCTCGACGGCGCGTTCAGCCTGGATCTCCGCCTCGCCGCGACCGCGCCGCGGCTGTCCGCCGCGCTGGCGAGCGGTTCCGGACGCTTCGACTTCGCGGTCTGGCCGGAACGCCTTCAAGGCGGCGTGTTCGATCTGTGGACGGCGAACATGCTGTTCCGGTTGCTGCCGATCATCGACGTCAGCGCATCGCCGATGAACTGTCATGGTGGGGCAGTTCGACCTCGAGCACGGCAAGCTCGAGTCGGTGCGGATCGTGATCGACACGGTGAACACGCGCACCGAAGGCAGCGGCAGGGCCGATTTCGCCACCGACGAGATCCACCTCCGGTTCGTGCCGCGTCCCAAGGTGCCGCAGTTCTTCAGCTTCGCGCCCCCGATCGAGGTCAGCGGGAAGTTCGAGGACTACCGCTTCGGCGTACGCCCGTCCGACGCGTTCGCAACGGCCGTGCGCTGGGTGGCGTCGCCGGTGGTGGTGCCGATCCAGCGGCTCGTCGGCGAGCGCATTCCGGCGGACGGGCGCGACGTGTGCGCGAATCCCGGACGGTAGTCCGCGCGTTTTGCTGGTGAAACGGCGCTGCACTCGTTCGAACTCACGTCGTGCACCGCTAAGGCCGTCCCTCGTCGTTGGTGGACTACAATTGCGGCGGCGCAACGAGACTCCGCGACCAGGCTCCATCGAGTGACGTGTGCATCGCGCTGATCGTCGCCTTCGCCGCGACCTTCGTCGTGTTCAAGTTCCAAAATCTCGAAGCGGTTGATTCGTCGCAGCTTCGGCGCCGGCGCCTTTCTTACACCGATTGACTTGAGGGGAGACGTGAAGTGAGCAATTTCTGGGACCTGATGTGGCTGATCGTATCGACGTTCGTTTTCATCGCGTACCTCCTCGTCCTGTTTCACATCGTCATCGACCTCTTCCGGGATACCGAGCTCGGGGGCTTTGCGAAGGCCCTGTGGATCATCGGGCTCATCTTTCTGCCGGTGCTCACCGCGCTGCTGTACATCGTCGCCCGCGGCAGCGGGATGGCAGGGCGGCAGCGGGCAGCGATGCAGCGGGCCAAATCCGACACCGAGTCCTACATCAGGGACGTCGCCGGAAAGTCGCCGGCCGACCAGATTGCCGACGCGAAGCGGCTGCTCGACGCCGGCACCATCAACCAGGACGAGTTCGCGAAGCTGAAGGCGAAGGCGCTCGCGTGACCCTGTCAGCCGCCGACGGAAGGGGACTCTGATGGATCGCGATCCTGTTGCGGTTGACCTCGGATTGCAGGGCGGCGGCGCGCACGGCGCGTTCACCTGGGGCGTCCTCGACCGGCTGCTCGAGGAGTCGTGGCTCCAGTTCGACGGCATCTCCGGCACCTCCGCCGGCGCGATGAACGCGGTGGTGATGGCCGACGGGCTCACCGAGGGCGGGCCGCCGCAGGCGCGGCTCGCGCTCGAGCAGTTCTGGAAGCGCGTGTCGGACGCGGCGCTGCTAAGCCCGCTGCGTCGCGGCCCGATCGAGATCCTGACCGGCCGCTGGACGCTCGACTATTCGCCGGTGTTCGCCGTTCTCGATGTCGCGGCGCGGGTGCTCTCGCCGTACGACACCAACCCCTTCGGCTCGAACCCGCTCACCCAGATCCTGGCGGACAGCGTCCGTTTCGACCGGCTCGCCGCGGCGCCGATCAAGCTCTTCGTCACCGCGACCAACGTGCGCACGGGCCGTGGCCGCGTGTTCCGCAACGCCGATCTCACACCCGACGTGCTGCTCGCCTCGGCATGCCTGCCGACGATGTTCCAGGCGGTCGAGATCGACGGCGAAGCGTACTGGGACGGCGGTTACTCCGGCAACCCGCCGATGTCGCCGCTGATCCGGGAGTGCTCCTCGTCGGACACGATCCTGGTGCAGATCAACCCGATCGAGCGGCCGGGAACGCCGAAGCACGGCGCGCGAGATCCACAACCGGCTGAACGAAATCGCCTTCAACGCGACGCTGATCAAGGAGTTCCGCGCGGCGGCTCTGTTGCGGCGCGTCGGCCGATCCCGGCACCGGCGAGGGCGCGGTGTGGGCGAAGATGCGCGTCCACCGGATCGCGAGCGATGTCATGATCGACCTCGGCTACTCCTCCAAGCTCCTCGCCGAGTGGGAGTTCTTCTGCATGCTGCGCGACGAGGGGCGGCGTGCGGCAACGGCGTTCCTGGACGCGCACGGGGCGGACCTCGGCGTGCGGTCGACCCTCGACATCGACGCCTATCTGGAAGGCATCTAGCCGCTCATGGGCCTCGCCGGCATCCTGCTCGGCCTCGGCGTCCTCGTCTGGCTGTCGTTCCGCGGCTGGAGCGTGCTCATCCTCGCGCCCGCGGCCGGCCTGATCGCCGCGGCCGCGGCGGGCGAGCCGCTGCTCGCGCACTGGACGCAGACGTTCATGGGCTCTGCGGCCGCCTTTCTCGCGTCGTTTTTCCCGCTATTCCTCCTCGGCGCGCTCTTCGGCAAGCTCATGGAAGACAGCGGGTCGGTCGGGGCGATCGCGCAGTTCATGACCGAGAAACTCGGACCCCGGCGGGCGGTGCTGGCGGTCGTGCTCGCCGGCGCGCTGGTCACGTACGGCGGCGTCAGCCTCTTCGTCGCGTTCTTCGTGCTCGGGCCGATGGCGCAGGCCCTCTTCCATGCCGGGAACATTCCGGGTCGCCTCATGCCGGCGGCGATAGCGCTCGGCACCTCGACGTTCACGATGACCGCGCTGCCGGGCACGCCGGCGATCCAGAACGCGATCCCGATGCCGTTCTTCGGCACTACGCCGTTCGCCGCGCCCGGGCTGGGCGTGATCGCGTCGGCGATCATGCTCGCCTTCGGTTTGTGGTGGCTCGGGCGCGCCGAGGCCGTCGCCCGCCGCAAGGGCGAGGGCTATGGGGACGCGGCCGTGGCCGTCGATGCTGCCGCCGAGGACCCGCTCGTGCGCGAGCGCGCGACGACCGCAAGCTCGTTCGATCCGGCGGAGATGCATCACGGACGCGTGAGCGACGCGGCCCCCGCCGTCCTCGTGGCGATCCTGCCGCTGATGGTGGTCGTGCTCGTCAATCTCGTGATGTCGCTTGCGGTCCTGCCGCGCCTCGACACGAGCTTTCTTGCGGAGGCGCGATGGGGCGGGATCTCCCTCTCGGCGGTGAGCGGCGTGTGGTCGGTGGTCGTGGCGCTAGCGTCCGCCATCGTGGTGCTCGCCCTGCTCAACCGCAAGCGGCTGTCCAGCTTGCGCGAGACCGTCGATGCGGGCGCCAACGCTTCGGTCCTGCCCGTGCTCAGCGTGGCGAGCCTGGTGGGGTTCGGGGCCGTCGTCGCGGCGATGCCGTCGTTCGAGGTCGTGCGCGACTGGGTGCTGTCGATCGGCGGCGGACCCCTCGTCTCCCTCGCCGTGTCCACCAACATCCTCGCCGCGCTGACCGGTTCCGCATCGGGCGGCCTGACGATCGCGCTCGACGCGCTCGGCGGCACCTACCTGCAACTCGCCGCGGAGCGCGGCATCGATCCGGCGCTGCTGCACCGGGTCGCGGTGATCGGCGCGGGCACCCTCGACAGCCTGCCGCACAACGGCGCCGTCGTGACGCTGCTCGCGGTCTGCGGGTCGACGCACGGCAAGAGCTACTTCGACATCGTGATGGTCGGGATCGTCGGTGCGATCATCGCGCTGGTGGCGGTGATCGTCCTCGGCTCGGCGTTCGGATCGTTCTAATCGCACGAAAGGGATGTGAAATGCTGAATCGGCTCGCATGGACCAGGCTGCTCGGCGGCGGCGCGCTGGCGTCGCTCGCGCTCGCGGCATCGGCGCAGACGACCGTCAACTACGGCCGCATCACCGCGGTCAACCTGATCACCGAGCAGAACCGCGCGGCGCAAACCGGCGGTGCCGTCCTCGGCGGCGCGCTCGGCGCCGCCTCGGCCAGGAACCGGTCGGGCGGCACCGCGGCGTTGCGCGCCGGCGCGGGGGTTCTCGGCGGCCAGGCGATAGGCCGCGTCGCGACCCAGCGCCAGGCGTTCGAGTACACGATCCTCATCGGCGGCACCTCGACGGTCAGGATGGTCACCGACGAGGCGGGCCTGCGCGTGGGCGACTGCGTCGCCGTCGAGCGCGGTGCGTTCAACAACCTGCGGCTCGTCGACGACGCGCGCTGCAATCCGCCGCGAGCTTCGTCGGCACCGAAATCCGCGCCCCCGCCGGCGCCGAAGGCGACGGCGGCAGACGTGCGCCAGGCGGACGCCTGCATCCAGGCCAAGGACCGCCTGCTCGACGCCGAGACCGAGGACGACTTCGAGCGCGCGTATCGCAGGGTGCGGTTGCTATGCTCTGACTGACCGGCGCGCGATCCCGGCTCGATTCCCGTGCGCGGACGAGCCGGCGCGCCGTGCGTGGACACCGGATTCCCGATGCACGCAGCGAGCTCATCGACGGGCAGGATCGCGCGCGGCCTTGCGCTGGTCGGCCTCGCCCTGTCGATCGCCGGGTGCGGCGCGCTGCTCCGCAACCCGGTACCGCCCGAGCTGACGGCCGAGGCCGTGATCCCCGACTTTCCGGACGTCCGCGCCTGGGCCGGGCGGCCGAGCGCAGCGATGGAACGGGACCTCGAGCTGTCGTTCCGGCAGGAGTCTCCCACCGACTTTGTCCGCGGCGCCGACGGCGTCATCCGCTACCCGCATCTCACGCTGTCGGGCGGAGGAGCGAACGGCGCGTTCGGCGCGGGATTCCTGCAGGGCTGGACCGAGACCGGCCGCCGCCCGGTGTTCAAGATCGTAACCGGCGTGTCCACCGGCGCGCTGATGGCGCCGTTCGCATTCCTCGGTCCCCCGTACGACGAGGCGCTGCGCGAGTTCTACACCACGACCGCGACGCGCGACATCTTTGCCATCGGGTCGCTCCTCTTCAGCCTGCTGCGCGGCGATTCGCTCGCCGACACCGGGCCGCTCGCATCGCTCATCGCTCGGCACGTTGACGGCGTGCTTCTCGACAACATCGCCGCAGCGCACCGTGCCGGCCGGCGGCTCTACGTCGGAACGGTGGACCTGGACGCCCAGCAGTTCGTCGTCTGGAACATGGGTGCGATCGCCGTGAGCGGCCAGCCGGACGCGCTCGAGCTCTTTCGCAAGGTCGTGCTCGCTTCGGCGTCGATACCGATCGCCTTTCCGCCGGTGTTCTTCGACGTCGAGGCGGGCGGGCGGCGCTACGACGAGATGCACGTCGACGGCGCGGTCGCCGCCCACGTCTTCTTGAGCGGCGGGGTGTTCCGGCCGTCCCTCATCCGCGAGCGCGCGGGGCTCGGCCCGGGGCGCGAGGACATCTACGTGATCCACAACGGCCAGCTGCGGGGCGACCCGAGGCCGACGCGGCGTTCGCTGCGTGGCATCGCGCTGCGCGTGCTGGAGGCGTCGGGACGGTCGGCGGTGGTCGGCGATCTCTTCCGCATCTACGCCGTTGCGCTGCGCGAGCAGGGGGAGTTCCAGTGGGTCACGATCCCGCAGGGCGTCGATCTCTCCGGCGCGGAGGTGTTCGACCCGGTGACGATGCGCGAGCTCTACGAGATCGGCTACAAGCAAGCGCTCGCCGGACCGGTCTGGGCCGTCGATCCGCCGGGACTGGGGTGGCAGAGCACGGTGCCTTGACCGGCGAGGTCGAAACCCGTGCCGCGACGACCCGGTGCCGAAGTCAATGCGGGATCCCGTTCAGCTCCGCCCATCCGGTCCAGACGATCTGGATGCCGATGCAGAGCAGGATGAACGCCATCATCCGCACCATCACGAGCGTGCCGACATCGCCTAGCTTCGCGAGCACTGTCGCGGCCCGGCTGAAGACGAAGTAGATCACCACCGAGACGAGGGCCGCGCGCGGCGCGCCGCCACGGCGTAGCGTCGTTGAGCGCGACCCCGATGCCGATCGTGCTCTGGTTCCAGTTGTAGTCGATCAAGCTTTCGCCGTAGCCGGTAAAGGCTTGGACATAACCGCGGAGCGGGCCGAGGATCCTCGGCGACATCCACGTAAACTGCGCGGCGCCCTTCCCCTTGCTGATGTTGCCGCGTCCCATCAGACAAGGCCGCGCTCGCCGGGCCGGTCTGGTCCGTCGAACCGCCGCTGCTGCAAACAGACCCGCCCTGAGCGGTGCGCGGGCGTCCGGGTCCGCTCCGTCCTCAACGCAACGACGCCTTCCCGAGGGATTGCGCGTCCGCGGCCTCTGCCGAGCCCCCTCGATTGGAGCACTTCGCTGAGACCATTGCGCACGGTGTTAGAGGCGTTCGCGCCCGCAAGGCGAGGGAGGTCCTCGACATGGGTGTTGTGCAGCTACAATGACGTTGCGTTGTGTCACGCTTCCTTCGTCAGACGGTTCGCTACCTGAGGCCGGAACAAACGCCTTCGATACGGGCCGCTGTGACTCGCTATTTCAACCCTGACCCGAAAGGATTTGCTCATGGATAAGCGACAGTTTCTCGCCGCGGGTGCCTCAATCGCGGGGATTACCCTTCTCAACGCGGCCTGCACGACGACGACCGGCGGCTCGGGAGATCCCGCGGAGCAGCGCCGGGCCATCGACGCCGCTGCAGATAGTTCGTTGTCGCGCCTCTACGAGCAGGTCCGGGACTCACGGGAGCTGGTATCGCGAGCGCAAGGCGTGCTCATCCTTCCCGCCGTCGTCTCCGGAGGGTTTATCGTCGGCGGTGCAGGGGGACGTGGCGTTCTTCGCAAAGGCGGGAAGAGCGTCAGCTACTGGCGCATGACCGAGGGATCCGTGGGACTTCTCGCCGGGGCCCAATCGCAGGCAGTGTTCATCCTCTTTATGACAGCGGATGCGCTCTCGCGGTTCGAGGGCAGCAGCGGCTGGACAGCGGGGGTAGACGGGTCGATCGCGTTGGCCACGGTCGGTGCCGACGCGCGCATCACCACGCAGACGGCTCAACAGCCGATCGTGGGCTTCGTCCTCACCAACGCCGGCATGATGGCGAACTTGAGCTTGAGCGGTAGCCGCTTCACGCGGCTCGACGTATGAGCGGATCCGGCGATTGATTCGCCCGGCGCGCAAAGACAACTGTAGGCTGCGAGCGCCAGGTCCGCAGGCCTCATGCCGTTCGACAAGCGTCAGCCGGGTTCGAGCATCGTCGCGGCGAACGCGATCGCTGCCACAATCAGCGCAAGTCCCGCGATCGGCCACTGCCGCAGCACCTCGTCGGTCCGCACGAACATCGCGCCGACCGCGACCGTCGCGGAGCGTACTGTCTGCACGAGCGCGGCCAACGCACCGCCGGCGGGGAGGGGCGGTAGCTTGAGTCCAAGGCCAGCCGCGAGGACAGTGCCGCCAATGATGAGCAGGAGCGCGGACCACAGATCCGCGAGCGTCAGC
>CAVWFR010000043.1:0-292471 GCA_963754305.1 uncultured beta proteobacterium | reverse complement strand
CTTGCGCGAGACCGTCGATGCGGGCGCCAACGCTTCGGTCCTGCCCGTGCTCAGCGTGGCGAGCCTGGTGGGGTTCGGGGCCGTCGTCGCGGCGATGCCGTCGTTCGAGGTCGTGCGCGACTGGGTGCTGTCGATCGGCGGCGGACCCCTCGTCTCCCTCGCCGTGTCCACCAACATCCTCGCCGCGCTGACCGGTTCCGCATCGGGCGGCCTGACGATCGCGCTCGACGCGCTCGGCGGCACCTACCTGCAACTCGCCGCGGAGCGCGGCATCGATCCGGCGCTGCTGCACCGGGTCGCGGTGATCGGCGCGGGCACCCTCGACAGCCTGCCGCACAACGGCGCCGTCGTGACGCTGCTCGCGGTCTGCGGGTCGACGCACGGCAAGAGCTACTTCGACATCGTGATGGTCGGGATCGTCGGTGCGATCATCGCGCTGGTGGCGGTGATCGTCCTCGGCTCGGCGTTCGGATCGTTCTAATCGCACGAAAGGGATGTGAAATGCTGAATCGGCTCGCATGGACCAGGCTGCTCGGCGGCGGCGCGCTGGCGTCGCTCGCGCTCGCGGCATCGGCGCAGACGACCGTCAACTACGGCCGCATCACCGCGGTCAACCTGATCACCGAGCAGAACCGCGCGGCGCAAACCGGCGGTGCCGTCCTCGGCGGCGCGCTCGGCGCCGCCTCGGCCAGGAACCGGTCGGGCGGCACCGCGGCGTTGCGCGCCGGCGCGGGGGTTCTCGGCGGCCAGGCGATAGGCCGCGTCGCGACCCAGCGCCAGGCGTTCGAGTACACGATCCTCATCGACGGCACCTCGACGGTCAGGATGGTGACCGACGAGGCGGGCCTGCGCGTGGGCGACTGCGTCGCCGTCGAGCGCGGCGCCTTCAACAACCTGCGGCTCGTCGACGACGCGCGCTGCAATCCGCCGCGAGCTTCGTCGGCACCGAAATCCGCGCCCCCGCCGGCGCCGAAGGCGACGGCGGCAGACGTGCGCCAGGCGGACGCCTGCATCCAGGCCAAGGACCGCCTGCTCGACGCCGAGACCGAGGACGACTTCGAGCGCGCGTATCGCAGGGTGCGGTTGCTATGCTCTGACTGACCGGCGCGCGATCCCGGCTCGATTCCCGTGCGCGGACGAGCCGGCGCGCCGTGCGTGGACACCGGATTCCCGATGCACGCAGCGAGCTCATCGACGGGCAGGATCGCGCGCGGCCTTGCGCTGGTCGGCCTCGCCCTGTCGATCGCCGGGTGCGGCGCGCTGCTCCGCAACCCGGTACCGCCCGAGCTGACGGCCGAGGCCGTGATCCCCGACTTTCCGGACGTCCGCGCCTGGGCCGGGCGGCCGAGCGCAGCGATGGAACGGGACCTCGAGCTGTCGTTCCGGCAGGAGTCTCCCACCGACTTTGTCCGCGGCGCCGACGGCGTCATCCGCTACCCGCATCTCACGCTGTCGGGCGGAGGAGCGAACGGCGCGTTCGGCGCGGGATTCCTGCAGGGCTGGACCGAGACCGGCCGCCGCCCGGTGTTCAAGATCGTAACCGGCGTGTCCACCGGCGCGCTGATGGCGCCGTTCGCATTCCTCGGTCCCCCGTACGACGAGGCGCTGCGCGAGTTCTACACCACGACCGCGACGCGCGACATCTTTGCCATCGGGTCGCTCCTCTTCAGCCTGCTGCGCGGCGATTCGCTCGCCGACACCGGGCCGCTCGCATCGCTCATCGCTCGGCACGTTGACGGCGTGCTTCTCGACAACATCGCCGCAGCGCACCGTGCCGGCCGGCGGCTCTACGTCGGAACGGTGGACCTGGACGCCCAGCAGTTCGTCGTCTGGAACATGGGTGCGATCGCCGTGAGCGGCCAGCCGGACGCGCTCGAGCTCTTTCGCAAGGTCGTGCTCGCTTCGGCGTCGATACCGATCGCCTTTCCGCCGGTGTTCTTCGACGTCGAGGCGGGCGGGCGGCGCTACGACGAGATGCACGTCGACGGCGCGGTCGCCGCCCACGTCTTCTTGAGCGGCGGGGTGTTCCGGCCGTCCCTCATCCGCGAGCGCGCGGGGCTCGGCCCGGGGCGCGAGGACATCTACGTGATCCACAACGGCCAGCTGCGGGGCGACCCGAGGCCGACGCGGCGTTCGCTGCGTGGCATCGCGCTGCGCGTGCTGGAGGCGTCGGGACGGTCGGCGGTGGTCGGCGATCTCTTCCGCATCTACGCCGTTGCGCTGCGCGAGCAGGGGGAGTTCCAGTGGGTCACGATCCCGCAGGGCGTCGATCTCTCCGGCGCGGAGGTGTTCGACCCGGTGACGATGCGCGAGCTCTACGAGATCGGCTACAAGCAGCGCTCGCCGGACCGGTCTGGGCCGTCGATCCGCCGCGGCAGACCCGCCTGAGCGGTGCGCAGGCATCCGGTCGCCGTCCTCGACGCAACGACGCCTTCCCGAGGGATTGCGCGTCCGCGGCCTCTGCCGGTGCCCTTGATTGGAGCACTTCGCTGAGATCCCGTTCAGCGTTAGACGCATTCGGCCCGCAAGACGAGGGAGGTCCTCGACATGGGTGTTGTGCAGCTACAATGACGTTGCGTTGTGTCACGCTTCCTTCGTCAGACGGTTCGCTACCTGAGGCCGGAACAAACGCCTTCGATACGGGCCGCTGTGACTCGCTATTTCAACCCTGACCCGAAAGGATTTGCTCATGGATAAGCGACAGTTTCTCGCCGCAGGTGCCTCAATCGCGGGGATTACCCTTCTCAACGCGGCCTGCACGACGACGACCGGCGGCTCGGGAGATCCCGCGGAGCAGCGCCGGGCCATCGACGCCGCTGCAGATAGTTCGTTGTCGCGCCTCTACGAGCAGGTCCGGGACTCACGGGAGCTGGTATCGCGAGCGCAAGGCGTGCTCATCCTTCCCGCCGTCGTCTCCGGAGGGTTTATCGTCGGCGGTGCAGGGGGACGTGGCGTTCTTCGCAAAGGCGGGAAGAGCGTCAGCTACTGGCGCATGACCGAGGGATCCGTGGGACTTCTCGCCGGGGCCCAATCGCAGGCAGTGTTCATCCTCTTTATGACAGCGGATGCGCTCTCGCGGTTCGAGGGCAGCAGCGGCTGGACAGCGGGGGTAGACGGGTCGATCGCGTTGGCCACGGTCGGTGCCGACGCGCGCATCACCACGCAGACGGCTCAACAGCCGATCGTGGGCTTCGTCCTCACCAACGCCGGCATGATGGCGAACTTGAGCTTGAGCGGTAGCCGCTTCACGCGGCTCGACGTATGAGCGGATCCGGCGATTGATTCGCCCGGCGCGCAAAGACAACTGTAGGCTGCGAGCGCCAGGTCCGCAGGCCTCATGCCGTTCGACAAGCGTCAGCCGGGTTCGAGCATCGTCGCGGCGAACGCGATCGCTGCCACAATCAGCGCAAGTCCCGCGATCGGCCACTGCCGCAGCACCTCGTCGGTCCGCACGAACATCGCGCCGACCGCGACCGTCGCGGAGCGTACTGTCTGCACGAGCGCGGCCAACGCACCGCCGGCGGGGAGGGGCGGTAGCTTGAGTCCAAGGCCAGCCGCGAGGACAGTGCCGCCAATGATGAGCAGGAGCGCGGACCACAGATCCGCGAGCGTCAGCGCGCTCGACAGGGTGTCGAGCGAAAAGGCGCGCTCGGCCACGAACCCGAGCGCGAGCGAGCACAGCGCGAGCGCCAGCGCTGCGACTTCTGCGATGCGCGACACGGGCGCGCGCGGCTTGACCGGTTCGGCCACGGGCCACAGCGCGTGGGCGAGCACGAGCACCACGTAGCTCGCCGTCAAGAGGCCGCCCACATCCAGCACCAGTTCCCACCACCATTGGCCCGACGCGTCCGCCGCGTCGAAGAACAGCTTCTTCGCCACGTAGGCGCCGCTCGGCGGCAGGCCCATCAGCGCCATGCCGGCGAGCGCGAAGGTGAGCACGCTCACCGGCAGCGCGCGGCCAACGCCCGCCAGCTCCGCGATGCGATCGTGGCCAACCGCCTTGTAGATCAGCCCGGCCGCCATGAACATGGCCGCCTTCGCCGTGGCATGTGAGATCGCCTGCAGCATGCCGCCGGTCAAGGCGCCGCCGCGCTCGAGCGCGGCCGCGTTGACATCGAAGGCGAGCGGAAACATCAGGAACAGATAGCCGATCTGCGCGACGGTCGAGTATGCGACCAGCAGCTTCAGCCGCTCCTGCCGCAGCGCGACCACGTTGCCGACGAGGATCGCCGCCGCGCCCAGCGCCGCGAGCAGCTGCGCGGATGGCGCGGTCACGACCCCCGGCAGCACGTCGAACCAGAGCCGCACGACGAGGAACCACGAGCCCTTGATCACCAGCCCCGACAGCACCGCGCTCGCGGCGGGCGGGGCGCCGGCGTGCGCCGGCGGCAGCCAGAGATGCAGCGGGAAGAGCGCGGTCTTGGCGAGCAGTCCCGCCGTCATCAGCGCTGCCGCCGCGAGCACCGCGGGTTCGGGGCGGATCCGCTCGGCCAGCAGCTGGATGTCCAGCGTGCCGTACGCGCCGTACACCAGCACGACGCCGAGGAGATAGAGGATCGAGCCGAGCAGCGCGTAGAGCAGGTAGCGGAGCGCGGCGCGCAGCGTCTCGGCCCGGCCGTCGAGCGACACCAGCGGGACGGCCGCGAAAGTGAGGAGCTCCAGCGCGACGTACAGCGTGAAGAGATCGCCGCTCACGAACACGAGGTTCAGCGCGCCCCAGATGGCGAGCAGGAGCGTCCAGAAGATGAACGGCGCCCGCGCCTCCCTCACCCCGGAGGGCGTGCCGAAATCGGCGCGCGCGTACACGCCGATACCGAGGATCACCACAGCGACCGCGGGGATCATGACGAGCGCCAGGCTGTCCGCGCGCAGCGCGATGCCGAGCGGCGGCGCCCAGCCGCCGAGGAGATAGGCCAGCGACTCGCCCGATTGCACCATCGCCGCGGCGATGGCGATCGCGACCGCGACGCCGGCGAGGATCGTGACCGTCGCGACCCGCTGCGCGTTGCGTCCGCCGAGCGCGAACGCGGCGAGCACGCCGACGAACGGCACCATCACCGCGAGCACGAGCAGGAACCCGCCCGGCGTCGTCGTCATCTCGAGCGGCGTCTACGCATCGCGGGCAGCGTCCGGCCCGGCCGGCGCCGGCGCATCGGAGGCCAGCGTGACCGAGTCCGCTTCGTCGGCAAGCCGGAGCAGCAGCGTGACCGCGAGCGCGGTCGCTGAAAACGCCACGACGATGCCGGTGATCAGCAGCGCCTGCGGCACCGGGTCGCCGCCCCACCCGAGCGCCCCGCCGCGCCGCGCGATCGCGCCGAACAGCAGGAACACCCCGCTGCCCACCACGTTGAACGCGAGGATCTTGCGCAGCGGCTGCGGGTTGACGATGAAGCCGTACACGCCGACGCCCACCAGCGCGGCCGCGCACAGCCCGAACAGCGCCACCGCGTTCATCGGTCTTCCGGCCGCTCCGGCGCGCCGGCCATGATCAGGCCGAGCGTCAGCGCGAGCGAGGGCAGCAGCGCCCACTCGATGACCTTGATCAGCGGCTTCGCGAGGCCGTCCGGATACGCGAGGAACGCGCCGGCGGTCCACACGCCGGCGGCGCCGACCGCGATGAAAACGACCGGGCCGCCCACCAGCGCGAGCGCGCAGCCAGGTCCGGCTGACCGGCGGCGCGTCGGCGAGGCCTGCCATCATCGCGAGCAGCCACATCGCCGCGAGGATCGTGGCGCCCTGGAACTTGCCGCCGGGAAGGTCCGCGCCGATCCAGAAGATGTAGACCCCCACGATGATGCCGATCGGCGGCAGCAGCCGCGCGAGGTAGGCGAGGATCCCGTCCGGATCGGCGCGGTAGCGCGGCCCCGGGCGTCCGCCCCAGACGCGGTCGGGCGCGAGCGACCACACGCCGATCAGCGCGAACAGCAGTACGATCGCCTCCAGCAGCGTGTCGATCGCCCGGAAGGCGAGCAGCACCGCGGTAATCGGATTGCCCACGCCGGTCGCGGCGATGTTGGCGGCGACCTCGGGCACGAGCGTCGGCGCGGGCCCGGGCGGCGCCAGCACGACGATCGCGAGCGCCCCTGCCACGCCGCCGGCCACGATCGCCGCGGCGAGCCGCGTCGGCAGCCCGGGTCGCTCGGCGTTCGACGCCGCCTCGGTCCGGCGCAGCTTCGCCGCCGCGCGGATCAGCAGTACGCCGGTGAGCCCGCCCCCGATCGCCGCTTCGGTCAGCGCGACGTCGACGCCGCGCAGCGCCACCCAGGCGAGCGTGAGGAGCAGACCGTAGGCGACGTAGCCGACGATCGCAGCGAACGTGTCGCGCGCGACGATCGTCCAGATCGCCAGCCCCAGGATGAGGAGCGCGATGCCGGCGTTGAGCGCGTCGATCATGCGCGCGGTCCGGCGCGCCGCGCCGCGCGCGCGATCAGCTGGGACACGGCCGCTCCCACGAGCAGGGCGAGCAGCCAGATCGCGAAGAGCTTGAGGCCGGCGAGCAGCCCGTTCGCCTGCGGCAGGAGGCCGAGCACCACGAGGCCGAGGCCGAGGTTGTCGGCCTTGCTGAGCGCATGCAGGTGGGTGAAGACGTCGGGGAAGCGCAGGAGGCCGACGGTCCCGGCGAGGAAGAAGAACGCGCCGGCGACGACGGCGACGACGGTGAAGAGGTCGAGCGCGGCGCTCACAAAGCGTCGTCCGGTCCGGCCTCGCCGCTCGGCGGCGAGGCGGCGAATTTGACGAACGCCACCGTCGCGAACGCCGCCAGCAGCGCGAGCGCCAGCGACAGGTCGATCACCGAGTCCACGCCGGCCGCGGCGCCGAGGAGGAGCAGTGCGGCGATGCCGCCGCTGCCGAGCAGCTGCGCGGCCATCATCCGGTCGGCGTCGGCCGGCCCGCGGAGGACGCGCACCAGTCCCAGCGCGACGGTCGCCAGCACGAAGCCCGACGTCGCGAACAGGAACTCAGCCATGGCCGCGTCCCGGCACGAGCGCTCGTCCATACGCGCGCTCGTCGGCGGCGAGCTGCTCCACCACCGGCTGCCCGACATCGAGGCAGTGATAGACGATCGTCTGCGCGTCCTCGTCGCAGGGCACCGTGCCCGGCAGGAGGCTCGTGATCGTCTCGAAGGCGTTGCGCGCCTGGCCGCGGGGCAGGTTCACCGGATACGCGACGAAATCCGGCTGCAACGGCATCCTCGGGTGGAACGCGCGGCGCGCGACGTCGACGCCGGCGACCACCGACTGCCACAGGAACCGCGGCAGGAGCGCAACGAGCACGGCGAATCGAATGCGTCCCGCTTCGGGTGGGAGGAGCCGGAGGCTCGTCCAGGTCGCGGCTGCAGCGGCGAAGACGCCGACCGCCAGATCGACCGGGTCGAGCCCGATCAGCACGACCCAGAGCCCGAGGAAGCCCGCGCCGCGCACGATCGCCGCGTGCATTTCCCCGCTCCTCAATCGCGCACCACTTGCACGTGCATTGCGCCCAACCGGTCGAAGAGCCGCGCCTCGCCGAGGATCGGCCACCAGTCGTAGAGGAGGATCTCGCGGACTTCGATTTGCGCGCAATCGGGCGGCATTCCGTCGTCCCGCGAGCCACGCTGCGCCGTCGCGTCCATGCCGTCCTCCTCGAGAGAGACCCCGTGCGCGCTGGCCGAGACTACCGTCTAGCGCGCCGGAGCGTCAACAACACTGCGCTGCGCTTCGTCCCCCGGCTTCGTTCGGGACTGGATCGCGATGATGACCGGCACGAGCACGGCGGCGACGATGCCGGCGGCGAAGCCGTTGTTGTACAGGTTGAGCCCCGCGTCCACCGATCCGACGCTCAGCGCCGCGGACGAATGCACGAAGCCGGCCACGACGCCCCAGTGCCACCCGAAGCGCCCCGCGATCGGCGCGAGCGTCGTCCCGAACAGCGCGTTGCGGTCGGAACGCGCTTCGTGCGTTCCATCCATGAGACGACTTGCTCGATCGGAACAGTGCACCTGTCCTCCGGCGCAATGGGAGATGAGAGTTGCGAGCGCGCGCTCGCCCGCCGGAGGAAGTAGCCGCTTTCCCGCACCGCCTGATCGCGCGCGCGGATTACCGAGATGCGGCTGCGCCCGCGCTTCATCAAGTAGACTGCCAGATCTGCTGGCCAGATCTGATCCGGCAAAGGGGAGAAGGAACGATGGGACTCTTCGGTATCTTGCTCGGTCTCGCCCTGCTGATGTGGCTGGCCTACCGGGGATGGAGCGTACTGCTGGCCGCCCGGCCGCCGCATTGGTCGCGGCCGCGATCTCGGGAGAGCCTCTTGCTCGCCCACTGGACTCGAGACGTTCATGCGCGGCACGTCCCGCTTCGTCTTTCAGTGGTTCCCGATGTTCCTGCTCGGCGGGCTGTTCGGAAAGCTGATGGAAGACAGCCGCTCGATCAACGCGATCGCCCGATCCCTGACCGAACGGCTCGGGACGAGCCGCACGATGCTCGCGGTCGTGCTCGCCTCGGCGGTGGTCACCTACGGTGGCGTCAGCGTCTTCGTCGCCTTCTTCGTTCTGGTCCCGATGGCAGAGGGCATGTTCCGGAGCCGCGAATCTTCCGCGCCGGCTGATGCCGGCGACCATCGGGCTGGGCGCTTTCACGTTCACGATGTCGGTCATGCCCGGTACGCCGTCTGTCAACAACGCCATTCCGATGCCGTTTCTTCGGCACGACGACCTTCGCGGCGCCGGGCATCGGGCTCATCGCATCGGCCATCATCATGGTCCTCGGCATGTGGTGGCTGCGCCGGGCCGAAGCGGCGGCACGCCGGGCGGGCGAGGGATATACGCCGCGTGCGGACCGGCGCGGCTCGGCGGATTCCACGCCGGAGGTCGACGAGAAGAGCCCGTTGTTACGCGACGACAGCGGGCGACTTCGATCCGGCCGAGCTCGACGCACGGCAAGATCGAGGCCTATACGAGCCGACTTTCTTTCTCGCCGTATTGCCGCTGGCCGTGGTCATCATCGTGAACTTTCTGATGTCGCTCGTCGTGCTTCCGCGCCTCGACTTCTCCTTCCTTACAAGGAGGAAGCCTGGGGTGGAATCACGTTCCAGGACAGTGGCCGGGGTCTGGTCGGTGGTGCTGGCGCTCGCGGCGGGTTCCCTGACGGTCGTCGTCGTCAACTGGCGGCGCCTGCCGGTCATGCCGCAGTCCCTGGACGCCGGCGCCATCGCGTCGGTCTTGCCGCTGCTGACGGTCAGCAGCCTCGTCGGCTTCGGCTCGGTGGTCGGTGCTCTGCCCGCGTTCGCGACGGTCACGCGACGCAGTCCTCTCGATTCAAGGGGGCCGCTCGTCTCATTGACCATCGCCATGAACGCGCTCGCCGGGCTGACCGGCACGGCCTCCGGCGGCATGGCGATCGCGCTCAATGCGCTGGCGACAACGTCCATGACGCTCGCCCGAGAGCATGGACATCAACCCCGAGCTGTTGCACCGGATCACCACGATGAGCGCCGGCACGCTCGACGCCCTTCCGCACAATGGAACGGTGCTGATCCTGCTGAGCCTCTCGCGGGCTGACGCACAAGCGAAGCTATCGCGACATGGTGATGACGGTCATCGTCACGTGTCTCGTCGCGCTCGTCGCAGCGCTGATTCTGCGTTCCGTGTTCGGCTCCTTCTGAGCCCTGGGCGCGCGGCGGCGCGTGACGAGGCCGAGCGCCGGCGGAGACTACCGTCTAGCGCGCCGGAGCGTCAACAGACACCGCGCTACCTGCCGGCTTTCGCCGCCGCGCTCTCCACGCCCGACGGTCCCGGCGGTTCGCCCCCCGGCTTCGTTCGGGACTGGATGGCGATGATCACCGGCACGAGAACGCTGGCGACGATGCCGGCGGCGAAGCCGTTGTTGTACAGGTTGAGTCCCGCATGCACCGACCCGACGCTCAACGCGGCGGACGAGTGCACGAACCCGGCCACGATGCCCCAATGCCAGCCGAAGCGTCCCGCGATCGGCGCGAGCGTCGTCCCGAAGAGCGCGGCGAGCAGGATCGACGGATCGTCCGCGTTCCACGGTTTCGCCAGCGAACCCAGGAACACGCCGGCCATGATCGGCACGATGTTCCGCGGATGCTTGCCGAACGCGGCGAAGCCGACGATCGTGAAGATCGCGCCGATCACCGGCCCGTTCAGCTCGCCGCCGACGATCAGGATGTAGGCCATGCCGATCGCGCCGCTCACGCCCATGTTGGCGAGCGTCGGGCCGAATCCGGCGAGCGCGATGAAATCGGTGCGGCGACTGGCCCGAAGCGGCCATCACCTTCTTCATTCCGGACGGGAAAGCGCCGGTCGAAATAGAACCCGACGGCGATCATCGACACGAAGAGGACGGACAGGAACGTACCGAGCAGGACGTTGTTGCCGGTCGTCCAGATGAAGACCGGGTCCGGGACGAAGCCGTACGATTTGTACAGGGCCACGACGAGGGTTCCCACGAGGCCCGCCGTGAATCCCATGTTGTACAGGGTGAACCCCATGTGCGCCTTGAAGAGCTGCGCCGCGGCAGGCGCGAGGATGAAGCCGATGGCGAGGCCGGTGACGACGGCGAGCGGCAGGCTGACCGCAAACGAAATGACTCGTGCTGAACAGGATCTCCGAGAAGATCGGCGCGAGCGCCACGCCGAAGAACGCGGTGTTGATGTTCGTCGCGAACGTCTCACCCTTGAACCAGGAATACAGCAGGACCCCGATCACGATGCACCAGACGTTCAGGAGGTTCTTGCCGAACAGCGCGAAGCCGAGGACGAGGAAGAGGCACGCGACCGCCGCGCCGGTCATCTTCGCGCGCGCCTTGTAGTAGACGAAACAGGCGCATAGCGTGAGCAGCCCGGCGTTCACGCAGCCGGCGCCGATCCCGCCGACGCCGAAGTAGTCGGTGAGCAGGGTGTCCCGCGACGTCGTGATGGCGATGAGTCCCAGGGCGACGTCGCGCGGATCGTCGACCAGGAACCCGAAGACGACGAACGCCGCGGCGTACGACGCGACGACGAGCAGGATGACGCTGTCCCGAACCTGCTTCGTCGGATTGCCAGGGTCCGCTTGCTTGTCGGTCATCTGCTCACCCTCGTTTCACCAGTGAACGGGCCGTTGCGAAATGTTGACCGAGCTGGATCGCATCAGCTATAGTGTTCGATGCACAGGCGCCGGCCGGCGGCTCAAGCGGGAGGAACGGATGCAGCTCACGCCGAGAGAGTTCGACAAACTCCTGATCTACATGCTGGCCGAGGTGGCGCTGAAGCGCAAGGCGAAGGGCATCAAGCTCAACTACCCGGAAGCCGTCGCCATCATCTCCGCGGCCGCCCTCGACGGCGCGCGCGCCGGCAAGACGATCGAGGAGGTGACCAAGGAGGCGCGCGCCGCGCTCACCAAGTCCGACGTCATGGACGGCGTCGCCGACCTGATCCCGATGGTGCAGATCGAGGCGGTGTTCACCGACGGCAGCCGCCTCGTGACCGTGCACACGCCGATTCAATGAGCGATTCAATGACCGCGGCGAGAGGAGCGTAACGATGCCGGGCGCCAAATCATTTCCCAGCCTCGCCCCCGATGTCGATCCGGCCACGGCCGACGTGCCGGTGGGCGGCTATGTAACCAGGAAGGAGCCGGTTGCGTTCCACGAGAAGCTGCCGGTCACTGCGCTCAAGGTGCGCAACACCGGCGACCGCCCGGTGCAGGTCGGCTCGCACTTCCATTTCTTCGAGGTCAACCGCGCGCTGGAGTTCGACCGCGCAGCGGCGTTCGGGCTGCACCTGAACATCCCGGCGTCCACCGCCCTGCGGTTCGAGCCGGGCGACGAGCGCGAGGTCAACCTGGTGCCCTACCTCGGCAAGCGCGCGGTGTACGGGTTCAACAACCTCGTCGACGGCGCCACGGCGGGCAAGACCGCCGACCCGCGGAAAACCAAGGCGGTGGCGCTCGCCGCGAAGCGCGGGTTCCGCTCGTCCGCCGCAAAGAAGTCCGGCAAGCGCTAGCCGCACTCCACCCGCGAGGCTCCAGATGGCGACCATTTCACGCAACGAGTACGTCGGCCTGTTCGGTCCCACGGTCGGCGACCGCATCCGGCTCGGCGACACCGGCCTCTTCGTCGAGATCGAGCGCGACCTGCGCGGCGCGCCCGGCGACGAGATCGTCTTCGGCGGCGGCAAGAGCCTGCGCGAAGGCATGGGCATGGACAACCGGATCACCCGCGCGGGCGGCGCGCCCGACCTGGTGATCACCAACGTGACGATCATCGACGCGATCCTCGGCGTGGTGAAGGCGGACGTCGGCATCAAGGACGGCCGCATCTGCGGCATCGGCAAGGCCGGCAACCCGCAGACCATGGACGGGATCACGCCGGGCCTGGAGTGCGGTCTCGCCACCGACGCGATCTCCGGCTCGCACCTGATCCTGACCGCCGCCGGCATCGACACGCACATCCACTACATCTCGCCGCAGCAGGCGTATGCCGCGCTCTCCAACGGCACGACCACCCTGATCGGCGGGGGCACCGGCCCCTCGGACGGCTCCAGCGCGACGACCGTCACGCCGGGGCCGGGCAACATCCGCACGATGCTGCGTGCGTTCGAAGGCTGGCCGATCAACGTGGGGATTCTCGGCAAGGGCCACGGGCACGGCAAGGCGGCGCTCGTCGAGCAGATCGAGGCCGGCGCGGTCGGCTTCAAGTGCCACGAGGACTGGGGCACCACCCCGGCGGTGCTGCGCTCGGCGCTCACCGTCGCGGACGAGATGGACGTGCAGGTCTGCATCCACACCGACACGCTCAACGAGTCCGGCTTCGTCGAGGACTCGATCGCGGCCTTCGAGGGCCGCGCCGTCCACTCGTTCCACACGGAGGGCTCCGGCGGCGGCCACGCGCCCGACATCATCAGGATATCGGCGCTGCCGAACGTGCTGCCGTCCTCGACCAATCCCACGCTCCCCTACGGCATCAACTCGCAGGCGGAGCTCTACGACATGATCATGGTGTGCCACCACCTCAGCCCCGACATCCCGTCGGACGTGGCGTTCACCGAGAGCCGCATTCGCGCCGAGACGATCGCCGCCGAGAACGTCCTGCACGACATCGGCGTGATCTCGATGATGTCGAGCGACTCGCAGGCGATGGGGCGCATCGGCGAGTGCTGGCTGCGCACGATCCAGACCGCCGACGCGATGAAGACCGGCCGCGGCAAGCTGCCGGAGGACGCCAAGGGCAACGACAACTTCCGCGTCCTGCGCTACGTGGCGAAGATCACGATCAACCCGGCGATCACGCACGGCATCTCCCACGTGCTCGGCTCGGTGGAAGTCGGCAAGATCGCCGACCTCGTGCTGTGGGAGCCGGGCTTCTTCGGCGCCAAGCCGAAGCTCGTGCTCAAGAACGGCGTCATCAGCTGGTCGGTGATGGGCGACCCGAACGCCTCGCTCCCGACGCCGCAGCCGGTCTACTACCGGCCGATGTTCGGAGCGTTCGGCAAGGCGCTGTCCGACAGCTGCATCACCTTCGTCTCGGCGGCCGCGCACGCGGCGGGCATCAAGAAGAAGCTCGGCCTGGACCGGCAGGTCATGGTCGCGCGCAACATGCGCAAGATCGGCAAGCGCGACATGGTGCGCAACGCCGGCACGCCGAAGATCGAGGTGAGCCCCGAGACGTTCGCGGTCACCGTCGACGGCAAGCACGCCACGGTGAAGCCGCTGAAGACGGTCTCGCTCAACCAGAAGTACTTCTTCAGCTGATCCCCGCGCGTGATCCTCGTCGAAGCCGTCCTCGGCAACGCCGCCGACCCGGAGTGGGCGGCGCGCCTCGGCGCGGCGGCGGTGGACGAGCTCGCGCTCGATCACTGGGAAGCGCAGAAGAACCGCTTCCGCAAGAAGACGGCCGGCGGCGTCGAGCTCGCGGTGTCGCTCGATCGCGGCACGTTCATGCGCGACGGCGACGTGCTGCTCTGGGACGCGAAGGCTGCGCGTGCCGTCGTGGCGCGGATCAGCCTGCGCGACGTGATGATCATCCATCTGGACGGGATGGCCGGAGCCCCGCCCGACATCGCCATGCGCACCTGCGTCGAGCTTGGCCACGCGCTCGGCAACCAGCACTGGCCCGCCCTCGTGAAAGGCAACCTGGTGTACGTGCCGCTCACCGTCGACCGCAAGGTGATGGCCTCGGTCATGAACACGCATCGCTTCGAGGGCATCCGCTACGAGTTCGTGCCGGGCGGCGAGATCGTGCCCTACCTCGCCCCGCACGAGTCGCGGCGGCTCTTCGGCGGCGCCGAGGGCCCGGTGCATACGCATACCCACGAGCAGTACGTCGCGGTCGACGGCGAAACGGGCGAGACCTACGGGCGTCCCCCGGTGCGCGCGCACTCGCATCCGCACCCGCATCCGCATCCGCACACCGACACCGATCCGCACAGATGACTGCCGGTGACGACGGCGGGACGGGGCCGGCCGCTGCGGCGGGCCTCGCCCGCATGCTGCAGTTCGGGGATTCGATGTTCCCGATCGGCGGCTTCGCGTTCTCCGGCGGGCTCGAATCGGCGATCCAGAAGCGCGTGGTGACCGACGCGGACACGCTGCACGCATTCGCGCGCACCGCGGTCGAGCAGGCCGCGGCGGGCGACGGCATCGCGGTCGTCTGGGCGCATCGCGCGGCCGCGACGGGCGACGTCGCCGAGATCGTGCGGATCGACGAGCGGGTATACGCCCGCAAGCTCTCCGGCGAAACGCGGACGATGTCGGTGCGCATGGGCAAGAAGTTCGCCGAGATGGGCGCCGAGGTGACCGGCGCGCCGCTGCTGGCGACGTGGCGCGAGCGCATCGCCGCCGGCGACACGCCCGGCTGCTACCCGGTGGCGCTCGCGGTGAACTTCGCCGTGCAGGGCCTGCCGGCGCGCGACGCGTTCGTCGTGCACCAGTACGGCGTGGCCGCCATGATCCTGAGCGCGGCGCTGCGGCTGATGAAGATCAGCCACGTGGACACGCAGCGGATGCTCTACCAGCTCAACGCCGGCGCCGACGCCGCCTACGAGATCGCGGCCGCGGCGCGCCTCTCCGACATGGCGGGCTTCGCGCCGCTGACCGAGATCCTGGCGGCGGCGCACGTCAAGGCGCACGTGCGCCTGTTCATGAACTGAAACAGCGGAGCACGCGAAGTTGAAGAAGAAGATCACGCGCATCGGGGTCGGCGGGCCGGTCGGGTCGGGCAAGACCGCGATCGTGGAGGCGATCACGCCGCGCCTGCTCGAGATGGGCATCAAGGTGCTGATCATCACCAACGACGTGGTGACGACCGAGGACGCGAAGCACGTCCAGCGGACGCTCAAGGGCATCCTGCTCGAGGAGCGCATCCTCGGCGTCGAGACCGGCGCCTGCCCGCACACCGCGGTGCGCGAGGACCCGAGCATGAACCTCGCCGCGGTCGAGGACATGGAGGCGCGCTTCCCCGACGGCGACGTGGTGCTGATCGAGAGCGGCGGGGACAACCTGACGCTGACCTTCTCCCCGGCGCTGGTCGACTTCTTCATCTACGTGATCGACGTCGCCGCCGGCGACAAGATCCCGCGCAAGAACGGCCCCGGCATCACGCAGTCGGACATCCTCGTCATCAACAAGACCGACCTCGCGCCGCACGTGGGCGCGAGCCTCGCGGTGATGGAGCACGACTCGCGGCTGATGCGCGGCGACAAGCCGTTCCTGTTCACCAACTGCAAGACCGGCGAGGGCATTCCGGCGCTCGTCGAGCTGATCCGCAGCGACCTCCTCTTCGACGTGAAGCTGCCCGCGAAGCAGCCTGCGTAATGCGCATCGCCGAGGGCGCGCCGACTCTCGCCCCCTGGGCCGCGGCCGAGACGCTCGGCCTGACGGCGGCGGAGGTGGCGGCGTTCCAGGACGAGCCGCCGCAGATGGCGAGCGGCGCGGTCGGGAAGACGGGTTTCTTGCGCCTCGGCTTCGAGCGCCGTGGCGACCGCACGATCCTGGCGGAGCTCGACCGCCGCGCGCCGTACATGGCGCAGCGCGCGCTGTACCCGGACCCGGCGATGCCCGACCAGGCCTGGCTCTTCATGATCACGACGTCGGGCTGCGTGCTGCAAGGGGACCGGCTCGCGCTCGAGGTCGCGCTGGCGCCGCAAGCGCGTGCGCACGTGACGACGCAGTCGGCGACCAAGGTCCACGGCATGGACGCCAACTACGCAGTGCAGACGCAGTCGATCACGCTCGCCGACGGCGCCTACCTCGAGTTCCTGCCCGAGCCGCTCATCCCGCACCGGCGCGCCCGCTTCCTGAGCGACACGCGGATCTCGATCGCTCCGACGGCGACGGCTGCTCTACGCGGAGATCGTCCAGCCGGGGCGCAAGCACCACCATCCGGACGAGTCCTTCGGCGCGACGCTCCTCTCGCTGTCGGTCGCTGCGGAGCGGCCCGACGGGCGGGCGCTCTTCACCGAGAAGCTCGTGATCGAGCCGGCGCGCCGTCCGGTCCGGCAGACGGGGGTGATGGACTCGTTCGACGTGCTCGCCAACGTCGTCCTGCTCACGCCGAAGGACGCCGCCGATCGCATCCACGCGCGGGTCGACGCCGAGGTGGACCTGGCGAACGGCGTCGCCTTCGGTGCGTGCCGGCTGCCGAACGATGCCGGCCTGATCTTCAAGGCGCTCGGCCGCGAGACCGCGCAGGTCAAGGCGAAGGTGCGGGACTTCTGGGCGGTGGCGCGCGAAGAGGTCACCGGTACCCGCATTCCGCCGCCGTTTTTCTGGCGCTGATCGGCCCAGGGGGAGGCGACGATGAAAGGACTGCTGGCGTGGTGGGAACGCCTGTGCGCCGGGTCGAAGGTCCTGCGCTTCGTGGACATCAACCTGCGCGGCATCGGGCAGGTGATGTTCCAGGACAATCCGCTCAGCGGGCTCCTCTTCTTCATCGCCATCGGCTGGGGGTCGTACGCCGCCGGCGTGCCGCAGGTGGCGATCGGCGGCCTCGTGGCGGTGCTGGCGGCGACGCTCATGGCGCAATGGCTGCGCGTCGACGAGGCCGGGCTCAACGCCGGCCTCTACGGCTTCAACGCCTACCTCGTCGGCCTCGCGCTGCCGACCTTCATGGCTCCCTCCGCCGCGCTGTGGGTCTACGTCGTCTTCGGCGGTGCCGTGTCGGTGGTGGTGATGCTCGCCATCTCCAACGTGTTCAAGACCTGGAGCGTGTCCGCGCTCACGGCGCCATTCGTCCTTACCGCCTGGCTGCTGCTGCTCGCGACCAACGTGTTCTCCGGGCTCGACGGCGGCGCGCTGCCGCCGGTCGGCGAGATCGTCCCGATCGATCCGGCCGCGGCGGATCCCCTGCGCGTCGGCGATTTCGTGCAGGGGATCTTCACCAGCATCACGCAGGTGTTCCTGAAAGGCCACGGTCCGGCCGCCGTGCTGCTGCTCGCAGGCCTCGCGGTGAACTCGGTCGCCGCCGCGGTGTTCGCCCTCGTGGGCGCGGTGGTGGGCGTGGTCACCGCGCATGCGCTCGGCGCGGAGAGCGACCTCGTCACCGCCGGCCTGCTCGGCTTCAACCCGGTGCTGACCGCGATCGCGCTCGGCGCGGTGTTCTACCGTCCCGGCCTGCGCGTCGTGGCGTACACGCTGCTCGCCACGGTGCTGTCGGTGATCGTGCAGGGCACGATGATGGCCTTCTTGACGCCGTTCGGCATTCCGACCCTGACCGCCGCGTTCGTCCTGGTGACGTGGCTCTTCCTGCTGCCGGGCCTGAAGTTCGAGTGAGGCCGGCGTGACGCTCGCCTCGATCCTCGCGCTCGGTTTCCTGCTCGGCATGCGGCACGCCACGGACGCGGACCACGTCGCGGCCGTCGCCACGCTCGCGACGCGCAGCCCGTCGCTCGCCCGCACCGTCGCGCAGGGCGTAGCCTGGGGGACGGGGCACACGATCACGCTGATGGTCTTCGGCGGCGCCGTGCTGGTGCTCGGCGTCGTCGTCCCGGCGCAGGCCGCGCAGGCGCTCGAGCTTGCGGTGGGCGTGATGCTCGTCCTGCTCGGGGCGGATGCGCTGTACCGGCTACGGCGCGAGCGCGTCCACTTCCACGCGCATCGCCATACGGACGGCGCCGCGCACTTCCACGCCCATTCGCACCGCGGCGAGGTCACGCCGCACGATCCGGCGCGTCACGACCACCGGCATCCACGGGGCTTTCCTGGCCGTGCCCTGCTCGTCGGCATGGTGCACGGCATGGCGGGGTCCGCGGCGCTGATCCTTCTCAGCCTCGAAGCGCTGCGCTCGCCGGCGTGGGGATTCGCCTACATCGCGATCTTCGGCCTGGGCTCGATCCTCGGCATGGCGCTGCTCTCGGCCGCGATCGCCGTGCCGCTGCGGCTGACGTCGCGCCACCTGAAGCGGACCTACGGCGGGCTGTCCACCGTAGTCGGCTTCGCGACCGTCCTGCTCGGCTGTTACATCGTCTACCGGGTCGGGTTCGGCGACGGCGCGGCCTGGTAGGGCCCGGGCACTACAGCGCGTCGTTGAGCGCGACCCCGATGCCGATCGTGCTCTGGTTCCAGTTGTAGTCGATCATGCTTTCGCCGTAGCCGGTGAAGGCTTGGACATAACCGCGGAGCGGGCCGAGGATCCTCGGCGACATCCACGTAAACTGCGCGGCGCCCTTCCCCTTGCTGATGTTGCCGCGTCCCATCAGCGAGAAGCTGTGCTCACGCCACTTGTAGATCGCGTTGAGGCTGCCGTAGCCGTAGTAGTCGGTGATGTCGGGGTTGTCGTCCTTGTCGGCGTCTTCCTTGATGCGGTACCACGCCTTCGCCAGCAAGGCGAAGTTGCCGCGCTCGACGCCGAACTCGGCGAAAGCGCGGTTCCAGCTTCGCGACAGGTCGTCGGACCTCCCGTTCGACTGGTGATTGAATCCCACGTTGAGCAGCCGCCAGTTGAAGCCGCCGAACTCGAGATCGGGCCGGTAGCTCACGAAGAGCTCCGGCATGTAGTTGGTCTCGCGGAACGGGCGAGAGATGTCGTTGTTATAGACCTGCCACTGGTTCTGCTGCGTGTACGCCGCCCATACCCCCCACCGCCGGTCGTCGGTCGTCCAGAGCCGCAGCTTGAAGCTGATCTGGAATTTCGCTTCGGTGGAATCGAGCTTCTCCGGCACCCCGGCGGCCTGGAAGATGGGCGCGTACGGTGCAGTGTTCACGTTGTCGGTGTAGCGCGCGAACAGCAGGTAGTTGGGGTTGTACAGATCGATGCTGTACCGGGTCGACCCCGGGTCGAACCCCCACGCGGTGTCGATCAGCGATCCGGTGGCGGCGGGCGCGGGGGGCGCAAGCGACGTATCGACGGCCGGCGGCGAAGCCGGAGCCGGCGGTTTATCGGAGGCCGGGGGAGCGGCGGTGGCGCGTCCGGTCGCGCGGTCGTAGCAGGCGAGCCGTTCGCTATCGGCGGCGATCGCCGCGCACTCGGCGACGTTAGCCGGTGCGGTCTGCGCGAACGCGGGGCCGGCAGCGCCGAGCAGGGCGGCAATCGGCAGTGCAATGGGGAATCGATACGTAGGGTTGGTCATCTCCATCCTCTCTTCGTTCATCGCGTGCCCGGTCCGGGACAGCCGGTGCACGCCTGCGTTCTCGCGTTCCGGAACGTTGCGTCGCCGAGCTTTGCGCCGGTGAGATTCGCGCCCTCCAGGTTCGCCTTCTCGAAGCGTGCCCCTCGCAGGTCGGCCCCTGCGAGATCGGCGCCGCGCAGATCGGCCCCGGTCAAGTCCGCCCGCTCGAGATTGGCGCCGCCGAGCTTCGCCGATCCCATCCGCGCGTAACGCAGGCTCGCGCCGCTCAAGATCGCGCCGCCGAGATCGGCGTCGCCGAGATTGGCCCCCTGGAGATCGGCCGCGCTCGCGCTCGCCCGCACCAGCGTCGCGTTCCGCAGGTTCGCGCCGCGCAGCCTGGCGCGATCGAGCGTGGCCTGAGTGAGGTTCGCACGTTCGAAGTCGACCCGCTCGAGCTTGGCGCGATCGAGCCGCGCCTCGGTCAGGTCCGCGCCGCTCAGGTTGGAGCGCGTCAGGTCCGCCCTCGTCAGATCCGCCTTCGGCAGGATCGCGCCGCGCAGGTTGGCGGACACGCATTGCGTGCCCGGCCGGATGCGGCACCGGTCGATGGTCTGATCCGCGGCCTGTGCGTCGGCGACCGGCACGGCGCAGAGGGCGAGGACGGCGAGAAGAGGAATCGCATGTCGGACCTCGTTGGCGTGGCGGTTGCGGTGCGGACGGGAAACGGCAACTCCGGTCCGGCTCCGAGCGCGTGCGTCAAGGCGTCAACCCGTTCAGCTCGGCCCAACCGGTCCACATGATCTGGATGCCGATGCACAGCAGCATGAAGGCCATCAGCCGCATCATCACCAGCATGCCGATCACGCCGAGCCGTTCGAGCACCGCGGCGGAGTTCCTGAAGATGAAGTAAAGGGCCAACGAGACGAGCGCCGCGCCAGCGGCTGCAACGATTGCGCCCGCCAGGTACAGGACGGGCGTCGTAGGAATCTGGGTGCCGAGGGCGATCGACGCCGCGATCGTGCCGGGCCCGGTCGTGAGCGGAAACGTGATCGGGAAGAAGCTCCGCCCGACGATCTCGGCATCCGATAGCGTCGCCGCCTCTTCCGCCGCGGCGGCATGGACATCGTCGTCCTCGGTACGGTGGAGCATGCGCCAGGCCGTGGCGGCCACCAGCAGCCCGCCGCCGAGGCGCACGACCGGCAGCGACACGCCGAAGAACGCCAGCACGTAGCTGCCGATCAGCATCGAGATCACTATCACCAACCAGCCGTTGATCGCGACCTGGCGCGCCAGCCGCTTCGCGACGCTGCGATTGGCGCCGACGGTCGCGACGAATACCGGCGCGGTGCCGAGCGGATTGATGATCGGCAGCAATGTCACCGGCACGAGTATCAGCGCCTTCAGGAACGGGACGACGAACGACTCCAAGGGACCTCCGCAGGCGCATCGCAAATTCGGCGCGCAAGTCTAGCGTGAACTGCTCGATACGAGATGTCCTCGCCGCCCTCGAGATGTCGCCCGGTGCCTCAAGTCGCCCTTCACTGCGGGTGTCGATCAGGAGAAGAAATCCACTTTCCCGCTCGCGATGTCGTACATCGCCCCGACGATCTTGATGGCGCCCTTCGCCTGGAGCTCGCTCAGCACGGAACTGCCCTTGCGGATGTTCTCCATGGTGAGCTCCACGTTCTTGCGCGCGACCGCGTCCACAAAGGCGTTGTTCTTGGCCGAGCGGTCGCCCTGGTAAGAGGTCGCTTTCACCGCCGGCTGGATCCTGGCGAGCAGACCCGTGAGGTTGCCGAGCTTCACGTCGTCGATCGCGCCCTTGATCGCGCCGCACGCCGTGTGGCCCATCACCAGCACGACCTTGGCGCCGGCCGCTGCGCAGGCGAACTCCATGCTGCCGAGGATGTCGTCATTGGCGATGTTCCCGGCCACGCGCGCGTTGAAGACGTCGCCGATGCCGAGATCCATGATCGTTTCCGCCGACGCGCGCGAGTCGATGCAGCTCAGGATCACCGCCGCGGGATACTGTCCCTTGGCGCTCGCCTTCTGCTGCGCGAGAAAGTCCTGCGTCGACTTCTTGCCGCTGCGGAAGCGCTCGTTGCCGCGCTTCATCATCGCGATGATCTCGTCGGGAGTCAGCTTGTCCCGCTGCGCCTGGGTGAGCGCGGCGGCGTAGGCGAGCTCGGCAAAGGGACCTGCGCTCAATAGTCCGGCAGTCGCGATCCCTGCCGCTTTCAGGAAGCGCCGGCGAGTCGTGAGGCTGCAGCAATTGGAACAGACGGGGTGATACGCATGGTTACGTGCTCCTTGAATGGACTTCTCGCGCGGGACGAGCCTCGACGACGGCCCAGACCGCCCCGTGCAGCGTGAAGCGAAGCTGCATTGCTGTCCCCCTTAGCGAATCGCGCTCGCGCCGGCGATCCTGCCGAGGGAGTTTGGCAGACCGTCGCACGGAAAGTAAAGGCGCGCGCCGATCTCGTTGCCACTGCTCCATCGCTGAAACGCGGTTCCACCGCGGAGCAGCGAGTGATGGCTTGGTGTCTCGTTCGAGAGGTCGACGTTGAGGTCCACGATGCAGCACCGCGCGTCTGGACACGTTACCGCGGCGTTTCACCGTTGAGACGCTGCGGGGAATCGTCCCGGGGTAAAGCATCGTTTCACGAGCGGCGCGGGAGACCGGACATCGTTATTTCGCTTGTTGCGTGCCGCGCCGCTGAGTGAGAATGCCTGCGGCTCACGCGACCCGCCCGCGTCGAGCGTCGGCGCGAATGGGTCAAGACCGGATCTGGTCCTGGTCGGATCCTCACTGAAGTCCGAACGCACCAAGTCGCTCGTCCGCAGAACAACTTGCGCTGCGGCAGCGCAGCAAAGACAATGGGGCAAGACCAACAGCAGGGGAGTCAAGCCGTGTCACCGATCTCTCTCACTGGTCGAAAAAACGTTACGCCGCGCGCTGCCGTAATCGCGCTCGCAGCGCTTGCGGCGCTGTCCGCCTGCCGCCGCGCCGAAGAGCCGCCGCCGCCAGAAGTGCGCCCCGTGCGCGTGATCTCGGTTGAGCAGCGCGCCGCCGGCGACACGGTCTCGCTCACCGGGACCGTCCAGGCGCAGACCGAGGTCAACTTCTCGTTCCGCATCGACGGCCGGATGATCGACCGCAGCGTCAACGTCGGCGACACGGTCAGGCCGGGGCAGGCGCTCGCCCGGCTCGATCCCTCGAACGAGGACTCGAGCCTGCAGTCGGCGCGGGCGCAGCTCGCTTCCGTTCGCGCGCAGGCCGTGGAGCAGCGGAACAACTACAACCGGCAGAAAGAGCTGCTCGCGCAGCGCTTCATTTCACAGGCCGCGTTCGATGCGATCGCGGCGAACCTGCAGAGCGCCGAGGCCGCCGTGAAGTCCGCCCAGGCGCAGGTCGAGCTCGCGCAGAACCGCGTCAGCTACACGCGGCTCGTCGCGGACGCGGGCGGCGCGGTGACGAAAGTCGGCGCCGAGCCGGGCGAGGTCGTGCCGGCCGGCCGCATGGTCGTGCAGATCGCGCGCGCGGGCGGCCGCGACGCGGTGTTCAACGTGCCGGCGCAGGTCAAGGATTCCGCACCCAAGAATCCGGAGATTACCGTGGCACTGACCACGGATCGCAAAGTCTCCGCGAAAGGACGCGTTCGCGAAGTCTCGCCGCGCGCCGATCCGGTGACCGGCACCTTCCAGGTGCGAGTCGGCCTGATCGATCCGCCGGCCGGCCTGCGGCTCGGCTCGACGGTGACCGGCAGCATGCGGATCGAGAGCGCCTCTGCGATGGAGATCCCGGGGTCGGCCATCGTCCGCCAGGGCGCGCAGTCCGCGGTATGGGTCGTGGATCCCAAGACCCAGACGGTGGCACTGAAGCAGATCGATGTCGCCGGCCACGATGCGAACCGGATCGTTGTCGCCGGCGGCCTTGAGCAAGGCGACCTCGTGGTGACCGCGGGCGTCCAGGCCCTCCATTCCGGCCAGAAGGTGCGCCTCCTCGGAGCCGCGAAGTGATCGGCCCGAACCTGTCGGAATGGGCGATCCAGCGCCGGTCGCTCATCGTCTACTTCATGCTCGCCGCGGTCGTGGCCGGAACGATCGCGTTCCTGCGCCTCGGCCGGGCCGAGGACCCCCCGTTCACGATCCGGACGATGGTCGTCTTCGCGGGCTGGCCCGGCGCGACGATCGAGGAGACGCTGCTCCAGGTCACCGAGCGGATCGAGCGGAAGCTCCAGGAGACGCGCCATCTCTACCGAGTGCGCAGCAACACCACGGCGGGCCGCACGACCATATTCGTCGACCTCGAGCAGTCGACGCCGCCGAAGGAGGTGCCGGACATCTGGTACCAGGTGCGCAAGAACATCGGCGACATCCGCGGCACGCTGCCGCAGGGGGTCGTGGGGCCCGGCTTCAACGACGACTTCGGCGACACCTACGGCATCATCTACGGCTTCACCGCCGACGGGTTCACGCACCGCGAGCTGCGCAACTACGTCGAAGACGCGCGCTCGCGGCTGCTCGCGGTGCCGGACGTCACCAAGATCGAGCTCCTCGGCGCCCAGGACGAGCACATCTTCCTCGAGTTCTCTACCGCGCGGCTCGCGGGCCTCGGCCTCACGTATTCCGCCCTGCTCGGGCAATTGCAGGCGCAGAACCTGGTCCGGCCGACCGGCGTCCTGCAGACCGGCGACGAGCGGATTTTCCTGCGCGTGGCCGGCGCCTTCGAATCCGAGGACGACATCAAGGCGGTCAACCTGGCGGTGGGAGACCGTCTGATACCGCTTCGGGACATCGCCGAGGTCCGGCGCGGATTCTCGGACCCGCCGCTGCCGCTCTTCCACGTGAACGGCAAGCCGGCGATCGGGCTCGCCCTCGCGATGCGCGAGGGCGGCGACATCCTCGCGCTCGGCGCGAACCTGAAGAAGGAGATGGCGGACGTCCGGGCGAACCTGCCGCTCGGCATCGAGCCGTTCCTCGTCTCCGACCAAGCGGTCGTCGTCGACCTCGCGATCAACGATTTCATGGCCTCGCTGTGGCAGGCGATCCTCATCATCCTCGCGGCGAGCTTCGTGAGCCTCGGCGTGCGCCCGGGCTCCGTCGTAGCCCTCGCGATCCCGCTGACGCTCGCCATCGTCTTCGCGGTCATGCTGATCGTGGGCATCGACCTGCAGCGCATCTCGCTCGGGGCGCTGATCATCGCGCTGACGCTGCTGGTCGACGACGCGATGACCACCGTCGACGCGATGATCCGGCGCCTCGCCGCCGGGGACAGCAAGGAAGCCGCGGCCACCTTCGCCTACAAGGCGCTCGCCGCCCCGATGCTGATCGGTACGCTGATCACGATCGCGGGCTTCGTGCCGATCGGCTTCGCGAGGAGCTCGGCGGGCGAGTACACGTTCTCGATCTTCGCGGTGGTCGCGATTGCGCTGATCACGTCGTGGCTCGTGGCGGTGACCTTCGCCCCGGTGCTCGGCATCGCGATCCTGAAGGCGCCCAAGACGTTGGGCGCGGAGGAGAAGCCGAGCGCCCTCATGCGGGGATATCGCAGCCTGCTCGTCGGCGCGATGCGCGCGAAGTGGCTGACCATTGCGGTGACGATCGCCGCGTTCGTGGCGGCGGTCTACCTGCTGCGGTTCGTGCCGGAGCAGTTCTTTCCCGCGTCCGACCGGCCCGAGCTCCTCGTCGATCTGACCTTGCGGCAGAACGCATCGATCTATGCCTCCGAAGAGACCAGCAAGCGGCTGGAGACGGCGCTCGCCAAGGACGAGGACATCGAACACTGGAGCGCCTACATCGGCCGCGGCGCGATCCGCTTCTACCTGCCGCTCGACGTGCAGGGAGCGAACCCCTTTTTCAGCCAGTTGGTGATCGTCGCGAAGGGATTCGAAGAACGAAAACGGATCCAGGACCGCCTGGAGAAGCTGCTCGCCGAGGAGTTCCCGGACGTCGTCGGCAGCATCCAGCCGCTCGAGCTCGGTCCGCCGGTCGGCTGGCCGATCCAGTACCGCGTGCGCGGGCCGGACAAGGACGAGGTCACGCAGATCGCGCAGCGGCTGGCGCAGGTCATCGCGGCGAATCCGGAAACGCGGCGCGTCAACTTCGACTGGATGGAGCCCGCGCGGCAGCTCCGCCTCAAGATCGACCAGGATCAGGCGCGCAGCCTCGGCGTCAGCTCGGCGACGATCGCCGCGGTTCTGAACGCGGCGATCGCCGGCTCGACGGTGACGCAGGTGCGCGACGACATCTACCTCGTCGACGTCGTCGCGCGCGCCGTCGATAAGGAGCGCGCGACGGTCGCGACGCTGCGCTCGCTGGAGGTCCCGATCCCCGGCGGGCGCACCGTGCCGCTCAGCCAGTTCGCGAGCCTCGAGTTCGGGGAGGAGTATCCGCTCGTCTGGCGCCGCGACCGGGTGCCGACGCTCACCGTGCGCGCGGCCATCGTTCCGAGCACGACGCCGGACACCGTGGTCGACGCACTCGAGGCGCCGATCGCCGAGCTGGCGAAGAGCCTGCCGAAGGGCTACCGGATCGATCTCGGCGGCACGGTCGAGGACAGCGCGATCGCGCGCGCGTCGGTGTTCGCGGTCGTGCCGGTGATGATCCTGCTCATGCTCACCGCACTGATGCTCCAGTTGCAGAGCTTCCGCAGCGTCTTCGTCGTGCTCGCCGTGCTGCCGCTCAGCATCATCGGCGTCGTGCTCGCGCTGCTCGTCTTCAACCGGCCGCTCGGCTTCGTCGCGATCCTCGGCATCCTGTCGCTGCTCGGGATGGTGGCAAAGAACGCGGTGATCCTGGTGGTGCAGATCGAAACCGACCGCGCGGAAGGCAAGAGCGTCTGGGACGCGGCGATCGCCGCGGCGAGCTCGCGATTCCGGCCGCTGACGCTCACCGCGTTCTCGACCGTGCTCGGCCTCATCCCGATCGCGCCGACGGTGTTCTGGGGGCCGATGGCGTTCGCGATCATGGGCGGCCTCCTGATCGGGACGCTGCTGATGCTCGTGTTCTTGCCGACGCTGTACATCACGGTGTTTGGCGGCAAGCCGGGCGCGGCCGCGCCCGCGAAAGCAACGTCGCTCGCTCCGGCGTGAACGGGCGCGATCGCGAAGCCGTGATGTGGTTCCGCAACATCATCCAGGCAAGCATCGCGAGCGGGGCCCGGATGGCCGAGGCTCTTTAGTCGTCTAACGCAATGAACGTGCGCCTCGTCGGCGCGGAAGGGAGGTCTGCATGAAACCGGAAGCAGCGCATTGCGCGGCAGTACTCGTCGCCGCGCTCGTCCTCGCCGCCGGCCCAGCGCAAGCGCAAGAGTCCCGCTGGCGGCCGTTCGTTTCGGTGACGCCGGTCTACGAGGGCGACGCCGATCTCGACCAGGGCGGCGATTTCAACGTCTGGCGCGCGATGGTGCGCGCGGGCGCGGTGACGGACCTCGGTCGCGGCAACAGCGCCGGCGTGACCCTGAACTACGACTACTCCGATTACTCCTTCTCGAATCCGGCGGCCTTCGGCGGCGTGGCACCCTGGAACATCGTGCAGCGGTATGGCGTGGCGGTACCCCTCTCGTTCGCGCTGCGCGACGGCTGGAGCCTCGGCATCGTCCCGTCAGTCGACTGGTTTAAGGAGAACGGCGCCGACACCGGCGACTCGCTCGCTTGGGGGGGCCTCGTGTCCGCGACCAAGCAGTTCAGCCGCGGCAACCGTCTCGGCTTGGGCGTCGGCGTATTCGACCGCATCGAAAAGACCAGCGTGTTCCCGTTCCTGCTCGTCGACTGGCGGCTCAGCGACCGCTGGCGCCTGATCAACCCGCTGGCGGCCGGTCCGACCGGACCCGCCGGCCTCGAGCTCGACTACCGGTTCGACAACAACTGGGAGCTCGGCATCGGCGCGGCGTTGCGGACCACGCGCTTCCGGCTCAGCAACAGCGGACCAGTGCCGAACGGCGTCGGCGAGGAACGCGGGGTGCCGGTGTTCCTGCGCGCGACGCGCAGCCTCGACAAGCAGATGTCGCTCCACCTCTACGCCGGCGTCGTGGCGGGCGGCGAGCTGCGGGTCGATGACTCCTCCGGCAACAACCTGCGCAAGGAAGACTTCGACCCACAGCCGTTCTTAGCCGCGACGTTCACCGCGCGCTTCTGAGCGCGCGGGTGAGCGGGGCCGAGGCGCGCCCGAACCTGCCAAGGCGCCGGTCTACTTCACGGCGCCCGCAGGCGGCGTCGTGGCAGCGGTCGTCGGCGGATTCTTGGCGCCCCCGCCGATCCCTTCCTCGATCCGCTCGAGCATGTACGGGAAGAACGGGTTGGACGACATCCGGATCAGCGAATCCAGCGTGACGATCAGCGCGCCGATCTCGCCGCGCGCGGCGATCGAACCCAGGTGCACGCCGTAGAAGTCGGTCGCATCCGGGTACATGCCGTAGAGGGAATCGCTTATCGGGAACGGAACGGCGACGTGCGAGAGCGAATAGACCTCCGGCGGGTAGGTCAATCCGAGCATCCGCGAGCGCTCCGTGGTCGCACCCGCCTCCATGACGCGCTCGACGACCTCCGCGGTCTCGGAGCTGGCGTTGGTGATGATCGTGGTCCGGAACAGTCGCGGCGGCGGGGGCAGCATGCGGTCGAACGCGGTGTCGAAAGTGGGGCGCAACATCGGCCCGAGCCTGGCGCTGCGGTTGAGATCGAACAGCACCAGTTCGCTGCCGTTGGCCGGCAGGTTGCCATACAGCGCGGAGATGACCGCCCGCGTGCTGACCGTGAAGTCGACCAGGGACTGGA
Source organism: uncultured beta proteobacterium (assembly GCA_963754305.1). Lineage (GTDB taxonomy): Bacteria > Pseudomonadota > Gammaproteobacteria > Burkholderiales > SG8-39 > DATEDA01. The sequence continues at coordinate 264,176 of CAVWFR010000043.1, read as the reverse complement.
AGGTGAGGATCGGCGGCAGCTCGACGAGGCGGTTCGCGCGCGCTTCGCGCGTGATCTGATGTTGCAGCACGCGCGTCAGCAGCGAAGACTGCCGCGCGCCGTTGATCGGGAACGAGTTGTACTTGAACGGGTTGAACTCCGGCACCACGCTCAGCCACGCCGCCTTCGCAAACCGCGGAAAGATCGCCGGCCAGCCGAACACCCCGGCGAACCGTGCGAAGGCGGTGATCCCGATCATCGGCGAGATCAGGACGATGCGATCGGCCCGGGTCAGCTTCGGATCGTCGAGGGCGTCGAGCGCGTACTTCATCGCGAGCGCGCCGCCGTTGGAGAACCCGACCAGATGCAAGGGGCGCGAGGGACCGATTCGCCGCCGGGCCTCTCTCACCGCGAGACGCGTCGCTTCCGACCAGTCCTCCCAGTCGACGTCGGTCAGGGCGGCGGGCACGGTGCCATGCGCCGGCAGCCTGATCGCGACGGAGACATAGCCGTCCTCCCGGTACCGCCGCGCGAGGTGGCGCAGGCTGTACGGAGAATCGGTCAGTCCGTGCAGCAGCACGACCGCGCCGACCGGGGCTCCTTCCGGCTCGAGGATGTACGAGCGATTCCAGTCGTTCGCGAAGCTGCCCGGATAGATCGGGCTGCCGTCGTAGTAGCGGTTGGCGGCGGTCCGGTCTTCCGGCTCGAGCTTCTGCGTAACCTTCGCCCGCACCTCGTCGAAGAGGCTCGACTCGGCCTTGACGTAGCCTTCCCACTCGATCTTCCCGAGATCCCGCGCCTTGAGATCGTTGGGAACGTGGGTGTGCCACAGCGCGAGCGGCGGGCCGCGCTGCGCGTCCCACACGCGGATCGATAGCAACAACAGGACGCTCACGGCGATCAGTATCCCGACCGCCATCAACAGCTTGACCGCCTTTGATCGCATCGCGTCGACCCTTCTCGATCCAGGTGAGAATCGTGCCTGATCGCGCCGATCCGCGCATCCGGACGGTTGCGGTTCTCGCGTGCAGCCGGAACTTGAGAGAATCACGCGGGCGGAGAAAGCTCGTCCATACGCCGCGGGCGTCGGTCGTCGTCTCGACCCAGACCCGCCAACCTCCGCATACCGGGGAGCGAACAACATGCGATTCGTCTACATCGCGCTGATCGTCGTCTTCACCGCGATCGTCGCCCTGTTCAAGGTCCAGAACCTGGAGGCGGTGACGGTCTCGCTCCTCTCGGCCAGTATCACGCTGCCGATCTCGGTCCTGGTGCTGCTGATCTATGTCCTCGGCATGCTCACCGGCGGAATCGTGCTTGCGCTACTCCGCGGCTGGGTTCGCGGCGCGAGGCATCGTCCGGGATGAGCGACGACGGCGCTCTGGCGCAACCGGAATTCCACGGCCCATGATCAAGCGCAGCATCCAGTCCATCGCCTCGACCTGGCTCGCCGGCTTGCTGGTATTGCTGCCGCTCGCGCTGACCGCGGCGGTGCTGGCATGGGTCTTCGGCCTGATCAACCGGTTCGTCGGACCCGGCAGCTTTGCCGGCGGGATCTTCGCGGCATTGGGGTACCCGTTCTCCAGCAACCCCGGGCTCGCGTACGTGTTCGGCGCTCTGGTGCTGATCGTCGCCATCTACCTGCTCGGGCTGATCGTGCAATCGGGACTGACGGGCCCGCTGAAAAGGCTGACCGATCGCACGGTCCGGCGTATCCCGCTCGTCGGAACGCTGTACAACGTCGCCGATCGGTTCGTCGGGCTGCTGGATCAGAAGCAGGAAGCCGACATCGGCGCCATGAGCCCGGTGTGGTGCTTCTTCGGCGGCGACGGAGTCGCGGTGCTCGCGCTGGCGCCGAGCCCGGCGCCGATCGACATCGATGGGCGCAGCTACCTGGCCGTGCTGGTCCCCACCGCCCCGGTGCCCTTCGGCGGTGCGCTGCTCTACGTGCCGGCCGACTGGGTGCGGCCGGCGAACATCGGGGTCGACACGCTGACCGGGATCTATGTCTCGATGGGTATCACGCCGCCGCCCGCACCCAAATGAGGCGCGGATGAGGATGAGTTCGGTCCGGCCGCAGGCAATGTGCGCATGGGCTGACGACTACTCCGGCTGAATCCCGGCGTCGCGGATCGCCCGGCCCCAGACCTCGTACCGCTAGCTCCTTCTCGAAGGCCCCAAGATAGTGCGACGAGGGACCGGCGCCGGCAAACGCCTGCTTCGCGAGCGGCGGCAGCTTCACGCGGTGGCGGTGAGCTCCGGGCGCGGCGTTTGCTAAGCGCTGCGACGCTTGATCGAAATCCCGGCGGCCGACATAACTCGGCGGCGTCAGCAAGAAATGCTTCATTTGCTTTTCTGCCGCGGGACATCTAAAACGAAATGGTCCTTGCAGAGAGGTAAACCATCCGCGATGAGGGACTGTTCGTAGTCGGGCTTCCGCACGATGAGCCGAATCTCCCCGGTAAGCCGTTTCTTCTGACCGAACCGCGCATCCAACCCTGTGTCCACGTGTTGGATCGCGCCGCGCGGATGCGCCAAGCGCGCTGACTGGGGCTTCAATCCCAGGGCGTGGCTTTCGACCCATGCAGAATCTGTGAAGCGTGGGGCCAACACAGGAAAAGGGGTCTCTATATGAGTAAGCTGAACTCATGGATGCGCGGCTTCGTTCTTGCCTCCGCGGGCACCGCAGTCTTGTGGGGTGTCGCCGATCAGTGGCTGGTCGACGCGTCGGCATTGGCCAGCGATGACGACGAGCGCCAGCATGCTCGGCCGTCCGCGTCCAATTCGAGCCCGATCGCGATCACCAGCGATAACCGGTTCGTCTGGAGCGTGAACCCCGACAACAACTCGGTGTCCGTGTTCCGCGTAGCTGCGGACGCGAACAAGAAGGAAGCGGAGATCAGGGTCGGGAAAGAGCCGTGGTGCGTCGCCATCACGCCTCCCGAAAAGGATCGCGACGACAAATGGAAGTGGCGGAACAAGAACCGTCACGACGATGATGACGATGACGTCAAGGTCTACGTCACGAACATGGTGAGCGGCACGGTCTCGGTCATCGACGCCAAGAAGAGGAAAGTGATCGACACCATCAAGGTGGGAACCGAGCCGTTCGGCTGCGCACTCACCCCGGACGGGAAAAAGCTCTACGTCGCCAACCAGTCCTCGGCGACCGTGTCGGTCATCGACACCAAGCGAGACCGCGTGGTCAAGACCATCCGAGAGGTCGGCACCAAGCCCCACGGCGTCGCGATCACCGCTGATGGCGACAAAGTCTATGTGACCCAGCTTCTCTCCGAGCGGCCCAAGTCTGGAGAGACCCGCCCGCTGACCCAGACCGAAGGGGCCGACGACGGCCGGGTCGGAAGAGTCACGGTAATCGACGCGCACACCAATCACGTGATCAGCACCGTGATCCTCAACCCGCTCCCGAACACTGGTTTCCTGTCGGACGGGAACACCCTGGCACGCGAGCCGCTCAGCAATCCCAATCCGCCTGTGTTCGACAACGTGACAGGGGCGTTCCCCAACCTGCTCGAGGCGATCACTATTAGAGGCAACTTGGCGTATGTCCCGGGTACCTGTTCATCGCCTAACGGACCGTTCCGCTTCAACGTGAACGTTCAGAGCTGCCTCTCCACGATCGACACCGTGCAGGACGTCGAAGCTTTCGGGCCGGGGACGACGCTCAACATGAACTTCGGCGTCCAGTTCGAGCCCGTCGGCAAACGGCTCTTCAACACCAACCCCTTCGCCATCGCTTTCAAGCGGAAGGCGCCCGAGGGATTCGTGGCCCTCGCCGCGACCGACCGACTCCTCCGCGTCACGCTCGGTGCCGACGGGCGGCCGACCATCAACCCGCCCGCCAATGCGCAAGACCCCGGCAACATCATCCGGATCGAGCTCAAAGACCCGGCTGAAATCGTGCAGCCCGACCCAAACTACACGATCGGGGGTCAGAACCCGCGCGGCCTCGTCCTCGACTCGAAGGACACCCGCGCCTACGTGATGGACTTCGGCTCCCGGGACGTCGCCGTGGTCGATATCTCGGGCGATGATCCGAAGCAGTACAAGACGATCGCCCGCATCCAGTCGGCGGCTCTTCCGACGGACGCCACCGACGTGATCGTCCAGCGGGGCAAGGTGCTCTTTAACAGCTCCATCGGGCCCGAAGGCACGGCGGAGAACTCAACGCGCCCGGCGGGATTGATGTCGGACTTCGGCTGGGGGACCTGCTATAGCTGTCATGTGCAAGGCTTGACGGACAGCGTCACCTGGATGTTCCCGGATGGGCCGCGGCAAGCGATCTCGATGGAAAGCACCTTCACGTTCGGGCAGGTCGTCATCGAGAACGGGAAGCCCAAGGTTCCGGAATCGCACCAGCGGGCGCTCAACTGGTCGGCGGTGCGCGACGCGGTGCAGGACTTCACGCGGAACGTCCGGGCGGTGTCCGGCGGAGGCGGTCTGATCAAAGTGGACGCCAACGGTAACCCTGTTCCCGAGGGCGCGGCGGGACTCGCTCAACTCCCCGATCTCACTCCGACCGACAACAGCGGTCTGAGCGCTGACCTCGACGCCATCGCGACGTATATAGCCCTTGGGGTGCGCGCCCCGATCGCCCCCGTCAAGGAAAACAGGCCGGGGGTTAAGCAGGGTCGCGACCTCTTCGAGAACGCGGGCTGCCAGAAATGCCACGGCGGTAAGAACTGGACGATCAGCGTCCTCGATTTCACCCCGCCGCCGCTGGCCACCGAGGTCGCGGACGCGCAGCTCGTCAGGTTCCTCTGCCGGGTGGGCACATTCGACCCGAACCTCTTCACCGACGGCGTGAGCAACGAGATCCGGGCGAACGCCGTCGTCGCCGGCGCCGGTGCGAACGTGCAGGCCCGAGGGATTCTCGGCTTCAACGTGCCGTCGTTGATCGCTGTCTTCAACAGCGCGCCCTATCTCCACAGTGGCGCGGCCCCGACGCTCGACGCGGTCCTCGAGAACGTGACGCACCGGAGCGTCGGGAGTGGCGGCGTGGACACGCTGACCAGCGCGAACGACCGGAAGTTGGTGGTGCGCTTCCTCAAGTCGATCGATCGCGACAGCAATCCTTTCCCGAACGGAACTCCGCCTGCGGGCATTTGCGGGCCAACACCGCCGCCAACACCGTAGTTCTCGGACGTATCGGACGAGGGGGCTAGGCAGATCGCCTAGCCCCCTCGTCATTTGGCGCGCGGCAGGACGCGACGGGACCCGCGAATCATCGCTGGCCGGTCCGGACGGTCGGCCCGGTGAAAAGCGGGCGGGTAGACAACCGGGCTCAAGCGTCGTGTAATTGCGGCGCTTCGCCACGACTACGAACACCCCCACAAAGCCATGGAATTCGACCCGCCCGCGCCGCGAGACATCCCTGCGTGACCGAGGACCAGGCCGAACGCGCACGCGAGACGGCAGAGGCGGTCTACCGCGCCGAGTCGCGCCGGGTCTTCGCCACGCTCGTCCGCCTGCTCGGCGACTTCGACCTCGCCGAGGAGGCTCTGCACGACGCCTTCCGCGCGGCGCTCGAGCAATGGCCGCGCGACGGCGTGCCCGCGAACCCACGGGCCTGGCTGGTGTCGGCCGGCCGCTTCAAGGCGATCGACGGGATCCGCCGGCGCGCGCGGTTCGTCTCGGTGGAGGACCTCGCCGAGCAGGTCGACGCCATCCCCGATGACGCTCCGCAATGGGAGAACGAAGGCATCGAAGACGACCGGCTGCGCCTCGTGTTCACCTGCTGCCATCCCGCGCTGTCGCCGGATGCGCAGGTGGCGCTCACGCTGCGCGAAGTCTGCGGCCTCACCACCGAAGAGATCGCGCAGGCGTTCCTCGGCGCCCCGGCAACGCTGGCGCAGCGTATCGTGCGCGCGAAGGCGAAGATCCGCGACGCCCGCATCCCCTACCAGGTGCCGACGCCGGCCGAGCTGCCGCAACGGCTGGATAGCGTGCTGCGCGTGGTCTATCTGGTGTTCAATGAAGGCTACTCGGCGTCGTCGGGCGAGTCGGTGACGCGGCTCGATCTGTCGGTCGAGGCGATACGTCTGGGACGACTCCTCGTCGAACTGCTGCCGGAGCCCGAGGCGATCGGACTGCTGGCGCTGATGCTCCTGCAGGAATCGCGGCGCGCCGCGCGGAGCTCGCCGGCGGGCGACCTGGTCCTGCTGGCCGACCAGGACCGCTCGCTCTGGAACCGCGACCAGATCACGCAAGGGACGGCGCTGGTGGAAAGAGCGCTCGCGTCGCGGCGCGTCGGCCCGTACGCGCTCCAGGCGGCGATCGCGGCGGTGCACGCGGAGGCAGCGAACGCCGATGCCACGGACTGGGGGCAGATCGTCGGGCTCTACGATGTCCTGCTGCGCGCCGATCCGTCGCCGGTGGTCGAGCTGAACCGTGCGGTGGCGGTGGCCATGCGCGACGGGCCTGCGGCGGGGCTCGAGCTCATCGACGCAATCCTCGCCCGCGGCGAGCTGGAGGACTACCGCCTGACGCACGCAGCGCAGGCGGATCTGTGCCGGCGGCTGGGCAAGCACGCGCAAGCCCGCGCCGCCTACGAACGCGCGGTCGCGCTCACCCGGCAGGGGCCCGAACGGCGGTTCCTCGAACGACGGCTGGCCGAACTGCCGGATTGACACGACAAGCCTCGGGGAGCGCGCGATGAAGTTCCTGTGCCTGATTTGCGCCGAGAGAGAAGATACCCTTCGACCCTCCCCGGAGCCGGAGCGTGTCGATCTCAGGCGCCCTCGTTCGACTAGGGGCAGATACCGCCATTCCGCCACGACCGAGAGGACGCATGAAATACCTGTGCCTGGTCTACATGGAGGAGACGACGCTGGACGCCGTCTCCGACAGCGACTGCATGGCCTACGGTGACTCGCTCCGGAAGAGCGGATGCTACCTTGCCGCGGAGGCCCTCCAGCCCGTTCACACGGCGACTACCGTGCGGGTCCGAAACGGCAAGGTGTCCGTGACCGATGGTCCCTTTGCCGAGACGAAGGAGCAGCTCGCCGGGTTCTACCTGATCGACGCCGAAGATCTCGACGAAGCTCTCCGGGTGGCCGCGAAGATCCCGCCGGCCAGAGTGGGAAGCATCGAGGTGCGGCCGGTCAGGGAGCTGTCCGCGACATAGTGGACCGCGCTACGCTCCCGCCGGTGCCGGCGGTGATCGCCATCTCGGGCCTGACCAAGACCTACGCGTCGGGCCTGCAGGCGCTGAAGCGCGTCGACCTCGAGATCGCGCGGGGCGAGATCTTCGCCCTCCTCGGCCCGAACGGCGCCGGCAAGACCACGCTGATCAGTATTGTCTGCGGCATCGTCACGCCGACCGCGGGCAGCGTCCGCGTCGATGGCCACGACATCGTGCGCGAGTACCGCGCCGCGCGCTCGAAGATCGGCCTGGTGCCGCAGGAGCTGCAGACCGACATGTTCGAGTCGGTGTGGGGCACGGTTCGGTTCAGCCGCGGCCTCTTCGGCCGCGCGCCGGACGCCGCGCACCTCGAAAACGTGCTGCGCGATCTCTCGCTGTGGGACAAGCGCAACGACAAGATCATGACGCTTTCCGGGGGCATGAAACGGCGGGTGCTCATCGCCAAGGCGCTCGCGCACGAGCCGCAGATCCTGTTCCTCGACGAACCGACAGCCGGGGTGGACGTGGAGCTCCGCCGCGACATGTGGGCGCTGGTGCAGCGCCTGCGCAGCCGCGGCGTCACGATCGTTCTGACCACGCACTACATCGACGAGGCCGAGGAGATGGCCGACCGCATCGGCGTTGTGAGCAAGGGCGAGCTGATCGTGGTAGAGGAGAAAACGGCGCTCATGAAAAAGCTCGGCAAGAAGCAGCTCACGCTGCACCTGCAGGCGCCGATGACGGCGATTCCCGCGGGTTTGAGCGAGTGGAACCTCGTGCTGAAGAACGGCGGTGCCGATCTCGAGTACACGTTCCTTCCCGGCGAGGAGCGCACGGCCATTCCGGCACTGCTGCGGCGGATCAGCGACCTCGGGATCGGATACCGGGACCTGAATACGCGGCAAAGCTCGCTCGAGGATATCTTCGTCAGCCTGGTCAGCGAGCGCGCATGAACCCGCCGGGCTGCCCTGAGGGGCGAATCCCGAGCGCGGGACGCGCGAGGGTAGTCCAATGACCACGACCACCGACGTGCCGGCCTTCAACCGTTACGGGGTGCTCGCGATCTACCGCTTCGAGATGGCGCGGGCCCGCCGGACCTTGTGGCAGAGCCTGGTGACGCCGGTGATCACCACCGCGCTCTACTTCGTGGTGTTCGGCGCGGCGATCGGCTCGCGCATGAGCGAGGTGGACGGCGTGCCCTATGGCGCGTTCATCGTGCCGGGGCTGATCATGCTGTCGCTCTTCACCGAGAGCCTGTCGAACGCCGCGTTCGGCATCTACCTGCCGCGCTTTACCGGCACCATCTACGAGATCCTGTCCGCGCCGGTGTCGCCCCTGGAAATGGTCCTCGGCTACGTCGGCGCGGCGGCCACGAAGTCGGTGGTCCTGGGGCTCGTCATCCTGGCGACGGCGACCCTCTTCGTGCCGGTCCGCATCCTGCACCCCGGGTTCATGGTCGCCTTCCTGCTGCTCACCGCGACGACCTTCAGCCTGTTCGGCTTCATCATCGGCGTCTGGGCGAAGGGCTTCGAGCAACTGCAGTTCATCCCGATGCTGGTCGTCACCCCGCTCACCTTCCTCGGCGGCGCCTTCTATTCGATCGACATGCTGCCCGAGGCCTGGCGCACCTTCAGCCTCTTCAACCCGGTCGTCTACCTGATCAGCGGGTTCCGCTGGAGCTTCTACGGGACGGCGGACGTGGGCGTGCGAATCAGCCTCGCGATGACGCTCGGCTTCTTCGTCCTCGGTCTCGCGCTGGTCTGGTGGATCTTCCGGACCGGGTACCGGCTGAAGAGCTGAGGCGTCGATCTGTCGAATCCGGGGTCGGCCGAGCGACTAGCGCCGTCACCCTCGTCATCGGTGCGCCCCCGACGTGCCCAGCACGACGGCATCCAGCAGCTGCATCAGCCCGGTCTGCTGCGGGGGCCCAAGCGGCCGCAGGATCGCGTCATTGCGGCCCACCGCGAGCGCGACCAGCCGCTCGTACATCCGCTCGCCGGTGGGCGTCAGCGAGATCGCCCTGGTGCGCGCCGTCAGCGTACCGGTTCGCGCGCGCCTTGCGCCAGGGCGCACTCACGCGCGCCGCTCGGGCCCGAGTCGCGATCGCGTCAACGCGGCGACACCGCGGCAGTGATAGCCGGAGCTTCGCAGTGGACTCGAGCGAGCTGCAGACCGGCCTGCAAGTCGCACGAATTGAGGTACACGAGGTACTGCCCGAGCCGGAAGAGCGCGTCGACCGTCTCACTGCCCTCGGGCGACGGACCGCCCGTGAAGTACCGCTTCACCCGCTCGTGCGGCGGCAGGTCGAACGAGTCTTTCAGCGTCGACGTCCTCAGAAACGTCCGCTTCGCGTGCCTGAAATCCTCCTGCAGATGACCCAAGGTCTTGAGGTTCCAGCGCATACGGAAATGCTCCGGCAGGCGCTGCAGATCCTCGTCGCCGAGCTCCGGTTCCCGGATGGTGACCGGTGAAAGCCAGAGCTTCCTTACGCTGTTCCCCGCGACCGCGATTCCGGCACTTGCGTAAACAACGTCCATCGCGCGGATGAGCTCCAGATGAGTGGGCATCGTCTTCTCTTCCAGGAGCGGCATGCCGCCATCCGAGATGATGATCATGTCGAGATGCCACTGCCGGCCGTTCGCGTTGAGGCCCGTCTCATCCTTCAACTGCCTGCCATCCGCATCGAGCGCCTCCGCACGCCACGTGGACTCCTCGAGCGCCGACGCGAGGAGCGAATACCCGAGGTTGTCCGTGACCCCCCCGTCGACGATCTGGAATCGCTTCCCGTCTTCCAGCTGGAAGTCGGTCGATCCGAACGCCCCAGGGAACGCGCCCGACACCGCGATGAGTTCGGAGACGCGCCTCTGGTCCAGGCCTGGCCACGAGGATCGGTCGTGGAATAGAGCGCTCGACGGCTCGCGTCGCAGCTGATCGCGGTGCAGCCCTCGGGCGGGGGTCGCGTGGGCGCGGCGGAAGACGCCGTGGGCCGAGATGCCTATGGCCTCGCCGCGGAGCAGATCCGTCGCCCCGATCACCCAGAACGGGGGCATCGTCCACCAGGCTCTCCTGCCGTTGCCGCTCGGCAGATCGCTGACCCGCGTTCCGTCGAGCAGCACCCGGTCCAGGAGATCCGCCTGCGCCCCGATACGGCTGTGGGAGCAGAACCACAGGAGGTCGATATCGAGGACGGGAATGCGTCCCGGGCAGGGCAGAAGCAGGAGGTTCTGGGCGTCGAACAGCTCCCGCCTCAGATTGAACCGGCCCTCGGCCACCGCCTCCTTGAAGGCCACCGGGTCCCCGCCCGCCACGTAGAAGCCGCCGACGATCGATCCACCCGAGACCGTGGCGAGGCCGGCGATGGGAGTCCCGAGATCCTCGAGGGCGGCGAGCACACCCGCGTGCATCAAGGCCGCCCGAAAACCTCCGCCGGATAGCGTCACGCCCAGGCGTAGCGGCGCATCGGCTGCCGCAGGTTCGCGCGCAGTCGGCCGCTTGATGTGCTTCGCGAGCTCGGCAAATCTCACCGGGTCCGCTTTGAGCGGCTTGCTCGGGGTCAGCCAGTGCGGTCCGAACACGACGTTCCCGACCGAAGCGATGGCCCAGGTCAGGACAACCCAAGCGAGAACGCCGTAACAACGGCACCAGGCGGTGGAACCGAGCGCCGCGCGGAGCCAGCCGCTCGCCGCAAGCACCCCTGCGTACGCGTTGGCCGCGTCGGCGCCCCGCCTCCGGAGCCAGAGCTCGTACCGCTCCAGCAACCGCACTATCCCGCTGGTCGTCTGCGTTCGAAATCTCCATACGACGATGAGCACCAGCGTCGCGATGATGAGGTCGCGCAGCCAGTTGTACGCGCCCACCCAGTACCAGAGCGCGAGCGGGCCGAGGACGAGCGCGACGGCATAGGCTCCCCAAACTTTCACCGCTGCGTGCACCGACCCCCAGAAGAAGGACACGACCAAGGCTACGATGGCGAAGAGCAGCAGGATCGCGCCGTAGGACCAAAGAAACGCCGAGAGAAAGCCGAGGAGGCCGCCTCCGTCAGCTTTCCACGTGCTGGTCGCCTTGGCGACGACGAGGTACAGCAAGCCAACCCCAAGGAGCAGAGGGGCAAGCTCCTTTTTGGCAGGGAGGGCCGGTCCGCGCTTCGAACCTTCGGAGTGCGGCACCTCGCTACCGGCGGCCGCACTGATTTCCGGATCGGGTGGCGCCGATGCGTTCGTCTCCGGGGACGTTGAGCCGGCGATGTTTGGCGTCTCGTTCGCAGATGACATGTTCGGTTCCCTCCTCGACGACTTGCGTCAGGAGCGGGCCGACGGCCTTGCGCTCGAGCGCGGCGGCAGCAACCGTGACGCCGGTGCTGCCTCCGGTCGCGCGACTGGCAGAGCGACCGCATCACCCTCGTCCCTGACGCGATCACTTCAAGATGAGACGCCGCCAGTACAGCACTCATTGCCGCGAATTTGAATAGGCCCAGCGAGCTAGCTCTCGCGGGCCGTCGGGGCACTATCTCCCCCGAGTGACCGCCCGCTCAGGGGCGGACCGGCTCGACGGTGTCTACCGGCTCCGCGGATTCAGCGCGTCCCACAACCCGTCCCCGAACAGATTGAAGTGAAGGCGAGCACGGCCGCGTGCAGCAGCGCCGGAAGCGCCCGTGAGCACGGCGGGGCCTCGCGGGCAGGTGCAGATGCGTGAGGATTCGCTGTTCACCCGGCGGTTCATCACACAACAAGCCGGCTTGCGCTAACCTTCGCGGCGTCTGCGGACGAATTTACCCCTCAACGATCTGGAGCAAGACGATGTTCAAGCGCTTGAGCAATGCCCTCCTCGCAGCGGCCGCGTCGATTGTCGTGCTGGCCTGCGCGATACCGGCGACCACGCTGGATGCGCAATGGGTGAATCCGGACGACGCCGGCAGGAAGGCCGTGCGCAACGTGCTGGTGATGGGGGCCGTCCGCGACGCGACCAATCGTCGGCTGTTCGAGGATCGAATGGTCGCCTCCCTCACTGCAGCGGGCGTCAAGGCGGTGCCGTCCTACAAGTTCATCCCGGAGGCAGGTCCGGTCAGCGAGGAGCGCCTGCGCCGGGCCGTCGCCGAAGCCGGGGTCTCGCACGCAATGGTCACGCGGATCAGCAACGTCTCGACCCAGGTCAGCGTATCGCCCGGGATGGTGATGGGTCCGGGATGGGGTCCCGGATGGGGGACGGCCGGAGGTCCCGGGTGGGGCGGGGGTTGGGGCGGGTTTTACGGTTATCACAACTCGATGTGGGCGACGACAACTCCGACGCAAGTGACGACAACGGAGAACGTCCATGCCGACACGCGCCTGTTCGACGCGAAGAATGCCGCGGTGCTGTGGTCGGCGGCCACGACCACATCGCTTGGTTTCGACTCCGTCCCGCAGATCATCGATCAGTTTGTCCAGCTGATCATCACGACGATGACGAAAGACGGCGTGATCTGACGCCGGCTCGGAGCGCGGCGGGGATAGGAATCAAAGGTCCTTTTCCGCGACGCCAGGCGATACCTCCGGACCGCCTTTGGCGTCAACGCGGAAGCCGTTTCGGGACCGGAGCGCCATTAGCTCTCGTTGCAGCGAGTCGTGATATCGAACCACGGGTTCGCGCTTCCAGGTGATTATTGCGCGACCGTAGTGCCTTCGTGCCTCCTGGTTTCCTCCTTCGCGTAGCGCTGCATCGGTCTCTCGCCACCTTAGCCCAAAGATCTCCCCGACCGGCCGCGGGCGGCGGACGTGTCCACGCTTCGCCGGGCTATGCCCAATGGCCGAGGGACGATCTATGTTCAACCAGCCAAGGGGTGCTGAAAATGAGCTAGGCTCGGCCGCGCAAAGCCGGCGGGTGCCGGGAGGGAGGTGCTCATGGCTCATCGGACGATTCGTTCGCTCTCGCTGCTGGGGGCGCTTCTCTGTCTGCTCGCCTCGCAGACGCTCGCGCAGAGCGATCCGCTGGCGCTCCAGCAGCAGGCGATCCGCCGCATCGACGGCGCCATCGAGACGTTCCGGAAGACGGGCAACATCCCGACCGCCGACCTCGCGCAAGCGGAGCGGGAGCTCGCGGCCAGCAACCAGGCGCTCGCGGCCCGCGGGGACTGGAGCGCGCTCGCTCTGGGCCTGATCAAGCAGGGTCACATCCCGCGCATGCAGGGCAACTGGGCGCCCGCGATCGCGCTCTACGCCCAGGCCGGCGAGGCAGCGCGGCGGGCGGGGAACGCGGTCCATCAGGCCGACGCGCTCGCGTGGAGCGCACTCGCCGACTCGTCGCGGCGGAACCTGGGGCAGGCGTTCACGAATGCGAGCCAGGCCGTGCGCCTCGCCGAGACCGCCGGCGATCAGGAGGTCCTCGCCCGCGCGCTGGACATCCTGGGCACCGTCCAGATCGGCCAGGGCGACCTCGCCGGCGCCGCGGACACCCTCAACCGCGAGGTCGCGGTGGCAGCCGAGGTCAAGGATCCGATGGCCGCCTACTTCGCCTACCTCAACCGCTCCGACGTCTATCTGAAGATCGGGGAGAAGTGCGACTTCCAGCGCGACTTCGAGCCCTGCTACCAGGGGTTCGAGCGCTCCCGCGCTGACCTGCAACAGGCGCAGGCGATCGCCCGCAAGCAGGGCTTCGCGGGGCTCGTCCGCCAGACCGAGGGGCTCCTCGCTCACGTCGAAACGCGGCGCGCGCTCATCAAATCGCAGGAGGGCCTGCACCGGACCTTGCAGAACGCGCGGGTGTTCCGGCCAACGAAACCGGCGGACGTCCTCGTGACCGAGCGCTTCGTGGCGGCACCGGGCGCGGTGCCGGCAGAAGTCACGCAGTTCTACCAGGAAGCGAAGCGTGCGGAGCAGCAGGCCGGTGGCTTCGCCGAAGGCGGCGAGGCCCGCAGCCAATACATCGAAGGGGTGATGAACGAGATGCGCGGCAACAACGACGCCGCGCTCGCGCATTACCTGAAGGCCGTCGCTACGCTCGAGCGCGACCGCCGCGCGCTGCGCGACGAGCGCAGCCGCGGGACGTTCCTCGAGAACCGCATCGAGTTCTACTACGCCGCAGTGCGGCAGCTGCTCGAGCGGCGCCGCTACGCCGAGGCATTCGAGATGCTCGAGCGCTCCCGCTCGCGCGCCATGGCGGACCTGATCGCGAGCCGGAAGTTCGCGCTCGCGCGCCCCGAGGAGCAGAAGCTCTTCGGCGAGACGATGGCACTACGCGCGCGCATCGCCGCGTCGCAGGGCGAGCTGTTCGAGCTGGCGTCAGCGCCGGACGCCGCGAAGCACCGCCCGCGGATGAGCATCCTCCAGACGCAGATCCGCAACCTCGAGGCCGACCAGCAGAAGCTCGCGAGCCGCATCGCGGCCGACGCCCCGCGGCTGCAGGAGCTCGTGGTCTCGGAGCCGGCGACGCTCAAAGCGCTGCAGCAGTCGATGCGCGAGGAACGCTACGAGGTGCTGCAGTACCTGGTGGTCGAGAGCGGCGTGATCCTGTGGCACATCGGGCCCGACGCGGTGTCCGTGCTCAACGTCTTCCTGCCGCGCACCGAAGTCATGAAAAAGGTCGGCGCGCTGCAGAAGAGCCTCGCCGACCGCAACGCCAAGTTCGACGAGCGGACCGCGCGCGAGCTGTTCCTGTTCCTCGTCCAGCCGGCGATCGGGCGCATCCGCGCCGAGCGCCTCGTCATCATCCCGCACGAGGACCTCGGCTACGTGCCGTTCCAGGCGCTGCAGGATCCGGCGAGCGGGCAGTTCCTCGGCGAGCGCTTCCAGATCTCGTATGCCCCGAGCGCGTCGGTGCTACTCGCCATGCGGCGCTCGCCCGGGCTCGCCGGCGGACGCCTGCTCGCGGTGGCGGACCCGGGCATCCCGGCCGCGCGACCCGAGGTCGAGGCGATCGCGAAGCTGTTTCCGGTGCGATCCAAGGTCGTGACCGACGATCTCGCACACGAGAGCGACGTCAAGGGCTGGGTACGCGACTTCGACGTGATCCATCTCGCGGTGCACGGCAAGTTCGACGCCGGCGAGCCGCTGCTCTCGTATCTCGCGCTCGGCCGCGGCGGCGCCGACGACGGCCGGCTGACCGCCGCCGAGATGTTCGGACTGTCGCTCGACCGCAGCCGGCTCGTCGTGCTCTCGGCCTGCGAGACCGGCCGCGCGGAGGCGACGCATGCGAACGAGCTGCTCGGCATGGTCCGCGCGCTGATCTACGCCGGCGCCGGAACGCTCGTCCTCTCGTACTGGGAGGTGGACTCGGCGGCGACGGCGTTGTGGATGCAGACCTTCTACGAGGCGGCGCAATCGCGCCCGCTGCCCGAAGCGGCGCGGCTGGCCCTCGCCCGGGTCAAGTCGCGGCCTGAATACGGTCACCCTTACTACTGGGCGGCGTTCACGATGATCGGACGGTAGCGGTGGCGGACCTGCTGCACGAGCTCAACGAAAGAGTCAAGGCGCTCGGCGGGGACTGGGGCAAGTACACGCTGGTCGGGAGCTTTCTGCTCTACGTGGTCGGCTACCTCACGTTGCGGTTCCATCTCACCGCGATCGGGATCGGCACCGACCTCGCCGTCCTCGACGAGCGCTATCTCTTCACGGGTGCGCGATTCCTCGTCTATCTCGTGTCCGCGGTGCCCAACATCGTGCTCCTCGGTCTGCCGGTGGCCGCGCTGGCGTGGGTGATTCACCGACTGTTGCCGGTCGGCGCCCGCGCCGCCGCCTGCGCGTGGCTGATGCAGCCGGGACGGCTCACTCTCGCCGGCATCGTGTTCTGCGTGGCCATGATTCAGCTCGTGATGCGCCAGTGCTTTCTGTTCAGCGATCTGCTCCTTGCCCGCAGCCTGCCCGCCGAGCCGGCCTGGCTGGTGCGAGTCGCGCTCGATGAACGGATCGCCCCGCTCTTCTTCAGCGCTCTGGTGGCTGGCTGCGCCGTCCCGCTCGCAATCCTGTGGGCGCTGCGCGGCGTGCCGGTCGAAGGCACCTTGGAAGCGCTCGGGCGCGGACTCCTCGCCTTCCTCGCGGCCGTGCAGTGTCTGCTGCTGCCGATCAACTACGGCGTGCTGATCGGCGACAAGTCGTTCGCGCGCGTGGCCGCGCTCGGCGACCGGCCGCTCGCCGAGGGCGAAGAGGCATGGCTGGTGTGGGAAGGCAAGGACGGCGTAACCTTCCTCGTCCGCGACCAGGCGCGCAAGCGGCGTGCGCTCGTCACGCTGGCGCGGAGCGACGTGAAGAAGACGGAGATCGTCGGCTTCGACCGCATCCTGCCGGTGCTCTTCGCTGGACGATCGCCAGATAAGGAATGACACGATGACGCGGCACCTGTTGATGCGACATCTTGCCGGAATCGCGGTCGTCGGCTTGCTGCTCGGTCTCGCCACGGCTGCCGCCGCCGAGTCGATGGTCGAGCGGCTGCTGCGCGTCGCAGGGCTCACGGCCGCGCCGGCGCAGATGCGCGGCCCGGGCGACGAAGTCGAAGCCGGCGACATCTGGGTCGCCGGCACCGGCGCGGGACGAGCGGCCGCGCTGACCTCCGGCGGCGGTTATCGCACGCCGATCTTCGCCCCGGCCGACGGCAGCATCGTCGCGCTCAAGGGCGAGACCCTGGTGCGCATTCCCGCCGGCGGCGGTGCCGCGGCGCCGGTGCAGCGCGCACCGGGCGTCCTGAAGCTGATCGGCTTCGACGCCGGGAACGCGG
This sequence comes from uncultured beta proteobacterium, assembly GCA_963754305.1. Taxonomy (GTDB): domain Bacteria; phylum Pseudomonadota; class Gammaproteobacteria; order Burkholderiales; family SG8-39; genus DATEDA01. The sequence continues at coordinate 247,372 of CAVWFR010000043.1, read as the reverse complement.
ACGAGATCGTCGTGCTGCTCGATGGCGGGGCTGCGCCGCTCGGGGTGCTCTCCGTGAAGAGCGGCAAGGTGACGCCCCTCCCCTACGACGCCAAGTCCGACGCGGAGCGCCGCATGCTCGCCCAGGTTCGCGGCCAGGAGCGCACCTACGGCGATGCCGCCGTCTACGTGAAGACCGAGAGCAAGCGGGGTCTGTCGCGGACGATCGAGTGGACCGACGTGTACTTCCGGCGCGGCGGCTCGCCGCCGCAGAACCTCAGCGCGTGCGACGGCGTGAATTGCGGCCAGCCGTCGCTGTCGCCGGACGGGCGGCGGATCGCGTTCGTGAAGGCCGGAGGGTAGCGCTCGACCAGCCGTCGCCGCCGGTCCTGCATCCGACCGGGTCTGGATGAGAGGCTTGCGAGGATCCGCCGCGCCGGTCGGCGACGACGGCGCGGCGGGATAGCGAGGACGCGTGTCACTGATCCAGCGGCAATGCGATGTCGATCACCTTGTCGCCGAGATATCCGATGAGCGTCGCCCCGCCGCTCAGCATGTCGATGCGATAGAACCCTGTGACATCGCTCACGACCAGCGACGCGAAGCCACTGTTGGCCACGGCCGCCCCGTGACGGAGCTTCGTGTAGATGTCGAAGCCGGCCCGCGAACCCGCGTCGACCTTGAGCTTGCCGGTCAGCACTAGCGTGCCGTCGTTCGGCGGCACCTGAATGACGACCTGGTCGAGCATGGTATCGACGTCGAACAGTGTCGTCGCAGTGTTGGCGTCGAGGTCGTTGTTGGTGTAGGCCGCCGCGGTCACGCCCTGCGCCGGCGTCCCCGGCACGTAGTTCAGCTGCTTGTCGGTCTGCGTCTGCCCGGCAAGCGGTCCCGCGAACGGCTGACGCAGGTTCTGTCCCTTGTTGCTGACGATGCGCAAGGCGTTGGCGGCCGGATTGAAATCGACGCCGAAGAAATCGCCGTCGAGGTCGGCCGTCAGTCGCTGGGCGAGGGTCGCCGCCGCCGTCTCCGTCTCGATCGTGTAGATGCCGCCGCCATTGCCGACGCCATAGAGCTTGCCGTCCTGTACGCGGTAATCGATGCCGACGAGCTTCGAGTCGGGCCATTGTAGATCGTGGATCGCGCCAATGTCCCGGACACGCTCCGGCGAGCAGACCCTGAAGCGGACGAGGCGTTGGTCGGCGGTGAGGCCGATCACTTTCAGATTACCGGTTAGAGGGAAATCCGCACGCGAACCGCAGTTGAAATCGGTGGCGGCGGCTGGCGCGGAAGCGAGCAGCACGCTTGCGGTAAGCATGGCCGCGACGCAGGTCGCGGAAAGACGTTGGCGCGGACGATCGGTCGTCATCGGTTGCTCCTTTTACTGGGTTGGGTCGAATCAGCGGGATGCTTCGGTTCGACCCCAGCCACTACCCGTGAAGACGAGGCCCGGATGCAGCGATCCCTGGTCGAGGCGTCGAGGCCGGCGCTCGGCTGGATCACGATGACCCGCTGATCGAGCACGCCCGGCGGCCCGCGGGGCGGACAAGAGAGCTACGACGATGGCGATGGCGGAAGAGTTCCCGGCTGGACTAAACGGCGTGATCCGCGGAAAAGGCCCGCATCCGCAGCGGACGCCGCCGAGTAGATGCGAGCGAGATCCCCGACGACGAGCGCTCGCGCGGCATCCATAGCCCGTGCGTCACCCTGGCCACCCTTGTCACGTTGCGCCAGCGGGTGCTGCGCGAGCCCTCCTCCGCGCCGGTGTCTGCTTCCGCGACACCGAGCCCTTCCTCTGCAGCTTGGCGATTTCCTGCACCGCCAAATCGCAGCTGCTCGTCAGGAAGCCGAGAATCAGGGCGAGCTGTTCCTCGCTGTACCCGGACCAGAGTGCCGTCATTTCCCGTTGCAGCGAGTCATAGAGTGGCGCGATTCGCCGCGTCATGGCAGGTCGTGCGCGGACGATGACTTTGCGTCGATCGGTCGGATCCCGCTCGCGCCGGACATAGCCGGCCCGTTCGAGCCGGTCGAGCACTCCGGTGATGGCCCCCGTCGTGAGGCCGGTCGCCTTGGCGAATTCCCCGGCCGTCGCGCCGCCGCTCAAGAGCGCGAGGTCCAGGCACTCGAGGTCGGAGCTGCTCAGGCCGAAGCGCTCGCTCACCGCCTCGCTGATCAGCACCGACTGGGCGGTCATCCTGCGGACCTCGCGCAGGACCGCTGCGAGCAGTGCAGATCGATCCGGCTGATTGCTTGACATATCGCGCTCATTGTCTTACCGTGCCTGTATCTTTGCAACTAAGAGACTTATCGTGTAAGTATTTGTGCACAGGTATCTGCGCGCAAGCAAGTGGTATTGCCATGTAAGCCGTCCTGGCCGGTGTCGGGCATTCCCCCTGACCACTGTCTCGCTCCCGGCGGTCAGCGGAGGTCGGCGACGCTCGCTCCGGACGACGAGGTGCATGCCCCTGAACGAGCAGCCTGTCGAATCCGGGCTCGGCCAATCGACTAGGCCGTCAACCCTCAACGACGCGAAGTAACTTATGCGAGCTCCGATGAGGCCCGAGAGAAACGGGCGATCCCGATCAACAGCCGCACGGCCCGCCGCGATACGCGTCACCCGCCGCTTCAACGCGCCGGCGGAGCGCGTGTTCGAAGCCTGGCTAGCGCCCGAGCTCGCGGGCAGATGGCTATTCGCGAAGGCGTTGCAGCCCATGACGGACGTCGCGATCGATTCCCGCGTCGGAGGCTCATTCCGGTTCGCCGACCCGAGCGACGGCCAGCTCGTCGAGTACACCGGCCAATACGTCGGGATCGCCCCGCACCGGCGCCTGGTCTTCACTCTCTCGGCGGCGGACCACCCGCGCATCGTCACGCGCGTGACGGTCGAGATCAGCCCGCTGAAAACGGGGTGCGAGCTCGCCCTGACCCACGAGCACGTGCCCCCCGAGTACGCGAGCCAGACCGAGGCGCGGTGGACCGGCATCCTCTACGGGCTTGGCGAGACGCTGAGTTCCCCCGGGGTAAGGGCTGGAGCCGAATCTGGCCGCGCGCGCGGGGTCGTCGCGGAGGCGTTGTCACTATCGATGCGCGGGCGCAGGCCTAGGCGTGATCGGCCAGTACTCGGCGACCGTCCAACCTCGATTTCGCGATGACGCGGCAATGCGCAGCGATTATTCCGGGCACGGCGGCTGCTTGAAAAACCTGCGCGCCAGCAGGGACGACGAGCTCGAGCCGCGTCCAGCCTCCGCGCGCAACGACGCGCAACTTTGCCGGCGCGCCGATGTCGATCTTCGGCCCGGCCGATCGACAGACTAGTGTCTAGTCTCCCTGGTCCGCTCCAATTCCGGCATGGCCCGATGGCTGCGAGCTCCACGGCACATCGCGTCCCGCTATTGATACGTCTTTGAAGGAGAAAATATGCCGACCCAGATCTTCGTGAACCTGCCGGTGAAGAATCTCGCGCAGTCGATCGACTTCTTCACCAAGCTCGGCTTCACTTTCAACGCCCAGTTCACCGACGAGACCGCCACGTGCATGATCGTGAGCGAGGACATCTTCGTGATGCTCCTGACTCACGAGAAGTTCAAGACGTTCACACCCAACCCGATCTGCGACGCCACGAAGAGCACCGAAGTACTGGTTTGCCTGTCCCGGGACAGCCGGGAAAAGGTCGACGAGATCGTGCGCCAGGCGGTCGCCGCCGGCGGAAGGACCTACAACGCGCCCCAAGACCACGGCTTCATGTACGCCCACGGCTTTCAGGATCCGGATGGGCACATCTGGGAGGTGATGCACATGGACCCGAGCGCGATCAAACAGAGCTAGCGGCGTCTTCGCCCGTCCCCGGAATCGAAAGGAGCAATCATGACCAACGCAACCACGGCAAAGCGGGCCGGCACGACGACGTTCACGACGCCGTCGGATCGGGAGCTCGTCGCGACGCGCGTGTTCGACGCGCCGCCCGCGCTCGTCTTCGCGGCCTGGACCAACCCGGAGCACATGCCGCACTGGATGCTGGGCCCGGCCGGCTGGACCATGCCCGTCTGCGAGATCGATCTCCGCCCGGGAGGAGCGTGGCACTTCGCCTGGCGCGGACCCGACGGCACCGGGATGGAGATGCGCGGCGTTTATCGAGAGATCGCGCCGCCCGAGCGGCTCGTCAGCACCGAGTCGTGGGGCGGCGACTGGCCCGAAACGCTCAACACGCTGGCCCTCACCGAGGAAGACGGCAAGACGAAGACGGCGTGCACGGTCCTCTACCCGTCCAAGAAGGCTCGCGACGCGGCGGTCGGGACCGGGATGAAGGAAGGCTGGTCCGCGAGCTACGACCGTCTCGACGAGTACCTGCGAACGATCGCGTGAGGCTCGCCCGAGCAGATCGCCCGAAGATCCGCCATGTGTCCGGTATGCCTCACGACGATCGCGCTCGCCGCCGGCGGCGGAACACTGGCCGGCGGGTTGACCGTGCTGGCGGTGCGCGAATCGACGAAGCAAAGGAGCAATCATGATGACGCTGACCGATGCGTCGCTGCCGAAAGCGGTGTCGCGCGACGAGTGGCTGGCCGCCCGCAGGGCGCTGCTGGCAAAGGAGAAGGAGCTGACGCGGCACCGTGACGCCGTGAACGCGGAACGCCGCCGGCTGCCGATGGTCAAGCTCGACAAGCAGTACCGCTTTGACGGTCCGGGCGGAACGCAGAGTCTCCTCGACCTGTTCGAAGGACGCTGTCAGCTCATCGTGTACCACTTCATGTTCGACCCGGCGTGGGCCGAGGGCTGCCCGAGCTGCTCGCTCGTGGTCGACAACCTCGGTCACCTCGCTCATCTGCACGCACGCCGGACTTCGCTCGCCGTCGTCTCGCGCGCGCCGCTCGCCACGATCGAGCCCTTCAAGCGCCGAATGGGCTGGAGCTTTCCGTGGTATTCGTCGTCCGCCAGTGACTTCAACTACGACTTCCACGTCACGCACGACGAGGCGGTCGCACCGGTCGAGTACAACTACCTTAGCAAGGCCGAGCTCCTGCGGAAGGACGAGCCCTGGTTCACCCAGGGCGAATCGCACGGTCTGAGCGTCTTCCTGTGCGACGGGGAAAGCGTCTTTCACACCTACTCGACCTACGCGCGAGGCGCCGACCTGCTCGTCGGGACGTTCAACTACCTGGACCTGACGCCGCTCGGCCGACAGGAGGATTGGGAGGAGCCCCCGGGCCGCAGCGACGGGCCGTTCATGCACTGGGTCCGGCGCCACGACCGCTACTCGCCGGACGCGCCCGGCGCGTCGGCCGCTTGCTGCGGCGACCGGGCCTAACACGCAACCACTCAAGCGAAGGAGACCATCATGGGCAATCCCGTCGTGCACTGGGAGTTCGTCTCGAAGCAACCGGCGAAGATCGCGAGCTTCTACGCGGAGCTCTTCGGCTGGACAATCCGTCACGTGCCCGAACTGAACTACCGCCTCGTCGAGACTGGCGGCCAGGGCGGCATCAACGGCGGGATCGTCGCTCCGCAATGCGAGGATCCGTGGCCGGGCAACACGGCGGTCTACATCGCGGTCGACGATCTCGCGACCTACCGGACGCGCGTTCTCGCGGCCGGCGGAAAGATCCTCGTCGAAGAGCAGCAGGTGCCCGGCATGGGCGCGTTCTCTCTCTTCGCCGACCCCGACGGCCGCATGATGGGGCTGTGGAAAGCCAACCAGTCGTAAACGACCAGCAAGAGGAGATCGTCATGGCATATATCGATGGATTCGTCGTACCGGTGCCGAAGAAGAAGCTCGAGGCCTACGCCCGCATCGCGCGGACGGCCGGCAAGGTCTGGCGGGAGCACGGCGCGCTCGCCTACCTCGAGGCGGTGGCCGACGACGTGAAGGCGGGAAAGCACACGTCGTTTCCGCAGAGCGTGAAGCTGAAGCCCGGCGAAACGGTGGTGTTCTCGTACATCGTGTACAAGTCCCGCGCCCACCGCGACCGTGTCAACGCCAAGGTGATGAAGGATCCGCGGCTCAAGCCCATGATGGATCCGAAAGCGATGCCGTTCGACGGCAAGCGCATGTTCTGGGGCGGATTCAAGGTCCTGGTCGAGCGGTAGGCCACGAGTCGATCGGTGGCTGGTCGATCGGTGACCAAAGCCGGACGCCGCGAGTGGGTCGGGCTGGGAGTGCTCGCGCTGCCGTGCGTGCTCTACTCGATGGACCTCACGGTGCTGAACCTCGCGGTCCCCGCGCTCAGCGCCGAGCTCAAGCCGAGCAGCGCGGAGCTCCTCTGGATCGTGGACATCTACGGGTTCCTCGTCGCGGGGTCGCTGATCACGATGGGCACGCTCGGCGACCGCATCGGCCGCCGCAGGCTACTGTTGATCGGCGCGGCGGCCTTTGGCCTCGCCTCGGTAGCTGCCGCATTCGCCACCAGCGCCGCGATGCTCATCGCCACCCGCGCGCTGCTCGGCGTCGCCGCGGCGACGCTAGCGCCGTCGACCCTGTCCCTCATCCGGAACATGTTCCTCGACCCGGCGCAGCGCACGGTCGCCATCAGCGTGTGGGTGATGAGCTACTCGGCCGGCGCCGCGATCGGACCGCTGATCGGCGGGGTGCTACTGGAACATTTCTGGTGGGGCTCGGTGTTTCTCATCAACGTGCCGGTGATGCTGCTGCTGCTCGCCCTCGGGCCGGTGCTGCTCCCCGAGTTCCGTGATCCCGACGCGGGTCGCCTGGACCCCGTCAGCGCGGCGCAGTCGCTGGTGGCCGTGCTGGCGGTGATCTACGGCCTCAAGCGCATCGCCGAGGGCGGCCCCGGCTGGATCGCGGCCCTGGCGATCCTCTCGGGGGTGGTGGTGGCGGCAGCGTTCCTGCGTCGGCAGCGCAGGCTGGCCGATCCGCTCATCGACCTGAGGCTGTTCCGCATTCCCGCCTTCAGCGCGGCGCTCGCCGTGAATATCCTCGGCTTCCTGACCACCTTCGCCGCCTTTCTCTTCATCGCCCAGTACCTGCAATCGGTGCTCGGACTCTCGCCGCTGGCGGCGGGCCTCTGGGGACTGCCCTCGGCGCTGTCGTTCATCGCCGGATCGGCGCTGACGCCCGCGATCGTCCGTCGCTTCCATCCGGCGTTCGTCATCGCCGGCGGCATGACGGTCGCCGCCGCCGGCTTCGTCCTGCTCGCGCTGGTGGACGACGCCGCTTCGCCGCTCGCAATGCTGGTGGCCGGGTCGGTCGTGTTCTCGCTGGGCCTGACCCCCGTCGTCACGCTGACGACCGACATCGTCCTGAGCGCCGCTCCACCGGAACGCGCCGGCGCCGCTTCGGCGCTGTCGGAGACCAGCTCCGAGTTCGGCGGCGCGTTGGGGATCGCCGTGATGGGCAGCGTCGTCACCGCCATTTATCGCGGCGAGGTCGACGGCGCGCTTCCCGCGAGCGTACCAGCGGCGGCGGCCGAGATCGCGCGCGGCACGATAGGCGGGGCGGTGTCGGTCGCGGACGAGCTGCCGGGCGCGCTCGGCGCCGAGGTTCTCGATCTGGCCCGCGACGCCTTCGCGCACGCGTTCGGGACGACGGCAGCCATCAGCGCGGTCATCGCGCTCGGCGTCGCCGTCCTCGCCGCGGCCCTGTTGCGACGTGTCCCGGCGCACGCGTGAGGGAGCGATCCGCGTTTCGACCACCACGGAGCGAGCGATGAAGTACCTGTGCCTGATCTACAACGAGGAAAAGAACGTCTATGCCATGCCCCCGGCGGAGCTCGAGGCCGTCGCGGGCGAATGCACGCACTATGACGAGACGCTCAAACAGAACGGCCAGTTCATTGCCTGCGAGCGGCTCCAACCCGTGACTACGGCCGCGACCCTGCGATTCCGGAACGGCAAGCTGTCCGTCACCGACGGTCCGTTCGCCGAGACGAAGGAGCAGCTGGCCGGCTTCTATCTGATCGAGGCGCGGGATCTGAACGATGCGATCCGCGTAGCTTCGAGGATCCCGCCGGGGCGTCTGGGCTGCGTCGAGGTGCGACCGGTCTGGGAATACAAAGCTTAGAGAGAATCGCTGCCGCGAGACGGCGATTCTCTTGGATCGGAATGCACGACGGGGTATGCCCGCTCGTAGCGTGGAAACCAGCAAACCAACTTGTCCATACAAGGAGGCACGATCATGTCCAAGCCGGCCGTCAAACCCATCCCCGACGGGATGCATTCGCTCACCCCACATTTGATTTGCGCCGGCGCAGCCGACGCCATCAAGTTTTATGCCAAGGCGTTCAATGCCGTCGAACTGGCACGCTTGCCCGGTCCGCAGGGAAAGCTCATGCATGCAATGCTGCAGATCGGCGACTCGGCGCTCATGCTCGTCGACGAGAATCCCGAGTGGGGCATGCTCGGGCCGAAGTCCTTGAAGGGCTCACCCGTCGTCATTCACCTCTTCGTCGAGAACGTCGATGCAACCGTCGAACAGGCGGTTGCCTCAGGGGCCAAGGTCACCATGCCCGTCGCGGATATGTTCTGGGGTGACCGGTATGGCCGGCTGGAAGACCCGTTCGGGCACCACTGGTCGGTGGCCACGCACAAGCGCGATCTAAGCCCGGAAGAAGTCCAAGCGGCGATGGGTACAGCAGGCGGTTGCGATCGATGAAATACCTCTGCCTCGCCTACTACGACGAGAAAGCGTTCGATGCGCTGTCCGAAATCGAGCTGGACGCGGTCGTGAGCAAGTGCCCGCCCTACGATGACGCGCTCCGCAAGAGCGGTCACCTGACGGTCCAGGCGTCCCTCGGTTCCCCGCGCGCGACCAAGACGGTGCGGCCCCGCAACGGCAAACCCTCAGTCACCGACGGCCCCTTCATCGAGACAAAGGAGCAAGTCGGCGGGTTCTTCATCATCGAAGCACGGGACCTGAACGAGGCCATCCGGGTGGCCTCGAAGCATCCGGCGGCGAACATCGGCGAGCGCGTGGGATGGGGCATCGAGGTCCGGGCGATCGAAGCCTACGAGCCGAAACAAAGTTAGACACCGCGAGGAGATCTCCATGCTCGACAAACCAAGCATCGTGCAGACCACCGCCCAGCCGACCGCCGTCATCCGACTTACGATTCCGCGCGCCGAGATCCGGAATGTCATGGGTCCCGGCCACCGTGAGTTGATGGCCACCGTCGCCGCGCAGAACGTCGCCCCGGCCGGGCCATGGTTCACGCACCATTTGAGGATGGATCCGGACACCTTTGATTTCGAGATCGGCGTGCCCGTTACGACCCCGATCTCCGCCGCGGGCCGCGTGCGTGCGGGCCAGTTGCCCGCGGTGACGGTGGCACGGACGATCTATCACGGATCCTACGAGGGTCTTGGCCCCGCATGGGCCGAACTCGATGCCTGGATCACCGCCGAGAGGCACACGGCAGCTCCGAACCTATGGGAATGCTACGTCGCGGGCCCGGAGTCGAACCCCGATCCCGCCAGCTGGCGCACGGAGCTCAACCGGCCACTGACCCGCTAGCTGGAGTGGTCGGCGACCGGCCGTGGCCGTGCAGCAAACACGTGTGAGCCGGGCCGCCGACGGCTGCTCGTTGGTGTCGACTTCGCGGTTCGCCGTTCGGCCACCGTAGCGAGCTGGCTCAGTCCCACCCGAAACCCGAAGGAGAAATACCGATGCGATTCATGATCATCGTCAAGGCCACCAAGGACTCGGAAGCGGGCGTCATGCCGGAGGAGGAGCTCATCGCGGAAATGGCGACGTATCACGAGGCGCTGGCGAAAGCCGGCGCGCTGCTCGATGCGTCGGGGCTCCAGGCGAGCTCGAAGGGCTGGCGCATCAAGTACGACGGACGCAAGCGCACCGTGATCGACGGCCCCTTCACCGAGACGAAGGAGCTGATCGCGGGCTACACGCTCATCCAGGCGAATTCGAGGGAAGAGGCACTGGAATGGACCAGGCGCTTCCCCAATCCCGCCGTCGACGGCAAGGCAGGCGAGATCGAGGTCCGCCAGCTGTTCGAGCTCGAGGACTTCGGTCCCAGCGAAGCGGTCGACCGCTTTCGCGACATGGGCGTCGGGGCGAGCAAGTAGTCCGGACCGATCCGCTGTTTCGACGCGCCCTCACACGGCCTTCACGAGCCTGGGTTTCGCCGGCGGCGTCGCTTGCATGCGGTCGTGCAGGGCGTCCTCGAACATCTCCTCGGTCTCGACGGCGCCGGTCTCGCCGATCACTTGGAGCGTGGCGGGCGGGTTCAGCTTCGCGTACGCGCGGGCGAACTGCACCGCCCGCTGCCTGGTGTGAAAGTACATCTCCCAGCGCGAGCGGTTCGTCTCCATTACCCAGCCATGGGATGCCCCTGGCTTGACGATGATCCTGCCTCTCACTGCCACCTTCGTCATGGTTGGTCGCAATCCCGATGAGCTACGCGTTGTCCGGAAGCGTAGTAGGTCGGTGTTGCGCCGACAGTCAAAGATGGTTACATCGGACGAGCGGCCGCGCTGGCGGTGTGTTCCGGCGCGCCAGACTCGACGGCCCGGTCCGTTGGTTCGACCGCCGCTCTAGTTGACGAGGAGCTCGAGCTCGTCGCCGCCGATCCATCGCACGCGGTCGCCGACGCCGTACGCCGTGGCGTCGGGCCGCCGCACGAAGCGAGCCGAACCGTCGTCCATCCGCACCGTCACCTCGTAGGTGGTCTCGCGCAATCGCGCGTACATCTCGGGTGTGCCGACCGGGCCGATGTAGGGCTTATCGGCGCCCTGGCCGCCGAGCGGGAGATAGATCACGGCGCCGATCAGATTCTGCTGGGTGGGGTTGCCGGGGTCCGCGCTGCCGGGTCCGGGCGTGACAGGTGCGGCTCGACCCCGCGGACGGTGTTGATCTCGCGGATCGAGACGATCCGGCCGCAGCCTGGACACGGCTCGCCCGCGCGCGGCGCGGTAGCCACGCGCGGCGGCGGCGGCTGCAGATCCGGAATGCGATACGACTGGGCCGACGCTGCGAGCGCGATCCCGCCCGCAGCGGCCGCGGCCAGGCGGCGGACGCCGCTCGCGCGCGGCCAGGGCGCGCTCCGGGTCGCGCGCGCCCGACATGCGCTACTCGGAAATACCCTGGACGAAGTAGGTGGCCGAGAGCAGCGCGCTCGGCGGGCCGAGCGGACCGAGCCAGCGGTCGTACACCTTCCCGATCTCGCCGCTGCGAAAAAGGCGTGCGAGCACTCGGTTGACCGCGAGCCGGTAGTCGTGCTCGCCGCTCGGCAGCGCGAATACGTAGGGCTCGATCGAGAAATCCTCGTCGAGCAGCCGATACGCGCCACCGCCCGGTCTGCCCTGCACCGCGCCGACCAGCGTGGTCCGGTCGGCGGCGAACCCCTCCACCTTCGATTCCTCGACGAGCTTCAAGCCTTCGGGACGCGTGCCGACGGTGAGCACCTGGGCGTTCACAGAATAGCGCGCGAGCGAGTCGCGCAAGGCCTGCTCGGTGGTGGTCCCCTTGATGACCGCGACGCGCTTGCCGTTGAGGTCCGCGATGCGCCCGAGCCCGGCGCCGACCCTGGTGAGAACGCTTCCGCCGTCGACGAAGGTGATCAGGCTGAAATCGACGCTGCGCTGGCGCGTGAGCGTCCAGGTCGTCGTGCTGCATTCGATGTCCACCCGCCGGCTGCTCACCGCCTCCAGCCGGTTCTGGATCGTCAGCGACACCCAGCGCGTCTCGAGCTTCGGCAGCCCGAGCTGCGTGCCGATGCCGCGCGCGATCTCGCGGCACAGTTCGACCGAGTAGCCCTGCGGCTCGCCTTTCGCATCGACGGAAGAAAAGGGAGCGGCGTCATCGATGTAGCCGAGCGTCATCGTGCCGTCCCGACGGATCTTCTCGAGCGTTCCCGTCTGCGCCGCCGCGGGCGTGGCGAGCGCCCACCCCACGCACGACAGGGCCAGAACGGACAGCGCGAGCAGCGACCGGCGGAGCATAGCGCGGCATTGTATGTTTTTCGCGGGGCGGCGTCAGGGTTCGACCCGAGGCCCTTGTCCGGGCGCGATGCTTGCTGAGCGGGTTCACCTGTTCCTTCTCACCGGAGAGCTCGCCGTGAACCTGATTCGAGGCCTTCTCGCCGCCTGCCTTTTCCTCGGTGTCGCCGCACACGCCCAGTCGATCGACTCGCCCGTCGTCCTGGTCGCCGACCCCCAGCTGAGCGCGTTCTATACGCGCACGGTTCTTTTCGCCCGCCCGATGACCGGCGGACGCCACGTCGGGTTCATCGTGAACCGTCCGACGTCGACCCGGCTCGGCGCGCTCTTCCCCGAGCACGCGCCGTCGCAGAAGATCGTGGATCCGGTGTACCTCGGCGGACCGGTCTCGGTCGATACGCTGTTCGCGGTCGTGCAACGCGAGTCGACCCCGGGCGGCCACTCGATCCCGCTCGCGACCGGCATGTACCTCGTGAGCGACGTCGCGACGCTCGACGGTCTGATCGAGCAGAACCGCGACGACGCGCGCTTCTACGTCGGCCTCGTCGTCTGGGAGGCGGGCGAGCTCGAGCACGAGCTGCGGCAAGGGATCTGGTACGTCATGCCGCACGACGCCGAGCTCGTATTCCGGAAGCAGACCGACGGCCTGTGGGAAGAGCTGGTACGGCGGTCCGGCCGGGGCGCTGTCGCGGCGCGCTAGATACAGCTCTAACGCGGGGCTCCGCTCAGAAAGCGCTCGTACGCGGACAGAAACGCCTCCGGGTGCTCGAACTGCGGCAGCCCGCCGGCGTCGAATCGCTGGCGCGTCCAGTTCGAGCGCGCCGCTGTCCAGCCGGCTTCACTGAAATCCGCTTCACAGCCGATCGCGCCGTAACGCGACGAGCGCGGCCGCGATCGCCCCCGCAGCGGCGGCAATGCCGATCGCCGCCAGCGGGCGTTCGCGGACGAATGCAACGGCCGAGCCACCTGCTCGGCGCAAGCGCTCGCCGCCCGCTTCGACCGCGTCCGCTGCGGCTTGAACGCTTGCCACTGCACCGGTGCCGCCGTCGCGCAGCGCGGCGCCGGCATTACGGACCACCGGTAGCGATCTCATTGCTCCATGCCGTTGGCCCGCCGCCTTACGCCACATCCTCGTCCACATGTCGCTGTCCCTCGTTTGTCGGTCTGGCCCTGCGACTCAAGTCGCAACGAGCATCCTGCACGCAACGAGCACCTGCATGCCTGACGCACCGTCCGCCGTCTTTCGTACGGCGGTGTTCGCACAGTCCGTGATCGCACCGCCGTGTTTCGCCTGCGCGTTTCGCACCGTTTGCCTGTCGGCCGTAACCGACGCGGGTGTGGGGATGTGTGGAGCGGTAATTCTTACAGCGGTGCGGCACAACTTACCCGCTCGCCCACCCCGAGATCGCGCGCGCGCTACCCATCCGCTCTGCAACCGGTGTGCCATGCGCGGTCCGCCGCACGGGCACGAACTGTGCGAGGTACCCTCTGGTTCCCAAGTACCTCCATCGGACCTTCGCCGAGGGACGACAACGTGCTGACTCCCGATACCTTCCTGCTCACCGACCACGACGCGTATCTGTTCCGGGAGGGGACCCATGCGCGTCTCTACGACCGGCTTGGCTGTCACCTGCGCGAAGGCGGTGCGCATTTCGGCGTCTGGGCACCCAATGCGCGCCGGGTGTCGGTGATCGGCGAGTTCAACGGCTGGCGCCCCGACGAGCACCGGCTCGCACCCCGCAGCGACGGTAGCGGCATCTGGGAGATCGACGTCGCGGGCGTCGCACGCGGTCAAGCGTACAAGTACCGTGTGGAGTCCAACTATGGCGATTACTGGGTCGACAAAGCCGACCCCTTCGCCTTCTATGCCGAAGTCCCCCCCCGGACGGCGTCGCGCGCCTGGTCACTAGACTACGAATGGGGCGACGGCGCCTGGATGGCGGAACGCCGCGCGCGGAACGCGCTGGACGCGCCGCTATCGACCTACGAAGTGCACCTCGGCTCGTGGCGCCGGGACGCCAACGGCAGCTTCCTCTCCTATCGCGCGGCGGCGCACGCGCTCGCCGACTACGTCGCGTCGATCGGCTTCACCCACGTCGAGCTGCTGCCGGTCTGCGAGCACCCCTTCTACGGCTCCTGGGGCTATCAGACGACCGGGTACTTCGCGCCGACCGCGCGCTACGGCGAGCCGCAGGACTTCATGTACCTCGTCGACGTGCTTCACCGCAGCGGCATCGGCGTCATCCTCGACTGGGTGCCCTCCCACTTTCCGGGCGACGAGCACGGCCTCGCGTATTTCGACGGCACCCATCTGTACGAGCATGCGGACCGTCGGCAGGGGTTCCATCCCGACTGGAACTCGTACATTTTCAACTACAGCCGCCATGAGGTGCGCTCGTTCCTCCTGTCGAGCGCCCTGTTCTGGCTCGACCGCTATCACATCGACGGCCTACGGGTCGATGCGGTCGCCTCGATGCTGTACCTCGACTACGGCCGGCGCGAAGGCGAATGGATCCCGAATGCCGCCGGCGGGCGCGAGAATCTCGAAGCGATCGAATTTCTGCGCGCGCTTGAACGAAGCGGCGTATCGGGACCACCCCGACGTCCAAACGATCGCCGAGGAGTCCACCGCCTGGCCGATGGTGTCGCGCCCGGTCGACGTGGGCGGTCTCGGCTTCGGCATGAAATGGAACATGGGCTGGATGCACGACGTGCTCGCTTACCTCGCGCTCGACCCGATCAACCGCAAGCATCACCACCATCGCCTCACCTTCTCGCTCTGGTACGCGTTCCACGAGAACTTCGTGTTGCCGCTGTCGCACGACGAGGTGGTTTACGGCAAGCGCGCGCTCGTCGCCAAGATGCCCGGCGACGAGTGGCAGCAGCTTGCGACCTTGCGGGCGCTCTACGGCTTCATGTGGGGCCATCCGGGCAAGAAGCTGCTCTTCATGGGCAGCGAGTTCGCGCAACGCCCGCGAGTGGAACCACGACCGGGCCCTCGACTGGGACGTCGCGGGCTTGCCCGGGCATGCCGGCGTGCAGCGCTGGGTCGGCGATCTCAACCGCGTCTATCGACAGCAGCCCGCCCTGCACCGCGTCGACTTCGACGCCGACGGCTTCGAATGGATCGGACACAGCGATGCGAATTCGAGCGTCGTGTCGTTCGTGCGCAAAGCGCGCGGCGAGCTGGCGCCGATCCTGCTCGTCGTCTGCAACTTCACGCCGGTCGTGCGCGCCAACTACGTCGTCGGCGTGCCGCGCGCGGGGTTCTGGCGCGAAACGCTGAACAGCGATGCCGCGCACTACGGCGGCAGCGGCCTGGGCAATCTCGGCGGCGTCGAGGCGGCACCCCTCCCGGCCGACGGCCGGTACCACTCGCTGACCCTCACGCTCCCACCGCTAGCGACGCTGGTGTTCGAGAGCCGGTCGTCATGAACGAATCCCGATGACCGAGCCGCTTCATCCGCCCGAGGGACGGGTCCGCGCGGTGGTCGAAGCCGTCACGCCGCAGGTGGATTGCGGCCGATTCGCGCCGAAACGGACGGTCGGCGAGACGGTGGTCGTCGAGGCCGACTGCTACGCCGACGGGCACGACGCCGTCGTCGCGGTATTGTGCTGGCGCCACGACAGCGAGCAGGCCTGGCACGAGGCGCCGATGGCGCCGGTCGCGAACGACCGCTGGCGGGCGAGCTTCCCGGTCGAGCGCCTCGGCGACTACCGGTTTACCGTCACCGCGTGGGTGGATCGCTTCCTGTCCTGGCGGCGCGATCTCGCGCGCCGCGAGGACCCGACCGACATCGGGCTCGCGCTGCGGGCGGGCGCGGGCCTCGCCGCCGCGGCCGCCAAGTCCGCGCGGGACGAGAGCCGCGCGCGGCTCGAAGCGTGGGCGGCGCAGCTCGCCGCCGGTGCCGAGGATCCGCGGCCGATGAAGACGCTCGGGCTGGACCCCGCGCTCGGCGAGCTCGCGCAGCAGCATCTCGAGCGCCGCTTCCCGTTCACCCATCCCGCGCTGCCGCTCGTCGTGGATCGCGAGCGGGCACGCTGCGGCGCGTGGTACGAGCTCTTCCCGCGCTCGACCGCGGCCGATCCAAAGCAGCACGGCACGTTCCTCACCTGCGAGCAGTGGCTGCCGTACATCGCCGAGCTCGGATTCGACGTGCTCTATCTGCCGCCGATTCATCCGATCGGGCGCGAGAAGCGCAAGGGCCGGAACAACGCGCTCGCGGCCGGTCCCGCCGACCCCGGCAGCCCGTGGGCGATCGGCGCGGCCGAGGGCGGTCACACCGCCATCCATCCCGAGCTCGGCACGCTCGACGACTTCCGCCGGCTGGTCGCGGTGGCGCGCGAGCACTCCATCGAGCTTGCGCTCGACATCGCCTTCCAGTGCGCGCCCGACCACCCCTACGTCAAACAGCATCCGGAGTGGTTCCGGACCCGCGCCGACGGGAGCGTCCAGTACGCCGAGAATCCGCCGAAGAAGTACGAGGACATCTACCCGTTCGATTTCGAGAGCGAGGACTGGCGCGCGCTGTGGCAGGAGCTCGCACGGGTGATGCTCTTCTGGGCCGGGGAAGGGGTGAAGATCTTCCGCGTCGACAATCCGCACACCAAAAGCTTCCGTTTTTGGGAGTGGGCGATCGGCGAGGTGCGGCGCACGCATCCCGAGACGATCTTCCTCGCCGAGGCCTTCACCCGCCCGAAGGTGATGCACCAGCTCGCGAAGCTCGGCTTCAGCCAGTCGTACACGTACTTCGCGTGGCGCAACACCACGCGCGAGCTGACCGAATATTTCACCGAGCTCGCGCACGGCCCGGGGCGCGAATACTTCCGCCCCAACGTCTGGCCCAACACCCCCGACATCCTCACCGAGCAGCTCCAGTTCGGCGGGCGGGCCGCGTTCGCCCTGCGGCTGGTCCTCGCTGCCACGCTCTCGCCGAGCTACGGGATCTACGGCCCGGCCTTCGAGCTCGGCGAGCACGAGCCGCGCGAACCAGGCTCCGAGGAGTACCGCAATTCCGAGAAGTACGAGCTGCGGCAGTGGGACATCCGCCGCCCCGACAGCCTGGGTGCCCTGATCGGCCGGGTGAACGGTATCCGGCGCGAGCACGCGGCGTTGCGGTCGATCGACTCGCTGCGGTTCCTCGAGGTCGACAACGACCAGCTGATCGCGTACTCGAAGACCACCCCGGAGCTCGACGATCTGATCTTGACCGTCGTCAACCTCGACCCGCATCGAGTGCAGTCGGGCTGGGTGGAGGTCGACCCGGCAGCGCTCGGGCTCGACCCCGACTCGCCGTACCAGATGCACGAGCTCCTCACCGGCGCGCGCTACTTGTGGAACGGCCGGCGCAACTACGTGAGCCTCGATCCGGAACGCGCGCCGGCGCACATCTTCGCGGTCCGCCGCCGGGTGCGGACCGAGCGCGACTTCGATTACTTCCTCTGATGGACCAGCTCGCCACGAGCATCGACGACTTCGCCCTCACCGCCGTCGGCGGCGATCCGCTATGGTTCAAGGACGCGATCGTCTACGAGCTGCACGTCAAGGCCTTCTTCGACGCCAACAACGACGGCATCGGCGATTTCCGCGGGCTGGCGGAAAAGCTCGACTACATCCAGGCGCTCGGCGTCACCGCGATCTGGCTGCTGCCCTTCTACCCGTCGCCGATGCTCGACGACGGCTACGACGTGTCGGACTACCACAACATCCACGCCGCCTACGGCACCCGCCACGACTTCCGCCATTTCGTCCGCGAGGCGCACCGCCGCGGGCTGCGCGTGATCACGGAGCTGGTCGTGAACCACACCTCCGACCAGCACGCCTGGTTCCAGGCCGCGCGCCGCGCACCCAAGGGTTCGTCGAAGCGCGACTACTACGTCTGGAGCGACGACCCGAACCGCTACGCCGGGACGCGCATCATCTTCACCGACACCGAAAGCTCGAACTGGGCGTGGGACGCGGTCGCGCAGGCCCACTACTGGCATCGGTTCTTCAGCCACCAGCCCGACCTCAACTTCGACAACCCGAGGGTCCTGCGGGCCGTGATCCGCACGATGCAGTTCTGGCTCGAGATGGGCGTCGACGGCTTCCGGCTCGACGCGATCCCCTACCTCTGCGAGCGCGAAGGCACCAACAACGAGAACCTTCCGTCGACGCACGCCGTCATCCGGCAGATCCGCGCGGAGCTCGACCGCACCCATCCCGACCGGGTCCTGCTCGCGGAGGCGAACCAGTGGCCCGAGGACGTCCGCGAGTACTTCGGCAACGGCGACGAATGCCACATGGCGTACCACTTCCCGCTGATGCCGCGCCTCTTCATGGCGATCGCGCAGGAAGATCGGTACCCGGTGGTCGAGATCATGCGGCAGACGCCGGAGATCCCTGCAAACTGCCAGTGGGCGATCTTTCTCCGCAACCACGACGAGCTGACGCTCGAGATGGTGACCGACCGCGAGCGCGACTACATGTACCAGACGTTCGCGAACGACCCGCGAATGCGCATCAACGTCGGCATCCGCCGGCGCCTCGCGCCGCTGCTCGAGAACGACCGGGCGCGAATGGAGTTGATGTCGTTTCTGCTGTTCACGATGCCGGGCTCGCCGATCCTCTACTACGGCGACGAGATCGGGATGGGCGACAACATCTACCTCGGCGACCGCAACGGCGTCCGGACGCCGATGCAGTGGTCGCCCGACCGCAACGCGGGCTTCTCGCGCGCCGATCCGCAGCGGCTCTACCTCCCGCCGAACATGGACGCGGCCTACGGCTACGAAGCGGTGAACGTCGAAGCTCAGGCGCGCAACCCGTCGTCGCTCCTCAACTGGACCCGCCGCATCATCGAGACGCGCAAGCGCTTCAAGGCCTTCGGCCGCGGCACGCTGACGTTTCTCGATCCGGGGAACCGCAAGGTGCTCGCCTACCTGCGCAAGTACGACAACGAGACGATCCTGTGCGCGGCGAATCTCGCGCGCACCGCGCAGGCGGTCGAGCTCGACCTCTCGCGCTTCGACGGCCGCGTACCGGTGGAGCTCGTCGGCCGCGCATCGTTTCCGCCGATCGGCAAGCTGCCCTACCTCCTCACCCTGCCCGGCCACGGCTACTACGCGTTCCAGCTCGCGACCGATGTCCCCGCGCCGAGCTGGCACGAGCAGCGCCTGCCGCCGCAGGAGTTGCCGGTGCTGGTGATGCTGGAAGGCTGGCAGACGTTCCTGACGCCGGCGAGCGGCGCAGTGGACGTGCGCCGCGCGATGGCCTCGCGGACGCACGAGCAGCTCGAGCGCGAGGTGCTGCTGCCGCATCTGGAAACCCAGCGCTGGTACGCGGCCAAGGACCGCCCGGTGACGCGGGTCGACATGGTGGAGGAAGGCCAGTGGCAGACAAGCGAAGGCAGCTGGCTGCTCACGTTTCTCAAGGTGGAGTTCGCCGACGCCGATCCGCAGACCTACTTCCTGCCGCTCGCCATCGCGTGGGAATCGCGAGGGCACGATCCGATCGATCAGATCGGCGGCTGGGCGGTCGCCCGCGTGCGCGAGCGCGCCAAGACCGGCGTCCTCTACGGCGCGTTCGGCGACGCCGCGTTCTGCCGCGCGCTCGCGCAGGCGATGGGCGACAACCGCGACATCCCGTTCGGCTCCGGGCACCTCCGTTGCGCGAGCACCCCCGCGTTCGCGGAGCTCGCGTCGGCCCTCGCCGAGGAGGTCCGGCATCCGCCGATGGAGCAGAGCAACACCGGGGTGTTCTTCGGCGAGCGCCTGTATCTCAAGGGCTATCGGCAGCTGCGTCCGGGGATCAACCCCGAGGTCGAGGTCGGGCGGTTCCTGACGGTCGCCGCCCCGTTCAAGCACGTCGCGCGCGTGCTCGGCTGGATCGAGTACGCGGCCGGTCCGGATGACGGCCGCGCGCCGCTGATGCTCGCGGTGCTCCAGGAGTACGTGGAGCACCAGGGCAACCTGTGGGACTACACGCTGAACTACCTCCAGCGCTACGTCACCTCGCACACCCTGCCCGCGGATCCGGCGACCGCCGGGCCGGGGGCGCCGAAAGGCGAGGATTTGCACCGCGCGTTCGTCGCGCAATCGGCCACCCTCGGCCGGCGTATCGGCGAGCTGCACGCGGCGTTCGCCACCACCACCGGCAACCCGGCTTTCGACCCGGAGCGGGTCACGCCGGCGGATCTCGGCGCATGGCAGGCGGCCGTGCGCGACGACGTCGGCCGGACGCTCGACCAGCTCGAGCGGCGGTCGGGAAGCCTGCCCGATGCGGTCATGCCTGCGGCGCGCGCGCTGCTCGCCTCGCGAGAGCGCCTGCTCGCGCTGGTGGACGCGGAGGCGATCGACGTCGCCGGTCTCGTCAAGACGCGCTATCACGGCGATCTCCACCTCGGCCAGGTGCTGGTGGTGCGGAACGACTTCGTGATCATCGATTTCGAGGGCGAACCGGGGCGATCGGTCGAGGAGCGCCGCCGCAAGCATTCGCCCCTGCGCGACGTCGCCGGGATGATCCGCTCCGCCGACTACGCCGCGCGCACCGCGCTTTCGCGCTTCGCGGCCGGGCGCACCGACGCGGCCGCGCTCGTCGGCGAGGTGTTGCGCGACTGGCGCCTGGCCGTGACCGGCGCGTTTCTCGCCGCCTACCGGGACGCGACTCGGGCGCTCGAGTCGGTGCCGCACGACGACGGCGCGATGGAGCGGCTCGTGCGGCTCTTCACGCTCGAGAAGGCGCTCTACGAGGTCCGCTACGAGCTCGACAACCGTCCCGATTGGCTCTATGTCCCGGTCGCGGCGCTGCTCGAGCTCGGCGGGGCGGAAACCGCGGCAACGGAGACCGCGGTGGCGGAAAGCGACGCGGCCCGATGAGCAGTGACCGCGTGCTCGCGATGGTGCTGGCGGGTGGCGAAGGGACGCGCCTCGCGCCCCTTACGGCGGTGCGCTCCAAACCGGCAGTTCCGTTCGGCGCCCGCTACCGGATCATCGATTTCGTGCTGTCCAATCTGGTCAACTCCGAGATCTACTCGATCTACATCCTCGTGCAGTACCGGTCGCAACCGCTCATCGAGCACATCCGCAACGCCTGGGTGCTGGCGCCGATCCTCCCGCATCACTTCGTCACCGTGGTTCCACCGCAGATGCAGGAGGGGCCGGAGTGGTTCCAGGGCACCGCGGACGCGGTCTACCAGAACCTGGAGCTGCTGCAGGTGCATGCGCCGGCGCTGGTGCTCGTGTTCGGCGCCGACCATGTCTACCGCATGGATGTGCGCGACATGATCGAGTTCCACCGCGCGCGGCGCGCCGACGTCACCGTGGCCGCGCTGCCGGTGCCGCTCGCTGAGGCCCGCGCCTTCGGCGTGATCGGCTGCGATGCCGAGGGCCGCATCCAGCGCTTCGACGAGAAGCCGGCCGCGCCGCCGCCGATGCCCGGCGATCCGACCCGCGCCTACGCGTCGATGGGGAATTACATCTTCTCGACCGAAGTGCTGGAGACGGCGCTGCGCGAGTCGCGCGATCGGGGCGAGAAGGACTTCGGCCGCGAAGTGCTCCCGCGGCTCGCGCGCACGCACCACGTGTTCGCGTACGACTTCACGCAGAACCGAGTGCCTGGCGTGCGCCACCAGGAAGAGCGCTCGTACTGGCGGGACGTGGGGACCGTCGATGCCTACTTCGCGGCCACGATGGACACGCTCGGCGCCGAGCCGCGTTTCAACCTCTTCAACCCGAAGTGGCCGATCCGCTCGAGCAGCAACCAGGGGCCGGCGGCGCACATCCTGGAGGGCCACATCGAGCGGAGCCAGATCGGCAACGCCTCGCTGGTGAAGAGCGCGACGATCCGCGGGTCGGTGATTCGCCGCGAGGTGCTCATCGAGGAGGACGTGGTGCTCGAGGACTGCGTGATCATGGATCACTGCGAGATCCGGCGCGGCGCCCGGCTGCGGCGCACGATCGTCGATCGCTACAACACCATCGGCCGCCGGCGAGCGCATCGGCTACGCGCCGGAGGACGACCGCGCCCGCTATGCGGTGACCGAGTCCGGCGTCGTCGTGGTGCCGATGGCGCCGGTGCGGCCCAACGCCAATCTGTACGAATGAGCACGCCCATGAAAGGAGCGAACCATGGCCACGCGCAATAGCGAGCGGATCCCACGCAAGGAAGTGCCCGGGCGGGACCCCCGAGTCGAGCACCCGGTCGCGCATCCCCTGGACGACGCGACCGTGTTCGACGATGGAGCGCCGTTCGCGGGTGATCCGCTCGACGGCGATCCGACGCTGCACGCCGAGGGCGCGCCGCAGCTCGAGCCTGCAGCCGCCGGGCGCGCCGAGCGCCGGCGCCGCATCCAGGAACGCGCGTACGCCCGCGCGGAGCAGCGCGGCTTTGCGCCGGGCCGGGAGCTGGACGATTGGCTCGCAGCCGAAGCGGAAGAGAACGCGCTCGGGCGCAACGCGGACCGAAGGGCGGGTGAGGATACGGGTTCCGATACCGATCCCGATCCGCACCTCGGCGGCGACCGCGACGTCCACCGCGATGCGGATCGCGATGGTCCGCGGTGATACGTGGCGGCGCGCCGGCGGATGGCCCGCCGCACGGCGGTCGCCGCGCTGCTCGCCGCCGCCGCGCTCGCACTCGCGGCGCTGTGGCGCTGGACCGACCTCGCCGGCTGGGTCGATCTGCCGCGGCTGACCGCGATGGCCGCTGCATTGAAGGCGTCGCCGGCGGCGGCGATCGCGGTACCGGCTGCGTTCGTCGCGGCGGGCCTCGTTCTGGTGCCGCTCACGCTGCTGATCGCCGCGACGATGGTCGTGTTCGACCCGGTCATCGGCGCCGTATACGCGCTCGCCGGTGCGCTCGCGAGCGCCGCGACCACTTACTGGCTCGGGCGCTCGCTTGGCCACGACGTGCTCCAGCGCTCCGCCAGCGCCGCGCGGCTGAGCCGGATGCTCGGACGCGGGGGGGTGGCGGCCGTGGCCGCGGTGCGCCTGGTCCCCGTCGCGCCGTTCACCATCGTCAATCTGCTGCTCGGCGCGGCGCGAATCGGGTTCGGGACCTTCGTTGCCGGCTCGGCGCTCGGCCTCCTGCCGGGGATCGTCGTCCTCGGTCTCGCCGTCGATCGGACCCAGGCCGCGATCCGCGAGCCGAACGCGGTCAGCTTCGGATTGCTCGGCGCGCTGGTGCTCGCGGTGGCGGCGCTCGTCACCCTCGTGCGGCGTCGCCTGGAGCGGGCCTAACGATGAGCCCGCCGCCACCGCCGTCCGGCCCGGCGCCGACCGTGGTCGCCACGTATAACATCCACCGCGCCATCGGTCGCGACGGCGTGTTCGATCCCGACCGCATTGCCGGCGTCCTGGGCGAGCTCGACGCGAACGTCATCGCGCTCCAGGAGGTCCACAGCGGCGCGGCCGGCCGCGATCTGGTGCGGCTATTCCGCGAGCGCCTCGGGGCCGAGGTCATCAGCGGCGTGACGATGCTGCGCAAGGACGCCGACTTCGGCAACGTGCTGCTGACCCGCTACCCGACGCTATCGGTCGAGCGGATGGATATCAGCGTGCCGCCGCACGAGCCGCGCGGCGCGCTCGACGTGCTGCTCGACTGCGGCGCGTGGCGCCTGCGCGTGCTCGCGACCCATCTCGGACTGTGGCCGTACGAGCGGCGGCGGCAGGTGCGCTGGCTCCTGGCCGCGCTCGACCGGCATCGGGACGTGCCCACCGTGCTCATGGGGGATCTGAACGAGTGGTTCCTGTGGGGACGCCCGTTGCGGTGGCTGCACGTGCAATTCCAGCGCACGCCCGCGCCGGCCACCTTTCCGTCCCACCGCCCGGTGCTGGCGCTCGACCGGCTCTGGATCAAGCCGCGGACGCTGCTCCGCCGGCTCACGGTGCACACTTCGCCGCTCGCGCGGGTGGCTTCCGACCACTTGCCGCTCGTCGCCACCCTGGGTGCCTGAGCTTTCCGCATGCAACGCTCGGTAGACAAGCCGACGAAGACCGTCTCGGCCGGCATCTCCGCCATCTGGCCAGGCCGCCCCTACCCGCTCGGGGCCACCTGGGACGGCGAGGGCGTGAATTTCGCGCTCTTCTCCGAGCACGCCCAGAGGGTCGAGCTCTGCATCTTCGACGCCGCCGGACGCCGCGAGATCCAGCGCCTCACGCTGCGCGAGCATACGGACCAGGTCTGGCACTGCTATCTGCCCGAGGCGCGGCCCGGCATGCTCTACGGCTTCCGCGTCCACGGCCCTTACCGGCCCGAAGAGGGCCAGCGCTTCAACCCGCACAAGCTGCTGCTCGATCCCTACGCGCGGAGCATAGTCGGGCACCTGCACTGGAGCGACGCGCTCTTCGGCTACACCATCGGCCACCGGCGCGCGGACCTGTCGTTCGACCGCCGCGACAGCGCCCGCGGCATGCCGAAATGCAAGGTGATCCAGTCGGCCTTCACGTGGGGGGAGGATCGGCGCCCGGACGTGCCGTGGAGCGAGATGGTGGTCTACGAGACGCACGTCCGCGGCTTCACGATGCGACACCCGGAGGTGCCGCCGGCGCTCCGCGGCACGTACGCCGGGCTCGCCTGCGCGAGCGTCGTCGACTACCTGCGGCAGCTCGGGGTGACGACGGTCGAGCTGATGCCGGTGCACGCCTTCGTCGACGACCGCCGGCTCGTCGAGCGCGGGATGCGCAACTACTGGGGCTACAACACCATCGGCTACCTCGCCCCGGACCTGCGCTACTCCGCCTCGGGCAAGGTCGACGAGTTCAAGACGATGGTGAAGACCCTGCACTCGGCCGGCATCGAGGTCATCCTCGACGTGGTCTACAACCACACCGCCGAGGGCAACGAGCTCGGGCCGACGCTCTCCTTCCGCGGCATCGACAACGCGGCGTACTACCGCCTCGTGGCGGACCAGCCGCGCCACTACCTCGATTTCACCGGCTGCGGCAACACGCTGAACATGGTGCATCCGCGCGTGCTGCAGCTGCTGATGGACAGCCTCCGGTACTGGGTGCAGGAGATGCACGTCGACGGCTTCCGCTTCGACCTCGCTTCGGCGCTCGCACGCGAGCTGCACGAGGTCGACCGCCTCGGCGCGTTCTTCGACCTGCTGCGCCAGGACCCGGTCCTCAACCAGGTGAAGCTGATCGCCGAGCCGTGGGATCTCGGCGAAGGCGGCTACCAGGTCGGCAACTTCCCGGCCGGCTGGGCGGAGTGGAACGACAAGTACCGCGACACGATCCGCGCGTACTGGAAGGGCGACGGCGGCCTGATCGGCGAGTTCGCGCGCCGCATCACCGGCTCGAGCGATCTCTATGGGCGCAACGGCCGCCGGCCCTACGCGAGCATCAACTACGTCGCCTCGCACGACGGCTTCACGCTACGGGACCTCGTGTCCTACAACGACAAGCACAACGAGGCGAACCTGGAGGACAACCGGGACGGACACAACCACAACCTGTCGTGGAACTGCGGTGTGGAAGGTCCGAGCGACGATCCGGAGATCCGGAACCTGCGCGCGCGCCAAAGCCGCAATCTGCTCGCGACGCTCTTCCTGTCGCAGGGCGTGCCGATGCTGCTCGCGGGCGACGAGCTCGGACGCACCCAGCTCGGCAACAACAACGCCTATTGCCAGGACAACGAGCTGTCGTGGGTCGACTGGGATATCGGCGAGCGCGAACGCGCGCTGTTCGACTTCGTGCGCCGTCTGATCGCGCTGCGCCGCGCGCACCCGGTGCTCCACCGCGGCGACTTCTTCCAGGGCCGGCCGCTGCGCGGCCGCGACGTGAAGGACATCGTCTGGCTCGCGCCCGAGGGCACCGAGATGACCGACGAGGAGTGGGACCAGCACTTCGCGCGCTGCCTCGGCGTCTATTTCTCGGGCGACGGATTGACCGAGACCGACCGGCGCGGGCGGACCGTCCTCGACGCGAGCTTCCTCGTGCTCTTCAATGCCCATCACGAGCCGATCCCCTTCACCTTGCCCGGCCCGGCCCGCGGCACATGGCGGGCGGTGCTCGACACCGCCGACGACGCCGGCCGGCCGCCGCAGGCCGAGTGGCCGGAGGCGAGTTCCTATCCGCTGCAGGGCCGCGCGCTCGCGCTCCTGATGCAGCCGCGAGCGCCGCGATGAAGCGGCGTCACGCGATGCCGTTCGGCGCCGAGGTCGCCCGCGACGGCAGCACGCGGTTCCGGCTGTGGGCGCCGGCCCTCGAGAGAGTCGAGCTCGTGCTCGGCGGCAGCGCCGGCCGGCCGATGACCGCGGTCGGCAACGGCTGGTTCCAGACGATCGCCCCCGGCGTGCCGCCGGGCACGGCGTACGCCTTCCGTGTGAACGCGAACCTCGCGGTGCCCGACCCCGCCTCGCGATGGAATCCCGACGACGTCCATGCCCCCAGCCGGGTCGTCGACCCGGAGGGCTTCGAGTGGCCGGACGACGACTGGCGCGGGCGACCCTGGGAGGAAGCCGTCCTGTACGAGCTCCACGTGGGCACGTTCACCCCGCAAGGCACGTTCGCGGCCGCGACCGAGCGGCTCGACTACCTCGCCGACCTCGGCGTTACCGCTCTGGAAGTGATGCCCGTGGCCGACTTCCCCGGCCGGCGCAACTGGGGCTATGACGGGGTGCTGCCGTTCGCGCCGGATGCCACGTACGGCACGCCGGAAGACTTCAAGCGATTCGTCGCCGCCGCGCATGCGCGCGGGCTCATGGTGCTCCTAGACGTGGTCTACAACCACTTCGGCCCGGAAGGGAACTACCTGCACCTCTACGCGCCGCAGTTCTTCAACCCGCGCCATGCGACGCCGTGGGGTGCGGCGATCAACTTCGACGGCGAGCGCGCCCGCACCGTGCGCGACTTCTTCATCCACAACGCGCTGTACTGGATCGAGGAGTTCCATTGCGACGGCCTGCGGCTCGACGCGATCCACGCGATCGCCGACGACTCGGAACCGGACATCGTCGCGGAAATCGGCCAGCGGCTCCGCGACGGGCCCGGCCGCGAGCGCCATGTCCACCTGGTGCTCGAGAACGACCGCAACGAGGCCGCCCGCCTCGCGCCAGCGGCGCAGTGGAACGACGACGTACACCACGCGCTGCACGTGATCGTCGCGCGGGAGACCGACGGCTACTACGCCGACTACGCCGAACGCCCGCATGCCCTGGTCGCGCGCGCGCTGGCCGAAGGCTTCGCCTTTCAGGGCGAACACTCGGCGCACCGGGCGGCGCGCCGCGGCGAGCCTAGCGGAGCGCTGCCGGCGACCGCCTTCGTCGACTTCCTGCAGACTCACGACCAGGTCGGCAACCGCGCCTTCGGCGAGCGCATCGGCATGCTGGCGGAGAGCCGCGCGCTCGAGGCGGCGATCGCCTGCCTGCTCCTCGCCCCGCACGTGCCGCTCCTCTTCATGGGCGAGGAGTTCGGCGCGGCGACGCCGTTCCAGTTCTTCTGCGACTTCGGCCCCGAGCTCGCCGCCGCAGTCACCGCCGGCCGGCGTTCGGAGTTCGCCCGCTTCGAGCGCTTCGCCGAGCCCGCGTCGCAGGCGCGCATCCCCGATCCCAACGACCCGGAGACCTTTGCCCGCTCGAAGCTGAACTGGGAAAGCCTCGCTGAGGCGCCGCATCGCCGGTGGCACGCGCTCTATCGCCGCCTGCTCGAGCGGCGTCGGACGGAGATCGTGCCGCGTCTCGCCGGCATGCCCCCGGGCGGCGCATTCGAGCTCGCGGGTGACGTGATCCGGGTGTGCTGGACGCTCGGCGACCGCTCGCCGCTCGCGCTCGTGGCGAACCTCGGCGCGGCCGCATCGCCGCCGATCGCGCTCCCCCCCGGGCGGCTCGTGTACGCGACGCTACCGGTCCAGGCAGGCGAGAGCGCGGTGCTCGCACCCTTGGTCGGTCGTCGTCGTGCGGGGCGAGCCGCGTGGGTGACGCCGCGCTCCTCGAGCGGCTGTGCCGGCTGCACGGCATCGCCACCGAGTACGAAGACGTCTGGGGCAAGCGCCGTCCGGCCTCGGAAGCGAGCCTGCGCGCCCTCCTGGGCGCGCTCGGGGTCGACGTCGCCGCGGCCGGCGGCGCGTCCGATCCGGCCGCGTGCGACGCGGTCGAGTGGCGCCGCGCGCTCCCGCCGGTGGTCGTGCTGACCGAGGCGGCTGCGCCCTGGACGGTGCGGATCCGGCTCCCGGCCGCGCTCGATTCCGCGCGGTTCGCCTGGCGGATCCGCGCGGAAGGCGGCGACACGCATTCCGGCGAGTTCTCTCCGCGCGAGCTGCCCATCGCCACCCTCGCCGACATCGACGGCGCCGCCCGCAGCGAGCGGGCGCTGCCCTTGCCGGCCGAGCTCGCGGCGCAGGGCGGACTCGGCTGCGGTTACCACCGCCTCGAGCTGATCCACGCCGGCGCCGCGCTGGACGAGAGCCTGCTCGTCGTCGCACCTGCGCGCTGCTATCGCCCCGCGGCGCTCGACGGCGACGGCCGGACGTGGGGGCCGTCGGTGCAGCTCTACGCGGTGCGATCCGAGCGCAACTGGGGGATCGGCGATTTCACCGATCTGCGAACGCTGATCGAGCAATGGGGCACGCGCGGCGCCGGCATCGTCGGCGTGAACCCGCTGCATGCGCTCTTCCCGCACAACCCGGCGCATGCGAGCCCCTACGGCCCGTCGTCGCGGATCTTCCTCAACGTGCTGTATATCGACGTCGAGGCGCTCGACGATTTCGGCGAGTGCCCGGCAGTCGCGGCCGAAGTGCGGAGCGAGTCGTTCCGGTCGCGCCTCGCGGCGCTCCGCGCCGCGCCGCTCGTCGACTACGCGAGCGTCGCGGCGGTGAAGCTGGACGTCCTCGGCCGCCTTTATGCGCATTTCCGCGAACGGCATCTCGTCGCGGATTCGCCGCGCGCGCGCGCGTTCCGGGCGTTCCAGGCGGCGGGCGGTCCTGCCCTGCGGCTGCACGCGCTGTTCGAAACGCTGCAGGAATCGCTACATCGCGCGGATCCGGATGTGTGGGGATGGCCCGCCTGGCCGCCCGAATTTCGCGATCCGGCCTCGGCCGCGGTCGCCGGCTTCGCCGACGCGCAGCTCGAGCGCATCGAGCTCTACGAGTACCTGCAATGGCAGGCGGAAACGCAGCTCGCGGCCGCGGCCGACCACGCCCGCTCGCTCGAGCTGGGCGTCGGCCTCTACCAGGACCTCGCCGTCTCGATCGACCGCGGCGGTGCTGAAGCCTGGGCGAATCAGGACCTGTACGTCGTCGCCGCGAGCATCGGCGCACCGCCCGACGCCTATAACCTGAAGGGGCAGAACTGGGGCCTGCCGCCGCTCAACCCGGAGCGGCTGCGGGCGGCCGCCTATGCGCCGTTCGTCGCGATGCTCCGCGCCAACATGCGCCACGCGGGCGCGTTGCGCATCGATCACGCGATGGGGCTCGCGCGGCTGTACTGGGTGCCGCCGAGTGGCGCGGCGGCGGACGGTGCGTACGTGAGCTATCCGCTCGACGACCTGCTCGGGATCGTCGCGCTCGAAAGCGTGCGCAACTGCTGCATGGTGATCGGCGAGGATCTCGGCACCGTCCCGCCCGAGCTGCGCACGGCGCTCGCCGCGCGCGGTGTCCTCTCGTACCGGGTGCTCCCGTTCGAGCGCGACGCGAACGGCGGCTTCGCGCCGCCGGACGCCTATCCTGCCGAGGCGCTGGTCGCCGCAACGACGCATGACCTGCCGACGATCGCGGGGTTCTGGGACGGGCGCGATCTCGCCGTCCGGCGATCGCTCGGGCTGCTGCCCGACGAAGGGGCGCGGCAGGCGGCGCTCATCGAG
The DNA here is from genome assembly GCA_963754305.1 of uncultured beta proteobacterium. GTDB lineage: Bacteria > Pseudomonadota > Gammaproteobacteria > Burkholderiales > SG8-39 > DATEDA01. The sequence continues at coordinate 217,715 of CAVWFR010000043.1, read as the reverse complement.
CGCGCGCAGGACCGCGCGCGGCTCCTCCTCGCGCTCGAGCGCGAGCGGCTGCTGCCGCCGGGCGCGACCGCCGATCCCGCCTCGATCCCGGCCGCGACGCCCGAGCTCGCACGCGCGGTGCATGCCTATCTCGCGCGCACGCCCTCGCGCATCCTGGTCGTGCAGCTCGAGGACCTGCTCGGGGTGCTCGACCCGGTCAACCTGCCGGGCACCTCGGAGGCCGAGCAGCCGAACTGGCGGCGCAAGCTTCCGGTCGCGCTCGAGCGCTTCGGCGACGACCCGCGGTTCGACGAGCTGGTGCGCACCCTCGCAGCGCTGCGGCCGCTCCCGCGCACCGTCGCGCGACGCCCGCCGCCGGGCGACGCGAGCGCGCCGCGCGCAACGGTCCGGATCCCGCGCGCGACCTATCGCGTGCAGCTCCATCGCGATTTCACGTTCGCCGACGCGGCGCGGATCGCGCCCTACCTCGCGCGGCTGGGCGTGAGCCACCTGTACTGCTCGCCGATCCTGCGCGCGCGGCCGGGCAGCACGCACGGCTACGACATCGTCGATCACCGGGAGATCAACCCGGAGCTCGGCGGGCAGGCAGGCTTCGACTCGCTCGCCGACACGCTGCAGGCGCACGGCCTCGGGCTCGTCGTCGACGTGGTGCCGAACCACATGGGGGTCATGGGCGCGGACAACGCGTGGTGGCTCGACGTCCTCGAGAATGGTCCGGCCGCCGAGCACGCCGCGTTCTTCGACATCGACTGGCACCCTCTCGACGCTTCGATGGCGAACCGCGTGCTGCTGCCGGTGCTCGGCGAGCACTACGGCTTGGTGCTCGAGCGCGGCGACCTCCGCCTCGAATTCGACGCCGGCGCCGGCGCGTTGTCGGTCAGCTACTTCGAGCACCGGTTCCCGGTCGATCCGCGGGAATATCCGCGCGTGCTTGCGCTCGCCGCGTCCGAACCGCTGCCCGACCAACCCGCAGCCGAGCTCGCGAGCGTCGCCGCGGCATTCGGCCATCTGCCGGCGCGCGACGACACGCGCCCCGACGCGCTTGCCGAGCGCCGCCGCGACAAGTCGATTCACCAGCGGCGCCTGGCCGCGCTCGTCGCCGCGTCGCCGGAGGCCGCCGCCGCGATCGAGCGCGCGGTGCAGCTGGTGAACGGCACGCCCGCGGAGCGCGAGTCGTTCGCCCGCCTGCACGAGCTGCTCGAGGCACAGGCCTACCGCCTCGCGTTCTGGCGCGTCGCTTCGGACGAGATCAACTACCGGCGCTTCTTCGACATCAACGACCTTGCGGCGCTGCGCATGGAGCACGAAGGCGTCTTCGAGGCGACGCACGCGCTGATGCTCGACCTGGCCGCGGCCGGCCGGATCGACGGGCTGCGGATCGATCATCCCGACGGGCTCTACGATCCCGCCCAGTACTTCGACCGCCTGCAGCAAGGCTATGCACACCGCGTCGGCGTCCCGCTCGCGCCGGTCAATGGCAGCCGGCCGGCGCGGCCGGTCTGGGTCGTCGCGGAGAAGATCGTCGCCGGGCACGAGCGCCTGCCCGAGAGCTGGCGCGTCCACGGCACGACCGGCTATCGGTTCGCCGCGGTCGTGAACGGTCTATTCGTGGATCCCGGCGCGAGGTCCCGCTTCGAACGGCTATGGCACAGCTTCACCGGCGAGACGAGCGACGCGGCGGAGGCCGCGTACCAGGGCCGGCGAGTAATTCTGAAGACCGCGCTCGCGTCCGAGCTCACGGTGCTCTCGTCGGAGCTGCTGCGGCTCGCCCGCGCGGATCGCCGCACGCGCGACTACACGTTCAACACGCTCCGCCAAGCGCTCGCCGAGGTCGTCGCTTGCTTTCCAGTCTATCGCACGTATCTGCGGCAGCACGAGCCGCGGGCGGACTCTTCGCCGGTCGAGCGCCGCGCGATCGCCTCGCGGCAGGACCGCCGGTTCATCGACTGGGCGGTGGCGCGTGCGCGCCGGCGGAGCCGTGCTGCCGACGTGACGATCTTCGAGTTCGTGCGCAGCGCGCTGCTCGGCCGTGCGCCCGACGATGCGCATCCGGCGATCGCCGAACGGTTCGTCGCGTTCGCGCTCAAGTTTCAGCAGTTCAGCGGACCGGTGAACGCGAAGGGTGTCGAGGACACGGCCTATTACCGCTACACCCCGCTCGCCTCCCTCAACGAGGTGGGCACCGACCCGGGCATGTTCGGCATCAGTGTCGCCGCGTTTCACGGCGCGAGCGCGGATCGCGCCGCCACCTGGCCGCACACCGTCGTCGCGTCCTCGACGCACGACAGCAAGCGCTCGGAGGACGTCCGGGCGCGGATCGACGTCCTGTCGGAGATGCCGGGGGCGTGGCGCCTGATGCTCCGACGCTGGAGCCGGGTGAACCGGAGCAAGAAGCGCCTGCGCGAGGGCGCGCCCGCACCGACGCGCGCGGACGAGTATCTGCTCTATCAGACGCTGCTCGGCACGTTCCCGGCGCGGCTCGACGCCGCCGGCCTCCCCGCGTACCGCGAGCGCATCGAGCGCTACATGCTGAAAGCGGTGCGCGAAGCGAAGCTGCATTCGAGCTGGGTCAACCTGAACGACGAGTACGAGTCGACCGTACGCGGCTTTATCGAGGGCCTGCTCGGCCGCGCCGAAGGCAACCGCTTCCTCGACGACCTCCGCGAGCAGGCGGGTCGGATCGAGTGGTTCGGGCTCCTCAACTCGCTGTCGATGACGCTCCTCAAGGTCGCCTCGCCGGGGGTGCCGGACATCTATCAGGGCACCGATGCGCTGGACCTCAGCCTGGTCGACCCCGACAACCGGCGGCCGGTGGACTACGCCTCGCGCGAGCGATTGCTGGATTCGCTCGCGGCGCTCGCCGCCGGGCCGCAGGACTCGATCGCCGACGGGTTGCGCGCGCTGTTCGATGATCCCTGGGACGGACGCGGCAAGCTGTGGATCCTATGGCGCGCGCTCGGCTTGCGCCGCGAGGATCCGACGCTGTTCGAGCAGGGCAGCTATACGCCGCTCGCCGTCACCGGTGCGCGCGCGAGCCACGTCGTGGCATTCGCGCGACAGCACGCGGGACGTGCGCTCTTCGCGGTGAGCGGCCGGCTCTTCCTCACGCTGCTCGGCGACGGCGCGCGGCTCCCGCTCGGACCGGACGTATGGGGCGACACGGCTATCGATCTCGCGCCCCTGGGGGCGGCCACCGATCTGGTGAACGGGCTGACGGGCGAGCGGCTCGATGCGCCTGGCGGCCGGCTGGCCATGGCCGATGCGTTCTCGAGCTTCCCGGGCGCGCTGATACTCGTGCGCGGCGCAGCCTAGGTTCCTGGACGGGTGAGCGCGATGAAGACTTCCACCGAAGCGCCCCAACCGAGGATCGCTCGCATCTGGCGCGGCCGAACCACCCGGGAAAGGGCAGACGAGTACGCGGCGTATCTTTACGAAACCGGCATCAGGCCGCTCGAAGAGAAAGCGCTGGGCGTCCAGCTGTTGCGTGAGGATCGCGAGACCGAAAGCGAGTTCGTCACGATCTCGTATTGGGAAAGCGTGCCGGCGATGTCGCGTTTCGCGGGTGAAGATCCCACCCGCATCCATCACCTCGAGCGTGACCCCGAGTTCCTGATCGAGCTGCCGCGCGGCGTGCAGATCCTCGACATCGTTGCCGGCAGTGGTCGTTGCATCCCTGGCGGCGAACACCCGTAACCTGCATCAACCGGACAGCTCGGCGCAGATCCGTGCAACGATGGCTTCCACCTCGTTGGCGTCAGCGGGTTTGGTGAGGTGCAGATCGAAGCCCGCTTCACGCGAGCGGCGCTTGTCGTCGTCACTGCCCCAACCGGTCAGCGCAACGAGGATCGTACGGGCACCTCCGCACGCTTCTTCTTGAGCCCGTACACGTCGTGCGACTTCGTAGCCGTTGAGCCCGGGTAACCCGATGTCGAGAAACACGACCTGAGGGTTCCAGTCGGCAAGCTTCGCGAGGGCGTCATGACCATTGTGGGCGAGCTCCGTCTCGTGGCCGTGCATCCCGATGAGCATGGAGAGCATCGTTGCGCCGTCGGCATTGTCGTCGACCACGAGGACGCGCAATCGCCGCCCACCAGGTTCGACGGACGGCGCGCTTGCCGTATCCGTGCGGTCAGCGAGCGCGGTCTGCGCTGGAACGAGCGGCAAAGTGACGGTGAACGTGCTTCCGGTACCCGGTCCCGCGCTTTCAGCTTTGACGGCTCCCCCGTGCATTCTCGCCGGAGCCCGACCGAGACGCACGCTCCGACGCTCGCGGCTACATCGCGATCTTCGGGCGCGATCCCGCCGTATGCGCCCTGGGCATGGCGGCGTCGGAGGATCCGGACCTCGAGCGCGAGGCGGTCGAACGGCCTCGACAGACTCGCCGCACATCAGGCGGCGAACGGCCTAATCCCGAAATTCGTTCGACGCCAAGCGCGACGAGGCCGACTTCTGGTATCTCGGCTGTCCATCAATTCCACGCTGTGGTGGCTCGCCGCTGTTGCGCTCGTCGACCGGCTGCGCCCGGAGGGACGCTTGCGCCAGCGCTTCGCAGCCGGGATCGACCGGGCGGTCCGCTGGCTCGCCTGCCACGAGCATCAACGCTTTCATCTCTGCTGCAGCAGAACGAGGCGATCGACTGAGCCGATATCATGCCGCGGTCCGGCTTCGTGCTCTATACCAACGCGCTCTGGTATCTCGTCAAGACGCGCTCGCCCGCTCCGTCGACGATCAATAGCGCATCCACTTCACCATGACGGATGGCCCGGAGGGTCTCCTCGGCTTCGGCGAGGCGGGCCCGCAATTGATCGACGCCGGCCGATTCCTCGTCCTCTACACCGAGAGGATGCTCATCCATGCGAGTGCTATTCCGCCCGCCTGAGGTCCAGGCCCAGCAGGATTCGCTCCGTGCTGGACATGTCGCCGATCAAGCGGCGCAGCGGCAACGGCAGCTTCTTGATGAGAGTGGGTGCCGCGATGATCTGCTCCCCTTTCGCCAGCGTCGGTTGCTGGTAGATGTCGACCACCTCGAGATCATAGCGTCCGCGGAGATGCTCCTCGCAGACGGCGCGCACGTTCTCGACAGCGCGAGTCGATCGCGCCGTCATGCCGGTCACATACAGCCGCAGCACGTAGCGCTCTCGGGGTGGCTCCCGTGAAGCCCGCGCGAGCTCCTCTTCGGCCGATCCTGGCGCTCTTTTAGGCACGCGGATCTTTCTGACGCGAGCGGAGATCGAGCCCGACCAGCACTCGCTCGGTGTTCGAGAGATCGCCGATGATTTTCTTGATCGGCTGGGGTAACCGCCGGACCAGGGTGGGAAGCGCCAGAATCTGATCGCCCCGGCCGAGCTGGGGATCCTCGAGGAGATCGATGACTTCGATCCGATAGCGTCCCGCAAGATGCTCGTCGCAGATCTTCCTCAGATTGGCAAACGCCCGGACCGCCTTGGGCGTCTGTCCCGCGACGTAGAGCCGCAGCTCGAACATCTCGTCTCCCATTTCATCCTCCCCTGCCGGCGACGGCCCGCGATGGCAAAATGTCGATCCCCCGGTCCGAGATCCGGAACTCGCGCGTCTCGTCCGAATGACTCCATCCCGCGCGACTTCAACACGCAAAGCCACCGCTGCCGTCTCCGATCGGCTTCCTCGAGCGCCGTCAGGGCCCACGTGTCCATCAGCGACGAGATCATCGTTTCGGTCGTCTCCTGCTCGCTCCCGGCCGATGTCAGACTCGTAAAGAGCGCTGTGATGCCTCGCATCTTCAGAAAATCGATCATGCGCGTGAGCATCGCGCGCACGTCGATCTGCGTTCCCGATGGTCAGCAGGTTGGTCATCGGATCGATGACGACGACGTGCGGCCGGAATTGCTCGACGGCGCGATGCATCATCACCAGATGGGTCTCGAGCCCGTGGCGCGACGGCCGGTCGGCGCGAAACTGGAGCTTTCCGCCGTCGACCCAGGGCTTGAGGTCGAGGCCGGACGAGCGCATGTTGCGCAGCATCTGCTGCGGAGACTCCTCGAAGAGGAAGTAAAGGCTTCGCTCTCCGCGCGCGTCAGGCTGCGTCGACAAAATGCGCTGCTACGGTGGTCTTCCCCGTGCCGGCCGTTCCCGAGAGGAGGACCGTGCTGCCGCGGTAGTACCCTTCTCCACCGAGCATCTCGTCGAGCCGCTCGAGGCCGCTGGAGATCCGCTCCGACGAGGCTTCGTGCTGCAGGGTCATGGACGTGGCGGGCAGGACGCCCACGCCATTCTCGTCGATCAGGAACGGATACTCGTTGGTCCCGTGATGAGAGCCGCGGTACTTCACGACCCGCAGGCGCCGCGTCGAAATCTGATCCATAGACGCGATGATCGAGCTGGATGACGGCGTCGGTCACGTATTCCTCGAGCCCGTGGCGGGTCAGGGTCGTCTCGCCCTTCTCGCCCGTGATCATGACCGTGAGGTTTCGATCGCGTAGCCAGCGGAGTAAGCGGCGGAGCTCCGCGCGCAGGATCGTTTCGTTCCCCAGGCCGGCAAACAGCGACTCGATCGTATCGAGCAACACGCGCTTGGCGCGGACCGAGTTGACCGCGTGTTCGAGGCGCACGAACAACCCTTCCAGATCGTACTCGCCGGTCTCTTCAATTTCGCTGCGCTCGACGCGAACGTAGTCCACGACAAGCCGCTTCTCCGCGATGAGCTTGGGGAGGTCGAAGCCCAGGGATGCAACGTCCTGCCTTCTTGTGGCGGCCGTACATGTCGCGCCACCGCCAGAACCTCGAATGGCAGTACCACAACGGCGGCATCTGGCCGTTCGTCGGCGGCTTCTGGGTCGCGGCGCTCGCGCAGCTCGGGCCGGCAGCCAGCGCGCGGGCCGAGCTCGTCAAGGTTGCGCGGGCCAATGCGCTCAAGCACTGGCAATTCAACGAATGGCTGCACGGCCGCACGCTCGTGCCGAGCGGGATGCCCGGACAATCCTGGAATGCGGCTGCCTTCCTTATCGCCTGCGACGCTATCGAGGGCAATCGGCTGTTCGGCAGCTCCGCCGCCGCGCCGGCTAGCCGCCATCGGCGCCCGCCCCCAAGAATCAGTTGACTGCGATCCGGCTCTCCACCGCTTTCACGCCCTCCACCGATCGTGCCACCTTGAGGGCGAGATCGGCCTGAGCGCGGTCGGGGACGCGACCCTTCAACACGACCTTGCCTTGAAATGTCTCCACGTCCACCTCGCGGCTCCTGACGTTCTTCTCCGCGAGCAACGCGGCCTTCACCTTGGCGGTGATTGCCGCGTCCTCGATGACCTGACCCGTGGTCTCGCCGACCTGCTTCAGCGCCTTGCCAGCCTCCTTGGCGTCGGTCTTCAGCTTCTGCTGGTCGGATTTTTCGCAGGCCGCGAGAACGAGCGACGCAGCGAGCGCAGCGACAAATGCGGGGACGCGTCGCCGGGGCACTGGCGCGGGCGTTTACTTCTTCGCCTTCTCTTGCAACTTCTCGCCACCGCGCTCGATGTCCTGGCCCAGCCCCTGCATCGTATTGCAGCCGGCAAGCGCGAAGAGCGAAGCGGCAACCGCGGCGGATATGAGCTTGATCATGACCGTCTCCATAAGTATGCGAACGTGGTCCGCTATCTGCATTCGGCGTGCCTGACGCACTCTAGGCCGACTGCTCCACGACCCGCTGCAAGCGTTGCTTCTCCGCCAGTACTTTGCGGGCGTACCGGCGATCGACGTCGGCTTCCCAGCCCGCGTAGCGTTGCAGGCCGCGTGGAACGCTCCCGGTCTTCCGGACGTACTCCTGCAGAATCTGCGTCCCGACCGTCAGGTTTACTCTCGGATCCGAGACCATGTGCTCGCCGCCATGCTCTGCCAGCCGTTCGCGATGGAACCGCGGCACGATCTGCATGAGGCCCTGGGCGCCGTAACCGCTGCGCGCGTCCGGCTTGAAGTTGGACTCGACCGCGACGACCGCGAGGATCAGTAGCGGATCGACACCGGCCTCGGCGCCGACGGCGTGCGCCTCGGTCACCACCCGGCCGGTCACTCGCGCCGGCACGTCGTACTTGTCCGCCAGATAGGTGGCGAGCGCATGCCGTCGCGGATCCGGCTCCACGGCGACCGGCGCGATCGCGGCCGGGCCGTCGGCGTTGAGGGACCGGCTGAGCCCAATCGACACTATCGCTGCGGCGAGGACCGCAGAGACTGCCAACCCGCCAGCCAGCCCGCGCCCAGCCTGAGACCTAAGCGTGATCATGCCGATACGTCTGCAATCGACATGCCCACCCGCGCGGGCCTCCTCGGGCCTCCTAGATCACCCGCCACTCCCCGGTCGCCGGTTGCGCCGCCGACTCCCCCTCAGCTGACAGCGTCTGCACGTCGGGCAGATTCCAGAGGCGGAACCCGCCCCGGAACGCGGCGAGATTGTGGCCGATGCGCACACCCGGCGGGACCTTCTTGATGAGCTTCGCGTTGCCGCCGCCCAGCACGACATGGTCGGCGGTGAAAGCGGCGGACAAGATCGCCACGACGCGCGCGACGCGCTTCCGCCATTCCCGCTTTCCGATCTCGTCGAGCCGGTCGCGGCCGAGCTCGACGCCGATCGGCCGGCCGCCCTTCCAGGGCAGTTCGCCGAGCTCCATCGGCACCACCACGTGCTCGGCGATCAGCACCGAGCCGAGCCCGGTCCCGAGGCCGAGGAACAGCATCCGGCCGCCGTCGTAGCTGCCCAGCGCCTGCATCGCGGCGTCGTTGATGATCCGCACCGGCCGATCGAACGCGGCAGCGAAGTTGAAGCCGACCCAGCCCGCGCCGAGATTGCCCGGCTCGGAGCGCGGGCCCTGCGCGCCGACGAGGCCGGGGTAGCCGATCGACACCGCATCGTAGTCCCACTCCGCCGCGACCTCCATGACCGACTCGATCATCTGCGTCGGCGTGAGCTTCTCGTGCGAGGGCACCTTGCGCGGCTCGGTGTGTCCGGTCGCGAGGATCTTGACGCTCGTTCCGCCGATGTCGATGACGAGGATTCTCGACGGCGCGCGCGGCATGCGGCCGGCGCGCTTCCCGGCGGCGGGCGCAGCGGCGCGCCGCTTCGCGTCGCGCGGCGCCCCTTCTTTACGGCGGGAGCTCGGTGCGCCCATCGTCAGCTCGCGCCTTCGCCCGCGGCCGGCACGGTGTAATGCTCCTCTACCGCGGACCGTACCCGTGCGCGGCTCGCCGCCGGCGCGATGTCCGCGGCCTGCTCGACCGTCGCCACTTCCTCGGCCAGCGTGTCGTCCTTGATGCTGCCGCGCATCCAGCGCGAGTAATCGCCCTGGCGCAGGTGATGCAGCCAGGTGTCGTCGTCCACGCCGTCGGCGAGCTGCAGGAACAGCATCAGGTTCTGGGCGCGCAGGTTGAGCTTCGCCTCCGGGCCGCGGAAATAGAAGCTGCGATCGGGCGGGAGCTCGCCCTCGGCGTACTTGCGGCGATGGCGGCGGCGCTCGGTCTTGCTCGGCGCGATGCGGACTCTGTGCGCGCCCTCGCCGTTGCCCTCCGTCCAGACCAGCATCTCGCCCGGTTCGAGCTTCACCCCCTCCGTCGGCGGCTCCGGCAACCCGGCGGCGCGCGCGAACGCGCCGATGGTGTCCTCCGGCGCTTCGCCGAGCGCGGCGATCAGATCGACCGTCTGCAGCACCGCCGGGGCGATCAAGTCGGGGTGGACCGTGACGTAGATCAACCCCGTCAGCTCCGGCGTGACGACCACCGCGGCCGGATCCCACTCCCGCGGCATCAGGTGGTGCGTTTCATCGACCAGGATCCAGTGCGGCCGCCCGGTCTTCGCGCGCAGCTCCTGCAGCCGCGGCAGCAGGCCGAGGAAGAACGCGGGCCGGTCCTGCAACGGCAGGCCGATCAGGTTCACCACCACGTTCGCGTCCGGTTTCTCGAGCGCGGTCAGGATCTCGCTCACCGTCGGGCCGCGCTCGGCGCTGCCGAACGCGATCGCCTCGGCCAGGTCCTCGTAGTCCCCTTCGGGATCGATCACGCAGAACTGGTAGCCCTCGGCGCTCACGCGCTCGAGCACGCCGGTCGCGACGGTCGACTTGCCGCTGCCGGAGGAGCCGGCGATCAACAGGCTGATCCCGGCGGCTGGCACGCGGAACTCCTCGCCGTCGGTTCGGGTACCGAGGAGGAGCGTCCGCCGGAGCCGTCGCGGCGGGCTCCTGGCGAGATCGTGCTCGATGAGTGCATCGACGAGCTCGATCACCGCTGCGCCGTGGTCGAGCTCGCTGGTGCGGTCGGCCTCTTGCTTCAGCGACGTAATCGCGTTCGCCACGGCGACGCCGTACTCCACCGAGCGCAACAGCGCGTGATCGTTCTCCGCATCACCGATCGCGACGACGTTCCGCGCCGAAAGCCCCATGTCCGCGAGCGCCGCCTGCAGCCCGCTCGCCTTGTTCACCGACGCGGGCAGCACCATCACCGCGCCCTTGTTGAAGATGACCTGGAGCTCGAGCCCGAGATCACGGATCGTCTCGAGCACGATGGTCTCGTTCGGTTCCACCGTCGCGACGATCGTCTCGCCGACCGCGAGCGGATCGACGCCGCGGCGCGCGAGCTCGGCGACGAATGCCGCCGGCGGCGGCTCGCCGAGCGACTTCCGCTTGCGGGTCGCCGGGGTGTAGAGCAACGCGCCGTTCTCCGCGACAACGCGGTCGAACATCTCCATCTCCGGGAAGATTGCCAGCAGCTCGTCCAGCTCCCGGCCGGTCACCAGGACGAGCTTGCGCCCGGTCGCTGCGAGCCGCCGCAGCGCGTCGACGGTATCCGGCGCGACGCGGTTGTTCAGCGCGAGCGTGCCGTCGTAGTCGGTAGCGAGAACGAGGTAGCGCATGGGGGCGTCAATGGGAGGACTGCCGCGTCGTAGCAAGGCGCGCGCCCGCCGATCGGCGCTCGAGCTTCCCGCCGTGTAGCGTTTACAAACGGAGTGAAGGATCAGCGCGCGGCGCGGCTGGCGTCGTGTTCGGCCTGGTCCGGCGCCGCGGCGCCGGGCAAGGGAGCTTTGCCCGGCCATGGCCAGTCGACCACCGCGCGAATGGCGCTCACGAGCCGCTCGGCGTCCACCGGCTTCGCGACGCGATCGCGGAAACCCGCCGCCGCTAGGCGCTGCCGATCGATCTGGGTGAACGCGGACACCGCGATGGCGGGCAGCTCGCACTCCGGCTCCACCGCGCGGGCCGCTTCGAGCGTGCGTACGCGCGCCAGCACCGCGAAGCCGTCCTCGCCGGGCATCGCGAGATCGAGCAGCAGCACGTCAGGCGGCGAGTCGGCGCGCTCGAGCGCCGCGAGCAGCGCGTCGCCCGACTCGAACGCTTCGACCGCCGCCCCCGCCTGGCGCAGCGCGAGGCCGATCACCTCGCGCGCGTCGGGATCGTCGTCCACCACGTGCACCCTGAGTCCGCTCAGACGGCGCTCCGCCGCGCCCGCGCCGGCGGCCGGTGCGGGACTGCGCGCCGCCATTGCGATGGCCGGCGCCGGCAGGTCGACGATGAACGCCGCACCCAGCCCGACGCCCTCGCTCTCCGCCCGCACCTTCCCGCCATGCAGCTCGACGATGTTGCGGACCAGCGCGAGCCCGATCCCGAGCCCGCCGGCACGGCGCGTGGTCGAGGTATCGGCCTGCGTGAAGCGCTCGAAGACGTGCGGCAAGAACTCCGGCGCGATGCCCTGGCCGTTGTCGCGCACCGCGAGCTGCACGTGCTGGCCCGCGAGCCTGACCTCGGTGCGGATGACGCCGCCCTGGGCGGTGAACTTGATCGCGTTCGACAACAGGTTCGTCACGACCTGCTGCAAGCGGCCCGGGTCTCCGTCCACCGTCACCACCGGGTGATCGGACTCCGCGCGGAGCTCGATCCGCTTCGCCCCGGCCGCCGGCCGCGTGATCTCGAGCGCCGCGTGCACCACCTCGACCAGATCGAGCGGATGGCGCTCGAGCGTGAGCTTGCCGCTCATGCTGCGGGAGGTGTCGAGGATGTCGTCGATGAGCCGCGCCTGGTGCTCGACGTTGCGCTTGATCGCCGCGGTGGCGCGGTCGACCAGCCCGGGATCGAGCGGCCGCGTGGCGGCGAGCAGATGCCCCCAGCCGCGCAGCGCGTTGAGCGGCGAGCGCAGCTCGTGCGACACGATCGCCAGGAACTCGTCCTTCGCGCGGTTGGCGCGCTCGGCCTCGCCCCGCAGTCGCTGCTCGGTCGCGACCAGGTTCTCGAGCTCGCGCTCGGCGCGCTTGCGGTCGGTGATGTCGGTCGCGACGCCGATCAGCGCGACCACCCGCCCCTGCTCGTCGCGCAGCGGCGACTTCGTGGTGAGATAAGTGCGCGCGCCCGCCGCGCCGGCGAAGTGCTCCTCGACCGTGATCGACCGGCCGGACTCGACGACCGTCCGATCGCTATCGGCCGACCCGCGCGCGCGGTCCGGGTCGGGGTCGAGCTCGAGCGCGCTGCGGCCGACGACGTCGAGGTCCGCCTTGCCGATCGCCCGCAGGTACGCGGGGTTGACCATCAGGAAGCGGCCGTCGAGGTCCTTCGCGTAGATCAGGTCGGGCGTCGTCGCGGCGATGGTGGTGAGGAGCGTCGTGCGCTCGTGCAAGGTCGCCGCGGTGCGCTCCAGCGCGGCGTTCCGCTCGATCACGCGCCGGTCCAATTCGGCGTACGCCTCGCGCATCGCGCGCTCGGCTGCCCGGCGGCGTGCGGCATCGCGCACCATGAGCACGCCGCCCGCCAGCTCGCCGCGCGAGTCGAGAATGGGCGCGGCGTTGATCTCCACCGCCTGGAGCATCCCGCCGGGTAGACGGAGCGCTGGCTCGCCGCCCACTGCAGCGGGCCGGCGCTCGGCGAGCGCGCGCTCGAGCGGCGACCCGATCCCGAGCCCCGTGCGCTCGTCGACGATCTCGAGCAGCTCCTCGATCGGGCGACCCACGGCCGTATCCGGATGCCGCGCGAATTGCTGGGCCGCGGCGTTGAGGAAGCGCACGCGCCCGGCGCGATCGGTCGCCATGACGCCGTCGCCGATGCCGGCGAGCACCACCTGCAACCACTCGCGCTGCGTGCGCGCTTCCTCCTCGGCGCGCTCGCGGCGCGCGTTGTATCGGTCCAGCTCGCCGGCGATCCATAATGTGAGGGCGCCGAGCACCGCGATCATCAGGAGGGTGAGGAGCCCTTCCGCCACGGGCTCGTCGACGAGGCCTGCGCGCATGCCGAGGAGATGCAGCCAGTGCGCAACCAGCGGGACCAGGATTGCCGCCGGCAGCATCCAGCGGGTGATCACCGCGCCGGGCCGCTCGCTCGCCACCACGCCCACCAGCCACGCGTCGGGACGGGCGGCGAGCAGGCTTATCGCGAGGAGCACGAACGCGACCGCGCCCGGCAACGACATGCCGAACAGGGGGGAGATGCCGTAGAACATCAGCGCCCGGAAGGTCAACCCGACCAGGGACACGATCGCGAGGCTCGCAACGGCGATCACGATCGCGCGGTTCACCGCGACCGCGCTCGCCGAGGCAACCGGCGCGAACGCGATGCCGAGCGCCGCCAGCGTCAGCGCGAACGCGCTCGAGATCGCCATCGGCTTCGGCAGCTCGTCCGGGCTCCGCGCGAGGCCGGTGAACGCGAAGTCGAGCCCAAGGGCCGCCCCGGTGGCGTGGCTCAGGAGCGAAAGTAGCCCCAGGGCAACGGCTGCACCCGCGGCGTAGCGCCCGGCGCGTCGCACTCGCTCGCGCGCGCTCTGCACCGCCACGAGCGCCGCTGTCGCGAGCACCAGCCCGAGCGCCGTCCCGAGCTGCATCGACGGAAAGTCCGCGCCGAACGTGCGCAGGCCATCGACATCGGCCACCCAGCCGACCATCGCGCCGATGCCGATCGCGCCCGCGAGCAGCGCGGTCCAGCGCGCGGTCTTGCGCAACGTCTGGCGCGTCGCTTCGGCGTGCTCGAGCAGAGCGGAAGGGTTCGGCATGCGAGCGAAGATGTGGCGCTCCGGATTGCTTCGTCGGCCGCTGACACCAGCACGACCCATACGACTCAAGCACGAGTTATACCAGCGATCGCTTGGGCACGAGCATGCGCAGCGCGCTGGTAGAAACTCCAGTGACTACCCCTAACGAGCGCCGCCGGTTGCACAGCAGCGGCGGCGCGTGCGCGCTCCGATGCTGTCGGGCACGCCGCTTGCGGCATGTGCCGAATGAGATCCCTGGCAGAAGACCGCGATCATCGCCGCCGCGGCGGTCGTTGCCAGCGTCGTGCTGTTTCTGGTGCTCTTCGACTGGAACGTCCTGCGCGGCGCGCTGGAGCGTCAGGTCGCGGCACGCACCGGCCGCACGGTGTCGATCGGGGCTCTCGACGTCGAGCTCGGCTGGCGCATCCGCGTCGTCGCAGGCGAGGTGACGCTGTCGAACCCCGCGTGGGCGCGCCGCCCGAATCTGCTCGAAGCGCAGCGTATCGAGGCGGTGCTGTCTCTGCCGGCCCTGCTGCGCGGTGCGCTCGAGTTCCACGAGCTCGCCCTCGATCGGCCCCGCGTCGCGCTCGAGCGGCGCGAGGACCGAGGCACGTGGGAATTCGACGATGAGGGAAAGGATCGAAGCGGCACCCCGCCGCGCATCCGTCGGCTCCGGATCGACGACGGAGCGATCGAGCTGATCGACCCGGCCGCGAAAACCGAGCTGTCCGCGACACTCGCAGCGGCAGGGGCCGAGGCTGCGGATGATCTGAAAGTGTCGGCGCGCGGCCGCTACGAGGGAGCGCCCTTCTCGCTCGACGCGACGGGCCCGGGAATTCTGCCCCTCGCCGACACCGGCCAACCCTATCCATTGGAGGCGACGGTGCGCGCGGGTGCGACCTCCGCCCATATCAAAGGCACGGTGACCGATCCGGCCGCGCTGCGCGCGCTCGACCTCGCGCTCGAGCTCGCCGGCGACGATCTGTCCAAGCTGCGTCCTTTGATCGGCGTGACGCTTCCACCGACGCCGCCTTACAAGCTGCGCGGACGACTCCGGCGCGACGCCGCGGGATGGCATCTCGACGACGCCAGCGGCAAGATCGGCGATACCGACGTCGCAGGCCGCTTCGCCTACAAGCCGGGGCCGCCGCGGCCGCACCTGCAGATCGACCTCACGTCGAACCTGCTCGATTTCGACGACCTGGGGCCCCTCATCGGCGCGCCGCCGAAAACGACCGCGGGCGAGACCGCATCGCCGGAGCAGCGGCGCCAGGCGCAACGGCTCCAGCGCGCGAACCAGGCGTTGCCCGACCAGCCGTTCGACTTCGCGCGCTGGCAACGGATGGACGTCGATGCGAGCCTCTCGGGCAAGAAGGTGCTGCATCCGCCGGCCCTGCCCATCAGCTCGCTCGACGCCAAGCTCAGGATCCGGGAAGGTATCCTCCGCGTCGATCCGCTCGACATGCAGGCGGCCGGCGGCCGGATCGCGGGCCGGATCGAGCTCGACGGCCGCGCGCCACCGCTGCGAGGTACCGCCGAGCTGGATTTCAAGTCGCTCAGGCTCCGCGAACTGTTTCCGACCGTCGAGGCGATGAAGACCGCGCATGGGATCGCGCACGGAAAGGCCCGGCTCGCTGGGACGGGCAGCTCCGTGGCGGCGCTGATGGGGAGCGCGGACGGCCGGATCACGCTCGCGATCGATCACGGGACGATCAGCAATCTCGTGCTCGAGCTGATGGGCCTGGACGCGGGTGAGGCGTTGCTCATCTTCGCGACCGGCGATCGCGAGATCGAGCTGCGGTGCGCCGTTGCCGATCTCGATGTGAGGAAAGGCGTCGCCGCGAGCGAGGTGCTCGTTCTCGACACCGCCGACACCCTCGTGGTCGGGACAGGCGTGATCGACTTGCGAAAAGAAGCGCTGGACCTCACGCTTTATCCGCGACCGAAGGACAAGAGCCTGCTCTCGGCGCGCTCGCCGCTTGAAGGTGCGCGGAACGCTGCGCAATCCCACGATCGCCCCTGACGCGAAGGCGCTCGCCTCCCGCGGGATCGCTGCGACGCTGCTCGGGCTCGTAAATCCGTTACTCGCACTCGCGCCCTTCATCGAGACCGGCCCCGGTAAGGACAGCGATTGCGCCGGGTTGGTCGCGAACGCGAAGACGTGGAAAGACTCCCAAGGCTCGCCGACGCTCCCGGAGACGCCGGCCGGACGGTCACCGCCGAAGCGGTAGGACTTCTTTCCTTATCAGGGCGGCGAAACAGGGCCGCGGGGCAGCTCGAAATCCGGCGGATAAACCGGGTATTGACGGGCAGCGCGGTGGGCGCGCCACCGTTGGATGATCTGTGAGATCGCCCATAAGCCATACCGCGAGCGGAGCAGCGGAATTACGGCGCCGACGACCGCCGCCAACAGCCCCGTCTTCCCTCCGCGGCGGAGGGCACGCGCGGGATGGAGGAGTTCGGCCGCAAAGAAGCCGACGGCGGCAATTGCCGCCAAGCTCTTCGGGGAAACGGCGCGATCGCGAAGCGTCGCGCTGCAATCGGCCGTGAGCTCGCGGAGCGCGCGCCGCTCCCGCACGATGCGGGCCTCCAGCTCGCGGATCTCGCCGTCAAGCCGGGTCAGCATGCGAAGCCTCGGGTCCAGACGGCAGCTCGCCGCGGAGCTGGCGCAGGGTGGCGGCGAACGGCAACTCGGTGGCCGCCCCGCGGATCCAAACCGCTAGCGCCAATGCGGCGGCCACATTGACCCCTGCGCCGAGGAGTAGCGCAGCGGCCGAGGACATGCCGGTGCCAATCAGCCAGACCGCTCCCGCGACGACCAGCGACAACCAAGCCGTGACCACGAGGACCGCGGCGATGACACCGGCTGCGATGACCCATACGTACCGGACGGCAGCCATGCGCGCATCGAGCACCGCGAGCAGCGCATAGTCGGCGGCGAGTTGCCGGGAATGCCGGACCAAGAGTGCGGTCAAATCCCCGAGCCGCGGGCCCTCCGCGGCCGCCGCCCGCCGTTCCGCCGGTGTCGTCATTCCGAGTGCTAATACCGCGATGTCATGCGGCTGATCAGGTAGCCCGCGGCAAGGGCGAAACCGATCGCTGCGAGCGGGTGCTCGCGCACATAGCCGCGCGTGGTCTCCACCCATTCGTCTTTCGCGTGCGCGAGCTCATCGCGCTTGACCAGCAAGCGATCGGCCGCGCTCGCCGCGAGGGTCGCCGCGCGATCCACGGTGCCGTGGGCGCCACTGCTGAGCCGTTCGATGCCGGTATGCGCCCGCTCCTTGATGGCTTCCGCGCCTTGGCGCGCAGCGATGGACGGGTCGGAGTAGGAGGTCTGGGTCTGTTCCATCTGGGTAATCTCCTTCTTGGTGAAAGGGTGCGAACGGCGTACTGGAAACGCGTCGGTCGGCGCCGACCGATCGTCTAGCGACTGTTTTACGCAATTCGTGTGCCCGCCCTAGTTCAAGCGCGTCGCCGAGGACGGAACCGCGCGGGGAGCGTCCGCTGGCCCAGTAAAAGTTACCGCGGCCGGTAAGAGGTACCGCGCAACGTCTCCGTCGGCGCGAATTCCCGCGCGGAACGCGGGTTGCAACCCGCAGTTGCCCCCAACGCCGCCGAAAGGGATCCGACATGGCCACACGCCGCCGCAGCACCAAGCAACCCGATGCGATCGAGATGCTCATCGCCGACCACAAGCGGGTCGATAAGCTGTTCAAAGCGTTCGAGAAGGTCGATCACCAGGATGCTGACGCCACCCGCGAGATCGTCGAGCTCGCCTGTGCCGAGCTGAAGGTCCATACCTCGCTCGAAGAAGAGATCTTCTACCCCGCCGTGCGCGAAGAGCTGAACGACGAGGAAGAGCTCATGAACGAAGCGGAGATCGAGCACGGGTCGGCGAAGGAGCTGATCGCCAGGCTCGAGGGACTTCCAGCCGGAGACGCTTACTACGCCGCGACGTTTACCGTGCTCGCCGAGTATGTGAAGCACCACGTCAAAGAGGAACAGAACGAGATGTTCCCGAAAGTGAAGAAGAGCGGCCTCGACCTCGACGCCCTCGCCGAAACGATGCGCGAGCGCAAAGCGGTGCTGATGGGCAGCGTCGACTCACCCGGCCAGGCCGAGCCGAGCGAGATGGCCGAAGGCGCCGAGGAGCCGCAGGGAGAGGAGGCGCTGGCACGGAGTACCCACCGCTGAAGAAGTCACTCCGGCGTACGCCGGACTTCAGGGTAAGGCCGAATAGAGTCGTACGGGAAGGCCCACGATGCTTCAGGAACCGGAGAGCGGCGTGACCGGCTCGTCGCGAACCGACCAGTAGCTCGGCTTCTTGTAGTGCCGATGCAGCGCGTCTTCGTACGCGCGACCCGGCAGGCTCGTGGGATCGTATTCCGGGCTGGTTTCGATCTCGTGCCGAGTCAGGCTCGCGAGCACCTTCGTCTCGGACCAGTCGATCCGCTCGATCCACTCCGGCGATACCAGCACATGCTTGCCCGGCAACCAGTTCCGGGTGTCGATCACGAGGTAGCGGATGGCCCAGGTCTCGTCGTCGAACACGAAATCCTCGACGTGGCCGATGTCGCCGTCGGTCGCCGCTACGTGATAGCCCGCCACTTCCATGCTGCTGCGGAGGTGCGGGTCGGCGGCGGCGCGTTCGTGCTCTATGCGCGCCCCCTCGGCGGGGGGAACCGGCTGGTCGATCGGCGGGACAACCAGGGGGACACCTGGCGCCATGCCCATTCCCCATAGATCGGGTCCGATCCAGTACGGGGCGTAACCGTAATACGCCGAGTACTCGATTTCGTGCTGTCGCGAGACGGGCTTGCGGGTGTCGATCGACGGGCTCTTCTCGACCTGTTCGCGCGTGAGGGCGACGCGAACCGCCCCGTTCGCCCAGTCGATGTCGCGAATCGACCGCGGCGAAATGAGCACCGTCCGGCCGCTCAGCCAGCCGCCGGTGTCGGCCACGAGATACCGAATCGCCCAGCGGGCATCGTCGAAATAAGCGTCCTCGACCTTGCCGATGTTGCCGTCGGTGGCGCCGATCTCGAGGCGCTTGAGAGTCTGGATGCTATGCAGCATTGACGGTCCTTTCGAACTCGCGTGCGCGCGAGCGCAGAGCGGCACATCGGATCGCGAGTCGTCGCACGCAGCGGGTACCCGACGGAGCAGCAACCGCCGTGCCCAAGTGGGTCCGGGGGATCGTGGCCTACCGTTAGAATCACGGTGTGCGAAGGCGTGGCAGACCCTCCCGTCGAAGGAAGCGCTGATGAAGCTCCTGCTTAAGCTGTTTCCCGCGGGTCATCTGGCGATCAGCGTGCTCTTGATCGTGTGCGCATTCGCGCTGCTTTTCTTCGCCGGACACCAACTGTGGCAGGGTATCCTTCCATTCGCGGAGCGCAGCCTGCAACAACGCGTCGACGGCGTGCTCGACACCATCGCGCTCCTGATCATCGCCGTGGCCGCCCTCGAGCTCGGGCAAACGATCGTCGAGGAGGAGATCCAGCGCGAGGCCCACATGAGCTCGCCGTCGCGGGTCCGGCGGTTCCTGTCGCGCTTCCTGGTCGTGCTGGTGGTGGCGCTGTCGATCGAGGCGCTCGTCGCCGCGTTCCGTTTCAGCCGCGATGATCCGTCCAATCTGCCTTACGCGGCCACGATCGGCCTGATGGCGGCGGCGCTGCTCGCAGCGTGGGGCGTCTTCATCCGGTTCAACCAAGGCGCCGAGCAGCTCGAACCCGAGGCGTTGGAAGCGGCCAAGAAAGAGGACAAGAAGGTCGACCGCGCGAAGTGACGGCGCACGCGCGCGGGCGATCCTCGTCAACGGCGGTTGAGGCTCAGCCGTCCCGGATCCATGAGGACGAGCGCGATGGCAGTGAAGAGAAAGAACGCCTGCAGCTCGATCGCCCATCCACCCTGCTCGGTCAACTCGAACACGTCGCTGCGGTGGACGAGCGCAACCGCGAACAGCATGTTTACGGCGATCAGCGCGGCGCCGACTCTCGCGTAGAAACCAAAGATCACCATCAGCGGCGCGACGATCTCTCCGACGTACGCGCCGTACGCAACCCAGGCCGGCAACCCCGCACCCTGCAGCATGCCGGCGATGCCGCCGACGCCGCCGGCGATCTTCGCGATGCCGTGTAACAAGAGCAGCCCGCCCAAAGTCAGGCGCAACAGGAGCTTGCCGGTATCGTCGAGCATGATCGTCCCCTTCGCGCGCTTACGGGCGGCTACGGCCGCGGCATTTCCTTGCCCCGCGGCGAGCTATGAGCGGCGGATCGGCTGCCGTCGCGCGCGGGCGCGATGGCCGGGCGCCGTAGATCATCGGCAAGCGCCGTGCCCAGCCCTGGTTATCCGGGCACGTCCGTTGCTGCTAGTGGCGGGGGGCGGGCGTGCGGGCTGGCTGTAGGGGTCCCGGCGCGGCGCCCGCCGTTGTTACGACGGCGCAGGGCAACCTGACCGGTAACGCAACGCGAGGCCTCGTCGGCAGCTGGTCGCTGCGCGGCCGGGGAGTCGCATGCACTCGGCGCTGAACCCGCACGGCCGCGACGCGATCGAAATCGCGCGCCTCGCCGAGGTCCTGTTCGTCGGCGGGGGCGCGATCTTCCTCCTCGTCCTCGCAATCGCCGCTTACGCGCTCCTGGCGTCGCCCGAACGTCGCGCGTGGCTCGCGCGCAGCTCCACGGTCGTCGCCGGCGGCGTCATCTTTCCGCTCGTCGTGCTGTCGGCCTTGGTCGTCTACACCTTTTTCATGACCGCACGGATCGGGGTGGCGAGCGACGGCGCGCCCCTGCGCATCGAGGTGATCGGGGAGCAGTGGTGGTGGCGCGTCAACTACCTCGCGCTGGACGGCGGACCGGGATTCGCGACCGCCAACGAGCTCCGCATTCCGGTCGGCCGGCCGGTCGAGCTCGCACTCGAGTCCGCCGACGTGATCCACAGCTTCTGGGTCCCGGCGCTCGCCGGCAAGCTCGACATGATCCCGGGCCGCACCAATCGCCTCCGCATCGTCGCCGAGCGCGCCGGCGCCTACCGCGGGCAGTGCGCCGAATACTGCGGTGGCCCACACGCGCGGATGGCGTTCCACGTCATCGCGCTGCCGCCGCCGGAGTTCGAAGAGTGGCTGGACCGTCAGCGCGCACCCGCCGGCGACCCCGGGGGACCCACCGCCGCCCGGGGACGCGACACTTTCCTCGAGCGCTGCGCGGCGTGTCACACGATACGCGGCACGGGCGCGGCGGGCCGGCTCGGACCGGACCTCACGCACGTCGGCAGCCGGCTCGCCCTCGGCGCCGGCGTCTTGCCGAACGACCCCGGCGCGCTCGCCGGCCTGGATCGCCCGGAGCCAGCACGTCAAGCCCGGAAACCTGATGCCGTCGTTCGGCGAGCTGACCGACGCCGAACTGCGCGCGCTGACCGCGTACCTCGCGGGCCTCGAGTAGGCGGCTGGTGTTCGCAACGGACGCGGGGGCGAGCGGGGCCACGGACGAAGGAGTGGCGCGGGCGGTCGCGCTGCCGAACCCCGCGCCGCGGCCCGCGGGCGAGCTCGAGGCGCTGAAGCGCATCTGGGCCGCGCCGCGCGGCCTGCGGTTCCTCACCGTCGTCAACAACAACTACGTCGGCGTGTTCTACGTCGCCACGGCGTTCCTGTTCTTCGTGCTCGCGGGCATCCTCGCGCTCCTGATGCGCGTGCAGCTCGCGGTGCCCGCCAACGACCTGCTTTCGGCCCGACGCTCTACAACCAGTTCTTCACGATGCACGGCACGGTCATGATGTTCCTCTTCGCCGTGCCGGTCGTGGAGGCGGTGGGCGATCCTGCTGCTGCCGAACATGCTCGGGCGCCCGCGACCTCCCGTTCCCGCGCCTCTCGGCGTACGCGTTCTGGGCCTATCTCGTCGGCGGCCTCGTGTTCTTCTGCGAGCCTGTTCTTCGACGCTCGCGCCGAGCGGCGGCTGGTTCATGTACCCGCCGCTCACCAACGCGACCTATTCGCCGGGCGTCAACGAGGAGCTTCTGGCTGCTCGGCATCGGCTTCATCGAGATCTCGGCGATCGCCGGCGCGATCGAGATCATCGTCGGCGTGCTCCGCACGCGCGCGCCGGGCATGACCCTCGGCCGCATGCCGGTCTTCGCGTGGGCGATGCTCGTCTTCGCCGTCATCATCGTGTTCGCGTTCCCGGCGGTCATCCTCGCCACGACGCTTGCTCGAGCTCGAGCGCGCGTTCGGCTGGCCGTTCTTCGACGCCGGGCGCGGCGGCGATCCGCTGCTGTGGCAGCATCTGTTCTGGTTCTTCGGCCACCCCGAGGTCTACATCATCTTCCTGCCGGCGGCCGGCATGGTGTCGATGATCGCGCCGACGATGGCGCGCACGCCGCTGGTCGGCTACCGGCTGGTCGTCCTCGCGCTGGTCGGCACCGGGTTCCTGAGCTTCGGGCTGTGGGTGCACCACATGTTCGCGACCGGGCATTCCGCGGCTCTCCGCTGACCTTCTTCTCGGCCGCCAGCATGGCGGTGGCGATCCCGAGCGGCATCCAGGTCTTCGCGTGGATCGCCACCTTCGCGAAAGGCCGGCGTGCGGCTCGCCACGCCGACGCTCTTCATCCTTGGGCTTCCTGTTCATCTTCGTGCTCGGCGGGTCTCACCGGGGTCATGGTCGCGGTGGTGCCGTTCGACTGGCAGGCGCACGACACGTACTTCATCGTCGCGCATCTCCATTACGTGCTGATCGGCGGCATGGTGTTCCCGCTCTTCGCCGCCTTTTACTACTGGACTGCCGTATACGCAGCCGGCACGCGCTGTCCGAGCGGCTCGGGCGCTGGGTGTTCGGCCTCGATCTTCGCCGGCTTCAACCTCGCGTTCTTCCCGATGCACGTCACCGGCCTCGCTCGGCATGCCGCGCCGCGTCTACACCTACTCGGCGGGCCTCGGCTGGGACGGGCTCAACCTCGTGTCGACGATCGGGCGCCTTCATGATCGCCGCCGGCGTCGCCGCTCTTCCTTTTCGATCTCGCGCGCAAGTTCCGCATCGCGCTCGGAGGGCAACGCCGGCAATGTTTGGGACGCGGGCACGCTCGAGTGGCTGCCGAACGGCAATTACTCGAGCCGCAGCATCCCGATCGTCACGAGCCGCGAGCCGCTGTGGGATCAGCCGAATCTCGCCGCGCGACGTCGAGGACGGCCACTATTACCTGCCGAACGCCCCCACCGGCGGCCGCGAGACGCATCGTCACCAGCCCGTTGGAGGCGAAGCCGCAGTTCCTGCATGCGCATGCCCAAGCCCGGCTGGTCGCCGCTCGTCGCGGCCTTGTTCACCGCTGGCGTTCTTCCTGCTGCTCACCGTGAAGCTGGTGCTCCCGGCGTTCGTCTGCGGCGTGATCGCGATCGGCGCCATGCTGCATTGGCTGTGGGAACTCGATGCGGAGCCGCGTCCGCCGGTGGACATCGGCGGTGGCCTGCGCCTGCCGGTCTATGCGACCGGGCCGACCTCGCATTCGTGGTGGGCGGTCTGGATCCTGATCCTAGTGGCGGCATCGGTGTACGGCTGCGGGCTCGCGTCCTACGGCTATCTCTGGACGGTCTCGCCCGACGTTTGGCCTGCCGTCGACGACCTGCCGGCGGCGCCTTATCCGCTCGTCGCGGCCGTGCTCCTGGTGCTGAGCAGCGGCGCGATCGCGCTCGCCGATCGTGCGCTGGGGGCGAACGTGGTCGGGCTCGCCGTCGCCGGCCTCGCCGCTGCGCTCACGTTCCTGGCCGCGGCGTTCGGCATCGACCTCGTCGCCCACCATGCGAGCGGCCTCGCGCCGACCGAATCGAGCTACGGCGCGATCGTCTACATGCTCGCCGCGCTGCAGGGCTTTTTCGTCGCCGTGCTCGCGCTCATGGCGCTCTTCACGGCCGCCCGGGGGTGGGCTGGCCGGCTCACAGCCGTGCGCCGGGTGGTCTTCGACAACACCAAGCTGCTGTGGCATTACACGGTCGGCCAGAGCCTGGTGGGCCTCGCGCTGGTGCACGTGTTTCCACGGCTTGCGGGATGAGCGCGTTGGGCTTCGTCGACACGACGCTCCGCATGACCTCCGGCATTCTCGTGTGGGCGGCCCACTTCGGCGTGATCTACGCCTTCACCGCAGTCGCGTGTGCGCGGGGCTTCGGAGCGTTCGCGCCGGGGGCGGTCGTGGCCGCGAGCGTTGCCGCGGTCGCACTCCTCATCGCGGCGCTCGCTCCGGCCTGGCGCACACGCCAGGCGGGCGAATTCGTCGACCAGCTCGCGCTCGGCATCGGCGGGTTTGCACTCGTCGCGATCGCGTTCGAAACGCTCGCGGCGCTGATGGTGCCCGCATGTATCTGAACGAGGCGCACGCGGCGGCCTTCCTCGCCGACTGGAGCCCCGACACCTGGGCGGCCGCCGTGGCGCTCGCGGGGGTAGGCTGGCTCTACGCGCACGGCCTGCGCACGGGCGCAGCGGTGAGGCTGCCGCATCGTCTCGCGTTCACGACCGGCTGGCTCGCCCTCGCGCTGGCGCTGCTTTCCCCGCTCGCGGCTGTCGTTGAGGCGCACTTCGCACTGCACATGGTCCAGCACGAGCTGCTGATGGTCCTCGCGCCGCCGCTCCTTGTCCTCGGCCGCCCGTACGCCGCCTTCGCGCAGGTGTTGTCGCGGTCGGCGCTGCGGATCGCGGCGGCGCCGCTTCGCCTCGTCACCCCGCTCGCCGCCTGGGGGCTCCACGCCGCGGCGCTGTGGGTCTGGCACGTGCCGCGCCTCTTCGCCGGCGCGGTCGAGTCCGACTGGGTGCATGCCGCGCAGCACGCGTGCTTTTTCTTCACTGCGCTCCTCTTCTGGTGGGCAGTGTTCCGCAAGGTGCGCACCGGCGTGGCGGTGGTGCTCGTGCTGACGACGATGCTGCACATGGGTGCGCTCGCGGCGCTACTCACGTTCGCTCCCGCACCGCTCTACCCGGGGACGAGCCTCGAAGAGCAGCAGCTCGGCGGGTTGATCATGTGGGTCCCGGCGGGGTACGCGATGATGCTCGCGGGCGTGCTCGCGTTCGACCGGCTGCTCGGCCTCGACCGGGAGATCGAGACGTGAGCCGCCGGTTCCCGCTCGTGCTCTGCCTCGCACTCGCTGCGTGCGTCCCTGCTGCGCCCGCGCCGACAACCGGCGGCGACGCGGAACGCGGCCGGCTGCTCCTGCGCCAGTACGGCTGCGGGGGTTGCCACACTATCCCCGGCGTTGCCGCTGCCCGGGGCAATACCGGCCCCCCGCTCGGCGACATGAGCCGCCGCGTCTACGTCGGCGGCGTGCTCCCGAATACTCCCGACAACCTCGTGCGCTGGATCCAATCGCCGCAGTCGATCGACCCGCGCACCCTGATGCCGGACATGCAGGTGAGCGAAACGCACGCGCGCGATATGACCGCCTACCTCTACCACCGCCGATGAAAGCGCTCGGGATCGCCACCGCAGTCGCGCTGTTCGGCCTCGCCGCCGGCGCGGGCGTGCTCTACTCCGGCGTCTACGACGTCTCGGCGACCGCACAGCACACGGCGCCGGTGTACGAGCTGATCGAGATCGGGATGCGACGGTCGGTCAGCCGGCGCGCGTCCGCGATCGAGGTTCCGCCGCTCGACGAACCGGCGCGGATCGAGCGCGGACTCGCGCATTTCCGCGAGCACTGCGTCCAATGCCACGGTGGGCCCGGCGTCGCACCCGAGGGGTTCGCGCTCGGCATGATGCCGGCGGCGGCCAACCTCGCACACACCGCGCGCGAGTGGCCGCCGGCCGAGCTCTTCTGGGTGGTCAAGCACGGGATCAAGATGACGGGCATGCCGGCGTGGGAGTTTCGCCTCGCCGATGACGAGATCTGGGCCATCGTCGCTTTTCTGCAGGAGCTCCCGCGGCTCTCGCCGCAGGCGTATCGGGCCCGCGCCGCGCCGGCGGCGCAGCCCGCAGCGGGACCGGCGGGCAGCGGGCCGGATGCGGCGCGCGGCCGGGCCGCGATCGCTCAATACGCCTGCGTCACCTGCCACCAGATCCCGGGGATCGTCGGCGCTTCGGCGCCGGTCGGGCCGCCGCTCGCCGGGATCGGCACGCGGCAACTCGTCGCCGGCGTGCTGCCCAACACGCCGGACAACCTGGTCCGCTGGCTGCGCTCGCCGCAGCAGGTGAACCCGTTGAGCGCGATGCCGGACCTCGCCGTCAGCGAGCGCGACGCCCGCGACATGGCCGCCTATCTCGCGACGCTGAAGCGGCCTTAGCGTAGCGCGCGCCGGGCACGGGACTTCAATCGGATAAGAACGCCTTAGTGATACCCCGCGTCCGCCCGAACCTTCCCGCGGAACACCCAATAGGACCAGCCGGTGTACATCAGGATCACCGGCAAGAGGAATAACGTGCCGAGGAGGAGGAAGGCCTGCGACTGCGGCGCCGCCGCGGCGTCCCACAGCGTGATCGAGGGCGGGACGATGTACGGAAAGATGCTGATCGCGAGCCCGAGGTAGCACATTCCGAAGAGTCCCATCGCCGCCGCGAACGGTGCGAACTCGCCACCGCGTGCGAGCGAGCGCCATAGCCACCAGGCAATAGCCGCGGTAGCGACGGGGACCGGCGCGAGGAATGCGACGTTGGGCCAGCCGAACCAGCGTGCGGCGATCCGTCCATCGAGGAACGGCGTGTAGATGCTGACCATGGCGATGAACGCGACGACGCCCGCGAGCCCGATCCGCGCCATGCGGCGCGCCCACTCCTGGAGCGCGCCTTCGGTCTTCAGCACGAGCCACGTCGCGCCCAGCAGCAGGTAGCCGAAGACGAGCCCGACGCCGACCGCCAGCACGAACGGATGGACCCAGTCCCAGCTCGTGCCGGCGTACTGGCGGCCCTCGACGGCGAACCCCATGACGAACTTGCCGAGCACGCACCCTTGCGCGAACGTCGCGACGAGCGACCCCAGGAAGAACGACTGGTCCCAGCGGGCGCGGCTCGTCTGCGCGGCGTGCCGGAACTCGAACGCGACGCCGCGGAAGATCAGTCCGAGCAGCATCGCGAGAATCGGGAAGTACACCGCCGGAATGATGATCGCGAAGGCGAGCGGAAACGCCGCGAAGAGCGCGATTCCGCCGAGCACGAGCCAGGTCTCGTTGCCGTCCCAGATCGGCGCGACCGAGGCCATCATGAGATCGCGCGCGTGGTCGTCGGGAGCAAACGGGAAGAGGATGCCCACCCCGAGATCGAAGCCATCCAGCAGCACGTACATGATGACGGCGAGGGCGAGCACGATCGTCCAGATCGGCACGAGGTCGAGCGTCATGGTCCGTCCGCCGCGTCTCCGGTCGCCGCCGATAGCGGCCGGGCCGGGCGCTCGTCGCGCTTCGGCACGCGCGCTGCGTCTTGCTCGGGCAGGCCGCGCTGCGCCAGCCGGACCAGGAAGTACAGCCCGGCTCCGAACACGATCAGGTAGACGACGATGTAGACGATCAACGACGTCAGCACATCGGCGCCGGTAAGGCTGGGCGTCACCGCATCGGCGGTGCGCAGGTGGCCGTACACGACGTACGGCTGCCGCCCGACCTCGGTCGTGATCCAGCCGGCGGTCACCGCGATGTAGCCGACCGGGATCGCCCACGTCGACGCGCGCAGGTACGCCGGTGTCGTGAAGAGCCGCTTGCGCCAAGCGAGCCAGCAAGCCCAGACCGTGAGCGCGAACATCACCGCCCACATCCCGACCATGACGCGAAAGCCGAAGAACACCGGCGCGACCGGCGGCCGCTCGTCCGGCGGAAAATCCTTCAGTCCCTTGACCACCCCGTTCCAGTCGTAGGTCAGGTAGAGGCTCGCGAGGTTCGGGATCGACACCTCGGCGCGATTGGCCTCCGCTGCTTCGTCCGGCAGCGCGAACAGCACCGCGGGCTGCCCGGCCCGCGTATCCCAGATTCCCTCCATCGCGGCGAGCTTCTGCGGCTGGTGCGCGAGGGTGTTGAGCCCGTGCGCGTCGCCGAGGAGCGCCTGGGCGGGCACGAGCACCGCGGCGAGCCCGACCCCCATCGCGATCATGATCCTCGCCTCCGGGACATAGCGCCCGTGACGGAGATACCACGCGGCGAGGCCGATCACGGTGAAGGCGGTCGTCAGATAGACCGCGACGACGGTGTGCGTGAACCGGTACGGGAACGACGGGTTCCACATCACCGCAAGCCAGTCGGTCGGGACGAACCGGCCGTCGACGATCTCGAAGCCGGCCGGCGTCTGCATCCAGCTGTTGGCGATGAGGATCCAGTAGGTGCTGAAGAGCGTCCCGAGCGCGACCATCACCGCGGCGACGAAGTGCGCCCACGGCGGGACCAGCTTGCGGCCGAAGAGCAGCACGCCGAGGAACGCCGCCTCGAGGAAGAACGCGGTGAGGCCCTCGTACGCCATGAGCGGCGCGATCACGTTCGCCGTGGCATCGGAATAGCGGCTCCAGTTGGTACCGAACTGGAACGGCATCACGATTCCCGACACGACGCCCATCCCGAACGAGACCGCAAAGATCTTGATCCAGAACGACGAGATCCGGAGGTATACGCGCTTCGCGGTGGCGAGGTGCAGCCCTTCCAGCACCGCGATGTAGGACGCGAGCCCGATCGTGAACGCCGGGAGCAGGAAGTGAAAGGCGACGACGAACGCGAACTGGATGCGGGAGAGCAGCAGCGGATCGAGCGTCATCGCGAGCCTCGTAACGGGTGCCCGAGTCCGGCGCGGCTACGGCAGGAGCCGCGACGCGCCGTCGGACTTCCGGAGCCTACCGCGACTCCGCAAACCGCGGGGAATCGCCGTCCCGGGCATGTCGGATGCTTCGGCTGTACGCGTCTCCGGGCAGCGGATTGAACCATCGACGTATGGCACGGTCGCACCGGAACCGAACCGACAAGGAGAAGCCGCATGCAATCTCGTACCGAACGAGCCGTGGACGAGCTGAAGAGAGTCGTGGCCGACGCACAGGAGCTGCTCCAGCACGGCGGGGAGCGCGCGGACGAAGCGCGAAGCATCTTCGCCGCGCGCGTGGCGAACGCACGTGACCGGGTGATATCGATGGAGAAGCTGGCCGCGCGCCGAGCGCGCGATGCGGCGGACGAGGTGGACCGTTACGCGCACGAGCATCCCTGGCGCATGGCCGCCGCCGGCGTAGCGATCGCCGCGGTCGTCGCCATCGCACTGAGCTTCCTGGCCGCGTCGCGGCGCGAGTAGGCGGGGCGCCACCCCGACGCGGTACGCCGATTGCTACAGCGCTCGAACTTTTCCCGGAAGGAGCGTACGTGGTCACACAACTAGTCGAGCAAGGTTCCATAGACAAGTTGCGCGAGCTGATCAAGGACATCAAGTACGCGCTCCTTACCACGCGCGGTGCGGAAGGGTCGCTGCACACCCGGCCGTTGACGACGCTCGAGTGGGAGTTCGACGGGACCGCATGGTTCCTCGTGTCCCGCGAATCGCGGCTTGCCGCCGAGCTAAGCGACGCGAGCGAGGTCAATCTCGCTTACGCGTCCCCCGAGGACAGCACGTTTGTATCGCTCACCGGCCGTGCCCAAGTCACGCGGGACCCGGGGCGCGCCCGAGAGCTGTGGAATCGGTGGGCCGATGCGTTCTTTCCCGGCGGTGCCGACGACCCCGACGTGGGGGTGCTGCGAGTGGAAGCTCGCTCCGCGGAATACTGGACCGGCCCCGACAACATCGTGGACAAGGTTACCGGCACCGCGCGCGCCCTGATCGGCAAGGATCCGTCCGGTCTGGGGCATCACGCGCGGATCAATCTCGGATAGCGCTTACAGGCGGCGACTGGTACGGTTTTTCGCCTCCCGCGTACGAAGCGGTGCGCGAGTTCCTTGGCACGCGGACGTCGGCCTACACCCCCTTCGCCAGAGCGGGCGGGGGGCCCGCCGTTTGAGAGTGGGGGCCACCGGGCTGGGACACGCCTGTCACCGCCTCCCCCGCGACTGCGTGTCCGCTCGTCAACGCGACGTCACCGAGCGAAACGATGCCCACCAGCCGCTTGTCGCGGTTCACGACCGGCAGCCGGCGCACACGGATATCGCCCATGTTCTGCGCCACGTGATCGAGTTCTTCGTCCTCGAAGCAGTATTTGACGTCCGAGCTCATCACTTCGCGCACCGGCGTGTCGGGGCTCTTGCCCGCGGCCACGGCCCGGATGGCAATGTCGCGGTCGGTGATGATGCCGACGAGCCGGTCGCTGTCGCCGACCGGTATCGCCCCGGCGTCGAGCTCGGCCATGAGCTTCGCGGCCTCGCGGATGCTCTGGCCGGGGGTGGTCACGCGTACGTCGCGGGTCATCGCTTCGCTTACTCGCATGGCTATCTCCTGTCCGGAAATGGCTTGAACCCTCTTACAGGGCGCCGGAGTGCAGCAAGGGACGGACCCCGAGGAAAACTTCCGGGTACATCGCTTGCAACCCTTCGAGCATGACGCGCCGTCGATTGCTATTCGTCGCACTCGCGCTCGCAGTAGCGACGCCCGCTTGGTCGGCCAATGACCTTCCGCCGCAGGACCGGCGGGAGGCGTTCCGCATGCTCGACACCGACGGCGACGGGTGGATCTCGAAAAAGGAAGCCGCCGCGCATCCCGAAGTGGCGGCGAACTTCGCGCGCGCCGACGTTGACGGCGACGGCAGGCTGAGTTTTGCAGAATTCGAGACCGTCGCGCTGAACCGTAGCGATCAGCCCGGCAAGTTCCGCACCCCCGAGCGGGGATGAGGGTTCAGTTGGCGTGGCGGCCGGAGGTCGTCCGCATTCTTTCCGCGGAGACCCGTCGCTTATGGATCGATCCCTGAAATTTCTCGGCATTTCCGGAAGTCTGCGCCGCGAGTCCTACAATCGCGCGACGCTGCGCGCTGCCGAGCGGCTGGTGCCGGACGGCGTAACGCTCGATACGTTCGACATCGCCAGCCTGCCGCTCTTCAACCAGGACGACGAGCGCAATCCACCGCTGAGCGTGGTCGAGTTCAAGCGCGCGATACGCGCGGCGGACGCAATCGTCTTCGTCACGCCGGAGTACAACTACTCGATCCCGGGCGCGCTCAAGAACGCGATCGACTGCGCCTCGCGGCCATACGGCGACAGCGCGTGGAAAGGGAAGCCGGTCGCCGTGATGGGCGCATCGGTCGGCTCGTTCGGCGCGATGCGGGCGCAGCACCACCTGCGGCAGACCTTCGTGTTTCTCGACATGCACGCGGTGAACCAGCCCGAAGTGGCCATCGGCAACGCTGCGAAGGCGTTCGCGGACAACGGTGAGCTTTCCGATCAGACGAGCCGCAAGCTGATCGGCGAGCTGTTGCAGGCGTTGGCCGATCTCACCCGGCGTCTGCGCCAGGACGGGACCCAGGGCGCGCAGCCCGCGAGCGCTTCGACGCGGGGACAGGTCTAGCGTCGACGCCGCGCATCTCGAGCCCTGTAGCCCACTCGCTCACCGATAGGCAGCCGCGCTTCTGCGTATCACCTGCGCGTCGAGAGGAATCGGCCCCGTCGCGGCCTGTCTGGTCAGGAGCCCTCGTGCCACGCTCGCGTGGAGCGCGGGCGAGCTCAACGCGCCCGCGGGCATCCTCGAGCCGCGAAGCAACGAGCCGATCGCCGACGTGCACGGATGATTCGCGCGCTCTCCCTCTCCGCGGCCGCCCCGGAATCGCTGGGGCAGCTGCGACACCGGGCGCGCGAATGCCAGGCGTGCCCGTTATGGCGCGATGCTACGCAGACGGTGTTCGGCGAAGGAGAAGCCGGGAGCCGACTCGTACTCGTCGGCGAGCAGCCGGGGGATCTGGAAGACTTGGCGGGACGGCCGTTCGTCGGTCCAGCGGGTCTGCTCCTCGATCGGGCGCTCGCTGCGGCTGGCATTCCACGCGACGCCGTGTACGTCACGAACGCGGTCAAGCATTTCAAGTGGATTCCGCGCGGCAAACGAAGGATCCACAAGACGCCCGCGCAGCGCGAAATCGAAGCCTGTCAACAATGGCTAGCCGGCGAGGTTGAAGCGATCGCACCGGTCCTGCTGGTCTGTCTCGGCGCCACTGCGGCGCGCGCGGTGCTGGGAGGGACGCCGCGGGTGAACGAGTGGCGGGGGCGAATCATTCCTACGGAGGCGGGACCTCGGATTCTGGTCACCATTCACCCGGCGGCCGCGTTGCGAGCGCTCCCGGCCGCCCGGGAGAGCGCATACGAAAGCTTGGTTGACGACCTTGGCGTCGCTGCGCAGTTCGTATTCAGCCGGTGAGGACCCGGAACGGACTATTTCGCGCCGCCCGACGGCCGTCGATTCAGGCGTGTGAGCGCGATCGCGCCGCGGGGCCGTGTTGCGCGTTCATCTCCTGTGCGAGCGCCAGCAGCAGCGACCGCGAAAGATGCACCTGGTCGAGAAGGACGCTGGAAGAACGGTCGAACCCGCGCGCACGGCAGCGGTGCTCGAACCGCCGCACCGTCTCGCCGAACTGTAATGCGCTGCCGAGCAGAGCGGCGTGCAATTCTTGGCGCGAGGGCCCGGTGTCGAGGAAACGATCGGCATAACCCATTGGCGCTGCTCCTCTAGTGTTCACGCTCGAAAGGAGATAGCAGCTTCTGTGCCAAGTGGTTCGTGATGATGAGGCGGATCCCCACGAGAGTGGTCGAGTTCGCGGAGCGGCGAGCGCGCGAGGACGCTGGGCGCCTACTCTTTCTTGCTCCCGGTTGTGCCGCTGCGGGAGGTGACCCTGAGACGAGGCGTCCGCGCTCGAATCGCCGCGCGTCACGCGCACGCGCGCGGTTATCGATGTCCTTCACGCCCATCGAGCGAAGCCGCGTCCGGCCCCGGATCGGGCGCGGCAGTTTGCGCCCACGCCGACGCGAGGAAGAAAGTAGGAGCGGTCCGAAGTTCTTGCGCTAGGTTGTAAGTGTTGCCCCGCGTCGCCTTACGCCGCCCGCCCGAGGTTGACGGCTTCGGTATCGGCCGCGGCCGGGCTTGCCGTCGGGAGCTGTGCTTCCGGCTCCGCGTCGGCCGCGGCGCCGTCGGGCGCAGAGCCGCCCTTGACGCCGTGGTAGACGGCCAACCTGTTGTAGAGAGTCTTGAGGCTGATGCCGAGCGTTTCCGCGGCTTTGCGCTTCACGTTCCCGCACTCGGCGAGGGTCGCCTCGATCAACCGTCGATTCACTTCCTCGAGCGTCGAGCCGATCCGTACCGTGATCAGCGACGTCGACTCGGGCGCGGCGGTCGTTTCGGGCGCGAACTCCACGTCTATGATCTTGTCGGCGAGGATGTAAGCGCGCTGCACGTAGTTCTTCAGCTCGCGAACGTTGCCCGGCCAGGAATGAGCGTAGAGCGCAGCAATCGTCGCCGGCGAGAAGAGCTTGCTCGTGGCCTCCTCCTTGTTCAGCACATCGAGAAAGTGCTGGGCGAGCATTTCGATGTCGGTCCCGCGCTCGCGCAGCGGCGGCATCACGATCGGGAAGACGTTCAACCGGTGGTAGAGATCCTCGCGCAGCTTGCCATCCGCCACCGCCTTCTCGGGAACCCGGTTGGTCGCGGCGATCATGCGGACGTCGGTCGCGATCGGCGTATTCGTTCCGACGCGCATGAACGAGCCGGTTTCGAGGACCCGCAGCAGCTTGACCTGCAGCTCCTGCGGCATCTCGGTGATCTCGTCGAGGAACAGTGTCCCGCCATGCGCCCGCTCGAAGAAGCCCTTGTGCTGGCGATCGGCGCCGGTGAAGCTGCCCTTCTCGTGACCGAACAGCTCGCTCTCGATGAGGTTCGGCGACATCGCGCCGCAGTTGAGCGGCAGGAACGGCGCGCGTTTTCGCCGGCTCAGCTCGTGGATGGTCTGCGCCGCGAGTTCCTTGCCGGTCCCGCTCTCGCCGATGAGCAGCACCGTCGCCGACGTGGGGGAGACTCGCCCGAGCTGGTCGTAGAGCTTCTGGATGGGCGGCGAGCCGCCGAGGATGTGGCCGAAGCGGCCAAGCTTTCGCAGCTCCTGGCGCAGCTCGCCGATCTGCTCGCGCAACTCTTCCGGGCGCGGTACCCGTTGCAGGATCGCCTTGAGCCGCTCGATGTCGGCGGGCTTTACCAGATAATCGGTCGCCCCGGCGCGCAACGCGCCGATCACGCTTTCTACGCTGGCG
Source organism: uncultured beta proteobacterium (assembly GCA_963754305.1). Classification (GTDB taxonomy): domain Bacteria; phylum Pseudomonadota; class Gammaproteobacteria; order Burkholderiales; family SG8-39; genus DATEDA01. Next base: position 183,661 of record CAVWFR010000043.1, on the reverse strand, counting down.
TGCCCGGTCATCACCACGAACTCGGTCGACCCGCGAGACTCGAGATCTTCCACGAGCTCAATGCCCTGCCCATCGGGCAGCAGTAAGTCAGTCAGCAGGATGTCCGGCGTCAGCCGCGTGAGCTGAATGCGTGCGGCTCTGAGCGAATCGGCGGTCGCCACGGTGAACCCTTCGCTCTTGACGAACTCGGAGAGCCAATCCAGGGTTTCCGGATCGTCGTCAACCAGCAGGACATGCGGCATCAGGACTCTCCTAAGGGGTGATGTGAGCGGGTTAGCGGTTAGCGGGCAGCTCTTACCGATATCTTGTAAATTTTACCCTTCGGCCGAGAAAAAGTGCACGCCCGCGTGTTAATAGCAACGGCACGCAACTTGCGTACCAGCACTCTGCTCTTGATATGGAGGGAATTATATGATCACGAGAGGTGTAGCGATGCTCGGTCTGGTGCTGCTGGGATTCGGGGCGAAGCACTGGCTGAGCTATGCGGCGTACCGCCGCTCCCACCAGGATCGCCGCGAAGCTATCAACACCTGGGAGGGTGAAGGCGGCGCGGTTCCGGTGGCGCCGACCCGAACTGCTGCCCAGGTCGACCCGACGGCGAACATGGCCGGATAGCTGCAGTTGTGAGGCTCGCCGAACAGCTTAACCGGCGGCGGTAGGTCCAGGCCTGCCACTTGCACCCGACGGCATTGCGTCCAGCGCATCCCCCGATGCGTTCGGAACTTTGCCGAGCCGGGCGTCCTTCGTCTCCCTCCCCCTCAGGGACGCCCGGCGGGACGCACCGCGTCGCCCTGCCGGGGATGACCGAGATGGACGTCGACTGGCACGCGCTCTTCGCTTTCAGCGTCCCCCCGCTCGAGTTGATCGTGCGAGGATCGGCAATCTACTGGTTTCTGTTCCTATTGTTCCGGCTCGTCCTCCGCCGCGACATCGGTGCGATTGGCGTCGCCGATGTGCTGCTGCTGGTGCTGGTCGCCGATGCGGCACAGAACGCGATGGCAGGGGAATACCGCTCGATCAGCGACGGCATTCTGCTCGTGTCGACGATCATCGGCTGGAACGTGGCGATCGACTGGGTCGCTTACCGCTTCCCTGCCGCTCGCCGGATCCTGGAGCCGCAGCCGGTGAGGCTGGTACGCCACGGCCGCATCCTCCACCGGAACCTGCGGCGCGAATTCCTCACCGTCGATGAGCTCAAAGCGAAGCTCCGGGAGCACGGCGTCGCGGAACTCGCTGAAGTCAGCGCCGCCTACATGGAGAGCGACGGGGAGGTGAGCGTCATCAAGCGCGGGGGCGACGTCGATCCTCGGCGACGCCGAGTGCGCGGCGCATCGGGCGCGTGATCCGCTGCGCCGTGCGCCAGTAGTCGCGCCAGGGGTCTGCACGCTGCTGCGCAATGCGCTCGGCCACGTTGCGGAGATTGAAGCGCGCGCCGCGTAGGTCTTCGGCCAGCTCCTCCCAGGCGACCGGCACCGACACCGGAGCACCGGGGCGCGCCCGTACCGAAAACGCGGCAACGGCGGTGGCGCCTTCGCCGTTGCGCAGGTAGTCGATGAGAATCTTCCCTTTGCGCCGCTCCCTCGCGACCTTGGCGGTGAAGCGATCGGGAAAGGTCCCCGCGAGGTGCTCCGCTACCGTGCGCGCGAACGCTCTCACCTCGTCCCAGGGGTGGCGGCGCGCGAGCGGCACCACGATGTGCAGGCCCTTGCCGCCGGTGGTCTTCAGGAAGCTGCGCAGCGTCAGCTCGTCGAGCAGCGCGCGCACCAGCCGCGCGGCATCCGCCATGTCGGCCCATGGCAGTGCGGGATCCGGATCGAGATCGATCGTGATGCGGTCGGGCTTCGCCACGCCGGGCACGGTGGCGCCCCACGTGTGGAGCTCGATGCTGCCGCGCTGGACGAGACCGATGACGCCTTCGAGAGCGTCGACGTAGAGATAGCGGTTGTCCTTGTCCTTGCTCGAACGCTTCCACACGAACGTCTTGACGCCTTGCGGCCGGTCCTCGCCCATGTGCTTCTGAAAGAAGCAGTGCGCAGCGGTGCCATCCGGACACCGCAGCAGGCTGAGCGGCCGGGAGCGCAGGTGGGGAAGCAGGTGCGGCGCGACGGTTTCGTAGTATCGGGCGAGCTCCGCCTTCGTGATCCCCTCTTCCCGCCAGATCACCCGGTCCGGATGGCTGATGGGCACGCCCGCCACTTTGGCGGACCGGTTCGCGCCGGCCGGGGGCGGCGAGGCGATGCGCACCGCCCGCTCCTCGCGCACCGCGCCGGCCGGCTTGTCCGCCCGCAGCGCGACGAACGACGCCTGGCGGAGCACGCGGTCGTCGGTCCAGCCCGCGTACGCGATCTCCGCGACGAGGGTCGGCCGCACCCAGTGAACGCCGCGCAGCGCCGCGCGCGGCAGGCGACTCGCGTCCTCGAACGGCGGCGCGTCGCGCCGTATCGCGTGCAGTATTCTGGACAGCTCGGCGAGCGTCCCCTCGTCGAAACCCGTGCCGACCCGACCCGCGTAGCGCAGGCGCCCCGCCTCGTCGTGTAGGCCGACGAGCAGCGCCCCCAGCCCGCTCCGGGATCCGGCCGGGTCGGTGTAGCCCCCGATCACGAATTCCTGCCGCGGACGGCACTTGAGCTTGATCCAGGTTCGAGTCCGACCGCCCACGTACGCGGCGTCCGCGCGCTTGCCGATCAGTCCCTCGAGCCCGAGACGGCACGCATGGGCGAGCGCGTCCTCGACCTCGGTCTCCAGGTGATCGCTGAAGCGGACGAGGTCCGACTTGTCCGCGATGGCCGCGGCGAGCTTGCGCTTGCGCTCGGCGAGCGGAACCGCTCTCAGGTCGCGCCCGTCGGCGAACGGCAGGTCGAACACGTAGTACACGATCGTGGCATCGGACCCGGCGTCGAACGCGTTTTGCAGCGCCTGGAAGCTCGCGCTGCCGTGCTGGCCGTGCACGGCGATCTCGCCGTCGAGCCAGGCGCGCCGGAGTCCGAGCTTCGCGACCGCGCGCGCGAGGTGCGGGAGCTTTCCCGTCCAGTCCTTACCGCTGCGCGTGAAGAGCCGCACGTCGCGGCCGTCGATGCGCGCGAGCACGCGGTAGCCGTCGTACTTGATCTCGTAGAGCCACTCCTGGCCGGCCGGGGGCGCAGCGGCAAGGGTCGCGAGCTGCGGCGTGACGAATGCGGGCAGCCCGGCCGCCTTCGAGCCCCGCGCGCGCGTCGACGTGGCGACCTCCGCCGTACGCTTCACGCTTTGCGGCGCTGCTACCGTGATGTCCGCCTCGCGCCCGGCGCGCGCGCTCGCATCGCGCGACTTGATCAGCAGCCAGTTGCGCCGGGCCTCGTCCCGGCCACCGGTGCGCACGAGCCGCCACCCGCCGTGGAGCTTCTGGCCGTCGAGCCGGAACGCGAGCCTGCCCTGCGCGAGCGCGCGCGCTGCATCCTCGTCGGTGGACCACGTGCCCTTGTCCCACAGCACGACCTCGCCGGCACCGTACTGCCCGGCGGGAATAACCCCTTCGAAGTCGCCGTACTCGAGCGGATGGTCCTCGACCTCGACGGCGAGCCGCTTCTGCGCCGGGTCGAGCGACGGCCCCTTCGGCACCGCCCAGCTACGCAGCGCACCATCCAGCTCGAGGCGGAAGTCGTAGTGCAGGCGGGTGGCGGCGTGGCGCTGGACGAAGAACCTGGGTGCGCCCCTAGGATCGCGGCGCTCGCCCGCCCGCGGCTCCGGCGTGCGCGAGAAGTCGCGCTTGGCGACGTACCGGCGCAGCCTCACCTGCCGGGCGCGCTTCGCTGCCATGGCGCTAAGCCCGCTTCCGCCGGCGCTCGACCTCGGCCGAGCGGCGCGAACGCGGCGCGTGACGGCGCGCGGCGGCACGACGCGGTGGGTGCTCGTCATTGCTCGCCTTGCCCGGCCGCTTGTGGTCGAGACTGCGCTTCAACATCGACATGAGATCGATCACTTTGGCGCTCGGCCGCGGCGTCTCGCCTCCCTCGGCCGCGACCACCTCGTGGGTCTGCCCGCGCTTCACTTTCTTTTCGATCCGCGCGAGCAGATCGTCGCGGTAGGTGTCCTTATAGTGGTCGGGCTGCCACGACTCGGTCATGTCCTCGACCAGGCGGGCGGCCATCTCCAGCTCCTTCGGCGACACCCCCGCCGCCTTCGTCTTGGCCTCCGGCAGCGCCAGCGCCTTGGTCGGCCGGATCTCGTCGGCGAAGCGCAGGGTATTCAGGACGAGAAGGCGATCGACGGGGATGACCGCCGCGAGATGCTGGCGCGCGCGGAGCACCACGTAGGCGATGCCGACGCGCGCCGTCTTGCGCAAGGTGTCGCGGAGCAGCGCATAGCCCTTCTCCCCGCGCTTGCCGGGCTCCAGGTAGTACGGCGTGTCGAAATAGTAGGGGGCGATCTCCGTCGCGTCGACGAACGCCTGGATGTCGACGGTTTGCGTCGCCTTGACGTTCGCCTCGCGGACGTCCTCGTCGCTCACCACGACGTAGTCGCCTTTCTCGTGTTCGTAACCTTTGACGATGTCGCCGGCGGCGACCTCCTTACCGGTGCGCTTGTTGACGCGCTTGTAGCCGACCGGCGCGAAATCGCGCTTGTCGAGCAGATCGAGGTCGAGCGAGTGAGCGGTCGCGCCAGGATAGAGGTTGACGGGGATGTGGACGAGACCGAAGGTGATAGCGCCTTTCCACAGGACTCTGGGCATGATGTCGCTCCGGAAGCATCGGGGAATCAAGCACCGAGCAGGAACCATGCCGCGGGTTCGGCGCTTCAACGGTGCCGGACACAGCCCGCCCTCAAGCTCGCCGCTCGCAGACCCCGAAGAACCGCATCATCTCGCGCGTCGCGTCCGGACCTTTCGGGTCGGTGAAAGAACCGCTCGCGCTACCGCCCGACCACGCGTGGCCCGCGCCGTGGATCGTCCAGTTCTCGAGCCGTACTCGTCCATCCGCATCGCGGTAGACGGCGCGGGTGTACGCGTGGCCGCCGGGCGCTCGGCCGCGCTCGACGGTGACGCAGGGGTTGTTCGGATCCTCTCGCGCCCCGGGTTCCGAGCTCGTGCCGGACCCCGCGGCCACCCGGTCGGCGTTGCTCGGATGCACCACCGCATCGCGGTCGCCGTGGAACACGATCGTCGGCACATGGGGCGCGGCTGCGCGAGGCGCGTCACTCCCGGAGCGCCCGCTCGAGCCGCGCATCGCCGCCAGCGCGGACGGGAGGTCGTGCGCGATCGCGTACGCGATACCGGAGTGAATGCAGATCCCGGCATAGAGCGTCGGGTAGGTCCTTCCCATCACTGCCGCCATGGCACCGCCCGCGGAGAGGCCGGCGACGAACACGCGGCGTGGATCGATGCCGTACCGGCTCGCGACGTCTTCGGTCATACCCGCGATGATCGCGGGCTCGCCTCCGCCGTGCTGCTGGTCGGCCCGGTTGAACCAGTTCCAGCACCGCGAGCCGTTCGCCCGCCGCGACTGCGCGGGGTAGAGCACGAAGCACCCGGCTTCTGCAGCGAAAACGTTCGCGCGCGTCCCCGCGGCGAAGTCATCCGGGGTCTGCTTGCAGCCGTGGAGCATCACCACCAGCGGCAACGGCCGACTGCGATGGGCGGCAGGGATATAGAGTTTGTAATGGCGAGCGCCGGCGTGGTTGGCAAACGAGTCTTGGATGAATCGGCCACCATCACCCGTTTGGCGCGGTCGATGCTCCCGGACTGCGGGCGACGGACGCTCCACCTCGACCACGCGGCAATCGCCGTCGATCACATCGCCAATCGATACGCGCGCCGGCCGCACCTCGTCTGCGGCGCGGTGTCCAGCGGGCCGCTGCAGCGCGCGCTGGATCGCGGCGGTGGCTTCGGCGAGTCGGCCCGCGCGCGTGAGCCGCGTGGCCTCGAGGATTTCGGCGGGAATTTTCAGCACGGCTTCCTTCCTGAGGGTGAATGGGAATCGACGCGTTCAGCGGGTGCGATCGGAGAGCGCTGCCTTGACGGCGGCGCCGGCGTGAAAGGCGCCGAGCACGTGGATGGATCCGATCGTGGCCCGCGCGAGCTCGGGCGGCACGTCGTCCGCGATGGTTACGAGGCCGAGCACCTGAATGTGCAGGGTCTCCCCGGCCGCGCGCGCCGCCTCGAGCCGCTCGCGGGTGACGTGCTCCAGCCCGAGGGACATCGTCTTGCGGGCGATGGTCTGCTTGACGACGTCCGCATGCGACGACAGATGGTTGCGGATCGCGGTCCGGATGAAGTCGGTGCGATTGGAATAGAACGCTTCCTGCACCAGCAGATCGATCTGCCCGAGATCGATCGCGCCGAGATTGATCGTGATCTTCTCGGAGTCCGGCGCGGCAGGCCGGGGCTTCACAACAGGGTTTACCATCTACAAGCCATCCTCATGCCATCCATTAACCATCCCTACGGATGGTAGCACGAGAATAACCCGTGCAAGGACAAATAGCATCCCGCTCTGCGATGGCGCGCGGACCGGCGGCTGCCGGCCCCTAGTGCCGCGCTCACCTGGTGCCGCCCGCGACGTGCAGCGGTAAGTTCGTCGATCTCGGGCGTTCGTTGCAGACAAAATTACATGCGCCGCCGCGCGCATGCGCCGACGCTCCGGGCCAAGCGGAGGTGGCATGACCGGTGCTACGAGGTAGCTGCGAGCGGGTTCGCCGCTTGAGGGAGGCAACGACTATGGCTGCGGCCGACGTACCGGAACCGGGTGCCCCGGAGGAGGCGACGACCGCTCCGAACGAAGCTGCTCCCGGGGGCATCGATGCCCCCGCGCCCGAGCCGCGCGTCCGCCGGTGGCGCACCGTCGAAGTCGCGCTGGTGGTGCTGGCGACGATCGCCGTGATCGTCGTGCTGCGCTGGGCCGATGACTTCTTCATCCCGGTCGTCGCCGGCATCTTCATCGCGTACGCCCTGCGGCCGGTTGTCGACGCGCTCGAACGCGTGCGCCTGCCGCGCGCGATCAGCGCCACCGCCGTCGTGCTCCTGCTGGTGACCATGCTGTCCGCGGGCATCTACGCCCTGCAGGACGACGCGTCGCGGGCGATCGCGACCCTTCCGGACGCGGCGCGCAAGATCCGGCTCGCGATCGAGGACAACAAGCGCTCGAGCTCGAGTCCGATCGCCCATATCCAGGAGGCGGCGAAGGAACTGGAGAAAGCCGCCGAGGTGCCCGCGGGTCCGAAGCAGGGCCCGGCGTCGAAGGCCGTTGCCGGCCCCGTGGCGAGCCCAGGGCTGGCGCTCGCGAACACGATCCAGCAATGGCTTCTGAAGCAGGCCGCCGACGTGCTCGCCGGCGTGGCCGAGCTCGGGCTGGCGCTGCTGGCTGCGTACTTCCTGCTCCTGTCGGACGACAGGTTCAAGCGGAAGCTCATGCAGTTCGTCGGACCATCGCTCGCGCGCAAGCGCATGACCCTGGAAATGCTCGAAGAGATCGATCGTCACGTGCAGCGCTACATGTTCGTGACGATGGTCACCAACGTGGCCGTCGCCGCCGCCGTCGCAGCGCTGGCGGCGGCGATGGAGCTGGAGGACGCGGCGTCCTGGGGCGTCGCAGCCGGGTTGATGCACTTCGTTCCCTATCTGGGCGCGGGTCTTGCCGCGGCGGCGCTCGCGGTCGCGGGGTTTTTGCAGTTCGGCACGGCGAGCGCAGCCGCGCTCCTCGGTATCGGTACGCTGGCGATAGCGGTCATCATCGGCATGGTGTTCCAGACCTGGCTGCAGAGCCGCGCGTCCCAGATCAACGCGGTAGCGGTGTTCGTCGGACTCCTGTTCTTCGGCTGGCTGTGGGGCGCATGGGGACTCGTGCTCAGCGCGCCGCTGCTCGCGGTGGCGAAAACGATCTTCGATAGAGTCGCGCCACCGCTCGGGAATCTCCTCGGCTGAGCCGCGCGCGCGGCGACCGGTGTTCCGGCGCGAAGCGCGCTTTTTACCGACCGTTCCCAAAAGCATCGCGCTCTGTTACGCGGCCCTGGCCTTCGCCCGGCGGGCACACGCATTGCAAAGCTTTGGCTGCGGGGCGCGCGTGACGCGCGCCGTCGAACTTCCCAACGAACCAAGGAGACTCGCATGAACTGGGATCGCATCGAAGGCAACTGGAAGCAGATGAAGGGCAAGGTCAAGGAGCAGTGGGGCAAGCTCACCGACGACGACTTCGACGTCATCGCCGGCAAGCGCGATCAGCTCGTCGGCCGGGTGCAGGAGCAGTACGGCATCAGCAAGGACGAGGCCGAGAAACAGGTCAAGACGTTCGAAGACGGCATGCGCGACGTCGACACGACGCGCGGCTACTGATCGAGATTCATAGAGAGGAGAACGCCATGAGAACGACCCTGAAACCGATCGCGGCGCTGGTGCTGGCCCTCGGGCTCGGCGCCGGGGGCAGCGCGCTCGCCGCCGATACGATGACCCGCGACGCATACAAGGCCGAGAAAGATCGCATCGACGCGCAGTACAAGTCCGCGCGGGAAACCTGCAACAGCATGTCGGGCAACGCTAAAGACGTGTGCCAGGCCCAGGCCAAAGGCGACCAGAAAATCGCCGAGAAGGAGCTCGACGCGCGCAACAAGGGCACGGCCAAGGCACGCGAAGATGCGCGCTTGGCCCGCGCCGACGCCCAATACGAAGTCGCCAAGGAAAAATGCGACGACCTGTCCGGCAATGCCAAGGACGTCTGCGTGAAGGATGCGAAGGCGGCGCAGACCAGGGCCAAAGCGGATGCGAAAGCCGACCGCAAGGTGAGCGATGCGCGCAAGGACTCGAACGAGCGCACCGCCGAGGCGCGGCGCGACGCGTCCGAGACCAAGCGCGACGCCGACTACCGCGCCGCGGCCGAGCGCTGCGATCGCCTCGCGGGCGATGCCAAGACCGCCTGCGTGGCGGACGCCAAGGCGCGCTTCGGGAAGTCCTGAGCGCGCGATCCGGGACGAGCCGCCGACCGGCGCGAGCCGGGGCGGCCCGGATCTCTACCGTTAGGAGACGACCATGTTTTCATGGGCCATTACGTTTCTCGTCATCGCGCTGATCGCGGCGGTGTTCGGGTTCACGGGAATCGCCGGCACGGCGGTCAACATCGCGTGGATCTTGTTCGTCGTCGGCCTGATCCTCTTCGTGGTGTTCCTCGTGATGGGTCGCCGCGGTCCGCCTGTTTAGTCTAACCGTACGAGGGGGCACGCCCGTTCGTGCTCCCGCAGGTCCTTCGAATCGCCGCCGACGCGGCGATTTTTCTTGGTGAACGTCGATGCGCCCGCGCACGCCGGCGCCTGAAAAATTGCAGCGTGCGACGCCGCGCCCGATTTCGGGCGCGGCAGTCGCCGTTCTTGCGCCGGCACGGTGCTTGCAAGAAAACCTTGCAGGATCGAATCACCGCGGAACCGCAAAATGAGAATCGCACACCTCAGCGCGCAAGCCTCGCCGCTGCTCGCCGACGACGGGGGTTCCGGTCAGTCGATACAGGTCGCAAGCGTCACCCGCGAGCTCGGCGGCGCCGGGCATGTGGTCGATGTCTTCACTCGCCGCGACGACCTGTGGACGGCTCCGGTGGTCGAGCTGGGATCGAACGCGCTGGTCGTGCACGTGCGCGCCGGACCGCCGCATGCGGTCGCGAACGAGGCGCTCCTGCCGCACGCCGACGACTTCGCCGCGCGGATCACCGGGGTTTGCGCGGCCCAGGAACGCCGGTACGACGTCGTGCACGCGCATGCCTTCCTGTCCGGCGTCGCCGCGATGCGGCTGAAGGAGCGGTTCGGAATTCCATTCGTCATGAGCTTCCACGGGCTAGAGTCACCCGAGCTGGCCCGGGGCGTCGGACCCAGCCGCGACGGTGCCCGCATCTTTGCCAGCGAGCGCGCACGCATAGAGCGCGAGCTCGTCGTTGCGGCCGATCGGTTGATCGCCGGCTCGCGGGAGGAGTGCGAGGAGCTCGTAGCGCGTTACCGCGCCGATCCGCGTCGCGTCGAGGTCATCGCAGGCGGCTTTGAGCGCTCCCTCCTCGGACCGCGGGGCAACGGCGCCCGCGCGCGCCTCGGGCTGCGCGATCCAGCTTTCGTGGCGCTGCACGTGGGGCAGCTCGAGCCCGACGAGGGCGCCGATACCGCGATCCGTGCGATTGGCCGACTGCGCCTCCGCCACGGCATCGCCGCGCACCTTCTGATCGCCGCCGGTACCCCGGATCTCGTCAATTCCCGCATCGACCTGCGAATCACGCGCGAGACGAGCCGGCTGCAGGCCATTGCCGCGGCCGAAGGCGTGGGCACGCAGGTGAGCTTCACGGTCCGGCCCGCGCGCAATGCGCTATGCGACCTTTATCGGTCGGCTGACGCGGTAATCGACGTGCCGCCGACCGAGCCGTACGGCACTACGGCAATCGAGGCGATGGCGTCCGGCGTGCCGGTGATCGGCGCCAACGTCGGCGCCATCCGCGATGCGGTGGTCGACCGGGTGACCGGCTATCTGGTGCCGCCGCGCGATCCGGACTCGATCGCCGATCGGCTCGCCGGGCTGCATGCGAACCGCGAACGGGGCCGCGCCTACGGGCGTGCCGGCGTCATGCGGGTGCGAGCCGGATTCACGTGGCAGCACGTCGCCGCTCGCCTGGCCCGCCTGTACGTATCCGTCCTCGAACCGCACCACGCCCGGCTTGCCGCCGCCGTCAGCGGTTGCTGAGGCGGGGAACGGATCGACGCGCCATTCGCGCTGCGTGTATCGGAGAGCGATTGGCAGCGCATCCGATCGACCGGCTTCACGAGGCGATGCCCTAATCCTCGAGCGGCACGCTGTTCGGTGGGTCGAGGTTTGTCGTCGACGACCAGCACCCAGCGCTGGAGCACGACCGGGATCGCATCCGATCCGCGCTGCGCCGGCGGTCCTCCGGCGGCGTCGGCGGTCAATCCGGCTTACGCACGGTGCCGCCGGGAGTGGCGACGGGACCAGCCGCCGCGCCCACCGCGCTCAGACTCCGGCGCTCGAGCCGGCGCCCGGCGCGGATGCCGGTGGCGCCGCCGGCGACGGCCGCGAGAAGCGCGAGCATGATCATCGCTGCGAGCCAGCCGGTCTCCGCCGCCGAGCGGGGATCGGTGGCGTCGAACCGGGCCAGAGCCGTGAACAGTCCGCCGAGGGCGCGGCCGGGCGCGCTCACGGCGAAGCCGGCGAGAAGCAGCGTCGTCGTGCCCCATAGCACCGCACCGTGGATCACGCCGTCGCCGGTCCGCCGGAGACCGGTGGCGCGCGCGGCGACGTAGCCACCGACCAGGGTGGAAACGAGCATGCTCGCCACACCCCACACACCGGCGAAGAACGCCGCCCCCGCGGATGCCGAAGACTGCGCCGGATCGAACACCGGCAGCGCCGCGGCCGCGCCGATCAGGAGAAATACCAGGTGAGCTGCCATTCCCACCGCCAGTCCTGCCAGCACGGCACCCCAATGCAGCGGGTGGCTGACCCCTCGCCGCGAGACGTGCAGCGGCCTCGTGTTGATGCGGTCGCTCGTCATTGTTTGTCCCCTGTCGTGATGCGACGACACGTCGCGACAGCGACGTGCTTCGCGACGTCATGCAGAGGATGAGCCATCGGCAACGAATCCGCTTGCGCGCGAACCTGGGGCCAGGGTAACACCTACAACCGGCGGAAGTTATTACATCGGCATGCCGACGAACTGCCGCAGTTGGCGCTCGGCGCGGTGTCGGAGCGTTGCGATGGCGCCATTCACCGACAAGAGGCCGTCGAACTCGCGCGCGATAGCGCTGCGAACGTACGCCGGCAGCGGCAATTCGAGCGCGTCGCGGTACGCGACGAGGACGGCGTCCTGTCGCTGCTCGCACTCTTCGAGGACGGCCACCTCGTCGCGCGGGCCGGTGGTCGCCGGTGACCACGGGCGCATCGGCCCGCACTCACCAGGCGTGAGCGCCGCGAGAGCGCCCGCTGCATCCGCGTAGCGCCGCGCACGCTGGAGCAGCAGTCCCCGCGCTTCCTCGCTCCGTACGTCCGACGCAGCCGCACTGAACACCCACTGCGCCTCGCGTGTGGCGTCGAGGAGGTGGTCGAGACATTCGCCGAGATCGGTGTCGGTCATGACGTCAATATCGAGAAATGGTCCGAAGGGAGTCTGAGCAGCGCGCATGCCTGGACGCGCGGGCACACGCATTGCGGACTCCGTAGCGTAGAGACGGACCCGGCGCGGGCATCCCGCAGAATCCCACCCGCAACTGACCGGGCAACATCCCTTCTTTACGATAAGAGGGGGCACGCACCCTTGCTTGCTCCCCGATCTTGGGAAAATCGCTGGCGCACGCCGGCGAGTCTCTCTTCAGAAAGGAGATTCCGTATGAGCGAAATCAAGCGTACGCGGTTTGGCGAGACGGCCTCGGGCGATCTTCCCGCGTCCGGCCAGATGAATGCGGCGATTCCCGACTCACCGGGTCGCCCGCGCGAAGCCGAGCAAGGCGCCGCGATCGTCGGGTCGAACTATCGCACCGGCAACGACGGTCCGGGTCCGCGGGTGATGGCGGCCAATACACTGGAGGGTGACGACGTCATCAACCGCCAGGGCGAGAAGCTCGGCACGATCGAGGAGATCATGCTGGACGTCCCGACCGGTCGTATCGCATATGCCGTGCTCTCGAGCGGCGGGTTCCTCGGCATTGGCGACAAGTTGTTCGCAGTTCCCTGGCGGGCGCTGACGCTCGATACGGAGAACAAGTGCTTCGTGCTCGATGTCGCGAAGGACCGTCTAGAGCAGGCCCCAGGGTTCGAGAAGGACCACTGGCCCACGATGGCCGACCAGTCCTGGGCGGCTGAGGTGCACAGCTACTATCGCACCCGCCCTTATTGGGAGTGACGTCCCGGCCCTTGCGGGCTTCAGCACTCGCCGGGTTTGGAGCCCGGCTTTTTTTCGTCTCCGCCGGACATGGCACGGCCTTTGCAAAATCCGGGCATGCTGTGCCAAGTGGAGGGTAGACAATGCGGCTGCTCGATCGCGACTTTCGTTACATCCCGTCCGCGCACACCGACATCGAGGCCACCTGGCGTCGTTTCGGATTTCGACCGACGACCGATTCCGAACGTCGCGCGCGGCAGCAGCGCGGGCCCGCGGAAATCTCGTTCGCGCCGGTTCCTTCCGGCGCGCGTCGCAGCGCTGGATCCAGCGCGAAAAGCTGAATCGCAATCACGCCGCGGCTCGATCCGGCGCGCAATTTCTACACGCTCGGTAATTCCTCCATCAAGCGGCGCGCCCGGCGTACAGCCGGGTCAGGCTGGCATGCGGCTTGCGTTGCTCGGAGTATCGCGACGGTGGCCCACCCGGGGCGCACCAGATCTCAATCGCCGCGCTCGACCCCAGAGCAGTAAGGAGGCACCCATGGGTCAGACGATGGAACTGCGGCTGCGGCAGCACCTCACGCTCACTCCGCAGCTGCAACAGGCGCTCCGCCTCCTCCAGCTCTCGTCGCTCGACTTCGAGCAGGAGATGCGAGAGGCGCTCGATACCAATCCGTTTCTCGAGGAGGAAGACACGGCGGCAAAGCCCGCCGGCGAGGAGGGTTCCGCGAACGCGGAGGGGATGGAGGAGCAGCCGGTAGTGAGCGCGAGTGAGATCGACGCCTCCGCCGACAGCGAGCGCGCCGACAGCGGGGTGGGCCTCGACGATCTCCCGCGTTCGGCAGCGTCGCACGACGGTGAGGACGGCGACTGGACCGAGTGGTCGGAAGCGCAGCCGACGCTCGGCGGTCACCTGAAAGAGCAGCTCCTGATCTCGCAGATGGGTGAGCGCGACCGCGCCCTGGCTCAGCTCGTCATCGATGCGCTCGATGACGACGGCTATCTCAAGCTCACGTTCGAAGAGCTGGCGGGTGTGGTGCTCGAGGAGCATGACGTCCAGCCCGACGACTTCGCAGCCTCCCTCCGCCTCGTGCAGACGCTCGACCCGCCCGGCGTCGGCGCCCGCTCGCTGCAGGAATGCCTGATGCTCCAGCTGCAGGCGCTGCCCGAAACCGCGACCGGCCGGGCGGTGGCGCTCGCGCTCGTCGGCGAGCATTTCGCGCTGCTCGCCGCGCGCGAGTTCGTACGCTTGCAGCAGCTCATCGGCTGCAGCGATTCGGACCTGCACGTGGCGCGCACGCTCATCCGCACGCTCGACCCGCGCCCGGGGCGCCGTTTCGGCCCCGACGATACGCGCTACGTCGCGGCCGACGTGATCGTCAGCAAGGTGCGAGGCAAATGGAACGCCGCGATCAACCCGGCGGTGCTCCCGCGGATCAGAATCAATCGCGCCTACGCCGATCTCGCGGGCTCGCGCGCGAGCGGCGGGGCGCAGATGTCGCGCCAGCTCCAGGAGGCGCGCTGGCTGATCCGCAACATGGAACAGCGGTTCGTGACCATCCACCGGGTGGCCGAGGCGATCGTGGCGAAGCAGCGCAACTTCTTCGAGTACGGCGACGTCGCGATGAAGCCCCTGGCGCTGAAGCAGATCGCCACCGAGCTAGGTCTTCACGAATCGACCGTGTGCCGGGTGACCAACGGCAAGTACATGGCGACCCCGCGCGGACTGTTCGAGTTCAAGCGCTTCTTCTCGCGCCAGCTCGTCACCGAGAATGGCGGCTCCTGCTCGGCGACCGCGATCCGCGCGCTGATGAAAGAGCTGATCGCGGCGGAGCCCCCGCAAGATCCGCTCTCCGACGCCCAGCTCGCGAAGCTCCTCGCCGGCCAGGGTTTGAGAGTCGCGCGGCGCACGGTGACCAAGTACCGGACGCTGATGCGGCTGCCGAGCGTCGAGCTCCGGCGAGCTCGCGTGCACGCGGCGGCCGCGGCGTAACTGCTGCAGCGGGCTCTTTCGGCGGAATCACGCTCACAACGGAGGTACGCGCATGACGAAGCTTGTGGTCGGGCGGTTCGACAACATCGACGCGGTAAAGCGCGTGCTCGAAGTGCTCCCGCGCGAAGGATTCGCGGCGAGCGAGTTCGGCATGTTCTACACCGCGCCGCCGGGGCAGCACGCGATTCTTCCCACGGGTGGCGATGCGGATAGCGACGAAGGCGCGAAAGAGGCGGGTAAAGGCGCGGTCTCGGGGGCCGCGATCGGGGGTACGGCAGGGCTCGCCTTGGGCGCGGCCGCCGCCATCGCATTCCCGATCGCCGGCATCGCCGCGGCGCTCGCCGCGGCCGGAATCGGCGCCTATGTCGGCTCGCTCCATGGCGCGATGTCGCAAACCGGGCCCGCGGACGAGACGGACGCGACCGACGCCCACCCGGTCGAGCAGCCCGGGGGGCCGAGAGTCGCCATCTCGGTCGAGCGGCCGGGTACCGAAGAACGGGCGATCGCCGTTCTCCAGCGCTTCGGCGCCGAAGACGTCGGCCACGCGGAAGGCGTGTGGCACGACCGCGCGTGGCAGGACTTCGATCCGCGCGTGCCGCCGGAGCCGGTCGACGCAGCCGATTCAGTACAGACGCCGTCACGCGCGGAGACGCGCTAGCGTTCGGAGGCACACCGCTTGCTGGATCAACCTCGAGAGCGTCCTCAGGAAGCAAAAGATTCGAAGCGACGCGCACGCGCAGCCGCAGGGCGGCGCCCAGCGTAGCGACCGTACCAGCCATCGAATCGGACTCTTCGTACGCCCGCGCGTACGGCGCTCTCCCCTTCCCTCTACCTCGCCTCCTCCCCCGCGGCCGTGAGACGGTCGCTGGAGTCATGCTTATCGCAATCGCGATGAGCGCGGCGGGACTCCACTCCTCATCTTTGCCGGCCGCTACTGAGCGGGGCACGCTGCCTGCTGGAAAGGGAGGCAGCCTCTTTCCGACGGAGTTCCAAGCATGAAAACTTGGTTGATCGCCCCATGCCTCGCCGCAGCGCTCGCCGCCGGCCCGCTCGCCGCTCAGACCACCCCGGCACCGCCCGGCGCACGTCCGCCGTCTTCGGCGCCCGAAGCCCCGCAAACGCTTCCGCGGCCCGATGACGCCGGTAGACCGGGTCCGCCGATGGGAACGCAAGAACGGCGCGGCCCCCTGGGACCCGGCAGCCCCGATCGCGGGATAGGCGAGCCCGACCGCGAGCGTTCGCCCGGGACGACGCGCGAACCGACCGGTCCGCGGCGGCCGGGCGCCGATGGCGTGAGCGGGTCGGCGCCGGGCAATGTCGCGCCGGGCAATATCGACGAGCGGATGCGCGCCCCGAGCGACCTGCCACGGCCGCGGACCGGCGCTCCGGACTCCTCGCGCTTCAGCGCCGACCTTCAGGCGTGCGACGGCCTCGACGCGGAGGAACGGTCGACGTGCCGCCGCGAGCGGTTCGCCGCGCGCGCCGACGGCTTGTACCGCCAGTAGGTGTGGCCACGGCGGGATGCTCCGCGAGCCTCGCAAAGTGTTGAGCGACCTGCCGCCCTTCGATGGCGCCGGCAGCGTGAACGTCGTGGTGGAGGCGCCGCGGGGAACGAGCATCAAGCTCGAGTTCGACCCAAAGCTCGGCGCCTTCACAGTGGCCCGCGCGCTGCCGCTCGGGCTTACTTATCCATTCGACTGGGGGTTCGTGCCCGGCACGCGCGCCGACGACGGCGATCCGGTGGACGCGCTGGCGATGCACGACGCCGCCACTTACCCTGGGGTCCTGCTGCCGTGCCGCGTGCTCGGCATGGTGGCCCTGGAAGAAGATAGCGAGGATGGGGCGCGGCGTCAGGTCAACAACCGGGTCATCGCCATCCCAACGTGGCACGACCGCATCGGGGACCTGACCCGGCCGGCCGATCTGCCGGCGCGCATCCGCATCGAGATCGAACAGTTTTTCCTGAGCGCCACCTTTTTCACCCCCAAGAACGCGAGCATCAAGGGCTGGCGAGGCAAGAAAGCGACCGAAGCGTTCCTGCGCAGAAGCGCAAAGCGCTGACGGCCGCAGTGGGTTCTTCAGGCCGCGTCGTCCGGACGCCGGCCGGCCTCGCCCGAATCGGATCGATCGACGTTCGATTCGAGGCGATCGGGTTCGCGTGCCGGCGGCGGCACGGGGAAGGGCCAAACATCTCGCGCCTCCGCCGGCCGCGCACCGCCGGTCCACCGCTTTCCGTCATCCCTGGCTCACTTCGCCGGCGCGGAGTGGGCCTCCGCGCTCTGTTCACGGCCGCCCTCGGGCGCCGCTTTCCCTGGAAGCTCCTTCGCGGACTTCGGCATGTTCGTATCGCTGGGCCGCGCTCCGGCACCAGCCGACGATCCGGATCCGTGTTCGCGCTTATAGCGCTCCGCCACGCGATCCTGCGCCTGCTCCAGCTGCGCTTTCTCGCGCTGGAGCTGTGCTTCCGACGCGGTACGCCTCTGCTGCTCGGCGGCGATCTCTTCGGGCGTCGGCGGCGGCAGCTTCGCGCTGGCCGCCGCGGAGAGCGTGGCGAACGCGGTAGCGCAGAGCGCCGTGAACAGGCGGTGGCTCATCTCAGCACCTCTCGATGGATGACAGACAACCAAAGTCAATGCAACCGGCGTGCCGTGGGACAACTTCATTCGGCGAACGCGGGAATCCAGTGGCGCCCTACGGGCTCCGGCATCCGCCTCGGCGACCGACAACTTCAGTCCGGTGCATGCCGGAATCCGGGGGCGCTGTACCGGGCCCCGGCGCCCGCCGGGGCGACGGACCGGTTCGGATCGAGCAGCCAGGCGGGTTGCTCGCCGCCGCCTGGGGTGCGGCCCCGGCGTTCATCCTCCGCTCCGCGCGGGCGTCGACGATGCCGAAGCGGAAGCGGCGCCGTCCGCCGCCGGCGCAGACGCAGGTTGAGTAGCTCCACCGCCACCGAGAACGCCATCGCGAAGTAGATGTACCCCTTCGGCACCTTGATGCCGAGGCCTTCGACGATCAGCGTGAAGCCGATCAGCGCGAGAAAGCTGAGCGCGAGCATCTTGACCGTGGGGTGTCGATCGACGAAGGCGCTGATCGGGCCCGATGCAAACATCATCACCAGCACCGCGATCACGATTGCGAGGATCATCACCGGCAGCTCGTCGACGAGGCCGACGGCGGTGATCACCGAGTCGAGCGAGAACACGACGTCGAGCACCGCAATCTGCGCGAGCACGAGCCAGAGCGCCGTCGTCCCCGCCTGCGGGTCGCCGGACTCCTCGCCCTCCAGCGAGCCATGGATCTCCTGCACGCTCTTCCAGAGGAGGAAGAGGCCGCCGCCGAAGAGCAGCAACGCCCGCCCGGAGATCTCGCGGCCGCCGACCTCGAAGAGCGGCGCCGAGAGGGCCATCACCCACGTCACCGCGAACAGCAGCAGGATCCGCATCCCCATCGCCACCGAAAGTCCGGCGATCCGCGCCATGCGGCGACGAGCCTCCGGAAGCCGCCCGACGAGGATCGAGATGAAGACGATGTTGTCGACGCCGAGCACGATCTCGACGGCGGTCAACGTCGCGAGCGCGGCCCACGCGGCGGGATCACTCACCCAGTCGAGCATCGCCCGCCCCCGGCGGCTCTTGCATTACTCGCGGCCCAGATTCTCGGCGGCGAACTCCCAGTCGAGCAGCTTCTTCACCACCTGGCCCACGTGCTCCTCGCGGCGATTCTGGTAGTCGAGATAGTAGGCATGCTCCCAGACGTCGATCGTGAGCAGCGGCGTCATGCCGTGCGCGACCGGCGTGTGGGCGTCGTGGGTGGTGATGATCTTCAGTGTCCCGCCGTCGGCGACGAGCCAGGCCCAGCCGCTCGCGAAGTGCTCGGTGGCGGCGGTGGTGAATGCCTCGACGAAAGCATCGTAGCCGCCGAGATCGCGATCGAGACGGCTCCGCATCATCTCCGGCGGCGCGGTCGGGCGGGGCGTGAGACTACGCCAGTAAAAATCGTGGTTGAGCGCCTGCCCGGCGTTGTTGAAGATCTTCGCGTGCGCCGCGACCTCGTGGGTCTGCTTGACGATCTCCTCGAGCGACAGCCGCTCGAACTCGGTGCCGGCGACCAGCTCGTTCAGCGTCTCGACGTACTTGCGGTGATGCTTGCCGTAGTGCAATGCGACGGTCTTCTTCGAGATCGCGGGCTCGAGGGCATCCTGTTTGTACGGGAGCGGCGCGAGCGCGAACGGATGCCCGCCGGTGACGGACTTGGGGGTCGGAGCATTCATTTGGAGATCACCTTTCGTCATTAGTGGTGGGTGAACGGATTCGAGATCCGCGACTCGTCGCGACGGTCACAGGAAATACTCCCCAGCGCCGCGCGAATCACTCCTTCACGGGCGGGGCGAGCGCGCGGCTTCGAGCGCACTCATGCCTTCGAGGGCAACCTCAGTGGCGCACGAGCCCGTCCTGGGTTAACCCGGAGCGCGATCGATCAGGACGCCGGCTTGACCCGCATGTCGTTCTTGACCGTGCGGACACCGCCGACCTTTTCCGCGGCCATGACGGCGCGCTGCGCCATCTCCTGCGAGTCGACGAAGCCGCTGAGCGACACCGTGCCGCGGAAGGTCTCGATATTGATCGCGGTGGACTTGACGCCCGGCGCGTTGATGAGCGCCGACTTGACGCGCGCGGTCAGCGCGGCATCGTCGATCACCTCGCCGGTGGATTGGCGGTTTTGGGACGGCGCGCACGCGGCACCCCCGGCGACCATCGCGGCGGCGAGCACCACCGTCAGAAGTCGCTTCGAGGCCATGATGATGGGATGAGGAGTGGTCTCGAGAAACCGGCCGGCGGTGTGCCCACCGGCCAGCTTCTCGCACGCTTGCGCGTCAGCTCGCGCCAACGGTCAGACGGTTGTCGACCGCCTTCACGCCTTCGATCGCGGTCGCAACCTGCGTCGCGCGTTCGACCTGCGACTGATCGGGTACGCGACCGGTGAGGGTCACGCGACCTCCGACAGTATCGACGTTGATCGACATGCCGTTGACCCCTTTCTCGGCGACCAGCGCCGCTTTCACCTTGGCGGTGACGCCTGCATCGTCGACTGTTTGACCGGCGGTGCGGTCGGCGGCCGGAGCGCCAGGCGCTGCCTGAGGGGTAGCCGGCGCAGTCGGCGCCGACTGTGGGGCGGTAGGCGCAGGCGCCTTCGACATCCGATCGGGTTCGCCCGGCCGGTCGCAGCCGGCGAGGCCGGCGAGCGCCGCGGTCGCGGCGGTGGCAGCGACGAGATTGCGCAGTTTCATGAGAGTCTCCTTCTCTGTTAACGGTGGGGCGCTACTTCGGGTCCGGCGTGCCGCGCGACGCATCGCTCTGCCGGTTGATACCCGATTGATCGGTAGCTCTTTCGCCGGTGTTCCCGGGCGAAGGATCGTTCTCCCGGGAGCCGGTTCCGCCGAGCGACTGCTGGTCGCGATCGGCAATGACGTCCGGAACGATGTCCGGCTGATCGCCCGGCTGCTCCAACGGGTCGCGCTGGGGGTAGGTCGGTCTCCCGGTTTGCTGGCCTTGCTCCTGGTCGCGCTCCGCACGCTCTGTGTGCCGGGCCCGGTGTCCGGCTTCCGTCCTGCTGGTTCGCCATCTGATCCTCCTTTTCGCTTGCCACGAAAACCGCTCGCCGCGCGAGTGATCGGATCGGCCTCGTGCCACGGGCAGATGAGGACGGAATTCCGCAAGCGACATGCCCGCCCTCACTCCAGGACACCGCATGCGGCGGGACCGGTAAGGCTTGCGCCGCTCGGCAGGAATTACCGGCCGGCCGGCCTGCGAGCGGATGTCGGGAATCGGCGACAACGTGCCTGCGCGCCGCAGCGCACGCGAAGCATGCCACCCGCAAACGACGGCGGCCCGTCGGCCTACGTCTTCCGGGACTGCCGGCGCCTCACCTGCGGGTCTTCGCCCTTTGCGCGGCGCTTCCCGGCGCGCTCTGCGTCGGCGAGAGCGGTGGCTTCCTCGCGGCTGGAGGGCGTCGCCGCGCGGGCGGCGGCAGCGACTTTGCCGGAGCGGACGAAACGACGCGTCGCTTCGTTGTAGTTCCTGGTCGCCTGATAGTTTCCTTCCCCGTACGGTCCACCGTCGGCGGTTCGCGCTGTACGCTGCTTGGCTGGTTCCGTCGTCGTGGCTCCGTTTGCTGCTGCTGCTGGGGCTGGTGCGTTTCGTCGCCATTGCGGCCTCCGTCGTGACGCGGTCGATTCGGGTGGGACGATTGCAATCCATGTGCCCCATCCCGTAGCGCTGTCCCGATCGTCCTGGTACGCCCCTTGCAACGGGAATCGGATGGTGCGGCCGGGAGCCGCCCTCTTCACATAGGAGTGCCGCGATGGCTTGGCCTTTGCAAGGACGGGACACGGAAGCAACCCGCGATCGGCGCGATTCCTCCACGGGTCCGCCTGCGCTCGACGAGGCCCCGCTGCGGTCGCGATTGGCAGACCGCCTCGTTGCGCTGCGGACGAAGCTCGCGGGCGAGCTCGTGCCCGAGCCCGAAGCGAGCTTCGCGGGAATCGCGGGCGAGGTCCGCGACGCCGGCGACGAGTCCGTCGCGATCGAGCACACCGAGATCCGGGGTGCGCTGATGCAGCGCGACGCCAGCGAGATCGGCGATCTCGCGGCCGCGATCGAGCGTCTCGACAACGGCACCTACGGGCTCTGCGTGGAGTGCGAGCTCGACATCGAAGCCGCGCGCCTCGACGCGGTGCCGGCGGCGCGCCGCTGTAGCACGTGTCAGACTCGCTTCGAGCACCAGAGCGCGCTCGCGTCCCGTCCGTGATGTCCACCGCGCGCATCCCGCTAGCGGTAGATGCGGCGCCGCCAGCCACGCCGGTGAGGGGTGCGTCGTCCGGCGGTTACGCCGTCCGCGTGCTGATCGCGCTCGGCCTGGTGGCGGCGGCGCTGGTGTTGTGGAAGAGCGCGCAAGTCCTCGTGATAACGTTCGGCGCAGTGCTCTTCGCGATCGCGCTGCGCGCGCTCGCCGATCTTCTCGCGCGGCATACCCCGCTCCCGCGCCAGCTGAGCGTGCCCGCCGCGGTCCTGATCGTGGTGATCGCCCTCGGCGGCGGCGTCTGGCTCGTCGGCGACACGCTCGCGACCCAGCTCGCGCAGCTTTCGCGGGAACTGCCGGCCGCCTTCGCCAAGCTGCGCGACTGGCTGTCGCGCACCGATGCGGGCCGCGCCGCGCTCGGCTCGCTCGGCTCCGTCGACATGGAATCGGCGAGCAAGATCCTCGGCGCCGCGGTCGGGACGCTGGGCGCGGTTGGGAATGCGTTGCTCATCCTCGTGCTCGGTATCTATCTCGCCGCGGATCCGGGCCTTTACCGGCGCGGCCTGATGCAGCTCGTGCCCGACGCTCTGCGGGGCCGGACCGCAGCCGCGCTCGACGACGCCGATCGGACGCTGCGCCGATGGCTGGGCGGGCAGGTCGTTGCGATGGTGGCGGTCGGGGTGTTGACCTTCGTCGGACTGTGGGCGCTCGAGGTACCGCTCGCCCTCTCGCTCGCCACGATCGCGGGGCTGCTCGAGTTCATCCCGTTTGCCGGGCCGATCCTGGCCACGGTCCCTGCTCTTCTCATCGCCTTCACGATGAGTCCGGACGTGGCGCTCTACGTGGCGGTGCTCTACTTCGGCGTGCAGCAGGTCGAGGGTTATCTCCTCATGCCGCTCGTCCAACGGTGGGCGGTCTCGCTCCCGCCGGCGCTCGCGGTGCTCGCGGTGGTGCTGTTCGGCGTGCTGCTCGGCATCCCGGGAATCATCTTCGCGATGCCGTTGGCAGTGGTGCTGATGGTGCTGGTGCGAAAGTTCTACCTGGAGCGCTCGACTCCGGACGCGTAACGCTCTGCTCGCCGGGTCGCCGATGCGTGCTCGGGCGGGCGCTGGTCGCGATCCGGGTGCACCCCCCGCTCGAGCCTTCCGGGCCGATCGGGATGCGGTTCGCGCACGGGCCGCGCCGGCGGCCGCTGCGGGATGGCCGCGCTCGCACACACGCGCGTCGCAGCCATTCGCTTCATCATCGCCCACCGCCGCTTCGCGCCGGCTCGCTCGCGAGCTCGTCGGGCCATTGCAACAGCACCTCCTGCCGGCGCTCGCGCGCGACGACGACATCGCGCGCCTGCGTGACGCCGCGGTACTCGCCGCTCACGCGGTAAGGCCCAGGCGCGAGTTGCGCCAGAAGCCACGGGCCCTCGGTGAGCGTGCTTGCAACCGCCTTGCCGCCCGAGTCCACGATCGTCACCTTCACGTCGGACATGTATTGCCCCGAGCGCGTCGCGAGCACGACCTTCAGGTTGTAGCGCGCGTCGCGCTCGAGCGCTTCGCGCGCTTCGGTGCTCACGCCGCCGGATTCGAGGGTCACCCGCGAATCGGCGCCGCCGGGCTGCGCGCCCACGGCGGCGGAGAAGGTGCCGAGCACAAACGCTGCAACGAAACAGGATGGCAGAGACGACATCGCGACCTCGGGACGTGGGCTACCGCCTTCGCGGTTGCAAACGGCGTGCCGATGCCAGGCACGAAAACTGCATCGTACAAAGCCAGAAGGGATGTCGATCCTCGGGCTGATCTCGTCGGCGTGATGCCGACGTAGCTCTCAGTGATGCGGGTCCAGTGATGCGGATGATCGGAAGGGTTCAAATCATGAAAATCTTGCGCGCAATTGCCGTTTCTGCCCGCTGGCGCCTCTGCGGCGGTGCCATGGTTCTGCTCGTTGCCGCGGCCTGCGCGACTGTCCAGACCACCGAGTCGGGCACCGTCGGCGTCGATCGCCGCCAGTCGATGTCGGCGTTCGTCAGCGAAGAGGACATCAACGAAGGCGCAGCCGAGGCGTACGCGAAGGTGCTCGCCGAGGCACGCGCGAAAGGCGCGCTGAATCGCGACCCCGCGCAGGTCGCACGGGTGCGCACGATCGCGCAGCGCATCATTCCGCACACCACCGTCTTCCGGCCCGACGCCGCCAAGTGGGCGTGGGAGATCAACGTGATCGAGTCGAACGAGATCAACGCCTGGTGCATGCCCGGCGGGAAGATGGCGGTCTATTCCGGCATCCTCGAGCGGCTGCAGCTCACCGACGCCGAGGCCGCCGCCGTGATCGGACACGAGATCGCGCACGCGTTGCGCGAGCACGGCCGCGAGCGCGCCTCCCGCGCGGTGAGCCAGGGCATCGCACTCAGCGTGCTGGGCGCGGCCGCGGGCGTCGGCCAAGGCGGCGTCGATCTCGCGCAACTCGCGCTGCAGGTGACCTTCAACCTGCCGAACTCGCGCGAGCAGGAGGTCGAGGCCGACCGCATCGGGGTAGAGCTGGCCGCTCGTGCCGGCTATGATCCGCGCGCGGCGGTCGTGTTGTGGCAGAAGATGAACAAGCAGACTGGCGGGGCGCCGCCGGCATGGCTGTCAACGCACCCGCCGCAGGAGGCGCGGCAGCGCGACCTGGCGGAGTACGCGGACAAGGTGATGCCCCTGTATCAGGCCCGCAGATAGAGCGGCCCCCCGCAGCGGCGGGAGCGTGCGGGGAAAACGGTCCTCGTATCGCAGAACCAGGAGCGGAGTCGATGGCGCAATACGGCAAGAAAGCGTCACGGAAGGTGGCGCAGGTCATGCGCGAGCGCAAGCGCGGCACGCTCAAGAGCGGCCGTTCCGGGAAGAAAGTGACGAGTCGGAAGCAGGCGATCGCGATCGGACTCGCGGAAGCGCGACGCGCCGGCGCGAAAGTGCCGCGGAAGCGGTCGGCGGCGAAGAAGCGGCGCACGAGAAAAACCCGCTGAGGATGCTCGGCGCGCAGCGGGCACGACGCGAACGATGCCGGCGGAGATTCTCGTCCCTCTCGTCTTCGCACCGCTCCTCTTCGCGGTGGTCTTCGCCCTGGGTCTCGCGCTCTTCGCGCTGCTTATGAACTCGGCCAAGCGTCCGTTAATCGAAGCAGTCCGAAACCGCCTGCGGCCCCCGCTGGGAGAAGCCCGGCGGCGATTGCGGCTGCACATCGACAACACCGATCGGCTCGCGCTTCGTTCCACGCGCTTCCTGAGTGGGCGCGGGATCGAGCCGCGGCGGCTTTGCGACGTGCGGGTGTTCGTGCCCGACAGCGACTTGGAGACGGTACCGCCGAATATCGCCGCCGTGCTCGGCGACCTGCATGAGCGCGGCTGGATGCTCGGTGCGGATACGATGCACCTGTTCTCTCACGGGCGCGGGCTGCGCGCGGGAGAGGCGCTCTATTTCGCGCTGATCGAAGACGTGCCGGAGCCGAGGGTGGTGGTCTTCGTAGACCGTTTGCGCGAGGGCTCGCGTAGCACGCCCGGCGATGTGGGCGCGAAATAGCGCTCGGCGCGTCCAAGGACGGACAAGATGATCCAGCTGAGACCTACGCCCATGGCGGCGAGTCCGATCCGGCCGAGTCCCACCGCCACGCCCGTGGCCGTCGCGAGCCAGATGCTCGCCGCGGTCGTGAGGCCGTGGATCTCGCGTTCCGCCGCCAGCTTGAGTACGGCGCCTGCGCCGATGAACCCGATACCCGTTGCAACGCCTTGCACGACCCGCGACACATCGGCGTCCGACATCGCCGTCGCGGGGGCGAGCACGAACAGCGCCGCGCCGAGGGTCACGAGCATGTGGGTCCGCAGCCCCGCCGCCGCGCCCGCGAACTCGCGCTGAAGCCCCACGACCGCCCCGAGCGCCATGGCGGCGATCAGGCGCACGAGTAAACGGCACACGGCGGCCCCGTCCGGCAGGCCGGCGGCAAGCTCCGCGGCCAGGATGTCCAACATGCCCGTCTCCAGGCGCGCTGGTGCTACGCGTGAGCCAACCCGGACAGCACGGCGAGCAGGCGGTCCGGGTCGACCGGCTTGGCGAGATGCGCCTGAAAACCGGCGCTAAGCGCCTTCACCCGATCGGCGTCTGCGGAGAAAGCGGTGACCGCAGCCGCCGGCAGTTTTCGCTTCCGATCGGCGGGCAGCTCTCTCACGGCGCGGATCAGCGAGTAGCCGTCCTGGCCGGGCATCCCGATATCGGACACCAACACCCCGGGCCACCACCAATTCAAGATCGTCAGCGCCTCCGCCGCGCTAGCGGCGCTGCGCACATCGGCACGCGCCCCGGTGAGCAGCGCGACCAGAAACTCCCGTGTTTCGTCGTCGTCGTCGACCACGAGCACGCGCACGCCGCCGAGCACGGGCGGAGGCCACTCCTCCGGGTCGTGGGTGGCGGCAACCGTTGTGGCACTGCGATTCATCGGCTTGAAACAAGCATTCCGCGTGCCCTGCCGCCCGGCACGCGCGAGTCTCGCCGGCGGGTCACCGCTGCGTAACGCTTACACGCTGCAACTCACGTCGCTGAAGAAATGACACGCGCGGCGCGCCGAGCGGGTTCGACGGCGTCGACCGGCGCATCCGGTAGTAAACTTCGCGCTCCAACGCGCGAACGGAGTGGGAATGTCGACAAGGGAAAGGGCCCCGGACGGGCTGGCGCTGCTGGCCGACTACCTCGCCGCCCGGCGAGAGGCGCTGCTCGCCGCCTGGCGGGCCGCGGCGGATGCCGATCCCGAGTTGACGGCGGGCTCCGCGCTCTCGCGAGCGCAGTTCTACGACAACATCCCGGATGTTCTCGACGCTTTCGAGCGCGTCTTGCGGGCGCGCCGGCGGCGCGAGCACGCGGAGGCGGCCAGCGAACAGCGCGAGAGCGCGGCCGGTCACGGCATGCACCGCTGGCAGCAGGGCTACCGCCAGCGCGAGGCGATGCGGGAATGGCGGCACCTGCAACTGTGCCTGGTCGACCTGCTCGAAGCATTCGGTGCAGAGCATCCGGATGTGAATGCCGACGTCATGGCAGGCGCGCGTCGGGCGCTCGCGGATCTCTGCAGCGGGGGCGTCTGCGAAAGCGCCGACCAGTACGAGCGGCTGCAGCAGGCCGACGCCGCCGCTAGAGTGCGCGACCTCGAGCGCGCGCTGGGGGAGCTCGAGGCGCTGGAGGTGCGCCGGGCGGAGACGCTCCGCGAAGCCGCGCACGACTTGCGCGGCAGCCTCGGTGTCGTGGCCAACGCGACCGCGCTCCTAAACCGCCCGGCCGCGTCGGAAGACACGCGCGCCCGAAGCCTCGCCACGCTCGAGCGCGGCGTGGCATCGATGCATACGCTGCTGAACGATCTGATCAGCCTCGGGCGCCTCGAGGCCGGCCACGAGTCGCGCTCGCTCGTGCAGTTCGACGCCGCGGCGGTGCTGCGCGAGCTGTGCCTCGCGCTGCGCCCGCTCGCCGACGAGAGGGGGCTCGCGCTCGATTGCGAGGGACCGGACGCGCTTCCGGTCGACGGCGACCGCGTGAAGGTCTACCGCATCGCGCAGAACCTGCTCATCAACGCGCTCAAATACACCGGGCGCGGCGGGGTGGCGGTCACCTGGGAAGCCGATCCGACCGACGCCGCGTCGCGGTGGCTGCTCTGCGTGCAGGACACCGGTCCGGGCCTCGGGTCGCGATCCGCCGGTCCGCTGGCGCGGGCGCTGAAGGTGGCCACCGACGAGGCGCAAGCGGTCGGCGAGAAGGCGGAAGCGCAGGGCGACCCGTCGGCGGAGGCCGAGCCCGCGCCCCTGCTGCGCTCACTGTCGGGGCCGTCCGACGGCGATGACGCGGGCGAAGGGATCGGGCTGGCGATCGTCAAGCGGCTGTGCGAGCTGCTGGATGCGAGCCTCGAGCTGCACAGCGAGCCGGGTAAAGGGACGACGTTCCGGGTGCTCTTTCCACGCAAGTATCCGAGTCCGGCCGGCAACCGCTGAATCCGGGGTTCACTTTTTCACACCGGGCTCTAAGAACAGCCAGCGCACTGGCGGCAACGCGGTGCGCAAAGCGCGCTCGCGGCGGTTCATGGCGGCACCCGTGAGGAGTCAGCGTGGCGGCCGCTCCTGCGCCGCGGGCAGATCCGCGAGCAGCTTCATGAGCGCGTCATGGTCCACCGGCTTGACGATGTGGTCGTCGAACCCGGCCTGGCTGGACTTTTGCCGGTCTTCCCGCTGACCCCATCCGGTCAAGGCCACCAGCACCATGGTTTTGCCCCACGGCTGTTCGCGCATCCTGCGCGCCGCGTCGTAGCCGTTCAGCTTCGGCAGGCCGATGTCGAGCAGCACCAGGTCGGGCCGGAACGCCGCCGCCACCTGCACTGCGTCGACGCCGTCATGCGCCAGCCGCGTCTCGTGGCCGCTGATTTGCAACAGTTCGGCGAGCGACTCCGCCGCGTCGCGGTTGTCGTCGACCACGAGGATGCGGCGGGCGACGGTGGTCGCGGGCTCGCCGACCCGCGGCTGCGCCGTCGCCGGCGCGACCACTTCGGTCGCGATCGGCAGGCGGACCACGAACTCGCTGCCCTGACCGGCACCGGCGCTGAAGGCCTGCACCGTGCCACCGTGCAGCTCGACGAGACTCTTCACCAGGGTCAGGCCGATCCCCAAGCCGCCGGCCGAACGCTCGAGCGAGGTATCGGCCTGCATGAACATGTCGAAGATGCGGGGCAGCTGCTCGGCGGCGATGCCGATGCCGGTGTCGCGCACCCGGATCACAGCCTCGCCGCCGTTGCGCTCGACGATGAGCCCGACGCGACCGCCCTGATTGGTGAACTTGCAGGCGTTGTGCAGCAGGTTCCCCAGCACTTGCACCAGCCGGGCAGCATCGGCGCTGAGGTGCACCGGCTGCGGGGGCACCACGACCGTCAGCTCGACACCTGTGCTCGCGCACGCCGGCCGCGCGGCCTCGACGGCGTCCTGCACGACCGACGCCAGCTCGACCGGCGCCCTGCGCAGTTCGATCGTGCCGCGGCTCACGCGGCTCACGTCGAGGAGGTCGTCTACTAGGCGGACCATCAGTCCGACGTGGCGCTCCATCATGTCCGACGCCGCCTGGGCTGCCTCGCCGTTGCCATGCGTCAGCCGCATGATCTGCAGCGCGTTTCGGATCGGCGCCAGCGGGTTGCGCAGCTCGTGCGCCAAGGTCGCCAGGAACTCGTTCTTGCGGCGGTCGGCCTCGGCGAGGTCGGCGACGGACTGGCGCAGCGCCTGTTCTGTGCGCTTGCGCTCGGTGATTTCGCGCGCGACCTTCGATGCGCCGACGATGCGTCCGCTCCCGTCTCGCACCGGCGAAACGGTCAACGAGATGTCGAGCAGGCTTCCATCCTTGCGTCTGCGCACGGTTTCATAGTGCTCGATCGCCTCGCCGCGCCGGATCCGCTCGAGGATCTGCCGCTCCTCATCGAGACGGTCCTCGGGGATCAGCAGCGTCACCGGCCTTCCGATGGCCTCCTCGGCGGCGTACCCGAAGAGGGCCTCCGCCCCCTTGTTCCAGCTGGTGATGACGCCCTCCAGGTCCTTGCTGATGATGGCATCCTTGGACGAGGTGACGATCGCCGCCAGCTGCGCCGTTGCAGCTTGCGCCTGCCTGAGCTCGGTGACGTCCTCGATCGCGAGGAGGATCGCCGGGCTGCGATCGTCGAGCTGCAGCAGCCGCCGCGCGCTGAGCAGCATCGTCCGCTTGCCGATGTGCTCGAACTCGTGCTGCGCCTCGTAGTCGTCGAACTGGTTGTCGCGCGGCAGCACCTCTTCGAGCAGCCGGCGCAGCTCGGCGACGTTCCATTGACCGTCGCCCAGCTCGTACACCAGGCGGCCTTCGGTTTCGGCGCGCGCGACGCCGAAGCTGCGGCAGAACGACTCGCTGACCGTGCGCACCCGCAGCTCTGCGTCGAGCACGAGCAGTGGCTCGCGCACCGTCGCGACGATGCTCTCGGTGTACTCCTGCCCTCGCTTGAACAGCTCGATATCGACCAGCATCACGACCACGCCGTCGATCTCGTTTTCGAGGGTGCGGTACGGGCGCAGCCGCAGCGCGTATCGGCTGCCGCGCTGGTCGCGAACCTCGAGCTCGCGGGTGGTCAGCGTATCGAGCACCTCGCCGAGCAGCGGCTCGAGATCGGGCAAGTCGACGAGCCCGAGCTTGATGTGGGCGAGCGGCCGGCCGATGTCGCTGGGCACCAGGTCGAGCAGCGTTCCCGCGACCGGCGTAAAGCGCCGCACGCGCAAATCGAGCCCGAGCAGCACGATCGGCACCTGCACGCTGGCGAACACGTTGACGAGGTCGTTGTTGAGCCGGTTCAGCTCGGTGTTGCGGTTGCTCAGCTCGTCGTTGACGGTGGCCAGCTCTTCGTTGCTCGACTGGATCTCCTCCTTCGAGGTCTCCAGCTCTTCGTTGACGCTTTGCAGCTCCTCGTTGGCGGACTGGATCTCCTCGTTCGACGACTGCAGTTCCTCGTTCGCGGCCTCCTGCTGCTCGATCACCGACTGCAGGTATTCGCGGGTGGCGGCCAGCTCGTGCTCCAGCCGGGCGATGTCGCGGTCGGCCTCGGCCGGTGGCTGCGCCGGCCGAGCGGCGCCGTTGTCGACGGCCGCCGCGCCGTCGTGGATGATGGCCGCTGGCTGGCCGGGTTGGTCGAACAGCACCAGGAACCCGCCGTCCTTGCCGTCCCCGTCCTTGCCGTCGCTGCCCTTGAGCGGCACCACCTCGACGGCGACCTCGCGCCAGACGCCGTCGGACTTGACGCGCAGGCCCTCCTCGCGCGTCGGCTTGCCCGACTTGCCGGCGCGCGCGAGGGCCGCGCGCACGCCGACCAGCAGCCCTTCGCGCAGCATCTTCGGCAGCGCGAGGCTCGCCTTGCCCGGTGCCGGCGCGAGGTACGGGCCGGTGTCGCCGCGGTATTGCAGGATATCGAGATCGGCCGAGATCAGCACGCTCGGCGGCGCGAACCGGGCGAGCAGCAGGCGGTCGGCCTCGCGGTGCAGCTCCGGCGACAGGCTCGCCGGCCGCGCCGCGCCCGGGATGAAGGGGGAGCGCGGCGCCGCGCCGTGCTGCAGCGGGAAATGCGCGCCGTGCGGACCGGGTTTGCGCGCGTAGATCCTGCTGCTTGGCGTCCAGCGGCTCGAACAGATTGCGGAAGCTGCCGATCGTCTCGGACGGGCCGAGCCACAGGAAGCCCGACGGCTTGAGCGCATAGTGCAGGATCGGCATGAGCGTCTGCTGCACCACCGGCTCCAGGTAGATCAGCACGTTGCGGCAGGTGACGAGATCGAGGCGCGAGAACGGCGGGTCGGCCAGCACGTTGTGGCGCGAGAACACGCAAGCGTCGCGGATCGACTTGGCGATGCGGTAGTGGCCGTCCGCCTCGACGAAGAAGCGCCGCAGCCGCTCGGGTGAAACGTCCTGCGCGATGTCCTTCGGGTAGACGCCGGCGCGGGCGGTCTCGACGCCGGCCTCGCTCAGATCGGTGGCGAAGATCTGCAGCGGTACCTGGCTGCCCTCGCCTTCGGCGAACTCCGCGAACGCCATCGCCACCGAGTACGCCTCCTGCCCGGTCGAGCAGCCGAGCGTCCAGATGCGCACCGCGTCGTGGCGGGCGCGGTTCTCCAGCAGGCGCGGGAACACCTTCTCCTTCAGCGCCTCGAACGCCTCCGGGTTGCGGAAGAAGCTCGTCACGCTGATCAAGATGTCGCTGTACAGCGCCTCCATCTCGCCCGGGTTGTGCTGCAAGAATTCCGCGTAGTCCTGCAGGTCGTTCAGCTCTTGCAGCACCATGCGCCGCGTGACGCGGCGGTACAGCGTATTGAACTTGTACTGGCTGAAATCGACGCCGGTGGCGCGATGCAGCAGTTGCAGCACCTTGGCGAGCTTCGGCTCGCCCTCGCGCTCGCGGGCGCCGGACACGGGCACCGCGTAGGGGTGCCGTGCGATACGCACCAGCTCGCGCGCGATCCGGTCGGGCGGCAGCACGAGATCGACGCAGCCCGAGGCGATGGCGCTGTGCGGCATGCCCTCGTGCTGCGCGCTGTCGTCCTGCGCGAAGGTGATGCCGCCCTCGGCCTTGATCGCTTCGAGCCCGAGGGTGCCGTCGCTGGCGGTGCCCGACAGCACCACGCCGATGGCCTGGTGGCGCCGGTCTTCGGCCAGCGCGCGGAAGAACTGATCGACCGGCCGGTGAGCGCCGCGGCCGCCTTGGCGCGGCACCAGCTGCAAGATTCCCGCCGCAATGATCATGTCGCAATCGGGCGGGATCACATACACGTGGTTCGGCTCGACCGCCGGCTCGTCGCGGACCTCCATCACCGGCATGCGCGTCGAGCGCGACAGGATTTCCGCCAGCGCGCTGGCATGCGTCGGCGCCAGGTGCTGCACCAGCACGAAGGCCATGCCGGTGTCGGGCGGGAGCGCCTTCAAGAGTTGCGTGAACGCCTCCAGCCCGCCGGCCGACGCGCCGACGCCGACGATCGGGAACGACGCACCTTCGAGCGGCCCGTCGCGGTCGGCCAGGGCATCGGCGGCGGGCGGGTCCTCGTCAGGCATTGGGCGCTACGCCGGGGGGAGGACGATGAGACTCGGCACGGCTCGGCCGCTACGCGATCGCTGGTCATACCGAGTTCTTGCGCCCGATCCAATCGCGTGGAGGTTTGGCCCTCAGCGTTGCTGATAGGCGTGATTCTAGACGCCTGGTCGCCGGAGCCCGGTTCGGCTTTAGGCCGCCTCGGAGCGTCGCGTCGCAGGCGGCGCATCGGGCAGCCGCGCGAGAATCCGCTCGAGCCGATCGAAGTCGATCGGCTTCACCAGATGGTCGTCGAAGCCCGCCGCCCGCGACGCGCTCCGATCCTCGTCCGACCCGTATCCCGTCAGCGCGATGAGCCACGTCCCGCTCAACCCCGGCTCGGCACGCAACGCGCGCGCCACGTCGTAGCCGTTCAGGTCGGGCATGCCGATGTCGAGCAGCACCAGCTCGGGCCGGCAGGCGCGCGCGAGCTCGATCGCCTCACGCCCGCAGTGCGCCTGGAGCACCTCGTGGCCGAGCATCTGCATTAGCGCGGCGAGGCTTTCCGCCGAGTCGCGGTTGTCGTCGACGAGCAGGACTCTCCGCCGGGTCGACGGCGGGACGGCGCGCGCCTGGGTTGCCGAGTCGTCCTCCGGCCGCGCACCGAGCGCCGCCGGCGACGCGAGCGGGAGCCGCACGCTGAACGTCGCACCCTGTCCCGTCCCCGCGCTGGCGGCCTCTACGCTGCCGCCGTGCAGCGCGACCAGTTCGCGCACCAGCGCGAGCCCGATGCCGAGACCGTCCTGCCGGCTCGGCGAATGATCGGCCCGGCCGAAGAGCTCGAAAATCGTCGGCATCAGCTCGGCGGAGATGCCGATGCCGGTGTCCACGATACGGATCACCGCCTCCGGCGGCTGGCCGGCCGTCCGGGGCGAGGCGCGCTCGGCGACGACGCTGATGCTGCCCTCCTCGGCGGTGTACTTGATCGCATTCGTCAGCAGGTTGCCGATCGCCTGGGCGAGGCGGACCGGATCGCCATCCACGGTCAGTGCTTCGTCCGCGAGCGTCAGCGCGAGCCGCTGCCGCCGTTCCAACGCGAGCGGGCGCGTCGTCTCGAACGCGCGCGCGATGACCTCCGCGAGCTCGACCCGCTGCGGCCGCAAGGTGATCGTGCCGCGCGTGATGCGCGAAATGTCGAGCAGATCGTCGATCAGGCGGATCAGGTGCTCGACCTGGCGCACGAGCACGTCTCGCGCCGGACCGGCGCCGGGATCGGCGGGTGCGGCGCGCTGCAGGAACTGCACCGCGTTGGCGATCGCCGCCAGCGGATTGCGCAACTCGTGCGAGAGGATGGCAAGGAACTCGGTCTTGCGGCGGTCGGCTTCGCGCACCGCGCTTTCGGCGCGCCGCCGCTCGACGTTCTCGGCCTCCAGCGCGGAGTTGGCCTCGGCGAGCTCCAGGTTCGCCTTTTCGAGCGTGCGGTTCAACGCCTGCAGCTCCCGCGCGCGCTCGGCCTGGAGACTGCTGTGCGCGAGCGCGAGCTCGGCGTTCGCCTGCTCCAGCTTGCGATTCAGCCGCTCGAGCGACTTCCGCTGCGCGTGCAGTTCGGCGAGCACCTGCACCTTGCTCCGCAGGATTTCGGGCACCACCGGAACGTAGACGTAGTCGAACGCGCCGAGCTGGTAGCCCTTCAGCCGGTCGAGATCGGTCACGTGCACCGCGGTCACGAAGATGATCGGCGTCTTCTCGAAGCGCGGATGGCGGTGGATCAGCGCCGCGGTCTCGAAGCCGTCGATGTCGGGCATGTTCACGTCGAGCAGAATCGCGGCGTACTCGCGCTCCATGAGTCGCTGGAGCGCCTCGCGCCCCGATTGCGCGCGGACGAGGTTCAGCCCGAAATCGGCGAGGATCGCTTCGTAGCTCAGCAGCCGCGCGGGCTGGTCGTCGACGAGCAGGATGCTGACGCGCTCATCGTGTCGCTCGGGTGCCGTCTGGGCGGCCACGGCCGTCACCGGTGGAGCCACATGCGCAGCAGTCCCAGCAACTGTTCGGTGTTGACGGGCTTGGCGATGTAGTCGGACGCGCCGGCTTCGAGGCACTTTTCGCGGTCGCCCTTCATCGCCTTCGCGGTCAGCGCGACCATCGGGAGAAGGCGGTGCTGCGGGAGCTTCCGGATCCGCCGCATCGTCTCGTAGCCGTCCATCTCCGGCATCATGATGTCCATCAGCACGAGTGCGAGGTCGGGCGTGCGCTCGATCAGCTCGATCGCCTCCTGGCCCGTCGTCGCGGTGACCACTGCCATGCCGCGCCGCTCGAGGACGCTCGACAGCGCAAAGATATTGCGCACGTCGTCGTCCACCACCAGCACTTTCTTGCCGGCGAGCGACTCGTCGCTGTCGTGGAGGCGCTCGAGCATGCGCCGCTTGCCCTCCGGCAGATCGGCGATCACCCGGTGCAGGAAGAGCGCGGTCTCGTCGAGCAGTCGCTCGGGCGACTGGACGCCCTTGAGGACGATGCTCTTGGCCATCTTCCGCAGCTCGCCCTCCTCGTCCGCATCCAGCTCCTTGCCGGTGAAGACCACGATCGGCAGGTCGCGCAGGCGCGGCTCGGCCTGGACCGCCGCGAGCAGCTCGAGGCCGGACATGTCGGGGAGGCGCAGGTCCAGCACCACGCAGTCGAAAGCGTCCGCGCGCAGCGCGGCGAGCGCCTCGGCGCCGGTGCCGGCGGTGGCGATGTCGACGTCGTCGTGCGCGATCAGCTCGACGATCGACAGCTGCTCCGCCGGGCTGTCCTCCACGACCAGCAGCCGCCGCCGGCCGGCGGCCGCGAACTGCTTGATGCGGTCGAACGCGTTTTCGATGCCTTCGGTGGTGAGCGGCTTGTTCAGATAGGCGAACGCGCCGCGCTCGAGGCCGTGCTGGCGCTCCTCCTCCACGGTGATGATCTGCACCGGGATGTGGCGCGTGTCCGGGTCCTGCTTGAGCTGGCTCAGCACCGTCCAGCCGAGCATGTCGGGCAGGAAGATATCGAGCGAGATCGCGGTCGGCCGGTGCTTGCGCGCGAGCTCGAGCGCCTCGGCGCCGCGCATCGCCACCAGGCCCTTGAAGCCGCGCTCGCGCGCCAGCCCGAGCAGCACGCTGGCGTAATGCGGATCGTCCTCGACCATGAGCAGGACCTGGTCGCCGGGCTGCAGATGCTCGCGGTCGTCCGGCACTTCTTCCGCGCGCGGCGCGGGGAGCACGATCGGCTGGAACGGCGCGCGCTCTGCCGCCGCATGGAGGAGACCCCCCTTGCCCGACGCCGGCCCGACGTAGGTCAGCGGGAGGAAGAGCGTGAACGTGCTGCCGCTGCCCGGCACGCTATGCAGCCGGATCTCGCCGCCCAGCAGATGCGCGAGCTCGCGGCTGATCGCCAGGCCGAGACCGGTGCCGCCGTAGCGGCGGGAGGTGCCCGCGTCGGCCTGCTGGAACGCCTCGAAAATGATCTTCTGCTTCTCGGGCGGGATGCCGATCCCGGTGTCGCTCACGGTGAAGCGGACCACCGCCGGAACCTGCGAGAGCACCGGGTGATCCCCGCCCCAGCCGCCGTCGGCGGGCGCGACCTCGAGCCGCACGCCGCCGTGGTCGGTGAACTTGAACGCGTTCGAGAGCAGATTCTTCAGCACCTGCAGCAGCCGCTTCGAGTCGGTGGTGATGACTCGTCCGAGCCGCGGGTCGAAGTCCGCGGCGAACGCGAGCTTGCGCGACTCGGCGACGTGGCGGAAGTTGCGCTCCACCGTCTCCCGCAGCCCGGAGAACGGCAGCTCCTCGCTCTCCACCGTCACCGTGCCCGACTCGATCTTGGAGAGGTCGAGGATGTCGCTGATCAGGTTCAGGAGGTCGGTGCCGGCGCCGTGGATGGTCTTCGCGAACTCGATCTGCTTCGGCGTCAGATTGCCGTCGGCGTTGTCGCCGAGCTGCTGGCCGAGGATCAGGATGCTGTTGAGCGGCGTGCGGAGCTCGTGCGACATGTTGGCCAGGAACTCCGACTTGTAGCGCGAGGTGAGCGCGAGCTCGCCCGCCTTCTCCTCCACCGCGCGCCGCGCCTGGTCGATCTCCTGGTTCTTGCGCTCGACCTCGGCGTTCTGGGCCGCGAGCTGCTGCGCCTTCTGACCCAGCTCCTCGTTGGTCTGCTGCAGCTCCTTCTGCTGCGCCTGCAGCTCGGCCGCGAGCTCCTGCGATTGCCGCAGCAGGCCCTCGGTGCGCATCGTCGCCTCGATGGTGTTCAGCACGATGCCGATCGAGCCGGTGAGCTGCTCGAGCAGCGCGAGGTGCGAGGCGGTAAAACGGCCGAGCGAGGCGAGCTCGATCACCGCCCTCACCTCGCCCTCGAAGAGCACCGGCAGCACGATGACGTTCTGCGGACGCGCTTCGACCAGCCCGGAGCCGATGCGGATCGAATCGTCCGGAATGTCGGAGAGCAGAATGCGGCTCCGCTCGACCACGCACTGGCCGACGAGGCCCTCGCCGATCCGGTACTGGCGCGGCTGTCCGGAAACCGGGCGGTCGGCATACCCGGCAAGCTGCGTCAGGCGGGGGGTGCCGTCCTCGTCGTCCTTGACGTACATCACGCCCTGCTGCGCGCCTACGAGCGGCGCCAGCTCCGACAGGAGCACTTGCGCGACGGTCAGGAGGTCGCGCTGCCCCTGCATCATGCCGCCGAACTTCGCCAGATTCGTCTTCAGCCAGTCCTGCTCGGTGTTGCGCTCGGTGGTGACGCGCAGGTTGCCGATCATCGCGTTGATGTAATCCTTCAGCTCCGCCACCTCGCCGCTCGCGTGCACCTGGATCGACCGCGTCAGGTCGCCCTTGGTCACCGCGGTCGTCACCTCGGCGATCGCGCGCACCTGCGTCGTCAGGTTGGCCGCCAGCAGGTTCACGTTGTCGGTCAGGTCCTTCCAGGTGCCGGCGACGCCGGGGACCTGCGCCTGGCCGCCGAGCTTGCCGTCGGTGCCGACCTCGCGCGCGACCCGCGTCACCTCCGCGGCGAAGCCGTTCAGCTGGTCGACCATCGTGTTGATGGTGTTCTTCAGCTCCAGGATCTCGCCCTTGACGTCGACCGTGATCGTGCGCGAGAGGTCGCCGTCGGCGATCGCGGTGGCGACCTCGGCGATGTTGCGCACCTGCGAGGTCAGGTTGCCGGCCATCGAGTTGACGTTGTCGGTCAAGTCCTTCCAGACGCCGCTCACGCCCTTCACCTGCGCCTGGCCGCCGAGCTTGCCCTCGGTGCCCACCTCGCGCGCCACCCGCGTCACCTCGGAGGCGAAGGCGTTGAGCTGGTCGACCATCGTGTTGACGGTCTCCTTGAGCTGCAGGATCTCGCCGCGCACGTCCACCGTGATCTTGCGCGACAGGTCGCCGCGCGCCACGGCGGTGGTCACCTCCGCGATGTTACGGACCTGCGAGGTGAGGTTCGTCGCCATGGCGTTGACCGAGTCGGTCAGGTCTTTCCAGGTGCCGGCGACGCCGGGCACGATCGCCTGGCCGCCGAGCTTGCCCTCGGTGCCGACCTCGCGTGCCACCCGCGTCACCTCCGCGGCGAAGCCGTTCAGCTGGTCGACCATCGTGTTGATGGTCTCCTTGAGCTGCAGGATCTCGCCGCGGACGTCGACCGTGATCTTGCGCGACAGGTCGCCCTTGGCGACCGCGGTCGTGACCTCCGCGATGTTGCGCACCTGGCCGGTGAGGTTGGAGGCCATCCAGTTCACGTTGTCGGTCAGGTCCTTCCAGGTACCGGCGACGCCCGGCACCTGCGCCTGGCCGCCGAGCTTCCCCTCGGAGCCCACCTCGCGCGCCACCCGCGTCACCTCGGAGGCGAAGGCGTTGAGCTGGTCGACCATCGTGTTGACGGTCTCCTTCACCTGCAGGATCTCGCCGCGGACGTCCACGGTGATCTTGCGCGACAGGTCGCCGCGCGCGACGGCAGTGGTTACCTCGGCGATGTTGCGCACCTGCGAGGTGAGGTTCGTCGCCATGGCGTTGACCGAGTCGGTGAGGTCCTTCCACGTTCCCGCCACGCCGGGCACCTGCGCCTGGCCGCCGAGCTTGCCGTCGGTGCCGACCTCGCGCGCCACCCGCGTCACCTCCGCGGCGAAGCCGTTCAGCTGGTCGACCATCGTGTTGACGGTCTCCTTCACCTGCAGGATCTCGCCGCGCACCTCGACCGTGATCTTGCGCGACAGGTCGCCGCGCGCCACCGCGGTCGTGACCTCCGCGATGTTGCGCACCTGCGAGGTGAGGTTGGTCGCCATCGCATTGACCGAGTCGGTCAGGTCCTTCCACGTCCCCGCGACGCCCGGCACCACCGCCTGGCCGCCGAGCTTGCCGTCGGTGCCGACCTCGCGCGCCACTCGCGTCACCTCGGAGGCGAACGAGCGGAGCTGGTCCACCATCGTGTTGATGGCTTCCTTCAGCTGGAGGATCTCGCCGCGAACGTCGACGGTGATCTTGCGGGAGAGGTCGCCGTTCGCGACGGCGAACGTGACCTCGGAGATGTTGCGCACCTGACCGGTCAGGTTGCTCGCCATCGAGTTGACGTTGTCGGTGAGATCCTTCCAGACGCCGCTCACGCCCTTGACCCGCGCCTGGCCGCCGAGCTTGCCCTCGGTGCCGACCTCGCGCGCCACCCGTGTCACCTCGGAGGTGAACACGTTCATCTGCTCGATCATCTTGTTCACGAGCGTCGCGGAGCGGAGGAACTCGCCCTCGAGGGGCCGCCCTTCGGCCTCGAGGCGCATGGTCTGCGACAGGTCGCCTTTGGCGACCGCGGCGATCGAGCGGGTCGTTTCAGCGGTCGGCCACAAGAGATCGTCGATCAGCGTGTTGACCGACACTTCCATGCCGGCCCACGCGCCGCGATGCCGGTCGCCGCGGACGCGTTGGCGGGTCTTGCCCTGCTTGCCCACCGCCTGACCCACGCGCTCCAGCTCGGCGGCGAGGCGCTCGTTGCTCGCGACGATGTCGTTGAAGGTATCGGCGATCTTGCCGCCGATGCCGGTCCAGTCGCCGGGGAGGCGCGCGGAGAAATCCCCCTCGCGCATCGCCCGCAGGGCGCGCAAGAGCTCGCGCGTGTCGACGTCGTCTTCGCTAACGATCGGGCGCACGCCGCCAGGCACCCCGTTTCGCCGCGGCTGGCCGTTCCCGCGGCGGCCGACGTCGAGCGCCTCCGCGGTCTTTCCCCCCTCGCGCGTGTCCATTCGGCCGGTCTAGTGGCTGACGCGCGCAACGGTGCGCGCGGAGCCGGTCGATCTCGAACGTGCAGTGCGGCATAGCAGCCTCCTCGAACGCGCTGCCGGTCCAAATCCCCAAGCAGGATTTACCGCGGGCTTGTAATTATTACGTTTTCCCCGCAGCGAACAGAGCTTCGGACAGCGCAACTCGAGGACACTGCAAATTGCGTACCACTGTGTAACTTCGCCTACCCTATCGTTCGACGACCGCGCATGCGATACGGTCGCCGGCCTCCCCGCCAGGCTGGCTGCGGTAATCGTCCGGTTTGGCGTGCAGCACCAGCGCGGAACCGTCGGCGTCGAACAAACTGGCTTCGCCGGGCGCCAAGGTCACGACGGTGTTGAGCACGTGTGCGCGGAGCACGCCGTCCTGTCGGACGAACTGGTTCGGCATGTCGCCGGCGTGCGGTCCCTTCGCCGCATGCAGGCCATGCTGGTTGTTGCGGGGATCGTAGTGCTCGCCGGCCGACTTGAAGCCGCCGGCCGGATCGCAGGCGCCGTGCTCGTGGATGTGGAACGCCTTCTCGCCGGGCGGAAGTCCCTTGAGGTCGAGCTCGATCAGGACGCCCGCCGGCGTCTGCGTCAGCTTCGCGGTGCCGATTTTCCTGCCCATTCCATCCGCGAACGCGGCCTTCGCGCTGTCCGGGCCCGGCGCCGCCGCGGCGGTCGCAATCCCGATCGCCAGCAGGACGACAACGCCACGAAGCCGAGTCGCGATTTCAGTAACTGCGTTTGTCATGCAGTGCTTTCTGCTCGAGAGCCGCCTTCTGTTCGATCACTTCGAACGTGCCGCGGACCGGATGCCAGTCCGTCGCGCCGGATGCGATGCCCTGCAGTTCGCGCGTACCGAAATCGAGGACCACCGTCAGCGTGTAGCCGGAGGCAGCGCGGTACGACACGAGAAAGATGTCCGGCGCGACCCGCATGGCGGCGTACTCGGGCCGCTCCCCGCCGGGCTTGGCGCCGGCGGGGCGCTTGTCCGTCGGCAACGGGGCGACCGCCCGCCACTCGACGGTTCCGTCCTCGTGAAACGACGTGTTCGTGTACGGTCCCTTTCGTCGGCCCGTCGGTCCAGGTCCAGCGCATCGTTTTGCCGCGGATCTCCGCGGCGCGTTCGGTAACCGTCATCAGCAAGCCTCCGTGCCCGTCGCTTGCCGCGAGTGAGCAGGACGCGTTCCCGCGCCGGGCCAACTCGGGAGCAAGTCGGACGCGGTCGGCGGCGGTCCCCAAGGCGTGCAAGTCGACAGGTAGAAATTTCAGCCCCGGCTGTATTTTTTTCCGGCCCCAGCCCTTCCTTGGACGACGGACGGGACGCCGCGGTCGCCTCGCTCCGCGTCGCCATGGGCGCGTTGTTTTGCTGCAGTGCGGATCCGGCGATGCAGGCGCTTCAAGCATTTACGCTACGCCGACGCCGGCCCCGGAGCACGGCAAGACGCCTTTCACCCGCTCCGCCGGACGACATGGCATGGGCATTGCAGAAAGAGGGTCGACGACTGTGCTGGCGCTGCGATGACAGCGGCTCAGCCTCGAGACAATTCGGCCCCCCCGCATACGCAACCTCCTCCCTCATTGCGTATGCTTGCCTCCGCGGGTTTACGGACCCGCGGAGGTTTTTCTTTATTCGCGCCTAGGCGGGCCGGTGACCTTCGGCCTGCCGCGGGCGATCTTTCCGAGGCTCCGAGCACGATCCGGGGTCTCGCCCCGTGCTTCACGCGGCGCAAGCGATGCCGATCTATGCCTTGGAGTCCAGCGACGCCCCCGCGCATTTCTTACACGCACGCTTGTAGACCCGCGCCTCTCGGGCGCTGAGTCGGTGGGGAGCCGACTGCTCAACCCTCTGAAGCAACAGCGATTTGAGTTTTCGCCGAGGCTGGCACGGCGCGTGCGGGGAGCACCATGAACGTTGGGTCAACGAACGACCAAAGGAGCGACCATGAAAGAGACCGCACGCGTATCCGCCAGCCAATCCTCCGGCGGCTCGGCCCCCGGTGGCGGAGACTTCGTGGCCGACGTCCAGGCGATCCGCAAACGCGCCCGGCGGCACATCGAGGAAGGCGCCGTCACCCCCAGTTACAGCGCCGACCGCGAGACGGTCATCAAGATACTGAACGAGGCGCTCGCGACCGAGATCGTCTGCGTGCTGCGGTACAAGCGCCACTATTACATGGCCCAAGGCATCCACTCGGAGGCGGTGAAGAAGGAGTTCCGCGAACACGCGGAAGAAGAGCAGGAACACGCCGATCAGATCGCGGAACGGATCGTGCAGCTCGGCGGCGAGCCGAACTTCAATCCCGATGGCCTCGGCGCCCGCAGCCACTCGGAGTACGTGGCGGGCGACTCGCTGCGCGAGATGATGGAGGAAGATCTCGTCGCCGAAAGAGTGGCGATCGAAAGCTATACCGAAATCATCAACTATCTTGGCGGCCGCGATTCACACGACGCGCCGCCTTATGGAACAGATCCTCGCGAAAGAAGAGGAGCACGCGGACGATCTCGCCTCCCTACTCGCGAATATCGGCAAGTGAAGCGGGGTCGGCTGCAGCTGATCCGCCCGGCCCGTGCGGCGCTCGCGGCTGGGTGGGGGTGGCAGCGCGCGGCCGCAGCAAGTTTCTTCTTGGTCGCGCTGGCGATGTTCGCCACTGCGCTCGATCCGGCGCCGCGCGCGCTCGGATGGTCGCTGGTGGCGCTTGGTGGTGCGCATGCACTGTCGGCCCTATCGCCGCTCGGTTTGCAAGCGCGCGGATTGCTGGCGGCCGTGGGTGCGGCCTACGCCGTGTGCGGCAGCCTGCTGATCGTCGACCCGCTTGCCGGTCCGGTCCTATTGCTCGCGGCGCTCGCGTTCGCCTTGTTCGTCGGCGGGCTCGTGCAGGCGATCGCCGCGATCGCCCGCCGCCACGCGCAGTCGGCGTGGGCTGTGGCGGGCGGGTTGGCGATCGCTGCGCTGGGCGCGATGGTCGCTTTCCGCTGGCCCTTCCCCATGCTGCCAACACTCGGTGTGACGCTGGGGATCGCGGCCGCGGCGGAGGGCGCGGTTTGCCTCAAGTTCGCCGCCGTGGGCAAGCGCCTCGCACAGCGCAAACGGCGCGGGCATTGGAACGATTCGAGTGCGGCCGCTCCCTGGAGCGTGCACGCGACACGACGGCTGGTCTCGCATACCCAGTAGGCCTCGCCGCCGCTAAGGGCCCTCCGGCGCGCGTCGCTACTGCCTGCGGTATCACTTGCGTCCTCTCGGTAGCGGTTCGCCGCTCTTCGAATAAGCCGGCGGGACGTAGACGTTCAGCGTGCGGAGCGGTACGCGACCGGTGTTGCGGATCTCATGCCGATCGCCGCGCTCCACCAGCAAGAGCGTGCCGGGCCGGAGCGGATGGCGCCCGTCTTTCACGATCGCCACGCCTGTCCCGCTCGCGACATACAGCCATTGATCGGCGCCGCGATGGCGGTTGTCGG
Organism: uncultured beta proteobacterium; assembly: GCA_963754305.1. Taxonomy (GTDB): domain Bacteria; phylum Pseudomonadota; class Gammaproteobacteria; order Burkholderiales; family SG8-39; genus DATEDA01. The sequence goes on along the minus strand of CAVWFR010000043.1, from coordinate 140,797 downwards.
CGCCGCCCTCGGACTCCCCGGGCGGAAGCACCATCTCCGCCGCCTGCGACCGCCGGTTTCCGAACACGACCCGAAATCCGAGTCCGAGCCGCAATGACTTGCGTTTCATCTCTAGACGCCTCCGAAGATCGATGGAGTGGTGCCGGCGCCCGGCACCCTTCTTGCAAACGATGGACGTGAATGCGATGTCACCGGGCCCGAACGATCAACCGGAATGTTCAACTTAGAGCACGATTTGTTCCCGTTGCCAGACAACCCCGTAGCGGCCTCATGACCGAGCCTCGACCCACGGACTCCCTGTTCCGACCCGGGGAAAACTGTTGCGCGGTCGCACACGCGGATCGAGCGGCGTTCGTCGTCGACGGTGCCGACTATTTTTCCGCGTTCATGGCGGCGGCGGAACGCGCGGAGCGCTCGATCATCGTGCTCGGCTGGGACTTCGACAGCCGCACTCCGATCGCGTTCGGCGACGACCACCGCGGGACGGTCACGCTCGGCGACTTCCTGAACGATCTCGCGCGGCGGCGCCGCAAACTGCAGGTCCACGTGCTCGACTGGGACTACCCGATGATCTTCGGCGTCGACCGGGAGTTCGCGCCGCTGTACGGTTTGAGCTGGAAACGCCACCGGCGCGTGCACTTCCGGTTCGACGACAGCCATCCGGTCGCCGGGTCGCATCACCAGAAGATCGTGGTCATCGACGACCGGCTCGCGTTCGTCGGCGGCTTCGACCTCACCAGCCGCCGCTGGGATACGCCCGAGCATCGCCCCGACGAACCACGGCGCGTCGCGCACGGAAAGCCGTACCCGCCGTTCCACGACCTGATGATCGCGGTCGACGGCCAAGCCGCGCGGAAGCTCGCCGGCGTCGCGCGTGATCGCTGGCGCATCGCCACCGGGAAGCGGCTGCGGCCGATCGAGGTGCGCGGTGATCCGTGGCCGGACTCGTTGTCCCCGGACGTTACCGACGTCGACGTGGCCATCGCGTGCACCACGCCGCCCGTGAACGGGCACTCGGGCGTCCGCAACGTCGAGCAGCTCTACCTGGACATGATCGCCCGCGCGCGCTCGTACATTTATCTCGAGAACCAGTACTTCACCTCGCACAGGGTGGCCGCGGCGTTGGAAGCGCGGCTCGCGGAGCCCGACGGCCCGGAGATCGTGGTCCTGACCCGCTTCCTGAGCCACGGCTGGCTCGAGGAAATGACGATGCACGTGCTGCGCACCCGTCTCATCAAACGGCTGCACGCCGCCGATCGGAACGGCCGGTTCCACGTCTACTACCCCTGGATCGAGGGGCTGGCGGTGGGCACCTGCATCGATCTCCATTCGAAGATGATGGCCGTCGACGACGAGTGGCTGCGAATCGGCTCGGCGAACCTCAGCAACCGCTCGATGGGCGTCGATACCGAGTGCGACGTCGTCGTCGAAGCCGCCGGCCGGCCGGAGGTGGCGCGCGAGATCCGCGGATTCCGCGACCGCCTGCTTGGAGAGCATCTGGGCGTGCCGGCCGACGCGGTGGCGCGCGAGATCGAGCGGACCGGGACGATGCACGCGACGATCGCCGCGCTCGGCTCCGACCGCCGCTCGCTCAAACCGCTGGACGAGTTGCCGGAGTGGTCCGACGCGGTCGTGAACACCGTGGCGATCGCCGACATGGAGCAGCCGGTGTCGCTCGACAGCCTGGTCGGGCAGTTCGCGCCGAGCGCAGGGGCGACGCCGAGCGCGCCGCTCTGGAAGATGGTCGGAACGGTGGCCGTGGTGGTGCTCGCGCTCACCCTGGCGTGGCGCTACACGCCGCTGGCGGAGGTCGTCACCGCGGACAACGTGATCGCGTGGACCGAGGCGTTCGCGACGCGCTGGTGGGCCCCGCTCGCGCTGGTGTCGGCCTATACCGTGGCATCGGTGACGATGTTCCCGCGCCCGCTGATCACGCTCGCGGCGGTCGTGGCATTCGGACCGTGGCTGGGTTTCGTCTATTCCATGTCCGGGATCCTGCTCGCCGCGGCCGCCGGGTTCTACGCCGGGCGCCTGATCGACCGGGATGCGGTGCGCCGGATCGCGGGCGACCGGCTCAATCGCCTCACGCGCGTGCTGCAATCGCGCGGGCTGCTCGCTATCACCGCCGTGCGGCTCGTCCCGGTCGCGCCCTTCGCAGTGGAAAGCATCGTCGCCGGCGCCATCCGCATGAAATTTTGGCATCTGCTGGTCGGCACGTTCATCGGGATGCTGCCGGGCACGCTGACCACGACCGTGTTCGGCGATCAGATCGAGACCGCCCTGCACGATCCGTCGCGCATCAACTATTGGCTGGTGGGCGCCGTGGTGGTCGGGTTCGCGATCCTGACGTTCGCAGTGCACAAGTGGTTCGCGCGAATGGAAGGCCGCCGCAAAGCCCCCGGCGCGGGCGACGCGGTGGCGGCCCCCGCGAGCGGCCGCAATCCGCGGCGAGCCTACTCGGCAAGCGCGGCGAGATAGGCGGCAAACCCGCCGCCGGCGACCCGGTTGTCGCTTCTCGCGCTCGTCACCACCCTCGCCCGCGCGGTGCGCGCCACGCGCCAACCGGCATCGACGAGGGAGGCGACGAGCTGGACGTCCTCGTGGAGGGCGAGCGCGCGGAAACCGCCCACGCGCCCATAGGCTTCCGCGGACACGCCGAGATTCGCACCGTGCACGTGCGGATGACCTTCCGCGTCCATGTACCGCCCCGCGTAGCGGCTGCGCACATACCCCGGCTGCGGCGACCAGTCCTAGTATTTTCTCCTCACGTGTACGGCGCCGCCATTCCCATGGAGGCGCTGGTTTCGCGTCCTTCCATAAATCGAGCCGCGCAGCTCTCGCGTTATCTTCCTCGTCCCGCTAGAGGAGTCGGTCTTGCGTGGTCTGCTCGTGCTCGTACGTCTTATAGTGCCAGGCCATCCCTGCGCGGATTTGCTCTAGCCCCACGTCGCGCATGCCTACGAACACCGCGCACACCTCGCGGCCGTAACGGTCCTTCTAATGGCAACGGGCCTCGACGCGCTTCTGGAACAGGAGCGCCGATAGACTCTGCTTCGATCGCTTGCCGAGCGCGAGGGCATTCCACGACGCCGCGCATGCATTACCCTCCCTTTCGAGTGGTGTGTAAATTCTTCACCCGTGGTTTGCCTGGGCGCGACCGTGGCGTGGCTGAAGCTTGATTCCGTCGCTGAGATTCGGCTGGACTTTTCAAGCTAGGGCGATAAAATTTCGGTCCCGTGACACCAGGTTGAAGTCCGCCGCGGCCCAGCGGCACACGCGAAAGACGAACGGACCAAGCGCACGATGTATCCGGAGACAGGCGGTGTGCATGGATCGCTAGCGAAGGCCCCGACCGGCATCCCCGGTCTTGACGAGATCACCGGTGGCGGGCTCCCGCGCGGACGCCCGACCCTAGTCTGCGGCAGCGCCGGATGCGGCAAGACGCTGCTCGCCATGGAGTTCCTAGTCCGCGGGGCCAGCCACTTCGACGAGCCGGGGGTTTTCTTCGCTTTCGAGGAAACGGCCCGGGAGCTGACCGAGAACGTGCGCTCGCTCGGGTTCGATCTCGACACCCTCACCGCGGAGCGAAAGCTCGCGATCGATCACATCCGTATCGAGCGGAGCGAAATCGAGGAGACGGGGGAGTACGACCTGGAGGGTCTGTTCCTGCGTCTCGGCTTCTCCATCGACTCAGTAGGCGCGAAGCGCGTCGTGCTCGATACGCTGGAGACACTCTTTGGAGGTTTTTCCAATGCCGTGATCCTGCGGGCGGAGCTGCGGCGGCTGTTCCGCTGGCTCAAGGATCGCGGGATCACGGCCATCATCACTGCCGAGCGCGGCGCCGGCACCTTAACTCGGCAGGGGCTCGAAGAGTATGTGTCCGATTGCGTGATCCTGCTGGATCATCGTGTGAATGAGCAGGTGTCCACGCGCCGGATTCGCATCGTGAAGTACCGCGGAACGACGCATGGCACCAACGAGTATCCGTTCCTCATCGACGAGACCGGAATCTCGGTGCTGCCTATCACGTCGCTCGCCCTCGAGCATCCGGCAAGCACGGAGCGCATCTCGAGCGGGGTGCCGCTGCTGGACGCCATGCTGGGCGGCCAAGGGTACTATCGCGGCTCCTCGATTCTTGTGTCCGGCACCGCAGGTACTGGTAAGACCAGTTTCGCAGCGCACTTCGCCGATGCCGCGTGTCGCCGCGGTGAGCGCTGCCTCTACCTCGCGTTCGAGGAGTCGCAGGCCCAGCTGGTCCGCAACATGCGCTCCATCGGGCTCGATCTCGAACCGTGGTTGCGCAAGGGCCTGCTGCATTTCCACGCTTGGCGTCCGACCATGCAAGGCGTGGAGATGCATCTCATCACGATCCACAAGCTGGTGAAGGCGGTCGAACCGCAGGTCGTCATCCTCGACCCGATCAGCAACTTCATCACGGGGGGGACGGCGCCCGACGTTCACGCGATGCTGATGCGGCTCTTCGATCTCCTTAAGGGCGCCGGCATCACTGCCCTGTTCATCGACTTGACGACCGGCGGCAACGTGAGGGAGCGCACCGAAGTTGCAATCTCGTCTCTCATCGACACGTGGCTGCTTTTGCGCGACATCGAATCCGGAGGCGAGCGCAAGCGTGGCATGTACGTGCTCAAGTCGCGAGGCATGCCGCATTCCAAGCAGGTCTGCGAGTTCCTGATGACAGAACACGGAATCGAGCTCGCACAGGAGTCCGCTGGCCATATTGGGGCAGCGATGACGAAAGCTCCCAAAGATCATCCCTTATGAGCAGGCCACCTGCACAGCCTTCGGAGATCTGGGAGTTGCGGCTGTATGTAGCCGGGCAAACGCCTAAGTCTCTGCGGGCGATCGAGAACCTCAAGCGCATGTGCGAAGAGCACCTGCCCGAGCGGCATAGCATCGAGGTCGTCGACCTCATGTTGAACCCCGCGCTAGCCAAGGAGCATCAGATACTGGCGATCCCGACGCTCGTACGCAAGTTGCCCGATCCCATCCGGAGGATCATCGGCGACCTCTCGAACACGGAGCGGGTACTCATCGGACTCGAGCTGACCAAGCACACGTCGTAGAGCGAGGGACAACGGTTGCATCTCAGATGGCGCTAACCCACCTTTCGAGCGAGGAGCTCGGTTCAGAAATCGAACGGTTGCGGCTCCGCCTGCACGAGGCCGAGGACACCCTGCGGGCGATCAGCGACTACGAGGTCGACGCGTTCGTCGTCTCGGGTAAGCACGACAAAGAAGTGCTGGTGCTCGGGGCGGCGCACCGCCCGTATCACCTGCTGGTGGAGGAGATGCAGCAAGGCGCCATCGCGCTCTCCTCTGAAGGGACCGTACTCTATGCCAACCAGCGGGTGGCGGGCATGCTCGCCGTCCCGATCGACGCCGTCGTGGGCACGCCGTTGATGCGCTTCGTGCACGAAGGCGACAGGGCGCTACTTACGGCGCTGATCGGGAACGGTGAAACCGGTATAGGGCATAGCGAGATCCGGCTAAACCACGCCAAAGGTCGCACGGTAACTGTTCTGATGACGGTCAACCGACTGGTTGAAGAGCCGGGGATGGTGTGCTTGCTCCTGACCGACCTCACGGGCCGCAAGCGCGAGGAAGCGCTCGTCGCCGCGGAGACGCTAAGCCGATCCATCCTGGATCAGGCGGTGGACGCGATCGTCGTGTGCGACGCAAGCGGCCGCGTCATCCGGGCGAGCCGGACCGCGCATGAGCTCTGCAGCGGCAATCCGCTCCTGCAGCCGTTCACGGAAGTCTTCCCGCTCGAGAGCGAGCATGGAGCGCCCGATCTTTCCGCCGTCCTCGCGGGCCGACCATTGCACGGGCTCGAAGGCGTGCTGCGCCGGCGAGACGGTGGCGCCACCTCATTGCTTGTGAGCGCAGGGCCGGTGACCACGGACACAGGTGAACTCCTTGGCTGCGTGGTGACAATGACCGATATCACCACGCAGAAGCGGGCGGAGGCCGAGCTGAGGGAAGCCGACCGGCGTAAGGACGATTTCCTCGCGATGCTTGCGCACGAGCTCAGAAATCCGCTCGCCCCGCTGCGCAATGGCCTTGAGATCCTGGACAGGGCCGAGATTAACCCTCTCGCCGCACGTAGCGCTCGCGAGATGATGAACCGCCAGATCGACAACCTAGTGCGGCTCGTCGACGATCTGGTCGACGTAAGCCGTATCACGCGCGGTAAGATCCAGCTGCGCCGCGAGGTGCTTGACCTGCGCACAGTGGTGGAGCGCGCGATCGAGAGTAGCCAACCGCATATCGAGGCACGCCACCATCGACTCTCCGTTCACATGCCGACAGAGCCGATGCCCGTCGAAGGCGACGCGGTGCGTCTGGGGCAGGTGTTCCTCAACCTGCTCAACAATGCCGCGAAGTTTACTCCGGACGGCGGTCGCATCGCGGTGAGCGTCGAGTGCGGCGCGCGGCTGCCGGATGGCGGCACGGAAGCATCGGTCCGCATCCGCGACAGCGGGATCGGGATCACCGCCGCGTGGTTAGATAAGGTATTCGATCCGTTCATGCAGGCGAATGCCGGTCTGGAGCGGACGCAGGGAGGGCTCGGCATCGGTTTGACGCTCGCCCGCCGGCTGGTGGAGATGCATGGCGGGCGCATCGAAGTGCGGAGCGGCGGACTCGAGGAGGGGAGCGAGTTCATCGTGCGTCTCGCCATGCAACCGAACGCGGCTCTTCCGGCTGCGGCCGGCCGTCTCCAGGAGGGGCCTTGCGTTCCTCGTCGTCGCGTGCTGATAGTGGACGATCATCGCGACAGCGCGGAGAGCCTGGCTGGGTTGCTGCAGTCGCTCGGACACGAGGTGCAGTGCCGGTACGACGGTCAGGAGGCAGTTGACTATGCGCCCCAGTACGAACCCGACGTTGTGTTGCTCGACATCGGGCTCCCCGGCATGAATGGAAACGAGGTGGTGCGGCGGCTGCGCCCCGTGCCCTCACTTTCGGGAACGCGCTTTATCGCCCTCACTGGGTATGGCTCGGAGGCCCATCGCGAGCGCTCGCGCCTGGCGGGGTTCGACCATTATCTCGTGAAGCCCGTCGAGCTCACTTCACTCCAGGAACTCCTGGCCTCTGCGTAGGTTGCGATTTTCTCGTCGAACCATCCAAATTCTGGCAGAACGGTAATCGCCGCCGCTCGCAGTGAATGCACCAGGGACGCCGAACCAGCGCGGCTGGCGCAACCGCTGCCCGCGAGACCCACCGCAACTCGCCGTCGGTTCGCCGGCGCCAGACAGGCGGATCGACATCCACTCGCGAAGGAAACGGGAAATTTTGCCGATCTATGTAATTGTTGCCGACGGCAAGACCGAAGGTCGCGATGCCGGAGAGGGCCGCTAAAGGCCATCGCCCACAGTCAACCGGGGTCGCACGGGCGTGAACGTCCTCTCGAGCGCACCCTCGCAAACTCAGGCGCCCAGTCCAGCTCGAACCGGCTGGCGCGGAGTCTCGGCAACGACCTGTCGTCCCCGTAGGTTGTCGAGATCGAACCCTACGCGCGCGTCCTGGCCCTTCCGCTCCGGGCCGCCGCATTTCGGCCCGCGGCAAGCGCTACTGGCCTACATGAAGAAATTCGCTCGTCTGATTTCCGCTGCGCGACGCAGTTAGGACACCACGACCTCGTTCACGCGGGCTTCTTCCTGTCGGGGCTAGCCGCGCGGGACTGAAGCAGCGGTGCAACGTCCCGTTCCACGACCGCGAGTGAGCCGGGCGGCGCCGTGCGGCCCAGCGCGTTGCGACGACCCGCTATCTGTCCGCGGACCAGAGCGTTCGGCCAGGCCGCGATCGGGCGAGCGCCATCAACGTCCCGCTCAATTTGGGCTCGCGATGGCACGCGCACGAGCTCATCGGCCGGCTGCCGCTTTTTCGTAGGATGTGGACGCGGGCGCACGAACGCGAGGCTGGGGGACGCGCGGGCTCCTGACCGCGCGAGGTGTGGCGGCGTCAGCGCTCGTTTGGGAGAGGGTACAGGAGGCCGGTGTCTCGCCGACCGTCGCTCTCTTTTTGGGCGCGAGCCTGGTGGCTACTAGCGTCACGCATTTGCGCCGTCAGGAGGGACGCCCAGCTGGAAATGCTGCGTCACGTTGCTCGCCTCGGCGCCATCGCGGCCGGCGAGCCGCTCGGCCATCCGCAGATGATCAAGCCGCGTCGGCAGCGTCTTCGCGGCGAACCTCCCCATCTCGGACGCAGCGGCCGCGGGGGCAGTGGCGGCCATAAGAAGCCGGCCCGCGCGAGCGAGTGCCGCACGCGTAAGTGTGGTTTACCGGTGGAGACATTGTCGATCCCCGGCCTGGCCCGCATTACGGGCGGACATCGTCGCCGTGGGAGGATGCCCGGCCGATCGCCAGGGATCCAGTTGGTCTTTCCCTAGGCAGCACAACAGGAGTCGCGACGGTGTCGAGGGGGAATCAGAATGACCGGCTCGTTATGAGGCGACCGTCGGGTTCACGGGCACGTCGATTGCGTCTTATCGCCCCTTCATTCCTCACTGGCGCGTTTCAGCTTCGCTCGATTCGCAAACGGCTACGCCGACCATGCCGATCCCGCGGAGTCCGCGCTGCTTCTGATGGCTAGAGTTGCGGAACAAGGCGGCCCGCGCTCCCTGTCTCCGGTAAACGATCTGTCCGCGGATGGTCAATTTCCTGCCCGTTACACCGGCACTCTCCACCGCACGGTGGCAACGCCGACGACTAGGCGTTCTCGCAGAGCTCCGCCGCGCGGCTTCAGGCGCGCAGGGCTCGCGATACGAGAGCCGGAGCGCGAACTTGCTCCGCTTGCGATCTGCCCGCTCTGGCTGGCCGAGTGGCGGCCAATGCGTTCTCGCGCGGTCCTGTCCAGAAGGCGCGACACTGAAACGCTGCATTAAGTTCTACGCAGTCTCATCAATCCTATTTAGAGGTGCAAATGCTGAAGTCAATTCGCAACAAACTCATCGGGAGCTCGGGCAATCAACTATCCCGCCCGATGCTTGCCGTCGCGCTGGCGCTGGCTGCCTCCGCCGTGATGGTGCAGTGGCGCACCCGGCGTACGGAAAAGGCCAACCCTCCGCAGGGAAGATTCGTCGAGGTCGATGGCGTGCGATTGCACTACGTCGAGCGCGGCGAGGGTCAACCGCTTGTTCTCCTGCATGGGAACGGCACCATGATCCAGGATTTCGATGTCAGCGGCCTCATCGACCTTGCGTCGCGGCGTTATCGGGTCGTTGTTTTTGACCGGCCGGGCTACGGCTACAGCGATCGACCACGCACCACCGTATGGACTCCGGTAGCGCAGGCGCGCCTCATTCAAGGCGCCCTTCGGAAGCTAGGCGTCGAGCGGCCGATCGTGCTCGGCCACTCTTGGGGGACGCAGGTCGCATTGTCGCTTGCGCTTGAATTTCCGAGTTACGTACAAAGCCTGGTGCTGCTCTCGGGCTATTACTTCCCCACCCTGCGGCTCGACGTGCCAGTGCTGTCAGGGCCGGCGATACCGGTAGTTGGCGACGTCATCCGGCATACGATCTCGCCATGGCTCGGCCGCCTGATGTGGCCCGGGCTACTGCGAATCTTGTTCGGGCCGGGACCGGTGCCGGCGCGTTTCAATGCATTTCCGGTCTGGATGGTGCTGCGGCCGTCGCAGATTCGTGCCAGTGCGGCGGAGAGCGCGCTGTTGGTTCCCAGCGCCGTGGCGCTATCGCGGCGCTATCACGAACTCAAGATGCCGGTGTTTATCATGGCCGGGGATCGCGACAGGTTCGTTAACGCAAAACGGCACTCCGCGCGCTTGCATCAGGAGATTCCGCAAAGCGAACTTACGCTCACGCCGGGAGCCGGGCACATGATCCATCAGCTGGTGCCCGAGCAAGTGATGAGCGCGATCGATCAAGCTCGAGACGCGATTACTGCGCAAAGTGGCACGGAAGGTTCTCGCGGGCCGTCGTTTGCGGAAACCTTGCAAGCCGTGTGAACGACCCCGGTTCACCGCGCCCGAGCGCCATGTAACGCTCAATCGATGTCGCTGTATCGGCGTTGGGTCTCCCGGCGCGCGGGGCAGTTTCTCGCCCGACGTGACTCTCGCCGCGGCATTCGCCCTGGCCCTGGAGTTCGGACGGTGCGTCGACGAGTGGGCCGCGAAATTGCTGAAACGCTGGTGGCCGCAGAAGAACAGCTAGAAAAGAAGTTTCCCACCTTAAAAAAGTTAAATGCCCCGTAACCGCCTCCGCGAAGGACATCCTTACCCCTTGGGCGCAACCTGGGACGGCCTCGGCGTCAACTTCGCCTTGTTCTCTGCCAACGCGAAGCGCGTCGAGCTTTGCATTTTCGACATCGCGGGGGAGCGGGAGCTCGAGCGCATAACCCTTCCGGAATACACGGACGAGGTTTGGCACGGTTACCTTCCCGATGCGCGTCCGGGGACCGTATACGGCTATCGGGTTCACGGCCCCTACGAGCCGGACGCCGGGCACCGCTTCAACCCGAACAAACTTGTCATCGACCCGTACGCCAAGCAGCTTGTCGGCGAGCTGCGCTGGCACGACGCACTCTTCGGGTACCAGATCGGGCATGCGGACAAGGACCTTTCGTTTGATGAGCGCGACAGCGCCACCTACGTGCAGAAAGCCCGGGTGATCGACCCCGCCTTTACTTGGGGTGATTCGCGTCGCGAGCGCTGGCCCTGGCGCCAGACCGTGATCTACGAGACACACGTCAAAGGCTTCACCAAGCTCAACCGCCGCCTCCCCGAAAATCTAAGGGGCACCTATTCAGGGCTCGGGCATGCCGACACCGTGGAATACCTGCAGAAGTTAGGTGTCACGACCATCGAGCTCCTGCCCGTGCACGCCTTCGTCGACGATCGCTACCTGGTCGAAAAGAAGCTCCGCAACTACTGGGGCTACAACAGTATCGGCTTCTTCGCCCCTGAGCCGCGGTACATGGCGACGCCGTTCGCCAACGAGTTCAAGGAGATGGTGAACCACTTGCACGCTGCGCGCCTCGAGGTGATCCTCGACGTCGTCTACAACCATACGGCCGAAGGCAACGAGGGTGGGCCGACGCTGTCCTTAAGGGGAATAGACAACGACAGCTACTACCGTCTGTTGCCAGACGAGAAGCGCTACTACATCAACGATACCGGCACCGGCAATACGCTGAACCTCAGTCATCCGCGGGTGCTGCAGATGGTCGGCGACTCGCTGCGCTACTGGGCGAACGAGATGCGGGTCGACGGCTTCCGCTTCGATCTCGCGACGATCCTCGCGCGCGAGCCCTACGGCTTTGATGAGGGCGGCGGCTTCCTAGACGCCTGTCGCCAGGACCCTGTGCTCTCCGGATTGAAGCTAATCGCCGAGCCCTGGGACGTCGGACCCGGCGGCTACCAGGTCGCGCATTTCCCACCCGGCTGGGCCGAATGGAACGATCGCTACCGCGACACGGTGCGCGAGTACTGGAAGGGCGACGAAGGCAAGGTTTCCGAAATGGCCACGCGCATCGCCGGGTCGGCCGACATGTTCAACCGCCGCGGCCGGCGGCCGTGGGCGAGCGTCAACTTCATCACCGCGCACGACGGCTTCAATCTGAACGATCTTGTCTCCTACAACGACAAGCACAATGAGGCGAACGGCGAGGACAACCGCGACGGCCACTCCAATAACCATTCCTTCAACTACGGCGCGGAAGGGCCTACTGAAGACCCGGCGATCATCGCAGTGCGCGAACGGCAGAAGCGCAATTTTCTCGCCACGCTGCTGCTTTCGCAGGGCACACCGATGCTGCTCGCCGGGGACGAGATCGGGCGCTCCCAGCGCGGCAACAACAACGCCTACGCCCAGGACAACGAGCTAAGCTGGATCGACTGGTCCGCGCTCGACGAACGCGGCGCCGAACTGCTCAAGTTCACCCAGCGGCTCATCCATATACGGATGAGGCACCCGATACTGCAGCGCGACCGCTTCCTCGCCGGCTCGCACAATCCCGAGGTGGGGGTGAAGGACGTCACCTGGCTCACGCCGGAGGCGACCGAGATGGCGCTCGACAACTGGGAGGACCCCAATGCCAAGTGCTTCGGCATGTTACTCGACGGACGCGCGCAACCCACCGGTATCAAGCAGCGTGGCACGGATGAGACGCATCTGATCATCATGAATGCGCATCACGATGTGGTGAACTTCAGGCTTCCGGAAGTCCCGGAAGGTAGGCAATGGGTTCGCCTTTTCGACACTAATGATCCGCTGCTCGAGGCACGATCCTATCCCTTCGGCGATGTTTACCAGGTCACCGGCCGCTCCCTGCTCCTATTCCTCCTCGACCGCGACGGCGCCGCCGTGCCGCGGTTCGAGCGCAAGCCGCCACAGAGAAGGGCGCCTAAGAAGTGACTCGCTTCGGCGCGGAGGTGTTGAAAGAGAAAGGAGTGCGGTTCCGGCTTTGGGCTCCGACTGCGACAACAGTGGAGGTTTGCTTTCGCGACGCTTACTTTGCAATGGAGAGAGGCGAAGACGGGTGGTTCGAGAGGACCGATCCCTCCGCACGCGCGGGAACGCTATATCAGTACCGGATCAATGGCGACCAGCTCGTTCCGGATCCGGCATCGCGCTTCCAGCCGGAGGATTGCGAAGGTCCGAGCGAGGTGATCGATCCTGCAGCCTTCGAGTGGCACGACAGCGGCTGGAAGGGCCGACCCTGGCATGAGGCGGTGATCTACGAATTGCATGTGGGCTGTTTTTCTCGAGAAGGCACTTATTTTGGAGTGAAGAAGAGACTGGAGACCCTTCGCGACATCGGCATAAGTGCGATCGAGCTGATGCCACTCTCGGACTTTGCGGGCAAGCGTAGCTGGGGCTACGACGGCGTGCTGCCCTATGCACCCGATAGCGCCTACGGCACACCCGGGGAGCTCAAGTCGCTAGTGCAAGCGGCGCACGACGTTGGGCTAATGATTTTCCTCGACGTGGTGTACAACCACTTCGGGCCCAAAGGCAATTTTCTTAATCTGTATGCCCCCCAGTTCTTCACCAGCCGCCACAAGACGCCCTGGGGCGCCGCGATCAACTTCGATGGCGAGGGCAACCGCTGGGTGCGCGAGTATTTCGTGCAAAACGCGCTCTACTGGCTTGACGAATACCGCTTCGACGGCCTTCGCTTCGACGCGGTGCACGCGATCATCGATGAATCGCCGAAGCACATTCTGGATGAGATTTCATCCCGTGTGAGGGAGAGGTTTCCTGACAGGCTCGTTCATCTCGTTCTGGAGAACGACGCAAATCAGGCGCGCTTCCTCGGGCCAGGGAATTACACCGCCCAATGGAACGACGACTCTCATCATGGGTATCACGTGCTCGCCACGGGCGAGCGCGACGGCTATTACACCGCCTACGCCGATGCGCCGGCGAGGTACCTCGCGCGCTGCCTCGCGGAGGGCTTCGCCTATCAAGGAGAGATCTCACCCTTCTCCAACGAAAAGCGAGGGGAGCCGAGCGCTCATCTGCCGCCGCTCGCTTTCGTGGATTTCATACAGAACCACGATCAGATCGGCAACCGTGCGTTTGGAGAGAGGATGGTCTCTCTCTCGGAAGAGACGAAGTTGAAAGCGCTAACGGCCATCCTGCTGCTGGCGCCGTCGCCGCCGTTGCTCTTCATGGGTGAGGAATGGGGCTGCAGACAGCCCTTTCTCTTCTTCTGCGACTTCGATGGAGAGCTGGGCGAGGCGGTGCGCAACGGCCGGCGCGAGGAATTTGCGCGCTTCGCCGCTTTCCGGGACCCGGCGGCGCGCGAGCGCATCCCTGATCCCCTCGCCGTGAGCACGTTTGAGCAAGCCGTCCTCAAGTGGGAGGACCGCGACAGCGCGGACGGCAAGGCTTGGCTGGCGCACTATTCCGGTCTACTAAGGCTGAGGGAAGCGCACCTATGGAGCGCGAAGGCCAATTCCGGCAGCTATCGCATGCTCAGCCAGGAAGCGTTCGAGGTTAGGTGGACCTTGGAAGGCGGCGGCGAGCTCATGCTGGTCGCCAACTGCGGCGATGCGCGCGCGACGATTTCCACGTCGCTTGAGGCAAAGCCTATCTGGTCGAACGGTCTGCCAGGTAATCCTTGGTCAGTGAATTGGTATCTGACAGAGCGGAATCGCGGGGAATTGAGGTGACTGGATGGAGCCGGTCGGTCCGACGGGATTGTGTCGAAAAAGGTCGGTGCTCGGCGCAACTGGGCGTCGGCGATTAGGTCACCGCCGCGCGGACTAGTGGGCTCGCCCGCTGGCGCGGCGAGGCAACGGTCGGATCGGTGCGCTGGTCGGCGAGCCGTTCCGAGACGCTGCGGAGCGCTGAAGTGGGCCCCTCGCACATCCTCGGCCAGCTCGTCTTGAGGAAACTCCGCGGCTCGAGTTTGTCGAACAGCGCGTGCACGAGCCACGCAGCATCCGCCATGTCTGCCCAACGCACCCCGGGATGCGGATGGAGATCGCTTGCGATCTTGTCGGGCTTTCCCACGCGCAGTAGCGCCCGTCCGGACCCGGCAGAGGGCTGACTGGCCGGGAACGCGGCTGCGCGGGGAGCTGCGGCCCGACAGCCTGATGGCTCCGGCACGGGGTCCCAGGTTACCGACGTGGCCGAGCATAACGGTGCGCGCGGCTGGATCCGCGCTATCGGGCTCCCCTATATCAAGGCAGCGGTTCATAAGGCATGTCGTTTGCATAATAGGCGTCGCAATTGTCGATACTCGGAGCGCCCCATGCCCACTCATACCTCGTCGCGCGGAAACGCCCGTTCCAAGACCTCACGCGCCCCGGGACGCCGTGGCGCCACCACTCCGCAGAAAAACGCGCTGCAACTGCTTCAGACCGACCATCGCGTGGTCTCCGATCTTTTTAACCAGTTCGAAAAGGCGCGCACGGAGGATCGTAAGGCTCGGCTCGCCGAGCAGATTTGCGCGGAATTAAAGGTGCATGCACAGATTGAGGAAGAGATCTTCTACCCGGCTGCGCGGGAAGCGTTGGGCGATATTGCCCTGCTCGACGAGGCGAAGGTCGAGCACCAGTCGGCGAAGGCACTCATCGCTCAGATCGAGAGCGCTCACCCCGGCGATGAACTATTCCAAGCGCGCGTAACGGTCCTCGGGGAATACATTAAGCACCATGTGAAGGAAGAGCAGAATGAACTGTTTCCGAAGGTCCGCAAAGCAGATATCGATCTGATGTCGCTCGGGCAGTCGCTCGCCGAGCGGAAGGAAGCGCTGAAGGGGCGTATGTAGCTTCAGGGCCTAGCCGTCGTCCAGGCCGCTACGAGCTGCCGCGCACTGGCGAGTTTCGGGACGTGTTCCGGTAGCCGGCGATGCGACTTGCTGCGATCTGTGCGCTGGGCGAGCACCGGCCCCTCGCCGCCCCTCGCGTTTCGCGCGGATTCAGTGCCGCGAGACCGCCTGCGGTGATCATCCTCTATGTCAATCAGAACGCTGCTTCAACCTCTGCCCGAACCGCACCGAGGGATGCGAACAGATATCAGCGGTGCGAGCGGACCGAAACACCGGTGGATTATGTGATTACGCAACCATCTCAGCACTACAACCCGCGCTCGGGGATGCCGTCGGTCCGATCGCGAGTGTGAAGGGCACCTCTATCGTGCTCTCGTCGCTGCCCCCTAAGGGAGCGCAAACATTATTACTTATGAAGGAACCGAACATGCGCACGCGTCGTTCCGTCGAAGCCATTCTGCACTCCGAAGCCGAACGGCTCGCTGACCCCCCCACCGAGCCGGATGCCCCGATAGCGGGCCCGAATAGCCACCCAGACGTGCCCGACTCGGGATTCGATCCCGAACCGACAACGGATGACGCCCGGTCCGCACGTTGGGTCCAGCCCGGCGCGGATGCTGGCGCCAACGAGGCATTACGGCGGCGCATCGCCGAGCGGGCGTATCTGCGCGCCGAACGCCGAGGATTCGCCCCGGGGCGAGAACTGGAGGACTGGCTCGCTGCCGAATCGGACGAGGCGGCCGCGCCGGAGTCGGAGTCCGACCGCTGAGTCGAGGGGTTTTGCGGCGGCAGCGGGTACGGCCGGGTGACGCGACCTGAGCAGTGCCGTGGGTCCTGCCTTCGCCGAATCGAGCCACGGCTCCCCGCCGCGCGCAGTTTTCCTGTCGGGCCACGACCACGCCGCGCCACGCCGGCTAGAGCGCCGTTAGGCGCTTTCACCGCGCTAACACGGTGACACCCGATTGCGCCCCGCGCGAGCGAGCTCGGTTATGGCCGGCAAGGCACCGCCAGCTTTCCGCTTGCCGGTGCCCACATCCCACACGTTGTACGGGCGCGGAATGCGCGACGGTCTTATTTACACCCCGTGTGCGAATTTACACGACGTTTCGCCTCGCATCGCTCGGTCGACGCCCTCGCCGGGTCTACTACCCGCGTGGAATCGATAGCGGCCTGTCGGATATCGCCGAGCCACTTAGCGAGCACTGCGGCGAAGTTGGCCAACCTCGCTTTACGCGAAAACGAGATTTATGCTCGGACCCCAGCGGTACGCGCACGCCGACATCGCCTTGCCGACCCCACGGCCGCGTCCGGTTGATCTGATGCGTCCTGATTCTTCGATCCGCTCGACGATGACGGCTACGCTCTGCCGTTCGCCACGGTGTCTCGCCGCGCTGCATCGCATCCCCTGAAGCGGGCGGTTTTTCGGCACCGCTCACGCCGACCAGCACCGCCCGGGCGCCGGGGATGGGTTCTGCGACCTCACTGATCCGCATGGACCCGCCCCTTGAAACTACCGCAGGAGACCCTAAGTCCTGATCCGCTGGCGCAGGGCCAGTGGGACCAAAGGCTGAGGGGCAGTTCATGAACATCCGCCGGTATGTCACTGCGCAGTCGTCAGGCGGCTCCCGTAGGAGCGCAGGAATCGCCGGCGGTCTCGTCATCCCGACACCCTCAGCCCGTAAGGCCGGCCAGGGCGAGGGTAGCCGCAGTCGTCCCCCTTGAACCCTACGCCGCGGCGCATATTTCCCGGTCATTAACCTACCTAAAGGAGGTTCGCTATGTTTGGCAGCTTGTTGAGCGGCATCGATACCAACCTCTTTGGCGAATTCAGGCGACTTGAGAACGAGGTAGACCAGCTCTTCGCGCGCTCGGCTTGGCCGGCCGGCATCCGCGCGGTGCGCCGGGGCACGTTCCCCCCAATCAACGTGGGGGCCACCCCCGAAAAGGTCGACGTCTATCTGTTCGCCGCGGGCCTGGATCCGAAGGACCTCGATATTTCCATCCAGCAGAATCTGCTTGCCGTCTCCGGCAGTCGTAGGGTGCCCGTCAACGAGGAGGCGGAGTACTACCGACGGGAGCGGTTCGACGGGGACTTCCGGCGCGTCATCCAGCTTCCCGACGACGTCGATCCGGACCGGGTCGACGCAAAGTACCGCGATGGCGTGCTGCAGATCACGGTCCAGCGTCGCGAGTCGGCGCGGCCGCGGCAGATCGAAGTGAAATGAGAGCGATGGAGGCGATCATGGCAACAAGACAGGACGTCACGACACGCGAGCCCACTGAAGTCCAGGCGAAGGCGCGTGAGCAGGAGTTCGTGGTCCGCCCGGCGGTCGATATCTTCGAGGACGCGAGCGGTATCACGGTGGAAGCCGAGATGCCAGGCGTATCGAAGGACCGCCTACACGTCCAGGCTGACCGGAACAGCCTGCTCATCGAAGGCGAGGCATCGATCGACACGCCGGCCGGCATGGAGGCGCTCTACGCGGATGTTCAGTCCACCCGCTATGGGCGCAGCTTTGTCCTGAGCGGCGAGCTCGAGACGGATAAGATCGAAGCGAACCTCAAGGACGGGGTGCTCACGGTGCGCATTCCGAAGCGGGCGGAGCTTCGCCCGCGCAAGATCGAGGTGCGCGCCGGTTGACCTCGTCGTCCGGCCGGTCGCGGGTGCGATCGGCCGGACCCAACGAACTACTCAGCTATGAAAGGAATCGAGCGGCCTGCACTTGCGATCGATATACGCCGAAGAGATGAGGCGCGGGAGATCGCGAAGAAGCCATGCGTACTCGCCGATCAGTACTCCGGCTCAAGGCGTGATCGCCGTCATTCGTCGTACTACGCATACTGATCGCCAGCGCGGTTTGCGGCGTCGATAACGCAAGGCATCGTGGATGCCACCGTAGAGCCCTCACACGGCCGCTTCGGAAGAGGCTGCAGCGAAGGAGTCCGAACCACATCGATCGAGCGCAGCCGCAGACAAGAAGATTAGCCGAGCGTCGCTGCAGCGGTAGCGAGGCAATCCCTGTTGCCAGACGGTGCGGTAGGCTGTGTTTCCGCCGGGAGGCGAATGGCTCGACGGGAGAGCATCGGCGGACTACTTGCCGAAGGTTGGAGGTTCGAATCCTTCTTCGCCTACATCCTCCCGGTCCCCGATTAACAGCCCCGTCGTGGGCCACCGCCTTGCAGCCCGCGAGTTGATGTTGAGCGGCGCGGACTAGAAGCCTCAATCTACCGCCTACGTCAGTAGTGCGATCAGTATGATGATGGGAATGGGGATTCCCAAGAACCAAAGCAGCACCGAACGCATAGTTACCTCCTATACCAGGATAATTCGCCGGCTGAGACCGCGCCGCGTGTCAAGTCGAAACGCGATCCCGCTGTCGACCGCCGACGGTCGCCGCGTAGCTCGCGCTGAACGCGCCAATCAACAACGATAAAAAAGCCCATAACGACGCGTAGGCTGCCGCCTTACGAGCAGTATCGGCTGCCTCGCGCGCGGCCGTTTCAGCCGCCTTCATCTGTGCGACAACGTCATTCACGCGCTTCTCTGCCTCCGGTGGCGCGAGACCGGTACGGGCCGCGACCAGCGTGCCGAGATAAGCACGATCTGCGGGCGCGATTTCGCCTTTCGCGAGCCCCGCTGCCGCGATGCGGCCGACTTCTGCGCGAATCGAAGCGTCATCGCCTTCAGCCTTAGGACGCTCGGATCGGAACAATAGGTCGGTGAAGTAAGCGCTCGGATTGGCGTCGGGTCGACCGGTCTGGCTCGACGCGACCGCGGCGGCGCCCGCTGCAGACGATACCGCGCTTGCGCCTAGCTGTGCCGTACCGCCAATCAATGAAGCGGCTGCAGACGTCAGAAATGACGCGGTGATCACGACTCCGACCGCCCATACCAGAAAGCCATGCGCGGTGTCGCGGAAGAACACTTCGTCGGTATGGACATCAACCCACTTCGTGCGAAGCCGGCCTGCGAGGTACCCGCCCATCCCCGCGGCGACAATTTGCGTGAGCGTGAGGTAGACAATCGCTCCAATCCCAAGCGCCTTTGCGGACGCCCCCGAGTTCGACCATGGCGAGACGGACGACAGGCCTAATCCCGCTCCAAGCGCCAGGAGCACAAGTCCTAGCGCCGCCGCAACGAATGCGCCCCCCACCACGGCGCCCCAGGAGACTGCCGACGAAGTTGCCTCGCTCGTCGGTGTTGCTTTGAGCGCGGGTGATGACATCGCAGGTTGCATGACTTTCCTTTACGGGGGCTATTTGAACTGCTATGAGCGCGGAATGCCTGCTGCACGGCGCGCGCAAGGACGCCCTGCCGGGCGAGCGTTTGTGAGCGCGAAATCATTGATCGCCCCGACGAATCGGGATCTACCTGCCCGCTTTTCTGTCCGCTTGCGTCGAATCGTCCTTCGTTTTCTACGTCTGCAGTTTGGTGCGGCGACCGCTTACCGAGGTAAAGCTACCGCGACTTCGCGCTAGCCTGCTCCGCACGGGCGGCGCCAATCGCCGTCTTCACGTGCTTTCTTTCCTCTGGCGGCGGAAGGACCGCTTTCATGCCGAGCGACTCAACCCACAGCTCACGGCACCACCCCTTGCTGTGATAGAGGTGCTCATCCTCCTGGTCTTCGACTTCCTCGTACGCCTCAGTGAGCGCCTTCGCCTGCGGCCCCTTGAGTTTTTTCGCGCATTTGCCGATCAACTCCCAGTTGGCATGGTCTTTCGTCTCCGCCACGACAACGCACTCGCAGGCGACGATCTGCGCCGCCTCGCGATTCCCGCCTGCCAGCGCCTTTTCCATCGCTTCCACCAGAGCGCCGCCGTTATGCCGGACGATCTTCCGGCCAGGCGTTTCCTGATCGGCATTGAGCTCCATGGCGCGACAAATATTCTGGAGAATTTCGACGTGCCGGCGAGTCTCCTCGAGATACTTCTGCCACTCTTCTTGCAGGTCCTCGTTGAGCACGCACTTTAGCGCCGTTTCGTAGACCTTCACGCCGCCCATCTCATGCTCGAGGGCCTGGAGCAGCAGTTCGTTCAATTGCTCGGAATTCATGGACGCCTCCGGATTGGATGGCCTGAGTGCCGCAGACGTCGCGGGCAGCGTGCGCGGGTTATCAACCCACCGTCTCGGTTGCAATCGCTATGCCCGTTTCATCAGTGGCTACGAGAGCCCTGTGAGGTCCTGGACGGCAAGCAGCACAGCATCCCACCGGATCAATGACCCCACCGCGAACAGCACGCATCCGGACGCAGAAACGTACTTTGCACAGGCGGCGCGAACAATCGTGCAGCCGACGCCGCAATCCCTACGCAGCATCGCGGCTAGCGCCGAAACGAGCGAGGCGGAACCGCTCAACTTGGTTCACACTGGTCCGCGGCATTGCGCGGAGCGGGTGGTATGTAACAGTTACGGCGCAGTGTCAAAAGTTGCCGCGCGGCTGCCGTCAATTCCCCGTCGACGATCGGCATGAGGAACTCGCGCGCGACCGGGCACGTGGAGGCGCCCTGGACGTAGGCTTACTGGATCACCCCGCAGTGCCTTCTCCGCCGTGCGGCGCGGCTCGAGGAACCCGAGAAGTACGACTGCAGTTACGAAGTTTCGGGATCCTGCGGTCGACGCTACCCGCGCGCGTCTTCCAGAACTGCTCCCGGTTGTTCGTCCGATCGGGGCTACGCGCCCCCCGCCCCTCGGCGTCCATCTCCCTCATGCGCTGGGCGACGCACTGATATCTCGCGCCACGGGTCCGCGTCAGGCCCCTTCAGCGAGCTCGGCCAGTGCACGACCCCTTCGCGGCCGCCGCGGGGATCAGCGGTTCGCTTTTCCTATGGCTCCGCTACGCGCCGGCGTCCGCGTTTGTTGGGATCGTCGGGCACGGAAGGCTCCTTGAGGTCGTGTGCGAACGGATGTCCAGCGAGCGGCATACCTCTTGTCCGGCCATCCAAGCCAGCCGCGGGAACGTCTGTCCTAAGCCCGGAGAAGGGACCGGGCATGACGCTGGTAGAGGTCTGGGTCACGGCCCGATTCCCTCTAACTATCCTCCTCGAAAAGATAGCACGCGGCTATTCCGCCAGCGCGGCGAGATAGGCGGCAAACCCGCCGCCGGCGACTCGGTTCACCGATCTCGCGCTTGTCGTTACCCGCGGACGGGCGGTGCGCGCCACACGCCAGCCGCCCGCTACAAGCGCCGCTACGAGCTGGACGTCCTCATGCAGGGCAAGCTCGGCGAAACCGCCGACGCGCCCATAGGCTTCCGCGGAAACGCCGAGATTCGCACCGTGCACGTGCGGGTGGCCTTCCACGTCCATGTACCGCTGCGCGTAGCGCTCGCGCACAGGCCCGGGCTGGAGCGACCAGTCGGCGACCTCCACGGTGCCGCAGACGACGTCCGCGCCGGCGCCGAGCTGCATCGCGAGCCAGTCCGGCGCCACCACCGAGTCGGCATCGGTGAAGGCGAGCCAGCGTGCGCCCCAGCGGAGCGCGCGTTCGGCGCCCGCCGCGCGCGCGAGGCCGACGCACCGCGCGGCGAGGCGGACGATCTCTACCGCTTCGGCGGCCGCGATACGGTCGGAACGATCGGTGGAAGCGTCGAGCGCAGCGACCACCACCACCGCCTCGCCGTTCAACCCGGGATGCCGGGCGGCGACGCGGATCGAGCGCAGGCACTGCCCGAGGTGGGCTTCCTCGTCGTGCACCGGAACGATCACGCCGATCACCGCAGTCCCTCCGCGGTGGCGACCGATCGCGGATCCAGCGACCACACGTCGAGCAGGAAATCGTCCTCGCTGTGGCCGACCAGCCGGTGCAGGCCGACCCCTCCGGCGAAGCGCGTAAATGCGGCGTGGACCTCTTCCCCTCCAAGCGGATAGTCGCTCACCGGCGGTCGCCAGTGACAGACCAGAATCGTCCCGTCTTCGGCAAGCGAGTCTCCGCGCCCGGCGGAACATGGCTTGCAGCGAGGCGCGGCTTCAAGTAGTACCCGACCTCGCTGATGACGACGAGATCGAAGCGCCCCCGCGGCCATTCGTCGGGGAGTCGCCGGCGATCCACCTTTACGTGCGTGAAAGCGGCGAGCCTGGCGCGCGCCGTCTGCACCGCGTCCGCGACGAGATCGGCTGCCAGCATCGCCTCGCAACGGGGCGCGAGCAGCGCGCTCAGCTCGCCGATCGAGCAGCCGGCCTCGAACACCGACCCGTAGACCGGCCGCGGTAGCGCCGCGACCGTCAGCAGCCGCTTCCGCTGCTCGTACCAGCGGTCGCGAAAGCGCCAGGGGTCGGGGCTCTCCCGATAGAGCGCCTCGAAGTAGCCGGATTCGAGCGTCAAACGAAGGCGACCTCGAACGTGCGGAGCAACCGCGACAGCACGAACTTCTGCAGGATCGGGGCCGCGCCGCGCCGGAGCTCCGCGGAAATCTGGCTTGCATATGCCGCGACCGCATGGCGCTTGCGCTCGAGAATCGGCGGCGCGAGCTCCAGTCGGCGCGCCCGCGCCCACGGGATGCTCGCATCGCCCGGCTTTGCCCAATGCCAAGCCCAGATGGGCATTTCGACGAACGGCACGCCCGCATCCGCCGCCGCATCCCGCGCCGCGGCGCCCGCCGCCTCGTGGTCGGGATGGCCGTCATAACGCCAGGTGGTGAAGACCACATCCCTCGGCCGCAGCCGGGAAGCAACAGCCGCTTCGAGCGCCGCGCGCACCGAGCTCAGTGCGCCATCCGGGAGCCCGAGGCGCACCGTGGTTAGGCCGTGCACCCCGAGCCGGCGTAGCGCCTCCGCAGTCTCGGCAGCGCGAATGCTGCCGAGCCGTTCGGCGGTGAGTGCCCGGGAAATGAGGGTGACTGGCGGTCCCGTCGGTGGCGGCGATGAGGAGAATCTCGCGGCCGAGGTCGCTGAGCTCGGCGAGCATCCCGCCGAGCCCGAGCACTTCGTCGTCGGGATGCGGTGCGACCACGACCGCGCGATGACCGGCGGGGACGAGCTGCTCGGCGTGCGTGCGCGGCAGCCTTCCCAGTCCCGGCCAAGCGGCCCAGCTACGCTCGGACGTGCCTTGGCCACGGATTACGCGCCGGTTCATAAGCGTGCGAGTACCCGCTCGCCCGCGAGCACCGCGTCGCCGAGCGCGGCGAGATCGCGCTCGGCGTGGCTCTGGCGCATGAACACCGGGAGATCCGCGGCGTGGCGTGCGAACCGCGCATTGAGGCAGAACGGCGTCGCGCCGAGCGCGCGGCCGGCATGAGTCAGAACGGTGGTCGCGGCCGCCTCTACGCCGGCGCGCACCGTGAGCGCGAGCGAACGCGCATCCGCCGCGGGGTCGCGGTCGATGTCGTGCGCGGCATCCCGCAACACCGCAGCGGCGGTATGCAGCGCGACCGCGATCGCACCGAGATGCGCGCGCGCATGCGCGTCGGCGTGGTGATCGAGTCGTTCCCGCACCGACTCCCCGAGCGCCTCGGCCGCGCCGAACCAGCACGCCGCGATGCCCGCCCCGCCATGCCAGAAGCCCGGCCGCCGGACGTACTCCCCTTCGCCGCCGATGATCGATCCGTCGGCGTCGTCAAAAACCGACGTCCGCGCTGGCGCTCGGCGCCATGCCGACCGCCTTCCACACCGCCGGCTCGATCGCGACGCCGGATTGCTGCATGGGAACGGCGACCAACACCGTGCCGCCGCTCGCGAGCGCGGCCGTAACCAGCGCGTGATCGACCACGGCGGCGCCCGAGCACCACGCCTTGCGTCCGGCGAGGCGCACTCGCTGCCCGTCCTGCCGCGCGATCGTCAGCCGCGCGCGCCGCGACTCCGCGGCCCACACGGCCCAGCGGCTGCCGTCCTCCTCGGCGGGAGCGTCGGAGCTCCGCGAGTATCGCCAGCGCGTCGGTATGGCCCTCGAACAGCTTGGCGAGCGAGAGATCGTGACCGGCCGCTGCCGCGAGCGCCCGCCAACGCTCGATCGTGTTGCCTGCACCCGGGAGCGGGAGGCGGTCGAGCCCATCGGCAACCAGCCGGCGAAATAGCTCGACCGGTTCGCCTTCCTCGCCGGCGGATTCACAGAATGTGCCGATACGCTCGGACAGCGTCCTCTTGAACTCTGTGCAGCCACTTGGGGCAAGGCCCATGTACACGGTAAGCACGCTCCTGGCGAAACGCGATTTCCTTGCGAATGGCGTGCCCGCTATGCGGTAGCCGGTTGAGGGAACCGCGTGAAGAAATCGCCTCACGCGGTTGCATTAACGGGCGAGGCCGCCCGCTTTGGCGTCTTCTCTATCGATTTGGACGTCGACCGAGGCGATTCGTGGTCGGCTCGCGAGGCCGAGGTAGGGGCACGTAGAAACCGGCCTGCGGTACCTCGCCGATGCGCGCGAGCCCTCCCGCAGATTCGCGCCGGTGATCCAACTGCGCTTGTCGACGCCGCGCTGGCGCTTCGGCGAGCCGAGCGTCTCGCGCGTGACGGGTCGAGCGGCGCCGGCAAGAGCACACTCCTGCGGGTGGTGGCGCGAGCGGCGCTTAAAAGCCGCGGTGACTCGCTGAAATAGTGCGGGGATGTCGGGAAGACAAGGTGGCCCTGGGAAAGTGACGCGAGAGCCGACCACCTTCGCCAGGACGAACCCGGCACGTGCGTTGCTGAGATGGAGGGCCGTGCGGTCGGCCCGGCGCGGCAGAGTTGGAACGATCAGGGGGCGGCGCGAGTGGGCATTCAGCGAACCTGGGATCTCATAAAGCAGTCGGCTTCGGCGTGGATCGACGACTACGCGCCGAGCATGGGCGCCGCGCTTGCCTATTACACGCTTTTCTCCATCGCGCCGTTGCTCGTCATTGTTATCGCCATCGCCGGTTTCGTGTTTGGGGCCGAAGCAGCGCAGGGGGCGATCGTCGGTCAGCTCGGGGGCCTCATCGGTGACGAAGGGGCGGTTGCCATACAGGGCTTGCTCAGGAGCGCAAGCGAGCCTGCCAGCGGGGTGATCGCGACGATCGTCGGAGCGGTCACGTTGGTTATAGGTGCGACGACGGTGTTCGCGGAGCTCCAGAGCGCGCTAGATCGTATCTGGGAGGTGCCCTCGGCAGAGAAGACGAGCGGAATCTGGTCGGTGATCCGGCAACGGCTGCTTTCGTTCGGAATGGTCCTGGTGCTCGGACTGCTGATGCTCGTATCGCTGGTGCTCAGCACGGCGCTAGCGGCGCTCGGGCGGTGGTGGGGCGGCTTCTTCGAGGGATGGGAAGTTGTCTTGCACGTCGTTAACTTTACGGTCTCGTTCGGAGTCGTCACGGGCCTGTTTGCCGCCATCTACAAGATCATGCCGCGGGCGAGCATCGCTTGGCGCGACGTATGGATCGGGTCTGTAGTGACCGCGTTACTCTTCACAATCGGCAAGTTCCTAATCGGCCTCTACCTGGGCAAGAGTGGCGTCACGTCCGGGTTCGGTGCAGCCGGGTCAATGGTAGTCCTCCTCATCTGGGTCTATTACTCCGCGCAGATCTTCCTGCTTGGCGCGGAGTTCACGTGGGTGTACGCGCACACGCGCGGCTCTCGGGTTGTCACCGAGGGAACGGCCGCCGCGAGCCAAACTCGACCGCGAGCGCGGTGACGATAGCGCGGCTCAACATCGAGGTTCAGGGTGGCGCAATGTCGGGGTGCCAGCTTTGCAAACTGAGCTCGCCCGAGCTTCGCCGGCTTCCGCCGGGTCGATTCAGACCCGCGGTGGATCCATCTCCCGCGCGAAGTGGCGGTGCTTGGCGATCGCCTCAACAAATCTCGGCAGCGCCATCTCCGCGCTATCGCCCGGGAAGCGCAGCACGCCGGGGTCGGCTTCGCCATCACTGAGTTCCGCCGGCACGCCGGCCTTCGCCAGCAGCTCGCGCCCTTCGCCGAGCGCGAGGATCGGCTTGCAGTGCCGGTACTGGTCCTTCACGAACTCGAGAGCGTGGCCGTGCTGCGCGAGGGTCGCGACCGCGTCCGCCCCGGCCGGGACCACCACCGCGTCGTAGAGCACCGAGGGCGTGGTCTCCAACGTCACCTCGACATCGATGGGCTTGCCGCCCGAGCCTTCTACGGGGCCGAGCCGCGCGCCCACGAATCGCGGCACCGCGCCTTGCTCCATCAGTCCGGCATGAATCGCAGCCGCACCGGCCCCGTCCACGCCGTCAGCCACCAGTATCGCGATGCGGCGCGTGCGGATGCTGCCGTCACCGGGCCGCGCGAAGAGCGACAGCGCCGCGGAGGTTTCTACTTCCGGATCCAGCGACTTTTCGAGCGCCCTCGGTAGCGCGGCGGGAACCTCGATACCCAAGCCCAGCGCAACCGCCTCGACCAGCTCGCCATCGACGTTGGCGAGCATCGCGACGACTCGCTCGCGCACCGCTGCAACCTGCACCTTGGTCAGCTCGAAACGGAACCCGCGCACGATGTGCGCCTTCTCGACCGGGGTTTGGCTGTTCCAGAAGAGCGTGGCCTGGTTGTAATGCTCGGCGAAGCGCTCCGGCTTGCCACGCACCTTGTCGGCGTGGATCGGCTGCGGAAACGACTGGAAGCCCTGCATGCCGGCCTGGAACGGACAGCCGCCGCCGAGCGAATTGGGCTCGTAGGCCACGCGCCCGCGATGGATCGCCTG
Organism: uncultured beta proteobacterium; assembly: GCA_963754305.1. Lineage (GTDB taxonomy): Bacteria > Pseudomonadota > Gammaproteobacteria > Burkholderiales > SG8-39 > DATEDA01. The sequence goes on along the minus strand of CAVWFR010000043.1, from coordinate 113,944 downwards.
GCGATGCATGCCGTCGCGCTGGTTGTTGTGCACTTCCGCAACCGACGCATTGATCGGAAGCTCGTGGAAGTTCGGCCCGCCGAGCCGCGAGATCTGCGTGTCGACGTACGAGTGGATCCGGCCCGCCAGCAGCGGGTCGTTCGAGAAATCGATTCCCGGCACGATGTGCGCAGTGCAGAACGCGACCTGCTCGGTCTCGGCGAAGAAGTTGTCGGGGTTGCGGTTCAGCACCATCTTCCCGACCGGCGTCACGGCGACCAGTTCCTCCGGGACGATCTTGGTCGCATCGAGCACGTCGAAGCTCCAATTCTCGGCCTGCGCCTCGGTGAAGAGCTGCACCCCCAGCTCGTACTCGGGATACGCGCCCGACTCGATCGCCTCCCATAGGTCGCGCCGGTGGAAGTCAGCATCGGCGCCGGCGATCTTCACCGCCTCGTCCCAGTCGAGCGAGTGCGTGCCGGCGAGCGGGCGCCAGTGAAACTTGACGAAGTGCGATTCGCCGGCGGCGTTGACCAAACGGAATGTGTGCACGCCGAAGCCCTGCATCATGCGATAGCTCCGCGGCACCGCGCGGTCGGACATGGCCCACATCAACATGTGAGTCGACTCGGGCATCAGCGAGACGAAGTCCCAGAACGTGTCATGGGCCGTCGCCGCCTGCGGCATGGCGAAGTGGGGCTCCGGTTTCGCCGCGTGTATCAAGTCGGGAAATTTCATCGCGTCCTGGATGAAGAACACCGGAATGTTGTTGCCCACCAGGTCCCAGTTCCCGGCATCGGTGTAGAACTTGACCGCAAAGCCGCGCACATCGCGCACCGTGTCCGCCGAGCCGCGTTCACCGACCACGGTCGAGAAGCGCACGAAGACCGGCGTCCGCTTGCCGGCCTCCGCGAAGAGCGACGCTGCGGTGTAGCGCTCGAGCGGCTCGTAGCATTCGAAGTAGCCATGGGCGCCCGACCCGCGCGCGTGGACGATCCGCTCCGGGATCCGCTCATGGTCGAAGTGAGTGATCTTCTCGCGAAGGATGAAGTCCTCCAGCAGCGCCGGCCCGTTCAGCCCGGCCTTGAGCGAGTTCTGGTTGTCCGCGACGGCCGTGCCCTGGTTGGTGGTCAACACCCGGCCCCCGGAGTCGACGCGGACTCTGTCGAGCGGGTCGTTGGTCGGATTGGTCCCGATGCGCGGATCACCGCCGCCGACCTTATCGGACGCGTTGGTTTCGGTGAGCGTGCTTCCGGTCGCCGACGGATCGTCGGGCTCGACACTCTGACCCGGTTGCGGCTGCAAGGCAGCGCGGCCGTGCTCGAGCGGCTTGTTGGTGTTGTACGGCACTGCTTTCGCCAGCGCTTCCGTCGCGGCATGCTTGGCGACTGCCGCATCTGCGCTAGCGGCGTGATCGATCGCGCCGGTGGGCAGCGACGGACCGCTCACCGTCGAACGCGCCGAACTCCTCGCGGCGCCCGGTTCGCGGCCCGAGCCACCCGGAGGATCCTGCGGAGGTCCAGCACGCTCCGCGCCGGAGACGGCACTCCGCGCTGCGCGCAAGGGTTTTCCCTCCGCCCGGGCGGCGGCGCTGGATCGGGTTGGCTTGCGGGAAGAATCCGGTTTGCGGCTGGCCATGGGCGTTCCTGTCAATTGCGAGGCGAGACGAGCATGTCAGCAATCGCGATGCCGCACTGCCAGACAAGGCGGACATCGCGCGAAGCGCGGCCGCCCGCCGGCGGAAACCGCTGACACCGCCCGGGCTTACCGTCGGATCGCCTCGCGGCGGCGGGGCGGCATCGACCCGATCACGAGCCGCGGGTACGTGTAAAGCGTGCAATCGCGCGGAGATCGTCGGGAAGAATGGTGGTCGCGCGCAGCAAGCGGCGGGGCAGCCGGCGCTTCCAGTTCAGGCGCGAGCCGGTGCTTGCGTTGAGGCACCGACCTCGATCGTTTTTCCGCGCGTGCGTCCCACCCCGCCCCCTGCTCGCGGCCTCAAGCGGGACGAGCGCGGCCGGAGTTCACGATTGAAGCCGAACAGATCGGCATGCTCATTCCGCCGCCCCAGGATCGCGTCCCGGATGATCTCCGCCGCCAACGTGCTGTAGGTGATCCCGTTGCCGCCATACCCGAGCGCGAAGAACGCGCACGGCCATTCGGGGTTCGCGCCGATGTAGGCGAGTCCGTCCGCTGTCTCGCCGAACGTGCCGGCCCACGCATACGCGACCTGCAGTGGCTGGTCCGGAAACAGGCGGCGAAACTTCCGCTGCAGACGCTTCGCCTTGCTGCTTATCAGGCTGTCGCGTCGCTCCGGATCGCGAAAATCCTCGTCCTCCCCGCCGACAATGACCCGCTCGCCGTCGGTACGGAGATAGAGATAGGGCCGCGCCGTTTCCCAGATCAAATGGTCTCGCAGCGTGCGAGGGAGCGCCGGGAGGGGCTCACTCACCAGCGCGTAGGTGCTGATCAGCCGCGCGACTTTCTTCTTGAGAAACACCTGAGACTCGTAGCCCGAGGCGAAGACGATGTATTTCGCCCTCACGGTCGCTCCCCGGTCGGTGGTCAAGAGCGCGGTCTTTCCTACTGTGATCGCCGCGACCGCGGTCCGATCGAAGACGCGTAAGCCCTTGGCGGCTGCCTTGCGCATTAAGGCATGGGTCAGCTGGAACGCGTCCACCTGCGCCGCGTCGAAAGAGAGGAGCGCGCCGGGCTTCTCGAACGGGAACCGAAGCGCCACATCGCGCGCGTTCAACCACTCCAACCGGATGCCGTGCTTGCGCCTGATCCGGAACTCGCGTCGCAGGGCCGGCACGTCTGCCCGCCGGGTCGCGTAATAAAGGCTCTTCTTGCGCTCGAAGCCGCAGTCGTCGCCGAGCCCGCGCACCAGGCGTTCGAGCTTCGCGATCGAGTCCCGGCACGCCAGGTAGGCGCGCGCGGCGTGATCCTCGCCCACCATCTCCGCCAGACGGTACAGCGGCGTATCGATCTCGTACTGGAGCAGCGCCGTCGTCGCCGCGGTGCTGCCCCAACCGATGTCGCGCCGGTCGAGAACCACGACGTCCAGACCGCTTGAGACCAGCTGAAAGGCCACGAGCGCACCCGTCACGCCGCCGCCGATCACGACCACGTCGCAGCGCACGTTTCGCGTCAGCGCCGGGTAATCCTGGAGGATGCCGTTTCTGACGAGCCAGAAGGGGTGACCGGATCTAAGGTCCACTGGGTGAGACGCACTGGGTGAATGCGATGCGGTGAGCCGGGGTGAAGAAGGCTTGCCTCGCAATGGGCGTACCAATCTCAGCCCGTCAACACAATCAACGCTTTAGCGCGGGTTACCTGCACTTGACGCCGGTAAGAGTTACTCGCGGTTGCAGAATCATTGCGCAGCTAAGGCCGACTACCCGGCTTAGTCTCGAATTCGAGTAACCCCGGGCGCTGTCGACCGGACCAGCCGGGCCTTTTGAACCAGGTAGGGGTTACAGCGCCAGCGCGAAGATGATCGCGCTCGCTCCAATGCTCGCGAGCAGGCCGCCGATGCAAGCCTTCACGAGGAGGCCGGAAAAATCGGCCAGCACTACGATGGCTCGAGGCGAGTGCGACGGGCGGGCGTCGCTGGTGTCAGTCGGCATATCCGGTGCTCTCGATGCGGCTGGGAAAACGCGGGCGCGGCGTTCAGAACGATCGCCGTCTGACCGCGTAATCGCCCGGCGTCAGCGCGCCCGCTCGGCAGAGCCGGTTCAAGAGTGGGTAAAGCGCCACGAACGCGGCCGACCCGGCAAGCCACTCCTCGAACTGACGATCCAGGAACGGGTCGCACCCGCCATGCACGAAGGCGGTCGCGGGTCGCGACCCCGGCGTGATACCGAGGTCGGATTCAGCGGAGAAGAGCCGCTTCTGGGGGAAAGTCTCGCGAACGAGACCTTCGAGCTCGCGCGCTTCGATCACTTTCACGATTCACCCCCAGGCGCGGCCATGACCCGCTAGATCCCCCGTCCGCGACGACCCATCACTGCGAACACCACGAACAGGATGAGACCGACGACGAACAGGATCCACGCGATATTGACCGCCGTGCCGGCGATGCCGCTGAACCCCAACACCGCTGCAACCAGCGCCACGATCAGAAAGACGACAGCCCAAGAGAACATGGTCAGCTCCTATCGAGAATCACTTCGCCCGGCGCCCACCGTGTCGGCGGTCATCCAGCCCCGCACCCTCGGCGAGCGCTCCCAACTGCTTGCGCCATCGCAACTCCCATACCAGCCCTCGCGGTGTTGAAGAATCAATGGCTTAACGGCAACGCTCGCGCGCCACTCGGGAAAAAGTTACCCACACCTGCAAGTCGTTCCCACGATGATCCGCGAGCGAGCTGGCCAGACACCGCTGGCGACGTTTCTTCTGCGACGAGGACTCGATTTCCACGGCGACTACGGAGCACAATGGCCCCCTCGCGGCGCGCCGCGCATTGGCACGCAACATGCTCGGAGGGTAGAGATGCGCGACGTTCCAACCAGGAGAAGGTTGCCTTGAGTTCGCAGCCGCAAATCGTGCCGCTCTCGTCACTTCCCGCCAGCGCGTTCCGGCCGTCCGGCCGTCCAGCCCGCGTCGCGATCGTTCTCGAACCGTTGCTTCGGCTCGAGCAGCAGCAAGGGAAATGAAGCTCCCGAAGTACGCCCTGACCATCGCCGGCACGGTCGCCGCTACGCTGGCGGTCGTCGTGCTGGTAGTGAATCTCGGCCTCGGCGACAAGCAGATCGACCGGCGGCTGCAACACTTGTACGCCGTCGCCGACCCGCAGTTCCAGCGCACCATGGGCGTCATGCTCGGACCGTCGCTAGTAGACGGAAATCGGGTTGACGCGCTGCTCAACGGGAACGAGATCTTCCCTGCCATGCTCGACGCGATCCGCTCCGCGAAGGAGACGGTTACGTTCGAGACCTACATCTACTGGTCGGGCTCGATCGGCGAGGCGTTCGCGGCGGCGTTTGCCGACCGGGCCAAGGCCGGGGTGAAGGTGCACGTCCTGATCGACTGGGTCGGCAGCAGCAAGATCGACGAAGCGTATCTGAAGGAAATGCGCGACGCGGGCGTCGAACTCCGCCGGTACAACAAGCCGCGTTGGTACACGATCGGCCGCGTCAACAACCGGACCCATCGCAAGCTGTTGGTGGTCGATGGCAGGGTGGGCTTCACCGGCGGCGTGGGGGTCGCCGACAAGTGGCTGGGAAACGCGCAGAGCCCCGAGCATTGGCGCGACACGCATTTCCGCATCGAAGGACCCGCGGTCGCCCAGTTCCAGGCGGCGTTCCTGGACAACTGGACGAAGGCGACCGGCGCAGTGCTGCACGGGACGCCTTATTTCCCGCCCCTCAAGCCGGCCGGGACCCACCGGGCTCAGATGTTCATCAGCTCGCCCGGCGGGGGCGCCGAGAGCATGCAGCTCATGTATCTGCTCTCGATCGGCGCGGCGACGAGATCGATCCGGCTGTCGATGTCCTACTTCGTTCCCGACGACGTCGCGATAGCAAGCTTCGCCGACGCGCTCCAACGCGGAGTGAAGGTGCAGTTGATCTTGCCGGGCGAGCATATCGACACCGAAGTCGTGCGCCGCGCGTCACGGGCTCAGTGGGGAAAGCTGCTCCGCGCCGGCGCCGAGATCTACGAATACCAGCCGACCATGTTCCATTGCAAGGTCATGATCGTCGACGACTTGTGGGTTTCCGTCGGCTCGACCAACTTCGACAACCGCTCGTTCAGCGTCAACGACGAGGCGAACCTCAACGTCTACGACGCGGTATTCGCGCAGCGCCAATCCGCGGTGTTCGAAGAGGATCTGAAGCGATCCCGGCGAATCAGCCTGAAAGAGTGGGAAGACCGGCCGTGGCGCGAGAAGCTCGTCGAGCACGCGTCGGCGATCTTGAGCTCGCAGCTCTAGGGGCTGCCGCCGCCGCTTCCATCGCCGAAAAAGGGAGGGCAGATGCCGAAACTCGATCGGGAAGCAAGCCGACGTGCGGGCCGCGAAAACGATCTTCGCGATCGGGGAGAACTGCTACGCCGTCGCGCGGGCGCACCGGGTCGCCTTCCTCGTCGACGGGGAAGCCTACTTCGACGCGTTCGTCGAGGCGGCCGAGCGCGCCGAACGTTCGATCATCATGCTCGCGTGGGATTTCGACAGCCAGACCTCGCTCTGCTTCGACGAGGGGCACCGGTGCACGAGGCGGCTCGGAGACTTCCTGAACGACCTCGTCCGGCGCCGCAAGCGCTTGCGGATCCACATCCTCGACTGGGATTTTCCGATGCTGTACGCCACCGACCGCGAGCTTCCGCCCGTCTACGGGCTGGGATGGCGGCCGCATCGGCGCGTCCACTTCCGGTACGACGACACCCACCCGCTGTTCGGATCCCATCATCAGAAGATCGTCGTGATCGACGATCGGCTTGCATTCGTCGGGGGATTGGACATCACGGGCAAGCGGTGGGATACGCCGGAGCATGAACCGGAGGATCCTCGCCGCATCGCGGCGGACAAACCGTATCCCCCGTTCCACGACACGATGATCGCGGTGGACGGCGATGCGGCGAAGGCGCTTGCGGCGATCGCGCGCAAGCGCTGGACGCAGGCGACCGGGAAGAACATTCAGCCGGTCGAAACCGCAAGCGATCCCTGGCCCGATTCGCTCGAACCCGCCGTCCTCGATGTCGACGTCGGCATCGCCCGCACCGCGCCAAAGACCGAAAGCGACCCCGGCGCGCGCGAGGTCGAGCAGCTCTATCTCGACATGATCGCGCGGGCGCGGAAGTACATTTACATGGAGAACCAGTATTTCACTTCGGAAAAGATCGGCGATGCGCTGGCCGGGCGCCTGGCCGAGCCCGATGGTCCCGAGATGGTCCTCGTGTCGCGCCTGCTCAGCCACGGTTGGCTCGAGGAAGTGACCATGACGGCGCTTCGGAACCGGCTGCTGATCAAGCTGCACGACGCCGACGCTCATCGACGCTTCCATGCCTACTACCCGGACACGCCAGGGTTGGCCGAGGGGACTTGCATCGATGTTCATTCCAAGGTGATGCTGGTGGACGACGAGTGGCTCCGGATCGGTTCGGCGAACCTGTGCAATCGGTCGATGGGAATGGACACCGAATGCGACGTCGTGGTCGAGGCCCGTGGCGAGGAACGCGTGGCGGCCGCGATCCGCGGCTTCCTGAGTCGGCTGATGGCCGAGCATCTCGGCGTCGAGCCCGCCGCGGTGAAGCGGGCGCTCGAGGAGCAAGGATCCCTCCAGGGCGCCATCAAAACGCTCGCCTCCGAAACCCGCACATTGAAGCGGTTGGAAGCCAAAGCTGACGTCCCGGAGGCAGCCCTCGCCGCCGCCGCCATCGGCGATCCCGAAGCCCCGGTCTCGGTCGATCGGCTGTCGAGCTTCTTCGCGCCAGGCGGCGACTCGGGCGGCACCGGACCGGCGTGGGGAACGCTCATACTGGCCGCGCTCCTGATCACCGGGCTGGCGCTCGCCTGGCGTTTCACGCCGCTCGGCGAGATCGTCACTTCCGGAAACGTGACGGACTGGGCGCGGGAGTTCGGCGGACGATGGTGGGCGCCCCTGATCGTCATCGCCGCGTACACGCCGGCGTGCATCATCATGTTCCCGCGGCCGCTCATCACGCTTGCGGCGATCGTGGCGTTCGGTGCCTGGCTCGGGTTCGCTTACGCGATGACCGGGATCCTCGTGGCAGCGCTCGCCACCTATCTCGCCGGCAGGCTGCTGCGCCGCGATGCGGTGCGCCGGCTCGCCGGGAAAAAGCTGAATCGTCTCAGCGCGGGCTTGCGGCAGCGAGGTTTGCTGGCGATGACTGCGATCCGGCTCGTACCGCTCGCGCCGTTCGCGGTCGTGGGCCTGGTGGCCGGCGCGATCCGGATCAAGTTGTGGCACTACGCGCTCGGCACGCTGCTCGGGATGCTGCCCGGCGCGCTCGCGGCCACCGTCTTCGGCGACCAGCTCGCGGCCGCGCTGGAAGATCCGGCGAAGATCAACTGGTGGGTAACCGCGGGCGTCGTCGCGGCGCTGGTGTTCGGGACGTTTGCGGTACGCAAGTGGCTCGGTAACGCCTATCGAGCGGGGGCGGCGCCCGCTGCGACCTCCGCCGCCGCGTAACTCGCTCGCCTGGCTTTTCGCCGCCGTGCCGCTCGGAACCGCTGCGAGGCCGGGCGGGTCGCGGGCGGCGCATGAGCGAAGCGTCCCGGTAATTCTTATCGGTGCACGTAAGTTCTGCACCGCGCCGAACGGTCGTCGCGGTTCCCACCGCCTATTCGCTCGACACGCGCCACGCTCGCGCCGGCCAGAGCGCTGGCCGGTCTCCTAACGCGATCGACGCCCAGCGACAGATTGCGTCTCGAGCCATTCGCAGTGGCATGCAAGCTGCTTAGTCTGCGCGGGCGCCTACCCACCCTCCGGAGAAAGCCATGTCGCAATCCACTCTGTCCACCGAGAGCAAGACCGCACGCGCAAAGGCGCGCAGCGCCCCCGACGCGGTGGCGATGTTGAAGGCCGAGCACGCCGCCGTCGACGAGCTGTTCAAGAAGTTCGAGAAGTCGCGCAAGGACGAGGTCAAGCAGAAGCTCGCCGACGAGATCTGTCGCGAGCTGACGATCCACGCGACGATCGAGGAAGAGATCTTCTATCCGGCGATGCGCGAGGCGCTGGACGACCAGGACCTGCTCGACGAAGCCGATGTCGAGCATGCCGGCGCCAAGGACCTGATCGCGAGGATCCGGGCCGGATCGCCGGGCGCCTCGCACTGGGACGCGATGGTGATCGTGCTGGGCGAGTACATCCGGCACCATGTGAAAGAAGAACAGAAAGAGATGTTCCCGAAGGCGAAGGCCTCCGGAGCCGACCTGAAGGAGCTGGGCGGGCGCTTAGCCGCTCGACGCGCCGAGCTCGAGACGCAGTGAAGTCGAGTCGAGGCCGGCTTCCGGCGGACTAGCCGGGAGCCCGACCGCCCGCAGCGCCGTCTCCGATACGACCCGCTCACCGTTCGAGGACGGTCAGGCCTTCGCGCCTGCAGCGCAGGAATCGCCCGCGCTAACATCGCCGCATTCGTTCGGGCTCGAAGAGAACGTGCGTCGATCCAGACTCCCGTCCATTCGCCGGCAGCTGATCGGCCTCGTTCTGGCGATCGTCGCGCCGCTGATCGCTGCGACGGTGTGGATCGCCTGGCGCCAGTACGACGCCCAGCGCCACGCCCTCGGGCAGTCCATGCTCGGCACCGCGCGGGCGCTGTCGGCCGCGGCCGATAGCCAGCTCGGCGGCGGCGTGGCGACGCTCCAGGCGCTCGCCGAATCGAATTTGCTCGACGAAGAGCGGTTCGGCGAGTTCCATCGGCTCGCGGCCCGAATCGCGCACACTCGCCCCGGGGCATGGGTAGTGCTGTTCGACGCATCGGGCCAGGCACTCGTCAACACGCTGGTGCCGTTCGGCGCGCCGCTCCCCAACGTCTTTTTGGCAGCCCAGCCGCCGGCGGCCCCGGACGAGTTGCCGTCCGGCAGCCCCGAGACCGTGCGCGTCGCGATCAGCGAACGGCGGGTGGTTTACTCGGATGTGTTCATCGGGGCGGTTGCAAAACGCCCGGTGGTCAGGATCGACGTGCCGGTGGTGCGCGAGGGCGCGGTGCGGTATTGCGCGAGCCTGGTCCTGCCGGTCGAATCCTTCCAGCGCCTGGTCGACAGCCAGAATAATGTGCCCGAAGGGAGCGCCAGCCTGGTCGACAGGCGGGGCTTTATGATCGCCCACGCGCTCAACCCCGAGCGGTTCATCGGCAAGCCGGTGTCGATGTCGCTGCGCGAGGCGATGCAGCAGAGCGCGGAGGCGTTCGGCCGCGGCCAGCCGCACGAGGGGACGGTGGTGCTGCACGCTTTCACCCGGTCCCCGGTCTCTGGCTGGACGGCGGTGGTCTCGCTGCCCGAAGACGCCGGGCTCGCACCGATCCGCAGATCGATGTGGGAATGGGCGCTCGCGGCGTCGCTGCTGCTCGCGGCGGGTCTAGCGATGACGATCTGGATAGCGCGGCGCATCGCCCGCCCGATGCGCCAGCTCGCGCAAGCGACCGAGACGTTGCAGCGGAACGAGCCGGCCGCCATTCCACCGGTGCACACGCGCGAGCTCGCGCAGCTCGCGCACGCGATCGCCGGCCTGGCGCGGCGCAGCGACGAGCGGTTGAAGCTCGCCACCGACGCGGTTCCGGCGCTGATCTCGTACATCGACAAGGATCTTCGCTACCGTCTCATCAACCGGACCTACGAAGAGTGGTTCGGTCATGCGCGCGAGGAGATCCTCGGCCGGCACATGAAGGAGGTCTTGGGCGAACCCGCCTTGGGGGCGCTTCGCCCCCACATCGAGTCGGCGCTGGCCGGACACGCGACGAGCTTCGAGCTGCGCGTCCCGTACGCGGACGGAGGAGAGCGCGACATCCAGGCGAGCTATGTCCCCGACATTGCCCCCGACGGCACCGTCCGCGGATTCTTCGTTCTCGTCCTCGACATCTCGACCATCAAGCGCGCCGAGGCGGCGGCACGCGCGGGCGAGGAGGGACTGCGCGCGGCGAACCGGCAGAAGGACGAGTTCATCGCCATGCTCGCTCACGAGCTGCGCAATCCGCTGGCGGCGATCGCGTTGAGCGCGGAACTGCTCGAGCGCACCCGGATCGACAACGAGCGCGCCCGATTCGGGGTCGCGGCGATCAAGCGGCAGACGACCCATCTGCGCAAGCTGATCGACGATCTCCTGGACGTCGCGCGCGCGACCTACGGCAAGCTCTCGCTCGCGCGGCGTCCGCGCGATCTTCTCGAGGCGGCGGAGACCGTCGCGGCGCAGTACCGTGACCAGCCCGCCAACCGCGTGAGGTTCGAGGTCACGGGCGAGCCGGTCTGGGCGGATGCGGATCCGACGCGGCTCCACCAGATCGTCGACAACCTGCTCGAGAACGCGATCAAGTACGGCGCCCGCACGGTTTCGATCGGCGTGGCAAGTCGCGGCGAGTGGGCGGAGTTGGCCGTCGCGGACGACGGCCAGGGGATCGCGCCGGACCTGCTCGCGAAGCTCTTCGAGCCCTTCGTCCAGGGCGCGCAGTCGATCGACCGCACCCGAGGCGGGCTCGGGCTCGGCCTCGCGCTCGTCAAGCGGCTTGCGGCGCTGCACGGCGGCACCCTGAACGCGGAATCGGAGGGTGCCGGCAAGGGCAGTCGATTCGTTCTCCGGCTGCCGCGGATTGCCGCGCCGGAGGCGCCTACGCCGCGGACTTCGGCCGCATCGACGCCGCGATCGCCGCGGCGCATCCTCGTCGTCGAAGACGGCGCCGACACGCGCGAAAGCCTGCGGCGCCTGCTCGAGCTCGAAGGGCACCAGGTCGCTCTTGCGGCGAACGGTCCCGAGGGCCTGGCGCGGATGGCCGAGTTTCAGCCCGAGGTGGCGCTGGTCGACATCGGCCTGCCTGGCCTGGATGGCTACGAGCTGGCCCGGAGCCTCCGCGCGGTTCCCGGGGGCGCCGGCGTCAGGTTGATCGCCCTGACCGGCTACGGCCAGACACGTGATCGCGACAGCGCGCGCGCCGCCGGTTTCGATGCGCACCTCACGAAGCCGGCTGCGTACGACGAACTGCTACGGGCGATCGAAGGCGAAACGCTGCCACAGGTCATCCGGTGAACGCCGGAATCCAGTCCGGCGCTTGCAACGCTGCAAGCTGGGTACGCGGTTTGCTCAACCTTCTGGTACAAGACGGTTCCCCGCACCGCCACCTCCCCCATCCATATGTCCACCAACTCCTGTTTCCACGATTACACCCGACGAAGTCCTTTTTTCGCCGTGCTGATCGCTTTAGGGCTCGCGGGCTGCAGCGGCGCACGCCTCGACGATCTGACTGAGCGCGTCGACGCGCGCTACATCGGAAGTCCCGTCAGTCGTGCGCTCGCCGATTTCGGGCCGGCCGATCGCGAGCGGCGGATCAACGGGCTGCAATCCTATGCCTGGGCAACCCGAGCCCCCGGAGGGGGCGGCTGCACGCTGCTGCTCGTTACGGACCCCCGGGGCATCGTCATCGACTACCGCTTGGACGGCAGCCTGCGCGGCTGCGGACGCCTGGTCGACGGTACCTGACTGGGGCCTACCACCGATCGGTGGATTTCCTAGATCTAGTGCAGTGGCCGGCCATGGCGGTGACCATACTTGCCGCCTGGCTCGTCGCGTCCCGCTCTGAGGGGCGTCGTTACGCCGGTTTCTGGGTGTTCCTGGCGAGCAACGCGCTATGGGTGATCTGGGGCTGGCACGCGCACGCGTATGCGCTGATCGTCCTGCAGATCGCGCTCGCGGCTATGAACATTCGAGGGGCGCGCCGAAACGAGGCGGAGAGCGCCGAACGCGCGACCGGCGCCTCGCCGTGAACATCCAGGCGGCGGCGGCGTCTCGTCGGCCGCCCGAGGCAGCTCGTCTAGGAGTCCCTCCATCGCGGCGTAGTCGAGCGGCTTCACGAGATGCCCGTCGGAACCGGCCTCCTCCGATCGGCGCCCCCGAAAGGCGGGCATCCGAGTTGCAGACTATGGCTGATGCTCCCCCTTTTCTGCCGCCGCGCTGCGCTCCTGCTTATTGCCATCCTGCTCGCCGCTTGCGGCGGAGCGACGCGGCTTGCCTACGACAACGGCGACGCTGCGGTGCTGGTCATGGCCGAGCAGTATCTCGATCTCGAAGGCCAGCAGTGGAAGATCGCACGCGGGGCGGTTCATCGTTTCCACTCTTGGCACCGGAAGGCGGAACTCCCCCGCTATGTCGAGCTGCTCGAGGGCGCGGCGGGGCGGGTGGGACGCGGACTGACCCGCGCCGACGTCGAATGGGGCATTCAGGGCGTGCGCACTCGCTACGCCGCGCTCGTCGAGGCTGCTGCGGTGCAAGGCGCGCCGCTCCTGTCCACGCTCGACGCGGAGAACATCGCGACGCTCGAGCGGCGCTTCGCGACCAATGACCGAAAGCGGGTTCGCGAGACCCTGTCGGGCGACGCGACGAAACGCGAGCGCGAGCGCGTCGCGGGCATCGTGAAGCGGGTCGAAGAATGGACCGGGCCGCTCGCCGACGCGCAGCGCGAGATCGTTCGCGGCTTCGTTCAGGCGACTCCCGAGCATCCCCGTCACGCCCACGAGCACCGGACCCGCAAACAGCGCGAACTACTGGCGCTTCTCGAGCGCAACGATGCGCCGGCAAAAAACGGGCCGACTCCGGAACGGCTGCGCGCGTTCTTCGTGGCCTGGGAATCCGAGCGGACCGCCGAGCGCCGCGACTACCAGGCGCGCTTCGTGCAGCTGATAGTCGACCTCGACCGCTCGCTCACAGCGACCCAGCGGGCGCGCGCAGTCGAGCGCTTAAACCGTTACGCCGAGGATCTCCGAGTGCTGTCCCGCGGGGCGTAGAGCGGGGCTGAGTCTTGTTTGGTTGCGAGCGCGCCGGTCCGGACCCGCCCTCGACGGACTCCGCATGAGCTCGCTAACGCGTCGCCGGCGAGGCGGCCGTTACGCGCCAGATCACGTTGCCGACATCGTCGGCGACCAGCAGCGCGCCCGCGCGGTCGATCGCCACGCCGACCGGACGGCCAAGCGCGTCGCCGTCGACGACGAAGTCGATCAGCACGTCTTCCGGCGGTCCCACCGGACGGCCGCCTTCGAACTTGACGAACACCACCTTGTACCCGCTGCGCGGCCGGCGGTTCCAGGAGCCGTGCTCGCCGACGAACGCGCCGCCCATATACCGGTGCGGGAGCAGCGTCCCTTCGTAGAACGCCAGTCCCAGGGGCGCCACGTGGGCACCGAGCGCGTAGTCGGGCGGCAACGCTTTGGCGACGAGGTCCGGGCGCGGCGGTGTGACCCGCGTGTCGACCCGCTGGCCGAAATAGCTGTAGGGCCACCCGTAGAACGCGCCGTCCTGCACCGAGGTGAGGTAATCGGGGACGAGATCGCTGCCCAACTCGTCGCGTTCGTTCACGACCGTCCAAAGCACGCTGGTCTTCGGCTCCCAGCCGAGTCCGTTCGGGTTACGGAGCCCCGACGCGAACAAGCGGCTCGTCCGCCGCTGCGGATCGATCTCGAGGATCGCGGCGCGATCGACCTCCTTGTCCATGCCGTTCTCGGCGATATTGCTGTTGGAGCCGACGGTAACGTACAGGCGCGAGCCGTCGCGGTTGGCGATGACGTTCTTCGTCCAGTGGTGATTGATCGGGCCGGCCGGGAGATCGACGACCTTCTCCCCAGGGTCGGCGATCCGCGTGGCGCCTTCCGTGTACGGGAAACGCACGAGCGCATCGGTGTTCGCGACGTACAGGTGACTATCCACGAGCACCATGCCGAACGGCGAGTTCAGATTCTCCAGAAACGGGGTGCGGATGTCCGCCACGCCGTCGCCGTTCGAGTCGCGCAGCAGCGTGATCCGGTTCGCGCTCGGCGCACCGGCGCCGGCGCGCTTCATAACGCGCTTCATGACCCAGCCCTTGATGCCCTTGCCGTCTTCCGGCCGGGGCGGCGCATTGGACTCGGCGACCAGCACGTCGCCGTTCGGCAGGACGTACACCCAGCGCGGGTGGTCCAGCCCGCTCGCCATCGCCTTAACCGTAAGCCCTTCCGCCGGCCTCGGGGTGACGCCCTCGGGCCAGCCTTTCGCCGGCGCGATGTGGACGGTGGGCAGAACGCTGGTCTTGGGCTCGGGAAGCGTCGGTTGCGGACCGGTGTCTGCATGCCGCGCCAACAGCGCACGGTCGCCGCAGGCTGCCAGCCCGAGGAGCGCCAATCCGAGCGCGGCGGGAAGAAAGATGGGGATTCGCATGCCAATGGAGCGCAAAGCGCATGCCCGGAGAACGGGTGGGGTCTCGGTGTCCGCCGCACAGCGCGCCCTGGTAATAACTGCACTGATGGCGAAAATTCTTCCCGATCAGCCCAAACCGCCTCGGCGGGTGTAGTCTGCGCGAATATCGCGGCCGCGCGGTGGTGAGGCGCGCGGCCTGCTCCCGAAGGGGGCATGCCGCTTGCGAGACAAGCGGGTTCCAGGCAGGAGACGACATGAGCGACCGCCAGTCGGTCAGGCATTTCTCGATGATCCGCGACCTTCATCTCGCGGACTTCTTCACGATCGCCAACGGCTTCTGCGGCGTGGCAGCGATCTTCGAGGCGATGAAGTTCCTGCTCGCCGAGGATCCGCGGCACGTCTATCTCGCCGGCGTGCTGGTGGCCGCGGCGTTCGTGTTCGACGTGCTCGACGGCAAGGTGGCGCGGTGGCGCCACTCGGCCTCCGCGCTGGGGCGGGAGCTCGACTCGCTTGCGGATGTGATCTCGTTCGGCGTCGCCCCCGCCGCCATCGCCTTCGCCGTGGGTTTGAACCGCCCTCTCGACCAGATCATCCTCATCTTCTTCGCGCTCTGCGGATTGAGCCGGCTCGCTCGCTTCAACGTGACCGCAGAGGCGCTGTCCGGCAAGGGCGGCAAGGTGGCCTACTTCGAAGGCACGCCTATTCCCACCAGCGTCGTGCCGCTCGGGCTGCTGATCGCCGCCTTTTACGCCGGGAACCTGTACCCGGTGACGATCCTCGGGTTGCCGTTCCACCTGCCGGTGTTGCTGTTTTTCGTTTCGGGTTGTCTCATGATCAGCAAGACGCTCAGGATTCCGAAGCCCTGAGCGCGCAGGGGGCTCTGGGCGCGTGGATTGCAGAAGACGCCCATTCATCCACACACATTCACGGAGACACGTGCCATGCGACCGACCGTAATGGGTCTACTGTTCTGTTCCCTCGCCGTTGCCCTGCCCGCCAGCGCGCAATCGGAAATCTACCGCTGGGTCGACGCCAAGGGCGTTGTCAACTACGCCAACAAGCCGCCTGCGCAGGGCACCCAGGTGACCCGTATCGACACGCGGGAGTCGCGAGTCAGCGTGATCCCGGTTGCAGCGAGCGTCGCGCGTGCGGCGTCATCGCCTTCGGCGATGGCTCTGACGCCGGCACCGGCCAGCTTTCCCAGCGGCATCGACCGGTTGACCGTGGACAATCTCCAAGGCGCGCTCGACTGGCGCGAGCGCTGCTTCGCCGAGCGGCGGGTCGACTGCGCGAGTCCGACGGCGGCGACCTACGATTTCCGTTCTTCTTACTCGCCGATCTCGGCCTTCGCGCCGCCGGCGGGGCAACTTATCCGCGCGCCTTGAGGGAACTTAGCCGGCGCGCTCCGTAGCGCCCGGCTCGCCGGTCCGCCCCGCGACCGAGGCGACCGTCGCGACGAGCTCGGCGGGTTCGACCGGCTTCGACACATGCACGAGAAACCCGGCGCGCAGCGCCTGCGTCCGGTCCTCGGAGCGGGCGAACGCGGTTAAGGCGATCGCCGTTATTCGCCGGCCGCGAGCGTGCTCGAACGCCCGGATCCGCCGCAACAGCTCGTATCCGTCGACGCCCGGCATGCCGATGTCGCTGACCAGGACATTCGGCTGCTCGCGTTCGACGAGAAGCAGCGCTTCCTCCGCGGAACCGGCCACCACCACGTCGGCGTTGCATTCGGACAGCACGCGCTTCACGAGCTCCCGCGCATCCGCCTGGTCGTCCACCACCAGCACCTTCACGCCGGATAGGTCCGACCACTTGAACGCCAGCGGGGTCCTCGCCAACGCCGGCGACACGACCTCGGTCCCCGCACCGGCCGCGATCACCGGGAGGCGGACGACGAAGGTCGCGCCCAGACCCGCTCCGGCGCTGCTGACACTCACCGTCCCGCCGTGAAGCTGGACGAGCTGCTTCACGATCGCGAGGCCTAGCCCGAGCCCGCCGTGCTGGCGAGCGAGCGAGGTCTCGGCCTGTCGAAACCGCGCGAAGATCGAGTCGAAGTGCTCGGGCTCGATGCCGGCCCCCGTGTCCGCAACGCTGATCTCGACGTCCGCCCCGGAGCGCTCGAGTACGACGTCGACTTTGCCCTCCCGGGGCGTGAACTTGATGGCGTTGGAAAGCAGGTTCCAGACAACTTGCTGCAGCCGCCCCGGATCGCCCGAGACGGCGCCCGCCGCGGCGTCGAAGCGCTTCTCGAGCCGAATGCCCTTGGCCTCCGCCATCGGTCGTACGGTTTCGATTGCCGACTCGATGAAGGCCGCGGGCGCAACCGGCCTCAGCTCCAGATGCACCTTGCCGGAGGCGATGCGGTTCATGTCGAGCAGATCCTCGATGAGCTGGGCTTGCGCGCGCGCGTTGCGCTCGATCGCCTCGAGCCCCGCGCGCAGCTCGGGCTCGCCTGCGGCGCGCCGGCGCAAGACCTGCGACCAGCCGAGGATCGCGGTGAGCGGCGTGCGCAGCTCGTGGGAGAGGTTCGCGAGGAATTCGTCCTTGATGCCGCTCGCCCGCTCGGCATCGGCGCGCGCGGCACGCTCGCTGTCGAGCAGCCGCTTGCGCTCTTCCGCGGCCGCCTCTGCCGCGGCCTCGGCGCGCTGTTGCTCGGTAACGTCGCGGAAGCTCCACACCCTTCCCACCGGCCGCCCTTCGACCACCTGAGCGCGCGAAACGCGCTCGAACGCGCTGCCGTCCGCGAGCTGCAGGAGGTCGAAGCTCTCCGGCGCGGCGGAGGTGCCGATGTGGTCGAGCTGCGCGAGAAATGCCTCGGGCGAAGCCGTCTGGCGGGACATGGCCTCGAGCACCGCCCGCTGCTCGCCGCGGCGCAAGATCTCGAACGGGATGCGCCACATCTCGGCGAACCGCTGGTTGAAGTCGGTGACCTTGCCGTCCTCGTCGACGACCAGGATGCCGTCGGTGGTCGACTGCAGCGTGGCACGCGCCATCGATAGCGCACGCGCGAGCGCTTCGGTCCGGGCCTCCAGCGCCTGCTTGGCCGCCAGCAACTCGCGCTCGGCGCGCTGCCGCGCGAGCAGGATGCTGGTCGCGTTCTGGATGGCGACGGAGCGCAGCAGCGCGTCCTCGTCGTCCGGTTGCACTAGCCCACTCCGAGTTTTCGCGAGGCGAGCGCGGTGCCGAGCACCCGCGCCCTGATCTTCGCGAACGCAGTCTCCCGGCTCGTCGACGTATCGTCGCTGAACGGCGCGAAACCGCAGTCGTCGGTCGTCCCGAGCTGCTCGACCGGGATGTACTTCGCCGCCTCGAGGATCCGGTCGCGCACCGCCTCGGCCGTCTCGATCCGCGGATCGATCGGTGCGACCACGCCGACGAAGATCCGCTGGTGCGGCTGCATGTGCTGCCGGACGTTCTCCAGCACGCGCACCCGGTCTGTCTCGCCCGCCAACGCGATGTAGAAATTGTCTGCCTTGAGCTGGAACAGGCTCGGCAGCAGCTCGGCGTAATCGACGTCCGCGCTGTGCGTGGAGTCGCAATCGCCGCCGGGGCAGGTGTGGATCCCGATGCGCTTCCGCTCTTCCGGAGAAAAGCGGGAAAGCGCGAGGTTGTTCAGGTCGATGAAGCTGTGGAGGAGTTGCCCGGACGGATCGATCTTCACCGCGAGCCGCCCTTCGGTGAAGTCGATCTGGACGCCATGGGCGCCCTTCTCCAAACAGCGACGGACCTCGGTCTCGTGCTCGCGGAGCAGATCCTCGAGAAACGCCTCGCGGGAATAGCCCTCGATGCCTTCGGCCGGATACATCAGGCTCAACGCGGAGGGCGAGATGACCGCCTGCTTGAGCGGCGCGTGCGCGTGCCGTTGCGCCGCATCGAGGAACGAGTCGGCGTACCGACGGTAGCGAAAGGGTCCGGCGGTGAGCCGGGGCATGCGGCGCGTGTGTCCGGCCGCGAATGGGATCTTAAAGCCGTCGGGCGCGGTGTTCGGCAGGCCCTGGACGCTATATGTCCAGAAGTTGTGGTGCTTACGCTGCTCCCCGTCGGTGACCACCGGCGACCCGGTGGCCTCGAACCGCTCTATCGTGTCACGAACCGCTTCGTCGTAAAGCGCGTCGAGCTCTCGCGCCTCGGCCCCCGCCCGCGCAACAGCGGCAATCAGATGCGCGGGCCGCGGGATGCTGCCGATCGGCTCGGTCGGGATCGTCATGGCAACGCTTGTCGCTGGATGGAGACACGCGGAGCATAGTGTATTCCAGAGGTCGCGAGCTACTTGCTGCGGGGGCGCGCGCGGGGAGCGTCGCCCGCCCTCGGCCACTCACTTGGCCGGGGCTGGGTCGAGGGGCTAGCCGGGGCCGATTACCGATAAACGTGCTCGCCGCGTGCGTCGCGCCATTCGCGCTCGACGACCTCGGCCTCGGCGTCGGTGCGAGGTTCGACGCTCATCAGGATCCCGCCTTCCTTGATACCGCTTTCATAGTGCTTCACCCGCTCCTCGGGAATGCCCCAGCCGATGAGCGCGCCAACCACGGTGCCCGCCGCGCCGCCCGCGCCCGCGCCGGCGATCGCGGCAGCGATCGGTCCGGCGATGACGAGGCCGAGGCCGGGGATGGCGATCGACGTGCCCACCGCGGCGATCGCGGCGGCGATGGCGCCAAGCGTGCCGCCGATTGCGGCGCCGGCCCCGGCGCCTTCCGCCGCCTTCGAGCCGAGCTCGGTTTCGACGGCGGTGCCGTCGGCAAAATAGCGCTTGCGGGTATCGTCGGACATCACGACGTTGACCGCGTCGCCGCGATAGCCGCGGTCCGAGACGGAGCGATAGGCGAGTTCGGCGCTGTCGCGATCCCGGAAGAGGCCGGTCACCATGCGACGGCGGACCGGGTCGACAGGGGGAGTCGGTGCAGTGGTTGCCATGCGTGCAATCCTTTCGGTAATTCAGGAAACGATCCACGCGGAGCGCGCGACGGAGGGGGGCAGCGTTCCGGGCGGCGGTGCGTCGCGGTCAATGAGTTTCCCTTTGCAGGCCGCGGCGGCCCGGGCGGGCCTGGACGCGTCGCGGCCGCGCTTATGGGATTTGCTGCTTGAGCAGCTCCCGCTGGCATCGTGCCGGCTGAGCGGCGCCGGGGGCTTTCGACCGGCGCATCAGGGCACCACTTTCCACCCTACTCGCAGACCGGGAATTTCTGCGCGGCCTGGTAAGAGCTACACGCCGGCGCGGTCGGGGTGCGTCCGCCGGGCGATGAAAAGTCGCGTGATTTCCGCCCCTACGAAGAAGATGCTCGCCGAGTAGTAAACCCAGAGCAGGAGCACGGCGAGCGAGCCGGCGGCGCCAAAGGCCGATGTGGGGGCGGCATTCCCGAGGTAGAGGCCGACGGCCACCCGCCCCGCCAGAAACAACAACGCAGTGACCATCGCGGCGAGCAGAACGTCCCGCCAGGCGAGTCGCACTTCCGGGAGCAGCTTGTAGATGGCCGCGAAGAGCCCGATCACGACGACGAGCGTCGCCAACCACGACAACCCCTTGAGCAGCCAGCCGGCTTCGGCGTCGATGCCCAGCCACCAGTTCGAGACGACGGCGAGCACCGCATTCACCGCCAGGGAGACCAGCAGGAGGAAGGCGAGCACGAGGACGAGACCGAAGGAGAGCAGACGCGAGCGGAGCAGCCCCCACACGCCTTCGGCTGCTCGGCTTTGGAACCGAAAGATCTCGTCGAGGCTGTCCTTGAGCTCGGAGAACACGGTTGTCGCGCCGACGAGCAGCACCCCGAAGGCGGCGAGCGCCGCCCATCCGCGGTCCTCCTCGCGCGCGCTGGCTGCGAGCAGATCGCCCAGCAGCGCCGCCCCGGGTTCCCCGATCAGCATGCGCGCCTGCGCGAGTATCGCCCCGCTGAGCGTCGTGGTTTCGACGACCAGGCCCGCGATAGCGAGCACGATCACGAGCATCGGCGCCAGCGAGAACGCCGTGTAGTAGGCAACCGCCGCGGCCTTGCGGCTGCAGCGATCCTCGGACCAGGCATCGCCAAGGACGCTGAGGGGTCGCCATAGGCGGCGCGCGACGGTACGCCCCCACGCACGCGGCGCGGCCGGGATCGTGGTTATAGGCACGGCTGCTCCATGGGATGCGCAGGACTGCGCGAGGCGGCGACGTCAACGCTTTGGTCTGCTGCGCTCGACTCCGGCGGTGAGCGACGCGCTCAGCGCGGCGGCCAGCGCCGCCTCCCCGTTCACGAACGACGACCACTTGAGCTCGTATCCCTTGCGCCGCCCCTTTGGCACCAAGCGGAGGCCATCCGGCTCGATGCTCACGACGTACGCCTCGTGGCCGATTTGAATCTCGCGCTTCAATACGCCGCGAAGCTTCGTAGCCATCTAGCTTGGCGACCGCACGATCGCCCGCGCAGCAGCTCGGCGTGGTGAAGGGTCTGCCCGCATACAACTACTGCTTGACATCGCGCGCGCCCGTTGCAGCCGCCGTCTGCCCCGTCTGCCCCGCCGGGCGGCCTGCCTGGACGCTCTCCAGTTGTTTCAAATGACTGCGCAGTACGGGCAGCGTCTTCTGCGCGAAGAGCTTCAGGTCGGCGTCGCCGCCCTCTTTCGCTTGGCGCTCGTAAAGCTCGATGCTCTGGCGATGCGCCTCGGCGAGCTTCGGGACGACGGCGTTGTCGAGGTCGGCGCCCGTCAGCCCGCGAATCTGCTTGATCTCGGCCTGCTTGTCCTGCTTCGGAGTCGTTGGAACTGCGACCCCTTTTTTGGCGGCGAGGCGCGTCAGCTCCTGATTCGTAGCCGTATGGTCGGTATTGAGGAGGGTCGCGATCTCCTTGACCCGCGGGCTCGCCGCCTTGTCCATCGTGTGCGCGGTAATCGCGACCTCGGTCATCCCGGAAGCAACGGCCTGGTCGACGAAAGTCTTGTCCGCGTCGCTGACCGATGTCGCCGCCGCGGCCGCGGCTGTAGATGCGGGGGGCGGGGCGGCTGGCGTGGCGGCCGGAGCAGGCGCGGCGGCGGAGGTCTTGGGTTGCGGCGGGTTGGCGCGGCGCTCGCAGGCGGCGAGCGATCCCACGAGGATCATCGAAACGACCAGCAGGAGCTTCGCACGCGGGGATTCCGAACGCGGCATGGGATTCCTCCTTGAGTGTAAATCCAAAGACCGAGCGATGCAGGCGACGTGCCCGAACGACGTCGACGCGATGCGGCGAGCCGCGTCAGCGCAGTACGTCTTCCGCACCGGTAGCGGTGCTCCCGTTCCGCTCCGACCCCCGCGCCGCACGCGCGAGCCCGGCGAAGGTCGCATGAAGGCGGGCGCGTTGCTCGTCATCGAGCTCCTCGAGGTCGATCAAGGCGTTGTGGGCGCCTGCAACCGCACGGATCAGCTCGTCCAGCTTCATCTGCACCGCGTCGCCGTCGCGGTATTGGGTATTCTGGATCAGGAACACCATCAAGAACGTGACGATGGTGGTGCCGGTGTTGATGACGAGCTGCCAGGTGTCGCTGAAACCGAACAGCGGGCCGGTGATCGCCCAGACGAGTACGACCAGCACTGCCATGACGAAGGCGGCGGGGTGGCCCGCCCTGCAGGCAAACGCCTTGGCGAATCGCGCAAAGGAGGAAGCGAAGCGGGTCGAGGCTCATGCCCGACCCGTTGCAATCCTCATGCCATGTGGGTCGCCGATGACTCGTCCCAGGCATCCCCGTTGCAGACACCAGGTTCTCACACATCGAACCGGAGGTCGATCAATGCCCAGTTCGCGATTTACCCGTCTCGGCGCCGTTCGCAGGCACCGGCCCTATTACCTCGCCGTCGCCGCGCGTCGCGAGCGGGCTGCAAGCACCGCGCCCCGGTCGGAACTCCAGCGCTGCTTCGAGCGTGTCATGCAGGTGACCGATGACCCGGTGCTGCGAGAAGCGCTGCGCGAAATCGCCGCCTCGACAATGATTGGCCGCCTGGGCGATAGCGCGTCTCACGCCCGATGAGATCGAGGATTGCGCGGCCAGCCAAGCTCGCAGCCAGGAGCGAAAGATGGATGGCGTGAACCTGACCCAGTCCCCCGATCCTCCGGTGCCCCCCCACACGCCGGAGCCTCATCCCGCGCCGGATCCTGCCCCGCCGTTGCCGCCCGGGACGCCTTATCCCGGGACGCCGGTCGAGGATCCGCCGCCCAGCCCGCCGGACGTGCCACCCACGCCGCCGCCACCCATCATCGCCGGATACCCGCTCAACTCGGTAGGGCCCATGGACATACGGGCCATCGACATACGGGCCATGGACATACGGCCCCTGAATTGCTGGATCTGACTCCTAACGTGCCAGGTCGACCGTGACGGGGTGCGAACGAACGACGGGAGCCGAGATGAGCCAGGGCAATTCGCGGAACACCGATGCGGGCACCGCGACCGCGACGAAGCACAGACGCATCCAACGGGAGCAGGACGAGCGGGATCGTTCGCAGCCCAAGCGCAAGAGCAAGTCCGAGAAGAAGAAGGCGGTGCAGGCGGGCGCGCGCGAGCAGCCCGTCAGCTTGCCGGCGCAGCATCTCAAGAAGCCGGGCAACGAAGCCGACCTGAAACTCGCGCCGCAATTCCTGGCGCCCGATTACAAAGGCAGCGGCAAGCTCGCCGGCATGGCCGCAATCGTCACCGGCGGCGATTCGGGCATCGGTCGCGCCGTCGCGGTGCTCTTCGCGCGCGAGGGCGCCGACGTCGCCATCCTCTACCTCAGCGAGCACGACGATGCGAAGGAGACGAAGCGGCACGTCGAGGCCGAGGGCAGGCGCTGCACCCTCATCGCCGGCGACGTCAAGGACAGCGCGTTCTGCAAACGGGCCGTCGACCGAGTCGTTCGCGAGCTCGGCCGCCTGGACGTGCTCGTGAACAACGCGGCGTTCCAGATGCACGCCGGATCGCTGGCGGACATCTCGGACGAGCGCTTCGACGAAACGCTGCGCACGAATGTCTACGGCTACTTCTATATGGCCCGTGCGGCGCTGCCGCACCTCGAGCGCGGCGCATCGATCATCAACACCGGCTCCGTGGTAGGTCTGGAGGGCAGTCCCGCGCTGCTCGACTATTCGACTACCAAGGGGGCGATCCACGCGTTCACGAAATCGCTGGCGCGGAACCTGGCGGACAAGGGAATTCGAGTGAACGCGGTTGCTCCGGGACCGGTGTGGACGCCCCTCAACCCCGCCGACCGGCCCGCGGAGGACGTGGCGAAGTTCGGGCAAACGAGCGACATGAAGCGAGCTGCACAGCCCGAGGAGCTATCGCCGGCGTACGTGTTCCTGGCGTCGCCGGTGTGCTCGGGTTACATCACCGGCATCGTGCTTCCGGTCACCGGCAGCGTGGGTGCGATCTAGGGCCGGACCGGATCGAATGGCCCGCGGCGGAGTCGCGTGATGCTGCAAGGCGCGGCGGTGGCGCTGATCGTCGCGCTGGTCGCGCTCGCGCTCGCCGGTTGGACTGCGGCCGCCGCAATGTTCTTTCTCGTCGGGGCGGTGTTGGTCATAGCGTTTCTCACTACGACGATAATGCGGCGGATATATGGTGAGTCCAGACTGACCGGACGTCCCGTCGCCCACCAGACTGCGCGACCGCCGGCGAAGGTGCCAGGCACACCAAATGCGGGATCCCGATACTGTCATCTGGAGAACGTCATGAGGCACGATATCGATAGCGCACGAACCCTATCTACGCCGACCGACCTCAGGCTGAGGCCCGGGGCGGACCGTTGGTCGTCGCTGCGCGGCGACTCCTCGATCCGCGCAGAGATCGAGTGCGGCATTGCCAAAGCGCCGTGGCTCGACGCGGATGGCGTTTCGGTCGTCGTCGAGCACGGCGAGGTCGTGTTCGCCGGCCACATTACCGAATCAGGCACGCGGATCGCGCTGCGGGAGATCGCGGCGCGTTGCGCGGGGGTCCGCGCGGTGGACGACCGGCTACGCGTGACGGCCGCCTCCGACGCGCCGCTGTAAGACTCGCCAAGACCTGAGTCGGAGCGTCGCACGGCCGCTTGTCGAGCGGCTCAACGGCTCGCGGCGGACGTCCAGGCGCTCGCGCGCCGGCCCTGGCGGGGTTGAGGACGCCGGTCACTAGCGCGTCGCGAGTGGGATGCAAGGCGCATTGGCGGGTACAACCGGCATTCCGCGCCGCAGAGAGATGGCGAGGCTCTCGGAGCGGGGGCAAAGCCTCGGACGAATGAACCAAGCAGGCGGGAGGATTTTGCGCGGCGGTGTAAATGTTGCCCGCATCGCTGGGTTGTAACGTCGCGCGGCGCTCGCCGCTCGACGTTTGAAACGAACCCTGCGCCGCGGAAGCAGCGCGCATGCCTGGGCGGCAGCGCGGGCATGCCCGTTGCGGCGTCGACTTTACCCAGACCGAGACGGCGTTATCTGCGTCGACGGCGCTGGAGTTCCCTTACCACCGATAGAAAGGTGATGCTCATGACGAAACTCCGCACTCTCGCAATCGCAGCAGCGCTCGGTACCGCGCTGGCCACTCCCCAGCTCGCCAGCGCGCAGGCCCCCGAGCCGCGTCCGCAGCCGCGTCCCGCGGGTCAGCCGAACGCCGGGGATGTCCGCTCGCTGCCGGACGCCCGGCCCGGCCCGAACGTCCAACCCGTTCCGACCGCGCCCTACACGACCGGCACCCAGCGCGACGTCACGCCGCGAGCCGACCGCGCGCCGGATACGCGCACGACGCGTGGCGATCGATGGTACTCGCGCTGGTTCAGCCGCGACTCGATGGCGCGGACCCCCGGTCAGCAGCTAGCGCCCCACGTTCTCGGCAGCCCGGAAAAGCGCTATGACGGCCCCGATCAGGGCACGTTCCACAACGCGACGCACGTCTAATTAGAGGTTCAATTCGCGGACGCTCGGCGATCCACTTCTTGGAGTGGTCGCCCGTCCTGCGGACCTCAGCGTTGACCGGGTCGCTCGCCCGGTCTTTTTTGGTCTCCGCCGGACGTTGTCCGGGCCTTGCGACGTAGCAAGACGGAACCCCCTTCGTATCGACGAAGTCCGACCCTCTTCGGCTCGCCGCCGCGAAAATCCGAAACCACCTTCAGGAGAGCGACGATGACGACCAAGGTCAAAGCCATACCCGATGACTACAAGGCCGCCACCCCTTATCTGTGCGTGAAGGGCGCAGCTCGCGCGCTGGACTTCTACCGCAAGGCGTTCGGCGCGACCGAAGTCATGCGCATGCCGCACTCCGACGGCAAGATCGGGCACGCGGAGATCAGGATCGGAGCCGCGCCGATCATGCTGGCGGACGAGGCTCCGGAGATGGATTTCCGCAGCCCCGAGACGCTCGGCGGAAGCCCGGTCAACATCATGATCTACGTCGACGACGTGGATAAGCTGGTGCGTCAGGCCGAGGCGGCCGGGGCCAAGGTGACGCGACCGGTCGAGAACCAGTTCTACGGCGACCGCTTGGGCGTGCTGAAGGATCCCTTCGGCCATACTTGGTCGTTCGCTACGCATATCGAGGATGTCTCGCCCGAAGAGATGCAGCGACGTGCCCAGACACACGAGGGCAAGTCATAGGCTTCATCGGCGACCGCATTCACGGCGTGTTCACGTCCGCGGGGCGCTGTCCGTCCGGCTGATGATCACGTTGCGTTGGCGCTGCCAATCCCGCAGTGACGAACGGCCGTCTTCCCCGGATCTGGATTCGACACTGCTTGCGCTCACCCTGCATCAGGCGTGGTGGGTTCCGGGTCTCAATCGGCAACACGATTCGTGGTCTTCGCCCACACGGCGCATTCCAACGCAGATACGGGCGAGGATCGACGGGAGTGATTGGACGCAACGCCCATTCCCGCTTATAGTGGTCCCGCGGGGTCGGGAGTGATGCGGGGATTGAGTGAGGCGACTAAAGTGGATGGAAGATGGGAAGACGCGGACCGCCCGGCCGTCGGGCGTGGTGTGTGGGTTTTCTATGGCCACGCCGGGCCGGAGCGCGCAAGGGTCACTGGCAAGATCGTAAGCGTCGGGAGTTCGGGTTTCCTCGGTGGTGTCGAAAGTCTCCTCGTCGAACTAGGCCACGGGCGCGTCTCGACGCAGTTGATATCGAAGCGCGGGATTGATTGGGACTACGTAGCCCGCGGCTAGATCGGGGACGCAACCGCATCCGTCAGCGAGGCAGCTTAGATCCAGCACCTCGTGGCCGTTCTGTCGGGCCGAGAGCACGCCGGCCCGCGGAGCCACTTGCCCGCCATCGCAGCACGCCTTGCGCCTCACGTCGCCGACACGACCAACTCGACGTCCCCGGTCTGGCGAAGTATCTGCACGTGCGTTTCATCTCCGCTTCGCTCCCATAGGAGATCCACCGTCGCGCCGTCGACGCCGATCTCGCGCAGGGCGACCCGATCCAGGAAGGCAGGCAGCGTCGGGCGCGAGACCCGGACCTGACGCCGAGACGCGTCGATCGACAGCCGCAGCACCGACTGCAGGAGCAGGAAGACGCTCGCGGCCGACCAGGCCTGCGGCGAGCACGCCACCGGATACAGCGTCGGCTGCTCCCCGTCGACGCGGTCGAAGCCGCACAACAGCTCGGGCAGGCGCGCCTCCTCCATCGACAGGCTCGCCTCGAAGAGCGCGCCGAAGATACGCTCCGCGCCGGCTGTCGCGCCGTAGCGCGCCAGGCCAAGTGCGACGAGCGCATTGTCGTGCGGCCAGACCGAGCCGTTGTGGTACGACATCGGGTTGAAGCGCGCGGCCGAAGCCGCGAGCGTCCGCACGCCCCAGCCTGAGAACGAATGGGGGGCGAGTAGGCTCTGCGCGACGCGCGCCGCATGCTCCGGCGACGCGATCCCGGCGAACAGCGCGTGGCCGGCGTTCGAGCTCGGCACGCGGCAAGGCCGCTTGTCGGCATCGAGCGCGAGTGCGAACGTGCCGAGCTCCTCGCACCAGAACGCGCGCTCGAAGCGCTCGCGCAGCGCGTGCGCTTCACGCTCCAGGCGCTCGCCCAGGGCGAGCTCGCCGAGCCGCTGCGCGACGCGCGCAAGCCCCGCCTTCGCTGCGTAAACGTACGCCTGCACCTCGCAGAGCGCGATCGGGCCCGCGGCGAGCGAGCCGTCGGCGTGCATGATCGAATCGCTCGAATCCTTCCAGCCGTGGTTCGACAGCCCCTCGAGCGAGCGCTGTCGGTATTCGACGAAACCGTCCTGGTCCGGATCGCCGGGTCCGTCCATCCACGCCAGCGCCTGCAGCAGGTTCGGCCAGAGCTCGCGCGCGAGCGCGTCGTCGGCGGTGCGCTCGTGGTAGGCGGCGGCCAGCAGCACGAACCAGGGCGTGACGTCGACGCTCCCGTAGTAGCGGCCGAACGGGATCTCGCCGAGGGCGGCCATCTCGCCGCCGCGCATCTCGTGCACGATCTTTCCCGGCTCCGCGTCTTCGGCGCGCGAGGCGGCGTGCGCCTGGTGCGACGCCAGAAAGCGCAGCACGCCGCGGGCCAGGCCCGGATCGAGCCAGAGCACCGAATACGCGGTGATGAGGGAGTCGCGCCCGAACGGCGTCGCGAACCAGGGCACGCCGGCGAACGGAAACGGGCCCTGCGCCGTCTCGACCGTCAGCATGGCGAGATCGTGCGCGGAGCGGCGCGCCCACTGGTCGAATGCCGGGTTGGACGAGTTCGGCAGCAGCGCGGCGGGCGCCGAACGCCGCGGCGCGCCCGGGAGCGAGAAACGCGGCGCGCGCGCTCCGCGCCCACCGCCGAGCTCGCAGCGGACGACCAGTTCGAGCGCGCTCGGCCGGCCCGGCCCGACCTCGAGCCGGAAGCGCGCGAAATCGGGCCCGAGCGTCTCCGGCGCGCGCGAGAAGGCGAGCTCGGTGCGCCGCTCGCGCCGATCCAGCCCGATGTAGGTCAAAGTCACGCCCTGCGTCCGCAGCTCGGGACCCGCGACCTGGCCACGCCGCGGGCGGTGCGCGCCGCGCACCTCGAAGACGTCGGCGAAGTCCGCCGCGAAGGCCAGCTCGAGCTCGAGCTCGAGCGAGCGCTCGTCGAAGCTGCGCAGCGCGATGCCGAAGCGGCACCCCCCGTCCTCGAGCTCGATCGAACGGTACAGGTACAGCGTCTCGCGCGGCACCCGTGGGACGTCGGGATCGATCAGGTCCGGGTTGGCCAGGTGGATGGCGAGGCCCTGGTTCGCCGTGCGCACGCTCGAGGAGAGCAGCAGCGGCCGCCGCCGCGCGAGCCGCAGCATGAGCGCGGAGAGAAAGCGCGTCCC
Source organism: uncultured beta proteobacterium (assembly GCA_963754305.1). Classification (GTDB taxonomy): domain Bacteria; phylum Pseudomonadota; class Gammaproteobacteria; order Burkholderiales; family SG8-39; genus DATEDA01. Next base: position 84,916 of record CAVWFR010000043.1, on the reverse strand, counting down.
GTCGAAGAACAGGCCGTGGCGCCCGGATGAGCTGGGGGTGAAGTCGCCGTGGCGATCGAACAGCGCGAACGAATCTCCGCGCGCGAGGACGAGCGTCCGCTCGTCGGCGCCGCCGTCCTCGGCGAGGATCTCGAAACGTGGTCGCTCGGCCGTCATGTCGCGAAGGGTTGGAACAGCTCCATAGATCATCGCGCCCGATGGGCGCGGGGGCAATCGTGCCTCGAAACGCGCGCGGGCAGCGCCGAGGCCGGCCTTGGGGATCGGGCCGGCTCTACGCGATTGTGGTGCTCGCCGGCACTTCGCGCGCCACGAACTCCAAGACGCGATACGCGGCGCCGATCATCGGCTGCGCCACATTGCGCACCGGAACACCGCCGCGTGTCATGCCTTCGGGCACTCCGTGATGCGCGTCGCCGTGGACTGTGAGATCGGCGCCTGCGCTGTCGATCGCCTCCCCGAGCCGATCGCTGCCGAGGAACGGATAGATCTCGAGCGGCTCGCCGGCCACGGTATCCGGAATCGGTGCGTAGTGCAGCAGCGCAATGCGGATCGGCGTCTCCCGCGCACTCAGCGCGCGGCGGAAGCTCTCGGCGAGCCGCCGCGTGCGAGCGGCGAACGCCTTCATCTCGAGCTCGCCGAAATCGGCCGCGTACGCGCCGCCAAAGCCGCCGCCGAAACCGATCGTACCGGCGATCCCGAGCCGGCTGTGGCCGACGCGCAGCTCGGTGTGGGTGCCCTCGAGCACGGCGCCGCGAAGCATGAGGCAGCGCGAGCAACAGACGTGCCCGGCTGGCCACGAGCGGGCACATCACCTGCTCGGGTGCGCGATCGCTGCCATAATCTTTCCGGGGGCTGCATTGCTCGAACACCTACCTGATGCCGTCGGTCATGCCCTGCGCCAACAGCGCGCCGGGCTGGAGAAGATCGCGTTCAACACGGTCGACTTGCGCGCGGGGACGGCAACTCTGGAAGTCCGCAGCCTGGCCTTCGCCGACCATGCCCCCATACCGCAGCAGTACACCGCGGACGGGGAGGCGATTTCGCCGCCGCTGCAATGGACCGGCGTGCCACCGGCGGCGGCATCCCTGGTCCTGATCGTGGAGGATGCGGACGCGCCGACGCCGCAGCCGCTGGTCCACGCGATCGTGGTCGGTCTCGAGCCAGGCGACGGGGCGCTGCGGGAAGGCGCGCTCAAGAGCCCTGACCACGAGGGCGACGCCGAGCTGAAGACCGGCCGCAACTCGCTACTTCAGCGGAGCTGGCTGCCGCCCGATCCACCGCCGGGTCATGGGACGCACCGCTATGCGTTCCAGCTCTTCGCGCTGGCCGACGGCCCGGCGTTCGCCGACGGACCGGGTCGGGATGAGGTGCTCGAAGCGTTGCGCGACCGCGCGGTGGCGAGCGGCTGCCTGATCGGCACCTACGAGCGCGACGGCACCGTCAAGGTGGACGACGACGCAATGGAACAGTTGCAACCCTTGCGGGAGGCGTAGCGGCGAGCCCCCGGGCTCACTTGAGAGAGTACCGGCGACTCACGCGGCGATCGGTCGCTGTGGCGCTGATTCCGCACAACCCGGCGAATTGCTGGAGCCGTACGTTGCTCGCGGTTTCGGCGGCGATGCGGATCGGTGATCCGCTCTACGATCCGCGTTTCCGCGAGTACGCTGGCTGTCCTTCGAGCCGGATGTGAAGCAGTGAACCGTGCCATGTCGAAGCCGCTCGAAGACTACGGCCTGATCGGCAACCTGATCTCCGCGGCACTCGTTGGCCGCGACGGCTCGATCGACTGGCTGTGCCTGCCGCGTTTCGACTCCGCCGCCTGCTTTGCGGCGCTGCTCGGCGGCCCCCAACACGGTCGCTGGCTGATCGCCCCCGAGGACCGTACCTGCCGCACGAGCCGGCGGTATCTGCGAGGCACCGCCGTGCTCGAGACGCGCTTCGAGACTCACTCTTGGGCGGTGACGCTCACCGATTTCATGCCGCCGACCGAGGACGAGAAAAAGGTCGACGTGGTGCGAATAGTCAGCGGGGTTCGCGGCGAGGTCCCGATGACGATGGAGCTGATCCTGCGATTCAACTACGGGGAGGCCGTGCCGTGGGTGCGCCGTCGCGATTACGGCCTGAGCGCGGTTTGCGGACCCGATGCGGTCGAATTGCACACGGCCGTGCCGCTGCAGGGCCGGGACATGAAGACTTCCGCCTCGTTTGTGGTGCGCAGGGGCGAGAACGTGCCGTTCACGCTGTCCTATCACCGCTCGCACGAGGCGCCGCATTTCGTGCCGGACCGCACCGAAAGCCGCGACCGCACGATATCGTGGTGGCGGGAATGGTCGAAGCGTTGCCGATTCGAGCACGCCGACGATTCGTGGCGCGAAGCCGTGATGCGCTCGCTGATCACGCTGAAGCTTCTGACGTTCGAGCCGACCGGCGGCATCGTCGCAGCGCCGACCACCTCGTTGCCCGAGCTGATCGGCGGACATCGGAACTGGGACTATCGGTATTGCTGGATCCGCGACTCGACGCTCGCGCTCTACGCCCTGCTCAACGCCGGCTACCGCGAAGAGGCGGAAGCCTGGCGGCAATGGCTGCTGCGCGCGGCCGCCGGTCATCCCGAGCAGCTGCACATCATGTACGGCATTTCCGGCGAGCGGCGGCTGCCGGAGAACGAGATCGCCTGGCTGCCGGGATACGCGAACAGCCGGCCGGTGCGCAGCGGCAACGCGGCCGCGGAGCAGCGCCAGCTCGACGTCTACGGCGAGTTGATGGACGTCCTGCACGCGGCGCGCGAAGCGGAACTGAGCCCGCTCGATGAGGCCTGGCGCCTGCAGAAGGTCGTGCTCGCCCATGTGGAAAAGGTCTGGCGGGAGCCGGATCATGGCATCTGGGAGGTTCGCGGGCCGGCCCGCGCGTTCACCCATTCGCGCCTGATGTGCTGGGTGGCGTTCGACCGGGCAGTGAAGTCATGCGAGCGCTTTAGCCTCGAGGGCCCAGTGGATCGCTGGCGGGCGATCCGCGCTGAGATCCATGCCGACATCTGCGAGAACGGGTTCGACGCGCGGCGAAACACCTTCGTCCAGCACTATGGAGGCGAGGCCCTGGATGCGGCCCTCCTGCTCATCCCCCAGGTCGGCTTCCTGCCCGCGCAGGATCCGCGCGTCGCCGGCACGGTCGCGGCGATCGAGCGCGAGCTGCTGCATGGCGGCCTCGTCCGGCGCTATTCGACGGAGCGGATCGACGACGGGGTCGGTGGCATGGAGGGCGCCTTCCTCGCCTGCTCCTTCTGGCTCGCGGATGCCTACGTCCTGCTCGGCCGAATCGACGAGGCGACCGCCCTGTTCGAGCGGCTCCTCGCCTTGCGCAACGATCTGGGGCTGCTCGCGGAGGAATACGATCCGGTGGCCGGGCGCCTGGTCGGCAATTTCCCGCAAGCCTTTTCGCACATCGGTCTCGTCAACACCGCCTTTAACCTCATCCGCGTCCACGGCCCGGCGCGCCAGCGTTCCGAGCGCGTCGCGCCCACCGATGGGGCGGCGGCAGAGCGCGGCCCCACGCCGGCTTGATATCAGCTCCCGCTATTGACCGTCACACCGCGACCGCGGTGGGAGTACCGACTTGGCGCAGCAAGGGTGTCACGCGCTGGTGCGCGAGGCGGCGGTACAGCCCGATGTAGTCGCGCGCCATACGCGCTGCCGAGAACCGCCGCTCGAACTCCGCACGAATGCGGCCTCGATCGAGGTCGAGGATGCGCCGGGCGCAATGCGCCGCATCGACCTCGTTGTCGACCACGAAGCCGGTAACACCCTGCTCGATCACCTCGGCCACCGATCCGTTGCGGAACGCGATCACCGGCGTCCCGCAAGCCATCGACTCGATCATCACCAGGCCGAACGGTTCGGGCCAGGCGATCGGGAACACCAGCCCCGCGGCATTGCCGAGAAAATCGGCCTTCTCCGACTCGCAGATCTCGCCGATGAACTCGACGTGGGTTTGCGCGAGGAGCGGCTTGATCTTCTCGTCGAAGTACGCCTCGTCGACTCGATCCACCTTGGCCGCGATCTTGAGCTTCAGGCCGGCCATCGCCGCGATCCGGATCGCGGCATCGGGCGCTTTCTCGGGCGAGATGCGGCCCAGGAACGCCAGATAGCCGCCGCGACCGGTTCCGGCGGCCAACAGGTCCGTCGGCAACCCGTGATGGATGGTCTGGACGAAGTTGGCGGCTGGTAGCGGCGTGCGCTGGGCGTCCGATATCGACACCACCGGAATGTCGCCGAACACGTCGTAGAGCGCAGGCAACTCCGGCATGTCGAGCCGGCCATGCAGCGTCGTGATGGACGGCGTGCGGAGGGCACGGATGAGCGGGAAGCCGAAATAGTCGATATGCCAGTGAATGACGTCGAACTCCGTTGCCCGGCGCAACACCCTTTCCATCATCACGAACAGGGGCGCGAACGGATCCGCAACTCTTTCCAGCCTAAGCGCCCGCGGCCAGACCGGGTCGAGCACGGCTTTGGTGCGACTGTCGCCCGTGGCGAACAGCGTGACGTCGTGACCGAAGTCGACCAGAGCGTCGGTGAGATACGCGACGACCCGTTCGGTGCCGCCGTACAGTTTCGGCGGCACGGCCTCGAAGAGCGGAGCAACTTGTGCGATTTTCACTTGCAGTCCCCGGTTTCGGTATCGATGGCAAGGCGCCGGAGCGATAGCAGCAAGTTTCGCGCCCCGGACCTTGCGCCCACGGTGCCGCGCCACGGTCCGGCTTCAGGCGCTGCGGCGGGCAGGTTCGCCCGGCGGCAGTTCGCTCATTTCCCGGTTCGCGGGCCGCGTTTCCGGCATCGCCAGCCGGACGAACAGCACCGCCGCGACGCCGGCGACGGCGAGCATCGAAAACGCTGCTGCCTGGCCGAACTCGTCGGCGACCCATCCGGCGAGCGGCGGGCTGACCGAACCGCCGATGCCGATCGCGAGCCCGACGGCGCCGAGCGACAGGTTAAAGTGTCCGGACCGCCCGGCGATGTCGCTCACGATGAGCGGCACGAGGACGCCGAAGCACGCCGCCGCGATGCCGTCGAGCGCCTGGAGCAGGACGACGAGGGCCGGATCCGTGGTCAGCGCGAGGAGCGCGCCCCGGATCGGGAGGATCGCGAAGCCGAGGAGCAGCAAGGGCTTGCGCCCGAGTGAGGTCGCGGACCGGCCGACCATGGGCGCGATCAGCGCCACGATCACCTGCGGCAGGACGATACAGGCCGCGATCAGCAGGCTGGCGGCGCTGCCGGCGCTGGCGGTGAGAGCGCTCGCGGCGATGGGCAGCAGCGGTGCGTTGACGAACGTGAACAGCATCGCGCAACCGGCGAACGCCAGGAGGCGACGGTCGGCCAGCACCTGCGCAATGGTCGCCTTGGGGGCCGCTGCGTCCGGGCGGTCGAGCGCGTCGACCGGAGCCGAGGCGCGGCGCAACGGCCCGAGCGTCGCGATCGCCGCCAGCGCGAGGATCGCCGTCAGATAGAACACCGCCTGCTCGGTGAAGTAGTAGCCGCATGCGCCCATCAGTGCCGCGCCGGCACCGCTTCCGATCGAGGCGTAACGCGCGTTGCGGCCCAGGCGCTCGCCTAGGCGCTCGCGGCCAGCGATCGCGACGCTCAAGGCGGCGATCGACGGGCCGAGCGTGCAGCTCGAGAAGCCGTGCAGCACCTTCGCCAGGTAGACCGTGAGCGGCAGGGGACTGACCGCCAGCATGAGCGCGCTCGCCATGAAGGCGAGCACACTTGCCGCCGCGACTCGCGTCTTGCTGCGCACCGCATCGACCAGCGCACCCGCGGGCAGCTGGCTGACCAGCGATGTCACCGTGCCGACGCTCAGCGCGAAGCCGATGGCGGTCAGCGTCCAGCCTTCGGCGGTGAGGTAGACCGCGACGAAGGGCCCGAAACCGGTCTGGATGTTGGCGACGAAAAAATTGAACCAGGAGAGCGCGCGTTCGCCCGCGTGCCGGGCCGCGGCCGTCGGCGCGACGTCCGCGGGTGCGCAAGGCTGCCCGGGCGCGTTCACCTGGCCTTCTTCCCGTCGCGCGAGCCTCCCCCCCGGTCCGCGGGCGTGTCATCCGGCGGCGGGGTGGCCACGTCGACGGGTTTCGGCACGTTCTCCTTGAATTCGCGCGCGCCCTGGATCTGCTCGCGCGTCATCTTCAACCCGATCTGCCGGTCGGGACTGCCGGGGTTGAAGACGAGCTGTCCCCAGTCGACCGCGATCTTCCGGCTGCCCACGCCGAGAAAGCCGCCGAAGTCGATGACCAACGCCCGCGTCCGCCCCAGGTCGTCGACCAGCACGTTCACGACTCGTCCCAGCTCCTCGTTCGACGCCCCGACGATCTTGCGCCCGAGAATGGGCACGACCTCGTCGGCCGCGAGCTGCCGCGCCGGCTCGGGCGGCCGCTGCTGTTCGGTGAGCGGCGGCGCTGTCGCCCGGCCGGGCATCGGCGCCGACGAATCGCGGCGCTTGGCCTTCGCCGGCGCGGATTCGCCCTCCGGCGCGCCGCCGGCGTGGACGCCGCCAAGCGGCACCGCGGCAAGCGCTGCCCCGAGGACGGCGGCAAGCAGGCGATGCCGCCGCGCGCCGCTCATACCGCCGGCGCCGAGTGCGATGCGTTGAGCTGGCGGCGATACATCGCGGTGTAGATTCCCCGGCGCGACAGCAGTTGCGACGGCGTCCCGTCCTCCACGATGCGCCCCTTTTCGAGCACCACGATGCGATCGAACGCGTCGAGGGTCGACAGACGATGCGCGATAGCGATGACCGTCCGTCCGCGGCAGAGGCGTGCGAGCGCTTCCTGGATCGACTGCTCCGACTCGGTGTCGAGCGCGGACGTGGCTTCGTCGAGGAGCACGATCGGCGCGTCGCGAAGGAAGGCGCGAGCGATGGCGAGACGCTGGCGCTGCCCGCCCGAGAGCTTCATGCCGCGTTCGCCGACGACGGTATCGAACCCGTCCGGCAGGCCGTTCACGAATTCGGTGCACTGTGCCGCTTCCACCGCGCGAAAGATCTCCTCGTCGGTCGCATCCGGACGGGCATAGCGGAGATTCTCGAGCAGCGAGCGATGAAACAGGGAAATGTCCTGCTGGACGATCGCGATCGACTGGCGCAACGACTGCTGAGTGACGTGCGCGATGTTCCGCCCGTCGATGCGGATCTCGCCGGCGTCCGGGTCGTAGAGGCGCTGCAGGAGCGCGAGCAAGGTCGACTTCCCGGCGCCCGAGCGCCCGACCACACCGACTCTCTGACCAGCCGGCACCTCCAGCGAGAAACCCCGTAGGACGGGGCGATCGTTCGGATACTTGAACGAGACGTTCCTGAACGCGACCGCGCCCCGCGTCACTTCTAGCCGTTGCGCATCGGGGGCGTCCACCATCTCGTGGGGGAGGCCGAGCACCTGGATCGCCTCGCCGAGCTTCGCGAACTCCTGGACGACGTACACGATCGCCATGGCGAAGTCGCGCGAGGCATGCAGCATGGTGAACCCCAGCGACGTGGTCAGGACGACGTCGCCGGTCGTGATGTCGCCCCGCCGCCACAGGTAGACCGCGCAGACCAGCACCCCCGCGGTGACCACGAACACGCTCGCCGCATGCAGGAGCCGCAATCGCTCGAGCGACTGGAGGCTCGCCCGCTGCGCGACGACCTCGTCGCCGATCTTCTGCGACAGCCGCTCTCTTTCCCGCCCCGCCGCCCCGAAGATGCGGACCAGCCCGATGTTGTTGACCACGTCGGTGAGGTGGCCGCTGACGTGGGCCGCCTGGCCCGCGAACTGCTCGTGAAGGTGGCTGCCGCGGGCCGCGATCCGGACGATTACCGTCCCCAGGATCACCACCACCACGAACAGCACCGCAGTGAGCTGCCAGTTGATCGATCCGAGCACGGCGATGCTGAAGATCACCGCGAGGCCGGGCGGGATCGTGGTCCACGTCAGCTGGTTCTCGATCGTCCACGCGGCGTTGGCCGCGGTCGTGATGCGCCCGGCGAGGGCGCCCGGAAACTGCTCGACGAAATATCGCGTCCCGTGGCCGGACAGGTGATTGAAGAGGTCGAGGCGCAGGTCGGCTCCGACCGCGGGGAAAGCGTACGTGGAGGTCCACCCGGCGACACGCCACAAGAGGTTGTCGCCCGCGACGACCGCGAGGAGGATACCGACCGCCCACCAGAGCGTCTGCGCCGCCGGCGCACCGGCGCTCAGCACGTCGACCAGGTGCTTCACCGCGTACTGCGCACCGATCGAGCACGCTACCGCGGCGATGACCGCGGCGATGACGACGATATGGCTTCCCACCCGCCGGACAACGTAATGCAGCAGAAACGGGATCGGTCCGCGCGAGGCGTATCGCGGAAGGTGCGGACGACTCTCGCCGGCAGCCGCGATTGCCGCGGCGGCGGGTAGCTCGGCCCCTGCGATGTCCATGACACCTCGCGTGCCCAGCGCGCGCCGGCGCGGGCGGGCGGTGGACGAATTGCTCGATAGGGAAAAAAAGTCGCGCGGTTCGCGCCTGGCCGCCGGTCCCCCGGATTCGTACGGCGGAGTTGCAAGTTACGGGCCGGCGCGAGGCGTTCACGAAAACTTCGCATTCGCGCCCGCGACGAGGGTTGCAATAAAGAAGCGACGGCGGGGTACACCGTCGCCGTTGGAGCGGCGCGCCTTACGCGCGCCGCTCGGTGCCGAGGTCGATCAGAGAATCAACCGCCCGGCCGCGTGGTCGAGGCCGAGCCCGTTCCGCCCGAACTGTTCCCCGTCGTGCCGGCGCCGGAGCTGCCGGTGGATCCTGGGTTCATGCTGCCGCCCGTTGACCCGGCGCCGCTCCGGTTCGTCCCGCCGCTCGAAAGGCCGAGGCTGGAACCGGTTTGCTGATCGAGCCGCCCGGTCGCCTGCATTCCGTGCGCCTGCTGGTATTGGCGCAAGGCGGATTGCGTGCGCGGGCCCATGATGCCGTCGACGCCCCCGACGTCATGGCCTTTGCCTTGCAGCGCCTGCTGCAGCTGGCGGACGGTGTAGGAATCCATCTCTTGACCGGTCGCCCCGGGGCCGGCGCTTAAGTCGTGCGGTGGGGAGTGGCGGTCGCCCGCGGCGATTGCAGGCGGGGCGAGTGCGAGCGCTCCCGCGGCAGCAATGGCGATTCGTTTCAGTTGCATCCCTGCTCCTTTGATCCGATCGAAAGACCCGCAACACCGGCCGGGCCGTCTCGCGTACCTAGCAGGCGCCATGCCCGACCGCGTGCGGGCACGGCGATCGCTCACAAGGTGCGCGGTATGAACACGACGGCAACGAATCCGGATTCCCCCGCCGTCGAACCGCCGGCGCAGTCGATGGCGGCGGCGCGCGCCGCGGGTCTACGTTACGTCACCGACGCAATGCCGGGAATCCGCAGGCGGCGCGCCGGCAAGGGCTTCCGCTACGTCGACTCGAGTGGCAAGGGGGTGGCCGATGCAGAAACGTTGGTCCGCATCCGCGCGCTCGTCATTCCGCCGGCGTGGACCGATGTCTGGATCTGTGCGCTCGATCACGGTCATCTGCAGGTCACCGCCCGCGACGCGCGCGGGCGCAAGCAGTACCGCTACCACGAGCGGTGGCGCGAGGTCCGCGACGAAACGAAGTACGACCGGCTCGCCGACTTCGGCCGCGCGCTGCCGGATATCAGGGCGCGCGTCGCCGCCGATCTCGGTTTGCCGGGACTGCCGCGCGCGAAAGTGCTCGCCTCCGTCGTACGGCTGATGGAATCGACGTTCATCCGCGTCGGCAACGAGAAGTACGTGCGCGACAACGGTTCGTTCGGTGCAACCACCCTCCGCAACGAGCACGTGCTCGTGCGAGGCGACGAGATCCGGCTCTCGTTCCGGGGCAAGAGCGGTAAGCAGCACCGCGTCGCGCTGACCGACGGCCGGCTCGCGCGCATCATCCGGCGTTGTCGCGAGCTGCCCGGATACGAGCTTTTCCAGTATCTGGACGAGAACGGCGAACAGCATTCGATCGACGCCGCCGACGTGAACGACTACCTTCGCGCCGCGGCTGGGGACAGTTATACCGCGAAGGATTTCAGGACGTGGTCCGGCACGGTGCTGGCGGCAACGGCGCTCGACCATTGCGGCGCGTCTGCCTCGACCACCGAGGCCAAGCGCAACGTCGTGCGCGCGATCCAGGCCGTGGCCGGGATGCTCGGAAACACCGCGGCCGTGTGCCGCAAGTGCTATGTCCATCCGAGCGTCATCGAGGCATACGCCGCGGGAACGCTGGCGCGGGCCATGCGGGCCCGTAGCGGCCGAGCGCTCAGCGCCGGGGTGCTGCGGCCGGAGGAATCTGCTGTCCTTCGTCTTCTCCAGCGCCGGGCGCTGCCGACCCGGACGGGCGCCGCTCGTCGACCGCAGCGGCAACGCCGACCCGCTCCAGCAGGCGGCCTAGCCCACCGTGGCGCTGCGGCGCAACCTTAGGCGAAGCCGATCGACTCGATCGCGGGGGGTGCCGTCGCGCTCCAGGCGGGACAAGGTCGCGCCGGTGCCGAGCATCCTGAAAACGTACCCCGGCATGGCGGAACGCTCAGGCATGCGGATTGCAGCACTGGCTGCCGCGTTTCAAAACTTGACGAGGAGCGGAGGTCAAGATGCAACCTTTACCCACCGTTGCAGAAAATACCGCGCGCGACGACGTTTCGCTCGCTGGCCATACCCATACCAAGTCCGCGACCGATGCGATCTTTATGCGCCTGATCCAGGTGACCGGAGACCCGGCCATCAGGAATGTGCTCCGCCACGTCCTGGCGCTGCGCGACCACGATCTGGAGCCGGCGGCGCTTGGCGCACCTTCTGCAGTTGAGCACGCAGACTATCGTTGCGACCAGAGTTCGGGTTGGGGAAGTCCGCATGGGCCCGGCGCCGGGCCGCGCCACGGCTGAGCGGGCGGATTTTGCAGGGGCCGGCGATCAGCTCCCGCCGGCGAGCGAGGGAGCCACGTTGTCGAACGGTTCCTCGGTCGGAAGAGCGTGGGCAGGCGGATCTGAGTCTGCTTGTCCGGGCGCGCGGCGGGACAGGCGTGCGCGGTCCGATGGTGCTACGCGCCCCCGAATCGATCGAGACGGGGGCCGCCCTCATCTTTTGCTGACTTCTCAGCCTCCGGCGACTGGCTCGGCACCGCGGCGACCAGCCGCAGCAGCCGTTGCGCATCGACCGGCTTCGTGAGGTGATCGTCGAAGCCCGCCGCTCGGCTGCGCTCGAAGTCCTGCTGCCGGCCCATCCCGCTGACCGCCACGATTGCGGGGATCCCCGGGTTCGCGCGGCGCAGCTTCTCGGCGACGGTGTACCCGTCGTCTCCCTCCCCCAACCCGAGGTCGAGCAAGACGACGTCGGGTGCGAACTCGCCCGCCGCGACGAGTGCGCTCGCGCCATCGGCGGTGACGTGGACGACGTGGCCCACGAGCTGAAGCAGCGCGGCCTGCGTTTGAGCGAAATCGGGATTGTCGTCGACGATCAACACGCGTCGGGCGGAACCTCTGTGGGCGGTGCCGACTTCGAGCGGCGCGCGCGGTGCGGCGGCGTGCGGGTCGGCAACCGGAAGCCGCACGACAAATTCGCTGCCTTTCAAGGCACCGGCGCTCCGTGCCTCGATCGTTCCGCCGTGCAGCACGACCAGTTGTTTCGCCAGCGCCAGGCCGATTCCGGCGCTACCGAAGTCCGCTGCGGATACGTCGCCCTGGACAAACAGGTCGAAGATCCGCGGCAGCAGCTCGGTCGCGATCCCTTCGCCGTCGTCGCGGACCCGAATGACGGCGGTGTTCGCGCTTTCGCGCTCGACCGAGACCCAGACGTGTCCGTCGGCCGGTGTGAACTTCGCCGCGTTGATGAACAGATTGCCGAGAATCTGGTCGATCCGCGCCGCGTCCGCGCGCACGTGCACGGGTTCCTCGGGCAGCGCGAGGATCAGCTCCTGGCGGCGCTCGCGGCGATAGTGCTCGGTGGCATTGACGACGCCGGCGACCGCGTCGCCTAGCGACAGCGTTTCCAAGGCGAGCCGGATCTTGCCCTGCGTGATGCGCGAGATGTCGAGCAGATCGTCGACCAGACGCGTCATGTGGCGGGTCTGACGATCGATCACGGCCTGCGCGTTGGAGATGACCTCGCGGCCTGCGCCCGGCAGCCCCAGTACATACGACGCGTTCCGGATGGCCCCCAACGGATTTCGCAGCTCGTGCGCCAGCACCCCGAGGAACACATCCTTGTTGCGGTCCAGCGCTTTGAGGGACTCCTGCGCCTCGCGCAGCTCGTTGACGTCGTAAGTGCAGCCGACGTAGCCCACGAACTCCCCGCCGGCGAGAAACCGCGGCTGTCCGACCGAGCGCATCCAGCGATAGACGCCGTCGGCGCGCCGCAAGCGCAACTCGGCCTCGAACAGGCCCCGTCTCGTGAATGCGTCGAGATACGCCGCGAGGTATGCAGCGCGGTCGTCCGGATGCACGAAGCGCGTCCATTCGAACGATTGCACGTCCGGCTCCGTGACGCCGACGAACGACTCGTACGCGCGGTTCACCATCTCGCAGCCGCCGAGGCCGTTCACCCACATGAGCACGGGCGCGCTGTCCGCCAACAGCCTGAAGCGCGCCTCGCTCTCGCGCAGCGCCTCCTCGGCGCGCTTGAGGTTGTCGACGTCGACGAGGACGAGGACGGCCCCGTCTACGCGGTTCTGGTGCGTCCGGTAAGGGCGCACACGCAGCGAGTACCACCGTCCGTCGCGGCCGCGGACTTCCCGGTCGCGGGGACTAATCGTGGTGTCCACTGCGGCCGCAATCATGCCCTCGAGGTCGCTGACGTCCAGCCGGTCGCCGATCTCCCGCGCCGGTCGGCCGATATTCGTCGCGCTCAAGTCGAGCACTCTCTCGGCGAGCGGCGTGACGCGGCGGACGCGCAGATCCCGCCCGAGGATCACGATCGCCATCTGCGCGCTGCCGATCAGGTTCGTGAGGTCGTCGTTGCTCTCGGCGAGCTGGGCGTTGCGGGTCTGCAGCTCGCTGTTGACGATGGCGAGCTCCTCGTTGCTCGCCTGGATTTCCTCGACGAACGCCATCCCCGTATCGGCGGGCAGTGAATGGAAAAACGCGCGCAGTGCTTCGATGCCGCCCGCCGACGCCCCGATGCCGACGATGGGGAAAGGGGCGCTCTCGCTCGGTGGAGCGAACGGTTCCACGGCCGGATTGGCGCCTGGAGTGGCTGACGCCTCGGCCGCCGGGTGCTCGGGGTCGACCGGATCGCCGGGCGTGTTCATGTCATCGCATGACAAGCGATGTCTCCATTCGGGGTGTTGTCGTGCTGGGACGCGCGCGGTGTCCCTCCAAATCCATTCGACGCTCCCCTGACACGCCTCTGCAATCGAGGGGCCCGGCCGGCGATTCACTCGATAAAAACGGCGTCGAGTGCCGACAGGCCCGAGGCCGCAGAACGGATCGAGCGGCCGAACGATCTGTCGCTTGGCCAATCCGTACCCGTCTCCCCGGGCTCAGCGCTCACCCTCGCCCGCGTGGTGTCCGCTCGTGCGGACCCGGGCGGGGACGCCTTGGGTGCGCCGCTTGCTCGGGTTCCGCGCGCACTTCGGCGCGGTTCTCCGCTCGGCACTCGAAATTGGGAGAGCCGCGATGCTACGCCCACGCGCCGCTTGGCATACCACACTCTCGGAGGAGATCCATGGCTGCAACGACACGCAGACTCGACGACACGGATCGGACCCTCGGCAAGGGTCACGGCACGGAGGCGCTCGGTCCGAGCAACTCGTCCGATTCCGGCAGCGATGTGGCGTCGGGCGACGCCGGGGGGCTGCTCGGCGACACGGATCTCAGCGCAGACAGCGATGCCGAAGGCACCGGTGAACGCGCCGCAATCGGCCGTGACGACAGTCAACCCTCGAGCCGCGACGTCTCGCCCGACCGCGAGGCACCTGCCGACGATCCCTCCCTCGGTCTGACCAACGGTCCCCAGCGCCCAGACGGGACAACCGTTGATTCCGACCCCGACGCTTTGGGTCAGGAGGCATCGCGCAATTCGCGTCGCCAGAGCAGCACCGACGTAGAGCGGGGCGGCGGTCCGGAGCGCTAGCGAGTCCGCCACGTCGGCGGACGCCCTATCGGTCACCTAGCCGCACGTCCAGGCCCTTAGACCTATGTATGGCAGGCCGCGATCTGCGCGCAGCCCCGACGATCCACGCCTGCCCGCGCCCGCCCCCTTCAGCCGCGCGGCAACAGATGCTGGACGTTGCGCGTCGGCACCGGAATGCCGTGCTCGGCCAGGTGGTCGAGGATTCGAAGTTCCTGGCTTTCCGGCCAGCCGACCCAGCTATCCTCCCAGCACGAACGGCAGACGCTGAAGCGATAGCGTGGAACTTCCTTCCCCGCGGGATTGCGCTGACAGATGAAACAGATTTCGTCCGGCATACCGCTGGCGCTGCGACCTGGCGCTCGACCCATCCCCCCGGAGCGCCGGGCGCCGCTGGCGCCCTGCTCTTGGCACGGCGTCCGAGTCGTGCGCCGCCGCGGCCGGGAACTCGCCCCCCGCTCGCGCGGGGAGCCTGACGCGGCGATTATGCTTCAGCGTGCGACCGAAGTCACACGCCGGTTGACCCGCCGCGGACGCCCGGCGGGCCGCGCACTGTAACCGGGGGCGCGTCCTGCGGGTTGCGCCGAGCGAGCCTAGCGGCGGCTCGAGAGGGGCCGACCCTCATCAGCGAGCACGATCTCGACCCTGCGGTTGAGCTGCCGCCCCGCCGCCGTGTCGTTCGTGGCGACGGGGTAGCCTCTCGCCGTCGCCGCTCGTCTGGATACGCGACCGCTCCACACATGCCGGAGGTGAGGAACTGGCGGTGGCCCGGCTGATGCCGGGGAAGGCAGTACGCGACTCTGGGCGGATGTAGTCTTTATAGCGTCGGGTAAGGCTTACGTTCCGCAGTCGGCGATTTCTTCTCTTTCCGTTCGCGAACCGGACCCTCCGTTGGCGGCACGGCTCCTGCTTAAGAGGCGACGTAGCACGGTTCCCTTATGCCGAAGCGCAGCCCGAATCCGCCGACTCGCATCGATCCCCGAGCCAAAGCCCGCGAGCAGGGTGTGGACGAGCCCGACCGCACAGGGCGCGGGCCACCCTCCGACCCGCTGCGGCTACCCCACGAGCGGGATGAATCGCCGCTGCCCGCTCGCTCCCGCGCCGTCGGCCGCGAGCGGGATAGATCGTCGGGCGGCCCGCGAGACGTGATCCGGCAGGCGGCACGGGACGTCGCGCGCGGGCTCGTCGACACCGAGCGCCGCGGCACCCCCTCCGATCCGCCGGGGCCGCGCCGGCGGCGTTCGCCCCGATGAGCTCGGTCATCCGAAAAGCGGTGTTCCCGGTGGGCGGGTTGGGTACGAGCGTCCTTCCCGCGACCAAGGCGGCGCCGAAGGAGATGCTGGTCGTGGTCGACAAGCCGCTCATCCACTACGCGGTGGAGGAAGCGGTGCGCGCCGGGATCCGGCAGCTGATCCTCGTCACGAATCGTAGCAAGCGCGCGATCGAAGACCATTTCGACAAGGCGTACGAGCTGGAGAGTGCGCTCGCGCTGCATAACCGCTACGAGCTGTTGTCGGAGCTGCGGCGGCTCTTCCCCGCCGACGTGACGTTTCAGTTCGTCCGCCAGCAGGCCCCGCTGGGCATCGGCCATGCCATTCTGTGCGCGCGTCCGCTGGTGAACGATGACCCGTTCCTCGTCATCGTCCCGGACGAGCTCGTGGACGCGGCAGTGCCGGGCGCGCTGCAGGTCGTCGACGCGTATACCCGATTCGGGACGACCGTCGTCGGCGTCTCGGTCAAGAGCGGCGCATCAGCGGACGCGGTTGGATGCCTCCAGGGCGCGCCGTCTGGCCACGGGACCTACCGACTCATTTCGAAGCCGGGTCGTTCAGAGCGGCAGGTCCCCATCGCACTCGCCGGGCGCTTCGTCCTCGAGCCGGAAATCTTCGACTTCCTTGCCACCACCGCCCCCGGCCCCGACGGCGAAGTGAATCTCTGCGACGCGCTGCAGAGCTTCGGGGCCACCCACCGCGTGATCGCGCGCGAGCTCGAAGGCGTGCGCTTCGACTGCGGATCCAAGCTTGGCTACCTGGCCGCCATCCTGCATTTCGGCATGCGACATCCCGCGATCGGCGAATCGTTCGCCGCTATGGTGCGTGCGGCGGCCGGCGAGCGGCGCCTAGCGCCCCATTTCGAAACCACGCCCCCTAGCCGCATCGCGACCAGGTGACCAGGGGCGGCATAGCCCCGGCCCGCTCAGGACGGATTATCCCGTTGTACCCCAGGGCGCTGGCGAACCGACGGGGTGAGCCCAGAACACGCTCGAAGCCCCGCCGAGGAGCTGGCGCCAGCGCACGCGCTCTACGGTGGCGCTTCAACCTCAAGTGGCGCGAAGTCCCACCGCACACCGCGATGCGCGTCCGAGCAGCTCAACACGACGTGGCCGCCGTCGAGGACGATGACGAGAAAGCGATCCCTACCGGTAAAGAAGCCGGTTCCGTTACTGACCGTCGAGATGGTTCCCCACGCTTTGCCCCCTGCGGTAGCGGGGTCGAGCACCCACACGCGCTGACCCGGCTCTAGGGGTTCCGCGGCGTGCATTCGCGTTTCGGTGCTATCCACCGCGGCACAATGCCCTAACACAATGGAACGAGCAACTCCGTGCGGTCGCGCACATAGCGCGAGCGCGGCGACCGGTCCGCAGATGCGCGACGCGCTCCGCAGCATCCTGCACGCCGCGCGCACATCGTTGAGCTGGACCTTCACGCCGCCGCGCTTCTCGTGGATCCTTGCGAACGCCTCGCCGACTCGCTGAATGGTCATCGCGCTTCGCCTTCGCAGCGTCCTTCGCCGCCGCCTTCACGATCACGAGCGCCTCGCCGACGAGAGGCAGCAGGTGCTCGCGCGGCGTGCTCGATGAATCCCTGTGGATACGCCGTTCCGGCTTTCCGCCTAGGCGTGCAACGCAACTCAACCCGCCGCTGCCGCGTCCGGCTGCAGGAATGAATAGGGATTGAAGGCCCCGCCGCCGAACCCATAGATGCCGTAATGCAGATGCGGCGGCGTGCCGCGCGCGTTGCCCGAACTGCCGACGTATCCCAGTACGTCGCCCGCGGTCGCCCGATCGCCGATACGGATCATCGGCGCGACGCGTTCGAGGTGCGCAAAGTAGTGCAGCTGCCCGCCAGGGCCGAACCGGCTGGGGGCAACGTCCGCGACCGGCATCGGCAAGACGGACGCCGGCTCGGCGGTGTACAGGCGCAGCGCGTAAATCGGGTAAGCGAGCGCAAACGCCGCAGACCCAGCGATGACTAGAGCGGCAAGCGCCAGATCCGCGATGAGCCTGACGACCCTCACAAGCGAAAAGATCAATCGGCTAGATCAGCGACCAGAGCCAGCGCGCCAACAAGAAGGCGATGCCCACCAGCAGCAGCAGGAAGAGCACCACGCCGAGCACCAGCGCGATGCCGAACGCCCGGCTGGCGCGCACGGTCTTTCCCGGCTGGTCGAGCCAATCGTTCAGGAGCTTCACGTTTCGCTGGTTGGCCTTGAAGACGGCGTCGAACGCGTCGCCGGCGAAGGGGATGATCCCGGCGAGCCCTTCCAGGCCGATGTTGAACGCCATCCGCGTCAGCACGATTTTCGGCGCGCCGAGGCGCGCCGCCTCACTGAGAATGTAGCTCGAGAGCAGCGCACCGATCAGGTCGCCGACGAACGGAAAGAGTCCGATCAACGCCTCGAGCCCCACCGTGAAGCGGGTGCCGGCGACAGGGATCGAGCTGTCCAGGAGCCAAGCGAGCTGCGCGAGACGCTCGCGCGTCTCACGCGTGTCCCGAGTGTCCGCCGGGTCGATCGACTCGACGTTGCCCGCGGTGTCGACGGTCAAGATCCGATTGTTAGTGGCCATCCCGCTTCGACAGAGAACCCGAGCGCCAGTTCATACGGGAGAGCCCGCGCTGCCGGTCGCGTCGGCGTCGGACGCCCGCCTCAATTCCTCGCGTTCGCCGTCGCTCAAGTCCGAGCTGAAGCGGAGCACCTGATCCGAGATGTCGTTGGTCTCGAAGTAAGCCTTGCGACAGTCGAGGTGCACGAACCCTCCCGGAGAGAAGCGGCCCTCTTCATAGAACACAAGCCGAATACGCCAGCTCCCGCGGGCGATGGGCTCGCGGCAGCTGCGGCACTTGGCCTGTCCGCTCGGCGCCCGCTCGGCGCCGTCGATCCGCGGCAGGCGCCGGTGTGCCAGGCTGCTGTGCGCCGCGCGCTCCAGTCGCTCTCGGTCGGGCACGTTCTCGAGCGTTTCTCCGAGAGTCTGAAGAAGCGGCTCCGGCCGCTTGTAGGCGGCGCACGCGGGATGGAACCACAGCGTCATCTCACCTTCCCCAAAGGGGTTGGGCAGCCGCTCGCCGAAACGTAGCTCTCCACGCTGGATGGGCCGGGCGCAGCCGCGGCACTTGGACCGACCGCTCGAGGCGGGTTCGAAGAGGTGGGGCATCCCGGAAGGATATCGATGGGGCGGGAGCCGTGCTCACGCAAAGGTTGGCACCCGTCCACGCTCGAACGACCTCCTCCGGACATCCTCCCGGGTACATGCGGGCTTCCGCACTCCCTTTTCGGCTATTGCCGCACGTCGCCGCGCGCTGGCCTAGATCGTCCCGTGAAATCGCGCCGACTGGGCCTGTCGATTTCGAGCCGACACCTTCGACTAGTTGCAACACGGCCCGGCAGGATCCGGGCCGACTCGATACAAACGGGAGCTGCAAAATGCGAGTGGTCATGAGTGGATTGGTCAGGTTGCGTCGATTGGGGAAGAAGCTGGGCCCCTATCTCATGCTGGAGATCCTGCTCCCCGGCGGAACGTTGTTTGCGCTGCTCTTCTTCCTGCACCAGCGCGGAAAGGCGAATGTTGGTGGCCTCGCGTTGCGGACCGCGCTCGCGGCGCGCGTGCGCCCCGTCGTCGACACCATCGCCTGATCCTCGCGCCAACCGCGCGTGCAGCGGAGACATCGCTGCCGGGAGTCGCGAACGTTGGCGCCTGGTTTTCCTCCGCGCCCGCAAGGACCGCGCGTCCACGCGGGCGCGTCTAAGGACTCTTCGCTGCTAGTGACGGCATGCGAACGCCATCGGTCCGCTCGTTCGCCAGGATGAACTCCGAGCGCGACAGCTGTTCGTACAATGGTCCGTGAGCGCCTTCACGCGGGCGATATTCCGTGGATCCGGGTGAGTGAGTATCCAGACCGGCGTGTCCAGCTCTCCGCTTGGCGCAGCGAGCCGCACGAGATCACGCTCCCGGTCGCCAAGAAGACGTAGCAGCGTGCCCACACCCAGACCATGGCGGACGGCTTCAACCACGCCCACGAGGCTGTCTACGCGTGCCGCAATCCTTTCCTCCGGGATGTGCGCGCGGACCCTGGCCGGCGTAGGTACTGGTCGGCGTCGGCCTCATCCAAACTCTCCTAGGGCGGGTATCACGGTCCAGCCCGCGGCCATCGCGGAAGGTCTCGACGATCGGGCGAATGCCGCTGGTGCATTGGTACACGACGCGCCCCTGGCGCGCTTGAAACCGACACGAGCACAGGATGGTTGGTGATCCGGGTTTCCGGTATCTCGAAGCCTTGTGCTCGGGTGCCGGATACCTTGGTCGACCGAATGCGACGAGCTACGAGGACGCGTTGCGCTTTGCTTGGGCGCGGTGCCGCTCCGGGACCGTATCCAAGCGATCCGTTACGTGCAGCGTGCCCGACTCGTCGGTCCAGCCATAGAGGCGGACGTCGCGCCCCGGCCTCGGCGGAGGCAGTGGTGGGTTCGGGATCCACACCCACCGATAGGGCGTCGAAACTCCGTCGCCGCGGAGCTCGTAACGCCCGTCTGAATAGTGGATCACGTCCCGCTCCGGCGGCGGTGGTGGGGCGGCTAGCACCTGAGGTTCCGGGGGCGGAACGTAAACGGCCGGAGTTTCGGAGTACACCGCCGCCGGTCCATAGACGGCGGGCGAGCCCACGTAGACAGGCACCCCGAGCCCACTGAAGGTTCGAAACCCGTGGACGCGCGTCGTCCGCGCGAGAGCAGGGTGACGGAAGGACGGTGCGATCGCCGGCGCGGCCCTCGGGTACACGCCGATCACGGGTGGGCCGAGCACTGAGCCGCCGCGAGAGGGCCCTGCGGCACTCGCTCCAAGCACTGTGCCCACCAGCAGCCCCCAAGCTGCGAGTTTTAGAAGGTGCTTTCGCAAGCGATGCTCTCGTGCTCCGGTGATTAGGCGCAAGTATGTGGTCGGTGCGGGCGTTCGTCAAACGTAGCGGGCGGCTCTCGCCCCAACCAAGTCGCCCTTGCGATTGTTCGAGCATGGTGTTCGTCGATGGCGCGCAATGCATGGGAGCCGCGTTCGTCTTCGACCGGGCGCGAGTCAGAAGTTGACCCTTGCCCTGGCGTACCCCCTTTACGCAGCGGGGATCTCGAATCGACCGGAAGTTTGCGCAGAGCTCAGTAGCCGATTGTCACAGTCTGTGCCGGGCGTGATCGACATCACGCGACCTTCGGCGTCACAGAGTGGAAGGAGACTTTTTCACAGCCGGAGGGGCATTGAACGGACATAGCATCGACGCCAAGTCCGGGTCGGCGGCCCGAACATCAACCCACGCGGATTGCTTGATGCAGGTAACCAGCAAAGAGAGAGGGTTCACCCTCGCTGAGCTCGTGATCGTTGTCACATTAATCGGGCTATTGATTGGAGGCTTCATCGTCGGCAACGGCCTCCTGACCCACGCGCGTACCAAGTTCATAGTCAACCAGTTGGAAGGGTTGAGAATCGCGGTGTTGACCTACCAGGACCGTTACCGGGCACTTCCGGGAGACGACCCTCGAGCCGTTACCCGTTGGGTGGCAGGCGCCAAGGACGGTAATGGTGATGGCCGCATCGGCGGCTCGTATCAAGCTCCGCCACCCGCCGGCGATCCGATGGCGAACCTGGTTATCGTCCCTGGCACCGGCAGCGGCGAGTCTCTGAACTTCTGGTGGCACCTGCGGCTTGCCGATCTCGTCGTTGCGCCGCCGTCGGTGATCACGCAGGTCGCACAGCCCTTAAACCCGCACCTCGGCGTGATAGGGGTCGAATGGGCACCCTTCGGCTTCCCCGGCCTCGCGATATGCACGGCAAATGTGCCTGGCGACGTCGCGATCGGTGTCGAGAACCATCTCGACGACGGCGATCCGCGGCGCGGCATGATTCGGGCCGCGAGGCAGAACGTCGAGAACGAGGCGATCGCCAGCGCAGATGCGACTATCACGAGTTTCTCGAGCGACGGCAGCGAAAAGTACATCCTTTGCCAGCGCCTGGACTAGCTCGGCGGCAGCTCTCGAGCTTTTGCTCGTAGGCACTGCGCGGGCGAGGGCGAAGAGATCGGTTGCCCGGCTCGGTACCCGGCACGTGTAATGTCTTTGGAAACCCAGATGTCGACCGAATCACTCAGGACTACATATCTGATCGATCGCAACCTTAGTCGCTCTTCTTCGCGCGATATAGAGCATTTTTTGTCCTGCGCGTCAGGATTGCGCTTCGAGATGCGCTTTTTCGGAGAGGCGGCGTGGTCCGCGACGACCGCAGAGGACGTGGCGTATACGCTGATACCGTACTACCCGGATCTGATGCTCTGCCTCGACCACTTCCTGGATGGCGAAGAGGTCGAGTCGCGGCTTGCCATGTATCAGCTTAGAGATCGGCCGGAGCGGCTCAAAGCAGACTGACGAACGCAGAACTCCGTCGGCACATGCTTTCATCCCGTCCCTTTTCATTCTGTTCCGACATCTACGCGAGCACCTCGGCCTGACCGGCGCTCGCGTCGCTGAATAGTGCAGGCAGAATTCCTTTCAGACCGGCGCGAGACCGGTCGGTCAGGACGAGTCTCTTCGCGGATCTTCAACCCTCCCGGCTAGGAGGGTCGGTCTAGTCTGACTTCCCTCGCGCCGGGCATCCGCCGCAACCCTACTGCCTCGGCGTCTCGGTCCTAGCTGCTAAACCAGTTGCCGGCTACCAATAGTCGCCGTCGTGGTGACAATCCCATGGCGGAGAAAAAGTCTATTTGTCGAGAACCCGCGCGACTTTTCGACGACGGCGCGATTCCAATCGTCCCCTTCGAGGCACCGCCGCGATTTCGTGGGGTGATGACTCGGCTGCACGCGGCCCTGAAGAATGCGCTAGACACGAAAGAAGTTCGGGAAAGGGTCGAGGCAGGCGCCTTCGAGGCCTTCAACACCCCGGAAGAGGCCGGCAGCTTCATCGCCGGCAGAGCTTCGGGCGCTCGCCCCCTCCGAAATGCTAGGCTTGCGGCGTTCGATCACCACGCAAACCATGAGCGAGCAAACAGCCCCCCAGTTCCTCACGCTGCACGAAATCGTTGTCGCGGCGCGCGCGAATCTTGCGCCCGGCCCGTGGAGCTATCTGATCGGCGGCACGGAAACCGAGACCACGGTGCGGCGCAATCGCCTCGCACTCGACTCGATCGCGTTGCGTCCGCGCGTGCTGCGCGACGTCAGCGCAGTGGACTCGAGCGCGATTTTTCTCGGCCGCGCAGTGCGCCTGCCGGTGATGCTCGCGCCGGTGGGCGGAATGGAATCGTTCGTCACGGAGGGCGCGGCGGCGGCCTCTCGCGCGGCAGCACGGTTCGGCGTGCCGCTGATGCTCTCCTCTGTTTGTCAGCCCGGGCTGGAAGCCACCGCGGCGGCAGCGGCGGATTCGCTGCGCGTGTTTCAACTCTACGTGCGCGGCGACGATGATTGGGTCGACGACTGGGCACGGCGCGCCCGCGAGCACGGCTTCAGCGCTTTCTGCTTTACCGTGGACAGCGCCTTCTACAGCCGGCGGGAGCGCGACCTCATCGGCCGCTTCGTCAAGCCGTGGCGCGCAACCGCGGCGGCGGGCATGAAATACCAAGCCGCCCTCTCCTGGGACCAGGTGAAGCGGTTCAAGGACCGCCATGACCTGCCGCTGATTCTCAAGGGCGTCGCCACCGCCGAGGATGCAGAGCTCGCGGTGCGCCACGGCGTGGAGGTGATCTATGTCTCCAATCACGGTGGGCGCCAGCTCGATCATGGTCTGGGCAGCGCCGCGGTCCTGCCCGAGGTCGTCGCCGCCGTCGGCGGGCGCGCCGAGGTCTGGGTGGACGGGGGCTTCATGCGCGGCTCGGATGTCGTCAAAGCGATCGCGCTAGGCGCGCGTTGCGTCGGCTTGGGACGGCTCGCGTGCCTCGGCCTTGCCGCGGCGGGTGTGGCGGGATTGGTGCGTGCGCTGGAGCTTCTGGAGGAGGAAGTTCGGGTCTGCCTCGGATTGCTCGGCGTCACCTCGCTGGCCGGACTCACGCTCGCGCATGTTGCCCCCGCCCCGCCCGTGTTCGAGCCCTCGGCGCTCAGCGCGTTTCCGCTGCTCGGCGGAGATGCTCGATCGGAGCCGTCTGCGTGAGCGGAGCCCTCGCCGGGGGGACCGCTAGCGCGCTTGGGCAACAGCCCTGTTCCGAAATCTCTGCACCGGGCGACGGGGGAGTGACGGCTCTCGGTGAAGCGCTCCGGGAATCCGGACCACCTGCAGCGCTAGCCCCCGGCGTTCAAGGAACCCGTGGGACCGTGGGCTCGCGCCCAGTCCATGCTCGTGGCGGCTGGGGAACCGGGCTTCGCCTACTTGTACTTTATTGCGATCGCTATCACGTCGCGGCCGGTGACCTTGGTGAAGAGGCCCTCTGACCACACGCGGCTTGCGACGAGGTCACGCGGATACCGCGGGTCGATGACGAAGACCGCGGCATCAGCGCCGAGCTTTGCTGCCTCCCTGCGAAGCTGCTCGTCGACCTCTGCCCTGTACACCGCTAGCTTGGGTTCAAGCACGACCGCAATCTCGCCAAGCCACTCGTACGGCCGCGTTGGCTCAGTGTGCAGGATCTGCACCTTTGCCGGATTCGTCGGCGGGAAGTCAGGCACGTTGGCGTACCGAATCGTGGAGGCGTGATCGGTCGCACAACCAACGACGACAACCGTCGCGGCGATCGCGAGGGTATTTGTGACCCTCCTCCGTAGACCCCTGATCATCAGTTTGCCGCCATTCGTCATGTGAGACGTCGTCGAACCTTCGAGCTTCAATGCTTATCGATCCCGGCTACAAACGCAAGTAGGGCGCACTGAGCGCTGGACCTACCGCACAGCGCAGGCCAAGTCCATGATGCGCACGCTCGCGCGCCGCGCCGTGTCCTTGGCAAGCCCTCTCCCCTAGAGCATTCGCGATCCACGCTACAGCGGCACCGTATATGAGACGCTCGGTGGTCCGGTTTCTAATCTCCGCCCACTGTCAGCCTCTCGACGTTCCATAGCGGGTTTGCTGCGGTGCCGCGGCCTTCCCGCTCGGCGTGATAGTAGACGTTGCGCATTCGGGCACTTATTGCAATGTCACAACCGAAACGACAAGCCGGGAACCGTGAGGGCGGGGCTCCGCGAGAACCCAGGTGCACACGGGATCGCCAGAAGATCGCGGAGAGTCCGAAGGATTTCGCGGTTAATCAGGCAATTGCCAGGCCTTCACCCCTCAGTAGGAGTTGTGGTCCACGTCGGGCGCGTTCTTTGCTGAGCTCAGGGCATAGTCACCCTATTGTGAGCCCACCTATGGCGCAGTCCATTGCAAACCGAGTCGTGGCGGAGAAACCTACTCTTGTGGTGGTTCACCCTGGGCCTCGCCACAAGTGGGAGGTCAGGCCGGGAGACCAGGCAAGACCCCAGTCCTTCGCGGAGTTAGAGCTCGCCGTTAGCTACGCACAACTCTGGGGTGCGATCCACCGTCCTAGTATCGTCACGGTCGTTGCCAACGATGGTGGAATCGAGCAGGAGTGGCAGTTCAACTGAGCCGTTACCACGCTATCCAACGCGGTCCGGCGATCTCCCCGGTTTTTCTAGCAGTTTCTCGATTACTTCGCTCGGTGCCGTTCCCGGGGCGAGGAGCACAATCGCGTGGCCGCCTAAGGGATTCCCGCCCGCGCTTCTGCAGCGCGCGGTGCGCAGTCACTCGAGCGCGCAAGCAGCGTCCGCTGAGCCTCGAAGCTCTATTTCGCGACATGGATTCCGGTCGACGAGAGGGGTGGGCGCCGTGCAGATCGTCGAAACGGGGGCTCCCGAGTTGGCTCTCGCGCGACGCCACCGCGGCGTCTTCAAAGTCAAGCGTCGTGAAGCAAGTTATCCCAAGGCTTGTTGGTCCTGACCATTGCGTTCAGCACGGTCAGGAGCTTGCGCATGAAGGCCACCAGCGCGACCTTAGGCAGCTTGCCTGCGGCGATCAGACGTTGGTAGAAGGCTTTGATCACGGGATTGCGGCGGGAGGCTGTGAGCGTGGCCATGTAGAGCACGGTCGGATCTCGAAGCGCCCGCCCTGGACACGCCGTCGGCCGCGCGAGGTGCCCGATTCATTGGCTATCGGTGCCACCCCGACCAGTGCGGCGATCTCGCGCCGGTTCAACCGACCGAGCTCAGGCAACTGGGCGATGAGCGTGGCGCTGGCGATCGGACCGATGCCGCGGGTGGACTGCAGCAGCGCGTCGAGCTCGGCGAAGTGCTCACGGACGTAGGCGATCATCTGGGCTTCCAGGTCGTCGAGCTGCGCTCGAATGGCCTGGATCATCGCCTCGATGCTCGGGCGCACCATCGGCACGGCCAGTTGCAGCCGCTGGCGCTCCGAGCCCAGCATCGTCAGCAACTGGCGCCGGCGCGTGACCAGCGCAGCCAGCTGCTGCTGCTGGACATCGGCCAAGGGGCGGATGAAGCGCGCCAAGTCGTCGCGGCGCGCGAGCACGCCCGCCAGCTCGGCCAGGGTGCGCGCGTCGATGCGGTCGGTCTTGGCAAGACGCCCCATCGACTTGGCGAAGTCGCGCGCATGCTTCGGGTTCACTACCGCCACCGCCAAGCCGGCCGCCTGCAGCGCACAGGCCAGCGCCGCCTCATAGCCGCCGGTGGCCTCCATCACCACCAGCGCGACGCCCAGCGGTTGCAACGCCGCGACGAGCGCGGTGTGGCCCTCGGCGTCGTTGTCGAAGCGCTCGGCGCCAAGCTTGGCGCCGAGTGCAGTCACCTCGAGATGCGCCTTGGCGACATCAATTCCTACCACTACTGAGGAACCGGACATGGCCTTCATCTCCCATGCTTGTGCATGCGCGCTCGATGGCGCGTGTAACCGTTCGGGCTCTATGAAGACCAGCGCGGCGTCCGTACGCAATCCACTCAGTCACGGGCTCAAGGGCCCAAGCGCCTACCAGGCTGCACGGGCCGGTCTGGCCGCCTCATCGGCGTTCAGACTCTACCGCGCTGGTCTGGTCTGAAGATACTAGCGCGACTAGCCGATTGTCGACTCACAGCAACACCGAATCGGGAGAGTCATCCACTACATATCGCTGAAGTTGCGCCGGTATATGCCACTCGGCCTGAATTCCGGCCACGCGGGTCCACGGTACGGGCGTTGGGGGCCCGTTTCCTTTGACGAAGACCGCGACGGCCATCAGGACCAGCGCGCTTGGTCCTGGCCGCGCGCCGCTTTCGCGATTTCGCGACAACTTCGCTATTGTCGACATTTTTTCTCACACCGCCCTCGGATTCTCGTCGGACGCGCTATGCTGAATTCGGCGGTCATGCCCTTCGATCTTCGAGCGCCATCAGAAGAAAAAGGAGTCACCGGAACCGCTGACGCATTCTGAGGTGCCGGCACCCGGTGCCGCGAGCCGCGGGCGATTCGGGCGTCATTGTCGATCGCCGTGTGCGTTTTCCTGAAGGCCTCCTAGACCCCAAGGGGACCAGCAATGACAAGTCCGACTCTCGGCATCACGCTCGCATTCTCGCTGGGCGTGATCGCACTCTGCGCAGCACCCCGTGCCGACGCCCGTGTCACGAGATTCGTCGTTGAGCAGCAACGGCTTTTCGCGGACGGGACCAGCTTCGGCAAGGTCGGCCAGTATGAGCGGCTCGACGGTACCGCTTATATGGAAGTGAACCCGCGCAATCCACACAACGGGGTCATCCTCAACCTTGACAAGGCTCCCCGAAACGAGCGGGGCATGGTCGAGTTCAGCGCGCCGTTCTTCATTCTCAAGCCGGTCGACATGGATCGCGGTAACGACAAGATCTATTACGTCGTCAACAATCGCGGCAACAAGCAGGCCCTTGCGAAGTACAACTACGTCCCCGCCGGTCCAAGCATCAACAATCCACTCACGGCGGCCGATGCAGGCGACGGGTTTCTGATGCGACTTGGCTACACGGTCGTGGACGCGGGCTGGCAGGGCGACGTCGCCGCCGGCGACAACCGGCTCTTTCCGAACCTGCCCGTGGCGACGCACCGCGATGGCAGGCCGATCGTAGCGCCGGTTCGGATCGAGTATTCCGATCGAACGATTCCCGCGGCGGGCTCCTTCACCCTGACGCTCGAAGGCAGTCCGTCGTTCACCTCCTACGAGAGCGCCGACACGGACACGGCGCATTCGACGTTGACGGTGCGCGACAGCCTCGACGGCGCGAAGGTGCCGATCGCGTCCAATCGATGGGCCTTCGGCCGGTGTCCCACCGGGCCAGCGAGCCTAGTCGCGAGCACGACCGATATCTGCCTCTTTGATGGGTTCAAGGCCGACAGGCTCTACGAGCTCATCTATCCCGCGAAGAATCCGAAGGTGATGGGTCTCGGTTACGCGGTGACGCGTGATATCGCCTCGTTTCTGCGCAACCAAACCCATGACGACGTCGGCAATCCGAATCCGCTCGCTCACGGTGGGCGATATCGGCACGACAAGTCCCGCAGCGAGCGGGCCCCGGAAACCGGCATCAGCCGCGTCTACGGTTTCGGGAGTTCCTCTACCGGGATGTACATGCGCGACTTTCTTTACCTCGGCTTCAACGAGGACGAGCGCGGTCGGCAGGTCTTCGATGCGGTGAATATCCACATCGCCGGCACGCATCGGCTGTTCGCGAACGTCGAGTTCGCCGATCCGAATACCTACTCGCGTCAGGACGATCGACACGACTTCCTGTCGACGAGCGTCGCGCCGCTGACGTATGCCGTGAGGACCGATCCGATTTCCGGGCTTCGCGACGGGATACTCAAGCGTCCGCGGACCGATCCGCTCGTCATCGATACGCACACCGAGCTGGAGCACTACCAATTCCGGGCGTCGCTCTTGCTGCACGACGGCCTCGGCCGCCCGGTCCGGATTCCGGACAAAGTTCGGATCTACATGCTGTCCGGGTTCCAGCACGGCGGCGGGAACCCCCCCGACGTCTTCCCCCAGCCCAACGCCCAATGTGCGTATCCCACCAATCCGAACTATCACGGGCCGACGCACCGGGCATTGCTCGTGGCGATGGATGCCTGGGCAGACAAAGGGCGCGAGCCGCCGGAAAGTCGCGTTCCTGACGTACGCGACGGCACCCTCGTGACGCTCGACGAAGCACGCAGTTCGTTTCCCGCCATCCCCGGCGTGCAGTTCCCGCCCTTGCTGAACGAGCTGGAGGTCCTGTTCTACGGCCACGAGTTCGATTCCGAGGGTGGCCGGCTCACCGTGCTTCCGCCCTGGCTGGGCCGAAGCTACGAGGTTCGGGTACCCAAACCCGACAAGGACGGACTGGACATCGCCGGTATTCGTCCCATGGAGATTCGCGCACCGCTCGGCACCAACGTGGGTTGGAACATCCGCGCTCCGGGACGACGCGATCCCAACCTCTGCGGTCTGTCAGGGTCGTACTTCCCGTTCGGGACGACCAAGTCCGAGCGGTTGGCTAGCGGCGATCCCCGGAAGTCGCTCGAGGAACGGTACGGCAATCACAAAGGCTACGTGAAGGCGGTGACGAAAGCGGCGCATGAGCTCGCCAACGAGCGTCTTCTCCTAAAGGAGGACGCGGACCGGTTCATCCGAGATGCCCAGCAGAGTAACGTCCTGAGATAGGTGCCGCAGTTCAGCGGCACGCGACTGATGTGCGCGAGGAGGTGCGGTATGCCGCAGAAGGCCTTCACCGTACTGACACTGGGCGGGTTGATCGCGGCGGTGACCTTTTCGCCGTGCGAGGCGCGGCTCACGCAACTCGTCATCAGCCCCACGGAAATCGTTGGCGGCGGCGCCGATATCGGCGCGGCTGCAGTGCCTGAACCCGCGGCCGGTGCGATGCTCGTTGTCGGCCTCGTTCTGCTCGCGGCAGCAGAACGCCGGCTTCCCCGGACGGCCTGATCACCCCGGCCAGTGCCGCCTGACGCCCGTCAACCCATCAGGAGAGACGCCCATGACATCGACGCGGATCCGCAGCGGGGCAATGGTGATGCTGCTCGGCCTCGGCTGCCAAGCGCAAGCCAATCACATCCTGCCGCCGATCCTGCCGGGCGACATCGCGATCAACCTGCGGCCGATCGCCGCCGGCCTCGCGGCGCCCGATTACGCGATCAGCGCGCCCGGCGATCCGAGCCGCCTGTTCGTGGTCGAGCAAAACGGCCTGCTGCGGGTGATCCAGAACGGCAGCCTGCTCGGCTCCCCGGCGCTCGACATCCAGGCCCGGGTGGCGCCACCGCTGGTTCCAACCAATCCTAACGACGAGCGCGGCTTCCTCGGCCTGGCTTTCCACCCCGGCTTCAGCAACCCGGCCAGCGCCGGGTACCAAACCCTCTACACTTATACGAGCGAGCCGATTCCGGTCGGCGCCTCGCCGACCTACGCCGCCCCGAACGGCGCGGTGCAGAACTACCAGAACGTCGTGTCGGAGTGGAAGTTCAGCGCGACGAATCCGAACCAGGTCGATCCCGACTCGCGGCGCGAGCTGATTTCCTTCGGCAAGAACGCCGGCAACCACAACGGCGGTACGGTGGCCTTCGGACAAGACGGCTACCTCTACCTCGGCCTGGGCGATGGCGGCAACGCCAACGACGTCGGTGCGAGCCACATCGAGCCGGGCGGGAATTCGCAGAACCTGAGCACACCGCTGGGCAAGATGCTGCGCATCGACCCGGTGAACCCGGCCTTGACGGCCGGCAGCCCCGATCCGGTGAGCGCCAACGGCCAGTACCGGATCCCGGTCGGCAACCCGTTCCAGAACGCAGGCCAGACGCCCGAGACCTACGCTTACGGCTTTCGCAACCCCTACCGCTTCAGCTTCGACCGCACCACCGGCGACCTGATCCTCGCCGACGTTGGCCAGAACAACATCGAAGAGATCAACCGCGTCACGATCGGTGGCAATTACGGCTGGGCGGTCAAGGAAGGTACTTTTCTGTTCAACCGCACCGACCCGGGCGCGGGCACCATCGGCGTACGCAGTCCGGGCGCCCCCGCCGGACTGACCGATCCGATCGTCGGGACGCTGGCCACGCTGGAATACGACCACGGCGACGGCATCTCGATCACCGGCGGCTTCGTCTACCGCGGCAGCGCGATCCCGGCGCTGTTCGGCAAGTACGTCTTCGGTGACCTCGCGCTGCGCGCCGGTGGCGGCGGTGTACCGCGCGCCGACGGCCGGCTGTTCTACGCCGATCTCGTGACCGGTGAGATCAAGGAGTTCATGCTGCCGGAGTTTGCCGACGGCATCCTGCCGAACGGGCTTACGGTCCACGGCTTCGGCGAGGATGCGGCGGGCGAACTGTATGCACTCGTTACCAACACGCCGGCCAACGGCACTGGCGGCATCGTCTACCAGATTACCGCCGTGCCCGAGCCCGCCACCTGGATCAGCCTCGGCGCCGGCGCGCTGGTCCTACTGACGATCGCTCGCCGCAGGCGGGCCAACGTTCGCACGCCATGAAGGCACCATCGCCGGCACGCGCGAGACGGCACAGCTACGCCCGCCGGTGGTGACCCCGCTCGCGCTGCTTGTCGGCACGATCGGAGTCGCTGACCAGCACTCCCGGCGCTGGCCCTGCTGCTGCGCAGGCGCCGAGCTAGCAGCGGATCGACAGGGCATTTGCCGCCGCTCCCCTGAGGGGAGAGGCGTAATGATCGAAACGCAGCATCCCACCGAGTCGGGGCTCTTCGTTCCACCGGGCCGAACGCTGCAACTGAGAGTTTGCGACCAACTACGTACCTCACACCTTAAGGCACCAAAGGAGGTTCGACCATGGCTACCAGGCAGGATCGCGAAGCGGACGTATGGCTTAGTGACGAGCAGCTTGCGAAGTGCACGCGGGCTGACGAAGCCGATGATCTCCACTCCCCCATTCCTACCCAGATGGTGTCGAACGGGGAGCACATGCCGATCCCGCAGACCGAGGATCAGAAACGTGTCGAGGCGCGAATCAAGGAGCTCGCCGATTTCGCGGCCAAGAAGCTCAACGTCAGCCGTCGGCAGTTTCTGGCGACGGGCGGTGGGATGGCGGCTGGCTTCCTCGCGATGAACGAGGTCTACGGGCGTTTCTTCGACGTCGACGACGCCGAGCTCTTCGAACCCGAGGCCCGCGCGCAGCACGGACCGCCAGCCGATCTCTTCGTGCTCGACGATCAGCTGCACATGGTGCGCTCGAGCATGGTCGGGCCGCAGGTTTTCAGGGCCTTCGCCCAGGGTCCGACCGCCGCGGCGACATCAAACTTCAAGACGAATCCGTTCCAACCCTCCGGTGAGCTCGATGAGCTCGGCAAGGCCTGGCAAGTGCTGAACCCCCAGCTGGTCGGTGCCGAGATCAACAACAGCATCTTCCATCTGATGCACTTCGTGAAGGACGTGTTCTTCGACAGCCAGACGACGGTAGGCCTGTTGAGCAACGCGACCCTCGGCGTCTTTCCGCCGGGCGACCCGAACGCGCGCCCGCCGAAGAACGTGATCGAGGGGCAAGCCGCCGCGAGCCTCACGGCGGCACAGACCGCGGCCGTTCGAAACTTCGTCAACAAGCTCTCCGGCTCGCGTCGAATGCTCGCACATGGGCAGTTCTATCCGGGCGTACCGAATCTGGATTTCATGGAGAAGCAGATTCAGGAAAACCATCCCGACTCGTGGAAAGGCTACACCGTCGCGACATCCGCGAAGGTGGACTTCGATCCCGACAGTCTGATGCGCATGTGGCGGCTCGACGACGAAAAGATTGCCTACCCGACCTATAACCTGATCGCCGGTCACGGCGAACAGCTGGCGCATCATCCAGGCTTCTTCAATATCTGCATCCACAAGGGATTCTCGCCCGCCCCGCTCGACACGCCGGAGATGGGAAACCCGACGGATGTCCCGAAAGCGGCGCGTGACTGGCCGCAATTCAGGTTCATCATCTATCACGCGTGCTTCGGCGGAATGACGCCGTTTCTGTGGCCTTCGCCCGGGTCTGAACAACATCAGGAACGGCGTGCTGCGCGACGGCGTCCCGGATATCACCTGGACCACGCAGTTCGCACAGACCTGTGGCCACATACGCAACGTCTACGCCGAGATCGGATCGACGTTCGGCGGCATCGTGATCACATTCCCCACGGTGTGCGCGCACATTCTCGGGCAGCTGCTCAAGTATTTCGGCGAGAACAAGATCGTGTTCGGATCGGACTGCGTCTACTACGGCTCGCCCCAGTGGCAGATCGAAGCGATGTGGCGCTTCGAGATCCCCGACAGCATTCGCCACCAATACGGCTATCCCGAGCTCACCAAATCGGCCAAGCGCAAGATCCTCGGGCTGAACTCGGCACGCTTGTATAGGCTCCCGAGCGAGGCCGACATCTCGCGACGTGGCGTGTATCGGCCAATCCCGCGTGATTACGACACTCGCGTCCCGATGAAGCTGAAGACATTGCTCGAGTTTCCCGGCCTTGCGAGTGACGCCCTCTCGAAGGCGCGAAGCGACTATCTCGCTGCCGGCGCGGAGCCGAGCCACACTCGCTACGGCTGGGTGCGCACTCGCGTTTGACCGAGCCGAGCGAACGCTAAAGGAATTCGGTCCGTAGGAGCCGCTGGGTCGTAGGTCCACGGCATTGCGGACCATTTTTACAGATTCGTGTCTTCGGCTCGGGCAGACTGTGGCCGCGCCGCGGGCCTCGCTGGTTATAGACCGACACATTCTGCGACCCTGCCGCGTTGCAGGCCGGGATCGCAGACCGCACGTGCGGCTGGTGTGCAGACCGGTGCACGTCGTTCCAACTGGCGCGACAATTGGCCGCGCAGTGTCTTTCTACTCGCTTCGGCTGAGAAATAGTCGCCGCCGCTCACAGCAAGACGTGCAACGCATTGCGGGGCGCTCCCGTTGTGCTCGCCCAGCGATCGACTTACCCGATCATCAAAGATTGAACCCTCATGAACGCCGTTTTCGCCCATCGCGTCATGACCGGTACCGCATGCCTCTTAGGTCGTTCTCCTGCTCTTGCGCGCCGTTCTCACCGCCGACCCTTACTTCGATAGCTTTGCTTACCATCTTCCATTCGCCGCGCGCCTCGCCGGGCTCTGTCCTGAAACTTGTTATCGCATGGGCGACTATCTCGAGGCGGCTTACGAGGGATTCCCGAAACTGTTCCATCGTTTGCAAGGCTTCATCTGGAAGATCACCGGGTTCGCGCAGGCGGTCGATGTGCTGAATGTCGGCGCCCTGCTGATGTTCTGTCTGTTCCTGCGACGATGGTTTCGAGTTCCGATTGCCTGGGCGTTCTGCGCGCTGCTTGCTGTGCCGCTGATCCAGATCCACGCGACCTCGACATATGTCGATTTGCCTGTGAATCTCGCAGCTGCGGCTGCGATCCTGGCGTTGATGGTGTTGGTCCGCGCCCCCGAAACGTTCGACTGGCCCAAGCTCATCTTGCTCATCGGTTGCCTCGCGTTCGCGGCCAACAGCAAGCCGCAGATGATAGGCGTCGCCGTCCCGCTGATTGCGCTATTCGGAGTGTTCGCCATCGTCTCGCTCTGGTCGGGCGATCGCGTTGGGCCGTTCCGTCCGGGCCGGATTGGCAGTTGGATCGGCCTCGCTTGCCTTCTGCTGCTGGCCGGCGCCAGCGTGGGGGCAAAGCTGCTGGATAACGCGATCGCTCACGGCAACCCGTTCTACCCGGTCCGGCTTGCGATGCTGGGCATGGTGTTGGATGGGCCGATGGATACGCTCGAGACGACCGAAGGTTCGCTTGCCGAGGCATGGCGGACATTCCCGCCGCCGCTCCGATGGCTGATCTCGGTACTGGAGATCGGGGCCTACGGCTATCGAGAGGTGCCGTGGACCTTCGATCAAGGGTACTGCGAGACCTCTCTCACCTGGACCGATTGCTGGCGGCCCATAACCGGTTCGTTTCACATGGGCGGCTACTTTGTCCCCTATGTTCTCAGCTTGGTGGTTTTTCTCGGCTGGCAGCTTGCTTCGAAGGCAGTCCGAAATCCACGCACTGTCATGGCGACCTTCCTTGGCAGCACGCTCCTGGCAGCTTTCCTGCCTCGCTCGCACGAGCTGCGTTACTACATGTTCTGGGTGATTGTCCTCGTCGCGCTCTGCCTGATCCTGGTCTTCGACGAACGCGACGGTCGTGCGCCCGCGGAAGCCAAGGCGCGCGGGCTTCTCGGTGCTGTCGTCGTCGTCGCGTTGACGTCGGTGCTATTGATGACGCACGCGCGCTACGTCACACCGAGCGGGGCGAACTTGGATTCACTCGTCGCCGCCGTTGGCGCGGGGGAAAGACTGGCCGCAATTCCAGACGGAACCGTTGTCTGCGTCGATTCCGGGTGGCAACCCTTCACGTTTCTGTTCGCGTCGGTCTTCCACCCAGGCCGGACCCACACGATCCTAGATGGCTATATCGGGCTGTGCGGTGCGGTAGTGCCGCCACCGACCGTGCTCGGGGAACTACCGTGAAAGCCCGGGCTTCCTCGGAAAGCCTCATGGCTTTGAGCGATGCGGCGGATACATCGGTTGGCTCAGCGCCACGTGACGGGTCAACTGCGTGAGCATTCGGTTCATTTCGACGATCTTCAGATAGAGCAGAAGGATCACTGAGCATGTGATCACCACCCACAAGTACATCAACAGGTCGGCACCTCGGCCTACACCAAGCGCCTGTGCGGCGGCGTTCGCGTGCTCTGGTCGCCAAACGAAGTACACACCGATCGCCAACACAGTGAGGATCGTGACGCGGACGCCGGGCGGGGTGATCCTTTGCAACATCACAAACAGTGCCAAAAGCGCCAGTGCGCTAGCCAGCAGAACTTTGATCGTCATCGCACGAGCCATCCAATCAAGAGATCGACGAGTATGCGCACTGAACCGCGCACCTTTTGGCCCTTCCTAAGGCTATATTCCGAATAGCGGATCGTCACCGGAACCTCTCTGTATCTCAGCCGTGAGCGAGCAAGCCGGTTGATTATTTCGGACGCGTGCGCCATCCGGTTTTGCGTGATCTCCAGCTTGCGTGCCGCCTCCGCCGTCATCGCGCGCAACCCGTTGTGAGCATCGGTCAACCGAAGGCCCGAGGTCGCCTTCGTGAACAGCACGGCTGCCTTGAGGACGATCCAGCGGCTTCGGGGCAGGCCCTGAGGCTCGCCTAGAAAACGGCTTCCGAGCACGACGTCGAGTTGACCATCCATGAGCACGGCGAGCATCCTCTTCAGGTCGGCAACCGCGTGCTGGCCATCGGCGTCAAATGTCGCCACATATCCTGCGCCCTGCTCCAACGCGTACGCGATCCCGGTCTGCAAGGCTGCCCCCTGACCAAGATTAAAGGGATGGCGGAGGACGACGGCTCCCGCTGTGCAGGCCCGCTCCGCCGTTGCGTCCGTCGAGCCATCATCAACGACAACGATGTGAGGAAAGGACTCGGCGAGCGTGCGGACGGTTTCTGCGATCACACTCCCCTCTTGGTAGGCCGCTACCACGACATACACGTCGTCGAGCCTAGCGCCTAAACTAGACGACACGTCGATCCTCAACTGCGGGATAGCCCGGTCACACAGATGCCGAGAACGATTAGGGCTGTTCCGACCAAGATCCCGATGGTCAGGCGCTCGTCGAAGAATACGGCAGCGCCGAAAGGAACGAGAACGAATGCGACGGCGGCGAAGGGATACGCGTAGGTGAGCGCCACCCGTTGCAGGAGGAAGACCCACAGAAGGGTCGCGAATCCATAGAGAAGAAGCGCGAGCCAAAGCATCGGATCAAGGAGGAGATGCCGCAGGTCTGTGAACCGTTCGATAGCCGGCGACCGTAGTGCCGTCAGTTTGAACAGCAGCTGTCCAAGAGCGAGAATAAACGCGACACTTAGCAAGCCAAGTGTGTTCAGAACTTCGCGTGACATCCGTCGCTCCTTTGCTATCGCATCGAGACCGCAGCCAGCTCATGCGGACTGAGACAGTCGCGTGAGGCGTATCTGGCGATGAAGATCTGGCTCTTCGATATCTACGCCGCAGCATCTGGCAGCCACATGATCACGCTGCCGATATCTAGGCTGGGCTCGAGCCTTTCGGCAAGGTGGGGACTTTGCAACCAACTCGATCGCGCCGTCATGCGTCGCGACGATGCGGAGGCTCAGGCGCGCGGCACGCCGCGCTGATTCCTTGTCCAGGTCAGCGCGAAAGCGTGGTACGGCGCGCTCCAACGCGTTGCAGGTTAAGCATCGGTTCGCTATTCACCGTTTCCCCGCCAACGAGTAGAGCGGATCGTCCATGCCGTGCTTCTGCACCGTGAACCCGGGCGGGAACCGCGACGGCTCCGTCCATCGGCTCACCCACCAGGTCGCCGAATACGAGCGTGCGGTGCCCCACTCGCCATTCGCCGTTGCGCTTCTCGAAGCGGTCGAGATAGCGCGCTGAAGCGAGATTGCGCAGACCGTGGCTCTCGGCCGGCACGTTCGGCGCGCCGGGGCGAAAGCGCTGCAGCACCAGGACGTAGGTCTCGACGAACGCCCGGTCCCGGGCGGTGAACTCGATCAGCACGTTGGTGTTGAAGTGCATCGAGTGGTCCTGGTGCGCATGCAGGCGCTCGATGTGCGCGAGGAAGGCGTCGGGCGACCCCTTGAAGAAGCCGTGGTCATCGACGGCGTCGTCGTGGTAGTGCGCGCGCGCAGCCGCCCAATCCTGCCGGTCGACCGCGCGCGCGAAGCGCTTCAGGCAGTCCTCGATCGCGGTGCGCGCCTCCAGCTCCTCGAGGAAGCTGCCGAACACCGTGCTCATTGACTGGTGGTCTTGATGTCGAGCTCCTTCAGCTCGCCGATCTTGGCGCCATCCTCCATCGAGAAGCGGTCGCCGAAATCGAACAGGTCGTCGTGCTGGAAGCCGGGAATGTGCTGGACCTCCCACCAGTTGTGGTCGAGATCCTCCATGTAGAAGGAGTACACGCCGTGCTGCGATACCGGGTTCAGCACCTGCTTGATCTTGTACTTGTCTTTGTATTCGAGCGCGTTCCGGTAAGCCTCGTCGACCTTCTCCTTCGACTCGACGTCCACGCCCCAGTGGTTGAGCACGTTCTGCGGGTGCACCTTGTCGCCCACCTCGACGCAGACGATGTGGAACTTGATGCCGCACCGGATCACCATCGCCGGCAGCGCGTGGCGCACGCACTCCAGGCCGAGGAATTCCTCGTAGAACTTGCGCGATTCCTTGAGGCTGTGACACTCCAGCGTGCCGTGCGACATCATGTAAGGCTTGAGGATCGACTTGCGGTCGCCCGGCTCGACGACGCCGTCGACGATGATTTCCTTGGTCAGGCTCATGGACACCTCCTCTGGTTGAAGACCTTACGGGGCAGCGCGGGGCTGCGCCCGGTCCGCCTCGGTCAGGAAAGAATCGGCAAAGAACTCTTCGTCCGGCAATTTGCATTCTGCACTGAAATCGGCGCGCGCCGCATCCACCATCACCGGCGCGCCGCAGGCGTAGACCTGGTGGCCCGACAGGTCGGGGAAATCCTCCATTACCGCGCGGTGCACGAACCCGATGCGCCCGGACCACCGGCATTCCGGCGTGGGATCCGACAGGACCGGCACGAACCTGAAGTTCGGATGCTCCCATGCCGAAGGGATGTCCAGCATGTAAAGGTCGCGTCGCGCGCGGCAGCCCCAGTACAGCGAGACAGGGCGCTTCATCCCCTTCTCCATGGCGGCTTCGCACATCGCCTTGATCGGCGCGAAGCCGGTGCCGCTCGCCACCATCACGATCGGCTTGGCGGAGTCCTCACGCAGGTAGAAGGTGCCGAGCGGCCCCTCGAAGCGCAGGATGTCGCGCTCCTTCATGGCACCGAAAACGTGGTCCGTGAACGCGCCGCCGGGCGTGTGGCGGACGTGCAGCTCTAGCGCGGTGACGCCCTCCGCGGCAGGTTTGCTGGCGATCGAGTAGCTGCGCCGCTTGCCGTCCTTCAGCAGGAAGTCGATGTACTGCCCGGCGAGGAACAGCATGTTCTCGTTCATCGGGAGGCGCACGCCGAGTATCGTCACGTCGGGCGCCGGGCGCTCGATCTTCGCCACCCGACAGGGCACGACGCGTACGCGGATTCCGGCCAGGCCTTCCAGCTCGCGCAGCTCGATGACCGCGTCCGTCAAAGGCTGCGCCTGGCAGAGCAGCGCGTAGCCCTTCGCCTTGTCGCTGTCGGGCAGGTAGGTGGGGTGCACCATGCCGTAGTCCACCCTGCCCTCGCGGATCGTGCCGCGGCAGGTGCGGCAAATGCCGGTGCGGCAGCTGTAAGGCAGCGAGTAGCCGGAATCCAGGCCAGCCTGCAAGATGTTCTGCCCTTCGGCGACTTCGAAGCTGTGACCGCTCGGCTGCAGCGTGACCTTGTGTGCCATTTCAGTGTCCCTGCCGTGTCAACGTCCCAAATACGCCTTTTGAATGTGCGGCTGCGATGCGAGCTGCTGCGGCGCGCCCTCGGCGACGATGCGCCCTTCCTCGAGGACGTAGGCGCGGCGCGCAAGCGCCAGGGCCATGGCGACATTCTGCTCCACCAACAGCACCGCGACACCCTCGCGGTTCACCTCGCGAATGATGCGGAACATCTCCATGACGATCAACGGCGCGAGGCCGAGCGACGGTTCGTCGAGGAGCAGCAGCCGCGGCTGCGCCATCAGCGCGCGACCGATCGCCAGCATCTGCTGCTGGCCGCCGGAAAGCGTGCCCGCGGGCCGCTCGAGCTTGTCGCCCAGCACCGGGAACAGCGCGATGACGCGCTGCAATGCTCGCCCTCGCTGCGTCCTGGCAGCGCCGCGGTAGCCGCCGAGCTCGAGGTTCTCCAGCACCGTCATGCCGGTGAACAGGCGCCGTCCTTCCGGCACTAGCGCGATGCCCTCGTCGCAGAAGCGATGCGACGGCAGGCGCGAGACGTCGCGACCGCCGAGGCGCAGGGTGCCGGAATCCATGCGGTGAAGGCCGGCGAGAGCATTGATCAGCGTGGTCTTGCCGGCGCCGTTGGGTCCGACGACCACCACCAGGTCGCCTTCGCCGACGTCCAGCGAGACGTCCCAGACGGCGGGCGCTGCACCGTAGCCCGCGCGCAGCTGGCGCGCTTCAAGCATGCGCCCCTCCGAGGTAGGCATCGATCACCTGCGGATCGCGCATCACCTCGCGCGGCAAGCCCTGCGCGATGCTGCGTCCGTTGGTGAGCACCACCACGCGGTCGGTCAGCTCCATCACCGCGCGCATGACGTGCTCGACGAAGACGATGGTCGCGCCCTGCTCGCGGATGGCGCGGATCAGCAGTATCGCCTCGTCGATCTCCGCGGGCGTCAAGCCGGAGAGCACTTCGTCGAGGAACAGGAGCTTCGGCCGGCTCGCCAGGGCCCGCGCCAGCTCGAGGAACTTGCGCTGGTGGAGGTTGAGGTCGGCCGGGCGCCGGTGCGCCTTCTCCTGCAGGTTGGTGAATTCCAGCCAGCGCCAGGCTTCGCGCTCGGCGGCGCGCCGGTCCATCGCCACCTGGCCGAACATCGGCGGCAGCGCGACATTCTCGAGCAGGGTGAGGTGCGCGAACGGGCGCGGGATCTGGTAGGTGCGCGCGACGCCGCTGCGCGCGACGCGGTGCGGCGCCAGGCCCGCGAGCTGGCGGCCCTCGAACAGCAGGCTGCCGCTGTCGAT
The DNA here is from genome assembly GCA_963754305.1 of uncultured beta proteobacterium. Taxonomy (GTDB): domain Bacteria; phylum Pseudomonadota; class Gammaproteobacteria; order Burkholderiales; family SG8-39; genus DATEDA01. Next base: position 44,905 of record CAVWFR010000043.1, on the reverse strand, counting down.
CGGGCAATGCCCGCTCACCACGTTGATGAGTGTGGACTTGCCCGAGCCGTTCGGCCCGACCAGGCCCAGGATCTCGCCGCGGCGTACCTCGAGGTCGACGCCGTCGAGCGCCTGCACGCCCTTGAACGCCTTGCGCGCGTCCCGTACCACGAGCAGCGGGTCGGCGGGCGGGCGCGCCCGCGCCGGCGCGGGGCTGGTGGCCGCCTCGCCGCGCGCCGCGAGCGGCTGACGCACTGCGAACCGGCCGAGCAGCCCCTGCGGCATGAACAGGATCACGACGATGAAGATGAGGCCGATGGCGGCGCGGCCGGCAACCGCGTAGTCGCTGGTGGTGAAGTAGTAGGTCAGCGCCGTGACTGCCGTGGCGCCCACGGCGGGGCCGAGCCAGTGCCGGGTGCCGCCGAGCGCCGCCATCAGGATCACGTTGAGCGCCATCCAGCCGGAGAACGTCTCGCCGACCGTCACGTACGACACGAAGACGCCGTGGATCCCCCCGGCGAGGCCGGCGAGGCCGCAGGAGAGCGCCAGCGCCGCGAGCTTGTAGCCGTAGGTCGGCACGCCCATCACTTCGGCCACGTCCTCGTCGTCGTGGATCGCGAAGAGACCGGTGCCGAAGCGCGAGCGATAGACGGCGTACGACGTGCCCACGGTGCCAAGCGCGAGGATCAGCGCGAGGAGGTAGAACGAGCCCGAAGGCGATGGCGCGAGCGCGGGCACGGCGACCGCGCTCATGTAGATGCCCGGGCCGCCGTCGAGCGGCGTGTTGAGGACGATGGTGGCGAACACGTACATCAGCGCCAGGGTGATGAGCGCGAACAGCTCGCCGCGCAGCGCCGGCAGGCGGAACACGACCGCGCCGAGCGCCACGCCCAGGACCACGGGTACCGCCGCGGCGAACGGCAGTGTCCACAGGAACGGCCAGCCCAGCTTGCCGGCGAGCACCGCGGTGCTGTAGACGCCGGCGCCGAAGAAGGCGGCGTGGCCGAACGAGAAGTAGCCCGAGTAGCCGCTCAGCAGATTCCAGGACGTGGCGAGCACCACCCAGTTGAAGACCAGGTAGAGGAAGGACTCGTAGAACGCCGGCAGCCCGAGGAACGGCACCACGGCGAGGGCCGCGCCGGCGGTGGCGAAGAGCGCGAGCGCCTTCATGCGACGCGGCTCGGCCGGAGAAGGAGGATTGCGATCAGCAGCGCGAAGGAAACGAGCGGCGCCCAGGCCGGCGCGATGAGCGCCATGGTGAGTGCCTCGCTCACGCCGATGACGATGCCGGCGACGAGCGGGCCGAGCGGGTTGCCCAGGCCGCCGATCATCACCGCCGCGAACACGACCCCGATCCAGGCGTAGATCTGGGCCGGCGCGAGCGTGTGGCTGAGCGCCAGGCAGACGCCGGCCACCGCGGCGAACGCGGCGCAAGCCCCCGAAAGGGCGAGCGCCAGCAGCTTCTCGTCGACGCCGAACGCCGCCGCCACCGGCGCGTCCTCCGCCGCGGCGCGCATCGCCTTGCCGAGGTCGGTGTAACGGAGGAGCGCCCATACGCCCGCGGCGAGCGTCAGCGCGATGACGAGCGTGAGCAGTTCTGGCAGCGGCACGAACAGCTCGCCCACCTTCCAGCGCACGTTGCCGTAGTGCGTCTCCATCCGCCGGAAGTCGGCGGTCCAGATCCACTGGATCAGGCTCTCGATCATCACCATGAAACCGAAGGTGACGAGCAGCGTATTGAGCGGCGAGACGGAGAAGCGGGCCAGCAGCCAGTGCAGCGCCACGCCGAAGAGGAAGAACGCCGGCGCCGTCACCGCGAGTGTGAGCAGCGGGTCGAGGCCCGCGGCGGCGAGCTGGTAGCTGAGGTAAGCGCCGAGGAACACCAGCGCGAAATGCGCCAGGTTGATCTGGCGCAGGAGCCCCCAGCTCAGCGTCAGGCCGAGCCCGAGCAGGCCGTACAGGGCGCCGATGAAGACGCCCGACAGCACGGACTGCCCGAGCAGCGTAAGGCTGGGCAAGGCCTCGCCCGCTCAGGGACCGATCAGCGACGCGCCGGGCGCGGCGAACTCCTTCGGCCAGACCACCACCCACTTGCCGTTCTGCAGCTGCTTCACCTTGTAGAGGTCCTTGCCCATCACGTAGTTGGTCGGGCCCTCCCAGGACAGCCGGCCCATGATGGAGTCGACCGAGTTCTTGCGCAGCCACTGCGCGAGCGCCTTGTCGTCGATGCTCTTCGCGCCGTTGGCCGCCGCCTCCAGCACTTGCCATTGCGAGTAGGCGATCGAGGCGAGCAGGTCGACCGAGGTATCCGGCAGGCCGGCCTTCGCGCCGCGCTCGTGGTAGCCCTTGATGAACTCCGCGGCGCGCGGATTCGAGGTGAACGGCGGATGCTCCTCGAAGGTGGTGAACGCGAGGGCGTTCTTCGCCTCCGGGGTCTTCACCATCGGACCCGGCGCCGGGAACATGTAGAAGTGCATCGGCGGCTGGTACTCGATCTTCTTCATCGCGTCGAGGAGCAGCACGCCGTCGATGCCGGTGGCGCCGACCCAGACCAGATCGGGTTTGGCGTCCTTGATGCGGGCGGCGATCGGGCCGAAGTCGCGGTTGCCGAACTCCCACTCGAGGAACAGCACTTCGTTCAGGCCGCGCTTCTTCGCCTGCTCGCGCGCGCCCACCGAGATGAAGTGCAGCGACGGGAATTTGCTGGTCACGATGGCGATGGTCTTCGGCGGCTTCGATGCCGAGGCGGCCGCGCTGAACACGAGGTTGGGCCAGACGATCTCCGGATCACCGGCGCCGCCGGACGTGGAGAACTGCATGTCGTACTTGGCCAGGCTGGGCGTGCCGAAGCTGTTGTGCACCAGGATCTTGTTGTAGCGCTGTGCGACGCCCATCGCCGAGAGTATCGAAGCGGTGCCGTACGGCCCCACGATGAGGTCGACCTTGTCGACCGTGACGAGCTGCTCGTAGAGCGTGCGCGCCACGTCCGGGCGCGACTGATCGTCCTTCACGACCCATTCCACCTTGCGGCCGAGCAGGCCGCCGCGCTGGTTCAGGTCCTCGATGAACACCTCGGTCGCCACCTTCTGGATGGCGGACGCGGCGGCGAGGGGGCCGGTGAGCGATAGCGTGCTGCCGATGCGCACGGGCGCGCCGGTCTGCGCGACCGCGTTCGGCAGCACAAGAACGAACGACAGCAGCAGGGCGGCGAACGGGCTCGCCGCAGGGCCGAGAGAGATCATGTTGTCCTCCTCCTGATTGCGCACGTATAGTTCAGCGCCAGCCAATGCGTTGTCAATAGGCCAATGATGGAAGCTGGGCTTCGTCCACCCGACAATTCCGCCGCGTCGGCGTTGCGCCGCCTATGCGATCGCCTGTCATCCGAGTCCGGCGCGCCGCGGCTGCCGGTCGCGGCCTGACGAACCCTCAGGAGGAACCCGATGCACCTCGTTGCCTTCACCATCGATCAGGAGCCGCGCGTCGGCGTGATCGCCGGGAACGACATCGTCGACCTCGGCGCCGCCGATCCCTCGCTGCCAAAGACCCTGCGCGGCATCCTCGCGGCCGGCAAGCTCGACGCCGTGCACGCGCTGCGCGACGCGAAGCCGGACCGGCATCTCGTGCCTCGCACGTCCGCCCGGCTGCTCGCGCCGATCGCGGACCCGGCGATCGTGCTGTCGGTCGGCATGAACTATCACGAGCACCTGAAGGAGATGAAGACGCCCGTGCCGGAAAAGCCCGCCGCCTTCACCAAGAGTGTCGCGAGTATCATCGCCTCTGGCGATCCGATCCTCCTGCCGCCGAGCAACCCGAGCATGGTCGACTGGGAAGGGGAGTTCACCGTGGTGATCGGCAAGCCGTGCCACCGCGTCAAGGCGGCGCAAGCGCTCGACTTCGTCGCCGGCTACACCATCGTCAACGACGTCTCGGCGCGCGACTGGGTGGCGCCGATCTTTTCGTCGACCGGCATCATGGGGCCGATCCACGCCTGGGAGCAGAACCTGCTCGGCAAGATGCTTCCCACCTTCTGCCCGATGGGGCCCGTGATCGCGACGCGCGACGAAGTGACCGATCCCGACAACGTGCGCATCGTCACGCGGCTGAACGGTCAGGTGATGCAGGACGCCAACACCAACGACCTCGTCTTCAGCGTGCCGAAGCTGATCGAGTACTACTCGCAGTTCTACCGCTTCCTGCCCGGCGATTGCATCACCACCGGATCCCCGAGTGGCGTGGGATTCGGACGCAACCCGAAGGTGTTCATGAAGGCCGGGGACGTGATCGAGGTCGAGGTGACCGGGATCGGCGTGCTGTCGAATCCGGTCAAGTCCGGATGAATATTCGCCGGCGCCTGATCGTTTCGCTCCGCGCGCTCGCGGCCGCCCCACGCACTTCCGTACACCTACGACGCCCACTGGCAGCGATTCTTCGACGCGATAGGACGGCCGGAGCTGAAGGGCGTTCGAGGGGACCGAGTCCTGCTTCGCTCCGGTGCTGACCCTTGAAGAGGCGCCTCGGCATCCGCACCTTCGCGCGCGCGCAACCTACGTGGAAATCGATGGCGTCGTCCAGCCAGCGCCCGCGCCCCGCTTCAGCAGATCCGTTCCGCCCACCCCGCAGCCAGTCCGGCCATGGGCTTCCGAGGAAGCCGAAGATACGCTTGGTGCTTGGCTCGACCGATCGGAGGTGCTAGCGGCGCGGAACGCGGGCACGATCGATTGAATCCTATGCGCGGTGGAAGCGATGTCCCTAGCGTGTCGAATCGAGGATCTCTTCGGCCGATCACCTCGCCCCGTCCGCGGATTGCCTTTACGCCGTGCGTGTCGTGGAGTATCCAGCCCCGCGCTGATGGCGCGACGCATTCAGATGGCGGGGCACTCTGCGCACCGTCGGCCGACGCAGTCCGGTCGAACTCAATCGGCAGCGTCTTCGACGTCGCTCCTTCAGCGGCTGAGCACGGGTGGCCCCAGCCGCTGAAGGAGGCTCGCGGCTTCCTGCGCCATCCGCGTCAGCGGGCGCTGCGCGGAAGTGGCGACGGCCATCACGCTGCGCAGCGCCGGCCGCACGATCGGGCGTGCGACGAGCTTCGCCCCGTCACCCGCTTCGAGCAGCGCGTTGCGCGCCAGCACCGCGAACCCGTGTCCGCGTTGGACCAGGTCCAGGATCGCGCGAACGCCGTCGACCTCGAGCGCGATCTGCGGCTTCAGCCCGAGCGCGGCGAGGCGGGAGTCGACCAGCATGCGAACGGTGTGCGGACGGCTCGGAATGATGAGCGGGAACTCGGGCAGGCTCTTCAGCGTCACGGTCGTACGGCCGCCGGCGCCTCTTCCCGAGGCCGCGGGTCCGATCAGGCAAAGCGGCTGCTCGGCAAGGGGCACGAGCTCGACGTTCGGGGACGACGGCGGGTTATAGACGACGCCGACGTCGACGCGCCCGTGCGCGAGCCATTCCAAGATGTGCACCGTGAGCCCCTCGACAATGCTGATGTCGGCGCGGGGGAAGCGGCTCCGGAACTCGGCGACGAGAGGACCGGAAAGCAAGCGCCCGACCGTCGGCGGCAGCCCCACCGCAACGCGCCCGACCGGCGCGGTGCGCGATTCGTCGAGGTCGGCCCTGGCGCTCTGCACCTGCTGGAGGATCCCGCGCGCATGCGCGAGCAGGCGGCCGCCGGGGGGTGTGAGCGTGACGCCGCGCCCGTTGCGCAGGAACAGCGTCTGCCGCAACTCCACCTCCAGGCTGCGGATCTGCCGCGAAAGGGCGGGTTGCGCGACCACCAGCAGCTGTGCGGCCCTGGAGAAGCTGCCTGCGTCGGCGACGTGCACGAAGTATTCGAGCTGCCTCAGATCCATGCCGGCATCCATGCCAGAGTGCGATAGCAGCTAGTCTAGCAATGCCGTTCTATTCTGGCGAGGCCGGCGACATAATCCCCCCATGAACAGCACGCACCTTCGCACGATGCCCGCCCGGGTCCTCCTCGTCGACTCGAGCATGAAGCACATCAAGTACGCCGACGCGAATCAGCGCGTGTTCCCCACCGTTTCCGACCCGCTGGTCTAGGACCAAGGAGGCTGCTGCCATGGCGAAGATCATCGGCGCGATCGCGAGCTCGCATACGCCCACCATCGGCTTCGCGCTCGACCGCAACAAGCAGGACGACCCGGTCTGGGCGCCGATCTTCGAAGCCTACGCGCCGATCCGGCGCTGGCTCGCCGAAAAGCAGCCCGACGTGCTCGTGATCACCTACAACGATCACGTCACCTCGTTCTTCTTCGACCATTACTCGGCGTTCACGCTCGGCGTCGGCGAGACGTATGCGGTGGCCGACGAAGGCGGCGGGGCGCGCGCGCTGCCGCCGGTGCGCGGCCACGCTGCCTTGTCGCATCACATCGGCGCCTCGCTGATGGCCGACGAGTTCGACATGTCCTTCTTCCAGGACAGGGCGCTCGACCACGGCGTCCTGTCGCCGCTGTCGATCATGCTGCCGCACGAGCCGGACTGGCCGATGCCCATCGTGCCGCTGCAGATCGGCGTGCTGCAGTACCCCGTACCGACCGCGCGGCGCTGCTACAAGCTCGGGCAGGCGCTGCGCCGCGCGATCGAGAGCTATCCCGAGGATCTCGAGGTGGCGATCGTCGCCACCGGCGGCCTGTCGCACCAGGTGCACGGCGAGCGCGCCGGCTTCAACAACACCCCGTGGGACATGCAGTTCCTCGAGCTGATCGAGAAGGATCCCGAGCGGCTCACCGAGATGACGCAGGCCGAGTACGCGGCGCTCGGCGGCATGGAAGGCGCGGAAGTGATCATGTGGTTGGTGATGCGCGGCGCGATGTCGTCGAGCATCCGCAGAATCCATCAGACGTACTACCTGCCGTCGATGACCGGCATCGCGACCGCGATCTACGAGAACGAGGCGGTCGACACCCCGGTCGACACGCTCGCCGCGCATCGCGCGCACATCGGGCGCGAGCTCGCCGGCGTGGAGAAGCTCGAAGGCACGTATCCCTTCACGCTCGCGCGCAGCGTGAAGGGTTATCGCCTCAACAAGTTCCTGCACGCGCTGGTCGAGCCGGCGCATCGCGCGAAGTTCCTCGCCGACCCCGAGGGTGCCTTCGCCGAAGCGGGCCTCACCGACGAGGAGCGCGCGATGGTCCGCAACCGCGACTGGCGCGCCCTTATCCGTTACGGCGCGAGCTTCTTCATGCTCGAGAAGCTCGGTGCGGTCGTCGGCGTCTCGAACCTGCACATCTATGCCGCGATGCGGGGCCAATCGTTGGAGGATTTCCAGAAGACCCGCAACGCACCCGGCGCGCTCTACTCGGTCGCAGGCAAGGAGGCAGGAGCCCTGGCCTGGGACGCGGCGCGCGACAGGAGGCCCGGCTGAGCGCGGCGCCCCGCACCCGATCACCGTTCAAATCCCGAGGAGGAAGTCCATGCAATTGAAGCGTTTCGCAAGCTCCCGCTACGAACCGTGGCCGCTTTCGCCGGCCCAAACGTCGGCGGCGATGGAAGCGGACGTGCGCCGCTACGCGGGCACGATCAAGCGGCTCAACCTGCAGCTCGATTAGCGGCCATGAACGGAATCGTGGTCCGCAATATCGAGCGTGCCGATGCCGGCGCGGTGGAGCGCCTCGCACCCTTCGGCGTCGCCACCCTGCACGAGGCGCAGGGCAGGGTAGGATTGATGAGGCCGTTCATGCGGCCGGTCTATCCGGGGGCGAAAGCGTGCGGCACCGCCGTCACGGTGCTCGCACATCCCGGCGACAACTGGATGCTCCATGTCGCCGCGGAGATGATCCGCCCCGGCGACGTCGTGATCGTCGCGCTGTCGGCGGAGAACACCGACGGGTTGTTCGGCGAGCTGCTCGCTACGTCTTACCGCGCCCGGGGCGCCAAGGGGCTCGTCATCGAAGCCGGCTGCCGCGACGTCGCCGAGCTGCAGACGATGGGGTTCCCGGTGTGGTCGCGCGCCATTTCGGCCAAGGGCACGGTGAAGGCGACCGTCGGGTCGGTGAACATCCCCGTCGTGTGCGGCGCTGCGCTGATCCATCCGGGCGACGTCATTGCGGCCGACGACGACGGCATCGTCGTCATTCCCCGCGCCGCTGCGTCGAAGGTGGCCGATGCAGCCGCCGCCCGCGAGCAGAAGGAACATGCGAACCGCAAACGGCTCGGCGCCGGGGAGCTCGGCCTCGACATTTATGGCATGCGCGACGCGCTTGCCCAAGCAGGTCTGCGCTACGTCGACCGCGCAGACCAGATCTGAGGACAAGACATGAACCGTACCTATCGCGCCATCGCAGGTTTGCTGATCACCGTTGCGGGTCTCGCCGGGAGCGCTGCCGCCTTCGCCCAAGCGTACCCGTCGAAGCCGGTGAAGATCGTCGTCGGCTTCGCTCCGGGGGGCGTAGCGGACATCACCGTGCGTATCGTCGCCCAGAAGCTCAGCGAGCGGCTCAAGCAGCAGTTCCTGGTGGAGAACCGCCCCAGCGCAGGCGGCATCATCGCCGCGGAGGCGGTCGCCAAGGCCCCGCCGGACGGCTACACCCTCCTTCTCATCAGCAACGGGAATGCGGTCAGCGCGTCGCTGTTCAAGAAGCTGAGCTACGACCCCGTCAAGGATTTCGCAATGGTCTCGGAGATCGGGTACTTCGGACTCGCCATCGTGACGAGCAGCGAGTCCAAGCTGAAGACCGTGAAGGAGATCATCGACGCGGCAAAAGCGAACCCGGGAAAGCTCACGGTCGGAACCATCGGGATCGGGAGCACGCAGCACCTGTCCGCGGAGCTGTTCAAATCGCTCGCGGGGATCGACCTCACGGTCGTGCCCTTCAAGGGATCGTCCGAAGTCCTTACCGCGCTCAAGAGCGGTGACGTTCAGCTCGGCTTCGAGATTCTCGCGCCCGTCATGGCGCAGGTGAAAGGGGGTGGGCTGCGTGCGCTCGCGATTACGACGCAAAGCCGCTTCCCGGGTCTTCCCGGTGTGCCGACCGTGATCGAGAGCGGCGTGCCCGGTTACGAGGTCGCCTCCTGGAACGGCATCGCCGCGCCGGCGAAAACGCCTCGGCCGGTGGTCGATCTGCTCAACAAGGAGGTGAACGCGGTGCTCGCGCTTCCGGAGGTGAAGCAGCGTTTCGACGAGCTCGGCGTCATTCCCCAGGGCGGTACCCCCGAGGAACTCGGCGCGCTGCTCACGAAGGAGATCGCCAAGTGGAAGGACGTCGTCGCGAAAGCCAAGATCGAAAAGCAGTGAGCCGGGCCGACGAAGCCGAAGGTGGCGTGCAACCGTTCTCGCAAGCGACATGAATTCGAAGATCATCGGCATCTCGTCAATGGCGACCCGTGAGGTTCTCGGCGAGCTGGCCGCTGCGTTCGAGCGGCGTTCCGGTCGCGTCGTCGCTTTCGAGTCCGTCGGCGGGGTGGATGCTGCCAAGCGCGTGGGGTCGGGCGAGCCCTACGATGTGGTAGTGCTCGCGTCGGACGCGATCGACAAGCTGCTCGGCGCCGGCCGCATCGTCGCGGGAAGCAAGGTCGATCTGGTCCGTTCGGGCGTCGCCGTAGCGGTCCGATCGGGCGCACCGCGCCCGGAGATCGGCTCGGAAGAGGCGGTCCGGCGGGCGGTGTTGTCCGCGCGCAGCGTCGGCTGTTCGACCGGGCCGAGTGGCGTGGCTCTGGCGGAGCTCTTCGAACGCTGGGGCATCGCCGCCGAGATCAAAGACCGGATCGTCCACGCGCCGCCCGGCGTGCCCGTCGGCGCTCTGGTGGCCCGCGGCGAGGTCGAGCTCGGCTTCCAGCAGCTGAGCGAGTTGATGCACTTGAGCGGCATCGATGTGATCGGACCGTTGCCGCCGGCGATTCAGATCATCACCACATTCTCGGCCGGCCTCTGCACCAGCTCGATGCAAGGTGATGCGGTACGCAACCTGCTCGACTTCATGGCATCGCCGTTGTCCGCCGATGCGAAGCGGCGCCACGGCATGGAGCCGGCCTGACTTTCCGGACGCGGCTCGAACACGAGGAGACGAGCGATGATCATCGATTGCCACGGCCACTACACCACGGCGCCCAAGGCGCTGGAGAACTGGCGCAACCGGCAGATCGCCGGCATCAAGGACCCGGCGGTGACGCCCAAGATCGGCGACCTGAAGATCAGCGACGACGAGCTTCGCGAGTCGATCGAGTCCAACCAGCTCAAACTCATGCGCCAGCGCGGCTTGGACCTGACGATCTTCAGCCCGCGTGCCAGCTTCATGGCGCACCACATCGGCGACTTCAGCGTGTCGTCGAACTGGGCGGCGATATGCAACGAGCTGTGCTTCCGCGTCGCGCAGCTCTTCCCGGACAACTTCGTAGGCGCCGCGATGCTACCGCAGTCGCCCGGTGTCGATCCGAAGACCTGCATTCCGGAGCTGGAGAAATGCGTCGGACAGTACGGCTTCGTCGGCATCAACCTGAACCCGGATCCTTCGGGCGGTCATTGGAAAGAGCCGCCGCTGACGGACCGGCACTGGTATCCGATCTACGAGAAGATGGTCGAGCACGACATCCCGGCGATGATCCACGTGAGCACGAGCTGCAATGCGTGTTTCCACACCACCGGCGCGCACTACCTGAACGCCGACACGACGGCCTTCATGCAGTGCCTGACCTCGGATCTGTTCAAGGACTTCCCGACGCTGCGCTTCATCATCCCGCACGGTGGCGGCGCCGTGCCCTACCACTGGGGCCGCTTCCGCGGCCTCGCGCAGGAGCTGAAAAAGCCGCTGCTGAAGGACCACCTTCTTCACAACGTCTTCTTCGACACCTGCGTCTACCACCAGCCGGGCATCGACCTGCTGACCCGCGTGATCCCGGTCGACAACATCCTGTTCGCGAGCGAGATGATCGGTGCAGTGCGCGGGATCGACCCGGAGACCGGCAACTACTACGATGACACCAAGCGCTACATCGAGGCCTCGACGATCCTGAGCGCGGCCGACAAGCACAAGGTGTACGAAGGCAACGCGCGACGGGTGTTCCCGCGCCTGGACGCGGCGCTCAAGGCCAAGGGCCGCTGACGCGGACGCTGATTGAAAGCGCTGGCGGATCGACGTGATCGGCCGAGGCGAGTTCGGGCGGACCTTCGCCCAGGTCAAGGAGTGAGAGAGCGATATGGAATTCCAGAAAACCCCCGGCTGGCTGGACTGGTGCGCTGCCCCGTCGAAGCCCAAATTCAAGGTGCCGGCCGGCAGCGTCGACGCGCATTGCCACGTGTTCGGACCGGGCGCGCAGTTCCCCTACGCGCCGGAGCGCAAGTACACGCCCTGCGACGCCTCGAAGCAGCAGCTCTATGCCCTGCGGGACCACCTCGGCTTCGCGCGCAACGTCGTCGTGCAGGCGACCTGCCACGGCGCCGACAACCGCGCGATGGTCGATGCGCTCGTGCATTCGGGCGGCAGGGCGCGCGGCGTAGCGACCGTCGGACGGTCGGTGACGGACCGGGACCTGCAGGAGCTGCACGCTTCCGGCGTGCGCGGCGTGCGCTTCAACTTCGTCAAGCGGCTGGTGGACTTCACGCCCAAGGACGAGCTGATGGAGATCGTCGGCCGCATCGCGCCGCTCGGCTGGCACGTGGTGATCTACTTCGAGGCCGGCGACCTGCCCGAGCTGTGGGACTTCTTCACCGAGCTGCCGACCACGGTCGTCGTCGATCACATGGGCCGCCCGGACGTGGGCAAGGCGGTCGACGGCCCCGAGTTCGAGCTGTTCGTGAACTTCATGCGCGAATGCCCGAACGTGTGGTCGAAGGTGAGCTGCCCCGAGCGGCTCTCAGTCACCGGACCGAAGGCGCTGAACGGCGAGCGCGCCGCCTATCGCGACGTCGTGCCCTTCGCCAAGCGCATCGTCGAGACGTTTCCCGACCGCGTGTTGTGGGGCACGGACTGGCCGCACCCGAACCTGGAGGACCACATGCCCGACGACGGACTGCTGGTCGACTTCATCCCGCACATCGCGCGGACCACCGAGTTGCAGCGCAAGCTGCTCGTCGACAACCCGTTGCGGCTCTACTGGCCCGAAGAAGCGCGCTGACGCCCCAGCAAGGCCCGCGCATCGCGCGAAGTTCCTCGCCGATCCCGCGGGCCTTCGGCATCGCCGTCGCAGGTCGTCCCGCGACCGTCCCGGCCGTAGCGGGCGATGCCGAGCCTGCATAGCAGCTATGCCGCGCGCCCGCGCGAGGCGCGATGCCTGACGCTCGCTGATCCTGCTCGCGTTCGGAACCCTTTTGCGGTCCTCGAAGAGGTGCAGATTTGCCGCGAACGCGCCCTTCGCTCGCCGATGCCACAATGCATATTATTTGAGCAATGAGCCGGCGGGCGAACTACGAGTCACCAACGAAGGGACAAAACATGAGAACGGTACACGCATGCGTAACCCTCGCGCTCGTCCTAGCAACAGCCTCGGCCACCGCTCAGAACGTGAAAATCACTCCGGTCGGCTCGCACCCGGGAGAACTTTGCGCGAACGATCGCGCCACGATATTCGAAGATCCGACGGGTGTGCGAATACTCTACGACGCCGGACACACCGTAACCGGGGCAGACGATGCCCGGCTCGGCGATATCCACGTCGTGCTGCTGAGCCACGCGCACGGGGACCACATCGGCGACCAGAGGCTGAAGGCGGTGGGGGCCGGCGAGTGTGCGAACTCGGAAAGGGTGCCGGCCGCGCCGAACTCCACGACCGCGGAAATCGCGGCCGCGAAGAATGCGGCGCTCGCAATGACCGTCGATATGGGCACGTTCATCGGCCGCAAAATGCAGAACATCCGCGGCAAGCCCATAGGCGTGTGTCCTCAGACAGCCGGCGTGACCAGCGTCCCGGTCGCGGCTTCATGCCGCTCCAACACCCATCTCGGCGGCGCGTTCATCGCGAAGGGGCCGGATGCGGCGCAGGTTGTGGAAATCACGATCGTGTACGCTTCGCACGCCAACAACGTGCCACTTTCGCTGCTTTCGGAAGCGCAGCGCGCGAACCTAGGGCCGGACGACACGAGCCTCGTTCTCGGACCGCCCACCGGGTACGTGGTGAAGTTCACCAACGGACTCGTCGCGTACCTCACGGGTGACACGGGCATACACACCGAGATGAAAACGGTCGTGAACGAGTACCACAAGGCGAACCTCGCGGTGCTGAACCTCGGCCCGAGCGCGGGGACCGTGATGTCGGCGGCCTATGCAATGAATGACCTCGTCCGGCCCGCGTCGGTGATCCTCACTCACCCGAACGAGGCCGTAACCGAAGGCGGCAAGCTCAGACCCACTAGCCGCACAGCCGCGCTCATCAAGCAGCTAAAGCCTACGCCGCACCTCGCCATCAGCGGACGGACGATGGAGTTCGACGGCAAGGGGAAATGCGTCGCCGGATGCTGAATCGTCGCGGAGATTGAAGTCGCCCGAGATGCAGGAGCGCCTGCATAGTGAAGGCGCGCTGACGAGGACGAGCACGCCCGAGGAATTCGCTCGGCGCCTCCGGAGCGAGATGGCGCGTCGGGGAAGGTATCAAGAGCGCGGGCATGAAGCCGGACTAAGGGCGCGAAGCACGTCGTGGAGGTCGGCATCTCCACAGGCTTTTCGCAAGGAAAAAAGGGCACCGGCTCGCCACTACGAGGGTGATCCTGGTTCAACGCCGCAACGGCACTCTCGCGTCAGGAGAATGAGGTCACTCTCCACCCAGGAGGATCGTCATGCACTGGCCCAACATCGACGACATTTCGGCCAAGGTGCCGCTGCCGGATGGCTATCGGTTCGAGCAGCTCGCGCGTTCAGAGATTCCTTTGCTCATCGCCGGTCTCAGAACCTGGTTTCCGGACATCGGCGTCGGGAGCGCGAGTTGTTATCTCCGCGAAGACTTCTACACCCGCGCAGCGTTTCTGGAGGATGAGTCCGAAACGGATGTGCTCGTGATCCTGGTCAAGACCGGCCACGAACTTGCCGGCATGTACTCCTGCGAGCGAGACCAGGACACCCTGGCCCTGTATGGCAGGTTGTTGGCGATCGCCCCGCAGCATCGAGGCACGAACTTGGGGGCAGCCGGGCTGGCGCTCCTGGAGTTTATCGGGCGGGCGATGGGAATGGGGATCGCTTACGGGATGGCGACATTGAAGGTCCCTCACATTCAAAAGGCCATGGAGGAGTTCGGGTTCCAGCTGATCGGGATCACTCCCGGATACGACCGCGAGATGGTGGCGCCGGGTGTCGTGAAACGCGTCTACGAAGCGGTTTATGCGAAGGTACTCGTTGCCAACGAGGAGCTTCTTCTTCCTCAACCGCAGAACCTGACACCAAACACCAAAGCGCTCTTCGACTCCTTGTTCCCTGGCAAACTGGCGGGGGGTCGCGAGTCTACCGCGGACGGAACAGCCTGAAGGAACCTGTCAGGCATCAAAACGCAATATCGAGTTTAATCGCATGCTTCCGCGCATTGTAGGAAATCCGATCATGGTAGCGGTAATGAACGGCGTGCCGGACATCATGACCCGGTTCCTGCGCCGTATCGACCCCTACGACAATAGCTTCGTGACACCCTCGCGCCGGCGCTTCATGAAGCATTTCGCCGCAGGAAATGCCGACGCGGCGGTCGCAGAAACGGAAACCCTGCTGAAGAGACTCGAGAAGAACTGTCTTTCGCGGGTGACGGTGCTCGAGCCCGTAGAGAAGCAATTGAAGCAGACGCCCAACCACGCCCACCGCACCAAGATATCGAGAATCCATTCATGAAATGGCTCAGCGCCCTCTCCGCTCTGCTCGTCGTCGGCGCTGCCGTTGCCCAGAACTACCCGACACATGCGGTCAAGATCGTGGTGCCGTTTCCGCCAGGAGGCGGCGCGGACACGCTGGCACGCCCGATCGCCGAGCGCCTGCGTCAGCGGCTCGGTCAGCCGTTCATCGTCGAGAATCGAAGTGGCGCCGCAAGCAACATCGGAACCGAGCTGGTCGCTCGATCGACGCCGGACGGCTACACGCTCTTGCTCAACACGGACGGGGTCGCGATCTACCCGCACCTCTACTCGAGCCTGTCCTACGATGTGTTCCGCGATCTGACGCCGATCACCTTTGTCGCGGAAACACCGATGGTGCTGGGCGCCAACCCCTCGGTGCCTGCTAGCAACGTGAAGGAGCTCGTCGCGCTCGCGAAGAAAGAGCCAGGTCGACTGAATTTCGCGAACCCCGGACTGGGAACGCCGCATCATCTGGCCTTTGAGCTATTCACCCGCCAGGCTGACATCAAAGTGACGCACATCAACTATCGCGGTGGCGGGCCGGCGCTGCAGGACGTCCTGGCAGGACATGTCCAGCTCGGCATGTTCACGCTCGGGGCGGTCCTCCCCCAGATCAAGGCGGGCAACCTGAAGGCCTTCGCGGTCGTGACGGCTCGTCGCAGCGAAGTTGCGCCGAACCTGCCGACGATGGCCGAGGCCGGCCTCCCCGGCGTACAGGCCAGCCTGCGGTTCGTGCTCATGGCGCCCGCCGGCACGCCGAAGGAGGTGATCGCGAAGCTTCAAACCGCAGTCGCCGTGATCGTCAAGGAGGCGGAGATTCGCGAAGCGCTGAATAGGCAGGGGTTCGATCCGCTCGGCACGACCGCGGAGGAAACCGCGGCGACGCTGCGCCAGGATTACGACCGCTGGGGTCCGATCCTGAAGGCTGCAAACATCAAGCTGGATTGACGCGATATCCGGCCCGCGGAGGAAGTGATGGCAATGCTCGATCCGAAACGCGACGCCAAGCGCGTCTTCGAGGTGCTGGAGGCCGGCGGGATAGCCGTAGTGCCGCTCGATATCGCCTATGCAATCTTCGGCGGCACCGGTGACGCCATCCGTCGCATCTTCGAGGCCAAGGGACGCAGCTTCACCAAGCCCAATGGGATGCTTGGTGATTTCGAGCTGTTCTCGGAGCTCCACATCGTCGGCGAGCGTGAGCGCGCGATCGTGCAAGCGGTGACCGGAGACTATGGCTTGCCGCTGTCGGTCGTAGCGCCTTTCCGCACGGATCACCCGATCTTCAAGGGCCTCGACGCTTTCGCGATGGAACGCTCGACCAAGATCGGCACGCTCGACCTGTTGCTCAACGCGGGGCCGTTACACCGGGAGCTCGCTGCGCTCTCCCGCGAACGGGCACGGCCGGTACTCGGTTCGTCCGCGAACCGCTCGCTCACCGGCAGCAAGTTTCGCCTGCAGGACGTCGACCCCGAGGTCCGCTCCGTCGCCGACATCGAGATCGACTACGGTCTTTGCCGCTACGCCAATCCGCTTGGTGTCTCGTCGACCATCATCGACCTGAAGACCTTCCAGGTGCACCGGTACGGCGCATGCTTCGACCAGATCGCCGATATTCTCGCGCGCGGCTTCAATATCACTCTGCCCTCGCGGCCGGAATCTGCGGCCGCGTAGCTCCCAGGCTTACCCTGCGCGGCAAACGCAGGCTCTTGATTCAGATCGCGGACGCGAAGCGCCTTTCCATGGGCGCCGCCCTGCACGGACCACCCTGCGGTCGGTGCCCAGCCGCCGGATAAGCATGCTGGAGCGAGGCACTATTGCAATCAGTCCCAGTTCGATATCGAACCGTGGGTGAACTTCCAGGTCGGTATGCGAAGGCCTCGCCGATATCAGCGCGAAGTCCAACCGATCATGCGGCAGCATCATTGCGCACACTGGCAGTGCGCAGCCAACTAGGATAGGAGACGCAGCCATGGAGGGCTGGCGAGCAAGACTGGGGTTCATGGTCCCGCCGGGAACGCCAACGGTCGAGCGGGAGATGATCGAGCTCGCGCCAAAGGGCGTGTCGGTACACTTTGCGCGCATGGTCGCGCAAGGCCCGGTGGGCACCCTCGCTAACCTGCAGTCGCGCGCGGCGAGCCAGCTCGAGCACATGGACGAGACGGTCGAATCGATCGCGAGCGTCGAACCCGACGTCATCGTGCTCGCGCATACCGCCACCAGCTACGTGCTCGGGCGAGATGGCGACGCCAAGCTGGCACAGCGCCAGGAGGAGCGAACCGGCACCCCCTTCATCTCGGCGCTGGGCAGCGCCGCAGCGGCCCTCGAGGCGCTCGGAGTGCGCAAAGTCGCAGTCGGAACTCCCTACGACCAGGCGCTTACGCTGCGCAGCAAGGCCGTGCTCGAGGAGTATGGCTTCGAGGTCGTCCACACCGAATGCCTGCCCGACGTGAAGAACATCTTTGAAGAAACCCCGCGCCGCGTCTACGGCCTCGTCAAGCGCGCCAACCGCCCTGAGGCGGACGCGGTATTCATCAGCGGCGTCGGGCTGCCAACGCTATCGGTCCTTGGCGCGGCGGAAGCCGACCTCGGCAAGCCGGTGCTGTCCAGCGCGTGCGCCATGCTGTGGAATGCGCTGCGGGTGGCCGGCATCGGCACGCCGATATCCGGCTACGGGCGCCTGTTGCAGGATGAGAAATATCGCCCGGCATCGGCGTACCGCCCGAAAAAGCGTTAGTTGCGGCGCCGCGCCCCCCGGCTGCCAGGGGCGCACCGCGGCACTCCCGCGGCGCTCAGTCGGCCTTGATATTTGCACTGCGTATAACGCTGCCCCAGCGCGCCATTTCCGAATCGAGGAACTTCTGGAACTCCTGCGCCGACATGGCCGGGTAGACGTCCACGCCCAGCTTCTGCAGCATGCCGCGCGTATCCGTCGACCTGAGGACCGCGGCGGTGTCGACGGAGAGGCGCTGCGTGATCGCCGGCGGCACGTTGGCCGGCGCCACGAGGCCGAACCAGTTGGCGAAGTTCATCGCCTCGAAGCCCTCCTCCTTCAGCGTCGGCACGTCCTGCATGTCAAAGAAGCGCGCATGCGTAGTGACGGCAAATACCTTGATCTTGCCCGCCTTGCGCAGTGTCGCCGCGCTGCCCGCCGGCAACATCTGCAGGTCGGTCTGCCCGCCCAGAAGCGACGTGACGGCCGGCGCCTGCCCCTGGAAGGGCACATGCAGCACGTCGAGTCCCGCCAACCCCTTGAACGTCTCCATCGCGATCTGCGACGCGCTCCCGAGGCCCGCCGATGAATAGGTGAACTTGCCCGGCTGCGCCTTGATCAGCGCGACGAGTTCCTTCGTATTGTTGGCCGGGAAATCCGGGCGCGCCACCAGCGAGAACGGGTTGATCGCGAAGGGCATGATCGCTACAAAGTCCTTCAGCGGGTCGTAGGCAAGCTTCGCGCGCATGTTAGGCGCGATCGCGTGAGTCTCGGCGCTCGCCAGCAGCAGCGTATAGCCGTCGGCCGCGGAACGCGCCACCGCTTCGGCGCCTATGGTGCCCGCCGCACCAGCCTTGTTTTCGACGATCACAGGCGTCGACATCCGGTCGGACAGACGCTGTGCCATCACGCGCCCGGCCGAATCGGTGATACCGCCGGCCGGCCACGGGATCACGAGCCTGATGGGCTTGTCCGGGTACCCCTGCGCGGAGGCCAGCCCAGAGGCGAGGAATACAACCCCCGCCAGGAACCTCGCCACGCGCGCCGATTTCGATGCTGTATTGCCGCCGCTCTTTTCCAATTCAACTTGCTCCATGAAATTGTCCACCACCCGCGCGATCACAGTGGTCACGCCAGGCCTTGTCGAAAACGTCGCCGGTTTCTGCGTCATGCCCTCCTTCGTGCCGGCGCGCTCACAGCGCGCTCCCCGCCGCGTAACCTTCCGCGGTCGCACTCAGCACGTCGCGCGCGCACTTGCAGTCGCCCACGCGTTGCACCTCGATGCCGGCGGCGCGCAGTGGCGCGTGCAGCGCGTCGTTGGGCGCACGTGGCGTCGACCAGGCCAAGAACGCGACGTCCTCGATGTGCGTGATGTCGCCGTTGTAGACATTGACGCAGGCGAGCCGGCCTCGCTCGAAGCCCTCGTCGATGCGCGGCTCGGCCAGCGCCAGCGTGCGAATCCGCATTTCGTTGATGCGGCGCAGGATGCCCTGGCGCGTCACCAGCGAGGTGAAGGTGGCTATGGTGTCGCGCGGCGTGACGATCGCGACGTGCTCGAACAGCGCACGCAGCAGTTCGGCCGCGGCGTAGGTGCCCTCGGTGTGGTCCATGTCATAGATGACCGCAGTGCCCGGCTGCCTGGCCTTGAAGCGCAGCAGTTCGGCCATCACCGCGCGTAAGTCTGGCACTATGCCCTCCTCGCGCAGCTCCGGCGCCAGCCAGTCCGGCGGCAGCATGCTGGAACCTGCGGCGAGCACCACGGCATCCGGTTTGAGCGCCAGCACGTCGGCGGCCGACGCCGTCACGCCCAGCTCGAAGGCGACGCCCTCGCGTCGCGCCGTAGCATGCTGATAGTCGTAAATGCTACTGAGCGATTCGCCGCCGGGCAGCAGTGCGTGCAGGCGCGTCTTGCCGCCGACTTCGGCCGAGCTGCCCAGCACAGTGACGCGGTGCCCGCGCGCCGCGGCGACCCAAGCGGCCTCGAGGCCTGCGATGCCGGCGCCAACCACCACCACGCGCTTTTGCTGCGTCGCGCGCGCCGGCCTCCAGTCCGCCTCGTCGGGCTCGCCGACGCGCGGGTTGTTGTCGCAGGCGAGCGGCAGGCGCAAGCCGGTGACGCGTTCCCAGCAGGTGTTGCACGACACGCAGTAGCGGATGTCGTGCGCGCGCCCGGCCACCGCCTTGTTGAACCAGGCGGCATCGGCCGTGAGCGGGCGCCCGAGCCCGACCAGTTCCGCGTCACCGCGCGCGAGCAGTCCCTCGGCCTCGGCCGGGTCGGTGATGCGCCCCAGCGCCATCACCGGCACGCCGTTGGCGGCGCGGCGCAGTTCGCGCATCAGCGGCACGTAGGGCATGCGCGGCGCATGGCCGTCGGGGACGTGCTGTTCGAGCGAATTGGCGTGGCTGCCGTGGGCGAAGCAGACGTAATCGACGTTGCCGAATGCGGTGAGGTGGTCGGTGATTGCCGCCGCTTCCTGCGGTCCGACGCTGCCCAGGACCCCGTCGTTGCCCGGCAGCTTGAGGCCGATGATGAAGCCGCTGCCGCAGGCGGCGCGGATGGCAGCGATCAGTTCGGCGACGATGCGCGCACGGTCCGCCAAACCGCCGCCGTAGCGGTCGCGGCGGCGGTTGGAGCGCGGCGACAGGAACTGGTTGAACAGGTGCCCGTGGCCGGCGGAGATCTCGACGCCGCTGAAGCCGCAGCGCTGTAGCCGCGCCGAGGCGCCCGCCATCTGCTCGAGCATGCGGGCGATCTCGTCGACGCCGAGTTCGCGCGGCACGCTCCAGCTCAGGTCGTCGGGCAGCACCGACGCGCTGGCGGCATCGGTGACGCGCCCCGGGATGTTGCGGCCGCGGCCGCGGTCGACGATCTGCCCGAGGAGACGGCAATCCTGCGATTCGACCGCCTCGGCCCAGCGGGCGAGCCCATCGAGGTCATCGTCATTCCAGACGCGCACGCGTGCGGGCACGTCAAAGCCGCGCCACATCCCCAGCGGCTCGGCCACGATCATCGCCGCGCCGCCCCGGGCTCGGCTGGCGTGGTAATTCACCAGCCGCTCGGTGACGCGCGCGCCCTCGGGGAACTGGGTGGAAATCGAGGCATGTACGATACGGTTGCGCAGCCGCTTCCCCGCCAGCGAAAACGGCGTCGACATCGCCGGGTAGGCCGTCACGTCCACCAGCACGCGCCTGTCTGCAAAGCCTTCCGAATCGCGCGTTATACAGGTTATCGCTTGGCCGGCGGGCCTGCACCATCGCTGCCGCGAACACCGAGCTTCGCTCGCGCAAACGACGCCAGCACGAACCTTGCGAACAAATAGCGCAGCTGCACCCGAATACTTCCCGCTTTCACCTCTGTTTCGATCGGTAGTAGGCCGCCCATCATGCTCGCTCGACCTCGATTGAGTATCTGGACACTACGGGCGCGGCGGTACGCGCGCGTGCGTTCAGGCGGTGCGGGCGATCTGAAGCATCCAATCAATTCGTCGTGATCGCGCGATCCTGACCGCTCGGGTCGGAACTCAACGCCTCACGTACCAACCCCGTGCTCGACATCGCGTAGCCCAGCGCGCGTTGCTCATCGCGCGATCGCAGGAGCATAATGCCCGCAAACCTGACGGTGGCGCGCTCCTCGCCCGGCCGGGAACGCTGGCGGCGTGGGCGCGAGAGAAGCGCGGGATTGATTCTGCTATCCGTATCCTGCGGGCACGGGGTCCGCTTCACGTTTCGGATTCCCAAGCGTCGCGAGTTGAAAGCGCTTGGCTCCGACACCGTGCGCCAGGATGCATCGTGCGACGCCAAACGGAGGAGTAGACGATGAGCAACAACAGATTCCCCCCGAAGACTCCCAGCACACCCGATTCTGAGTTGCACGCCCACGATGCCCATACGTCCGCCGCAGGCGCGCTGTCGCGCCGCGATTTCGTCAAGTCGACCGCGGCCGGACTGGCTGTCGGGGCCCTCGCAGCGCCGCTGGCGGGCCTCGCGTCGGATGATGACGACAACAAGCGGCGATTCGAGAAGAGGCGGGCATCGCCCCATATCACGTGGACCATCTTCTCGCGTCATATTCAGTGGCTGACCACGCAGGCGTATTCGCAGGCGAATCCATACGCCACCGGGACGCTCATTGGCGCGAAGGCCGCCGAGCTCGGCTACAAGGCGGTCAATCTGACGGTCCGAAACACCGGGCACGTCGATCCAAACCTGGCCGATGTGAAGCGCAACCTTCCGCTGATGCTAAGAGGTATCCGCAGCACTGGGGTGATGTGCTTTTTCATCACGACGGACATCGTGGATGACCTGGCTCCAGTCGCCACCTACAACGGTGCTCCGGTGTACGCGGAAGACATCCTGCGTGTCGCGCACGACAACGGCGTACGGCTCTATCGTTGGGGAGGGTTCGTGTACGACGTGGCGCCCGACCCGGTGACCGGTGCACCACAGCCGTTCGGCGAGGAGGTGCTCGAGCAGCTCGACGCGTTCCGCAGGCGTGTAAAGGGCCTCGCGAGGCTCAACCGACGCTACCGCACCACCGCCGTCTACCATACCCATTCGACGAACGGCACCAACGCGCGGTCGGTGTGGGACCTCATGTACATCCTGCGAAAGTCCGCTCCGGACGAGCTCGCGATCAACTTCGACATCGGCCACATGACGAACGAGAGCACCCTCTCCGCTTGGCGGACTAACGTGCGCTTCGCGATGCCTTACATCCGCAGTGTCGGGCTCAAGGACACCCTCGTGGAGAGGACACCGGCTGGCTCTGTCAGGAACGTGTGGAAGCCCGCAGGGACCGGCATGGTGCAATGGCGCGAGTTCTTCCAGCTGCTACTGGAGGGTGGTTTCTCCGGGCCCGGTGAGACGCACCACGAGTACGACATCGTGGGCATTAACGGGATGACTGCCGTCTTGAACACCACGTTCTGGGCCGACCATGCCCAGTTCGTTTCGGGCAATCTCTCGCCGGCGTTCATGACCCACGAGTTGAAGAAGGACCTCGTCACCTACAAGACCCAAGCGAGCGCGGCGGGTTGGACTGCGGCCCAGCAGACCTGAGCTGCATATGACGTTGACGGGTACCCCGCAGTCCATCGCGGCGGGATTGCTAAGGCCATGATGAAAGCGGCGTCCTAACAACTACACAACAGCGCACTCTGGCTTGCGAAAGACATGCGCGAGCTGGCGATCTCAAGCGGCTTCGGACATGATCCATTTTTTCATCGCCATCTCTTCAGTCCCGGCGGAAATCCCAGTCCCGGTCGAGGTCGAAGAGGTGCTTGCTGCCGCGGCCGACCTCGGATTCCAGGGCTTCCGCGATGGTGCGTAGCGCGTCGGGCTTGAGGAGGTAGCCGCGGCGCAGGTTGTCGCGCGTCACACGTATCACCTCTTCCACGTACTGGCCGTGCCTCCGGTATAGCGACTCCAGGGTCGCGACATCGAACGGGAGGTGGTAGCCCCAGCGCGGGCAGGCGCCGCCGCTCGCGCTCTGGCCGACGTTGCGCGCAGTCGGGACTTCGATCTGCGACAGGCGAATGCCGCCGAGCGCCATCTCGAACTGGTCGCGCGCTATAAGCGCACTGCCGTTGGCCCCGAACGACGCGATCTCCATGCGCGGCGCGGCCGGTGGCCGCTTGCGGTCGCGTGCCCAGCGCACCATGTGGTCGATCGCCGCGTCCACGACGTAATGGTTGGGGACGCGGCTGCCGATCGTCGGCACCGCGCAAGTCGGCGCCAAGTTGGCTTCCGACGACACCAAGCGGTCGCGCAGCTCGAGCGGCTCGCGGCTCAGCCGTAGATGGTGGTCGACATGGGCGGTGCCGGCGATCTCCCAGCTGTGGAACTTGCTGGAATCGGCCTGGCGAATGGCCGCCTCGCCGGTCTGCAGGTCCCATTCGAACAGCAGCTTCCATACCGGCACCACCGGGTCGTCGCGCACCGGCTGGCCGAAGTTGGAGAGCAGCAGCACGCCGTCGTAGACGTTGCCGAGCGGCATGACGGCGTTGACGAAGGTGGCGAGCCGCTGCGCCGATTGCGATTCGCCCGTGGCGATGAACGTCCTCGGCTTCAGGCCGCCGAGAACATCGATGCCCGCGGGAGCGCGAACCGCCTTCCCGGCCTGCATGAAGATGTCGTAGGACAGGGCATCGTTGTTGATCGTCGCGCTCCTGGTCACGTCGAGCGAACCGTAGCGGCCGGCGTTCCAGACCTTGAGCTCGTCGACTCCGACCCGCTGCGCCGAGACGCCCACCCAGGCATAGCCCGAGCGCAAGATGTGCTCCCAGGCGAAGAACCACAGGTTCTCCGCATCGAAGCCGTTCGACACGTTGAACCACTCGACGAGCACCGTGCCGTTGAAGTTGGCCTTGTCTGCCGGGCGCCGCACGACGATGCGCGTCTTGTACGGGTGGCCGCCGTCAAGGACCGTCCCGGTCGCGGTGCCGGAGGTGTTGTAGCGGTTCGCCGTGCCCTCGATGAAGAACTCCTCCTCGACATAGCCGTTGACCGCCAGGGGATGGTCGCTCGAGAAGAACACATAGTTGCGCGACGGGTCGCCCGGGATCGCGGGCGAAGCGATCGGCCCGGTGACGGTGGGGCTCGGGACCTGGGCCCACGCCAAGCCCGCAAACAAGGCAGCCGCGATGCCCGCCAGCACGGCGGAAGTGGTTCGCTTCATTGATCGTCTCCCCTTATCGAAAAATTGAGGTTGCTTCCCGGCTCGCGACGCGGTCGAAGGGTCGGAAATGGCTAGGACGGCGGCGGCGTCTCGGAGAAGCTCCTAGGCTAGCGAACCGTCCCGCTAAGCACGATCATAGCGTCGCTGTAACGGAACCATTGGCGAGTCAGCGAAAAAAGACGATTTCAGAATAGGCCGCGCAATTTCTTGCAAGCACTCCGCAGCAGCGCAGCAGAGCTGGGTTGCCAGAGATCGTCCAGGTGAGCGCCGAAAGACACTCAAGATTGAGCTTGGGTACGGGTGATGCCGCGAATCTCGCTGATGATCTCTATCGGGCGCGAGAGGTAGTAGCTGGTAAGCGTCCGTCGAACACCACCTTGACGTCTTCGAGCTCGTCAGGCCGCGAGCGGAAGCTTATCGCTCAGTGCATCGGCGAGCGCCCAGAGCAAGCTCGTCGACGCGGTTGACCGGATGCTCGGCGATGCGCGTGAGCACCTCGCGCAAGTAGGCCTCAGGATCCAGGCCGTTCAGTTTCGCCGTGCCGATCAGGCTGTAGATCGCCGCGGCGCGCTCACCGCCGGCGTCCGAGCCGGCGAAGAGGTAGTTCTTGCGGCCCAGAGCCACCGCACGCAGCGCAGCGCTCGGCGGCGTTGTTGTCGATGTCGATGTGGCCGTCGTCGCGGTAGCGGATGAGCGCCGTCCAGCGCGTGAGCGCATAGCGGATCGCGATCGCCAACGCCGACTTCGTCGACACCTGCGCCAGGGTCGCCTCGAACCAGGCCTTGATCGCTTCCAGCCGGTCCGGCGCGCGCCTTGCGCACCGTGCGTCGCTCGTCGGGCGCTCGGCCGCGGATCGCCTCCTCGATCTCGTAGAGCTTGCCGATTCTCGCCAGCGCTTCGGCCGCTACCGGCGAGCAGTTCGATCGTAGATGTCGTAGAACTTGCGCCGCACGTGCGCCCAGCAGGCCGCCTCGCGGATCCGTTCGTCCTTAC
Organism: uncultured beta proteobacterium; assembly: GCA_963754305.1. GTDB lineage: Bacteria > Pseudomonadota > Gammaproteobacteria > Burkholderiales > SG8-39 > DATEDA01. The sequence continues at coordinate 19,792 of CAVWFR010000043.1, read as the reverse complement.
CCTCGTAGAGCCGTTCGAACCCGGCGTAGCCGTCGGCCTGCAGGATGCCGGAGAACGACTTCAGGTGGGCTTCGGGGTGATCGCCCCGGCGGTCGGGCGAGTAGCGGAACAGCACCGCCGGGGCTGCCTTGTCAGCCCACGGCCGACCATCGCGCACGTAGGTCCACAGCCGGCCGGTCTTGGTCTTGCCCCGACCGGGCTCGAGCACCGGCACCGGGGTGTCGTCGCCGTGCAGGTAGGGGCTCGCCACGACGTAGCGCGCGAGCGCCTCGACCAACGGATCCAGGAGCGCCGCCGCCCCACCGACGCAGTCGGCGAGCGTCGAGCGCTCCAGCGCCACCCCCTCGCGGGCGTAGATCTGCGACTGGCGATACAGCGGTAAGTGATCGGCGTACTTGGCCACCAGGATGTGGGCCAACAGTCCCGGACCGGCAATGCCACGGGCGATCGGGCGGCTCGGCGCAGGTTCCTGCACGATCTTCCTGGCAGGCTCGCGCAGGCGAGCTTCGGGCGCACGTGCCGGATCACCTTGAAGCTCGCCGGCACGTACTCCAGAACTTCGGCCACGTCCTCGCCGATTCTCTTCATCGTCGCGCCACAGTCGGGGCAGTTGCACGCCGGGGCGTGTTCCACCGTCTCGCGCGGCAGGCGTTCGGGTAGCGGCCGACGTGTCGGGCGTTCCTTCTGCTCGGGCTTGGCTGCGGGAACCTCCGGCGCGCGCGCCTCGCGACTCGCGCGGTTGGCTTCCAACTCCTCGACCAGGAACTCGAGCTGGCCGATCTTCGCGTCGAGCTTCTCGGAGGAGCGACCGAACTGCAGCGCCGAAGCTTGGCGATGAGGAGCTTGAGGTGCTCGATCTCGTGGTCGCGCTCGGCGAGTTTCCTCTCGCTCTCGATGATCAGACGCTTGAGCGTCTCGATGTCATCGGGCAGATCAGATGCGTTGAGCACATCGCGAGTCTACTTATTCACTTCGCGCGAGTGAAGTATCTGCGCGAACTTTTTTTGCGCACGTTGCGTGCGCGAGACGATGCGCGTCGATCAGTACGCGAGACTCGGTGCGTGCGTTCTCACCGGACGGCGCCAGTCGATACCTTCGAGCAGCATCGAGAGCTGCGCGACGCTCAAGTGCACAACACCGCTCGTCGCCTGCGGCCACACGAAACGCCCGCGCTCCAGTCGCTTGGCGAACAGGCACAGCCCCGTGCCGTCCCACCACAGCACCTTCACCCGATCGCCCGCGCGCCCGCGGAACACGAAGACGTGGCCGGAGAACGGGTTCTCGGCGAGCGTGCCTTGCACCAGTGCGGCCAGCCCGTCGAAGCCCTTCCTCATGTCGGTTACGCCCGCGGCGAGCCAGATCCGCGTGCCCCCGGGCAGCGTGATCATCGCCAAGCGCCCAGCGCATCGAGCACCACACGTAGCTGTCCAGCTTCGACCTGGCCGCGCACGATGACGCGCGCCGCGCCGATCTCGATCTCGATCCAGCCGCTCGCGAGTTCCGGCGCACGCTTGCCGGCGCCACGCTTGGAGCGTTCTCGTCGAGCTCCCGGGAGCTTCGATCACGCTGACGGGCACGAGCGCCCCGGCAGTCCGGGCGAGCGCCCGCGCTGCTTGATGCTTGACGATCCACTTGCGCACCAGGTTCGTGTTGAACCCGTGCGCCAGGGCGACTGCCGACACCGAAGCGCCCGGAACCAGGCACTTCTCGACGACGGCGCGCTTGTGCGCTTCGCTGAAGAAGCGCTTGCCGTTGCGGCTGACCCGCAGCGGCTCAACGGGTACTCTACGGTTCTCGGGTTTCATGGTGTCCACTATCGTTCGTAGTGGACACCATCGTCAGGGTCGCAGCCTCAACCGGGAAGAACGGCCCAGACCGGACGCTTACTGCGCGGGCGCTCGTCGTGCCGATGCCGTAGAACCGAGCGTTCGACCGGGTGGCCGCCTAGGCCATGTACTTCCGAACGGTGCGCGGCGAGATCCGCAACCCGAGCTTGAGGCGTGACTCGTTGGCAATCCGTTCTTCGCTCCAGAATGGGTTCTCGCTTGCCCTAGTTCCACGCCATGTGGCTCGAGTTGTAAGAGGACCATTGTTCGCCGTTTACGTGAAGTGACACGGTCAGACTACGCGCGTCAACGACTTCGTCCGCCCGAAAATACCGATCATGCGGCCTCAACGCTCGTGAGGCGCCATGCCAGGACTCAGCCCGTATCGCTCTCCGACTTGTCTCACTGCGGCAGCGCACGAGGCGAAGATTTCTTCGTCTCGCGTCGACGAGAATCCGAGATCGACCAGCAGCCCATTGCTTAGTGAGTAGATCCATCCGTGGACACTCAACGGGAACCCCTTTCGCCAAGCGTCCTGCACGATAGATGTCCTGCAGACATTCACCGCCTGTTCGATGACATTCAGCTCGCAGAGCACGGCAAGTTGGGTTTCGCCATCAGAGGCCGCGTCCACCGGCGCCTGGTGCTTCTTGTGTACGTCCTGAATGTGGCGCAGCCAGTTGTCCGCCAACCCGCCGTCGCTTCGCTGAAGCGCGCGCTTCACACCGCTGCAGCCGTAGTGACCCACAACGATGATGTGCTTCACCCGCAGCAGATCGACTGCGAAGTCGATGACGGTCAAGCAGTTCAGATCGGTATGGACGACGACGTTGCCGACGTTGCGGTGGACGAACACCTCGCCCGGCGCGAGGCCGGTGATCTGATTGGCCGGAACGCGGCTGTCCGAGCATCCGATCCATAGATACTCGGGATTCTGCTGTTGGAGAAGCCTCTCGAAGTAGGCGGGATCCCGCTCCGTTTCGAGCTGCGCCCACTTGCGGTTGTTGTCGATCAGACGCTGAAGAGATTGGGGCATGGTCTTTGGCAGGATCGTTTGGCGGCGTTTGCTGCGGTGCGAGTTCATGACCTCAAGCACACGTTCGGCGCTTGCGTGCTGCAGGCGTAGGACGCGAGACGCGTTCGGTGCTGGTCGGGCACGCGAACGGCGATATCACGACGCGCTATTCCGGTGCCGAGCTCGCCGAGGTCATCGCTCTGCCGAAAAGGCGTGCGGCGTGATCGCTCGCTGCCCGCGCTGACGGTGCTGAAGCTGCGTGCGGCTTGAAGGGGCAACCTAGTGGCTCTTCCACGCGGACTGAGTCTACGCAGGAATTCTGGCGCGCCCGGCGGGATTTGAGCCGACGACCCCTGGTTCGTAGGCGGTCAAGCGATTCGCGATTTCTCCTTACCAATTCGCTGAGAGGACTGCTCCTCGCCGAGGATACAGCCGTAGTGCAAACGCGACCGGCACGTGGACGTCGCGGCGCGCTATCCGGTGAGTATCGGCCCAGACCGGACGCTTACAGTGATTCGCGGCTGGCGGGCAAATCCCGTCGGCGTAGCGACCAAGCGACCGGTGGGCCGCCTGGCAGAGCGAGGTCAGCCGATTCGATGACCTGCCGGAGGCCGCGACGGTATCGATCACCCCACCAGCTGATACTTGAAGGCGTACCGCATCAGCTCGGCGTTGCTCTTCATCTTCATCTTTCGCAGGATCCGGGTGCGGTAGCTGCTGACCGTGTTCGGGCTCAGGCACAGCTCCTGTGCGATCTGGCGGCTCGCCCTGCCGGAGGCGATCATCCACAGGATCTGGAACTCGCGATCCGAAAGGCCCTCGTGCGGCAGCCCACCGCGCTTGCCCTCCAGCTCTAGCGCCATCTTCTCGCCCAGCGAGGTGGTGACGTACCGCCCTCCTCTTGCCACCTTCCTGACGGCGCGGATGAGCTCTTCCGGGGCGGACTCCTTCGTCAGATAGCCGGCCGCACCGGCCTTCAATGCGCGCACGGCATACATGTCCTCTGGATACATGCTCAGAAGGAGGATCGGACGACCGGGGTACCGTCGCTGCAGCTGCTTCAGCAGCTCCAGCCCGGTCTTTCCGGGCATGTTGTAGTCCAGCACGGCGACGTCCCACGCGATGCGCTTGGCCAGATCGAGCAGCTCCGGCCCGTTGCGCGCCTCCGCACAAATGGTCAGGTCCGCTTCCTCAGCAAACATCTGCCGCAACCCCCGCCGCACGACCGGATGATCATCCGCGATAAGGATCTTCATGGCGCGCCGTCAGATCGGAATCGACACGATGACCTTGGTCCCCTGGCCCGGGGCGCCGCTGATCCTGACTTCTCCACCCACGAGCAGCGCGCGTTCCCGCATGCCGAGCACGCCAAGAGATTGCTTTCCGTCCACCTCACTGACGGAGATGCCGACGCCGTTGTCGGCGACCTCGAGGCTGAGGCAGTCTCTCGAGACTCCCAAACAGATGTCGACCCTGGTGGCGTGGGAATGCCGCACCACGTTGGTCAGGATTTCCTGGAAGATCCGGAACGCGGCAATGGACGGATCCAAACCCAGCTTCGCGGTTTCCGGCGGCAATTTCACCTGGCAACGGATTCCGGTGCGCTTCTGGAATTCCTTCGCCTGCCAGCCGACTGCTGCGACCAGGCCCATGTGGTCAAGCACCTCGGGCCGGAGGCCGGTGGCGATCTTGCGTACCGTCGAGACCGCGGCGTCGATCAGTTGAGACATCGAGTCGGTCTTCTCGCGGAGGAGCCTCTGGTCGGCCCTCAGCCGCTTGGCAAGCCACGCCACCTCCATCTTGAGTCCGGTCAACAGCTGGCCGAGTTCGTCGTGGATCTCGCGCGCGATATGCGTTCGCTCCTCCTCGCGCACCGTGATGAGGTAACCGGCGAGCCTACGCAATTGTTCCTCGGACCGGCTCAAGCGTTCCTCGGCGCCCGCATACCGCAGGCCTTCCTCGCCGGATTGCGCCAGCGGGCTCTGCTCCGGCGTTTCCGGTAGCTCCTTCAGGGCATACAGGCTCCTCGGTTTGTCATCGACCGAAAGGATGTGGAGCTTTGGAGCGTCGCTCATCAACGTCTCCGCTGTCCCTTCCACGGTCCGCTCAAGGGGCTCTCCTCCCCGGCCGCCCGCACCCAGCCAAGCCGGGCGCGACGAGACGCCTGCGAAGACCGCCGCGTGCTCGGATCGGTTGACTGAACCCTTCAAGGCGCCAATGGCGATGCCCCGTTCCGTTTGTCGTTCCCTTTAGCACAGCTCCGGTAACGCAAATGCGGTCACGACATAGCCCAAAGGACGGATGGCTGCTGTCCTTCTTGGTGCCGCATGGAACGGAGGGGATCCCCATCCGGAAGCGAGACAGGGTTCCACTCCCGGCGCATGATGGCAAGTAACCTGGTGAGAATCCAAGCTGTTGCGGCTCCGAACGCGGGAGCTTGACGTCCCGGGAAGCGGTTGCACCAAGGATGCGGGATCGGCGCGTAGCGGAGCCGGAGGCGAAGCGGAGCGCTGATCCCGGCAACGCGCCCCCAGAGTGGGCGATCGTGGTTCTCCGGTAAGGTTGATTGCCACACCATTTACCTGACCTGAGGGGACACAGGATGACCAGACCAACGACACCACTCGGCCGCGCTCGCTGGGAAGGGCCCTGCCGCTGAAGGCTTGCAGGCGTGCGGCGACAATCAGCCCCTCGGCTATCTGCTCTAATCGGCGGCCAACACAACCTGGCCTTCCGAGAAGCACGTCTCATATAATCACACGCCGGGGAACGTGATTGGCGGTAGCGCCGTTTCAGGGGCAATCCAAGCGCCCGATAGCGGGGCGCCGAGCCGGAATCACCCTACGAGCTGCTGCCGGATGGCGTAGCGCACCAGCTCCGCAGTGTTGCTGAGCCCGAGCTTCTTGAAGATGCGCGCACGATACGTGCTCACCGTCGTCGGGCGTAGCTCCATCTCCGTCGCGATCTCGTTGATCTGCTTGCCGCTGGCCAGCAGCCACATGACGCGATACTCACGATCCGACAACCTCTCGTGCGGCGGCTTTTGCGCATCGCTCGCCAGTTCGAATGCAAGAATCTCGGCCAGCGTTTCGCTGACATACTTGCCGCCGCTGGCGACTTTCTTGATGGCTTTGGTCAGCTCCTGCGGCGCAGTTTCCTTGCTGACGTAGCCGGCGCCTCCTTCCCTCAACACCCGCGACGCATGTAGGCCTTCGGCGTGCATGCTCAGGATGAGCACGGGCCGATCCGGGAACTCCCGTCTCAAGTCGCCGAGCAGATCGAACCCGTTTCGACCCGGCATGGAGAAGTCGACGATGGCGAGATCCCACTCGAGCTTGCGGGCCAGCTCGAGCGCCTCGTCGCCGGTGGTTGCCTCACCGACAACAGCCGCCTCTAGATCGGAGGAGAGGATCTGCTTCAAACCCTGCCGCAGGACCGGATGGTCGTCGGCGATCAAAATCCTCATGGCAATCTACCCATGAAGCTCCGTTCCCCCCCCCTACGACTAGTTTAGGCGCAGAGTTAGCGTCCCGGCAAGTGGTGTACGAAGGATCGCCGGGATCGGCGCGTAGCGGAGCCGTAGGCGAAGCGAAGCGCTGATCCCGGCGGCGGCCCCGAAGGGGTCCATCGTTCCCACTATGGCACTGGCCGAGCTCGCTGAGAAGGGGGCCGATTCGGACCTGCTGCGCGAGATGATCCAGTACGTTGCCCAGCGCATGATGGAGATGGATATCGAGGGCCGCTGCGGAGCCGCCTTCGGCGAACGAAGCCCCGAGCGGGCCAACAGCCGCAACGGCTACCGCGACCGGCCCTGGGACACCCGCGCCGGGAGTGTCGATCTGAAGATCCCGAAGCCGCGATCGGGGAGCTACTTCCCCGGGTTCCTGGAACCGCGCCGGACCGCCGAGAACGCCTTGGCGGCGGTGATTCAGGAAGCCTATGTGCACGGCGTGTCGACCCGCTCGGTCGATGAGTTCGTCAAGGCGATGGGGATGAGCGGGATCTCGAAGAGCCAGGTCTCGCGGCTGTGCGCCGAGATCGACGAGCGGGTGGGTGCGTTCCTGAATCGCCCGATCGAAGGCGACTGGCCGTATCTGTGGATCGACGCGACCTACGTGAAGGTGCGCGAAGCCGGGAGGATCGTCTCAGTGGCGGTGATAATCGCCGTCGCGGTGAACACCGACGGCCAACGCGAGGTCCTGGGCATGAGCGTCGGCGCCTCGGAAGCCGAGCCGTTCTGGACGGACTTCCTGCGCTCGTTGACCCGTCGGGGCTTGCGCGGGGTGAAGCTGGTGATCGCCGATGCCCACGAGGGCCTGAAGGCCGCCGTAGCCAAGGTTCTGAAGGCAACCGCTCAACGCTGCCGGGTGCACTTCATGCGAAACGCCCTGGCCCACGTCCCGAAGGGCCAACGCAGATGGTCGCCGCCCTGATCCGCACGGTCTTTGCGCAGGAGAGCGAGCTTGACGCCCGCCGGCAGTGGCGTGCGGTCGCCGATCAGCTTCAAGAACGCTTCCCGAAGATCCGGGCGCTGATGGATAGGTCGGAAGCCGACGTCCTGGCGCATCTGAGCCCTCCCGAAGGCGCATCGACTGCAGATTCATTCGACCAACCCGCTGGAGCGGCTCAATGCCGAGATCAAGCGCCGGACCGACGTCGTGGGCATCTTCCAGAACGAAGCGGCGATCGTGCGCCTGGTCGGAGCGCTGCTGCTCGAGCAGAACGACGAGTGGCAACTGCAGCGTCGTTACCTGCAGCTTGAAGGCTTGCAGGCACTCGGCGACAATCAGCCCGCGAGGCTCTCCGCCGTGATGAGCTGAGCAACGTTCCCGACCTTACGAGAACCACGACTCGTACACCACGTCACGGGACACGACCGGGAAGTTCGTCCAGAGGTCGTCCTAACGGCATACCCTTGAACGCGATCGCCGCTAGGGCCGCTAGGGGCCTGTGTCATCGAAGTTACACACCGTGCCTGGAGCGGGCAGGACAGTTTCGAAGAGATGCCATTCCATGCATGTGGCGCGTGGGGCTTGCAACATAACCTATTGATACAGTAAGTAGATGCGAATAGCGGGTCTCATCGAAGGATCGTACGGGAAACCCCGCTGGCAGGAGACCGCGACTGGCCGTCGTTGGGCGAGAGGACGTCGCTCGCGCGGTGCGCGCCGCCTTCGCCGATCAGGGCCAGGCGCTGACAGCTGCCGATGCTGGAGCTCATCGAGAACGCGCGGACGAGCATCAACGAGCTGATGAGCGAGGCCGCACGCGGGTTTGTCGAGCAGCTGCTGGTGCTCTCGGCGCAGGAGCTTGCTGGGGCCAAGCATCCGGGTCGGCGGATGGGCGAAGTGCTCTGGCATGGCAGCCAGCCGGGGCGTGTCGTCTTGGCCGAGAGGAAGCTTGCGGTCAGGCGTCCGCGTCTTCGCAGCCGAGCCGCTCGCGACAAGGAAGTGGCGATTCCGGTCTACGAGCGGCTGCAGGCCGAGCCGCGGCTCGGCGAGCGCATCCGCGACATCCTGGTCCGAGGCGTCTCGACGCGCCAGTACGCCGAGGTGCTGCCGCGCATGGCCGGCACGGTGGGCATCGCCAAGAGCTCGGTGTCGCGGCGGTTCATTCGGGCCTCCAGAGATGAGCTCGAGGCCGCTGATGGGCCGTCGCTTTGACGAGCTCGACATCCTGGCCGTCTGGATCGACGGCATCATCGTCGACCGTCACCACATCCTGGCCGCCGTCGGCGTCGATGCCGAGGGAAGCAAGCATCTGCTGGGGCTCAAGCAGGGTTCGAGCGAGAACGCGCAGGTGGCCAAGGACCTGCTCTCGAGCCTCATCGAGCGCGGGATCGGTCCGGATCGGGTGCGGCTGTGCGTCATCGACGGCTCCAAAGCGCTGCGCGCGGCGATCGAGAAGTTCTTCGGCGACCAGGCAAGCGTGCAGCGTTGTCGCATCGCACAAGATGCGAAACGTCACCGAGCGGCTCCCGAACGAAGCCAATCGCCGCGCAGGTGAGAGCCGTGATGCACGCCGCCTACAAGCTCTCCGAGAAGGACGGGATCGCGAAACTGAAGCAGCAGGCCGTCTGGCTCAAGACCGAGTACACCGACGCCGCGGCGAGCCTGCTCGAGGGGCTGGAGGAGACCTTCACCGTCAATCGGCTGAAGCTCACGCCCTGGCCGCGGGCTTGCCGTTTGCGCCCCAGGCTGCGGCATGCACGCCGGGCAAGACACCGGACTGGATGGTGACGAGCGACGTGCTTGCGGCGCCCGTAAGGCCCGCCGAGTGCGCGTCGGTCGAGCAAAGCCCGCCCGATTTCAGCTGCCCGACCTGAGCTCCGACGCGCGGTACGTGGTCACCCTCACCTACCCGGATGGACAGGTCAAGAGTCGGGGTCTCGACCAGAACTGGATGAATTGGCACGAAGTGCTGCCGCCGGGCAAGTACATCTGGCGGGTGCAAGTCACTAACGCAGCTGGAACCCAGACCAGCCGGACGCGTCGATTCACGGTGGATCCGGACGAAGAACCCGCCACCTTTTGATCTACTCGCGGACTTCGCGCCGGTATCGAGGATCACCCCATCTACATGGGCCATGTATGTTTCCTCCGATGTTCGGGCGAGTTCGGGAGCGTCGCCCGACTACGCGGATTTCCCGGCCGTCGACGATCAAGATTGAGGAGGCCGTTTCACCCGGGACCGCGACGATCGCATCGATCGCCGATGCCCGCACGGACACCGGGCCGCCGCCGACGAGCTCGGCGAGCAGGTCGTCCCGATAACGTTCATAGGCCTTGTGGGCGAGCGGCCCCGGCTTCTGTTGGACAAAACGTCACCCGCCGGCCAGAGCGCTGGAGTGTGTCGATGCCATCGCCTCTCAGACCCGCATTGTCAATATGCGTGTGTCATACTGGCCGGCAATGGGCTCGACCTATCAGACCGGCATTTCGTCACACATGAATGCGCTGTGGCCACTTGGCAACACTTGACGCAAACTAGCACCCCGCGTGTAATGACATCGTCATAGCCGCCTCGACCCTACATTATAGGGCGCAGTAGCACGAACGATTCGCACGGTCACCTGCCCCGGCCCTATGGCGGAGCAGCAAATGCATACGGATCTATGGGGAAAAAACCAACATGATGAAACGACTCGCTCTAACCTACGTCGCCTTGCTCGTCGCAGCGCCTGCGGCAGCGCAGAACCAAACAGTTCCCGTCCAATCGCTCTGGCAGGGGTTGACGAGCGCGAGCGGAGTCGCCCTCACGACCAAGGTTAGTCTCTACGGCTATACGAGCAAGTCGCAGATCCCGCAGGTGTTCCGGAGCCAGACGGTGGACGTCGGATCGATCTCGCTGCTCCAACCCGAGTTTTGCGCGAAATTCCCCGGCTTCAAAGACGCCGAGATGACGGTGATGCAGTTGGATGTGAAATCGACCGTGGACGCGTCCACCTTTCACGCCAACGTCGAGACGATCACGCCGAAGAAGCCGCTCGCGATCAAAGTTCCTGGTGGTAAACAGCTCTGGGTAGTTTACAGCGCGCCTATTAGCGAGCAGGGCCAGTTGCGGTTCTACGTCGGTACACCACCGCCCGCTCCGACAAAGTGTACGGGCGCGGCGGCCACCCCCACGCCGGCGCCGACCGCCACCCCCACACCGACGCCGACCCCACCGACGCCGACCCCCACACCGACGCCGACCCCCACACCGGCGACCACCCCCACACCGGCGGCCACCCCCACGCCGGCCCCGACTCAAACACCGACGCCGACCCCCACCCCCACACCGACGCCGGCTCAAACGCCGACGCCGACGGTCCCCACGCCGACGACGATCCCCTCCACAGTGAGCGACAATCCCCCGTACCTCTCGGTGATCCCCGGCCGCGCCGGGTACGGCATGCACACCCGCGCCGGCCGCGGCGGCACCATCCATATAGTCACCAACCTCAACGCCTCCGGCCCCGGATCGCTCCGAGCGGCCGTCGAGGCCAGCGGTCCACGCGTCGTCCTCTTCGAAGTGTCGGGCAACATCAACCTAGAGGGCGGGGACCTCACAATCGCCAACCCCTATCTCACGATCGCCGGCCAGACCGCCCCCGCGCCCGGAATATCAATCATCAACGGTGGCGTCGCCATCGTGACCCACGATGTCTTGGTCCACCACATCCGCACGCGCGGCGGGCTCGTCGCCAGCCGGCGGCTCCCCCTGATGCTCGACAACACTCTCGGCACGGCCTACAACATCGTCATCGACCACGTCTCGATGGCCTGGTCCACCGACGAGCTCATGGCGTCCTGGTGGGGCGCCCACGATATCACCTGGTCCCACGTCCTGGCGACCGGCGAGTTGCGCAATACGAGCGCGTACCACGACGCCAACGGCAAGGTCATGATCACCGACAGCAGCGACTACAACCTCCTCGTCCGGAACAGCGCGCTCCTGACCGGATATCAGCGCATGCCGCTGGCCCAGGCGAACTCCTTCGTCTTCGTGAACAACATTGTCTACAACTGGGGCGGCGTCGCCACCCAGTACATGCGCCAAAACGCTGCCGCGGGGGGCGAGCTCGTCCTGGACAACAATCACTACCGGACCGGGCCGCTCAACGCTCAGGCGTGGTCGCCCAAGCCGGTCCTGCTTCGGGATCAACTAGTGCCCGGCTTCCATGTCTACATGAATGGAAACTACGCGCCGGACTTTTCCTACAGCCAGCAGTGGGATCTCGTGAGCAACCAGTCCGGATTCTCGCAGTCCCACATTCAAGTGAGCGCTCCGGGCGCCTGGCCGCAGGGACTGGTCGCCAAGAGCGCGGCCAACGACGGGATTTTCGACGCGGTGCTGAACAACGTGGGGGCGTTTCCCCTCCACCGCGACAGCCTGGACGCCCGCCTGGTGAGCGACTCCCGGAACAGGACCGGGGGCTATGTCACCTCGACCGTCTTCCCGACGCTGGCGGAGAACAGACGGGCCCTGATACTGCCCTCCAATCCTTCCGGCGACGACGACGGGGACGGCTATACCAACCTCGAGGAGTGGCTCCATTCCATGGCGGCCGAGGTCGAAGGGAGGACGCCTGCTCCGTCCCTTCCTTCCCGGTGAACCCGGCGCCTGCGGCGGCGGGTTTCAGGGGCTGCGCGACGACACCGGCTGGGCGCGAGGCCGGCGACTCCACGCTGCAAGAAGGGCAGCCCGGGGCTACCAGGCGGCCGAGCCGATCCCGAACTTCAACGACGGCTTTGCGGGGTGCGCGGACGTGAGCGCCACTAGTCCGGCACGCCGCCGTGCCTCCATAGTCCGGTCGGCAGAGGGACGTTCGGAGAGATAGCCGCAGACGCATGCTATTTTGTTGGTCGCTCGATGAGACGGTTCCTCGCCTCTGCGGCGCTTGCCGCCGTGAGTCTTGCGCTGGCCCTCGTCCTGGGGGAGGCGGTGGTGCGGCTCGCCCTCAAGGACCAGACGGTGCTGTTCCCGCTACCACTGGAATAGACCCGGTTTCGTGGACACCTGATCCTTTGATCTGGAGATGTTCACGATGCCCAAGTCTAGGCCGCCGTACCCGACGGAGTTTCGCAACAAGATCGTCGAGCTTGCCCGCTGCGGACGACCGATTCCGGAGATCGCCGCGCAGTTGGAACCCTCGGAGCAGACGATCCGCAACTGGATCGCGCAGGCCGATCGCGACCAGGGCAGACGCTCCGACGGCCTGACCAGTGCCGAACGCGAGGAGGTCACGCGGCTTCGCCGGGACCACCACGCTGCGGCGCTGCGGCCGCTGTTACGCAAGTACCACCGCGTCATGGAACTGCTGTTCCTGCCCACATACAGCCCGCAGCTCGCCCGATCGAGCGGTTGTGGAAACTCGCCCGTCGCTTGGCAACGCACAACCGGTACTTCCCCACCCTCGAAGAGTTCATCGCCGCGGTCAGCGAATGCTTCGATCGATGGAAGAGACCGAACTCGGCGCTGCGCAGACTATGCGGCATTACTTCAGACGCTATGTTTAGGTGCCATCGCGTCGGTGCTGGCTGCGGGCGCACAATTGGCTGGCTGTTTGGGGGATTCGGGCTCTCCGCAGTCAGCAGCCCCAACGTCGACAACGCAGTCCAGTTCCTCGGCGACGGCACCAGCGACCCAATCGACACCAGCCGCGCCGCCGCCAGAGCCGTCGTCGAGCAGCGGTCCGGTCTCGCAGCCCTCACCAACCATCGGGCTCGTTGAGGGTGTTCCCTCCGTGGGGCCGGAGATCGTCTCCGCCCAATCCGCTTCGGCCTCGAGAAATTCTTCTGCACCTTCCCGAAATCGCCGACCGACTGCGGTTTTTTTGAGCAGGCGAAGGTTCCGGGCCGCGCCACGGTCGTGAATGTCGCGCGCGACGGGTCAACGGGCGTCCGCCTCCACACCGAACCGGGCGACAATAACCTCTTCGGCAGCGGCGCCTCCGAGCGCAACGACCTCATGCTGCCGCAGTCGCTGACCGAAGGCTTTGAGGGCCGGGAGCACTGGTGGGCGCACTCGATCCTCTTCCCAGACGACTACGTTAATCTGCCGGCAAGCACCCAGTCTGCGTGGAGCTGGGGCGTCGTCTTCGACTTCCACAACACCGCAAGCGGGCCATGGCAGGCAAATTTCCATGTTGATGCGATGCCAGCGACGGCAATTTTTCCGGATTGGCCTACGGGCCTACGCTTTCGTGGCTACGGCGGAGTGAATTCCGGCGACGGCGAGTTCACCGCTCCGATCAGGCCGATTGTGAGGAACGTCTGGTACGATTTCGTCTACTACGTGAAGTGGTCCTCGGGCAGCGATGGCTTCTTCAAGGCATGGGTAACGGGGTGCTGAAGCTGGATCATCGCGGGCCGACACTCTATGCGGGCCAGGGCGTCTATCTCAAGCTCGCCAACTATCACTCCGCATTCGGATCGCCAAGCTCGGTGATCCATGACCGCATCATCAGAGGCACGACGTGGCGGGACGTTTCGCTGACGCCGCTGCAAGGCGTTAGCTGATAGCGCCATGCGATTTCAGATCAACGCGGTCGACAGGGAGCAAGAAGACCGTCTGCCGCTTGCTGCCGGCCAGCACCCGGCGTGCGGCTTGACTTTGCTCGAACCGCTAGCAATCCCGGTTAACTGAGGGGTCAGACTGAGCGTGCTGGAGCACTTGTGGCCGCCACGCCTGCGCGCACGGCGGCTGAGCTCTTTGGGGTCAATCGCCACACCGCGACGCGGTTCTACCACCGCCTGCGCCAGTGAGTGAGAGAAGCAGGCCGAGGACCGAGAGGTAGGGTGCGATCAGAGCGGCCTTCAGCCGGGACCTGCGCGCGACAATCGCGCAGAAAGCGCGTCGGAATTCGGAGAAGTTGGAGGCATTCACGCCGTTTATCGACACCGTGATCGACGTGCTCAGTATGCGAGCGGTATGCCACCAGTGCGCCGGGACGAACAGTGTTTCGCCAGGATGGAGCTCGAAGCGCACGCCCTCGGCCTGCGCGAACAGTGGGAACCGGGACAGGTCGACGTTCTCGATATCCGGAATGCCCGATTTGTTGGCCTCGATGCCGGTGCGCGGGTACAGGAAGCGGGACTGATCGGGCCGGAAAACGAGGTATTCCTTCCTGCCGTGCAGCTGCATGAGGAAGGCGTGTGTGTGCAGGTTGTCGTAATGCAGGCACGGGAACGCCGCGCCGGTGCCGCCTATGTAGGTCTCCACATAGGTCAGCGGCTCACGGGAGGGAAATAGGCGGCTTTCAAGGTAGTTCGGGTGGGTGCACTCCGGCATGGGCGAGATGTCCGACGAGAGCTCCGGGGGCCAGTTAGCCATGAGCTGGTTGCGCAGGTAGGGCGCGGGGTTCTCGGGCGTGGAGGCCAGAATCCGGTCGATCAGCGCGCCAAGCTTCCAGGCCTTGCCGTCGACCGTAACCTCGAGCGAACCGTAGCGCTCCCTGAAAAACTCCGGCGTCCACTTGCCGAGCGCCGGCCAGTGATCGATCGCACCCAGCACGATCACCGGCTTGAGCGGGTCGAGGTACTCGCGAGTGTAGGCGCGGCGACCGAGACGGTCCCAGCGCTTGCGATCGATACCGCCGGCCCGATGAATGGGTTCGGCACTGCCTGCTGCGTTCTGCGGGACCCCTGTCAACGCAATCATGGAGTCTCCTCCATCACATGCTTTTCGCGGCACTGCCTGAACAGCTCGGCAAACGCCGGTGCATGCGGCTCGCGGAGCATGATGTCGCTGTTGCAGCCGTCCGGGCCGAAGTATTCCTCGGTGTCCCGTGCCACCGATCGCCAGCGCAGCGGTTCGTCCCCGGACCGCAGCCATTCCCGGCTCGGCACAAACAAGCTGACGCGGCCGGCAAAATGGCCGGGCGTGTAGCGACGCACCGCCGTGACCGTGATGTCCTCGAGCCGGGCCCGCAAGACCAGCACTGGATCCAGCGCGGCCGAACGCTCAGCGGAAAGCCGCGCCTTGCGCTGGCGCAGTTCCTCGGCGATGTACAACCGACGTTCCCCGAACGAAGCCGATGCCAGCGCACGGGTGTGCTTGATGACGCGCTCGACCTCATGCACGAGACGCTGCCGTAGTTGCGGCAGGACCCGGTACGCGGTCGGATAAGGGCTGCCGAACAGAGCGAGAAAGCTGATAGCCGCGCGCTCCTGCAGAAGGTGTCGCCCCAACTCGAAAGCGATCGTGCCGCCGGTGCAAAAGCCGGCGATGATGCAAGGACCGGCCGGCCGGAACGCGCGGATCTGCGCTGCGAAGTACGCGGCGAGTTCCTCGACGCGCGCGAGCGGCTCGCTATCGCCGTCGATACCCGGAGGCTGGAGCCCATAGAACGGCTGATCATCGCCCAGGTGGTGCGCGAGGGCGCGGTAGCAGAAGACATCGCCGTTGTGTCCGGGCACGGCAAAAACGGGAGTGCGTTTTCCGCGCGTCTGCAGCGGCACGATGGCGCGCGGCTGCTGAGCAAGCGCCCCGGCCGAGCGCAGGAATTCCAGGATATCGTTCTTGCGTTGCTGCAGCCGGTCGCGCAGCTCGGGTGTCAGCACGCCGGCCGGAGCATTGCACCGCAGCCGGTCGCCGTCGGCCCAGACCTGAATATCGCGGCTGCGCAACTCTGCGAGGAAGGCTGGCACCCTCACACCTCGATCTCCTCCCTGTTGTCCACCACGGCGGGCTGTCGCCTGGAGTTTTCCAACCACGCGAGGGCATCGATGGCCTCGGCCAAAGCTGACACTGTCTGTCGCTCAAAGAGAACACGTAGCGGCAAATCGCGGCCGGAAGCGGCACGCAGCCGCAACATGATCCGCGCGGCCATGAGCGAATGGCCGCCGAGGTCGAAGAAGTTGTCGAACACCCCGAAGTTCGTGCGGTCGAGCACGCGGCGGAATACGCCCATCACCATCTCTTCAGTGGGCGTTCGCGGCGCGACCGCGACTCCGCGTGGCGCCACCTCTTCCGGGCTGGGCGCCGGCAGCGCCTTGCGATCGAGCTTGCCGTTGTGGGTGCGCGGCAGTGCTTCGAGCGTGACGAAGTGAGCGGGGACCATGTACTCGGGCATGGCGGTGCGGACGAGCGCACGCAGCTGGTCGACCAAGTCAGCGGGCGGGTTCTCGGCGACGAGATAGGCGACGAGGCGCTTGTCTCCCGGGGCGTCCTCGCGCGCGAGGACTGCGACCTCGCGGACGGCAGGGTGCTGCGCGATACCGGCCTCGATCTCCCCCACTTCGATGCGAAAACCGCGCAGCTTGACCTGGAAGTCGAAGCGGCCCAGGTGCTCGAGCGTGCCGTCATTGCGCCAGCGGGCGCGGTCACCGGTGCGGTATAGCGTGGCCCCCGGGGTGGTGCTGAACGGATCCGGGATGAATCTCTCGGCGGTGAGCTCGGGCCGGTTCCAGTAGCCGAGAGCGACCCCATCGCCCCCGATGCACAGCTCACCGGGGACGCCGATCGGGCACAGGTTCCGCTGCGTATCGAGGATCCGGACGGTGGTGTTGGCAATCGGCTTGCCGATGGGGATCCCGTTGGCGGTGTCGGTAATACGGGCGCAGGTGGACCACACCGTGGTCTCGGTGGGTCCGTACATGTTCCACAGCTCGACACCGCGTGCGATCAGCTGATCGGCAAGATCTTTGGGCATTGCTTCGCCGCCGACCAAGGCCTTGAACAGCGTCCTGCCCATCCAGCCTGCCTCCAAGAGCAGGCGCCAGGTGGCCGGAGTGGCCTGCATGACGGTGGCACGGTGCTGTTCGAGGAGGGCGCGGAGGGCATGGCCATCGATGGCGTCATCGTGGGTCGCGATCACGACCGTGGCACCGAGCATGAGCGGTAGCTGGAGCTCGAGCACGGCGATATCGAAGGACAAGGTGGTGACGGCGGCGAGCACGTCATCGGAGCCAATGCCGGGCGCGCGGGCCATACTCGCGAGGAAGTTGACGACCGCACGGTGTGGGACGACGACGCCCTTGGGCTTGCCGGTGGACCCTGAGGTGTAGATGACATAGGCCGGGTCCTCGGGCCGCGCGGTACGGGCATCAACCGGCAGGTGGGTATCCGGCGCGGAAGCGATGGTCTTGGCGTCAGCATCGAGCAGCAGTTGACGCTCGCGGGACAGACCAAAGGAGCCGGCTAGGGCAGTGGTGGACACGAGCAGGGCGAGTTGTGCGTCGTCCGCCATGAAGCGCAGGCGTTCCTCCGGGAACGATGGATCGAGCGGGACGTAGGCCGCACCAGCCTTGAGAATGCCGAGCACGGCAGCGAGCATGTCGGTGCCCCGTTCGACGCACAGGCCGACGCGTTGGCCGCGGCTGACGCCGTGTGAACGCAGTGCCTGTGCGATGCGGGTGGCGCGCGCGTCCAGCTTGGCATACGAGAGCGCCGTCGCGCCGGCGGTGAGCGCAGTGCGCTCAGGCGTGCGCGCCACCTGTGCCTCAAACAATTCGTGGAGCAGCGCGTCGGCGGGATAGTCGGCGTCCGTGTCGTTCCACTCCACCAGCAGTTGACGCCGCTCGGCGTCCGTCAGCAGGGGCAGCTCGTCGGTGCGTTGCCCGGGGTCCGAGGCGATCGCCTCGAGCAGCAGCCGGTAGTGACCGAGCCATCGCCCGATGGTCGCGGACGTGAACAGATCGGTGTTGTACTCGCACTCGAGCAGCAGATCCCCGCCGGTGTCCACGACGTTGATGGAGATCTCGAAGTTGACAAAGCGCTTGAGGGGGCTCTCGACCGATTCGAGCGCGAGGTCGCCGAAGTCGAACGGCGCGCCGAGCTTGTCGATGTTGAACGTGGCGCAGACGAGCGGCGTCCGGCTGGGATCCCGCGGGACATTGAGCCTGCGCACCAGGCTCCCGAAGGTGAGCTGCTGGTGCGCCTGAGCTTCCAGGAACGTGTGCCGGACGTTCCTGAGGTGATCCACGAAGCGCGCCGCCGCCTCGATGCGGCAGCGCAACGGGATCATGTTGACGCAATGGCCGACGAGGTGGCCGTTGTCGAGCAGCGCCTGGCCGGCCATCGGCACGCCGACGACGAAATCCTCCTGGCCGCTCAGGCGCGAGATGAGCGTCTCGAAGCCGGCGAGCAACGTGACGAACAGCGTGCAGCCGTGCCGCGCTCCGGCTTTCTTCAACGCACTGCAGAGCGATTCATCGAGGCGCAGCTTCTGGCAGCCGCCGTTGTAGGTCTTGATACCGGGGCGCGGGCGCTCCAGCGGCAGCTCGAGCACCGGAATCGAATCGGCATACTGCTGGGCCCAGTAGTCCTCGTCAGCGCGCGCCTCTCCGTCGTCGGCCCGCGCGGCGTCGCGGGCGACGTAGTCACGGTAGGGCGAAGCGGCCAGCGACTGCGCCCTGAGGCCATGGCGGTCGGCCGCG
The DNA here is from genome assembly GCA_963754305.1 of uncultured beta proteobacterium. Taxonomy (GTDB): domain Bacteria; phylum Pseudomonadota; class Gammaproteobacteria; order Burkholderiales; family SG8-39; genus DATEDA01. The sequence goes on along the minus strand of CAVWFR010000043.1, from coordinate 1,088 downwards.
TAGATGCGGCCCAGATCGTTGAATAGAACCGCCGAGGACCAGCCGTCGCACACGATGTGGTGCACGGTGACGATCAGTCGGTGCAGATCCGCGGCCTCGCGCACCAGCGTGGCGCGCAGCAGCGGCCCCACGGCAAGATCGAACGGCTGCGCCCCCTCGACTTGCAGGATGCGCGCGATCTCGGCTGCGCGGGACTGCGGCGACTGATGCGCGAGATCGATCACCGGCAGCGCGATCTGTGACGAAGCCGAGATCTCCTGGTGCTCGCCGTTGACACCTATGCTGATGCGTAGTGCGTCGTGGCGGTCCATCACCTGCCGCAGCGCGCTTTGCATCGACTCGACCGACAGCGGCCCGCGCAGCGTCAGGGAGTAGCACTGGTTGTAGGCGCAGGACGCCTCATCGCCCATCTGGACCGCGGCCCACATCTCTCTCTGTGGCTCGGTCAGAGGCAGGACGTCGGCGACCGCCGCGTCCGCGAACGGATCGAAGTCGACGGGTATGAGCGGCCCGTCGCCGCGCCTCGCTTCAGTCACAGGGTCCCGACTCCCTCGCGCACCTGCAGGTACTTGCCGGGCCGATTCGGATCAGGCACGAACCAGGCCTTCCTTCCCGCCGGATCCCGGCCCCTGCGCGCACCATGGACGGGTGGACGCTCTTCGCCTCCCGGCAGGAAGTCCGCCGCCTGCATTTCCGCGAGCGTTTCCTTGAAGGCCGTGACAGCGCGCTCCAGGTCCGCGTCGGTATGCGCGAGGGTGAGGAAGCCGGGTCGGCCTTCCCAGATGTGCATCCCCTTGGCCCGCATGAAGGCGAAGAACAGGCTCGCAAGCGGCAGATCGTGCGGGAAGTTGACGCAGAACCAGGATCCAAACTGAGTGACGCGCACCGGCGCCCGGACCTTCCCGGCATGCGCGTTCAGCGTGTCTACGAAGCGTGTCGTGCGCAGGTTGAGGGTGCGCTGCAGCTCGGGGCCCTCCTCCTTCAGGCGCAGCAGCACGGCGCGCGCCGCGGCGAGAGCCAGCGGGTGCCGCACAAACGTTCCCGCAAAGAAGGTCACGCCGACCTCGGGGTAGGAGTCGTCGCCGTAG
>CAVWFR010000042.1:0-45849 GCA_963754305.1 uncultured beta proteobacterium | reverse complement strand
CGCGCTCGGCCTGGCTCGCGATTTCTCGCCGCCACTGTCGGCCCGCGCGCCGCCTCCGTTCGCCGCGCGCGACGGGGCGGGGCGGGGGTTTCGTCGCGCGCTGCGGCGGCTGTACCTGCTCCGATTCTTGAGCAGAAAAACCCGAGACTAAACGCGGCGGCGGGGTGCGCGAGCCGAGCCGCTAGTGGGCAGTGAAAGCGACGATTACATGCGCGACGGTCACCAGGACGAGCGCGGCCGTGGCGACGGCAAGCCACCGTGTGGCCTTCACGAGACCGCGAGCGTGCTGATCAGAGGCGGCCGCCGCCTTGTCGAGCGTCGCAGTCAGGTCTCTCCCCAGCGCGAGCAGGTTGCTGCTGAGGTGGTTTACGGTCTGCGCGAGATGCACTTCGGTTTCCGCCATCGACGCTGACACGCGGTCGGAGGCGGCGTCCATCTTTTCGCGAACGCCAACGCCCTGAGCGCCGATCGCATTCGCAAGCCCGTTCATCGCGCGTGAGCTGGTTCACGTAACCGGGTGTGCGATCCAATCCCTCAGGCTCCATCTGATCCTCCCTTGAATGCGCGGCGACGGGGTAAGTCCGAGCCGTACCTATCAGCATACTGGTCGTACCCGCGACGGTCGCGGTGCACGATAGAATCGCAGCGCGCAAAGGGGGAGGGAAACATGGAGCTTGAAGGCGTAGGAGTAACGCAGCCGGATCGGGTCAGCTATCACCTCCGGCTCAAGTTCGGCAAGCAGGCGTACTGCGTGATCGAGCTTCGGCGCGGGGAGGATGGCGGCGACGTTGCGAAGAAACTCCGCGAGCTTGCCGCTCAGGTCGAGTTGCGCAAGACGTAGCAGAAGTAGGACCCCGTGTTCGAGTCGTTCACGCGCGAGCGTGTGGTTCGAAAGGCTCTTCGGGGCCTTGCGCGGCAACGCGTGGCCGTGACTCTTCAGCCTGGGAACGTTTGGGTCATCGAGTGCGCGCCGCCCCACTTTGCGGGGCTAGAGGAAGCATTGCGGACATGCCACATGCGGGGATGGATCGAGCCCCTCGAGGGCGCCGTGCCCCATGGAGAGCTTGCGCCCGACGGGAGGTTGCCGGCTGGCGAACTATTCAAGGCCAGAAAACCTGTGTATCGCCTCACCGAAGCCGGTTGGGCGGCCCTGAACAGAACGCACGGGTGGTTACTCGCCACCTTTTACGTTTCGTCTGCCGCGCTACTCGCGACGATCCTCGGTATGTGGCTGACGTGGGGAGGCTCTCGCTAACCCGCCGCGCCCACCAACAAAAACGGCGCCGCTGGCGTGGGCACCACGAACGTAGAGCGCTGGACTGCGACTCCTGTGCTCTACGCGTCATTCGCAGTTCGAAATCAACAAGAGTCGGTTCTAACCGCGATTCCTTGACTTGTGATTTCACGATGGCCGACCTTCCGAAGCTGCCGTGAGCGGCAGCGCAGTGCGACGAAGCGAGACCGAGCGATGAGCGAAGCGTGGGTTCTCTTCTTGGTCGGCCTATCGATGTTCGCGGGTTGCGCGACGCAGTATTACGAGCGGGAGTACTACCGCCCGACACCACGACCGAGCAGAGCAAGCGCGACCTTGAGGAGTGCGGGCGGGCGGCGCACCGGGAGACGTTGGGCTTCTACAGTCCGTGGGGCGTCTTGGACGCCATAAGCACGAAGGCGCAGATGTGCATGTTGAACCGCGGGTACAGGTGGAAGGAATGACGGGCAACTGAATGAGTCGCAGCCATTGAAAATAGCGGCACCCGGGAGTACGGAGACATGGCCGACCAGCAGCTTGCGTGTCCGATATGCCTCGTCAACACGCCTGAGCGGCGTCACGCAGTGGGGGATATGTCCGCCGCGGACTGTCCGCGCTGTGGGCAGTACAGCATCACCGGCTCCGCGGCCGCAATGCTTAACGGCGCCCCACTCACGCCGCGGCAAGTGGCCAACGCAAGCGGATGGATTCGCGAGAACCAAGGCATCGAGCTTGACTCGCGCGACGTTGACAGCTTACGAAGCATTCGCGCACCGACCGTTGGCGAACGTGCGACGAAGATGCTTCAGGAAATCGCACGACGTTGGCCCCAGGTCGGGGCAAGTTTCGATTTCAATTTCACTGCACCCATAGACCCGAGTTGGCTTGCGGCCTCGTGGTCGGACAGCGGCAGCGAAGTTCAATACCTAGCAGCGTGATGCAAAAAGCACGGAATCATTCCCCGCAAGCCGAGTCGAAAGCGCAGCGGCACGAGTAACGGAGAACAAGCCATGCGCGGTCGAGTCGATCCCCAAGAGTCGATGTTCAGTTACTTCTCGCCGGACTCGCGGGTGCCCGAAGATCATCCGCTTCGCCGGATCAAGCAGCACGCCGATACGGTGCTCGGGTCGATGAACCCTGAGTTCGATCGGATCTACGCCGAGATCGGCCGCCCGTCGATTGCGCCGGAGCGGCTGTTGAAGGCGAGCCTGCTCATTGCGCTGTACTCGGTGCGCTCCGATCGGCTGTTCTGCGAGATGCTCGACTACAACCTGCTGTTTCGCTGGTTCCTGGACATGAGTCTGGACCAGTCGGGGCTGGACCAGTCGAACTTCTCGCGGCTGCGCGAGCGGCTGGTCGGGCAAGACACCGCACGCGTCTTCTTCGACGCCGTGGTGGGCGAGGCGCGTAAGGCGGGGCTGCTCTCCGATGAGCACTTTACGGTCGACGGTACCCTGATCGAAGCCTGGGCGAGCCAGAAGAGCTTCAAGCCCAAGGACGGCCCGCCCTCGGGCGGGGCGGGCGCCGATGGGATGGTCGACTTCCGCGGCCAGCGGCGCAGCAACGACACGCATGCCTCCACCACCGACGAGGAGGCGAAGCTCGCGCGCAAGGGCAAGGGCAAAGAGGCCAAGCTCTCCTACGGCGGCCATGCGCTCATGGAGAACCGCAACGGCCTGTGCGTGGACCTCGCGGTGCGCTCGGCGATCCAGACCGAGACCGAGGCGGCCAAGGAGATGCTCGCCCGCCAGCGCCGAAAGCGTGTTCGCCCGAGCTCCCTCGGTGGCGATAAGGGCTATCACACGAAGGACTTCGTCGCGCATCTGCGTAAGCACAAGATCGCCCCGCATATCGCCCAGATCGAAGGGCGGCGCACCCCGGGGCTGGATCGCCGCACGACGCGCCACGCAGGCTACGCGGTGAGTCAGCGAAAGCGCAAGCGCGTCGAAGAGATCTTCGGCTGGATGAAGGCCTACGGCGGATTGCGCCGCACGCTCGTGCGCGGTGTTGCGCGGGTGCAGATGCACGCCTACCTCGTCGGCGCAGCCTACAACCTGTTGCGCATGAGTCGACTGTCCCCTGGCACCGGGTAGATCCGTCCGGAGAACCGAGAAATGGGCCTTCTGCATCACCAACCCGCAGCAAGAACGCCAAATCCAGACCGCAAAAGCGCTCGGGCACTCCTTCGAAGGAGTTCACCCAAATCGAAGGACGTCATTTCCATAGCTTTTGCATCAGGCTGCTAGTCATCTCGTACCTGCGCGGCAAAAATGCAGGCGATCGATGGCCACTCATCGGACACTATTGGCGGGGGCGCGGTGCTTCTCGGAGGACAGATAACACCCCGCGGGCATGCGTTACTGGAGGAGCTTCGGACAGCCAATCCCGAGAGTCCGATCGGCTTCTGCGCGATGTGGTTCGCCTCCGACGTAACGGCGCTTTGGACTCAAGCAATCGAGCCCGCCATCCGCGCCGCGGGCTACGAGCCGAAACGAATCGACCAGGACGAACACACGAATCGGATTGACGATGAAATCATCGCGATGATCCGACGCAGTAAATTCGTAGTGGCCGATTTCACCGGTCGCCGCGGGGGCGTTTACTCGAGGCTGGCTCCGCGCTAGGGCTCAGCCTCCGAGTGATCTGGCTGTGCCGGGAGGACCAGCTTGGCGAAGTCCACTTCGATACGCGACAGTACAACTTCCTTCTGTGGAAGCACGACGAGTACGCTGACTTGGCCAAGCGCTTGCAGAATCGCATCGTGGCGACATTGGGGCCGGGGCCGATCAGGCAGTAGGGAAGCCCGGGGCGCATGACGGATACGCGATGACTGCGAAGCACGGAAAAGGAACCTTCTCAGAAAATATCGGTGTCCGTGAAGCCTGGACCACCCGTAACCGGACGAATTTCGCAGCTTCCTACCTTGCCGCAGCCGGACACTTTGCGGCTCTTTGTCGGGACATCGAGACTAGCCAAGCGGGTGTAGTGTTCGACAAGCTGCCGCAAGGCGAGTCTGCGAAGCTCGTTTATTACTGCGTCGCTGCGGTGATGCTCGCAGTATCGGCCCTGGACGCGTACGCGAAGGAAGCTTTCTACGACAAGAAGAACAAGCTTCGCGGGGTCACCGACGACCAGCGTAAGCAGGCCGTAACGAACGCAAAGAAGCGCATCAAGGACAAGCTAGGGTACGCCTCGTCCATCCTGGCGAACTACGAGGCCATCCGGACGCTGTCCGGTCTTCCAGCCTTGGACCTTGACGCGCCGGACGTTAAGGACGTTTGTCTTCTCATCTTTACTCGCGATGGCCTTGTCCATGTCGAACCGGAATGGCGCGACGAGAAGAAAACGCACGCACGAATTGGAAAAGCCCTCCAAAAGGTCGGCTTCTCCCCGAACCCGTTCTTGCCTCCGGAGAGCGTTTTCTTCCCGGAGCGGTGCATGGGCTACGGGCTAGCTGAGTGGGCGACGCGAAAGGCTACCGACTTCGCGAACACGTTTCGCCCGGTTGTCGGCGATGACGGAGTCTTCGGCCCTTATGTCTAAGACGCCCGCGCGCCCTAACGCTGCTCGTCGTGCAAGCGCCGCACTCAACACGTTCTGCGGAGAATGACGGCCGGCGCAACCAGTCAGGCGCGCGGGGCCCGGGCGGCGTACTTCCAGTCTCGCAGCGGATCTACTTTACAATCGCGCCCCCGATGGAACTTTACCTCGCTGGCGCGGGGGTCAGTATGCCGCGTCGTCGTCGGCGTAGCCCGAATGTAGCCTGAATCGGTCGCCGAGAAACTTCTCGCTGGTCTCAAACAGACGCGCAAGCCTCTGACCCGGCTACATGAAAATCGCTGGTCGCAAAGTAGCGAAAATCAAAATTCGGAGGAGCAATGATCCTGGTCGAGAGTCTGACCAAGGCATTCGGTGCCAAGACGGCCGTGGACGGTGTGTCGTTCAAGGTCGAGCAGGGCGAGGTGCTGGGCTTTCTCGGGCCGAACGGCGCCGGCAAGTCCACCACGATGCGGATGATCACCGGCTATCTCCCGCCGACGGGCGGCCGTGCGGCGGTCTGCGGCTTCGACGTGGTGGGCCAGCCGATCGAGGCGAAGCGGCGGATCGGATATCTGCCCGAGTCCGCGCCGTCCTATCCCGAGATGACGGTCGAGGCGTTTCTCGGCTTCGCCGCCGAGCTGCGCGGCTTCCGCGGCGAGGCAAAGAAGAAGGCGGTGCACCGCGTGGTGGAGACCTGCTTTCTCGAGTCGGTGCTGCACCAGACGATCGACACGCTGTCGAAGGGCTTTCGCCACCGCACCTGCCTCGCGCAGGCGCTCGTCCACGACCCCGACGTCCTGATCATGGACGAGCCGACCGACGGGCTCGATCCCAACCAGAAGCACGAGGTGCGCACGCTGATCCGCCGGATGGGCGAGAAGAAGGCGATCGTCTTCTCCACCCACATCCTGGAAGAGGTGGAGGCGGCGTGCACGCGGGCGATCATCATCGACCGCGGGGCGATCGTCGCGAACGGCACGCCGGCGGAGCTTAAGGCCCGGTCCGATCGGTCCGGCGCGGTGCTGCTCGCGCTGCGCGGCGCCAGCGCGGCCGCAGTGACCGAGGTGCTCGCGAGGCTCGCGCAGGTGCACCGCTCGGAGATTCTCGCCGACGACGCAGGGCGGATCGCCGTGCGCGCCTTTCCCGATCACGCGAAGGCGGACGGCGCCTTCGCGGCACAAGTCGCCGACGCGATGCTGAAGGAGCGCTGGACGATCGAGCAGCTCCAGACCGAGGAAGGGCGGCTCGACGACGTGTTCCGGTCGCTGACGCGGCCCGATACGGCCAAGGATGGGCGGCCATGACCAGCGCCTGGGCCAACGTCTGGACGATCGCCAAGCGCGAGCTCGCCGGCTACTTCGATTCGCCGGTCGCCTACGTCTTCATCGTCATCTATCTCCTGCTCGCGGGCTTCTTCACCTTCACCTTCGGCGCGTTCTTCGACCGGGGCGAGGCGTCCCTGGGCGCATTCTTCATGTGGATGCCGTGGCTCTTCCTGTTCCTCGTCCCCGCGGTCGGCATGCGGCTGTGGTCGGAGGAACGCCGGAGCGGCACGATCGAGCTGCTCCTGACGTTCCCGGTCACGCCGTGGCAGGCGATTCTCGGCAAGTTCCTCGCCTCGTGGATCTTCCTCGCCATCGCCATGGTGCTGACGTTCCCGATCTGGCTGACGGTGAACTGGCTCGGCAACCCCGACAACGGCGTCATCCTGGCGGGCTACATCGGCGCGCTGCTGCTCGCGGGCACTTATCTGGCGGTGAGCTGCATGACCTCGGCCATGACCCGCAACCAGGTGGTGAGCTTCATCCTGTCGGTCGTGATCTGCCTCGGGCTGGTGCTCGTCGGCTTCGCGCCGGTGACCGACATGCTGGCGCGCTTCGCCGGGCCGAGGCTGGTGGAGGCGGTGGCCGCCCTCAGCGTGCTGACGCACTACGACGGCTTCCAGAAAGGCGTCGTCGACTCGCGCGATCTGGTGTTCTTCGTGTCGGTGATCGGCTTTGCGCTGTTCGTGACCGGCGTGATCCTGCGCGGTCACCGGGCCGGCTGAGCCCCCTTCGCGTGAAGGGGCGCGGAAAGACGCATATGCAACGGGGGATCTGGAGGTACACGTGAACAGGAACACCGAACGCTGGCTGTACTCGATCGGCGGCGTGATCGCGGTCTTCGCCGCGATCCTCGCCGTCAATTTCATCGCCGGGTTCATTCCCGGCCGGGTCGATCTCACCCAGGGCAAGCTCTACACGCTGTCGGAGGGCACGCGCAAGGCGCTCGGCAAGCTCGAGGCGCCGGTGAAGATCCGCTTCTATTTCAACCAGGGCGATGCCAACGTACCGGTGGGGATGCGCGTCTTCGCCGGCCGGGTGGACGACCTGCTGAACGAGCTGCGTGCCGCCTCGAACGGCAAGCTCGTCATCGAGAAGCTGAACCCGCAGCCCGACAGCGACGCGGAGGACTCGGCCAACCTGGACGGCGTCGAGGCGCAGGAGCTTCCCTCCGGCGAGAAGTTCTATCTCGGCCTGGCGGTGAGCTTCGCCGACCAGAAGCTCGCGCTGCCGGTGCTCTCGCCCGACCGCGAGCGGCTGCTCGAGTACGACGTCGCCCGGGCGATCGCGCGGGTGACCACGACGACGAAGCCGCTGGTGGGCGTGATGGCCGGGCTGCCGGTGTTCGGCATGCCGATGAATCCGATGATGGGCATGGGCGCCGGCGCCTCCGAGCCGCAGATCTTCGTGAGCGAGCTGCGGCGCGATTTCGAGCTGAAGCGGGTGTCGATGGATGTCGACAAGATCGAGGACGACATCAAGACGCTGGTCGTGATCCATCCCAAGGGCATCAGCGATCAGGCCCAGTTCGCGCTCGACCAGTTCGTCCTGCGCGGCGGGAAGCTGATCGTGTTCCTCGATCCCTACGCGTATTTCGACCAGATGCCGGGGCCGATGGGCGGGCAGGGCGGCAGCTCCTCCAACATCGGCAAGCTCCTGAAGGCGTGGGGTTACGAGTTCGACGCCGCCAAGGTCGTGCTCGACATGAAATACATGGCCGGGTCCGGCCCGCGCGCCGTGCCGACGGTCATCCAGCTCGATGCCGAGGCGATGAGCAAGGACGACGTGACGACCAGCTATCTCGGGACGACGCTTCTCGCCTTCACCGGCGTGTTCGTCGGCAAGCCCGCCGAAGGGCTGAAGGAATCGGTGCTGATGCACACCTCGCCGATCGTGAAGCTCGTCGACACCGCGAACGCGATGTCGCGCGGCGAGGAGGCCGTGCGCGGCTTCCAGCCCGACGGCAAGGAGTATCCGATCGCGCTGCGGCTCACCGGCAAGTTCCAGACCGCGTTCCCGGACGGACGGCCGGTGCCGAAAGATCCCGCTGGCAAAGAGGCCGATGGGAAAGACGCCAAGCCGGCGGCCGCCGACCCCGGCGCGGCGCTGAAGGAGGGTCAGGGCGAGGGGACCGTGGTGCTCGTCGGCGACACCGACCTGCTGAACGACGGGGCCGCGGTGCAGATCCGCGACATGTTCGGCCAGAAGGTCGCGATCCCCATCAACGGCAACCTCGCCTTCATCCAGGCCCTGGTCGAGCAGATGGCCGGCGACGCCGACCTCATCAACGTGCGCAGCCGTGCCACCGCCTCGCGGCCGTTCACGGTCGTGAAACAGATGGAAGCCGAAGCCGCACAAGCCTATCTCGGCAAGATCAAGTCGCTGGAAGAGAACCTCCAGGAGACGCGCAAGAAGCTCGAATCGCTGCAGAAGACCAGGGCCCCCGCGGGCGGCGGGGCGATCCTGTCGGCCGAGCAGCAGGCCGAGGTCGAGAATTTCCGCCAGCGTGCCGCCGACACGCGCAAAGAGCTGAAGGAGGTTCGCCGGGAGCTGCGCTCCGAGACCGAGTCGCTCGAGTTCTGGACCAAGGTCTTCAACATCGGCGCGATGCCGCTCCTCGTCGCGATCGCTGGCATCGCCATCGCGATCGTGAGGCGGCGGCGGAAAGGCGGGACGGCATGAACCGCAAGCAGTTCGCGCTGGTCCTCGCCGCGGTCGCGCTGCTCGTCGCGGCGGGCGTGGGTCTTCAGTCGTGGAAGCGCTCGAGCTACGCGGTGGCCGACAGCAGAGTCGGCCAGAAGCTGATCGAAGGTTTCAAGGTGGACGACGTCGGCACGATCGATATCGTCGAGTCCAAAGGCCGGGTCAGCATCGTCCGCGGCGAGCGGGGGTGGACGGTGAAGGAGCGCGGCGACTTTCCCGCCGACGTCGAGCCGATCCGCGACCTGCTGCTCAAGCTGCAGGGACTGAAAGTCGTTCAGGCCGAGGGGCTGAGCGATGCGGTGAAGCCGCGGCTCCAGCTCGTGGCGCCGGGCGCCGGCGTCAAGCCCGAGGAGGCCGGCACGCTCGTCGAGCTGAAAGCGCGCGACGGGAAGCCGCTCGCCACGCTCGTGCTGGGGAAGAAGCAGCTCCGGGACGCAAAGATCGCCGGGCTCCCGGACGGCATCCCGAGCGGGCGCTACGTCTGGGTCGCCGCCGACCCCCAGCGCGTAAGCGTCGTGAACGAAGCGTTCGGCAGCGTCGTGGCGAAGCCCGAGCAGTGGCTGGCAAAGGAGTTGGTGCGTATCGAACGTACGAAAGCGATCACAGCGACCGGTCCCGACGGAAAAGTGAAATGGGCGGTCTCGAAGGCGAGCGAAGCGGGGGACTGGAAGCTTGCCGGTCCTGGCACGCTGGACCCGCAAAAGGCCCAGGATGCCGCGAGTGCGCTGTATGGCGTCCAGGTCGCGGATGTGGCGCCCGACGTAAGCGACGCGGAGGCCGGGCTGGACAAGCCCACGACGATCCGCGCGCAAACCTTCGAGGGCTGGAACTACGAGCTGAAGATCGGGAAGCCCGCACCGGGGGACCGATACTTCGTCCGTGCTAGCGTCGACGGCAGCGTGCCGGAGCCGCGAGCCGCGCGGGCCGACGATAAGCTCGGCGAGAAACCCCAGGACAAACCCGAGGATAAACCCGAGGGTAAACCCGAGGGTAAAGAGAAGGCGGACAAGGCGCTCGCCGACCGCACGGATTTGCTCGCCGCGAAGCTCGCGCGCGAGCAGGCGGTCGCGGGACGCACGGTGCTGGTGGGCAAATCGATCGTCGCGCCGCTGCTGCGGGATCGCGGCGAACTGTACAAGGTCGCCAAGCCCAAGGACGCAGCGAAAGCCAGGAAATAGCACCGCATGAGTACGCCGGTCATCGTCGCCGCGGTTCGCACGCCGTTCGCCAAGCGCGGCGGTGCGTTCCGCGAGACGCGGCCGGACGCGCTGCTCGCGCACGCGCTCAAGGGTGTCGTCGCGCGCGCCGGCATCGATGCCGCCCGCGTCGAGGACGTCATCTGCGGCACGGTCACCCAGGCGGGCGAGCAGGGTGCGAACATCGGGCGACTCGGCGTGCTGCTCGCGGGTTTCCCGGTCACGGTGCCGGCGGTGTCGCTCAACCGCATGTGCGGCTCAAGCCAGCAGGCGGTCCACTTCGCCGCGCAGGCGATCGCGGCCGGCGACGCGCGCTACGCGATCGGCTGCGGCGTGGAGAGCATGAGCCGGGTGCGGATGTTCTTCGACATCGACCCGGACGGACGGCACGGCGGCTTTGGCGGGCTGAACCCAGACCTCTTCGCCCGCCACGAGCTGATCCATCAGGGCGAGAGCGCGGAGCGGTTGTGCGAGCGGTGGCAGCTCTCGCGGGCGCAACTCGACGGCTTCGCCATCGAAAGCCACCGGCGCGCGTGGCTGGCGAATGGTCAGCGCGAGATCCTGGCGACAGCCGGGATCGACGAAAAGGGCGCGGCGGGCGAGCTGACCCGCGACGAAGGCGTCCGTGAGCACGTCGATCCCGCGAAGATGGCGACGCTGAAGACGGTCTTCCGCGAGCACGGGGGACTCGTGACCGCCGGCAACTCGAGCCAGATCTCCGACGGTGCGGCGGCGGTGCTCGTGGCCGACCAGGATGTGGCTCGCGCGGACGGCCTGCGGCCGAGGGCGCGGTTTCTCGCTCGGGTCGTGGTCGGCTCGGATCCGACGGTGCAGCTCGACGGCGTCATCCCGGCGACCCGTCTTGCGCTCGATCGCGCCGGCGTCTCGATCGCGAACCTCGACTGGATCGAGGTCAACGAGGCGTTCGCCTGCGTACCGCTCGCCTGGGCGAGCGAGTTCGACACCGATCCGGCCCGGCTCAACCCGTGGGGCGGTGCCATCGCCCACGGACATCCGCTCGGCGCGACCGGCGCCGGCCTGATCGCGAAGATGCTGGCCGGGCTCGACGCGACCGGCGGCACGCTCGGGCTGCAGACGATGTGCATCGGGCATGGCATGGCGACCGCGACCATCGTCGAGCGGCTCGACTGATTCCCTCATCGAAGGAGTTCCCATGGATCTCGCGGCAAGCACGTTCATCGTCACCGGCGGCGCATCGGGGCTCGGCGAAGCGACGGCGCGCACGCTCCTCGCGGGCGGCGCCAACGTCGTCGTCGCGGATCTGCAGGCGGAGCGGGGCGAGGCACTGGCGAAGGATCTCGGCGCGAAAGCGCGCTTCGTCAAGTGCGACGTGACGAGCGAAGCCGACGGCAAGGCCGTCGTCGATCTCGCCCTCAAGAGCTTCGGCGGCCTGCAGGGGCTGGTGAACTGCGCGGGGATCGCGATCGGCGAAAAGACGATCGGCAAGGACGGACCGCATGCGCTCGGATCGTTCGCGAAAGTCGTGACGGTAAACGTCATCGGCACCTTCAACATGATCAGGCTCGCGGCCGACGCGATGGCCAAAGGCCTGCCGAACGCGGGCGGCGAGCGTGGGGTGATCGTGAACACCGCATCGGTCGCGGCGTTCGACGGCCAGATCGGCCAGGCGGCGTACTCGGCGTCGAAAGGCGGGGTGGTCGGCATGACGCTGCCGATCGCGCGCGACCTCGCGCGGAGCGGCATTCGGGTATGCACGATCGCGCCGGGGATCTTCCTCACGCCGATGCTGCATTCGCTGCCGAAGGAAGTGCAGGATTCGCTCGGCGCGCAGGTGCCCTTTCCTTCCCGGCTCGGGCAACCGTCGGAGTACGCCGCGCTCGTGAAGCACATCGCCGAGAACGCGATGCTGAACGGCGAGGTGATCCGCCTCGATGGGGCCATCCGAATGGCCCCGAAGTGATCGCGCGAGGCGCGGCCATGGGCCACGCGGCGCGGTCATCCCGTCGAACGACGGGATCCAGTTTGGCGTAGGTAGAGCGCCGCGCACGCAGCGGGTCCCGGCGTTCGCCGGGGCGACGGCGTCTAACGCGCCCCCTCGGGTGGGTCTTGCGACCTCAACTCGTGCTTGAACCGCTTCGCCCGCTCGACGTAGCCATCGGCAATCCCGCGGATCCACTCGACCTCCTCCGGCCGCACTTCCCGGACGATTTTTCCCGGCGAGCCAAGGATGAGCACGCCGTCGGGGAAGGTTTTTCCCTCCGCGATCAGGGTGCTCGACCCGACGATCGAGTGCCGCCCGATGACCGCGCGGTTCATGATCACGCTGTTCATACCGATAAGACTGCCGGCGCCGATGGTGCAACCGTGGAGCATCGCCTTGTGGCCGATCGAGACTTCGCGGGCGATGGTGAGCGGAATCCCCGGATCGGCGTGCAGCACTGAAGCATCCTGCACGTTGACCCGCTCGCCCACCGTGATCAGCTCGTTGTCGCCGCGGACCACGACGCCGAACCACAGGTTCGCCTCGTTCTCGATCACCACCGATCCGATTACGCTCGCGGTCGGCGCGACGAACCAGTCGCGGCCGCGAAACTCGACCCGGCGCTCGCCCAGCGAATAGACCGGCACGCTCGTTCCTTCAGGCTGGATTGAACAAGGGGCCATAGGCCCTCGTAACTCCCCGATTCCGGAGGCTACGCTCAAGAGCGGCCTTTTGATCAGCGTAGCCTTGATCGAGCAAGCCGCATGGATGTTAGCAGAGGGTATCGATCGCCTCTGCTACCATCCGCCGCCTGCCGATGCGACGACGCGAAGTGAGAACCAGCGAATCGATCTTCCTCGACATCCGGGGTCTGCGCTACCACTGCCGATGCTGGGGCGATCCGCAGGCGCCGAAGCTCTTCCTGCTGCACGGCTGGATGGACGTGTCGGCGTCGTTTCAGTTCCTCGTGGATGCTTTCCGCGGCGAGTGGCGAGCGATCGCGCCGGACTGGCGCGGCTACGGACTCACCGCCTGGGGCGGGGCGGACAGCTACTGGTTCCCGGACTATCTGGCCGATCTCGACGCACTGCTCGGGCACTTCTCGGCGGATGCCCCCGCGCACCTGATCGGCCACAGCATGGGCGGCAACGTCGCCTGTCTCTATGCCGGCGTGCGGCCGGCGCGTGTGGACAAGCTCGTCAACCTGGAAGGGTTCGGTCTGCGGGGCAACGAGCCCACGCAGGCGCCGAGCCGGTACGCGGCGTGGCTCGCTTCGCTTGCCGAGCCGCAGCAGTTCCGCAACTACTCGAGTTTCGATGAGCTCGCGACGCGGCTCCAGCAGGCCAATCCGCGACTCACCCCTGAGCGCGCGCGCTTTCTCGCCGAGCACTGGGGCGCAGCGACGCCGGAGAACCGGGTAGCGCTGCGGAGCGACCCTGCGCACAAGCGGGTGAACCCGGTTCTCTACCGCGTCGAGGAAGCACAAGCCTGCTGGCGGGAGGTCACAGCACCGGTGCTCTGGGTCGAGGGGGAGGAATCGGAGTCGCCGCGGCGCCTGCGCGTCGACATCGAGTCGTATGCGGCACGCAAGCGCTGCTTCGCGACGCTCGCCGAGCGGACGATTGCGGGCGCAGGACACATGCTCCACCACGATCAACCCGAGGCGGTCGCGGCGATAACGGAGGAATTTTTGCTTTCGCGGCCGTGACTTGCGCCGGACGCTCAGTGAGCGGGTGGTAGAATTCGCGGCCTATGGGAGCGATCGAGGCGTTCAACTTCGACCTGCATTGCCACTCCACCGTCTCGGACGGTTTGCTGGCACCGGCGGAGGTCGTGCGCCGCGCAACCGCCAACGGTGTGTCGGTGCTCGCGCTAACCGACCACGACGAGCTTGCCGGTCTGGCCGATGCCGCGGACGCAGCGCGCGCGAGCGGTATGCGCTTCGTTCCGGGCGTCGAGATCTCCGTTACGTGGGCCGAGCTGACGATCCATATCGTCGGACTCGGAATCGATCCGGCGAACGTGTCGCTCGCGGAAAACCTCGCGCACCTGCGTACGAGCCGGGGCCGCCGTGCGGAGCGGATCGCCGCCGAGTTCGATGCACTGGGCATCCCGGGAACGCTCGCCGGCGCCTACGCTTACGCCGAGAATCCCACGTTGATCGGCCGCGCACATTTCGCGCGGTTCCTCGTCGAGTGCGGCGTGGCCCGCGACGTCGCGACGGTGTTCCGGCACTACCTCGTCCGCGGCAAGCCGGGTTACGTGCCGCAGCAATGGGCCGAACTTGCCGATGCGGTGGCGTGGATTCGCGCGAGCGGCGGCCGCGCCGTCGTCGCCCACCCGGGCCGGTACCCCCTGAGTCGCCCGGAGCTGCGCCGGTTTCTCGCCGAATTCAAGGCCGCCGGGGGCGAGGGCATCGAGGTCGTCACCGGGAGCCACTCGCCGGAGCAGTACGTCGAGTTCGCCGGCTTCGCGCGCGAGTTCGGCTTCCTTGCCTCCCGTGGGTCGGATTTCCACGGGCCGGACGAGAGCGCGGTCGATCTCGGCCGGCTGCCGCTGCTGCCGGCGGACCTCACACCGGTCTGGCACGACTGGTGAAAGACTGACGGACCACCGTCCGCAGTCTTCTCTTGGCCCAGTACTTCGAGATCGACCCCGCCCACCCCGCGCCGCGTCTGATCGCGCGCGCCGGCGACATCGTCCGCTCGGGCGGCGTGATCGCCTACCCGACCGATTCCTGCTACGCGCTGGGCGCGCACCTCGGCGACAAGGCCGCGATGACACGGCTCCGCCGCATCCGCGGCGTCGACGAACGCCATCACTTCACACTCATGTGCAGTGACCTCTCCGAGCTCGGCGCTTACGCCCGGGTCGACAACGCGCGCTATCGATTGCTCAGGACACTCACTCCGGGCAGTTACACCTTCATCCTGGAGGCGACGCGCGAGCTGCCGCGGCGCCTGCTTCACCCGCGACGCAAGACGATCGGCCTAAGAGTCCCCGATCATCCGGTCGCCCGCGCGCTGCTCGCGGAGCTCGGCGAACCGCTGCTCTCGACGACCCTCGCGCTGCCCGGCGATGCGCTGCCGCTTACCGATGCGCGCGAGATTCGCCGGCGCCTCGAGCACGCGGTCGATCTGGTGCTCGACGGCGGCTCCTGCGGCACCGAGCCGACAACGATCGTCGACTTGACCGGAGCGACGGCGCAGATCGTGCGCGAGGGCCGGGGCCCGGTCGCCGCGCTGTTGTAGCGAATCTCGCCGCCGCGGCGGCGAGATTCTTGAGCTCGAGGCGCGCGAGCGGTATGCCGCCTCACATCGCAAAGATCAAGAGAAAGAATCGCCACGTCGGGCGATTCTCGTGGGCTTGGGGAGCGCGAGGGTGCGTGCGCCCTCGTGGTGCGCAGGTCGGAGCGGCCGGGCCAGTCTGCTAAAATCGATCGCTGTTATCCACCGACAAGCGATGGATCTTTCCGCCCTCGTCCAGACCATCTCGATCTACGCGCTGCCGGTAATCTTCGGCATCACGCTGCACGAGGCGGCGCACGGCTACGTGGCGAAGCATTTCGGCGACACGACCGCTTACGTTCTCGGCCGCGTCAGCCTCAACCCGGTGCGTCACATCGATCTCGTGGGCACCATCATCGTCCCGCTCTTGATCCTCCTCGTCACTTCATGGGGCGGGGGGCGCGGCATGCTCTTCGGCTGGGCGAAGCCGGTACCGGTCAACTACCATGCGCTCCGCACCCCCAAGCGCGACATGATGTGGGTGGCCGCCGCCGGGCCCGCCGCCAACCTGATCATGGCGCTCGGCTGGGCGCTGAGCGCGAAGCTCGCGCTCAGCCTGCCGCGGAACTACTTCACCGACCCGATGTTCCTGATCAGCCAGGCGGGTGTCGAAGTCAACGTCATCCTCATGCTGCTCAACCTGATCCCGCTGCTGCCGCTCGACGGCGGCCGCATCGTCGCCGGCCTGCTGCCCGCGCGTGCAGCCGAGCAGTACGCCCGCCTGGAGCCCTGGGGCTTCCCGATCCTCCTCGCGCTGATGTTCACGAACGTGCTCGGGATCGTGCTCGGGCCGATGGTGGTGGGGTCGATGCAGCTCATCGCCAACGCGTTCGGGATGCTTTGACGGTGTTCGTCGAAAGAGTCGTCTCGGGCATGCGCCCGACCGGCAGCCTCCACCTCGGTCATTTCCACGGCGCGCTGAAAAACTGGGTGCGGCTGCAGAGCGAGTACCCGTGCTACTTCTTCGTCGCCGACTGGCATGCGCTCACCACGCATTACGAGGAACCGGAGATCCTCGAGCGCAACCTGTGGGACATGGTGATCGACTGGCTCGCCGCCGGCGTCGATCCGGGGCAGGCAACGTTCTTCATCCAGTCGCAAGTCCCGGAGCACGCGGAGCTGCACACGCTACTTTCGATGATCACGCCGCTCGGGTGGCTGGAGCGCGTCCCGACCTACAAGGACCAGCAGGAGAAACTCGTCGACCGCGACCTCTCGACCTACGGCTTTCTCGGCTACCCGCTGCTGCAGGCCGCCGACGTGCTGATCTACCGCGCGAAGCTCGTGCCGGTCGGCGAGGACCAGGTCCCGCACATCGAGTTCATGCGCGAGATCGCGCGGCGCTTCAACCACATCTACGGCCGCGAGCCCGGGTTCGAGGAGAAGGCGCTCGCCGCGGTGAAGCGTCTCGGCAGCCGCAAGGCGAAGCTCTACCGTGAACTGCGGACGAAGTTCCAGGAGCAGGGGGACGCGGGAGCCCTCGAGGCCGGCAAGGCGCTGCTGGACGAAGCGCAGAATCTGTCGGTCGCCGACCGGGAACGGCTCTTCGGCTACCTCGAGGGCGGCGGGCGGATGATCCTGATCGAGCCCGACGTCCTGCTCACCGAAGCATCCAGGCTGCCCGGTCTCGACGGGGCCAAGATGTCGAAATCGTACGGCAACACGATCGGCCTCCGGGAGAGCGCGGAGGACATCAGCCGGAAGATCCGGACGATGCCGACCGACCCTGCGCGGGTGAAGCGGTCCGACCCCGGCGACCCCGAGAAATGTCCGGTCTGGCAGTTTCACCTCGTCTACTCCGACGAGCGCACCCGGGAATGGGTGCAGCAGGGCTGCCGCAGCGCCGGCATCGGCTGCCTGGAGTGCAAGCAGCCGGTGATCGACGCGGTGCTCGCAGAGCAAGCGCCGATGCGCGAGCGGGCGCAGAAATACCTCGATGACCCGACGCTCGTGCGCAGCATCGTCGCCGACGGGTGCGACAAGGCGCGCGAGCTCGCGCGCGAGACGATGCGTGAGGTGCGGGAAGTGATGGGACTGAACTACACTTGACCGCCGGTGCCTGACCCTTGACTATCAACCTCGAGCTCGTTCACAGCCAGTCGCAGCCGCGCGCGCGGGTCCGCGGCGAGTTGCTGCACGAACTGCCGGCCGATCTGTATATCCCGCCCGACGCGCTCGAAGTGTTCCTCGACACTTTCCAGGGCCCGCTCGACCTGCTGCTCTACCTGATTCGCAAGGCGAACATCGACGTTCTCGACATCCCCATGGCGCGCCTCACCGCGCAGTATCTCGAGTATGTGGAGGCGATGCGGGCGAAGAATCTCGAGCTCGCGGCCGAGTACTTGGTGATGGCCGCGATGCTGATGGAGATCAAATCGCGGCTGCTCCTGCCGCGGCCGAAGGCGGCCGAGGACGGCGAGCTCGACCCGCGCGCCGAGCTGGTGCGGCGGCTGCTCGAATATGAGCAGATGAAGGCGGCGGCATTCAAGCTCGATCGCCTGCCGCAGCGTGATCGCGACTTCCTCTCGGTCGAGGTCTGGATCGAGCAGACCCTGGTCGAGCGCCTTCCGCAGGTCTGCGTCGCCGACATCGAGAACGCGTGGCGAAGCCTGCTCGCGCGGGCGCGGCTGCAGCGCCACCATAAAGTCACGCGTGACGAGCTGTCGGTGCGCGAACACATGACGATGCTGCTGCGGGTTCTGGCTGGCGGCGCATTCCGCGAGTTCGGCGAGCTGTTCGATCCGCTGCGCGGCGCCGCGGTGCTCGTGGTGACCTTTCTCGCACTGCTCGAGCTCGCGCGCGAGGGGCTCCTCGATGTGACGCAGGCGGAGCCTTACGCGCCGATCTATGTCCGACTCGCCGGCATGCCCGCAGCCGAATCCGAATCCTGATTCAACCCCGGACGACACAAGATGCTCAGCCTTGCCGAAGCCAAGACGGTCCTCGAGACGGCGCTACTATCGAGCCAGGAGCCGCTGGCGATCGCCGACTTGCGCAAGCTGTTCGACCAGAGCCTCGGCGCGGATACGGTCCGGCGCCTGCTCGACGAGCTGCGGGAGGACTGGTCGGAAAAGGGCGTCGAGCTGGTGAATCTCGCGAGCGGCTGGCGCTTCCAGACGCGACCGGAGCTCCAGCCCTACCTGGAACGGATCGGCGCCGACAAGGCGCCACGATACTCGCGCGCGGTGCTCGAAACGCTCGCGATCGTCGCCTACCGGCAACCGGTGACCCGCGGCGACATCGAGGCCATCCGCGGCGTGACCGTGTCGCCGAACATTGTCCGCACGCTCGAGTCGCGGGGCTGGATCGACATCGTCGGCCATCGCGACGCCCCGGGCAGACCGGCGCTGTACGCCACCACCAAGCGCTTCCTCGATGACCTCGGTCTGCGCTCGCTGCAGGAGCTCCCGCCCCTTGAAGAAATCGCCAAGAGCCTCGAACTCCCGGTCCCAGGAGCCGGGACGGCGGACGCGTCCGACGCGCCGCCCGCCGTCGCCCCCCCCGAAGACGACGAGCACGCTCCTCCCGCGATCGCGTCGGCCGCGTAGCGCAAACGCAGCGGCGGCCGCGCCGGTCGCGAGCGAGAAGCTGCAGAAGGTGCTCGCCCGCTCGGGTCTCGGCTCGCGCCGGGACATGGAAACGTGGATCGCCGGCGGCAGAGTCACGGTGAACGGCGCGCAGGCCCATCTCGGTCAGCGCGTCGGCCCGGGCGATCGGATCAGAGTCGATGATCGGCTCGTCGCGGCGCGCGCCGAGCACGCGATCCCGCGGGTCCTGCTCTATCACAAGCCCGCGGGCGAGATCGTGTCCGTCGACGACCCGGAAGGGCGGCCGACGGTGTTCGAGCACTTGCCGCGGCTGAAGGGCGGGCGGTGGATCGCGGTGGGTCGGCTCGACTTTACTTCGAGCGGGTTGCTGGTCTTCACGACCTCGGGCGAGCTCGCCGCACAGCTCATGCACCCGCGCTACGAATTCGAGCGTGAATACGCGGCGCGCATCGACGGGACGCTGAGCGACGACGACTTCACCCGGCTCAAGGCGGGCGTTCTGCTCGAAGACGGTCTCGCCCGCTTCGAGACGATCGAAGACGCCGGCGGCCAGGGCCGCAACCATTGGTACCGCGTCGTGCTCAAGGAAGGCCGCAACCGTGAGGTGCGACGCATGTTCGAGGCCGTCGGCCGGAGCGTGGGTCGGCTGATGCGCGTCCGGTTCGGTCCGATCGCGCTCCCGCCCGGCCTGAAGCGCGGCCGGTGCCGCGAGCTGGACGACGGTGGAGTCACGGCGCTGCTCACCGCCGTCGGACGCGGCGCTTCGGGGCGCGATCAAGCTGAACGCATGGACCCGGCGCGGCAGCGCCGTTAGCAAAGCGGTCCGCAACTACGCCCCAACGCACTCGCCTCACCCGCCGGACGCGCGTAATCCGTTGTCTGGGGAGGCTTTCTTTGCTACACTTCCGCCGCTTTTCGAGGGGATGGGCTGCGGGCCCATTTTTTGTTTGTGGCGCTAACCAAGGCAAGTGCGCTGTCGCAGCGCCTCTCGCCACCTGACGCCGATGACGAACGTACAGCAAGTCATTGAATCGACGGCCGTCGGGCTCGGATTCGAGCTGGTCGACTGCGAGCTGTCGAACCGTGGGCGCATGCTGCGGGTGTTCATCGACCGGGCGGCGCCGGCCGCCGGCGCGGGCGTGACGTTGACCGATTGCGAGCAGGTGGCGCGGCAGCTACAGCGAGTGCTGGAGGTGGAGGGCGTCGACTACGACCGGCTCGAGGTGTCGTCGCCGGGGCTCGACCGGGTGTTGAGGAAGCCGGCCGACTTTCGCCGGTTCGCGGGCGCCAAGGCCGAGATCCGGTTGCGGCTGCCGCGCGACGGGCGGCGGCGCTTCACCGGCGTGTTGCGAACGGCGAGCGAGGCGGGCATCGAGCTCGAGGTGGACGGTGTGGTGGTCTCGTTCGCGTTCTCGGACATGGACAAGGCCCGGCTGGTGCCGGTCGTGTGACGCTTGCATTTGAACGTAAGGGTTTAGGAGCTCTGGAGAGATGAGCCGCGAACTGCTGCTCCTGGTCGATGCGCTGGCGCGCGAGAAGAACGTCAATAAGGACACCGTCTTCGGCGCGCTAGAGCAGGCGATCGGGTCGGCCACGAAGAAGCGCTTCACCGAGGACGTCGATGTGCGCGTCGCGATCGACCGCAATACGGGCGAGTACGAGTCGTTCCGGCGCTGGCAGGTGGTCGCCGACGATGCGGTCGAGCTCCCCGCGCAGCAGATCCCGCTTTCCGAGGCGAAGGCCCAGTACGGCGACGTGCAGGTCGAGGACTACATCGAAGAGCCGCTCGAGACGGTCGAATTCGGCCGCATCGGCGCACAGACCGCGAAGCAGGTCATCCTGCAGAAGATCCGCGACGCGGAGCGGGAGCAGATCCTCCAGGATTTCCTCGGCCGCGGCGAGAAGCTCGTAACCGGAACCATCAAGCGGATGGAGCGCGGCAACGCGATCATCGAGTCCGGCCGGGTCGAGGCGGTGCTGCCGCGCGACCAGATGATCCCCAAGGAGAATCTCCGCATCGGCGACCGCGCGCGCGCTTACCTGCTGCGCATCGACCGCGCCTTGCGCGGGCCGCAGCTCGTACTGTCGCGCACCGCGCCGGAGTTCATCATGGAGCTCTTCCGGCTCGAGGTCCCGGAAATCGAGGAAGGACTCCTCGAGATCAAATCGGCGGCACGCGATCCGGGCGTGCGGGCGAAGATCGCGGTGTTCACGAACGACCGGCGCATCGACCCGATCGGCACCTGCGTCGGCATGCGCGGCTCTCGCGTACAGGCGGTCACCCAGGAGCTCGCGGGCGAGCGCGTGGACATCGTGCTGTGGTCCGACGACCCGGCGAAGTTCGTGATCGGAGCGCTGGCCCCGGCCGACGTGGCCTCGATCATCGTCGACGAGGAGAAGCATTCGATGGACGTGGTGGTCGACGAGGAGAACCTCGCGATCGCCATCGGCCGCAGCGGCCAGAACGTACGGCTTGCGTCCGAGCTCACCGGCTGGCAGATCAACCTCATGACGGAGGAGGAGTCGCAGCGGAAGAACCAGGAGGAAGCGGCCGGCGTGCGCAACCTCTTTGTGGAGAAGCTCGACGTCGACCAGGATCTCGCCGACCTCCTCGTCCAGGAGGGCTTTTCGACGGTCGAGGAGGTGGCTTACGTGCCGATCAACGAGATGCTCGAGATCGAAGGCCTCGACGAGGCGACGGTGAACGAGCTGCGCACGAGGGCGAAGGATTCGCTGCTCGTCGAGGCGATCAAAAGCGAGGAACAGGTGGAAGGCATCGAGAAGGATCTGCTGGAGCTGGAAGGCATGGACGGCGAGCTGGCGGCGAAGCTCGCGCGCGGCGGCGTCAAGTCCCGGGACGATCTCGCCGACCTTGCCGTCGACGAGCTGGTCGAGCTCGGCGCGGTGGGCGAGGAGCGCGCGAAGCAGCTGATCATGAAGGCGCGCGAGCACTGGTTCAAAGGGGAGTGAGGACGGCCGCATGGCACACATGAGCGTTGCGCAGTTCGCCGGCGAGCTGAAAATGCCGCCGAAGGTGCTGCTCGAGCAGCTCCGCGCCGCGGGCGTCAACAAGACGGTCGCCGAGGACACGCTCACCGAGCAGGACAAGACCCGGCTCCTCGACTACCTGAGGAAGGCGCACGGCGCCGGAGAATCCAAGACCAAGATCACGCTCACGCGCAGGCAGACGAGCGAGATCAAGAAGGCCGATTCGTCGGGCAAGGCGCGCACCATCCAGGTGGAGGTGCGCAAGAAGCGCGTGTTCGTGAAGCGCGAGGCGGGCGACGCGACCGTGCCGGCGCCCGAGGCGGCGGGCGCGCCGGCGCCGGCGGTCGACGGGCGGGAGGTCGAGCTGCGCGAGCAGGAGAGCCGTCGCGATGCCGAGCTCGCCGCGCTGCAGGCGGCGGAGGTCGCCGAGAAGCAGGAGCGCGAGCGGCGGGCCGCGGAACAGCGCGAGACCGAGTTGCGCGCGGCCGAAGAGGCCGCGCGGGCGGCTGCGCAGGCGGCTGCAACGCCGGCCCAGCCAGCCGCGGCGGACACGACGCTGCACAAGCCCAAGACCGCGGAGGCAGTCGAGAAGAAGGCCAAGAAGCCGGCGAAGCAAGTTACGGTCTGGCGGGACGAGAGCGCGAAGAAGCGGGCGATCAAGACGCGCGGCGATGCCAGCGGCGGTACGGGCTGGCACTCGGCCAGAGGTGGCCGCCACCGCCAGGCCGACGACGGAACCAAGGTGCTCGCTTCGCCGACCGAGCCACTCGTCCGCGATGTGCACGTGGCGGAGACGATCACCGTCGCCGACCTCGCCCACAAGATGTCGGTGAAAGCGGCCGAGGTCATCAAGGTGCTGATGAAGCTCGGCCAGATGGTCACGATCAACCAGGTGCTCGATCAGGAGACGGCGATGATCGTCGTCGAGGAGATGGGGCATAAGGCGACCGCCGCCAAGTTGTCGGATCCGGACGCATATCTCGATGCGGCGGTGGAGCACACCGAGAGCGAGCTTGCGCCGCGGCCGGCCGTGGTGACGGTGATGGGCCACGTCGACCACGGCAAGACCTCCCTTCTCGACTACATTCGCACGACTAAGGTCGCGGCCGGCGAGGCGGGCGGCATTACGCAGCATATCGGTGCCTATCACGTCACCACGCCCCGCGGCACCATTACTTTCCTCGATACGCCGGGCCACGAGGCGTTTACGTCGATGCGCGCCCGCGGCGCGAAAGTAACGGATCTGGTGATCTTGGTGGTCGCGGCCGACGACGGCGTGATGCCCCAGACGATCGAGGCGATCTCGCATGCAAAGGCAGCGGGCGTCCCGATCGTCGTAGCGTTGAACAAGATCGACAAGCCCGAAGCGAACCCCGACCGGGTGAAGCAGGAGCTGGTCGCGCAAAGCGTTGTGCCGGAGGACTACGGCGGCGACTCGCCGTTCGTCCCGGTGTCGGCGAAGACCGGCAAGGGTATCGACGAGCTGCTCGAGCAGGTGCTCCTGCAAGCGGAGGTGCTCGAGCTCAAGGCGCCGGTCGATGCGCCGGCGAAGGGGGCGGTGATCGAGGCGCGGCTCGACAAGGGACGCGGGCCGGTCGCGACCGTGCTCGTGCAGACCGGCACGCTGAAGCGCGGCGACGTGATTCTCGCCGGGGCGGTGTTCGGCCGCGTCCGCGCGATGCTCGACGAGGCCGGCCGGCCGGTCGCTGAAGCCGGCCCGTCGATCCCGGTCGAAATCCAGGGACTGTCCGAGGTGCCGAACGCTGGCGACGATCTCATGGCGCTCGGCGACGAGCGCAAGGCGCGCGAGATCGCGCTGTTCCGCCAAGGCAAGTTCCGCGACGTGAAGCTCGCGAAGAAGCAGGCGGCCAAGCTCGAGAACGTGTTCGAGCAGCTGAAGGAGGCGGAGGTCAAGGTCCTCCCGCTCGTCATCAAGGCCGACGTGCAGGGCTCCCAGGAAGCGCTCGCGCACGCGCTGCCGCGGCTCTCGACCGGGGAGGTCAAGGTCAACATCGTCCACGCGGGGGTCGGCGCGATCACCGAGTCCGACGTCAATCTCGCGCTGGCGTCCAAGGCCGTCATCATCGGCTTCAACACTCGCGCCGACGCCGCGGCGCGCAAGCTCGCGGAATCGGGCGGCATAGACATCCGCTACTACAACATCATCTACGAGGCGGTCGACGAGGTGAAGGCGGCCCTGTCTGGGATGCTCGCGCCGGAGAAGAAGGAGAGCGTCCTCGGTCTCGTTGAGGTGCGGCAGGTCTTCAGGATATCGAAGGTCGGAACGGTCGCCGGGTGCTACGTGACCGAAGGGCTCGTCCGTCGGAGCGCCAAGGTGCGCCTGCTGCGCGACAACGTGGTGATCCACGACGGCGAGCTCGACTCGCTCAAACGGTTCAAGGACGACGTGCGCGAGGTGAAAGCCGGCTTCGAATGCGGCCTCTCGCTCCGGGGGTTCAACGACGTGAACGTCGGCGATCAGCTCGAGGTCTACGAGGTCCAGGAGGTCGCGCGGACGCTGTAGAACGGCGCACCGGGCGAGCCGAGCGGGTTTCACCAGATGGCCAACCCGGCACGAGTCCGGCGGGTCGCCGACCAGATCCAGCGCGAGCTCTCCGACATCGTCCGCGGCGAGCTCAAGGATCCCCGCGTCGGCATGGTGACCTTCACCGGGGTCGAGGTGTCCCCGGATTTCGCGCGCGCCCGCGTCTTTTTCACTAGCCTCGCCGGTCCCGACGGGCGCACAGACTCGCTGGCCGGCCTCAAGCGCGCCGGCGGCTTCCTGCGCTCGATGCTCGGCGCCCGGCTGAAGATCCACAACATCCCCGAGCTCCATTTCGTCTACGACGAGTCGGTGGAAGCGGGAATCCGCTTGACCCATCTCATCGAAGAAGCGGTGGCGAGCGACGCGGCACGGGCAACGCCGCCTCCGCGGCGCCGCAAGCCGGGCTGACCGGCATCGCTCGGTCGGCATGACTACGCGCTGCGAGCGTCCCGCGCGGCGCCCGATCGACGGGCTGCTGCTCGTCGACAAGCCGGCGGGGGTCACCTCCAACAGAGCGCTCCAGAGCGTGCGCAGGCTCTATCGCGCGGAGAAGGCCGGGCACACCGGTACGCTCGATCCGATCGCGACCGGATTGCTCCCGGTGCTGTTCGGGGAGGCGACGAAATTCGGCAGCAGCCTGCTCGACGCCGACAAGACCTATCGCGCGGCGATCGCCTTGGGTGTTACGACCACGACCGCCGACTCGGAAGGGCAGATCCTCGAGCGACGGCCGGTAGTGGTCACCTATGCCGGCGTCGAGCAGGTCCTCGCCCGGTTCAGGGGCGAGATCGCGCAGGTCCCGCCGATGTATTCCGCCCTCAAGCGTGACGGTCGGCCGCTATACGAGTACGCGCGCGCGGGGCAGTCCGTCGACCGCGCGGCGCGCCCGGTCACGATCCACGAGCTTGGAATCGACGAGCTCGCGAGCGACGAGCTGGCGGTAACAATCCGCTGCAGCAAGGGCACCTATGTGCGCGTGCTGGCGGAGGAGATCGGTCAAGCGCTCGGCTGCGGCGCCCATCTCGCCAGCCTGCGGCGGGTCGCCGTTGGACCGCTCTCCCTCGACGGGGCAACGACGATAGAGGCGTTGGAGGAGCTGTCGCCGGCATCGCGCGATGCCTTGCTGGCGCCCGTCGATGCCCTGGTCGAGGACCTTCCGGCAGTCGCTTTGTCAGCGGCGGCTGCCGACCGTTTCCTGCGGGGACAAGCGGTTGCGGGAGCCGAGTACGCAGCGGGGCGGGTACGCGTGTATCAGTCCGGCGGCGTTTTTCTCGGGGTCGGCGAGGCGGGGCCCGACGGGCAAGTGCGCCCGCGGCGCCTTCTGCGCCGCGACGGAGCGTCACCGCGCCCTTGATCCGACGTGCGGCAAACCTTGTGAAGAGCGTTGATTTCGGGCTAGAATTCGCCGTTTTCCAGGAGAGATGAATGGCCGTTACGACCGCCGACCGGGCGAAGCTCGTCCAGACTCACCAGCGCCAGACCGGCGATACCGGCTCGCCCGAAGTCCAAGTCGCGCTCCTCACCGCGCGCATCAACAGCCTCACCGATCATTTCAAGGCCCACGTCAAGGATCACCATTCGCGCCGCGGCCTGCTGAGGATGGTGAGCCAGCGGCGCAAGATGCTGGATTACCTAAAGCGCACCGACACCGACAACTACCGCAAGCTGATCGAGCAGCTTGGCTTGCGCAAGTAGCGACGCCGACGCCCGCGGCCTCCCGCAGCGGGCGTCGTACTTTTCAGACCGTCCCAGCGCGCGCCAGCGCAAGATGATTCTGGCGCTTCGCCCCGCGAGGAGACTTCGTTGAATCCAGTCAAGAAGACATTCACCTACGGCGCGCACCAGGTGACGCTCGAAACGGGCGAGATCGCGCGACAGGCGACCGGTGCCGTGCTGGTCAGCATGGACGACTCTGTGGTGCTCTGCGCGGTGACGGCGTCGAAGAGCGCGGTCCCCGGCAAGGACTTCCTGCCGCTGACCGTCGACTACCTCGAGAAGTACTATGCCGCAGGCAAGATCCCGGGCGGCTTCTTCAAGCGCGAAGGCAAGCCGTCCGAGAAGGACACGCTGACCTCGCGCCTGATCGACCGGCCGATCCGGCCGCTCTTCCCCGACGGCTTCTACAACGAAGTCCAGGTGGTCGCGACGGTAATGTCGGTCAACCCCGAGGTCGATCCGGACATCCCGGCGATGATCGGCGTTTCGGCCGCCCTTGCGCTCTCGGGCATCCCGTTCGGCGGCCCGATCGGGGCCGCCCGCGTGGGATACGTGAACGGCGAGTACGTCCTGAACCCCACCGCGACGCAGCTGCGAGAGTCGAAACTTAACCTCGTCGTTGCGGGCACCGAGCACGCGGTCCTCATGGTCGAGTCCGAGGCGCAGGAGCTCCCGGAGGAGGTGATGCTCGGCTCCGTCGTGTTCGGACACCAAGCGATGCAGGCCGCGATCAATGCCATCAACGAGCTTGCCGACGAGGCTGGAAAGCCGGCCTGGGACTGGCAGCCCCCGGCGAAGGATGAGTCGCTGGTCGCCAAGGTGTCCGATCTTGCCGAGCGCGACTTGCGTGAGGCGTTCGCCATCAAGCAGAAGACCGGGCGCACCGTGAAGCTCGACGAAATCCGCAAGCGCGTCCTCGAGACGACGCTGGTCGGCGAAACTCCGCCCGACTCGAACCTGATCAAGGACATCTTCTTTAACCTCGAGTCGAAGATCGTCCGCAGCCAGATCCTCGACGGCGAGCCGCGGATCGACGGCCGGGACACGCGCACCGTGCGTCCGATCTCCATCCGCGTCGGCGTTCTGCCGCGCACTCACGGCTCGGCGCTCTTCACCCGCGGGGAGACGCAGGCCCTCGTCGTGGCGACGCTCGGCACCGGCCGCGACGAGCAGATCATCGATGCGCTCCAGGGCGAGTACAAGGAGCGCTTCATGCTCCACTACAACATGCCGCCTTACGCCACCGGCGAGACCGGCCGCATCGGACCGCCGAAACGGCGCGAGGTCGGCCACGGCCGGCTCGCAAAGCGCGCACTCGTCGCAGTGCTGCCGCCGCCGGAAGAGTTTTCCTACTCGATGCGCGTCGTCTCCGAGATCACCGAATCAAACGGCTCGTCGTCGATGGCGAGCGTGTGCGGCGGCAGCCTGGCGCTGATGGATGCCGGCGTGCCGATCAAGGCGCACGTCGCCGGGATCGCGATGGGGCTGATCAAGGAGGGGAACCGCTTCGCGGTGCTCACCGACATCCTGGGCGACGAGGATCACCTCGGCGACATGGACTTCAAGGTTGCCGGGACCGACAACGGCATCACCGCGCTCCAGATGGACATCAAGATCGAGGGCATCACCAAGGAGATCATGAAGGTCGCGCTCGATCAGGCGCACGCCGCGCGACTGCACATCCTCGCGCAGATGAAGCAGGCGCTCGAAGGCTCGCGTGCCGAAATCTCGAGCTTTGCGCCGCGCATCATCAAGATCAAGATCAACCCGGAGAAGATCCGCGACGTGATCGGCAAGGGCGGGGTGGTCGTGCGCGGTCTCCAGGAGGAGACGGGCACGACGATCGAGATCGGCGACGACGGAACGATCAGCATTGCGTGCGTCAGCATGGAAGGCGGCGAGGCCGCGCGCCGCAAGATCCAGGAGATCGTGGCCGAGGTCGAAGTCGGCAAGATCTATAACGGCACTGTGCTGCGCCTGCTCGACTTCGGCGCCATCGTAAGCCTCCTGCCCGGCAAGGACGGGCTCCTGCACATTTCGCAGATCAGCCACCAGCGCGTCAACAGCGTTTCGGACCACCTCAAGGAAGGCCAGCAGGTGAAGGTGAAGGTCCTCGAGTCGGACGAAAAGGGGCGCGTACGGCTGTCGATGAAGGCGGTCACCGAGCAGCCGGCCGCGACGGCGGAGACTTCGCAGTAGCGACAGTGTCCGGGCGGCGATGAGAAAAGGGCGCCGAGGCGCCCTTTTCTTTTGGCGGGATCGTTCCCGGAACGCCGGCGGAGCGCCTACCTTCCGGCTTGGCGCTCGCGAATCTCCTCGAGTGTCTTGCAGTCGATACAGAGCGTCGCGGTCGGCCGCGCCTCGAGCCGCTTCAATCCGATCTCGGCGCCGCAGGTTTCGCAGAATCCGTAGTCCTCGGCATCGATCTTCATGATCGTCTCGTTGATCTTCTTGATGAGCTTGCGCTCGCGGTCGCGGTTGCGGAGTTCGACCGCGATGTCCGACTCTTGGCTCGCGCGGTCGTTCGGATCCGCGAACACCGTCGCCTCGTCCTGCATGGTGTGGACGGTCCGCTCGATGTCGGCGTAGAGCTCATCGCGGAGGGACGCAAGGATCTGCTTGAAGTGCGCGCGTTGCCCGGCACTCATGTAGCGCTCGCCCTTCGTCGGCGCGTAGGGCGCGGCCTGCCTGCGCTGGGTATCGATCGGCATCTCGAGGCCTGCGATCCGAAAGGAAGGCCGTGTTATGCCAGAAAGAGGGGGGCGCAGCAAGCGCAAAAGTGTCGGCTCGCCACCCGTGCTGCAGCGCGTTTGACCGCTATTCCGGCTCACGCGTAAACTACGCCACTCCTCGCGGGGTGTGGCGCAGCCTGGTAGCGCGCTTGCTTTGGGAGCAAGATGTCGGGAGTTCGAATCTCTCCACCCCGACCACTGCAACACCGGCAGCGCGCCCGCGCGACGGGTCATTTGGTCTGCCCCCGGCGCAAGTGCCCGTAGCTCAACCGGACAGAGCACCAGCCTTCTAAGCTGGGGGTTACAGGTTCGAGTCCTGTCGGGCACGCCAGCGAGCGGGGGTGCGCGCGAGGGACGATGGTGGCTATAGCTCAGGGGTAGAGCATTGGATTGTGATTCCAAGGGTCGTGGGTTCGATACCCACTAGCCACCCCAACTACTTTTTTAGAGCGTCCTGTGGGGCGCTCTTTTCGTTCCTGCGGATCGCGCACCCGTTCGCGGAGCGTAGCCTGTAACCGTCCTCCGTCTTGCCGACCGAAGAGCCAAGCATACTACTTAAAGAGCCCGTGCCCATCGTGCGCCGTCCGAATTTCCGTGGAGCACCGCCAAAACAAAGGGGGGCTCTTCGTTTCTGGTGGACCGTCGTCCTAGTGCAGCGCCTCCGCGCCCCACCGTACAGCAAGCACGTCGCTCGGCTGGACCACGGCGCCGCGGAGGAGCGGCTCCGCTGTGCAAAGCGTACGGTGGCGACGCGGTAGTGTTCGGTCGTGGTCTCCACGGTGTTGGTTTCGAGGTTCACCGCCTGCGCGACGCCGGCAGTGCGCGGATCGTTCGGACCCGTCGCCGCCGCCGGGGTCGAGGAAAGCAGACCTTCGCAGAATCGCTTCCCGGCCAGAAGCGGCAATTCACGCCCTCGCCGCAAAGCGGACGCTCAACACCCGCTCGGGGACACTTACCAGCGACCAGGAACGTTCCGTCAGGGGTCGAGAGCAGTGCCCGTCAGACTTTCGTCTGCCGGCTCCCTCGCCTACTGCTGCTCGGGCGCCGAGCGGACCTCGCTACGTCGAGCGCTGCGGCATCGGTCAGCGGATTCAACAGCGTTGAGAATCCCCAAGGGGGTTGACAACGGGCGTTATTTCAATAATATTAGAACTATGAAACCGACTGACGTAATCAAAGCGCTCGGCGCGCTCGCGCAAAAAACCCGTCTCGCGATCTTTCGCATGCTCGTCCAAGCGGGCCCCGAAGGGCTTCCGGCAGGGGAGATCGCCGGGCGGCTGGGTCTCGCGGCCCCCGCTGCCTCGTTCCACCTTGCGCAGCTGTCGCACGCGGGGCTTGCGCGCTCGCGTTCGCAAGGGCGCTACGTCATCTACTCAGCCGATTTCGACCGGATGGCCGGCCTGATTGGGTTCCTGACCGAGAACTGCTGCGGCGGGGCGTCTTGCATGCCGGCGTGTCCCCCCACCCCAAAAGCAGAAGGAATCCCCCATGAAACGGTTTCACGTTCACGTCGCCGTTAACGATCTTCAGGAGAGCATTCGTTTCTACTCGTCACTGTTCGCTGCGACCCCGTCGGTGATCAAGGTCGATTACGCAAAATGGATGCTCGAGGATCCGCGCGTCAACTTCGCGATCTCCGCGCGTGGCGCGAAGCGGGGTATCGATCATCTCGGCATCCAGGTTGAAGCCGAGGACGAGCTCCGGGATGTCTATGGGCGCCTCAAAGCCGCCGAGCGGCCAGTCCTGGAGCAGGGTGAGGTCACCTGCTGCTATGCGCGGTCCGAGAAGAGCTGGATCAGTGATCCCGAGGGGATCGCTTGGGAGACCTTCCTCACGCGGGGCGAGAGCACGGTCTACGGCGAGAGCGCGAAGCTCGCCATGCCAGAGAGCGGGGAAGCGTGCTGCGTCTCGATCGAAACCGGCGAGGACTGCTGCGCGGGTGACGCCTCAGCAGCACCGAGGCCAGCGACGGCGACCGCGTCAGCGTGCTGCGCAGGCGCCGCGACGTGATGCTGCCCATGCCAAGCAATCCCTACAACGTTCTGTTTCTCTGCACGGGCAACTCGGCGCGCAGCATCATGGCCGAGGCCCTGCTGAACAGCATTGGGCAGGGGCGCTTCCGGGCCTACAGCGCCGGCAGCCATCCCACCGGCCGAGTGAACCCGCTCGCGATCGGGCTGCTGCAAAAGAACCGCCTGCCGTCGGAAGGGTTGCGCAGCAAGAGCTGGGATGAGTTCGCGAGACCCGGTGCGCCCCCGCTCGACTTCGTCTTCACAGTCTGCGATCAGGCCGCGGGCGAAGTCTGCCCAGTATGGCCCGGCCAGCCGATCACGGCACATTGGGGCGTCGAAGATCCGGCTGCCATTCAAGGCACCGACGAGGAGAAGCGACGCGCCTTCTTCAACGCTTTCAACGTGCTGAGTACGCGAATTCGCATTCTTGCGAGCCTCCGGCTCGAGTCGCTCGACCGGCTCGCGCTCCATCGCAAGCTCGAGGAGATCGGGAAGGCCGGGACCGAGGAAAGCGCGTAATGACCGCGCGTGCGGGCGCGGTCGCATTGCCAACGGCGACCGCACCGATGGGCGTCGTTCGAGCGCTGGCTGACGTTGTGGGTCTTCCTCTGCATCGTCGCCGGCATCGCGCTCGGGCAAGTCTTCCCGGCACCGTTCCAGGCGCTCGGCCGGATGGAGATCGCCCGGGTGAATCTCCCGGTCGGGTTGCTCGTCTGGGTCATGATCATCCCGATGCTGCTCAAGATCGATTTCGCAGCGATCGGACAGGTCCGGCAGCACTGGCGAGGCATTGCCGTGACGCTCGCGGTGAACTGGCTGGTGAAGCCGTTCTCGATGGCACTGCTCGGCTGGCTCTTCATCCGGCAGGTTTTCGCACCGTATCTCCCGGCAGACCAGCTCGATAGCTACATCGCCGGGTTGATCCTGCTTGCCGCTGCGCCGTGCACGGCGATGGTGTTCGTGTGGAGTCAGCTTACCAAAGGGGAGCCGTACTTCACGCTTTCCCAGGTCGCGGTGAACGATCTGATCATGATCTTCGCCTTCGCCCCGATCGTCGGGCTGCTGCTCGGCCTGTCGGCGATCACCGTGCCCTGGGACACCCTCTTCATCTCGGTCGTTCTTTACATCGTCATCCCAGTGGTCCTCGCGCAGATATGGCGCAAGCTGCTGCTGCGAGGCGGGCAACAGAAGTTGCGGGCGATGCTCGAACGCATTCAGCCATTTTCCGTCGGGGCGTTGCTGGTGACGCTCGTGCTGCTCTTTGCGTTCCAGGGCGAGCAGATCCTCGATCAGCCCCTGGTGATCGCAATGCTTGCCGTGCCGATCATCATCCAGGTCTACTTTAACTCCGCGCTTGCCTACGTACTGAACTGGCGCCTTGGCGTCGCGCACTGCGTCGCGGGACCCTCAGCGCTCATCGGCGCCAGTAATTTCTTTGAACTCGCGGTTGCGGCTGCGATCAGCCTATTCGGTTTTAACTCCGGCGCCGCGCTCGCCACCGTCGTCGGCGTGCTGATCGAAGTTCCGGTGATGCTGTCCGTCGTACGAATCGTCAACCGGACCAGGTCTTGGTACGAAACCTCGCCTAGAGTGGGATAAGGGTGGTGGCCGCGCTCTCGATCTGGAGGTCGAGGGCGCGTCAATCGTTGCCCCGGTAGTATTGAGATTCGCTCAAGCACGGACAACAAGAACGATGCGAGCTTTGCGCGGCTCAGGCTTAGTTGGCCTCATTTGCGCAGCGCAGGTGCTAGTACAGATCGGGGCGTACTTCTGGCCAGCACTGCTCCCCTCCATGATGCCGTTATGGCGCCTCACGAATAGCGAGGCGGGCTGGATCACAGGCATTTTCTATGCTGCGTACATGCTCGCGGTTCCGGTTTTCGTGACGCTGACGGACCGGGTAGACGCGAGACTCGTTTATCTGTCGGGAGTGGGTTGCACTATCGCCGCCCACTTGATGTTCGGACTTGTTGCCGACGGATTCTGGTCGGCGCTGGCCTTGCGAGCTCTCGCCGGAATTGGCTGGGCGGGGACGTATATGACCGGTGTAAAGCTTCTCGCGGATCAGGTGGACGCGAAGATGATGTCCCGCGCTGTAACCGGACACGCCGCGAGCATAGGTATTTCCGGAGCGCTGTCGTTCTCGTGTGCGGGCTTGCTCGCCGCTTCCTACGGCTGGCGTGCGGCGTTCGTGGTAGCAGGAATCAGTGCATGCGCCGCGTGGTTGCTCGCCGCGCTATGGGTACCGCAGCAACCGCGCGTAATGCCCGCCACCGATGGCGCGAAGCTCTTTGATTTGCGACGGGTCTTCCACAATCGCTCCGCGATGGCTTACTCCCTCGCTTACTGCGTTCATACGTTGGAGATGAGTGCGCTGCGCGGCTGGGGCGTCGCATTTCTCGGCTTTGTTGCGATCGGCGCTGGCGTCACAGAAAGCGTCTTGGCGCCGACGGCCGTGCTGACCGCGCTCGGTCTCATCGGCACTGCGGCCAGTGTGATCGGGAACGAAGCCGCAATCCGCATGGGCCGACGCAGGCTGATCGCGCTTGCGATGCTTGGATCAGCCATGTTTGGCGGGAGCATAGGGTTCATCGGCTCCGGGTCCTATCCGGTCGCCGTTGGCATGCTCCTCGTCTACGGGTTTATCGTCTGGCTCGACTCATCGTCGCTGACGGCTGGATCGGCAGGAACCGCTGAACCGTCGCGGCTCGGAGCAACGCTCGCGGTACATTCGACCCTCGGTTATGCGGGTGGATTTGTTGGACCCCTCATCGTGGGCGTCATACTCGACATGAGTGGCGGCATGTCGCGAATATCTTGGGGGCTAGCGTTCCTTTCAGTGGCGGTGCTAATGCTGATTGCGCTAGTGACCTTTTGGATAATTCGCCCCCAGGAACTGGTCGGAGATCGCCGCGCATGAGGCTGGCTCGGCACTCCCGTCAAGCGAGCCCATGACCGACAACCAGGTCCGTGTTATCGCCGGTCTGGGTACCGCTCAGACCCTCGCCTGGGCATCGAGCTACTACCTGCCCGCCATTCTCGCCAACGCAATAGCGGCGGATCTCGGCATCAGCACGGTATGGGTTTTCGTCGCCTTCTCGCTTGGGCTTTTGATCTCGGGCTTCTGTGGCGCGCTATCTGGCCGACTGATCGATCTCCATGGTGGGCACCGCGTCCTTCCAACTTCAAATCTGCTCTTCGCCGTTGGACTGGGTTCGCTTGGCATGGCGAGCGGTCCAGTCTCCCTGATTGTCAGTTGGCTTCTGATGGGAGCTGCGATGTCCTGCGGGCTCTACGAGGCCGCCTTTTCCACCCTCGCGCGCATCTACAGCCAAGAGGCGCGCCGGGCGATTACTGGCATCACACTGATCGCTGGCTTCGCCAGCACGATCGGCTGGCCTCTTACGGCATGGTTGGAGGTCTCCTTCGGGTGGCGAGCCACGTGCTTTATCTGGGCCGGGGCTCACCTGCTGATATGCCTTCCACTCAACTTGGCCCTACCTCGGGGCAAACACGCGTCGCGGACTTCAGCCGACAATGCCATTCCACCTTCTGACCGGCGGAAACGGTGGATGATGGCTGCGCTGGCGTTCGTGTTTGCGGGGACGTGGTTCGGCAGCACGAGCATGGCGGCGCACCTGCCGCGCATCCTTCAGGAAGCGGGTGCAACCTTGCCGGCCGCTATTGCTGCTGCGGCCCTCGTAGGGCCGGCGCAGGTTGCAGCCCGCGTTCTGGAGTTCTCGTTCATGCGCCGCATCCAGCCGCTTACGTCCGCCCAGGTGGCCTCGCTCGCCCACCCGGTTGGCGCTGGCATATTGCTCGTCGCTGGCGCGCCGGCTGCCCCGTTATTCACCATCGCACACGGTGCAGGCAACGGCGTGATGACAATCGCGAACGGCACGCTGCCGCTCTACCTTTTCGGTTCAGGCGGCTACGGAATGCGCCAGGGGCTTCTCATGATGCCGGCAAGATTCCTTCAAGCCGGCGCCCCCTTCGTGTTCGATTTGCTGCTTTCGCGAATCGGTACAGCGGCACTCGCTGTTACGGCAGCGTTTGGCGTTGCGTCGTTCTTGGCCTTGACTCTATTACGCGCGCGGGCGAGCCCAAGGTGACGCCTTTGACGGATCGAACGGCGGCTTTCCGCGCCTCGATCGTACGCCCACTCTCGGCCAGAAGCGGCCGTACGGCCCGATCGCTGAAAGCGGCCGTCCGACGCCGCTCTCGATTCAAAGCCGTCATTCAACGTCTCCGAGTCGCGGCTGACGGCGGCTTCGGCGCCAACTTCGCGCGAGCTGCGATATCGTTCGTCGAATATATCGGTCGTCGGACGTAGATGACAGTGGTTCTTGTCAGAGGCGCGGGAGACATCGGGTCTGCAGTAGCGCGGCTATTGTTCTCTGCCGGTCATGCGGTGGTCATACACGATAGACCGCGCCCTGCGCACACGCGGCGGGGTATGGCCTTCACCGATGCGCTCTTCTCGGGACGGGCCGAACTCGACGGTGTCCTCGCCAAGCACGCCCAGCGTCGCTCAGATATCCGCCGCATGTTGCGCTGCCGAAAGGCGGTGCCTGTGTCGGATGCACCGATCGAATTTCTCCTTCAGGCTGTCCGGCCCGACGTTCTGGTCGACGCGCGGATGCGCAAGCGCGCGGCGCCGGAGCGACAACGGGGCCTCGCGCCCGTGGTTATCGGGCTGGGGCCGAATTTCCGCGCTGGGGAGAACGTCGACATCGCGGTCGAGACCGCGTATGGCGCCCAGCTCGGCGCGGTCATTGAATCTGGCGAGACTCAGCCCCTCGAAGGGGAACCAAGAGAGCTCGGAGGCCACGCGCGCGATCGTTTCATCTATGCGTCGCACGCTGGAACGATGCGCACAACGTACCGGATCGGCGACCACGTCGAGGCACGAACGATCGTCGGTGTCATCGACGGAACCGAGCTGCCAGCTCCGCTATCGGGCTGGTTGCGCGGGCTCGCGCGGGATGGCGCGCACGTTGAACAGGGGAACAAAGTCGTCGAAATTGATCCGATCGGGGAGGCGCCCAGACAAGGTCTCGGAGAGCGGCCGCGTCGAATTGCGGAGGGCGTCTTGGACGCCATCGAGCGGCATTCTGTACCTTGGCTGCGGCGCAATGGTCGGATCGCACCCTTCGGCGCAGGGGCCGCCGTGGCGACGCTAGGCGGGTTGATCGGGTTAGGGGGTGCGGAGTCTTGGCTGCCTGTGCTCGTCGGCCTGTTCAAGCTCGGAGCACGCGACGCGATTCTTGCCAACGTGGTTGTCAGTCTCGTTACGGTCGTAGCAGCCCTTCATTCCGACTGGTTAGCCAGGGGCCCATCGTTATCGTGAACTACTGGCCCCAGGCGCTCAATATCTTGGCCGGCACTTTACTCGGGGCCTGGCTTGGCGCCCGTCTTGCGGCAAGGCTCCCGCTCAAGGCTCTTCACAAAACGATCGCCGTCCTTCTGGCCGCCCTTGCCGTCGTGATAGCCACCCACGCGTGGCTCACGCCGGCGCCGATGTTCACCGATCCCGCAGCGGCGGTCGTGGTTCTCGTGGCGGCCGCCGCTGGCATAGGCATTGGCATAGTCAGCAGCCTTCTCGGCGTGGCCGGCGGGGAGCTTCTGATTCCGACGCTCGTGCTGCTCTACGGGCTCGACGTGCGCATCGCAGGCACGGTCTCACTGGCGATCTCGCTGCCGACGCTCGGCGTCAGCCTCTATCGACTCAGCCGTATGCATCGGACAACCGAGCGCAGAGCTGTGCGACACCTCGCGGTATGGATGTGTGGGGGTCGATGATCGGCGCGCTTTTTGGTGCCGCGCTTCTGGGTATTGTCGAGCCGCCGCACTGGGTGTGCTCCGGCGGTGCTCTTCTAGCATCGGCCATTCGGTTGTCCGGGACCCATAACCAAAGCAAGCATGTTCGTGACCTTGCAGGGGGCTCGGACTCGGGCCGAAGCGCGCAATGATGTGAACAGGAATCGAACGTCCGCTCTTTGTCGTACAACGAAGTCCGCGAAGGTCCGCTTGTTTAGAGCACGACAGGCAGCAACGGGTCGACGGACTAAACCGCTCGCGCGGTAGGGTGCTGCGGCGAGGCATCGGCGAGTCGCTGTGACCGGGTTCTGCCTATGTTGACGAGCGAGGCAATCCGCCTCGTTCTTCGACAGGAGCAGAGCCATGAATCCATCGTCTCCGGCCGTCACGCCGTTGCGCCAACGCATGATCGACGACATGCGCATGCGCAAGCTGTGCGACAAGACCCAGACCAGCTACATCCGCGCCGTTCGCCAGCTGGCCGCCTTCCTCGGGCGCTCACCCGACACCGCCACGGTCGAGGATCTGCGGCGCTTCCAGTTGCACCTGGTCGATCGAGGCACCTCGCCGATCACCCTCAACGCGACCATCACCGGGCTGAAGTTCTTCTTCGACGTGACGCTCGATCGTGGCGAGCTGATGGCCAAGATGCAGCCGGTGCGGGTCCCGCGCACGTTGCCGGTGGTCTTGAGCCGTGAGGAGGTCGCGCGTCTGATCGCTGCGGCGCCGAACCTGAAGTCGCAGACGGCGCTGTCGATCGCCTACGGCGCAGGGCTGCGCGCCAGCGAGGTGATCGCGCTGAAGGTCGGCGACATCGACAGCCAGCGCATGACGCTGCGCGTCGAGCAGGGCAAGGGCCGCAAGGACCGCTACGCCATGCTCTCGCCGGTGCTGCTCGAGCGGCTGCGCGCGTGGTGGCGCGTGGGCCATGCCCAGGGCAAGATCCTGCCCGGCGGGTGGCTCTTCCCCGGCCTGAATCCGATGGATCCGCTGACCACGCGGCAGCTCAACCGCGCCATCCATGCCGCCGCCGAGTCGCGCGAAGATCGACAAGCGCGTGTCGATGCACACGCTGCGCCACAGCTTCGCCACCCACCTGCTGGAGCAGAAGGTCGATATCCGCCTGATCCAGGTCCTGCTCGGACACAAGAAGCTGGAGACCACGTCGATGTATGCCCACGTGGCCACCGAGATCCTGCGCGAGGTGGTGAGCCCCCTGGAGAGCCTGCCGCCCACGTAGGTGGCCTCCGTGGGGCGCCCCGCCCTGGAGGTCGCCGACATCTTCCGTGCCCACGGGCCCGCCTGGCGCCAGGCGCAGCGCGCGCACCTGAGCCTGGGTCAGCTCAAGGTCATGTCGGCCATCGAGCAGTGCCGCAGCGCGGCGCTGGGCGGACATGTGCTGCGCTGCGAAGGCTGCGGGCACGACCAGATCGCCTACAACTCCTGCCGCAACCGGCATTGCCCGAAGTGCCAGGCCAGCGCGGCGCAACGCTGGCTCGACGCGCGACAGGCCGATCTGCTGCCGGTGGCGTACTACCACGTGGTCTTCACGCTGCCGGCGCCGATCGCCGCCATCGCCTATCAGAACAAGGCCGTGATCTACGGCTTGCTGTTCGATGTCGCGGCCGAGACGCTGCTGCAGCATTGCTGCCGACCCCAAGCACCTGGGCGCGCGCATCGGCGCGACCCTGGTGCTGCACACCTGGGGCTCGGCGCTGACGCACCACCCGCACGTGCACGGCATCGTCCCCGGCGGCGGACTGTCGCCGGACGGTGAGCGTTGGATCGGCTGCCGGCCGGGCTTCTTCCTGCCGGTGCGCGTGCTCTCGCGGCTGTTTCGACGGCGCTTCCTCGAAGAGCTCGCGCAGGCACATCGCGCGGGCCGGCTGCAGTTCTTCGGCGAGCACGCGCGCGCTGGCCGATGCGAGCACCTTCGCCCAGCTGGCTCGCCCCGCTGCGGCAGTGCGAGTGGGTCGTCTACGCCAAGCGGCCGTTTGCCGGGCCCGCGGCGGTGCTGGCCTACCTGTCGCGCTACACCCACCGGGTCGCCATCTCCAACAGCCGGTTGCTCGCCATGGACGAGCGCGGCGTCACCTTCCGTTGGAAGGACTACCGGGCCAAGGGAAGAACGCGCTACAAGAC
Organism: uncultured beta proteobacterium; assembly: GCA_963754305.1. Classification (GTDB taxonomy): domain Bacteria; phylum Pseudomonadota; class Gammaproteobacteria; order Burkholderiales; family SG8-39; genus DATEDA01. The sequence continues at coordinate 7,083 of CAVWFR010000042.1, read as the reverse complement.
CATGACGCTCGGCGCCGAGGAGTTCATGCGCCGCTTCCTGCTGCACGTTCTGCCCGGTGGCTTCCATCGCATCCGCCACTACGGGCTGCTCGCCAACGGCGCTCGCACGACCAACCTGGCGCTCGCGCGCGAGCTGCTGAACGACGCACCCGCGCAGCACGCGCACGCTGCGCACGCCGACACCGGCAGTGGCACCGCGCAGCCGGGCTTCGTCTGCCGGCACTGCGGTGGCCCGATGCTCATCGTCGAGACCTTCGTGCGCGGCCAGACGATTCGCGCACCACCGCCGCCGCCGCACGCATCATGAGTACCGTCGTCTACTCACTCCACGCCCCCTCGCCTGGTCCGCCCACAGCGCGATTCGGGATCGCTTTACCTTTGCTGCGGCAATCGCGACCTCGCGTGCTCGCCGGCTCATCGAACAGCCAGCGCATCGGCGCCAACGCCGCGGCCTTAGCGACCTCACCGATTGGTTCATCCGCGGCGTCGCGCATCGCCAGCTCGCGTGCCGGCGCCCAAATCCCCATAGCCCTCGTAGCCTTCGCCGACCGCCGCGCCACACGCCGCGGTTTCCTCCCTCGAGGCTTGTCCAACACCTGCCCTCAGGCCTCGCGCTGCGCGGGTCAATCTCTTCCCACGGGCAGGTGTCGGACAACCCTTAACAAATTACCGCCGCGCCACACGCCGCGGTTTCCTCCCTCGAGGCTTGTCCAACACCTGCCCTCAGGCCTCGCGCTGCGCGGGTCAATCTCTTCCACGGGCAGGTGTCGGACAACCCTTAACGTTGGCGGCTTCCAGCTGAGCGGCAGTTGTGCAGCGGGTCCGGTCATTCGCGGCCACAGCGTGAACTCACGGTCTCGGCCACATTCCGGTCATCCAGGCGCCAGAGAGATCGTGACGCCGATGACCGCTCTCAAGGTAGTGCAGACGTAGCCCGCCGCATGTGCGTGGCGAGGTGGTTTCCAGAGCGCCAGCTCAATCGATGCCGTGGCCATTGGGCATCGAAGACCAATCGAATGTCTGCTGCCCACGGCGCCGGACTCACGCACCCGACCCTTTGCGGCCTGTCGTGCTTCCGAAAAGCGGACTCTCACGGACGTCTAAGAGCGGACGCCGACGGAGCGTCAAGTCAATCGTTGACGTGGCTGAACGCGACGCTTCACCGGCGCGCAGCCAGCGGTCGCATGTTGCTATAGCGCGTTCGCGTGCAAGCGGAGCTTGAAGCGGACCGCATCACGGGGTCATTCATCCCGCTTGATCCCAGAATCCCTGATCACCTTCGCCCACTTTGAAACTTCCGACTTGATGGCCACTGCAAACTCCTCGGGCGAATTGCCGACTACTTCCAATCCAAGATCCCCGAGTTTGGTGCGCACTTCGATCAGCGCGAGCATCCTAACGGTTCCGAGATTGAGCTTGGTTATGATCGCTGACGGAGTGCCTGCCGGCGCGAGCAATCCGTGCCACACCGTAACTTCGAAGCCCGGATACCCGGACTCGGCGACGGTTGGCAATTCCGGGGCCGCCGGGGAGCGCTTTAACGAGGTTACCGCGAGCGCGCGTAGCTTCCCGTCGCGCGCCAGAGGCAAGACGATTGATATGGGGCTGAACATCATCATGACGCGACCGCCAAGCAAGTCCGGCGTTGCGGCTGCCACCCCTTTGTATGGAATATGCCGGATGTCGAGACCGGCCACCGACTTCAGCAATTCGCCCGCGAGATGGGGCGAGCTGCCGCTGCCGCCGGAGGCAAAAGTGAGTTCGCCCGGTTGCGCTCTGGCCAGTTCGATCAGCTCGCGGACGCTCTTCGCCGGCACGGCGTTGTGCACGACCAGCATATTCGGCGATACCGCAACCTGAGATACCGGCGCGAAATCTCTCTCCGGGTCATAGGACAACCTATACAGGCTGGGGTTGACGACGATAGACGTTTGAGCCGCGAGCAGAAGCGTATAGCCGTCCGCCGCTGCCTTAGCTACGCGTTCTGCTGCGATGTTGCCGGCAGCACCGGTGACATTGTCGATCACAACGGGCTTTCCCCACGCCTCGGTGAACTTCTGGCCGACCAGACGGGCAACCAGGTCCGACGTACTACCGGGCGGAAAACCAACAACGATCCGAATCGGCTTCTCGGGGTAGCTGATTTGTGCAGCCACATTCCCCGCTATCAATGTCGCTGACACCGCAACTGCCACCGCATGCATTCGCTTCATCGTTGCCTCATCCGGTCATCGAGAAAGAGGTCTGACGGCGATCAGTATCAGCCTGCTTGCGGCCTAACGGAAGACGGTGGGGCTTGATTCGGCATAAACTTTTAGTTTATACGAGGGCAAAGTCGGAGGACAAGCCCGATGGACAAGCTACGCGCTATGCAGTACCTGACCCGCGCGGTAGAGACCGGGAGTTTCGCCGCCGCCGCGAAATCTCTTGACGTCAGCACACCCGCGGTCGCGCAGTTGGTGCGCGCGCTCGAGCGATCGCTCGGCATCGTGCTCTTCCATCGCACCACCCGCGGCCTGTCGCTTACCTCGATTGGCGAGCGCTACTACGAAACCTCGCGCAAGATCACGGCCGACCTGCACGATTTTGAGCAAAGCCTCGCCCCCAGCGGTGCGAAACCGCGCGGGACATTGACGGTCGGGATGCGCGAGGCCGTGGGTCTCAACTGCGTGATGCCGCGCATTACGCGCTTTCTCGCACGCTTTCCGGATGTCCAGCTCGTCACCAAACCGGCTAGGACGGTCCAGGACATCGACGAGAAGAAACTAGATGTCGCGGTACTGATAGGGTGGCCCTCCGAGCGCGACCTCATCGTGCGGCCCCTCGCCCAGACGCGTTACGTCGTATGCGCCTCGACGGAGTACTGGATGCGCGAGGGTCGCCCGCACGAACCGGAGGAGCTGCGCAACCATCATTGCCTGCTCTTCCGGAGTTCCGCGGAAATACTGCTTGACCGCTGGATCTTCGAAAGGAAAGGCGAGCGGCGTACGGTGGATGTGAAAAGCCGCTTGCTGAGTGACGACCGCCCATGGCTCGATGAGGCGGCGCGCGCCGGCGCCGGCGTGATCCGGCTCGCCGACATTACCCTCAGTCGTTACTTGTCGTCCGGACTGCTGGTTCCGGTGCTCACAGACTGGGAAGCATTGGAGGCGCCGACCATTTTCGCCGCCTACCGACGGAGTCAGCGCCAGTCGAAGCTGGTGCGCGTGTTCCTCGATTTCCTGGTTGAGGTGTTTGGCGAACTCGAGAATGAGCGCTCGCCGGTGTCGTCCGCGAGGATAGCGGGCGTGGCGAAGCCGGAGTGGTTCGGTCGCGCACGTGGCCGGCAGTCCAGCTATGCTGTGCGCAGGAGGAAGTCGAGCTGAGGGATCAAGGTGGAAGGCGACGGATACGATAGGAAAATCTATCTGCGCAGGGCGCCGCGCTCAGCTCGTCGTCCCGCTCGATTATCAGGTGGTCATCCGTCGGGGGGACGGGGGTGGTACCGGGGGAGGCCGTAGAGGAACGTGCCGGTTGATCGTGCGCGAATGACCGCTTGGAATCGGTTGCGCCATAGACCGACCGCTTTCCGGAACGTGGCCTTACGGCCGCAGTTGGCCGACAGCCGCGGTTCCCTATGTTCGCCGAAAGCGGGTTTTGGAAGAATCAGGCTCTTGCCGCGAAGGGCAGCTTACGGGCTTAGTTGCGAACTCACGCAACCGGCCAACTCCGGAAATTGAAGGGCTTGCGGTAAAGCGGACGATCAAATCGGGCTCTCGACCTCTTGCTGCCGATCGTGCGCTAGAGAGCGGATGTTCACCGACGTTGTACAGGCCAACAGCGGATGTTCCACGCAGCATCACGAAGCGATCGAGCTGAACGCTAATGCGCCGCGAGAAACGCGACCACGGCTTGGAGGCGAGCCGCTTCTGTCTTACGCCATCGGCAATGAAGGTCAGCGAGTCGGCGAAATCGCTGCGATGGCTAGTCGAGCTTGATGTTCGCTTCGTGGATCACCTTGGCCCACATGGCAATTTCCGATCGGATGCGTTGGGCGGCCTGTTCCGGTGTGGTGAACGTGGCCAAAGCGCCCTGTTGCAGGAGTCTTTCCTTCACATCCGGGAGCTGCACGACCTTGGCGAGCTCTCCGTTCAGACGCTCGATGATGGGCTTCGGGGTGCCGGCGGGCGCCAAAATGCCGAACGTCGAACTCACTTCGAAGTTGGACAATGCGGTCTCTTCCATGGTCGGAACTTCGGGGAGCATCGGAACGCGCTGTGCAGTCGTCACCGCGAGCGGCTGCAGTTTCGCCGCCCGGATGTGCGGTAGCGCCGCCGGCACTGACTCGAAGGCGGCAAGGACCTGGCCGCCGATAAGATCGGTGATTACTTGGCCGCTGCCCTTGTAGGGCACGTGAAGCATGTCGATACCGGTCCTCAGCTTGAACATTTCGGCCGCCAAGCGCTGCGGCGCGCCAGCACCCGAGGAGCCGTAGGTGACGTGTCCCGGCTTCGCCCTGGCATAGGCGATGAACTCCTGCATCGAGCGGGCCGAGACGGACGGGTGCACTACGAGCACGTATGGGACCGTGGCTACGATTGTTATCGGGCTCAGATCTCGTTCCAGGTCGTACCTGAGAACCTTGCGCTCCAAGGTGTAGTTGATGGAATGGGAGGTGAGCGCGCCCATTAGAATGGTGTAGCCATCTCCTTGCGCCTTCGCGACCGCTTCGGCGCCGATGTTGCCGCTCGCGCCAGCGCGATTGTCGACGATCACCTGCTGACCAAGGTGTTCCGACAGCCCCTGCGCAAGGATGCGGCCGATGATGTCGGCAGCGCCCCCGGGCGGGAACGGGACGATCATCCGCACGGGCTTGGCCGGATAGCTCTGGGCGAACGCGAGGCCGGATCCGTCGCAAGACAAACAGACCGCAAGGGCAAACGCCTGGATGATGGCGCGCATCGGCTTTTCCCTCCCTGCTACGCAAGTGAAGTGGATCTTGACCCGGGTCACTGGTTCCTGCAACTATCCAACTTTCACCGATCAATGAATTCTGGTTAACGCTTGGAGCTGCGCGACATTGAGTATTTCGCCGTCGTTGCGGAATACCGAAACGTGCGACGGGCATCTGAAGCGCTGGGACTGAGCCCACCTGCGCTGAGTAAGAGCTTGCGCCGGTTGGAGAAGTCGATGCGGGCGAAGCTAGTCGAGAGGACGCCGAAAGGCGTCGACTTGACGCCGGTCGGTGCTGCCTTGCTCGCCCAAGTACGCCGGCTCCGCGTGACCCTCCAGGACATCCGCCGGGAAGCCGAAGACCTCAGTCAGGGCCGCGCGGGGCACCTGCGCATCGGCGTCGGGGCGACCACGGTCGAAGACCTGCCGGAGCGTTGTGCTGCGCTCTTGCAGGAAGCCCCCAACCTGACCGCGCAGATCACCGTCGCCGACAACGACGTGATGGTGCCTGCGCTCTGCAACGGGGAACTGGACCTGATCTTCAACGTCATCCCCGACGCCCCGTACGCGGGATGCGTCCAGGAGCACCTCTTCGACGACATCTTCGTCGTCTGCGCGTCCGCTGACCATCGGCTCGCTAAGCGCAAACGGGTTCCCATGGCCGAACTCGCGCACGAGCAGTGGACGCTCTCGGCCCCTGCGGTACTCAACGTGCAACACGTCTATCGGGCGTTTCAGGCAAGCGGCCTGCCGCCACCGCGGGTCGCGATCGAAGCACGCCCGTTACGACTGCGCCTCCAGATCTGCGCGTCCACCAATTTGCTGAGCTTCAACGCCAGGCGATCGCTGCAACTGGTCGCGCCGCGCTTTCTTCTGAAGGAACTTCCGGTCGAGGAGCTGAAGTGGCCTCGTGCCGTCGGCGTGATCTACCGGAATGAATCCTATCTGTCCCCGGCCGCGCGGCGGCTGATCCGCCTGCTAAGAACGGTTGCGCCGCAGTCGGCGCATCGGTGAGCGAAGTCAGCATCCTCAGGAGCAAGTGATGATCGTCCAGCAGGTCCTGCAGGATGCTGGGCGTACGCGCCTTATGGAAGCCCGATAGGCCTTGCTTGACCCGATAGACCCCATCGACGATTAGGCAATGTATAGGAACGTTCAAGTTGGCAGCCGAACCGAAGCGTTGGATCAGCGTAAGCTGCGCGCACCGGTTGACAGTGCCGTTCGACAAACTGCAATGCAACGCGGTTCTGTACTTCCGGTCTTGGACTGAGCAGGGAAATCCGCGAAGGTCCGCTCTACCAGAGCACGACGGGCAGCAACGGGTCGGTAGTACCAGTCCGACGGGTCCTGATGCAGCCGTTCAGCCGCGATGGTCGCTCAGTCGTCGACTGCCGCCGCGAGCTACCGCTGTCACTGGATTCGGCTCTCCTCGACGATGGCGGCGAACGTCAAGTTCCGAAGTAGAGCGGCCGCTCCCCAAGAAAAGGTGTGGAGGGCTGCTTTCGGCAGCCGCCGCCACTCCGCAGCGAAGCTCGAGCGACAGCAGCCAGTCTGAAGCGGTAGTAGCGTCGGACATCTCAACCGACAGCTCATGGCCGATCAGCGAAGTCCCGCGAACGTCCGCTTCACTAGCGCTGGATTTCGAGGTCCTGAAAGGCCCGTGGCGTGCCGGATACCGCGGCGTGAAAACAGGGGGCGCGGCCGCTTTGAACGCGTTACGCGCCTAGACGGGCCAGGCGTCCGATTCTCACGCCCCTGCCTTCGGCGCCGTATCGCGCGCCTACCGGCCATCTGCTGCGCGGATGTCTCGGTCCGCATCTTCTAGTAACGTGCGCAGCCGCGCCTCCAGTGCGGCTATGGCGCGCTCGGTGTCCTCTGCGAGGAAGAGGCGACTCCCGCTGCGCCTCTAGCCGCTCCAGGTGGCGCTGAATGCGCCGCAGCTCGTATTCCGCGGCCCGCCTGCATCCGGTCGAGCAGTAGCGGGCCGGCCGGCCGGCGCTCGACTTGATCCGCTGGCCAGTGCTGAGCGGCTGTCAGATACCCCCCTACTCCAAAATGCTCCCGCAAAAACGGCCGGAGGGATCCGGTAGCACCGCGGCCCAGCCCCAGACTTTGAAGGCCCCCCCCGGGCCCCTAAGAATCGGCTCCGGC
>CAVWFR010000041.1:0-43882 GCA_963754305.1 uncultured beta proteobacterium | reverse complement strand
AGGTAGACGCCGTTCCGCAGAGCGCGGCGCAACTGCAGCGGCCGCGGGCGCTCCCGGGTCACGAGGAGGTTCTCCCACCTCTTTCAATCGCCGGGCTTCGCGCGCGACATGACGCATGGCCTAGTGAACGAACAGGAGGACTCTCGATGAACCGACTGATGCGTTGCGCCGGCTCGCTGGCGCTGGCCGTCGTGCTCCAGGGCTACGGCGAAGCGGGGCATACCGATGATCGAACGGGGTGGGCTCGCGGCCATCACGGGCGGCCGGTCACCGGCGCCGCGCTGGACCGACCCTGCGAGCCGCTTGCCGCCGCGCTCTCGGTGCCCGACACGGTGTTTACCTCGTCGACCAGCGTGGCGGCAGGGACGCTCAAACTGGCGGGCCAGGACGTCGGCGCGCACTGCCTCCTTGCCGGGAAGATGTTCGAACGGACCAGTCCGGTCGACGGCAAGACCTACGCGATCGCCTTCGAGATGCGCCTGCCGCTCGAGTGGAACGGGCGCTTCTTCTACCAGGCGAATGGCGGCATCGACGGCAGCGTGGTCACCGCCACCGGGAACACCAGCGGTGGCGGTCCGCTGACCAGCGCGCTGCTGCAGGGATTCGCCGTCATCAGCTCGGACGCCGGTCACACCGCCGCGCAGAACCCGACGTTCGGCATCGATCCGCAGGCGCGCCTCGACTATGGCTACCAGGCGGTGGGCAAGCTCACGCCGATGGCCAAGCGCGTCATCCGCGCCGCCTACGGCAAGTCTCCGCAGCGCTCGTACATCGGCGGATGCTCGAACGGCGGACGCCATACGATGGTGGCCGCGTCGCGCTATGCCGATCAGTACGACGGCTACCTGGTGGGCGCACCGGGCTTCAACCTGCCCCAGGCCGCGGTGGCCAACATCTATGGCGCGCAGCAATACGCGCCGCTCGCCGTGCCGGGCGCGGTCATTCCGGGTGGTCCACCGTTCGGCGGGCTGCCCGACCTCTCGGGCGCTTTCACTCTGGCCGAACGCAAACTGCTCTCCGACAAGGTGCTCGCGCGTTGCGACGCGCTCGACGGTCTCGCCGACGGCCTGGTGCAGAACATCAGGCTATGCCAGCGGCGGTTCGATCTCGACAGCGACGTGCCCACGTGCGCCGGCGCGCGTGACGGCACCTGCCTGAGCGCGGCGCAGAAGCAGGCGATCGGCAACATCTTCGCCGGCCCGAAAGACAGCCGTGGGCGGCCGATTTATCGGAGCTTTCCCTACGACGGCGGCCACGCCGGCGGCGGCACGGCGGGCGGCACGGCTTTCTGGGAGTTCATCGCGCCGCTCGCGCTCGATTCCGGCTCGGTCGGCTTCGTCTTCAAGACGCCGCCGGCCAACCCGGTCGGCTTCGACGGGCCGGCGTTCACGCTGACGGCCGACATCGACGAGCTGGCGGCGCAGATCTTCGCGACCGACGCCACCTACACCGAATCGGGAATGTCGTTCATGACCCCGCCGCACCCGACCCGGCTCGACACCCTGCAGCGCCGGGGAGGACGCATGCTCGTGTATCACGGCGTCAGCGACCCGATCTTCTCGGTCAACGACACCATCGCGTGGTACCGGAAGCTGAAAGGATCCGGCGATCGCCATGACCGGGATGACGACGACCGCCATCATCGCCGCGGGCACGACGATGACGACGACCACGGGTTTGCGCGCCTGTTCCCCGTGCCCGGCATGAACCACTGCAGCGGCGGCCCGTCGACCGACCAGTTCGATCTCCTGAGCGCGCTCGTCCGATGGGTCGAGAAGGGCCATGCACCCGAGCGCGTGGTCGCGAGCGCGCGCGGGCCCGGCAATGTGGGCGGCGTCAACGTCGACGTTCCCGCCGATTGGGCGCCCGATCGCACGCGGCCGCTTTGCGCCTATCCCAAGGTTGCGAGCTACCGGGGTGGCAACGTCGAGCGTGCGGAAAGCTTCGTGTGCAGATGAGGAAACGCGGGATCGCCTAATCGCGCGATCGCCTCGCGTCAACCCCCGGTCTGCACGATCTCCACGCTGTGTGCGCCGGGGGAGGCGATCGATAGACGCGCGCCGCGCGCATCGGTAGCGGTCGCCTGCTCGATGCCGATCCGGGTGGTCGTCGGCGATTGCGCGATGACCCGGAACCGCACCTGCGCGAGCGGCGCTGCCGCGCTCGAGAGATCGATCGTCACGCGGCCGTTGCCGGGCGAGGGGCCGCCAATCGCGAAGAGCACCTTTGGGTCGAACGCGAGCTCGACGCGCGCATCGCGCGCACTACTGCCCGGCGGGAGTCCGAGGCTCACGGTCAGCTCGTTGCCGGTTGTTACGCGCAACGGCGCGGCGAGTAGCAGAGGCACTTGACTCGTCGGCACCGCGGTGGTTCGGGGTTGGATCGGCGCCGGCAGCGGGGTGGAGCTGGCAACAGTGCCGGCGGACTGACGCAAGGGCGCTGCGTCCGCCATCGCGAGCGATGACGCCGCCTCGCCGATCGAGAGCTCCTGGGGGAGCTCGAGCGCGAGGTACGTCAGCGTCATCGTCCGGTCCCCGACGGTCTCCGCGCGATACGCGCCATCGATCGTGTCGCCCACCTGCACGAGCCAGTTGCGCTCGCCGTCGGTGAGGAACACCGTGACCCGGTTCCCGTCGATCAGCTTGCCCAAGAACTTGAACGGCAGCGGTGGTGCTTGCGGCGGAGGACGCGGTGGCGGTGGCGCGTTTTGGCTCGCCTCTTCGGCCGTGAGCGCGTCCCACGAGCGAGCGTTGAATAGATCGGCAGGCGCTTCGCGCGCGGAGCGCTGCGGGAGGCGTTCGAGCTGCAACTCGGGGACGCGTTGTGCCGGTGCCGTCGCTGGCGTCGACGCGTTGACGGCCCGGTCAGGCGTCGCCTGGGTTCTCGCGCGCGCGGCTGCGCTCCGATCTTGCGGCTGTTCGGCAATCCAAACACCGATACAGGCGAGCGCGAGGACGGGGCCGTAGATCGCGCAACGCTTTATGGCTGGTGACATTAACTCAGGATTCTCGGCTGGCGGAACGCATTTTGCTTCTCGCGGCTGGTCGGTCGGGTGGCGAAAGTGCCCAGCATACGGGCGAGCTGGGCGTTCGTCCAACGTGCGACGTGGAGGTACGACGATTCTGTAGGCAAGTCGATTCTTAAAGCTGAAGGCGTCGTCAAGCAGGACAGTCGTTATTGCGTGCTGTCACCATGCCGGCTCGGCACCTGAGCGCACTGCTTTCCAATGCGATGCCGCTTTCCCCGTGGTGGTCGGTAGGCTGCTGCGAGTTTCACAGAAATTTGCAGTCAACAGCATCGATAGGTGGGAACCTTGAGCCGCTGCGTTTCTGGTAACGACTACTAATCTGGTGTTTCGTACGCGAGTCCGTATGCTCGCGTGGAACAACACGCTGGAGTCCAACCGCGCGTGGCGCGTCGGGAACTGCCAAGGGGGAGCCATGGACATCACCACGCATGTCGTCGCGGCGTCGTGCGAGCGTGCAGTCGGAGGTCGGCACGCGCGTCGCCGTTCATTTCTGCGCCAGGCCGCGCTGTTTGCGCTCTTCGCCGGGGCGCTGGGCCTAGAGGCCCCGGCGCATGCCCAGCACCCAGTCACCCTGTGGCTCACCGGCGTCGCGGGTTTTGGCGCGTTCCCGCCGGACTGGTATCCCCTGCTCGGAAGCACTCCCGCGGAAGCGTGCGTGAAGTTCGTCGGGTTCGGCATGGAAGCCGAGGCCAGAGCTTACGAACAGCGGGTACAGACATACGGCGCGGAATGGGTGTGTCCGGCTATCTTCGAGCTGGTTAGTCCAGCGCCGGCCTGCGTCTACCGGGCCTATCCTTCGTACACCAAGCAGTCCCCCGGGCAGGCATGCACGACGTCTGCCGTTGAGTCGACGCTGGCGAATCTTCCCTTCCGCTTTGCCGCCGGCGAGAGCAAGGGTGCGGGACAGAGCGAGTTCGGATCCTGCCAGCGCGCGAATCCGGTAAACCTCGGCAACGGTAACAAGCTGCAGAGCGAGCTCGATTACCGGGGCGCAGGCGCCCTGCCGCTCGAGCTTGTGCGCACCTACAACAGCCGCGGCGTCCTGCCCGACGGCCGCATCGGGCGCGGCTGGCGCCACGGCTTCGAGGCCTCCATCGCGCTCGATGACTCCCTCGGCACCGCAATGGCGCATCGCCCCGATGGTGCCGTCTATGTCTTCGCGCGCACGGGGGTGCAGTGGACTCCGGATAAGGACATTCCCGACCGGCTGGAGCGCGTCCTCGATGCAAGCAACCAGCCGGGCGGCTGGCGCTACCGCCCAACCGGAGTTGAAGACCGCGTGGAAGTGTACGACCGAGACGGCCGGCTGTCCGCGATCGAAGATAAGGCGGGCCGCGCGCTCACGCTTCAATACGCTTCACATGCTCTCTACGGCAAGCTGTTGAGCGCAGTCCTCGACCCGGTCGGCCGCGCACTGGCCTTCAGCTACGACAGCGCCGGGCGCGTCCGCCAGCTCGTCGACCCCGCCGGAGGCCGCTATGGCTACGAGTACGACGGCATGGGGAACCTCGTCGCGGTGACCTTCCCGGACCTGAAGACGCGCCGCTACCACTACGAGAAATCGGGCGATGCGCCGACCGATGGAAGCGGCTACGTGCCGGACAAGGCGCTTACCGGCATCACCGACGAGAACGGCGCGCGCTTCGCCACTTTCGACTACGACGCAGCGGGGCGAACGACCCTGTCGGAGCATGCGCTCTCGGCCGAGCGGACCACCTTCAGCCACGGGGCCGGATCGGTGACGGTCACCGACGCGCTGGGCGCGGTTCGCTCATACGCGCTCGAGGCGGTGCTCGGAACGAACAAGAACACCGCCACGACCGGTGACCCCGGCTGTCCGCTCGGTTTTGCCGCCCGCACCTTCGACGCCAACGGGATGCCCGACTCGCAGACGGACTGGAACGGAAACCTCACCCGCTACACGCGCAATGCACGCGGGCTCGAAACGCTCCGCGTCGAGGGGGCGGGCAAGCCCGAAGAGCGTCGGATCACGACCGATTGGCACCCTTTCTACCGCCTGGCCCTTCGAATGGCCGAGCCATTGCGAGTCACGAGCTACGTCTACGGTGAGCCGACCGATCCCAATCCCGGCAACCGCGGGCGCGTGCTCGCGAGAACGGTCCAGGCCACCGCCGACGCCACTGGCGCACAAAGCTTCTCCGCGGCGCCGGTCGGCGCGCCGCGGACCTGGACCTTCACCTACAACGCCGAAGGCAGGGTGTTAACCGTCGATGGGCCTCGCGCCGACGTCTCGGACGTGACGACCTACGCTTACTACCCCAACGACGACCCGGATCTTGGCAAGCGCGGGAACGTCGCGACAACTACGAACGCGCTCGGGCACGTCACCCGGTTCACAGCGTACGACCTTCACGCCAAGCCACTCACGCTCGTCGACCCGAACGGAGTGGTGACTACGCTCGCCTACGACGCACGCCAGCGTCTCGTCTCCCGGGATTCTGGCGGCGAGCTCACGAGTTACGAGTACGACGGGGTGGGGCAGGTCACCAAGGTCACGCTCCCCGACGGCTCGTTCCTCAGCTACACCTACGACGCGGCGCATCGGCTGACGGGCATCGCCGACTCTCTCGGTAACCGCGTCGCCTACACCCTCGATGCGATGGGCAACCGCACCCGCGAGGAGGTGTTCGATTCGGCCAACCAGCTCGCGCAAGTTCGCAGTCGCCTTTACAACGCCCTCAATCGACTCGAGCAGGAAATCGGCGGCACGAGCCCGGCGAGCCAGATCACCCGCTTCGGCTACGACAACCAGGGGAACCTCACCGGTATCACCGACCCTCTGAATCGACTAACGGCGAATACCTACGATGCATTGAACCGCCTCAAGCAGATGACCGACCCCGCGAGCGGCTTGACGCGCTATGGCTACGACGGCTTGGACCAGCTCGCTTCGGTCACCGACCCGCGCAATAACACGACCGCCTACGCGGTCGACGGCTTGGGCAACCTCACCGAGCAGCGTTCCCCCGATACTGGCGCAAGCGCCAACACGTACGACGCGGCGGGGAACCGCCTCTTTGCCGTCGACGCGAAGGGACAGACGACGAACTTCACCTACGATGCGCTGAACCGGGTTACCCGCGTCGTGTACAGCCAAGCCACCGACACCCAGCTCAAACAGATCGACTACACCTACGACCAAGGCACAAACGGCATCGGCCGGCTGCGTTCCCTTACCGAGACGTCAGCTGCCGGCGCGGTGCTCCAGGCCGCGACCTACGCCTACGACGCTCGCGGGCGGATCACCGAGGAGACGCGCGCGATCGCGGGGACGAGCCACACCGTGCGCTACGCCTACGACCCTTCGGGCCGGCTGACGCAGATGACCTACCCCTCGGGGCGCACACTCGCCTACGGCCTCGATGGCCTGGGCCGGATCAACCGGATCGAGACCACCGGTGCCGGCCAGACCGAGGTGGTGGTGCAGGATGCGACCTACCAGCCGTTCGGTCCGGTGAAACGGTTCACGTTCGGCAACCTGCAGGCCTACCAGAAGACATTCGATCTGGACGGTCGCATCGCAAGCCACAGCCTGGCAAGTCAGGGGAAGCTCGTCACCTTCGACGCGGCGAGCCGTATCACCCGGATCGAGGAGCAGGGGAACGCGTCGAACTTCTCGCTCTACGGCTATGACGCGCTCGACCGGATCACCAGCACCATGCTCGCGGCCTCGACCTTCAGCTACGGCTACGACGCGGTGGGAAATCGCACGAGCAAGAGCACCGGGGCCTCGACCGACATCTACAGCTATTCGCCGACGAGCAACCGACTAGCCGAGATCGCAGGCGCCACCATACGTAGTTACGCTCATGATCCGAACGGCTCTATCATCGCCGCGGGCCCGACCGGCTTCGGCTACGACGCGCGCGGGCGCCTCATCGCATCCAGCTCGGCGGTGGGCGCGACGACCTACCAGGTGAACGCGCTCGGCCAGCGGGTGAGGAAGACCTCCGCGGTCGGGGATACGGTGTTTCACTACGACGGCGACGGGCGCCTCATCGCCGAGTCCGGCCCAAGCGGCGCCCCGGTCCGGGAGTACCTCTGGTTTGGCGAGAAGCCGGTGGCGGTGGCGACGTATCCGGTCGCCGGCAATCAGTGCGCGTCGCTCCCGACCGCCGACACCTCCAACACCTTCGTCGCGTTCGCGCGGCGGGAGCGCATGGAGGTGCACGCGGGCCGGCCGGGCGAGCGCGGCTGGGAATGGGGACTGGGGACCAACACCCGGAACTTCGAGGCCTCGGCGCGCGCCGATCTCGATTGGGTGTCCGGGAAGCCCTACGCCTTCACGCTCGTCTACGATGGGGCGGGCAACGCCCGCGTGAGCGCCCGCGACGGCGACGCCGAGCTCTTTGCGCTCACGTGGACCGGCGGCATGGATGTTGGAAATGCGCTGCGGTTCACCGTGCGCTCCCCCGAGGGGATCGGGGTCGGGAACCGCATCGCGCTCAACATCACTGCAATTGACGGGCAGCCGATGTCGACCACGCTCGCCACCGCGGGTGACGATGCGCGATCCGAGGTGACGGGCGTGTATGCTGGGACGTCGCTTCAGGACGGTTACACGGTGGAGGGGACGGTGACCCTTACCTTCAGCAAGAACTACCCGCCGCGCGGGAACCGGCTCGATCTCACGGTTACGGCGGGGACTGTGCAGTGCCAGGGACAGGGCCCGGGGACGCCCACGTTGTACTACGTCCATGCCGATCATCTGAATACGCCGAGAGCCGTCACGAGCCAGAGCCAGCAGGTCGTGTGGCGCTGGGAGAATCAGGAGCCGTTCGGGAACAACCCGCCGGAGGAGAACCCGTCGGGGCTCGGGAGCTTCGAGTTTCCGATCCGATTCCCCGGTACCTACGCGGATCGCGAGACCAACACGCTGTACAACTGGCATCGCGATTTGGATCCTGCGGCAGGACGATACGTCCAATCAGATCCGATCGGGCTTGCGGGCGGGATCAACCCGTATCTCTATGTCAAAGGGAATCCGCTCCGCCACGTGGATCCACTCGGGCTCTACATCCCGTACCTCCACCGCACGTGGACTTTCGAGGAGATGCTCGCTTCGGGCGCTGAGCTATGGGTTTCGGAGGCGGTTAGTGACTATTCAAGAGGCGCGGATTTCTACCCTAGTGCGCGGATCGCCCAAGATCCCCTCAATGCTGCCTGGCACGGCATGCGCCATCCCTTCTTGACGGAGGAAGAGGGTGAACGAGCCTATAACCGCTTTTTGGACGAGCAGATCCAAAGCTGCACGCTTCGAGGCCTGGGGCGCGCAATACATGCCGCGCAGGACAGCACCGCTGCGGGACACCGTAACTTCCAGCCCTGGGCCGGGGGCAGGCCATCCCGAGCACACATCGGGGGCGATGTGAATCCAACCCCGGCAGAGCAAGCGTTGGCAAAAGAGCGTACTCGAGGGATCATCGGGCGCTACCAACGAGCCTGCGGATGCGCGTACTGAGGAGAGATGCGTATGTGGTATCGACTCGGAATCGCGACAGCACTCTACGTGGGTGTAGTGCTTATGGCCGTGCTTCTCGCGCCACCGCTATATACCTCGCTCCCTTACACGCGCGCGCCTACTCCCCTGCTGAATGGCGTCATGAGTATCTTAGGCCCTGGTGTGGGTAGCCTGGATGTGCACGGCGGAGTGCTTTGGATCGCGCTCGGCGTGCTGGTAACGCTGCCGTGGTTTCTTGGATACGCAGCCACGAAGAAGCCTTGGTTAAGTGGCGTCGGGGCGATTCTGTGGATCGTATCCGGTGTACTGCTTGCCTACTTCCTTGCATGACTGGTTTGGCTAGCTTTACGGACCGATCAGCACGGCGATTGCATTCGGTAACCCACTTGCGACGAGGTTGCCGCCGCCGAACTCTCCGAGGATTCGCTGATCGAGCCCAGGCACTCTCGGATCAGCGACTGCTTGGGCTTTGGCGACCCGAACTCCGCCTTGATCGGCGACATCGACTAATGCGCGGGTTAGGTACGCTCGAACAACGCCATCGTCATACGAATCCGATCTTGCGTTTCGGCCCAGATGATGGAGGACTCATGAGTTCGCGGATCGCCCTGAGGATCTCGACGATCGCCTGATCCTGATCGGCGAGGCGCTTGTCGATGCGGGCTTCTAGCGCGGCGAACTGCTTCGCGAGTTCCTTGTTGGCGGCGAGCACTTCGCGCAGTCGCACGAAGGCGCGCATGATCTCGACGTTGACCGCGATCGCGCGCGGGGATCGAAGAACCGAGGAAAGCATTGCCACGCCCTGCTCGG
Source organism: uncultured beta proteobacterium (assembly GCA_963754305.1). Taxonomy (GTDB): domain Bacteria; phylum Pseudomonadota; class Gammaproteobacteria; order Burkholderiales; family SG8-39; genus DATEDA01. The sequence continues at coordinate 34,562 of CAVWFR010000041.1, read as the reverse complement.
TAAAAGCGTAGGGCGCGTAGCGCCGCCCGCCGCGCCCCTCCTTTGAGGTCACAATCTGTGACCTCAAAACCGCCCACTCCTCGGGCCCGAGCTCGAACATGAAGTCCTCGGGGAAGCGCTCGGCATTGCGCCGAACCGCCTGCAGGAGGACCCTGGTAGGGACGCCGTAGAGGACGGCAAGGTCGACGTCGACCATCACCCTGTGCCCGCGCACGATGAGGATCGCGTTGGCGATCCGCTCGGTGGGCACCAGCGCCTTCGGCTTGGTCACGTCAAAGTTCTTTTCTTTAATGAATCGGAGATGAAATAGAAATCGAGCCGCAGGCAGCCACACTCGCCTCCGCGCGAGCATTACTACGTCAGCGCTTGACGCGCTTGGCGTGCTTTTTCGGCGCTGCCGCGATCGCGCGCTCAAGAAGGCGGTTGACGATCTCGCTCACTCCGACACCATCCTTCGCCGCGCGCGCAGCGACAGCGGCCTGCACCTTCGGCTCGAGGTAGACGGGAATCAAGAGCTTCGCGCCGGGGCGGCAGAACTTCCCCCGCACGCCTTTGCTGAAATTGTATTCGCGTCGCATCGCCTATCGGGCCTCAAGTCTTCCGACGCGCGAGCCGGTCATGCGGACGTTACCCCCCGCTTTTTCTTGGGAGCCGAGATCTCTTCTCGGACAACCCTGCGAACCGCGTCGAGGACAGACCCCTGTTGGATGTAGGCGACCAACGCATCGTTGATTAGGGTTTGATAGTTGCCGCCCCCTGCTTTCTCAACGATGGCGCGAAAGTGCTCGATTACGCGGTTGTCCAGGCGAATCGAGATCTTGGTCTTCCCGGGATCGAGCTTGATCACCGCGCCGCGTCTGGCGCGAGAAAAGTCGATGTCACGATAGGGCTCAGCGGCGACTCTTTTCATACAGCGACCTTTGACGTCGATTTGCTTTCCACGCGGAGATGATCCGGACAATGTCCGGGTCACGGTAGGTGTGGACCACCACGAGTAGGTTGCCCAAGCCGCTCATGCCGAGGGTGACGAAGCGCTGTTCGTCGACCGCATCGGGGTCCTCGCGAGTCAAGGCTAGGTCGTCCTCGAGGACGGTAGCCGCTTCGGGAAAGCCAACCTCGTGTTCAGCAAGATTGGCCTCGGCTTTGGCGGGATCCCACTCGAGGTCCACCCGGCCAGCGTATTGACAATTGTCTGCCCCGTCAAACGCGCGTCAGTTTGAGATCGGCTGCGTTGCTTCGTTCGTACCTGTCTGAAGCCTCGGCAACACACCCTTGCCATAGCTCAAAGCGCAGCCGCGTGCCGCGCCCCGGCGCCGCGGGATAGTTCATTCTCGTAGCGCTACACTACCGTCAGGCAACCCCAACACCCCAGCCGGGCTTTCTCATGGCGCCATTCGCCAACCCTCTCCCGCCCCAGCGCGGCTTCACCTACATCTGGCTCCTGCTCGCCATCGCCCTGACGACCGTGGGCCTAGCCGCCGTCGCCGAGGTCGCCAGCACCGCGATCCGCCGCGACAAGGAAGCCGAGCTCCTCTTCGTCGGCAACCAGTACGTCCGCGCGATCGCGCTCTATAACGCGAGCACACCGAGCGGCGCTCAGCAGTACCCGCAGCGGCTGGAGGACCTCCTCGCCGACAAGCGGTACCCGAGCGTGCGCCGCTACCTGCGGCGCGTCTACGCCGACCCGATGACCGGATCTGCGGAGTGGGGCCTCATCCGCGGCCCGAACGGCGGCATCACCGGCGTGCAGAGCCGCTCGACCGCGCAGCCGCTCAAGAAGGCGAACTTTCCCAAGGAATACGAAGCGTTCGCCGGCGCGGCGACGTATCGCGACTGGGTCTTCGCCTTCGCGCCGCCCGCCGGTGCGCCGCCTGGCGCGCCCGGCGCGCCCGGCGCGCCGAAGCAAGGTGGCTCGTCGTCGGTACTGACGCCCCTTATTCCTAGCGCGCCGGCCGGCAGCGCGCCCGGCGCGCCGAGCCAGAGTGGTTCGTCGTCGGCACTAACGCCGCTTATTCCTAGCGCGCCGGCCGGGACCGTGTCGGGGGCGCCGAAGCAAACGACGGGGGGCGCGCGGCCTGAGTAGTGGGCGTGCGCATAGCGCGCGAACGACGGCCGCAGCCGCGACCACGGCGCAAGGTACCGCGGCTTCGAGGCGCTCGAAGCGTGCCGGCAGCCTCGCCTCGCGGGGCTACCGCGATTGCCTTTCCGGCGACGATGTCGAGCCGCTTGCCGTCAAGTAGCGCCGCACTTCGCCCCTCAGGCGGCGCGCAACGCGAGCTTCCCGAATCGCTTGAGATGCGCTTCGAGCTCGCGTGCCGCCAGCGGGGGAGGGCGCAGTGCCCGATGCTCAGTCGGGCACGTAGAGCGTATCGTCCCTGAACCGGATGCGGTTACCCGGCTCCGGATGGTCGGCGATCGGCGGCACGTTGGCCGCGGTGATCGGGGGCGCCGCGCCCGGCACCCCGCCGCGCGGGATCGTGCGCACGACTTGGCTGCGCGGGAGCCGCGCGCCGTGCTTCAGGTGGTCGTACATCAGGTTGAGCGCCTGGATCCCGTAGACGTGCATCGGGATGTAGCGCGTGTCGTATCCCGCCAGGAACGCCGTGCCCGGCGCGACGACGGCCGGATTGATGAACGCCTCGAAGTGCTGCGCGTTGGTGACTTCGTAGTAGCGCAGGTTGCTGTCGCGGCCTTCGACCATCTTGTTCAGCCCGTAGTACGGGCGCGACGCGTGGTTGACCGGCACCAGGTTGTCCGCGCGGCCGTGCACGATGATGGCCGGCTTCCCGCGCAGGTCGCCGTGCTGCTTCACCTGCGCGATGCCGAACCGCACCCGGAGCACGTCGAGATCCCGCCCGGTGAAGAGCTGCCGCAGGCACGCCGCGCCGTCGAAGTTGTAGTCCTGCTTTCCGGTCGAGGGTGAGATCGAGGCCGGGTCGAGCAGGGGCCCGCCGACCGAATTGTTGTTGATCAGGTTGATGCCGCTCGTCGGCGGCACGCCGTTGCCGGTGCCGAAGATCTGCGCGAGCGCCACCGCGTTGACCGGCGCCGGCGTGCCCGTCGCGGACGTCCCGCCCATGCTGAACCCGCAAGCGTTGTCGAGCACGCGGAAGCGCCCGTACGCGTTGGCGTAGGTGACCGCCACCGCGGGCGCGATCTGGAAGCCGTAGTGCGAGGGGCCGAGGATGTTGCTGTCGGGGTCCCAGCCGTTGTCGTTGAGGATCGCCTGCGCCTCGTTCGCCTGGCCGGGCTGTGCGGTGGCGGTGAGGAGACCGCTCGCAGTCAAAGCATCGCAGCGAGCCTGTGCGCGCGCAGCGACGACGAAGGAGCCGGCCGGCGCGGCGGCGTTCTCCGGCGCGAGCGCGGCGCACGGCTGGAACAGGTTCGCGAGCGTGATGTAGTCGTAGAGCCCCTTGCCGAAGTTGCGGATCACCGTGTCGCCGCGCTTGATGGTGAGATGCCGGTTGACCCGCGGCTGGACCTGGGGCTCCGACACCACCACGCCGTCGATGAGGCGGTCGTCGTCGCGCTCGGCCGCGGCGAGCGAGGCGCCGCCGCCGTTCGAGACGCTCGAGGCGATGACGATCGTGTTGCGCTTCGTGATCGTGGGGTGCTCGACCTTGCCGTGCCGGTTCCGGTGGCCGAAGCGCTCGTTGAGGATGTCGAACGCGAAGCGGATCGACACCAGCACGTGCTCGCCCCAATCCTGCTCCGGGTTGAGGCCCGAGTGAGCGTGCTTGTAGGCGAAGCGGTCGGGCGTCGCGGCGTTGAACGCCGCGCGCTCCGCGGCCGTCAGCCGCGCCGTGAAGTTCGACTTCTTGCCTGCGGCGCTCGCGTCGGTGCGCACGCCATCGATGAGATTCACGGTGTCGTTCTGCAAATCGTGCGCGCCGTTCCCGGTGCCCTTGTCGGTGTAGGCGACCGCGCAGCCGCGCTTGAGGGCCCATTCGCCGGTGGTGCCGATCGCCCCATACACGCCGCGGGAGCCGGATGACGGACCCGCGACGATGCAGGGGTGGCGAGCGTCGAAGCTGGCCGGGATCTGCACCATCATCGTCACGTTCCTGCGGCCGGTGCCGTCGTCGGCGTAGGCGAGGCACTCCTCGCCCGCGATCTTGCCTTCGCCGAGGGTGTCCTTGCCTTGGAGATCGATGTTCGGCCCGTAGAGCACGCCGTAGCCGCCATTGGTGCTCATGTCGGCGAGCGCGCGGTAGTTGTTCCAGATCACGAGCCGGCGCAGCTCCGCCGCGGTCGGGCTCGCCGGTGCGGCGATCGCCGGGGCCACCGGGTTCCCCAGGCCCGTCTTGCCGAGACCCGCGGTCAGGAGATCGTCGCTCGCCCCGTCGTAGCGCTGGCACGACAGGCTTGAGGGGACGAACCGCAAGCGCTCGTCATCGTTGTCGCGCGCGAGCGCGGGGCCGGCGAGGGCTAGCAGGGCAGCGACCGCGAGGCCGCGGGAAACGCAGGTGTGCATCGGAGCTCCTCCTTAAGCGATGTCGTATGGTAGTCGGGGCGCGGAAACGCTCGCAACGCGCGACCCGCCGGCGAGTCTATCGTTTTCGCGTTGACAACGCTGTAACCCCTGCTGAAAATGCCGCGACAGTGCATTCACGCGGCGGGGCGAGTTTCTTGCCCGCGCGTGAGGACGCCCACAACAGCACTGGCGCCTCGGGCCGTGTTCGCCGCCCGCTTTCTTCAGCGGCTCGTTCTCGCCGCGATACGAACAACCAAGGAGGAGTCCATGCCCGTGCCGAAAACCGCCGCTTACGCCCTCGCCGCCGTTCTCGCCGCCGCCGCCATCGCCGCGCCGATGGTGCTCGCTCACGACGACTCGCGACCGGCTCGACGATCTCATGCGGATCGTCAAGCGGTCCCGCGTCATCGATCTCTCGCACACCTGGGAGAAGGATTCCCCGATCGCCGGGGTCAACCCGCCCTACACGTTCAAGCTGGAAGCCACGCACGCGAACACGCGCGGCACCTTCCCCGACAACAGCCAGCTGTCGTTCACCGCGGAGGTGATGCATTTCAGCGGCCAGCACGGCGCGCCCGAGCATCGACGCGATCGGGCATATCGGGCGCGACGGCAAGCTCTACGGCGGCGTCGACGCGGCGGCCTCGACGAGCGATCCCGACGGCATCGGAGCGAGCGGGACCGGTGCGAACCTCGCGATCGACCAGTTCCCGAAGGACCTGCTAATCAACCGCGGCGTGCTGCTCGACGTGGCGTCGATGGTGAACGGCAATCTCGATCCATTGCCGGCCAACTTCGAGATCACGGCGAAGCACCTCGAGAAGACCGCGCGGCACCAGGGGGTGCGGCTCAAGCGCGGCGACACCGTCTTCATCCGCACCGGCTGGGGGCCGTACTTCGTGTCCGACCGAGCGCTCTACGCCGGCGACAACTCTCCCGGCCCGGGGCTCGACGCCGCGGAGTACCTTATCCGGCACGGCGCGCGCATCGTCGGCAACGACACGCTGACCTTCGAGCAGCGGCCGCCGGTCGCGTTCCCGCCCCAGGTCCGGGAGTTCCAGCTGTTTCCGGTGCACATGCGGCTCATCACCGACAAGGGCATCTTCATCATCGAGAACCTGAACCTCGAGGGCCTGGCGAAGGCGCGGGCGTACGAGTTCGCCGTGGTCATCCCGCCGCTCAAGATCGCCGGCGGGACGGGCTCGGCGCTGCGCGCGTTCGCGCTCGTGCCGCGGAGAGACTGACCGGCCATCAAGAACCGCAGGGATCGCCGGCTTCCGCGCGGTCCCCTGCGCTCCCCTCGGCGCGCCGCGCCCGCGCCGCGGAACCGCAGTCATTCCGGTGCAAGCCGGAATCCAGCCGGCGTTGAGAAGATCGCGCGCTCGGGCTTCTCGGCCTTCCCGCCGTGGCCGGCGGCGCGGGAGGGGTAGGTCGCGCCAGCATCACAGCGCCCTAGGCACCCCGTCTCGTCCGCCGAGAGCTTCGCGCCCCCAACCGCGAGAGCCGGCGCTCCACATCGGCACCGATCTCGGTGATGTTCTGCTTAGGGACGGCAGCGCGCGCCGCCGCCTTCGCGAACCCGCGCACGGCCCTGCACACGTCGGTGATGATCCTCTCCGCCGTCCTCACATCCCAGCGCCCGGCCAGCTCGACCAGTGCCTCGCGCGACGGCGCATGGCGATCGTCGAGGAAGATCAGCACGTGCTCCCTGCGATCGCCCACATCGGGCAGGAGGTCGAAGGCCGGAGCGAGCCGATAACCGCCGGCCTCGCGCAGCAGCCAGTAGTTCTTGAGATGGTCGTCGGTGTTGCCGATCGCGGCGTTGAAGACCATCAGGCGGAAGAACCGCTCGACGTCGGCGGCCGGCGCCACGGAGTGTTTCCGGATGCGCTCGCCGACCTCCGAATAGGTCAGCGCGTAAACGCCCGGCGTTTCCCGGCACAGGGTCTTGAGGCTGATCATGTGGCGGCGGCCGCCTTCGGGCGTCGCATCGAACCGGCGCACGAGCAATGCTTTCCGCGCACCGAGCGGAACGAGCTTCGTCTCCGGGACCGCCAGCCCCGCCGCAGCCGCGAGTTGCAACGTGGCGGCCTCGAGTCCCACCACGTCGAAGCGGCCGTCGCGGTAGCGGCTCGGGAATTTCGCGATCCAGCGCCGCTCGCCCTCGTCCACGAGCGCCTTCGGACGCGCACCACCCGGACTGCTTCCCGCTTCGAGCAGGCGCCGGAGCGCCACGTCCTCGATCGCCGCGCCGGACTCGAACCTGTCCGCGGCGTCGACGAGCGACTCGAGGTCGATCACCGTTCCCGTTTTCCGGCGCGGTGTGGGTTCCCCCGCCTCGGCGAACCGGAGCGCGCCGAGACCGTCAGCGCCTAATGCGCGCAGCAGAAAAGGCTCGCCCTGCTGACCGCGCGGAAGCTTCGCCGCGGCGGCGAGCAGCTTCCGTCCCCACTCGTCCGGCAGCGCGTCTTCGAATATTCCGAGCGGCGGCCGGAGGTTCGCCGAGCGGAAGCTGGCGGCCCCGAGCTGCAGCGATTCCGGATCGATCGGGAACGCGTGCCGGCTGCGTAGCCACGGCGCCGCGTACCGAAACTCGCCGTCGTAGCGCCCTTGCGCGTCGGCGTCGCCGAAAGCGAGCTCCCCGATCGGGACGGCGTCGCCGAGCGGCGGCTGCAACCAGACATCGAGCAGGATCACGCGGCCCGCGGCCTGCGCGAGGCGCGGCGCCGCGACGGCCGTCGCGCGCGCTTCGCACGCTCGATCAGGCTTTCGCGCTCGGCGAGCAGGGCACCGACCTCGTCGAGCCGGTCGAGGGCCCAGAGCGCATTGAGCCAGGAGCCGACCTGCACCGTCGCCGATCCCCGCTCCATCTCGCGCAAGGTCGGCACCGACACGCCGATCCGCTCGGCGAACACGGCCATCGGCTCGTCACGCTCGAGCCGTGCGGCGCGCAGCCGGGTACCGAGCGAGGCGAGGGCTTGGGTGGCGTCTGTAACGGGAACCACAAGCAGCATTATTGGCTGATTTAACCAACAACGCAAAGCATGGACAGTTTAACCGACGCTGGAGCTCCCAGCCATGGAAGCAGCTTTCGGCCCATACGCAGAGTCGGGAAGGTGGAGGAGCCTTTCGGGTGTTTCGATTCCTCAAAGAGCGGTTTCCCTCCGCCGACATCAAGCAGCTTCAGTTCGACGTGGCCTGAGCTCCAGCTCCGCGCCCCCCTCGGGCGCCGCTCGTCGCCCACGCGACCAACGCGCCGAACGAGCCTCCGCCTTTCAGTGCACTCGCCGTGTCGGGGAAGACTGGCCGGCTGGCAACGGCCGCGCTGCCGGCGAACCGAAATCGATCAAGAGATCCAGGCTCAAAATGACGTGCGGGCCGGTCGGCTCGCTACCGCGCAGCACGCGCCACAGCGCCCGGTAGGCGCGGGCGAGCACGTGCGCCTCCAGCGTTTCGACAGCCTCGTTGCCCGAAAGACTGAGCATCTGGTACCGCACTGGCTGGCTGCCTTCGTTCGGTGTGTGTTGTAGTAGTAGAGGATGGAGTTCGCGCCGTGCTCGCGCCGCGCCGGCACTATCGCCGCCCCGGCCGGCACCCCGCTTGACCGGCCGCGCCAGGATCTGGTCCCGCCGCGCCAGATCGCACGTCGCGCGCTCAAGACGGCGAAGCCGTGGCCCGCGCCCGGAACTCCGAGGGCGCAACCCCCGTCCAGCGCGGCCTTCTGCCGTCCGCTTGAACCCGCCACCCTTTTCTCTCCCCTGACACCGGTTGGCGCAGCCGGTCAAGCGAATGTCGCCGTCGGATCAGCTCGTGCTGGTGCGCGCGAGGGATACTTCACGCGTCGAAAGCGCAAGCGAGTGGAGGTGGCGTTGTGGCGGGACCGATGCAGGAGAGCCGGCGGCATCACGTCGAAAACGTCGCGTCCCGCGCAACGGTCGAGCGCCAGTCGCTCGACGAGAACCTCGCGATCGTCGAGTTGCTCCTCGGTCGGCGCTCGATCCGGTCCACGGACGATCAGGGCGGAGCAGGAGCCGAAGCGCTGCTGCAACTGGAGATCGAGAGTCGGTCGAAGCACGACGAGCAGCGGACGTTCTGGACCTGCCTTGCGGAGGAAGAGCGCTGGCAACTCCATCGGGAACGGGGACGCCGCGAGGTGCGGGACCGTGCACGTGCGCTGGGCCTCGAGATCGTCCCGCAACGCGGCGGGGGCTACCTGGTGTTCCCCGCGAATGAAGCGGACGTTGCACTGGGGCTTACGGCTGCAGGCTACTACGCCTACCACTGGGAAACGGTGATCGAGCTCGTCGAGCGGCACGCAGCGCGTGGCTGCGATCGAGCCCCGCAACCGGCGCAGCCCGGCAACGCATGACCACGAGATCCCGCAGACCCTAGGCAACCATGAGCTCAGATCTCGATGATCGGCGCAGTCCTCAGGGGGGCGGTGGTGGTGGAACGGCAGCGCCGCGCCAGGAGCTGACCGCAACGGATTTCACCTGCCTCTTCACGTACAAGGTGGCGAACGACGCCGGCACGGCGCCCAACCCTTATTTCGGCGTGTGCACCCTGGCGCTCGGCAAGGCTCGCATCCGCCAGCATGCGGAGCCGGGTGACCTCGTCGTCGGCTTCGGCTGCAGATCGCCGGCGGATCCCGACGAAGAGTTTCGGGTCATCTACGCGATGCAGGTCGAAGAGGTGTTGACCTGGCCGTCGTACATCACGCGCTGCCGTCTCGGTCTGCGCGGCAAGATCCCGGAGGCGTCCTCGCCGGAACGCTATGCGGGCGATTGCATCTATCGGCTCGAGGGCGGGCAGGTGGCGCGCGAACCCCTTCCGTCGGGATCGGGGCACGACTCGTCGTCGTATCAGAATGACGTGGAAGCCGGGAAGAACGTCCTGACCGCGCGCCGCTACTGGTACTTCGGTGCCGGCGACCGGCATCGCCTGGTGGTGACCCAAGCGCTGCGCGAGCTCTCTCCCCCCGGTCAGGGCTTCCGGTCCAAGCGAAACGCGCTCCTGATCACGACCTTCGTCGGCTGGTTCAACGAGCAGGTCTCGCGCCTCGCCCTGGCGCCCGGCGTGCACGGAAGTCCGGCGGACTCGATCGCCGCACCTCGCGCGGGCGCCGATCGCGAGGCGGACGGGGGCGCGGTGGCTGCCCCCGGCTGAACAGCGGGCCGGCGTGCTGGTTCGGATCGTGCCGACAGCAGTTGCGGCGGCGCGAGTTCCTGCCCTCGAGGGATGTCCAGCGAAAGGACTGCGGGCGAGCAGGCTTGCCGCGAAAAAAGGCCGGCAACACCGAGATGCTGCGACGAGCTTCGCGAGATCCGCGTCGAGGATGAGCTTTCGCCCTTGCACCCGCAGAATGCGGGATTCGACCAGGAGAGACTTGCATGCGCTACGAGCTCTACTACTGGCCCGAGATCCAGGGCCGCGGTGAATTCGTCCGGCTGGCACTCGAGGCGGCCGGCGCCGATTACGTCGACGTCGCCCGGATGTCCGGTCGCGGCATGGGCGTGCCGGCGATCATGCGATTCCTGGAGAGCCGCGCCGTGCGCCGGACGCCGTTCGCGCCGCCGTTCCTGAAGGCGGGCAAGCAGGTGATCGGCCAGACCCCGAATATCCTGCTGTTCCTGGGGCAGCGGCTCGGTCTCGCGCCGCGCGCCGAGGCCGACCGGCTGTGGACGCATCAGCTGCAGCTCACGATCGCCGACCTTGTCGTCGAGGTCCACGACACCCACCATCCCATCGCAAGCGACCTCTATTACGAGGACCAACGGCCCGCGGCGAAGCGGCGTGCGGCCGACTTCATCCGCTCCCGCCTGCCGAAGTACCTCGGCTATTTCGAGCAGGTGCTGGCGCGCAACCGTCCGGGTGGGCGCCACATGGTCGGCGGGCGGCTGACCTACGTGGATCTCTCGATGTTCCAGATCGTGGCGGGGCTGCGCTATGCGTTCCCGCGGGCGATGGCGCGCCGGGCGTCGCGGTACCCGCGGGTGATCGCGCTGCACGATCGCGTCGCCGCGCGGCCGCGGGTAGCGGCTTATCTCGCGTCGGAGCGGCGGATTCCGTTCAACGAGTCCGGAATCTTCCGGCACTACCCGGAGCTTGATCGCTGAGCGGCAGGGCGGACCCGACGGCCAGGGTCTTCACTGCAGCCTGATCCCCGCGCCCTTGATGCGTCGCGAACCACCGCACTGCTCTTGCCTTAGGTTGCGTATCGAAGGGGTCCCTGGATGTTGAACACCGCAATGGGGTGCGGGAAGCCCTTGAGCGCGAGCTCGCCCACCGGCTCGAACGCGACGAGGTGCTCGACCTTCGCGAGCGCCTTGCGGTCGGCCAGGATCTGCGCCGCTTTGGCCTCCCCGCAAAGGCGGGCGGCGAGGTTCGTGACGCCGCCGATCGCGCTGTAGTCCCAGCGCCCTTCGAAACCGATCGCGCCGATGGTCGCGTAGCCCCGCGCTATGCCGATGCCGATGCCCAGCTCGAAGCCCTGCAACCGCCAGCTTTCCGCGAGCGACGCGAAACGCTCCCTCATCTTCAAGGCCATCCGCACGGCATTCTCGGCAGGATTCGCCAGCGGCACCGGGTCGTTGAAGAACACCATGATGCCGTCGCCGAGGAACCGCTCGATCGTGCCCTCGTGCGCGGCGATGATCGCCCCCATCTCGGCGTGGTACTCGTGCAGGACGCTGATCACTTCCTCCGGCTCCGCCGATTCGGTGAACGCGGTAAAGCCGCGGAGATCGACGAACACGGCGGCGATGTCGCGCCGATGGGTCTTGAGGGGGTCCTCGGCGCCGCCGGCGACGATGAGCTCGGCGAGCTGCGGGGAGAAGAAGCGCTTGAGCCTGGACAGCCGCTCGAGCTGAACGACCTGTTGTTGCACGCGTGCCTCGAGGCCCGCATTGAGGGAGGCGAGCTCCGCCGCTTGCGCCTGGACGGTGCGGTAGAGATCGTTGATCCGCAGCAGCGACTTCACGCGCGCGAGCAGCTCGGGCTGGTTGATCGGCTTGGTGAGGAAATCGTCGGCGCCGGCCTCGATGCCCTTGATGCGCTCCTGCACCGGGTCGAGCGCGGTGACGAGCACCACCGGCAAGATGCCGGTCGCGGGATTCGCGCGGATCGCGCGGCACACCTCGTAACCGTCCATCCCCGGCATCATCACGTCGAGGAGCACGAGATCGGGCCGGTCGGCAGCCACGCGCGCAAGCGCTTCCGCTCCCGAGCCTGCGGTGACTACCGCATAGCCCTTGCCCGCGAGCACGTCGGCGAGCAGCTTGACGTTCTTCGCTTGATCGTCGACGACGAGAATCTTCGCCGGCGCGCTCACGCTTTGCCTCCGTTGCGCCGCGCCAGCACCTCGGCCACGCAGCGAGGAACTCGCGGACCCGGATCGGCTTTTCCTGAAAGCCGTCAAACCCGGACGCAACGATGCGGCTTCGCTCTTCGGGCATCACCGATGCCGAAACCGCGATCACGGGGATCGACGCCGTGCGCGAATCCTGGCGCAGGCGCTGGAACGCGTCGATACCGTTCATGTCCGGGAGCTGGAAGTCCATCAGCACGAGGTCGGGGAGCTCGTCTTGCGCGAGACGGATGCCGTCTCTCCCCGTGGTCGCCTCGAGCGTGCGGTAGCCGCGATGCTGCAACACGTCGCGCATGAGCTTGAGATTGCGCGCGTTGTCCTCGACGATCAGGATGACGGCGGCGCTCACACCGTCTCCTCGTACTGCAGCGGCAAGGTGAACGTGAACGTCGAGCCCTTGCCCTTGTCGCTTTCGACCCAGATGCGCCCGCCGTGCAGCTCGACGAGCTTCTTGGTGAGTGCGAGCCCGAGCCCAGTGCCCTCGACTTTCGTGGTGTAGTCGGCGCCCACTTGCCGGAACTCCTCGAACACTAGCGCCTGGTCTTGCGGCGCAATGCCGATGCCGGTGTCAGTGACCGCGACCTCCATGCCGCCGTCGTTACAGCTCGCGCGCACCGTGACTTTCCCGCCTTGGGGGGTGAATTTCACGGCGTTCGAGACTACGTTTAGCACGATCTGCTTGAATTTGCGCTCATCCGCGGTCCACGCGGTGAGCCGGTCGTCGACCTCGAGGTCGAGCTCGACGCCGGTGCGAGCGGCGCGCTCGCGCACGAGCGCGACCGTGTTCTCCAGCGTAGCGCCCGGATCGAACGTCGAGAGCGCTAGCTCCATCCTGCCGGCCTCGATCTTCGATAGGTCGAGGATGTCGTTGATGAGCGAGAGGAGATGCTCGCCCGAGGATCGGATGTCTTCGAGGTATTCGGCCTGCTTCTCGTTCACCTCTCCGAACATGCGCTCGAGCAGCACGTCCGAGAAGCCAATAATGGAGTTAAGTGGCGTGCGCAGCTCGTGCGACATGTTCGCGAGGAACTCGCTCTTGTGGCGGTTGGCGACCTCGAGCTCACGGCGCTTGTCCTCGATCTCGCGGAAGAGGCGGGCGTTCTGGATCGCAAGCGCCGACTGGCTGGCGAACGTCTTGAGCAGTTCGACCGCAGCGGGCGGAAACGCTCCCGGGGACTTCCGTACCACCACCAGCGCTCCGAGGACACGGTCCTCGCGCAGTAGGGGGACGGCCAAGAGTGCTCGAAACCCCGACCGCATATTGCGCTCGCGAATGCGCGCCGGGATCGAGTCATCTTCAACAATGTCGGCGATCTGCACCGGCTCGCGGCTTGCCGCCGCCCGCCCCGCGGCGCCTTCCCCGAGTCGCAGTCGAGCCAGCGCCCCGTCGTGCCGCCGGGTCGCACGCAGGTAAAGCTCCTCGGTGGCCTCGTCGTACTCGTAGATCGAACCTCCGTCGGTCCCCGAAAGCTCGTCCGCGCGGGAGACGATGGTCGCGAGCACGGTTTCCACGTCAAGCGTGGAGCTGACCGCCTGGCCGACGTCACCGAGGGCGCGCAGCTCCTCGACCGAGCGCGCGAGCTCGCGAGTGCGCGCTTGAAGCTCCTGGAAGAGGCGGACGTTCTCGATCGCGATCGCCGCCTGGTCGGCGAAGGTCTTGAGCAGGCCGATCTCCTTCTCGGAGAACTCGCCGACGGTGGCGCGGCCGACGAAGATCGATCCGATGCCGCGTCCCTCCCACAGCATCGGCGCGATGAGGAGGGCCCTGTCGCCTCTGATTCTGGTGCCGCGCCGCGCGTATTCGGGTACGTCCGGCGCCTGGGAGTCGGGGTAATGCATGACGCGGCGCCGGAGGATGGCCTGGCCGTTGCCCGACGCCTCGCTGAGCGGAACCGGAAAGTGCCGCATCAGCTCCTCCCGTTGCGGACCATGATAGGCGGTGAGGTGCACCGCACCATCCTCTCCGACAAGGGTGATCCCCACGTTCCGGGCCTCGAAGAGCCGCTCCGAGCTCTCCAGGAGCTTCTCGAATACCGGGTGCGTGTCCGCCACCGAGCTCGCGATTACCTGGAGGATCTCGGCCGAGGCTTTCTGCTGGTCGGCCACCTCCTTCGTCTCGTTGAACAGGCGGACGTTCTCCACCGCGATGACCGCCTGGTCAGCGAAGATCTTGACCAGCTCGATCTGCTTCGCGGCGAACGGACGCGCCTCCGTCCGGTAGATCGTCAGGGCCCCGATCGGTACCCCTTCGCGGATGAGGGGCGTGGCGAGACACGCCCTGATCCCGTGGCGCTCGGCCGCGTCCTTGATGTCCGGGAACTCCGTGGCGAGGTCAGTCTCGTGCAAGTCGAATACGTGCAGCGTCTGCCGGTCCAGGATGGCCCGCCCGCTCATCGAGCCGCGCCCGAGCGCCCTCGTTTCGCCGACTCTCAGGCTGGCGGGCACCGAGCCATGGCCGGCCACCCGCCGCATCAGGTCGCCCTCGACCCGGTAGAGCGACGCGTTGCTCGCCTCGCACAGCCGCGCGGCGTTCCGGACGACGGTGTCCAGCACCGCCTGAATGTCGGTCGGCGAGCTACTGATGACGCGGAGGATCTCGGCGGTCGCCGTCTGCTCGCGGTTGCGGGCCTCGAGCTCGTTGAACAGTCGGACGTTCTCGATCGCGATCACCGTCTGGTCGGCGAAGGTCTGGAGCAAGGCGACCTGCTCCTTCGAGAACAGGCCCGCCTCGCGGCGTCCCAGGCTGATGGTGCCAATCGCGTCTCCCTCGCGCAGGAGCGGAACAACGAGCAGCGCCCGGAGGCCGAGCCCGCTCGATTCCCTCGCGTCCGGATACTCCGTATCGAGTAGGGGGACGATGTCTTCGATGTGCACGGTCCGGTGCTCCAGCACGGCGCGTCCGCTGACCGAGGCTCTGCTGATCGGCACTACTCGTTCGCACTGCCCCGCCGTCGGCTCGGCCTCACGCGAGTAGACGGACAACCTTCGCAGCTCGTCGCCCTCGCCCAACCATACGCTGGCGTGCGGTACGCCACAGAAAATCGCCGCTCGCTCCGCCACGGTATCCAGAACCGGCTGAAGATTGGTCTGCGATCCCGAGATGACTCGCAGCACTTCGCTGATTGCCGTCTCGTGGTCGCGGGCCCGTTTCAGATCCCGAGTGAGCTCCTCGACCTTGCGCTCGAGGCTGGCGTATGGCTCGCCCAGCAGTGGCATAGGATCACCGTGTCGGCTCGCAGCAGGACGGAGTGTGGCAGCGTCGAGCCGAGCGCGTGAGGAGAATCATCCAAACCAAGACTTGCTCCTGCTGTTCTTCTTGATGACCACCCCCAGATCAGCACATTGGCGCGCGGAGACCTTGAGCAGAGTCCGCGCGCGCTGATGGCCCGCGCGCTCGTCTTCTTCGCTATTGCACTTGTATTGCCGGACCGGATCGGAGGTAGAGCAGACCGAGCCCTTTCAACGTTGCATGAACATCGTCGGGGTTAGCATCCTCCAGACGGCTTAGGCCGCGGCGATCATCGGGAAAGCCATATGGATGATTGATGACGGACGCCACGTACCCATAGATTAGGGGAGTGTCATGAATTTCGTGTGTCCGAGCCATACTTCCCGGAAAGGGGGATGTTATGGCAGTCAAGAAGGAACTGGTTGACGAGCTGCTGAAGGACGCGGACCCGAAGAAGGTCTTTGGCTCGGAGGGCTTGCTCGACGAGATCAAGAAGGCGCTGGCCGAGCGCATGCTCAACGCGGAGCTCGATGAGCACTTGGCTGCGCAGTCGGCCGAGGCCGATTGCGCAGCCGGCGCCGGCAACCACCGCAACGGTTACAGCAAGAAGACGGTGCTCACCGACACCGGCAAGCTCGAGCTCGATATCCCGCGCGACCGGCGTGGCAGCTTCGAGCCGCAGCTGATCGCCAAGTATCAGCGCCGCTTCCCCGGGTTCGACGACAAGATCGTCTCGATGTACGCCCGCGGGATGAGCGTGCGCGAGATCCAGGGGCATCTTCGCGAGCTCTACGGGATCGAAGCTTCGCCCCAGCTGGTGAGCACGGTTACCGACGCGGTGCTCGACGAGGTAGTCAAGTGGCAATCCCGGCCGCTGGAAGCGGTGTACGCGATCGTGTTCTTCGATGCCCTGCGGGTGAAGATCCGCGACGAGGGGACGGTGCGTAACAAGGCGGTCTATCTCGCCGTGGGGGTGTTGCCCGAGGGCAAGAAGGATGTCCTGGGCCTGTGGATCGAGCAGACCGAAGGGGCGAAGTTCTGGCTGCGCGTCATGACCGAACTCAAGAACCGTGGCGTGGCCGACGTCCTGATCACCGTGGTCGACGGCCTGAAGGGTTTCCCCGAGGCGATCAGCGCGGTGTTCCCCCAGGCGCAGGTCCAGACCTGCATCGTGCACCTGATCCGCTACTCGATGGAGTTTGCTTCCTGGAAAGAGCGCAAAGCGGTTGCCGGCGCTCTGAAGACCATCTACCGGGCCGAGACCGCTCAAGCTGCCCAGCTCGCGCTGGAGGCTTTTGAGGGCGGGCCTTGGGGTCGGCGCTATCCGGCGATCGGCGCGGCCTGGCGACGCAACTGGGAGCAGGTGATCCCCTTCTTTGTCTATCCGCCGGAGGTGCGCCGGATCATCTATACGACCAACGCGATCGAAAGTCTGAACAGTCGGGTGCGTCGGTCGGTTCGTGCCCGCGGGCACTTCCCGACCGACGAAGCGGCGAGCAAGCTGATTTGGCTCGTGTTGCGAGAAATCGCGCGCGACTGGAAAATGCCGCCAATCACCTGGCACGCCGCGCGGGCTCAGTTCGCGATCCTATTCGGTGATCGGTTTGACATGACCCGTTGATCAACCGGCTCGGGTCACACAAAAATTCTGACACGCTCCAAGATTTTTCGGAGTGTCCGAATTTCTGTGTGTGAGGCGGGTGGAGACTTGTCCACGGCGGCGGGCGTCGGTTGCGACGAACGACCGATGCGGTGGGCAAGTCGGTGATTCATGTTACGCGGCCGTCTTGGTGAAGCGATCCGCGTAGAGGATCGCAAACTGGTTCATCGCCGTTTTCCAGTCGTGCGCCGCCCGTCCCCATTCGGCCGTGATGTTGCGCAGCGCCAGCCAGATCAGCTTGGTGGCCGCGTCGTCGCTCGGAAAGTGGCCGCGCGTCTTGATGATCTTGCGCAGCCGCGCGTTGATGCTCTCGATCGCGTTGGTCGTGTAGATCACGCGGCGCACGGCCGGCGGGAAGGCAAAGAACGGAATCACCTTATCCCATGCCCGGCGCCAGGCGGCCACCACGGTCGGGAACTTGCGTCCCCACGGACCGTGCTCGAAGGCATCGAGCGCGGCCAGTGCGGCCTCGGCGCTCGAGGCGGTGTAGATCGGCCCGATCGCCCTCGCCAGTGCCTTGCGCTCCTTCCAGCTCGCGTAGTCGAGGCTGGCGCGGATCAGGTGCACGATGCAGGTCTGCAGCGTGGTGGCCGGGAACACCGCGCCCAGCGCCTCGGCCATGCCCTTCAGCCCGTCGGTGACGGCGATCAGGATGTCGCCCACGCCGCGGGTCTTCAGGTCATTGAACACCTTCATCCAGAACTTCGCCCCCTCGGTGGTCTCGATCCACAACCCGAGGATGTCGCGCGTGCCGTCGGGCAGCACGCCGAGGGCCAGGTAGATCGCCTTGTTGCGCACCACCGCATCCTCGCGGATCTTCACCCGCAGCGCATCGAAGAACACCACCGGGTACATCGGCTCGAGCGGCCGCCCCTGCCAGGCACTGACCTCGGCCATCACCGCATCGGTCACCGAGCTGATGAACTCAGGGCTGACCTCGACGCCGTACTGCTCGGCCAGGAAGCCCTGCACCTCGCGCACGGTCATGCCGCGAGCGTACATGGCGACGATCTTGTCGTCGAAGCCGGTGAAACGCCGCTCATGCTTGGGGATCAGCAGCGGCTCGAATGTCGCATCACGGTCGCGCGGCACCTCGATACGCAGCGGCCCATCCTCCGTGAGCACCGTCTTGCCGCTCATGCCGTTGCGGTGGTTGCTCGCCTCCTCCGGCTTGGGTGCGCCGGGCGAGTAGCCGAGGTGGTGGCTGAGCTCGGCGCCCAGCGCGCGCTCGATCAGCGCCTTCTTGAACGCCACCGAGGCGGCGTTGACCGCCTCCGCACTCATCGGGCCCGTGACGAACTGGTCAATCAGTTCCTTGGGGATCGACGGCAAAGCCGCCGCCGCCTTCTTCGTCTTGCTTGGCATACATGCTCCTTTGATCCAACATGTTATGCCTCACACACGAAAATCCTGACAGGCCCTACAAGATCGTCGCAATACTCTTGGCTATCCTCATTGTTCCCTATTCGGTCGCAACCTTCGTCACGTCGGCCCTCGCAGACGCCATCCGGAAGGACATCGTCGTCGCCAATGCGTTGGCAGTGAGGTTGACTGAGGCGTTCAAGGTTGCTGAGCCCAACCCGTTGAACCCCGCGCCGCCCCAAGCACAAGCTCCGGCCGCGACGAGCATCCCACCCACGGCGACCCTAACGGATCTACAGCAATTCGCCGCTACGACGCGCGCTATTGATAATCGCGCCCTTCTTCTGAGTCGCTTCGTGTACGGTGAGCCGCCCGATCCCTTCAAGTCAATAAGAGGGAAACCACAGGAGTTGAAAGATCAATTTGAGGTCCCACTTCCGCTCCCAGCAGAGATGGTAGAGATGGTCGCGGCGAAGCTCACCTCTTACCAGCAGGTTAGATATTTTGCAGTAGCCGCGGAGGAGGCGGCTTCTGTCTTCTATGGGGCTATGGCTTCGTGCATCTTGCCAGTGTTGTACGCGCTCCTCGGAGCGTGCGCCTTTCTGCTGCGAAAGTTCGAGCGAGACGTGAAGGCACGAACCTACACCTTCAACGACGCACACGCCGCACGTTTTGTTATTGCCGCTATCGGCGGTGCGGTCGTCGGTCTATTTAGCAACTTCGTGCTAACAGAAAAAGCATCAATTCCGCCCCTCGCAATAGCCTTCTTGGTTGGATATGCGGTCGATGTGTTCTTCTCATTCCTAGAGGGCATCTTGCCAAAAGTGAATGGAGGGAAAAGCGCTGCGCCCACACCGTCACCCAGCCCCACTCGGCGCTGATAGTGACTCCATCACCCTTCCCGGAGCCACCATGACCATCCAGACTCGCGTCAGTCAGCGACGGGGCTCCAGGGTACGGCCACAAGATCGGACCGAAGCCTATTGCCTGACCGACCCGAGTATGGCGCCCGCTGACTCGGCGCCGAACGCCGTCGAACCGATGGTGGTGGTGGCATTCACGGTTGCGAGGGCCGAGAACGACACCAGCGTTCCGGGCGTCACGGTGAAATCGATAGGAAAACTGGGCGCGCCGGCGGTCGCGGAATAAAAAGTGAAGTCGCCCGGTGCCAGTGGGTCTAGCGCGAAACCTGTTGCGCGAAGTTGACCGAGGTCAGTCGGGCCAGTTCCGGAGACCCCGGCGCGGGCTAAAGTGAGCGCGGTACCGACGTCGAGGTCGAACGGCCCGGTACCAGAGGCCGAGCTAGATCGGGTATTACCGTTGTCTTGTACAAAGACGGAAGCAGAGTCGCCGAAATACGGCGTGGAGAACGTGACGGCCGGCATGATGCCGTCGGACGGCCTCAAATCGAACAACGTGGTCGTGAAGTTATTCACCGCGCCGCCGGCGAAGCTGGCCGCCTGGACAGGCGCGACCGCGAGGGCGGCGAGGGCAGCAAGAAGGGCGCCAAGATGTGCCATGATGAATCCTCCCCTTTGGGAATGGAATGGCTGCCGATGAGCCCGCTAACACGCTACGCCTATTCCAAATTTGACGCAACGGCGGTGAACGCCGCGCGAGGGCGAGCGGGCGCGCCGACGCCGAGCCCCGGCGCCCCGAAGAGGCTATGCGCACGCGCCAGGTCGCAGTTAGCGGAATCAACTAGGAAAGCGTCCGTACGGGCTGCGCAGGGGACTCGACCGACAGGCGCTCACTTCTCTGAGCACGGTGCCATTCCTTTTTTTCAGTTGCTCCGCTAGTCCGAATTCGTCGAACCCGGGCAAGTCCAGGAGACGCCCGCATCGCGGATCGCGCTGAGCACGCGGTCGAGTACATGCACGAACCCGGCCATCCGGCCGCACGCTTGGTTGTGTTGCAAGCCGCGCGAGCCATTCCGATCTGACGTCACGGCCACGCGCTTAAAGGCGATTCGCTGGCGCCGACGCCGAAGCTGCTGCTTGTCGCGCTGGTCGAACGGCTAGAGATGCCGGCGACGGGGCGGGGGAAGGCGCGTCGAGACTGAGGTACAGTCCGACGGGGAGGGACTCGGCAATGTGGGCGCAGCTCGTTGACTGGCTCGCGCGCGTCCGCGGCTGGTTATGCGAGGGTCGGATGGCATGGGGCGCGCTGCTCGCTGTTCCCGCGCTGCCGCTGCTGCTCATTCTATTGTCTGAAAGTTTGGCTTCAAACTGGGAGGATCGCCTCCGCCTTACCGGCATGGGTCTGGAATTGGCGGGGCTGATCCTCGTCATAATGAAGCTTACCGATCTCCGAAAGCAGTTCGGTCTCGAGAAGCCGGCCGCCCTTCTATGGATCTACCTGAAGCAATTCCCACGATGGCGAGTTCCCGGGGGCACCGGTTCCTTTGACGAGTTGCTTCGTTATCAGGAGGCGATTGACACGAGGGCCGGGCAGCTCACTGTTGCGAAGTCGCCCGATAATCGTCTTGATGTATTGGAGCCGCGCGTATACGCATTGGAGAACCGCGTTAGAGGACTTCAGGGGAATGTTGGAAGCGGCCTCGCATCCGTGCGGCGCGAGCGGGAAGCCGGAGAAGAAAGAAGTCAGAAACTGCTCAAGGAGGCTACCACGGGAAAGCTTTATCTCGATCTCATCGGGGCTGTGTTTCTGATTTTTGGCGTCATCTTGGCTACAGCGTCAAAGGAGATCATGGGGCTAGTGTGCCGCATCACAGGCACTTGACCCACCCTCTTCCGACGCCGGAAACGAGCGGCCCGCGGATAGGCTGACTTGCGCCTAGAATCCGTGCATGGCCGAGGCGGATCAAATCCAGGAACTACGGCTAGAAATCGCGACGCTTCGGTTGGAAGTGCATGAAGCGCTAGCCGAGATTCAGAAGCTTCGCATGGCCGTGGCGCAGGCGTCCAACGTTCATCTCGCCTTTACCCGAGCGTTTCTCGATTTACTCCACTTCGAAGCAATCCCCGCTGCGAACCAGGCGACATTGGCGAACGCGATCGAGACAGCGTTCGCGGAAAACCAAAAATTCCTCGACACCTTGTGAGCCTGATCCGTGCCTGAGGAAGCCAGCAACGTCGTTCAACTGAGAAAGCTCGAGCAAGTCCTCGCGGAGCAACGGAAAACGACCGCGCGCGTGGCGGCCGCCGCGCGCCGGCCGCAGGCGCTGGGGGATGAAAGCCTTGTCTTCGAGCGTCTCCACGCGACGTCGGATGACCTTATCGAACCATTGCAAAAGTCGCATAAGGAGTGGGAGGCTCCGAAGATGGCCGACGAGGTAAGCCCACGCGAGCTGGACGCGAAACTCCAGTCGATCGAAGCGCGAGTGGACGCGCGCGTTGCGAGGATAGAGGCGGGCGTCGAGACCATCGCGCACGAGACCAGAGAGCTACGCGCGGAGTTCCAGAGTATGAAATTGTGGACCATGGGGACGGGGATCGCAGTCGGCGTCAGCATCGCGGTCCTCCTGGGGGTATACGCCGCCAACGTCGCGCTCGTTCAAGGCGGGAGATCGTCGTTCGAAGCGGGTCGCAACATGGGCCAGCAGAGCACGCCTGCGCCGGCAGTGCGAGCAACGGAGAGCAAATAGAAAGGCCGTCCGGAGGCGGCCGCGAAATGGGAGCGGCGCGGAACTAGGCTGCGAGCCGGAACGCAAGCTCCGCACTCACCGCCGCATGCCCGTTCACTACACGGGAGAGCCTTGCTGGCGCTCTCCTGCCCGGCCCGCCATTCTCTGTTGTTCCGCCCCCGTTCTTGCCGCTCGGCTTCGGCCTGGCGGGCGGCTGCTTCCCGGGCCGGCCTCTCGGCCAGCGAAGCGCTAGGAACGACCGCCCGCTGGGCCGCCGGCGGCGATCTGGGCCGTTCGTTAACGATTGTGCCGCGGATTGACGCACCGCGGCGCCTGGCGCCATAGTCGTTCCCGCGCACCATCATTGTGGCGAGGGGGAGACGTGAACGCCGGGACGCGGGATGAACGGCCGGTAGTCGGGCGGCGAGTATGGGTGGAGGTCGTCGACCAAAGCGGATCGCCGGCCCGGGTCCCGGGAAGGATTGTCAGCGTCGCCGCGAGCGGATTTCTCGATGGTGGCATCATCATCGAGATCCGTCCGGGCCGAGTAGTTTCCGTCACGGCGGCGCAGCGCGGTACGAAATGGGACTACGCGTCATAGACGCCGCCATCAGGCACGAGCTGCAGGCGACTGAGAAGTACGAGCAGCAGATGCAGGCCGCGGGGGGCGTCGCTCCACGCCGACTTGGCGAAGCTAGCCGTCAGGGCCGCCCGGCGCGCTCGTGCCTTCGACGTATCACAGGGAATGAAACTTGCTTTTCACCCATGGGCGACCATTCTGGACGGCCGCCGATGTGGGTAGACGGCGGTTGGGCAGACTCTCTCCCGCCAATTAAGAAAGCGACCCTCTAGGGTCGCTTTCCGTTTGCGCCGTACGGAATCGCGTTGCGGATGCCCTAACCCGAACGCCTCGGCTTGATCTCGGAAACAGTCGCGCTCGGCCGCGCCGGCGTGCGCAGCTGCTGACGGATGCGCGCGAACGTCCGCGCCAGGTCGGTGTGCGTGGCCGGCACATACCTGAAGCGGGGGGAAAGAATCGAGGCGTGGCCCTTGGGAAGAAGTGGTTTGTCCATGATTTGCGTTGCTGCTTGCCAGTTGCTGAACCGGGGCGAAGTTACGTCCCGCCAGCGACCGCGACAATACTTCCAACGACCTATTGAGAATTACCTAACCTTATGACAACCGCTTTCATTCTCATGCGTTGTTCCGATGTAGACATAAGATCGTGGAGAACCATGGCGAAGAGCAAGTCGGACGAAGCGGTGAACCGGCGCGTGCGCGCCGCGCGACTGTTGCTCGCAGGCACAAGCCCGCCGCACGTGCCGCATGGTCGGGGCGCCACGGCAAACTGTGTACCGCTGGCGCGAGGTGCTGCAAACCGACGGCATCGATGCGCTGCGCAACATGAGCAAGGGCGGGCGCCCGGCCTTGCTCGGGGCCGCGGAATTGATGCAACTGCAGGTGGCGCTGCTCGAAGGTCCAACCGCGCACGGCTTTGGCACCGCGCTGTGGACGCTCAAGCGGGTGCGTGTGTTCATCGAGCGCGAGTTCGGCGTGCGTTACAGCGATGTGCATGTCTGGCGCCTGCTCGGGCAGATGGGCTTCTCCAGCCAGAAGCCCCAACGGCGCGCGCTCGAGCGCGACGATGCGGCCATCGAGCTTTGGCGCGAGCGCACCTGGCCTGCGCTCAAAAAAAAGCCTGCGCGAGAGGGCCGCCTGATCGTTTTCATCGACGAATCCGGCCTCTCGCAACGCCCTATCCGGGTGCGCACCTGGGCGCTTAAGGGGCAGACTCCCATTGTGCAGTTCTGCTTCAACTGGCACCACCTCTCGATCATCGCCGGCATGCATCTCGCCGGCGTCTGCTTCCGGCTGCACGAAGGCGCCGTCGCAAAGAGGAAGTCGTCGAGTTCCTCAAAGCACCGCCAATTAAGAAAGCGACCCTCTAGGGTCGCTTTCCGTTTGCGCCGTACGGAATCGCGTTGCGGATGCCCTAACCCGAACGCCTCGGCTTGATCTCGGAAACAGTCGCGCTCGGCCGCGCCGGCGTGCGCAGCTGCTGACGGATGCGCGCGAACGTCCGCGCCAGGTCGGTGTGCGTGGCCGGCACATACCTGAAGCGGGGGGAAAGAATCGAGGCGTGACCCTTGGGAAGAAGTGGTTTGTCCATGATTTGCGTTGCTGCTCGCCAGTTGCTGAACCGGGGCGAAGTTACGTCCCGCCAGCGACCGCGACAATACTTCCGACGACCTAGTCCGCCCGTACACCCTCCGGCAGCGCTCGGCCCGAATCAGGAAGACTGCTCGAGCCCGAACGCCTTGTGCAGTACGCGCACGGCCAGCTCCATGTATTTTTCGTCGACCACCACCGAGATCTTGATCTCGGAGGTCGAGATCATCTCGATGTTGATCCCCTCCTCTGCCAGCGTCCGGAACATCTGGCTCGCGATACCGACGTGCGAGCGCATGCCGACGCCGACCATCGACACCTTGCACACTTTGTTGTCGCCGGAGATCGCCCGCGCCTTGATGTGCTCCTGAACCTTGCGCGCGATGTCGAGCGCCCGCGCGTAATCGTTGCGGTGGACCGTGAACGAGAAATCGGTGATGCCGTCGACGCTGGCGTTCTGAATGATCATATCAACGTCGATGTTGGCGTCGGCGACCGGCCCGAGGATCGCGTATGCGATCCCGGGCCGGTCGGGGACCCCCATCACCGTGATTTTCGCCTCGTCGCGATTGAACGCGATGCCGGAGATGACTGCCTGTTCCATTTTCTCGTCTTCCTCGAAGGTAATGAGGGTGCCATCGCCCGCTTCCTCGAAGCTCGAGAGAACGCGCAACCGCACCTTGTACTTGCCGGCGAACTCGACCGACCGGATCTGCAGCACCTTCGAGCCGAGGCTCGCCATCTCGAGCATCTCCTCGAACGTGACGGTCTTGAGGCGGCGCGCTTCGGGGACGATCCGCGGATCGGTGGTGTAGACGCCCTCGACGTCGGTGTAGATCTGGCACTCGTCGGCTTTGAGCGCGGCCGCGAGCGCGACCGCGGAGGTGTCCGAGCCGCCGCGCCCGAGCGTGGTGAGATTCCCGGCCGGATCGACGCCCTGGAACCCCGCGACGACCGGCACGACGCCGGCCACGAGATCGCCGCGGAGCCGATCCTCGTCGATGCTGACGATGCGCGCCTTCGTGAAGGCACTGTCGGTGACCACGCGCACCTGCGCCCCGGTATAACTCTTCGCTCTGATCCCGACGTCCAGCAGCGCCATCGAAACAAGACCGATGGTGACCTGCTCCCCGGTGGCCGCGATTACGTCGAGCTCGCGCGGATCCGGGGTGCCCTGGATCTCGCGCGCGAGGTCGATCAGTCGGTTGGTCTCGCCCGACATCGCGGACGGGACGACGACGACCTGATGTCCGAGACTCTTCCAGCGCGCGACACGGCGCGCGACGGACTTGATCCGCTCGACGCTACCGACCGAGGTGCCGCCGTACTTCTGGACGATCAGTGCCATGCAATCGAACTCGTAAAAGGCGCGAATTCTACCCTGTTGGCCCTGGTGCGCCCCGCGCGAGGTTTAACGAATGTTTACAGTCTGCTGCTGGCGAAAATATGACGTTGTGCTAGGATCGCCGGACGCTCTCGGGGAGCGGCAAGAATCAGGTACCACGATTGAGGCACCACCACGACAGGGGCCACGACTAACATGAAGCTGTTCAACTTTCTCACCAACCCGAAGGACATCCGGCGCAAGCTCGGACTCAACCAGCAGGATTTCTGGACCAAGATCGGCGTCACCCAGAGCGGTGGCTCGCGGTACGAAAGCGGGCGCGAGATGCCGAAGCCGGTGCAGGAGTTGCTGCGGCTAGTGCACGTCGAGAAGCTCGACCTCACCCGCGTCAGGAAGGAGGACTTCGAGGTGATCGAGTATTTGAAGCACGCGCAGCCCGACCTCTTCCGCAACCTGAAGAAGGCCGCAAAAGACAAGCGCGGGCCGAGCAGCAGGAAGGGCCCCAACAGCGAGTATTGACGGGCAGACAACGAGGCCGCGCAAAAGCCGGCGTTGCCGGCTTTTTCGTTGCCCGACTGTCAGCTCGGGTCGCCGGCTACACGCGCTGGTTCTCGTCGCGCTCGAGCGAAACGATGCTGTGGCGGATGCGAAAGCGTTCGACTTCGCGCCGCTTAGTCGCGACGTCGGCCTTAGGGCTTGGCCACCTCCCCGTCCACCGGGTGATCGCCTCGCCCGCCGTGTCCCGGTAGGCGGCACAGCCGTATCTCGATACGCGCCCATACGCGCATTGAGCAGCCGCGCCGGGAGGTCGGTTTGGGGGACAGTGCGGCGAGCTCGACGAAGTTCGTAGCGGAGACCGGCCTGAAGCATCGGTGCCCATCCTGCAAAGCCGACGTCATTATGGCGGATGGGGAGTCCGCCATGCCACAGTACTGGCGCGGTGTGCAGGGCAATTTCAAAGCGGCCATAGCTCTGGCCCTAGCGGCAAACATGGCCGGAAACTGAGTGTCTGCCGGGCCCTAGCTCCGGGGTTCGATTCCGTCGCAGAGCGAAGCAGGCTCGCGCGGCGGCGGCTGCGGTAGTCGCGCTCGCGCTATCCTCAAGGCGTAGAAGGCCGAGGTGCCGCCGCCGCTCGCGCTTGCCGGGCCGGCGGCGCATCAGTCGCGCCGAAGGCGCGCGCGCGGCGGGATGATGGGAAGCAGCGCGTCAAGCTCGCCCGCCCGCGGCTTGCGGTGCAGGCGTGCGGGCGGCGCCACGGGATTCTCGTGCGGCTCGTCGGACGCGCCGGCCCGGCGCTGTTGGCCGCGCAGGCGCGATGCGTCCAGCGATCGCCGGCTAGGCGGGTCCATTCCGGGCGTGGTCGGCGAGCTTGACCATCGCGGCGAGCGCCACGTCGGGGCCGTGCTTCGCGCGTGCGTCGAGCGCGAAGCGCACGAGATCGCCGCCGGTGAGCTTTTGGCGGTGCGCGAAGTGCGCGAGCTGACGGGAGAGCACGTCGTCGCTTGAGTAAGGATCGCGCCGGAACCGGAGGGGTGCGCCGGCCATGGTGGCGGAGGTCTAGCCCTTTCGCCCGAGCACGAGGGCGGAGCGGCACACTTTCCGTCAGCCACTCTGTTCCTCGAGGGTTACAGAGTGGTCGGGCCGCGGGGACTCAAGCGCACGAACTCCCCGCGGCCTCGTTGCGGCTTTACTCCTCCCGCTTGTCGTCGTCCGCGGTGTCCCGAAGAAACGGTTGCTTCCACGCCGCGACCGGCATCGAAACGAACCACGTCACCAGCGTTGCGCGCGCGTGTTCAAGGTGCTGGCTGGCGAGGGCCAGCTCGTCGCGACAAACGGTCCAGGCTTCAATCGCGGAATGCGGAGCGGAAGGTAGACTTGGGTCAGCCATCGTCGTTAGTCCCTTTAACGGTGGTGGTTAGGGCCGCTCGGCCGTTGCTGCGGTCGGGTGGCCCGCCCGGAGCGAGTGCCCCGGACGGGTGGGAATGTACTCCACAACGGCGCGAGCGCACACCCACCAGTGCCCCCCGGCGTGCGGAAAACGTGGCGCGCAAGTGCGGGGGAAGTAGGTTCAACCCCGGGGGGCGGGACCTCAAAACCTCGGCCGATGAGGGGCCACCGGCGCAGCTCCAGCCGTTCGCACCGCGGCGAATTTGGGCAATTTTGCAGGCCCGCTCATGGCGTATAGAGTGGCGCGATGCGAGGCCGTCGTCCGAAACCGACCGCGCTCAAGATCGTGGCGGGAACCTATCGCCCGGACCGCTCCCCGAAGAATGAGCCGGCGCCGAAATCGGAGATTGGTAAGGCGCCGGACTTTCTCGACGATGCGCAGCGGTTGCTATGGGATGAAGTGGTAGAGGAATCCCCCTGCCGGACTATTGACGGCGGTTGATCGGGGGATCGTGGCGCGTTATTGCGTCGTGCTCGACGCCTTCGCCGTGGCGGTGAAGACGTGGAATCAGTCGGGCAAGCCGCGCATGGTCCATACACCCGAAGGACGCGAAACGGAGTCGCCGCTACTCAAGGCGATCCGCCGCGATCTCGACCCGCTGCGCGCGATGGAAGCCGAGCTAGGCTACACGCCGGCGGCGCGCTCGCGCATCGATATTCCCGACGACGGCAAGGCGAAGGGCAAGCTGGCGAAATACATAAGCTAAGCAGGGCCGAAGTTGACGTTCGTGGTGCTCTAAAAAAGCCGACCTTCGCCCACGTCGCTGATCGGCCATGAGCTGTCGGTTGAGATGCCCGACGCTACTACCGCTTCAGACTGGCTGCCGACGTTCGACTTGCGCTCCGAAGTCACCTGCTGCCGAGAGCTGACGTTGGTGTCTCTCGTTGCGAGCGACAGGTTCACCTTGGAACTTGACGTTCGCGGCTGAGGGCCGTTCGAATGTCAGCTGCTAACCGCGTCGAACTGACGCACCCGACCCATAGGCGACGTCGGCGCTTTTCTGATCGACTGACCGGTGTACCTTGTCACCGGCCGTTCGTTGCGCTCGTCGCGAAAATCAGAATTCAGTGAGAACGGTCATTCGCGATTGCTCACCGGCGACGTCGACGAAAACGGAACCGAGCGGTCGTTCAGAGACCGATTGGAGGTACGGTGACGACCGAGGCCGTGTGAAAACGTCGAATCTGCGCGACCACGCCCCGTGAGCACGCTCAGGAGCGGTTGGGGACGCGGCCGGCGCGCTGTGCGCGATGGCGGGGCAAGATTGAATTGATCGGGGTTTCGAGAGCTGCCCTGCAAAATGCGCTGAGCAGCCCGTCCGGCGGCGCCTGTCTCGCGGGGGAAAGGGCCTTATGCGCTCATCGCCTGCATCAGCGGCACGATGCCCAAGATCTGCATGACGCGTTTGAGGTTGTAGGCGAGCACATGCAGGCTCATCTCGGTACTGACTCGAGGCAGCCTCTTGGTCATGAAATGCGTCGAGCCCATCCAGGCTTTGAGAGTTCCGAAAGGATGTTCGACGGTTTGCCGGCGTAGCTTCGTCGCGTCGGGCTGACGATCCAGGCGATCCTGCATTGCATCGAGGACCGCTTCGTGTTCCCAGCGCGCGATGCGCCGATAGTCACTCGGTGTGCACCGCGCTTTGATCGGACATCTTGGGCATGCTGAGGTCCAATATTTGTGCAGCACCATGCCGCGCTCGATGGTGCTAAAGCGCTTGATGGCCCGTTCGCCGGCAGGGCAGCGGTACTCATCGTCCTCAGCAATGTAAACAAAGTCCCGCTTGTCGAACCGACCGTCGGCCTTGCTGTTTGAGGTGAGCGGCTTGGGCACCAGGGTGGTAATGCCGGCCTGCTCGCAATCCAGAATCTCTTCGCCTTTGAAGTAGCCGCGATCGGCAAGAACAGTCAGCTCTTCGGTTCCCGTCGCACTGCGCGCCTGCGTGGCCATCGAGAACAACTGGGTTCGGTCATGGCCGAGGTTGGTGACTTCGTGGGCGACGATCAGATGGTGCTTGGCATCGACCGCGGTCTGCACGTTGTAGCCGACGATCCCGGTGCCTCGGCCACTGGTGGCCATGGAGCGGGCATCCGGATCGGTCAGCGAGACCTGCTGATCGGGTGCTTCCCGTAGTTCGCGTCCAATCTGGTTCAGGCGCTGCATTTGCGCTTTGACGGCGGCGACCTTGTCCTTGAGCCGGGAGACCTTACCTTCTGTGACCGCCGCCGGCTCCCGGTCCGCGCGGTCGAGCTCGGCGAGATAACGTCCGATGCTCTCCTCAAGCTGCTCCATGCGCTTCTTGAGCTTGGCGTCGGTGAAGTTCTTGTCGCGGTTGTTGACCGCCTTGAACTTACTGCCATCGATGGCAACGATCGCTTCGGAGAACAGATTGAGCTGGCGGCACAGCACGATGAATTCACGATGGACAAGCTGGTGCCGCGCCTGACGCCGGACGCGTCCGCGCGCACGAGCGATGCCGCCATCGAATTCCTCAAGACGCTCATCAGCGCACTTCATGGCAACGCTGAGACGTCGCAGCGGCTCGCCCACGCGCACCTGCTGATGGTGGCAACGCTCTTGCAGCGCGACGGTCGCCAACGAGCCGAAGCGTACGTCGCCGAAATCCAAAGGGAGTTCGTCGGAGATTTCGGCGAGCTGACCGTCGAAGCGCCACTAGCTTTCTGCGCGAGCGCATCAAGGACCTCTCGAACGCCTAATGTGGCGGTTCAGCCCGCCAATCCGGCTCCCGTGTCGAGGTGGTCTGTCAGCTGTGCTCTGAACTCGCGGCAGACCATCCCGTTCAGGATGGAATCGACTGCCGCGCTGTGTCGGCAACCGGTATGGGCCCGAGCGGCGCCTTTGTTACCAGCGATCTGGACAACGTATGTCTCGAAGGGTCGGGTCCGTGAGTTCGCCGTCGAGAGAAGCAGCCCTTCGATCGACAGATGTGCTCATCGTCGCGCCCCCCGGCAACGCGCTACGTCGGCAGTACCTTGAAACCGGCCACTCGCGCCGTGGTCTCGTTGAGGCCGCTACGACGGCAATGTGTCCGAGACCGTGAGTTCAGGGTGCGGCCGTGACCGACCGGACCCGCTGCACAACTGCCGCTCCGCTGGAAGCCGCCAACGGCTGCAAGGGGTCGAATGCCTCGTTGACGGTCCGCTTTGCGGCACGCACCTCAATTCCCGGTCCTGGCCCGCTTCGCGACCGCCCCGTGACGAGGCGGTCGGTAGAGCAAGCGAACTAGACTTCCGTCTGTTCGGCCATTTCAAGGGCGTCGTCCACCTCGATGCCGAGGTAGCGGACGGTACTCTCCAGTTTGGTATGGCCGAGCAGCAGCTGAACGGCTCGGAGGTTCTTGGTCCGCCGGTAGATTAGCGAGGCCTTTGTCCGGCGAAGCGTGTGGGTACCGTAGGCGCCCGGGTCCAAGCCGATTTCCCTCACCCAGCCATCCAGTCCTCGCCTGGCGGGTCTGCTCGGTGATTTCGAACTGCACCGGATGCTGGGTCTTCTGTTGCATGACGATCGCGCGGGCGCCAACGCGATCGCCATGAGAAACGTCGCGAACGCGCAGTCTGACCAAATCGCAAGCGCGCAGCTTGCTATCGATGGCTAGGTCGAACAGTGCGAGATCGCGGATGCGGCCATAGAACTGCAGGCGAACGCGGATCGCCCAGATGTCTCTGAGTTTGAACGGTACCTTCTGGCCGACGAGCTTGCCCTTGTTCCATGGCGCACGGTGGGCCGTGGCAGCAACGATCTGTTCCATCGCAGGCTCCTTTGGGAGTGAAAGGAGCCCTACTCTGTCCTCGGCGCGAACGGGCGGGATGCGACCCTGAGCCGTCAGCTCGAGAGAAGCGGACGTTCGCAAGTTCGGTGGGCGGCCAATTCCGGTCCTTCGAGCCTTACCCGGACGCCCCACCCGAAGCTGCCATTCGACCCTGCGGTGAAGGCCCTACGCCGATGAACCGCTCGAAGAATCCACAACTCGTCACGGCGCTCTTCACTCGTTTGCGCCGAGCCGGTGCGATTGGATAGCGAGAGATTAACGGGCGGGTCGCGCCATCTCGCGCCCCGACTCTAAACACCCGGGCGCGGCGTCTGCCGCGCTCAGCGGAGCGCTGCGCAGACCGCGAGCGCGTAGATCCGGCGCAGCTTCGCAAAGCGCTTCTCGTCCCTCTCCGGCGTGATCTGCCCGTTGATTGACACCACCGCGGACCGCGTCCCGTCGGAGGTGGCAGAGATAAACTGCGTGTAACCGGGCGTGTTGCCGGTGTGGCCGTAGACAGTGCCGCACGCGGTGTCGTAACGAAACAACGCGAGGCCTGCCGAATTCTCGCCCGGCCCCGGCGGTTCCGAGCTACCGCCCCGCAGAAAGCGAAATTGCGCTGCGCGCGTCTTCTGGTCGATGAGTGCACCGCTCACGTACCCGCGCACGAACCGGGTTGCGTCGGCCGGCGTCGACACGATCCCGCCGGAGGCCCAGGTCCAGCCGGCGGCGAAAGACTCGCTCACATCCGACGGCGGATCGTCTCGCAGCTCATAGCCCCGAACGTACGGTCGTGGCATGTCGGGTCCGCTCGGGAGACTGGTGCGCGTGAGCCGGAGCGGACGATAGACCCGGCGTCTGAGCACTTCCTCGTAAGGCCTGTTGGATGCTTCCTCGACCATGAGACCAACGATGATGTTGTCCGAGTTAGAGTAGCGATATTGCGTTCCGGGGGCGAAGGACGGGGGCTTGCCGGCCACGAA
This sequence comes from uncultured beta proteobacterium, assembly GCA_963754305.1. Classification (GTDB taxonomy): domain Bacteria; phylum Pseudomonadota; class Gammaproteobacteria; order Burkholderiales; family SG8-39; genus DATEDA01. The sequence continues at coordinate 2,671 of CAVWFR010000041.1, read as the reverse complement.
CGCGAGCAGCTGGCGCGGTGGCGGAGCGACCTCCAGGGAGGCGCGCAAAGCGTCTAAAAACGCGTCCTCCTTGCTGAAATCAGGGATGCCGCTGGTATGGTTGAGGAGTTGGGCAAGCGTGACCGGCCACCAGGAAACGGGCAGGTCGGGCAGCCGCTCGCCGATCGTGTCGTCGAGAGAGAGCCGCCCTCTCGCCACGAGCGAGAGCGCCGCAGCGCCACTGAACGCTTTCGCGACGCTCGCCAGACGCATGTGATCGTTGATCCGTATCGGCCGCTTCGACCCGAGTTTCGCGACTCCGGCGGTGAGTACCTCGATCGACTCGCCCCGGGCGACCACGACGGCGATGCCGGGCGGACCACCTTGGTCTGCCACGAAGCGCTCCAGCGCGCGTTGCAGCGGGCCATCGTCCTCATCCCCGGCGAACGAGGCCTCGATGCCGAGTGCCAGGAGCGCACCGACGGCGCACGGGACGAAGAGTTTAGGCAAGGAGCGAATTCGGATGCGCATTAGTCTCTACCCCCGACGCTTGGCCGACCTTATCACAGCTGAGTTGGACGTCGGGAGTGTTCACTCGCTGTTCTTTGGCCCAAATCGGCCCGCCATTGCGGGACGCATTGGACGGTTCATGTACCACGCGATGTTTGCCTGCGCTACCGCCCTCGCCGCGGCGTGCGCCGGATCGGACGCCAAGCAACCCGCGCTGCGCCCGATAGATGCGGCCGCGATGCAAGGCGCGGTGGAACGACTGGCGAAGGAAATGCTCGTTCCCGGCGCGGTCGTCATCCTCCGCACGCCGAACGGGAATTTTGCCACCACCTATGGCGTCACGACCTATCGCGGCACGGTGCCGACCGGCTTCGAGCAGCACGTGCGTGTCGGCTCGAATACCAAGACCTGGACCGGCACGGTGATCCTGCAGCAGATTCAGGAAGGCCTGCTCGGGCTCAACGACCCGGTCTCGAAGTACCGCCCCGACGTGCCGAACGGCGAGCAGATCACGATCGAGCACCTGCTCGCGATGCGCAGCGGCCTGCACAACTACACGACGACGCTCCAGCTGAACCGGACGCTCGACGAGCAGCCCGCGAAGGCATGGACACAGGACGAGCTGCTGGCGCTCGGCTACAAAGAATCGCCGGACTTCACGCCCCCGGGCGCGGCGTTCAGCTACTCGAACACCAACACCGTCCTGCTCGGCCTGATCGCCGAGCAGCGCGAAGGCGGCAAGCCGCTCGCCGCCATTATGCGAGACCGGCTGTTCGCGCCTCTGGGTCTCAAGAACACCCTGTTGCCCGACATCGCGTCCAACGCTATCCCCGAGCCCTACTCGCGCGGCTACATGTACGGAAACAACGTGCTGACGATGAGCTCGCCGCCTTCTCTGCCGACCGACATGCAGGTCGCGGCCCGCGCGGGCACGCTCGCGCCCGGCGACTACACCGAGGCGAACCCGTCGTGGGGTTGGGCGGCCGGCGCGGGCATCTCCACCGCCAACGACCTCGTCGCCTGGGTGGAGGCATTGGTCAGCGGCAAGCTGCTGAACGCCGACTTGCAGGCCCGGCGGCTCGCTAGCGTGTTGCCGATCGAGCCGAGCAATCCGAATAGCGCGTCGTACGGCTGGGCGATAGCCAAGTTCGGCAACCTCTACGGCCACACCGGCGAATTGCCCGGCTACAACTCGTTTATGGGCCACGACCCCGTGAACCGCGTGACCCTGGTGGTGTGGGCCAACCTCGCACCGACCGTCGATGGACGCGATCCCGCGACCGCAATCGCACGGGCGTTGACCGGCCTCCTCTACGGGCCAGCGCAGTAGGTCGTCCCGACCACGAGGCACTGTTGAAAAACATCAAAAAGGCCCCTTGACGGGGCGGTCGCGAAGGGGCCAGAGGCGGTGATTTGGAAGGAGACTGGCAGACAGTTGTCAACGTCGTCTTCGGGTCGAATGCCTCGTTGACGGTCCGCTTTGCGGCACGCACCTCAATTCCCGGTCCTGGCCCGCTTCGCGACCGCCCCGTGACGAGGCGGTCGGTAGAGCAAGCGAACTAGACTTCCGTCTGTTCGGCCATTTCAAGGGCGTCGTCCACCTCGATGCCGAGGTAGCGGACGGTACTCTCCAGTTTGGTATGGCCGAGCAGCAGCTGAACGGCTCGGAGGTTCTTGGTCCGCCGGTAGATTAGCGAGGCCTTTGTCCGGCGAAGCGTGTGGGTACCGTAGGCGCCCGGGTCCAAGCCGATTTCCGTCACCCAGCCATCCACGATCCGCGCGTATTGAGGTGTCGGAAGGTGCGGGCACTGGGGTACACGACTGGGGAACAGATAGTCATCGGACTTGAGCCCGGCACGGCGCACCCAGTCCGCTATCGCCTGACGGGTCTGCTCGATGATTTCGAACTGCACCGGATGCTGGGTCTTCTGTTGCATGACGATCGCGCGGGCGCCAACGCGATCGCCATGAGAAACGTCGCGAACGCGCAGTCTGACCAAATCGCAAGCGCGCAGCTTGCTATCGATGGCTAGGTCGAACAGTGCAAGATCGCGGATGCGGCCATAGAACTGCAGGCGAACGCGGATCGCCCAGATGTCTCTGAGTTTGAACGGTACCTTCTGGCCGACGAGCTTGCCCTTGTTCCATGGCGCACGGTGGGCCGTGGCAGCAACGATCTGTT
>CAVWFR010000040.1:0-287028 GCA_963754305.1 uncultured beta proteobacterium | reverse complement strand
CCGCCCATGCTCGCGCTCGTCCCGATCGCCGCAGCGCTCGCTTGCGCGAGCGTCATCGTCTTCCTGCTGAAACGCGGCGACCGGCTCCCCCTCGACCACCCGAACGAACGCTCGCTTCACGAGCGACCGGTCCCGCGCCTCGGCGGGATCGGTGTCGTCGCCGGCGCGCTCCTCGCATTCGCGCTCGTCCGGGCCGAGCCGCTGCTCGCCGGGCTCGTCGCCGCGCTCGCCGTGATCTCGTACCTCGACGACCGCTCGCACCTGCCGATTGCGGTCCGCTTCGGCGCGCACGCGATCGCCGCTATCGCCTTCGTCCTCACCGCCGCGTCCGACCTGCATCCGCTTTGGCAGGCAGTGCTCGCCGTCGCCACGATGTGGATGACCAACCTCTACAACTTCATGGATGGGTCGGACGGGCTGGCCGGCGGAATGGCGTTGTTCGGATTCGGCGCCTACGCGCTCGCGGCCTGGATCGCAGGGGACATGGTATTCGCGGTGGTCGCCGCGAGCATCGGCGCCGCGGCCTTCGCGTTCCTCGCGTTCAACTTCCCGCCGGCCAAGGTGTTCATGGGCGACGCGGGATCGATTCCGCTCGGCTTTCTTTCCGCCGCGCTCGGCATCCTGGGCTGGCGCGCCGGACACTGGCCGCTCTGGTTCCCGCTGCTCGTGTTCTCGCCGTTCGTCGTCGACGCCAGCCTCACGCTGGCGCGACGCGTGCTGCGAGGCGAGCGTTTCTGGCAGGCGCATCGGTCGCATTACTACCAGCGGCTGGTCCAGCTGGGCTGGGGCCACCGCAATACCGCGCTCGCGGAGTACGCGCTGATGGCGGCATGCGGCGGGCTCGCGCTGTGGGCGCTCGGCCAGACGCCTGCGGCGCAGTGGATGGCGGTCGGCACTGCAGTCGTTGCGTATCTCGTTCTCGCGACCGCCGTCGATCTCGCGTGGCGCCGGCGCTCGCAGGGGGCTCGAGGCGATGTTGCAGCGAATTAACTGGCGCGCGAGCGTCGCGTTCCTGCACGATGTCGCCGCGGCCGCGGCGGCCTGGGTGCTCGCCTATCTCCTGCGGTTCAACCTCGAGCTCTACGAGCCGTACTCCGGCGCGATGCTCGCCAACCTCGGCTGGGTCGTGGCCGCCCAGACCGGGATCTGCCTGTGGCTTCGCATGTACCGCGGGCTCTGGCGCTTTGCGAGCCTGCCCGACCTGCGCCGCATACTGGTCGCCGCGGTCCTCGGGACGATGACGATCGCCGTCGGCGTGGTGCTCGCGCAGCGGCCCCACGTGCCGCGGTCGGTGTTCATCCTCTACCCGGTGCTGCTCGCGATGATCATGGGCGGGAGCCGCCTCGCCTACCGCGCGTGGAAGGAAGGTCATCTCAGCCGCATGGCGAGCGACGGCCGGCGCGTGATCGTCCTCGGCGCTGGCACCGCGGCCGCGAGCCTGCTCAAGAACGTCGGCCGCAGCGCCGAGTGGAACTTCGTCGGGTTGCTCGACGACGATCCTGGCGAAGCGCCGGCGCGAGATCCAGGGCGTGCCTGTCCTCGGCACGCTCGCGGAGCTCGCGGAGATCGCGTCGAGCCGCGGTGTCGAGCTCGCGGTGATTGCGATGCCTGACGAATCCCACCGGGTCCGCCGCCGCGCGGTGGAGCTTTGCCGTGGTGCAGGGCTCCCGGCGATGACGGTCCCGTCCTACGAGGATCTGGTCGCGGGCAAGGTCACCGTCTCCCAGCTCCGCAGAGTCGAGCTCGACGATCTGCTCGGCCGCGACCCGGTGGAGCTCGACGCCGCGGGGCTACGCGACTGGCTCACCGGCCGCACGGTGCTCGTTACCGGCGCGGGCGGCTCGATCGGCGCCGAGCTTTGCCGCCAGATCCTGCGCTTTGCGCCGGCGCAGCTCGTGGCGTTGGAGATGCACGAGCTCGCCCTCTACACCATCGAACAGGAGTTCGGCGCCCAGAGCGGCGCGACGCGGCTCGCCTACGTGATCGGCGACGTCCGCACGAAGCCGCGCATCGACGGGGTGATCGCGGCGCACCGGCCGTCGGTGATCTTCCACGCCGCGGCGTACAAGCACGTGCCGCTGATGGAGGAAGAGAACGCGTGGGAGGCGGTGCTCAACAATGCGCTCGGCACCTGGCGCGTCGCGGACGCGGCAGTCCGGCACGGCGTGGAGAAGCTGGTGCTCGTATCGACCGACAAGGCGGTCAACCCGACCAATGTAATGGGCGCCTCGAAGCGGCTCGCCGAGCTGCTTTGCCAGCCGCTCTCCGACGAGCGGACCCGGTGCGTGTCGGTGCGGTTCGGCAACGTGCTCGGGTCCACAGGCAGCGTCATTCCGAAGTTCCGCAAGCAGATCGCCGCCGGCGGGCCGGTGACGGTGACGCATCCCGAGATCCGGCGCTACTTCATGTCGATCCCCGAGGCCGCGCAGCTGGTGCTGCAGGCGGGGCTGATGGGCCGCGGCGGGGAGATCTTCGTGCTCGACATGGGCGAGCCGGTGAAGATCGCCGATCTCGCGCGCGAGCTGATCCGCCTCTCCGGGCTCTCGGAGAGCGACGTGCGGATCGAGTTCACCGGCCTACGGCCGGGGGAGAAGCTCTATGAGGAGCTGCTCGCCGACGACGAGCGCACGCTCGTGACGCCGCACCCCAAGCTGCGCGTGATGAAGGCGCAGGTCGCGCCATCGCGCGCGTGGGTGGCGGAGGCGGTGCGTTGGCTCGAGTCCGAGCGATTGCTTGCCGACGACGAGGTCCGCGCGGGACTGTTGCAGCGGATCCCCGAGTACGCGCCGACCGGCGCAGTCGCGGCGGCGCTTCCCGCGCGCCGGGCCGGTACCTAATGCCTCCCTCACGGGGGTGCCGAGCGTTAGCGCGCCGGGGCGTCTGCGGTGGCCTGAAAACCCCGCTCCGTTTCACGAAGCACCTACCCCCTTGACGGGGGGCGAGAGGCAGCGAGCCCCAGCGCCATTCCGGCGAGCGACCACAGCAGGAGCGAGGTCTCGCGCACCAGGATGTCGTCGGTGAGGCTCTTCACGAGCGCGGCCGCGAGCACCGCGAGCACAACGCCGCAACAGCCGAGGCCGCGGTAGCGGTTCCATCCCTCGACCCCCGCCACAGAGCGTGTCCGAGCGTCGCGAGCACCGCGACCAGCGCCGCGACGAGCACGATGCCGCCCTCGAGCGCATGGTTGAGCAGCATGTTGTGGCTGTGCCAGTACAGCTCGTCGCCGCCGAGGTTCGCCAGGAAATCCTTGCGCAGGATCCCCCGCCCGTAGCCATACCCCAGCCACGGCCGCTCCGCGGCGCGGTCGACGGCATAGCGCCAGATCTTCACCCGCGGATCGGATTCGAGCTGCGCTTTGAGCGTCGCTCCGGCGGGCGCCGTCGTTTTGCCACCGCTGACCGTTGCGATCTGCGCCGCACCGGCTCCGCCCAGCGCGAACACCGCGACGACCACCGCGGTGCGCCCGCCGCGGCTCACCTCGCGCCAGCGAAAGCGCGTCGCGAGCAGCACGAGCGCGGCGACGAGGAGCGCGACCCACATGATGCGGTTCTGCGTGAGCACGCCCGCCCCCAGCGTGAGCGCCAGGGCCACCCCCGCGATCACCCGCCACTGCGCGTTCTGGAGCCGGTCGAGCGCTGCGACGAGCAGCACCGGCACGATCAACGTGGCGTAGGTGCTGTAGGCGTTGCGATCCCCGATGTACGCCTTCGTGTACCAATCGCCGTGCCGCAGGACGTTGTAGTACGCATACGCCGCGATCACCAGCGCGGTGACGACGAGCGTCCGCTGCCACAGCCGCCAGCGTGCCGCGTCGCGGGTGAGGACGAAGAAAGCGAGGAACGCGACGATCGGATAGCCGACCTCGTTTCGCACCTCGCCGCGCGAGTACTCGAGATCGATCGTCCACGCGAGCGTCGCGGTCGCGACGCCGGCCCACGCCGCCAGCGCGATCAACAGCAGCCGCGGCGGCGGCGGCCGCTCGCGCCACCAGAGGTAGCCCGCGCAGATCGCGACGAGCGCGAGCGCGATGGTGCGGATCGCCACGGTGTGGGTGATCGGCAGCACGAAGAGGAAGATGCACGCTGGCGCGAGCGCTGCGCGTGCGACGCGCTCGGCGCCCGGCGGGCGCGCCGGCCCGCTCATCGGTCCACGAGCCCGGCGCGAACATGGCGCAGCACGTCGGCGACCGGGATGCGGCGGACGTCTTCGCCCTCGCCGATGAGCGGAACGTGCCGCAGCAGCGGGTTCGGCGACGCCACCGCCTGCTTGAGGATCCCCTGCCGCGGATCGGACCAGAGCGAGACGATCGTGAGCGGGAACGCGCGATCGAGGTAGTAGGCCATGGTGAGCACGCCGCCATCCGGCGCGACGAGCACCCGGCAGCGGTGCCCGAGAATAGACAACATCTCGGTGAGCGTGGTCTCCCCGCGCAGATCGACGATGTTGGCGGCGTCGAATCGCGGCTCGCGCGCGTGCCCAACCAGGAGACAGCTCGCGTCCGCGCCGAGCGCCGCGAAAAGCTCGCGCCACCGCTCCGCCGGCCAGTCCTTCACGTAGCCGTAGAACTGCGCGGTCTCGGTGTTCACGTGCGCCGCGACATAGATGCGCTGCTCGTCGAGGCCGAAGTTCCGCCACAGCGCGTCGTGCGCCGCTTTCAGCGTGAGCCGGGGTACGACCGTCCCGAGCTGCCACGCGACCCACTCGGTGGGATCCGGCCATTCGAGCACCACGTCGAACGTGCGCGGTCCGGTCCCGGTGCGCTCGCAAGCGCGCCGGAATCCGTCTTCCTCGTCCCGCACGAGCGTGCGATCGACGATGACACGGTCGACCCCGAGCAGCTCGAACGCTTCCGCGAGGTCGGCACGCGTCAGCACCGCGACCTCCGCCCCGGGCAGCACCTCGCGCACTCTCTGGAAGAGCGCGTAAAGACCGAGCGGAATGTCGCCGAGCCCGCGGTTCCAGTACACGAGGCAGGAAAGCGGGCACCGTCGCGCGCCGCGCGCGGCGGCGCGCCGGAGAATGCGCTCGAGCTCGTTGCCGCGCAGCTTGCGGACGAAGCGCCGGATCATCGCGCGAGCAGCGAATCGATCGCGGCGGCGACCGGCGCGACGTCGATCGCCTGCATGCACCGCGGCGCGGGGCATTCGTGCGGGCCGCGGGTGCAGTGCTTCAGCCATGCGATCTCGCGCTTGAAGAGTTCGTTCTGGTCGCGGCAAGGGAAGTCGGGGATCGTCACTGCCCGGTAGGGGCTCTCGCGCCAGAACTCTCCCGCGCCGCAGACGAGCGCCGAGCCGGGGCCGAACAGCGTGACCGTCGCGACGTTCACCAGACGCCCTAGATGCGCGATGCCGGTGTCCGGCGACACGAGGAGCCGCGCACGCTTGAGGAGATGCCACATCTGCGCGAGGTCGAGCGTGCCGGCGTACGAGCGATGGCGGCGCTCCGGGTCGATCGCCGCGACCTCGCCCTCTTCGCCGCGTCCGCCGCTCCAGACGACTTGCAGCCCGCGGCGCTCCAGCATCGCCGCCAGCGCGCGCCATTTGTCGCGCTCCCAGAGCTTGAGCGGCGTGCTCGCGCCGACGTGCAGCACCGCGTACGCACGCTCCGGCCCCTCGAATGCGGAATGCTCCGGATCGGGCCAGTCGTCGGGCCGGTAGGGACGCGGCGGCGGACCGTCGACCAGGTCGGCCGTCATGTCGCCGAGCGCGGCGGGCGTCGCCCGGTAGGCGCGGAACTCGTCCACCGGCCAGCTCTTGTACGCCGGACGGTCGCCGGCGAACGCGACGATCCAGCGTGCGCCGAGCGCGGCCGCGAGCCAGCTGAAGCGGTTGTCCGCGGGGACGTACGCGAGATCGAAGCCGCGCGCGGCCTCGGCGAGGTCGAACGTGCCCGCATCCCGGGTGTCGTAGGCAAGCGCACGCACGCCGTACGGCGAGCCCCGATAGATCGGGGCGATGCCGCGCGGCGTCGTCATCGCGATGTCCGCGGCGGGGTACCGCTCGCGCAGCTTCGCCAGCAGCGGCGTCAGCATCAGCGTGTCGCCGAGCAGAAGATGGTGCGCGACGAGGATACGCCCCGGGGCGGCCGGCGGCGCCCGACGTCCCGCCGTGCGCGCGAGCGCCCAGGCGGCGCGCGGCAGCGCACGCAGGCGGAACCCGAGCCGCCTACCCGCGGACGGCATCGCGGAACACCGCTTCCATCCGGTCGACCATCGCCTCATAGCCAAAGTGCGCCATGCAATGCGCACGCGCGGCTGCGCCGAGCCGCGCCCGCAGCGCGGCGTCGGCGGCGAGGCGGCCGATCGCCCGCGCAAGCGCGTCGGCGTCCCGCGGCGGCACGACGAGCGCCGTCTCGCCGTCGATCGCCGCCTCGCCGATCGCGCCGATGTCCGTCGTGACGCACGCCAGGCCGCAAAGCATCCCCTGAACGAGGGCTTGCGGGACTCCCTCGTTGGCGTACGACGGCAGCGCGAAGAGATCGAACGACTGCAGCCAGGGCACGACCTCGCGCTGGTCGCCCTTCATCCACACGCGATCGGCGAGCTCGAGACTCGCGATCCGCGCCTCGAGCGCCTCGCGTTGCGGGCCGTCGCCGACGATCACGAGCCCGAGCCGTTCGCGCGCGAGCTTCGCCATCGCCTCGAGGAGGATCTGGTGCCCCTTCCAGTCGCGGAGCGTTGCCACGATGCCGACCAGCGTCCGATCGTCCGGGAGCCCGGTTGCGGCGCGCGCCGCGGCGCGGTCGCCAGGTGCGAACCGTTCCGCCGAAATCCCGGTCGGCACCGATGTGATGCGCTCCGGCGGGAAGCCGTTGTCCTCGATCAGCGTCCGGCGGAGCGCCGTGCCGGTCGTAACGATGTGGCGGCTCGCCAGGGTGTAGAGCCAGCGCGTTGCGCGATTCTTCGGCACCGGCGCCGACACGTGGCGCGTGCGCACGATCGCCGGCGCGCGCGTGAGGCTGCGGCATGCGAGCGCGGTCAGCCACGAGTCGATGGAACTGTGCGTGTTCACGACGTCGACCGGATTCGCGGCCAGCCAGCGCCGCAGCGCCACGACGCCGCCCGGCCGCTTGCGCGCGATCGGCAGGTCCACCGCGTCGAGCCCGCGCCGGCGCGCCTCGCCGTGAATGCGCGCGCTCGCCGGTGCGATCAGCGTCACGCGGTGACCGCGCGCGCGCATGCCCTCGGCCTCGCTCAGGATGCGGATCTCCTGGCCCCCCCACCCGTGCGACGACTCGGTGTGAACGATGTGCATCGCCGCCCGCTACCCGCCTGACAAGGGGGGCGGCGAAGCGACGGCGGAGCGGAAAGTTTGGAGCGCCGCTAACCCCGCTCGCTCCGGGTCGCGGCCCTTCTCGGGGCGGTGATCCCGCAGTTGCCGGAGCGATTCGTCGAGGACGAGAAGCTGCAACACCTGCTCCGCCATGTGCCGCGCACCGCGCGCGTAGTGCTCGAGCACGGCGTCCACCGCCCGCGCATCGAGCTGTCCGCTGCTCGAATCCGCGAGCCGCTTCCCCAGCCCGGCGAGGCGCTCCGCGAGGTCCTCGCGCAGCCATTGCTCGAGCGGCGGGTTGAAGCCGCGCTTCTTGCGGGTGAAAAGCCCCATCTCGATGCACGGCTTGCACGCTTCGCCGAGGAGAAGCTTCGGCGGCGTGGTGAACCGCTGCGCCGGGGGCAGCGCGAGCAGTTGCTGGTACCACACGTGATCGAGCAGCGGCGTGCGGAGCTCGAGCCCGTGCGCCATGGTGCAGAGATCGCCCTTGCGCAGGATGTACTCGGGGAAGTAGTTGTCCATGTCGACCGCAAGCAGACTCGCGAGCGCATCCGCCGGCGCCGCCTCGTCGAGGCGCCACCAGGTCGGCGGCCCGGGCGGCCGTCCGGGCTGCAGGTACAGCCGCTGGCCGGGCGTGAAGCCGGAGAAGCGCAGGCTGTACGCTTCGCGCCAGTCCATGCCGGCCTCGGCCGCGATCTTCGGCCAGCCCTTGCCTTCGAGCGCCGGCCGGACTGCTAGCCCGGGAACGCGCACCCCGCGCCGCCACGCGCTGCGCAGATGCCGGCCATAGCGCTTGTAGCCCGCGAAAAGCTCGTCGCCGCCGTCGCCGCCGAGCACCACCTTCACGTGGTCGACGGTCGCGCGCGACAGGTACCACATCGGAAACGCGCTCGGATCCGCAAACGGCTCGTCGAGATCGGCGACGATGCGCTCGAAATCGCCCGCGATCGTCTGCGGCACCGGCACCGCGTGATTCGGCAGCCCGATCGCTTCGGCGAACGCATTCGCGTCGGGCGCCTCGTCCATCTCGCTGCCGGGAAAGGCCGCGGTAAAGGTATGCAGGTCGCGGAAGCCCTGTGCCGCCAGGCGGCAGGCGAGCACGCTCGAGTCGACACCGCTCGAGAGGAAGATCCCGAGCGGCCGGTCGGCGACGGTGCGGATCTTCACCGCGTGATCGAGCGTCGCGCGCCAATCGCCCGGCTCGGGCCGGGGACGCCAGTAGCGGTGCTTCGCGAGCCGCCCCGTCGCGAGGTCGAGCTCGAGGTAGTGGCCGTTCTCCAGCCGAGACACCGCGCCGAGGATCGTACGCGGCGCCGGCACGTAGCGATGCGCGAGGTAAGCGTCGATCGCCTCGGCGGAGAACCCGCGCCGCGCAGCAGGCAGATACGGCAGCACCGCGCGCACCGTCGAGCCGAACGCGAGCTCGCCGTCGTGATGGGCGTAGACGAGCGGCTTCACGCCCATCCGGTCGCGCACCAGCAGCACCCGTTGCGTACGGAGATCGACGATCGCGAATGCGAACATCCCGCGCAGCCGCGGTAGGAAATCGATCCCGCGCGCTTCGTAGCTCCGCAGGATGTACTCCGTGTCGGAGCGCGTGCGGAAGACCACGCCCTCGCGCCGGAGCCCGTCGGCGTCGGCCTGCCAGTCGAAGACCTCGCCGTTGTACGAGATCCAGATGTCGCCCGCGTCGTTCGCCATCGGCTGATCGGCTTCCGGCCGCGGATCGATGATCGACAGGCGCGCGTGCAGCAAGGCATTCGCGACGCCGCCCGCGGTCTCGCGAAATCGCGCGTCCCACAGCAGCGCGTGCCGCGCATCGGGGCCGCGACGCCGTATGGCGTCCAGCATCCGCTCCGGGACCGCCGGGTCGACGAGCCTCGTGCCGAAGAATCCGGCTATGCCGCACATCTCGTCACCCCGGCATCTCTTGTCACCCCGGCGGACGCCGGGGTCCAGAGTAGCCTCCGCAGCGCCATCGATGCAGTCTGGATCCGGCGTGCGCCGGAATGACACGAGCTCATAGCGCGAACGCCGGCTCGTAGCGCCGGAACCACAGTTCCAGCACGACGAGCGCCCACAGCCGGGTCGAATGGTTCTTGCGGCCGCTCTGGTGCTGGGCGAGCAGCCGCTCGAGCGCCCCGGGGGCGAACAGCCCGCGCTTCGCGAGCCCGCCCGCCGACAGGCACTCCGCGACGAACGGCTTCAGCTCGCCGGCCAGCCACTCGCCCAACGGCATCATGAATCCCTGCTTCGCGCGATGGACGATCCGCGCCGGGAGATAGCGCTCTGCGATCTTCTTCAGCAGGTACTTGCGGGTGTCGCCGCGCTGCTTGAGCCCGGTGTCCAAACGCGCGCAGAGCTCGAAGAACTTGTGATCGAGATAGGGCACGCGCGCCTCGAGCGAGCTCGCCATCGTGGCCCGGTCCACCTTGGTGAGCAGATCGTCCGGCAGCCACAGCCGCGCGTCGACGTACATGATGCGATCCATGTAGTCGGCCGAGTTGGACTCGTCGTAGAACCGCTCGGCGTAATCGCGCATGCGCTCGGTCATCGCCCGCTGGAACGGCGCGGAGAACAGCGCCGACCGCAGCGCTTCGTCGAAGATGCTCGGGATGGTCACGTAGCGCTGGGAGAGCGGCCGCCCGACCGCCTTCACGATCCGGTCCTTGCGAAGCGCGGGCGGCAGTCGCCGCGCGAGCGCCGGCAGCGGCGATCCGCGACCGGCGAGCACCCCGACGAGCCGCTCTTCCCGCACCCGCTTCGCGTAGTTGCCGTAGCCGGCGAAGATCTCGTCGGCCCCCTCGCCGGTCAGGACGACCGTGACGTGCTCTCGCGTCAGCCGCGCGAGCAGCAGCGTGGGCAGCGACGCCTGGTCGCCGAACGGCTCGTCGAACACGTCGACCCACGAGCCGAAGGCGTCCAGCACCGTGGCCGGGTCGATGACGAGCGAGTGGTGCCGGCTGCCGATGTGCCGCGCGGTGATCTCGGCTTCCTCGCGCTCGCTCTCCAGCGCGTCGCCGGCGAAGCTCAGGTTGAACGTCTCCACCGGCTTCCCCGAGACGTCGGTCATCAGCGCGGCGACGAGGCTCGAGTCGATGCCGCCGCTCACGAACGCGCCGAGCGGGACGTCGGCGACGAGCATCGACTCGACCGAGCGCCGCAGCTCGGCCTCGACGAGCGCGATCGCTTCGTCATCGCCTACCGCCAGCTTCGCCGAGTAGTCCGGCACCCAGTAGCGCTTGCGCTCGAGCGCGCCGTTCGCGAGCACCAGCGAATGCCCGGCCTCGAGCTTCTTCACGTCGCGGTAGATGCTCCGTGGCGCCGGAATGTACTGGCATTCCAGATACAGCCCGATCGAAGCGAGGTCCGGCGTCCGGCTCACCGCCGGATGCTGCAGGATCGCCTTCAGCTCGGATCCGAACGCGAAGAGGCTGCCGTCCCAGTAGTAGTAGAGCGGCTTGACGCCGAGATGATCGCGGGCGAGAAAGAGCGTCTGCCGACGCTCGTCCCAGATCGCGAACGCGAACATGCCGGCAATCCTTGCCAGGAGCCCGGCGCCCCACTCCTCCCACCCGTGTACGAGCACCTCCGTGTCGCCCTGGGTGCGAAACTTGTGCCCGGCGGCAGCGAGCTCGCGCCGCAGGTCCTGGAAGTTGTAGATCTCGCCGTTGAACACCACCGCGACGCCGCCGTCTTCGTTGAAGAGCGGCTGCCGGCTCGCCTCGAGGTCGATCACGCTCAGCCGGCGGTGGCCGAGATTGATCGCGCCCCGGCGGTGGAAGCCCTCCGCGTCGGGTCCGCGGTGCGCGAGCACCCGCGTCATGCGTTCGAGCACGCCGGGCTCGTACTCGCAGCCGCTCCAGTAGCCGGCGATGCCGCACATGCGTTTTCAGCGCGCGCGCCGGCCCGTTCAGGCGGCGGCGACCAGGTCCTCGCGCGAGTACTGCATCCGGTAGAGCTTCGCGTAGATACCGGCGCGTGCGAGCAGCTCGGCGTGGCGGCCGACGTCGGCGATGCGCCCTTCGTCGAGCACGACGATGCGGTCGGCGTTTTCCACCGTTGAAAGGCGATGCGCGATGACGATCGTCGTACGGCCGCGCATCAGCGCTTCGAGCGCCTCCTGAACGTTGCGCTCCGACTCGCTGTCGAGCGCGCTCGTCGCCTCGTCGAGGATGAGGATGGGCGCGTCCTTGAGGAAGGCGCGCGCGATCGCCAGGCGCTGGCGCTGTCCGCCCGAGAGCCGCACGCCGTCCTCGCCGATGAGCGTCGCGAGCCCCTGCGGCATCTCGCGGATGAATCCCGAGCGCGTGCGCGGCGTCCGCGGCGGCGACGATGTCGGCCTCCGAGTGATCGCCGAGGCGGCCGTAGCCGATGTTGGCCGCGACGCTGTCGTTGAAGAGCACGATGTCCTGGCTGACGAGCGCGATGTTCGAGCGCAGGCTCGCGAGCCGCAGCTCGAGGATGTCGACGCCGTCGACCAGGATGCGCCCGTGGCTCGGCTCGTAGAAACGCGGGAGCAGGTTCGCGAGCGTCGTCTTGCCGCTGCCCGAGGCGCCCACGAGCGCGACCGTCTCGCCCGGCGCGATGCGGAGCGTGACCTCCGCGAGCGCGGGCCGCGCGGCGCCCGGGTAGGTAAAGCTCACCCGCTGGAACTCGATCTCGCCGCGCGCCCGGCCGATCTCGATCGTGCCGCGGTCGGCCTCCGGCTGCTCGTCGATCAGCCCGAACACCGTCTCGGCCGCGGCGAGGCCGCGCTGCATCGTCTCGTTCACGTTCGTGAGCCGCTTGATCGGCGGCATCAGCATGAAGAGCGCGGCCAGGTAGGACACGAACCCGCCGACCGTCGTCTGGTCGCGCGCCGCCTGGCCGATCACGAAGTAGACGATCGCCGCCACCGCGAACGACGCGACGAGGTGCGTCGTCGGGACGGTCGCCGCGGCGGCGGTCGCGATCTTCATCTGGAACCGGCGCACCTTGTCGGCGGCCTGCGCGAAGCGGCGGCCCTCGTACTCCTGTCCGCCGAACACCTTCACCACGCGATGACAGCCGATCGACTCCTCGAGCACGTGGTTGAGATCGCCCATTGCCGCCTGCTCGGCGCGGCTCATCCTGCGCAAGCGGCCGGAGAAGTAGCGCGTGATCCAGGCGATCGGCGGGCCGACGACGATCGCGAGCAGCGTCAGCTGCCAGTTGAGCCACAGCATCCAGCCGAGCAGGCCCACGACCGCGAGCGAGTCCTTCACGATCACGTTCACCGCGCCGGTCGCGGCGCCGGTCACCTGCGTGACGTTGTAGGTGAACTTGGAGACGGTGGCGCCGGTGGTCGCGGCGTCGTAGTGCGCGGTCGGCAGCCGCACGAGCGCGCCGAACATGGCTCGGCGCAGATCGACGATCAGCTGCTGCGCGACCCACTGGATCATGTACCCGGAGACGAACGACGCGACCCCGCGCACCAGGAACAGGCCGACGATGGCGACCGGCACCCAGCGCATCAGCGTGTAGTCCCGTTCGACGAACGTCCCGTCGAGCAGCGGCTTGACGAGCGCCGGCAGCCCGGTCTCGGTCGCCGCGACGACGATCATCGCGAGGATGGAGGCAAGGAACCGGCGCCAGTAGGGCTTGACGTAGCCGAGGAGGCGGAGATAGAGCCGGAAGCTCGAGGGCGGGCTCGAATTAGGAGGGTTCGAAGCAGGGGTTTCGAAGCAGGAGGGTTCGAAGACATGTCGGGGCGAATTATAAGCGCCGCGCTCAAGCGCCCGCGGCGAGGAGCTCGCGGTAGAGGGCGACCATGCGCTCGCCCATCGCGTCCAAACCGAGGTCGAGCACCGAGGCACGCGCATCCTTGCCCATCTCGAAGGCCCCGCGCGCGGCCACGCCGTTCATCACCCGTGCGAGCGCGTCGACGTCGAGGGCGTCCACGACGAAGCCGTTGAACCCCTCGCGCACCAGCTCGGCGGCGCCGCACTGGCGGCTGACGATGATCGGCAGCCCGCTCGCGAGCGCCTCCAGCGCGGCATTGGGAAACGGGTCGTAGAGCGTCGGCAACGCGAAGCAGTCGGCCGCGCCGTAGAACGGTTTGACGTCGGTCTGCGGTCCGGGAAAGTGGACGCGATCGGCGATGCCGAGCCGCGCGGCCGCCGCGCGCATCGCGCCCTCCGCCCGGTCCTTGCCCACGATCACGACGTGTGCGGTTCGATCCTCCACCCGCGCCGCGGCGGCGAGCAGCGTGGCGACACCCTTGCGCACAAAGCCCGAACCGACGTGCAGATAGACGGTCGCCGTCTCCGGAATCCCCAGCTCGCGGCGCACGCGCTCGCGGTACTCGAGCCGCAGCTCGGGCACGAACGCATCGAGGTCTACGCCGCTGTAGACCACGTGCAGCTTGTCGGCCGGCAGCTCGAAGTGCCGCCGGATTTCTTCGCGCACCATGCCAGAGTTGCAGATCACCGCTCGCAGGCGCGGACTGGCGAAGAGCCGCCGTTCCGCGGCGAGCACGTAGCGGTGGTAGGGGCTCGCCCGGGTCGCGAAGCGGGCGACCGTGCCGATTTCCCGCGCCCGGTTCTCGAGCCACTGACGATGCACGCCGTCGCCGGCGCGGTAGACGTCGCAGCAGGCGATCCGCTCGTGCGACTGCACGAGATCGAACGACTCGCCGGCGAGCCGCGCGCACACTGCGCGCGCAAAGCTCCAGTCGCGCCAGAGCCGACCGATGTGGAACGGGTCCACCCTGAGCACTTCGCTGCGCGTGTTTCGCTCCCATTCCCGCGCGACGACGGTGACATGCGCGCCCTGACCTGCGAGCGCTTCGAGCGCGCTCGCGACGAAGCGCTCGGCACCGCCGAACGGGTTGTAGCGCTGTCTGATGATCGCGATGCGCATCGGCAGCTTCTACCGACTGCCGCCCCGGCAAAGGGGGAGCGAAATGAAACGTAGCGGGGGGTTCAACGCGGCGCCCGCCGCGCCCGGTCGAGCGTTTCACACAGCTCCACCCCGCCATCGACGATGCGCGGGCCCATCCGGTGCGCGACCGCCGGATCGCTCCGGTAGACCCGTCCTTCGCGCGCCGCGCGCAGGCTCCGCCACGACTGCCAGTACGCCAGCCGGTCGGCGACTCGCGGTGCGGGCGCCGCGACAACGATCGCGTCCGGATCGACGGCGAGGAGCTGCTCGCGGGAGATCGTCGGCACCAGCGGCCCGGCGGCGGCGAACACGTTCCGCCCGCCGCAGATCTCGACCAGCTGCGAGATCAGGTGGCGGCCGTTCACCGACATCAGCGGCTCGGGCCAGATCTCATAGAAGACCGCAACCGTCGGCCGGCCGCGGTAGCGCTCGCGCAACGCCGCGAAACGCGCATCGACTTGGCGCGCGGCGGCGTCTGCGGCGCTTGCCGTGCCGGCGAGCCGGCCGACCAGACGCAGGATCCGGGAGACATCGTCGGGCCGCGCCGCCTCGGTCGCGAATACCGGCACGCCGCGCGTCTCGAGCCGCTCGAAGTCCGGCGCTTGGTTCCCGGTCAGCCACAGCAGCGCTAAATCGGGCTTGAGCCTCGCGATCTCCTCGAAGTTGACCTTGCCATGATCGGAAACGACCGGCAGCCGCGCCGCCTCGGGCGGGAAGTCGCTGTAGCTCGACACGCCGACGACCTTCGCCCCGGCGCCGGCGGCGAACGCGATCTCCGTCAGGTGCGGCGCGAGCGTGACGATCCGCGATGCGGGCCGGGCGAGCACGAGCTCTCGGCCGCGGTCGTCGGTCACCCGCACCTCCGCTACCGCCGCGCACGCCACCGCGACCGCACCGGCGACGGCGAGCACTCGCCTCATCGGCCGGCGAGCAGCTCGCGCGCCGCGGCGAGCACGCGCTCGACCGGCAGCGTCGTCAGGCACTCGCTCACCTTCCCGCCGCCGCAGCCGTCGTTGCCGCACGGTCGGCACGGATGCGCGGCAGAGGCGATCACGCGGCTGCGCACCTGCCACGGCCCCCATTCGAGGTCGCCGCTCGGGCCGAAGAGCGCCACGACCGGCGTGCCCATCGCCGCCGCGATGTGCATCGGCGCCGAATCGACGCCGACGAAGAGGCAGGCGCGGGCGCTGAGCGCGGCAAGCTCCTTCAGCGAGAGCTGCCCCGAGAGATCGATCGGCGTGCGCTTGCACGCGGCGATGATCGCGCGCACCAGCGCGAGCTCCGGCTCGCTCGGCGCGGCGGTGAGCACCACGGCATGGCCGTCCGCGGCGAGCGCGTCGATGAGCGCGGCGTTGCGCTCCGCCGGCCAGCACTTGAACTGCCAGCGGGACGCGGGATGGACATGGACGAATCCACGCTCCGGGAGCCCGAGCGAGGCGAGGCGCGCCGCAACCGCGCCGGTTGCCTCCACGCCGGGCACCAGCACGACCTGGCGCTCGTCCGCGCCTGGGTACACGCCGATCCGCCGCAGCGCATCCAGATGGATCTCCACCGTATGCCGCCGGCCGTTAGCCGGCAGCCGGTAAAGATGCGTGAAGCTCCGCCGCCACATTCGACCCCTGGAGGGTTTCTCCGGCGCGACCGAGTACCGCGGGCCGAGCAGGCGCGCGAGCGACGCGCCCCGCGGATGCTCGGTAAGCGTGACGAGCAGGTCGTACCGGCGCGCTCGCAGCCGTGCGAGCAGCTGCCACTCCAACCCGAGCTTGCTCGGCAGCGCGAGCCCGCGCCACGCGCGCCCCACCGTGTGCACCTCGGCGATCGCGGGATGCAGCGTGAGCATGGCCGCGGTGTCGTCGTAGACGAGCGCGTCGATCTCCAGTTGCGGCGCATGATTACGGAGCACGGAGAACACCGGCGCGGCGAGCAGCACGTCGCCGTGATGGCGGAGCTTCACCACCAGCGCGCGCCGCAGGCTCGCCGGGTCGACCGGGTCCGGGACCATGGGCGCGGACGATAGCAGCCTTCCCGAACTCCCTGTGAAGGGGCGCGAGCGAAGTGAAACGCAGCGGGGGGTTCGGCACCGGGTGTAAACTCCCCGCGCTCGTTCGTGGTGTCCGGCGGGATTCTCCTTCCGCCGGCTGAAACGGGAAACTGGTGACGGGCCACGCCCGAAAGCCGGTGCTGCCCCCGCAACGGTAGGCAAGCGAGCTCACGTCCCCCCGCCACTGTGGCCCTCGCGCCATGGGAAGGCGACGTGAGCGGCCAACGGCTCCGCCGCCGGCCAGCTTGCAAGCCCGGAGACCGGCCGCGAGCGAAGGTTCGGAGCGCTGCGGCGGGCGGTGTTTGAGGCTGGTTCTCTGCCCTTCGCACGCGCCTTTCGCCACGTGCGCCGGTGTGCGGGGACGCTCACCGGCAGGGAGGAGCCGGTCATGACCAAGTCGCTGCCGCGGGCCGCCGCGGCGCTCGCGCTTTCGCTTTCGGCGCCGTTCGCAACTGCCGCAGAACCCTTGGATGCAGTCGTCGTCACCGCCACGCGGACGCCGACGCGCGCGAGCGCGGTCGTGAGCGACGTCAGCGTCATCACGCGCGAGGAGATCGACGAAGCCGGGGTGTCCTCGCTCGTCGAGATCCTGCAGGGGCAGCCCGGCGTGGAGATCACGCAAAACGGCGGGCTGGGGACCGCGTCGAGCGTGTTCCTGCGCGGCACCAACCCCAGCCAGGTGCTCGTGCTCGTCGATGGGCTGAGGGTCGGCTCGGCGACCACCGGCACGACCGCGTTCCAGGCGATCCCGCCGAGCCAGATCCAGCGCATCGAGATCGTTCGCGGCCCGATGAGCAGCCTGTACGGCGCCGACGCGATCGGCGGCGTGATCCAGATCTTCACCCGCGCCGAACCGGGACCGGTGCGGCCCTATGCCTCGGCGGGCTACGGCACGTACAACACCCAGCAATACACCGCGGGGATCGGCGGCGGCACGGGCGACACCACGTTCAACATCAACGCCGGATATCTCTCGAGCCGCAGCTTCAGCGCGGTCCAGGATCCGGCGAGCCCGTTCTTCCAGCCGGACGCCGACGGCTACCGGAACAAGAGCGCGACCGCGCGCCTTGCGCACCGCTTCACCCCCGACCACGAGCTCGGCGGGACGCTCTTCTGGTCCGACGGCCGCACCCACTTCGATGGCTTCTTCAGCAACTTCGACGACTACACCGACCAGACGCTCGCGGCCTACGGCGTCTACAGCCGGAACCGCTTTCTGCCGAACTGGCAAAGCCTGCTGCGCATCGGCCAGGGCAGCGACGACTCCACCACGGTGTCCGGTCCGACATCGAGCGTGTTCAAGACCGTTCAGGACCAGGTCGTTTGGCAAAACGACGTCACGACGCCGGTCGGCACCGTGCTGCTCGCCGCGGAGTATCTCGACCAGAAGGTGAGCGGCACGACGAGCTTCCCCGTGGACAGCCGGACGATCTGGTCGGCGCTTGCCGGCTACACGGGCAGCGCCGGTCCGCACACGCTGCAGGCGAACCTGCGCCTCGACGACAACTCGCAGTTCGGCGACGAGACCACGGGATCCGTCGGCTACGCCTACGCGTTCGCTCCCGGCTGGCGGGTCTCGGCCGCCTACGGCACGGCGTTCAGGGCACCGACCTTCAACGAGCTCTACTTCCCGGCGTCGTTCGGCTGCCCGTCGTTCGGCAATCCGAATCTGCGTCCCGAGTCGTCGAAGAACCTCGAGGCCGGGGTGCGGTACGAGCGCGGCGCGCAAACGGCGGGCGTGATCGCCTACCGGAACAAGGTCAGCGATCTCATCGTCGCGGCGGCCATTCCCGGCAACCCGTTCTGCGTGCGCGCGGAGAACGTGGACGAGGCGGAGATCACCGGCGTCACGCTCACCTACGGCCTCGCCCTGGCCGGCTGGACGGTACGCGCGAGCGCCGATTTCCAGGACCCGAAGAACGAAACGAGGGACACGCAGCTTCCCTTCCGTTCCAAGGAGCACGGCGCCCTCAACGTCGCGCGAAGTTTCGGGCCGTGGCTCGCCGGGCTCGAGGTCATCGCGTCGGGTTCGCGCTACAACAACGTCGCGAACACGCAGCGGCTCGCCGGCTACACGCTCGTGAACCTGTTTGGCGAGTACCGCATCGGGAACGACTGGTCGCTGTTCGCGCGCGTCAACAATCTCTTCGACAAGGACTACCAGCTGGTCCAGGGCTTCGCTACGCCGGGCTTCAACGTCTTCGCCGGAGTACGCTACGCGCCGAGGTAGCTCGAGGCCATGCAGGAACTCATCTTCGGCGGCGCGCGGTCGGGCAAGAGCGCACTCGCCGTGCGGCTCGCGCGCTCGTCGGGCCTCGCCGTGACGTTCGTCGCCACGGCGACCGCCGGCGACGCCGAAATGGCCGAGCGCATCGCGCGCCATCGCGCAGCGCGTCCCCCGGCGTGGCGGGTGGTGGAGGAGCCGATCGCGCTCGCCGTCGCGCTGCGAGCCGAGTGCGCGGCCGACCGGATCGTCATCGCCGACTGTCTCACGCTCTGGCTCGCGAATCTGATGCTCGCCGAGGCGCCGCTCGAGTCGGAACGCGCGGCGCTCCTCGACGCGCTGCCGGCGCTCCCCGGGCGGGTCCTGCTGGTGGCGAACGAGGTCGGTCTGGGCATCGTGCCGGAGAACGCTCTCGCCCGC
This sequence comes from uncultured beta proteobacterium, assembly GCA_963754305.1. Classification (GTDB taxonomy): domain Bacteria; phylum Pseudomonadota; class Gammaproteobacteria; order Burkholderiales; family SG8-39; genus DATEDA01. The sequence goes on along the minus strand of CAVWFR010000040.1, from coordinate 268,169 downwards.
CGCTTCCGCGATGAGCAGGGCACGCTGAATCAGGTCGTCGCCTCGCTGTGCCAGCGCGTGATCCTCGTCGCGGCGGGGATCCCGCTGGTGGTCAAAGGGCCGCCGCTTTAGCGCGGGGCCGGAAATGCGCCGCGATGCGCTCGAGATCGAGATGCTCGCTCACGGAGTCGGCGAGCCGGTCGATATGCGCCTCGCGGACGACGCGGTAGTCCGGCACCGGCTCCGGGTCGACCCCCGCCCAGCGGAGCAGTGCGTCGCGCGCCTCCGGATGGTCGAACAGGCCGTGAAGGTAGGTGCCGAGGACTTGGCCGTCGGCCGAGACCGCGCCGTCCGGATGCGCGCCGAGCCACGCGGCCGGACGGTCGAGTGCGGCGCCGGTCGTCACGCCCATGTGAATCTCGTAGCCGGTGACGGCGGCATCGGCAAAGGCGAGGCGCCCGGTGGCACGCACGAGCCGCTTCTCCGGCGAGATCGTCGTCTCGATCTCGAGCAGGTCGAGGCCCGCGGCTGCGCCCGCGACGCCTTCGACGCCGTGCGGATCGTCGAGGCGCCGGCCAAGCATCTGGAAACCGCCGCAGACCCCGATCACCTTGCCGCCGTAGCGAAGATGCCGCGCGAGCGCGCGGTCCCAGCCCGACGCGCGCAAGCTCGCGAGATCGGCCTGCACGCTCTTGCTGCCCGGCAGGACGACCAGGTCCGCCGCCGGAATCGGTGCGGCGAGGTCGACGAACTGCAGGTCGACCGCTGGATGCAGCCGCAGCGGATCCAAGTCGGTGTGGTTGCTGATGCGCGGCAGCACCGGCACGATGACGCGCAGCCGTGCGCCGGGCTTGTCGGGGCGCTCGCGCGGGACCGCGTCCTCGGCTTCGAGATGGAGCCCGTGCAGATAGGGGAGAACACCGATCACCGGCTTGCCAGTCCGGCGCTCGAGCCAATCGAGGCCGGGATCGAGCAGGGCCTTGTCGCCGCGGAAGCGGTTGATGACGAACCCCACCACGCGATTGCGCTCGCTCGCCGCGAGGAGATCGAGCGTGCCGACGATGTGCGCGAACACGCCGCCGCGGTCGATATCGGCGATGAGCAGCACCGGACAGTCGACCGCCTCGGCGAAGCCCATGTTGGCGATGTCGCCGTCGCGCAGGTTGATCTCGGCCGGGCTGCCGGCGCCTTCGACGACGACGCAGTCGTGGCCTCGGGCGAGCCGCCGGTACGACTCGAGCACGGCGCGCATCGCGACGCTCTTGTAGCCGTGATAGGCCATCGCCTCCATGTCCGCCAGCGGCCGCCCCTGAACGATGACCTGCGCGCCGCGGTCGGTGTTCGGCTTGAGGAGGATCGGGTTCATGTCGGTGTGCGGCTCGAGTCCGCACGCCTGAGCCTGTACCGCCTGCGCGCGGCCGATCTCGCCGCCGTCGGCGGTGACTGCGCTATTGAGCGCCATGTTCTGCGGCTTGAACGGCGCGACGCGCACGCCGCGCCGCGCGAGGACGCGGCACAGCCCGGTGACGAGCGTGCTCTTGCCGGCGTCCGAGGTCGTCCCCTGGACCATCAACGTCGAGGCGATCACGCGCCGATTATCCCATCGGCGCCCGGCCGCCCATGACGACCGCCCTCTTGGCCGGCATCGGCGTCGCGCTCGATGCGGCGCTCGGCGAGCCGCGCCGCTGGCATCCGCTCGTGGGCTTCGGCGCGGCTGCGACGTGGCTCGAGCGGCGGCTGCTGGCGTCGCCGGGATTGGCGCAGCGACCGGTCGCTGCGCGGCTCGCTGGGGTGGGCGCGGTCACGGCGCTCGTCGTCCCGCCGGTCGCGCTCGTGGCGGCGGCGAGCGTCCTCGGCGCCGGCCCAATCGTCGATGTGGTCGCGCTCTACTTCGCGCTCGGTGCGCGGAGCCTCGGTGAGCACGCGGCCGCGGTGGCGGCGCCGCTCGCCGTCGGCCATCTCGCGGCCGCGCGCGAGCGCGTCGCGCTGATCGTGAGCCGCGACACGGCGGACATGGATGCGGGCGACATGAGCCGGGCCGCGGTCGAGTCGGTGCTGGAGAACGGCTCCGATGCGGTGTTCGCGACGCTCTTCTGGTTCGCGATCGCCGGCGGCGCGGGAGCGATGGCGCACCGGCTCGTCAACACGCTCGACGCGATGTGGGGCTATCGCACCGCGCGCTTCCGCTTCTTCGGCTGGGCCGCGGCGAGGCTCGACGACGCGCTCAACTGGCTGCCGGCGCGGCTGACCGCGCTGACCTACGCGATGCTCGGCTGCACGCGCGACGCCCTCGCGTGCTGGCGCGATCAGGGCGCTCTCTGGTACAGCCCGAACGCCGGGCCGGTGATGGCGGCAGGCGCCGGCGCGCTCGGCGTCGCGCTCGGCGGCCCCGCGCGCTACCACGGCTTGCTCAAGCCCCGACCGATGCTCGGCGTTGGCCGAGCGCCCGAGGCGTCCGACATCGGGCGCGCGGTGCGACTCGTGCGGCTCGGCGTCATCGTCTGGCTCGGCGCGCTGGCGGCGATCGACTTCGCGAGGTGGTGGCTTGATTGAGCACGGCGGCGGCCTGCTCGCCGCGGCGCGGGTCTATGGCCATCCACCCGAGCAATGGCTCGACCTGTCGACGGGCATCAACCCGCGCGGGTGGCCGGTCGGCGAGATCCCGCCCGAAGCGTGGCGACGCCTGCCGGAGAACGACGACGGCTTCCTCGAGATAGCGCGCGAGTACTACGGGACGTCCCACTTGGCGGCGACGGCAGGTTCGCAGGCGGCGATCGCTGCGCTGCCGGCGCTGCGCCCGCAGGGGCGGGTCGCCATCATCGCCCCAACGTACGCCGAGCACGCGTACGCCTGGACGCGCGCGGGGCATGCGGTGCGCGAGATTAGCGCCGACGACGCGCCCGCGGCTCTCCACGAGCTCGACGCGCTCGTCGTGTGCAACCCCAACAATCCGACCGCGGCGCAGCTCGCGCGCGCGACGCTCGCCGCGTGGCGCGAGCGGCTCGCGGCAAGTGATGGCTGGCTCATCATCGACGAGGCGTTCGCCGACGGCGACGCTGCGCAGAGCCTCGCGCGCGATTGCGGTCAGCCGGGTCTCGTCGTGCTGCGTTCGCCGGGGAAGTTCTTCGGCCTGGCCGGGATGCGGCTCGGGTTCGCGCTCGGCTGGCCCGGCCTCATCGCCGCGCTCACCGAGCGGCTCGGCCCTTGGGCCGTCAACGGTCCGGCCCGCTGGGTCGGACGCCGTGCGCTTGCCGATCGCGCCTGGCAGCTCGCCGAACGGGAGCGTCTCGCCGCGGCGTCGGCGCGCCTCGCCGGCCTGCTCGAGGAACGCGGGCTGTGGGTCGCGGGTCGAACGGCGCTGTTCGCGTGGGTGCCCACGCCGCGCGCCGCCGCGCTCAAGGACTTCCTGGCCACGCGCGCGATCCTTGTGCGCGCCTTTGTGCAGCCGGCGGGTGTCCGGTTGGGACTGCCCGGAGACCCGCAGGCATGGGCACGGCTCGAGGCTGCGCTCGACGCTTGGGGGCGCGCGGATGCGTAGCGTCGTCGCACTCGTCGGCGGCGTGCTCGTCGCGTGCGCAGCGCGTGGCGAGATCGCAGTCACCGATGACCTCGGCGAACGCGTCGCTCTCGCCGCGCCGGCGCGGCGCATCGTCAGCCTCGCGCCGCACGTCACCGAGCTCCTGTTCGCCGCCGGCGCGGGCGCGCAGGTCGTCGGCACCGTCGACTACAGCGACTACCCGCCGGAGGCCAAGGCAATTCGCCGCGTCGGGGGCTACAGCAGGCTCGACTTCGAAGCGATCCTCGCGCTCAAGCCCGACCTCCTCGTGGGGTGGGCGAGCGGCAACGGCCTGGATACCCTGCAGCGGCTCAGACAGCTCGGGGTTCCGGTCTTTGCCTCCCAGCCGGGCGCGCTGCCGGAGCTCGGCGCCACGATCGAGAAGCTCGGCGCGCTCGCCGGCACGCCGGAGGCGGCTCGCCGGGCGGCGGCCGAGTTCCGCGCGCGGCTCGCGGCGCTTCGAGCGCGCTACGCCGGGCGGGACGAGGTCAGCGTGTTCTACGCGATCTGGAATCGTCCGCCGATCACCGTGAGCGATGCGCATCTGATCAGCGACGTCATCCGCCTTTGCGGCGGGCGGAACGTGTTCGGGGGGCTGCGCGCACTCGCCCCGACGGTCAACGAGGAGGACGTGGTGCGCGCCGATCCGGAGGCGATCGTCGCGAGCGGTGTTGGCGACGAGCCTCCGGAATGGCTCGACGACTGGAAGCGCTGGCCGCGGCTCACGGCGGTCGCGCGCGGCAATCTCTACGCCGTCCCGCCGCAGCTCATCCAGCGCGCGACCCCGCGCGTGCTCGACGGCGCCGAGCGGCTCTGTGCGGCGCTCGACGACGCGCGCCGCAAGCGGCCGCGCTGACCGCTATCCGCTTTCAGCCCGGCGCGAATACCGGCCCGAGCGGGCCGTCGATCCGCGCGACCGGATGCGAATACAAACGACTGAGGGTGCCTGGCTCGAGGACCTCGGGCACCGGCCCCTGCGCCGTTTGCCCGCCCCCGAAGAGCAGCAGCGCGTGCGTGCAATAGCGCGCGACGAGGGTTACGTCGTGCAGGCTCATCACGAGCGCCTTGCCTTGCGGCGTTGCCGAGGCGGCGAGCACGTCGAGGATCGAGACTTGGTGATGCAGATCCAGATGGCTGGTCGGCTCGTCGAGCAGCAGCAGCGCCGGATCCTGCGCGAGGAGCGCGGCGATCGAGACCCGCCGCTGCTCACCTCCGGACAGGCTCCCTAGGCGTCGCTCGTCGAAACCCGGGAGCGCCACCCGCTCGAGCGCGGCGCGCGCAGCGGCGAGGTCGGCCGCGCTCTCCCAGGCCCAGGGCGCGACGTGCGGGTGCCGTCCGGCCAGCACCGCCTCGATCACCGTGGCCTCGGACTCGTCGTGCTCCGACTGGAGCAGCATGCCGCGGCGTCGGGCGCGCTCGCGCCCGGTCAATGCGGTGAGCACCTGGCCGTCGAGCGCCACTTCCCCCGCGCGCGGGCGCCGGAGGCCGGCAAGCGTCCGGAGCAGGGTCGTCTTGCCGACCCCGTTCACACCAAGTACCGCCCAGCGCTCGCTCCGCGCGACCCGTAGCGCCAGGCCCGTGCAGACGGTCTTGGCGGCGATCTCGACCGTGAGGGCGCGGGCTTCGAGCAGCGGCGCGCTCATCGGCCGCTGCGCGCGAGGAGGAAGAGGAACAGCGGTACGCCGACGACCGCGGTCACGACGCCGACGGGCAGCTGCTGCGGCGCGAGCAGCGTGCGCGCGAGCGTGTCGGCGAGCACGAGGAGCCCCCCGCCCGCGAGCGCCGCGCCGGGTACGAGCACGCGGTGATCGTGACCCGACGCGAGCCGGACGAGATGCGGCACCACGAGCCCGATGAAGCCGACCGTCCCGGCCGTGGTCACGGCGGCGGCAGTGAGCGCAGAAGCGAGCAGGAAGACGGCGAGGCGCGTCGGCGCGACCTCCACGCCGAGGATCGCCGCACGGTCGTCGCCTTGCGCGAGCAGGTTGAGCTTGCGCGCGAGCACGAGCGCCGCCGCGGCGCCGACCGCCAGGGCGGCAAGGGTGGCCCCCCCGCCGGTCGAATAGCTGAGGTCGCCCATCAGCCAGAAGAGCATGCCGCGCAAGCGCTGATCGGGGGCGACGGCCAGCATGAAGGTGACGACCGCGCCCCAGCCGGCCGCGACGATCACCCCGACCAGCAGGAGCCGGGTCGGCATCCATGTTCCGCCGACGCGCCCGAGCGCGAGCACGACCGCGGTCGAACCCGCCGCGCCCGCGAACGCTGCGCCGGGGACGACGAGGCCCGCCGCGCCGGCGAGGATCGCGCCGAGCGCGCCGACCGCCGCGCCGCCCGAGATGCCGAGCACGTACGGATCGGCGAGGGGATTGCGGACCAGCACCTGCATCAGCACGCCCGCCACCGCGAGGAGCCCGCCGGTCGCGAACGCGTTGAGCGCGCGCGGCAGGCGCAGCTCGCGCACGATGTCCGCGTCGAGCGCGCCCGCCGGAGCGCGCAACGCATCGAGCACCGCCAGCGGATGGATCGCGACGCTGCCGACCACGAGCGCGAAGGCCAGGCTCGCGGCCGCCAGGACCGCGAGCGCGGCGAGCAGGACCGCGTGCCGGGCGCCGATCATCGCCGGTCAGGCGCGCGGCGTCATGCGGTGCCGAGGCCGACTGCGACGACCGTGAGGAGCGCGGTCTCGCACACCTCGACGCCGGCGCCGAGCGAGTCCCCGGTCATGCCGCCGAGGCGGCGCCTAAGAAACGCCCACCAGAGCGCGATGGCGACCGGCGCAACGGCGAGCGGCGGGAAGAGCCAGGCCGCGGCGGCGAGAAGCGCAGCCGCCCAGGCAACAAGGCTCGCGCGCCGCGCCTGCCACGCGAACCGCTCCGCGCTTCCCGGAGCGAGCGGCGGCAAGGTCTGCGACCAGACCAACGCGCCGAACCGCGCCCAGGTGGGCACGAGCGCGAGTGCAGCGCCCGGCACGGCGAGTTCGAATACCGGGGGTGCCGAAACGCCGGTGACGTGCGCGGCCTGGATCGCGTCGGCGAGAGGGGCGAGCTGTTTCGCCACCAGCGCAAGCAGGACGAGCTTTGCCGCAAGGACCAGCACGAGCGCGACGACGCCGAAGGTGCCGATGTGCGGGTCCCGCAACACCTCGAGCAAACGCTGCGGATCGCGGTGCGCGGCGCCGAGCGCATCGGCCAGGTCGGCCAGGCCGTCGAGGTGCAGCGCGCCGGTGATCCACACCCAGACCATCAGACCGGCGAGCGCGCCGAGCCACGGATCGACGAGCGCGCCGAGGGCGAGCGCCGCCGCCACGAGCCCGCCGATCACCGCGCCGACGAGCGGGAACCAGATCGCCGACCGCGACAAGTCCTCGGGCCGGAAGTCGTCGACCTGCGGCGTCGGGATCCGGGTGAGGAACTGCAGCGCGAGCAGGAAGGCGCGCATCGTCAGGCGGTGAAGTTGAGCGCGAGCAGGCGGGAAGGTTCGCCCTCGAGAAGCGACAGGCGGCAGGTCGCTGCGGGCGGCAGCGCGATGCGGCCGAGGCTCGTCGTCGGAAGGCCGAGCGTGTCGGCGACGAGCGTCTGGATCACGCCCGCGTGGGTGACGAGCAGCGCATGGCCGCGCTGCTCGCGCGTCCAGCATGCGAAAGCGGCGCGTACACGCGCCGCGAAGTCCGCATAGCGCTCACCGCCGGGCGGGGCAGCCTGGCCGGGATCGGAGCGGAATGCCGCGAACCTCGCCGGATCGAGCGCGCGCGCCTCGTCGGAGTCGAGCTCCTCCCAGTCGCCGAAGCGGAGCTCGGCGAAGGCCTCCGCGACGACGAGCGGCAACCCTCGTGCCGCTGCGACGCTCGCGGCGAACGCATGGCAGCGCGCGAGCGGCGAGGCTGCGATGGCGGCGATCGGCGGGTCGTCGATTGCGGCGAGCGCGCGCCGCATCTGCGCCCAGCCGTCGTCGCTGAGCGGCGGGTCGGACGCGCCACGAAACACGTAGGGTCGACCCGCGACCGCGCCGTGGCGGAGCAGCGTGACGAGGAGCCTCTCGGTCATGCGCGTCCGGCGACGCCGGCCTCGGCGAAGGTCGCCATCTCCGCGTGCAGCTTCAGCGCGGCGTTCACGAGCGGGACGACCAACGCGGCGCCGGTGCCTTCGCCGAGCCGCAGCGAGAGATCCACGAGGGGCTCGAGGCCGAGGGCGCGGAGCGCGAGCCGGTGGCCGAGCTCGGCGGACGCATGCGAGGCGAGGAGCCATTCCGCCACACGCGGGTCGCTGGCGCGAGCCGCCAGCGCGGCGGCGGAGGCGATGAAACCGTCGACGAGCGCCGGCACGCCGCGGCGCGCGGCCTCGAGGTAGTAACCCGCGATTGCCGCGATCTCGAGCCCCCCGACCTCGGCGAGCCACTCGACTCCGTCGCGCGGGCCGCTCGATCGGGCGCGCTCGATCGCGCGCGAGACGATGTCGATCTTGCGCGCGCGCGTCGCCTCATCGATCCCGGTGCCCGCGCCGACGACGCGCGCCGGCGGCTCGCCGGCGAGAGTGCAGATGAGACACGCCGACGGCGTCGTGTTGCCGATGCCCATGTCGCCGGCGATGACGAGCGTCGCGCCGGCCGCGATGTCGAGCACCGCGTGCTCGGCGCCGATCGCGAGCGCGCGCTCGGCTTCGGCGCGCGTCATCGCGGGCGAGACCGAGAGGTCTGCGGTTCCGCATCGCACCTTCGCGTGGACCACGCCCGCGAGCGAAACGAGCGGCGCGGCGACGCCGACGTCGACGACGGTCAGCCGCGCGTCGATCGCTCGCGCGAGCACGTTGATCGCCGCGCCGCCACGGGCGATGTTCACGACCATCTGCGCGGTGACCTCGCTCGGATACGCGGACACGCCGCGCGCGGCGACGCCATGATCGGCGGCGAAGATCGTGATCGCCGGGACGATCGCAGCGGGAATCGTGCGCCCCTGGCGGGCCGCGAACCAGCACGCCAGGTCCTCGAGGCGGCCAAGCGCGCCGGCCGGCTTCGTGAGCACCGCTTGGCGCGTGCGAGCCGCGGAGAGCGCCGCGGTGTCCGGGAACGGGATCTCGCGCATGGCGCGAGGATTTTAGCTGGACGGGGAGCGGGGAATCCGCGCGATCACCCCCTTGTCGAGGAGATCGACCCGGACTGGAACGCCGTTCGGCGTCCCGCTCAGGCCGACTTCCCGGGGAGTCTTCGCTTGTTCGTATCGTGGTAGGCGATAGAACGGTTCTGACGCGCGAAACGCGCCTCGCAATCGTTCGATTCGCGCTGGGTAGGGCCGCAAGGGGCTGGCGGCGTCGAATCGGCCGCGGTTTCCCCCGCCGGATCAAGCCCATGGGGTGTGGCGGGCATCACGAAAGCACATTGAGAACGATCCCTTAATCCTTGACCGGACTGGATTTTCCCAACTATAGTGCGCCGATGGACGCAGAACTCGTGGCGCTGGAGGATCGTATTCGCCAAGCGGTGGAGTTGTGCGAGCGCCTGCGCGGCGAGAACAGCGACCTGCGCCAGCGCGTGGCGCAGTTGCAAACCGAGAACCGGCGCCTGGCCGAAAAGATCACCGGTGCGCGGGAACGACTTGAAGGTCTGCTCGAACAGATTCCAGAATGACCGACAAGAACAAGGCCCTCGATGTCACGATCATGGGCCGCAACTACAAGGTGACCTGTCGCGACGACGAGCGCGAGTCGCTGCTGGAGGCGGTCGCCTACCTCGATCAGAAGATGGGCGAGATCAAATCCGGCGGCCGCGTCGCGAGCGCGGAGCGCATTGCGGTGATGGCCGCGCTCAACATCGCGCACGAGCTGCTCGAGGCGCGCGCCCGGAACGCCACGGCGGGCACGAATTCATCGGCGGGTGCCGACAACTTTGACATGTCGGACCTCAAGCGTAGAATGCTTGCGATGCAGGCGGCGCTCGAACAGGCGCTCGCGCCTCAAGAGAAGCTGCTCTAGCCTCACGCATCTTCACTTCCGGCGCGCGTTGTCAGCGCGAAAGAGTGCGCCGCGGCTTCCGGGTCGCATCCCCGGATCGATCAATGTCCCCTGCGGTGTGCGTCGAGGTCTTGCAATCGCTTGAACCTATGCACACACCTGGTTGCGGACCCATGCGTCGCCGTTGTGCGCGTCCCATCGTCGGACGTACCTTAAGGTGACCGGAACGCGACCGCCTTGAACCGCTGGGTTCAAGTAATGCGGCCTGACGCTATCTGTGGGGGGCGCCCAATCTCGGCAGGGCAGGCGTAGCCTGCCCACGCCGAGATGGGCGCGGCGCGCCATCATCGTACCAACAAGGGGGACCAGTAGGCGGTGGGGCCCTTCCCTTCCCACCCGGCCCCTTGTATATCCCCCGCTGGCTACGCTTAAACACGCGCGATGCAGTACTGGTTGATGAAATCGGAGCCCGACGAGTTCTCGATCGACGATCTCGCCGCCGCGCCGGGGCGGAGCACGGCGTGGTTCGGCGTGCGCAACTACCAGGCGCGAAACTTCATGCGCGACGCGATGCGGGTCGGCGACCGCGCGTTCTTCTACCACTCGAGCTGCCCCGAGCCGGGCATCGCCGGCATCGCGGAGGTTTCGCGCCCGGCGTATCCCGACGCCTCGCAATTCGATCGCAAGAGCCCGTACTACGATCCGAAGTCGCCACGCGCCGCGCCGCGGTGGCTGAACGTCGACGTGCGGCTGGTGGCGAAGACGCCGTTCGTCCACCTCGCCGAGCTGCGCAAGCATCCGGCGCTGGCCGGCATGCGCGCGCTCCAGCGCGCGAACCGGCTGTCGATCACGCCGGTCGCGCCCGGGGAGTGGACGTACATCACCGGCAAGCTGATGAAAGGCGGGAAATAGGTTCGCCGATGGCGACGCTCGAGAACGACACGCTGATCAGGGCGCTTCTCCGCCAGCCCACGCCGTACACACCGGTCTGGCTGATGCGCCAGGCCGGGCGCTACCTGCCCGAGTACAACGCGACGCGCGCCCGCGCCGGCGACTTCCTCACGCTCTGCAAGACGCCGTCGCTCGCGGCCGAGGTGACGCTGCAGCCGCTCGCGCGTTTCCCACTCGACGCGGCGATCCTCTTCTCCGACATCCTGACGATCCCCGACGCGATGGGGCTGGGTCTCCGGTTCGGCGAGGGCGAGGGTCCGCGCTTCGAGCGGCCGGTGCGCGACGAGCGCGCGATCGCGCGGCTCCCGGTCCCCGATCCGCACGGCGAGCTGCGCTACGTCGTCGACGCCGTCGCCGAGATCCGCCGTGCGCTCGCCGGGCGGGTGCCGCTCATCGGGTTCGCCGGAAGCCCGTTCACGCTCGCCTGCTACATGATCGAGGGCGGTGGCTCGGCGGATTTCCGCACGGTGAAGACGATGCTGTATCAGCGGCCGGACCTGCTGCATCGGATCCTCGACGTGAACGCCCGCGCGGTCGCGGCGTACCTCAACGCTCAGATCGAAGCCGGCGCCCAGGCGGTGATGGTGTTCGACACTTGGGGCGGAGCGCTCGCTCACGCCGCCTACCTCGAGTTCTCGCTTGCGTACATCGCGCGCGTGGTGGCCGCGCTCCTGCGCGAGCACGACGGCGAGCGCGTGCCGAACATCGTGTTCACCAAGGGCGGCGGGCCGTGGCTGGAGGCGATCGCCGGGTGCGGCTGCGACGCGGTGGGCGTCGACTGGACCGTGAGCCTCGCCGATGCGCGCCGGAGAATCGGCCACCGGGTGGCGCTGCAGGGCAACCTCGATCCACTCGTGCTGCTCTCCGATGCGGCGTCGGTACGGCGCGAGGCGGAGCGTACCGTGGCGGACTTCGGCCCCGGCGGCGGCCACGTCTTCAATCTCGGCCACGGGATCGTGCCGGCGACGCCCCCGGAGCTTGTCGCCGTGCTGGTCGAGGCGGTCCATCGCGCGAGCCGAGTGAACTAGCCCACTCGCGACGAGAGTGCGAAGGGGCTTGACTTATGCACAAACCCCAAATCCCCGGGTGAGCCTGCCCCCGTTGTGGCGCCTCCCCTGTGGATAGCACGCAAACCACTGATCCAAAACCGAAAGCCGAGTCGGCCCGGGTGCGCTCCCCGGGGCATTTTCCGCGCCGGAAGAGTACGGTTACAGCCAGGTTAAAGCGTTACCCACAACTTTATCCACAGCGCCGGTGCTCAACGCCGATTTGCCAATGTCGTCAAGCGGTTGAGCCGGGTTTTGCTCGATACAGCTTTAGCGTTTGACGCGGCGCGATGACGATCCTGCGCGTTGCGCTCGATGTGCCGCTGCCGCGACTGTTCGACTACGCGGCGGTCGACGCGGGTCCAGGCGACATCGGACGGCGGGTCGCGGTGCCGTTCGGCAATCGCACACTCGTCGGCGTGATCGTCGCCGTCGTCGATCGCTCGGACCTTCCCCCCGAGAAGCTCCGCGACGCTGGCGCGATGTTGGACGACATGCCGCCGCTCGCGCGCGACTGGCTTGCGCTTGCGCAGTTCGCCGCCGAGTACTACCAGCGCCCGCTCGGCGAAGTGATCCACGCCGCGCTGCCCCCGCGGTTCCGCCGCCCGCAGCCCCTGATTCTCGCGCCCGCGGCGTATGCGCTTACCGCGGCCGGCCGCGCCGCGGCGGCGACGGTTCCGGCGCGCGCGAAGGCGCGGCGCGCCCTGCTCGAGCAGCTCGCCGCGGGCGTGCAGCCGGCGTCCGCGCTCACGCCGCTCACCGTTCTCCGCGCCCTGGTGCGCGATGGGCTCGTCGCGCCGTCGGAGCCGGCGCGCGCACCGCCGGGTTTCGTCGCGGAGCATGTGCTCACGCCCGCGCAAGCCGCGGCGGTGGCGGCGATCACGGTGACGCTCGACCGGTACCAAGCGTTCCTGCTCGCAGGCGTGACCGGCAGCGGCAAGACCGAGGTGTACCTCGCATGTGTCGCCCGCGCGATCGAGCGCGCCCGTCAGGCACTGGTGCTGGTGCCCGAGATCAACCTGACGCCCCAGCTCGCCGAGGCGTTCGCACGGCGCTTCCCGGGTGCGCGAGTCGTCACGCTCACCAGCGCGGTCGCCGCCAATGAGCGCGCCGAGGCGTGGCTCGCCGCGCAATCCGGTGCGGCCGACATCGTGCTCGGCACGCGGCTCGCGGTGTTCGCGCCGCTGCCCGCGCTAGGGCTCGTCGTCGTCGACGAAGAGCACGACACGTCGTTCAAGCAGCAGGACGGCGTGCGCTACTCGGCGCGCGATCTCGCGGTGTACCGTGCCCACGCGGCCGGGGTGCCGGCGATCCTCGGCTCGGCGACGCCGTCGCTCGAGAGCTGGACGCACGCGCGGTCCGGACGCTACCGCCTGCTGGAGCTCGCGGAGCGAGCCCGCCCCGGAAGCCGGCTGCCCACGGTGCGGCTCGTCGATGCGGGCGTCGATCGCGCCGTCGACGGTCTCTCCGCCGCACTCGCCGAGGCGCTCGCCGCGCGTCTCGAGCGCGGCGAGCAGTCGCTCGTGTTCCTCAACCGGAGGGGCTATGCACCGGTGCTCGTGTGCGGGGCCTGCGGCTGGACCGGCGGCTGCACGCGCTGCAGCGCGCATCTCGTGCTCCACACCGCCGATCGGCGCCTGCGGTGCCATCACTGCGGGCTCGAGACGGCGATCCCGCGCCACTGCCCGACCTGCGGCAACGTCGACCTCGCGCCGTTCGGCCGCGGCACGCAGCGGATCGAGGAAACCCTGGCCGCACGCTTTCCCGGTGCGCGGGTGCTCCGCATCGACCGCGACTCGACGCGCGCCAAGGGCCGCTGGGAGGCGATGCGCGGCGCGATCGTCGCGGGCGACGCCGACATCCTCGTCGGCACCCAGATCCTCGCCAAGGGGCACGACTTCCCGAGAGTCACGCTGGTCGGCGTGCTGGGCGCGGACGCTTCGCTGGTCGCTGCCGACTACCGCGCGCCCGAGCGGCTCTTCGCGCAGCTCTACCAGGTCGCCGGCCGGGCGGGGCGGGCCGAGGCGCCGGGTGAGGTCCTGGTGCAGACGCGCTTTCCGCACCATCCGCTTTACCAGGCGCTGGTACGCCACGAGTTCGCGCCGTTTGCGGAGGCGCTCGCCGCCGAGCGGCGCGCCGCCGGCTTTCCGCCCTTCGTGCACGAGGCAGTCGTGCGGGCGGAGAGCGATGCGTTGCGCGAGGCGATCGCGTTCCTCCGGCGTGCGGTCGAAGCCGCGCCGGCCGCGGACGAGGGCCTCGTCCTGTACGACCCGGTGCCGATGAGCCTCGCCCGCCTCGCCGGCCGCGAGCGCGCGCAGGTGCTGGTGCAGTCGCGCTCGCGGCGCGCGCTGCAGGCCTTTCTCGCCGCGTGGTCGCAAACGCTTTACGCGCTCAAGCCCGGCAAGGTACGCTGGCACCTCGATGTCGATCCGATCGAGTTCTGAGCGCGTCCTGCACCGATGGTGCGGGAGCGCACCGGCGACCGCGCTGGTGGCGCTGGGGGCACTGTCGCTCGCCTCCGCACTCGCGCAGGACAAGGCGCCCGACGCGCCGTTCGTCCCGACGCCGATCCCGGTGGTCGAGCGCATGCTCGAGCTCGCGAAAGTGACCCCGAACGACGTCGTCTACGATCTCGGCTCGGGTGACGGCCGCGTCGTGATCACCGCCGCGCAACGCCATGGTGCACGCGGCGTCGGCATCGAGCTGAACCCGGTGTGGGTGCGCGATGCCCACCGCCACGCGGCGACCCTGGGCGTGTCCGACATGGTGAGCTTCCGCGTCGGCGATCTCTTCGCGACGGATCTCCGCGACGCGACCGTCGTCACGCTGTATCTCCTGCCGTGGATGAACCGCCGCCTCGCGCCACAGCTCGCCGCGGAACTGAAGCCCGGTGCGCGGATCGTCTCGCACGAGTACGGCATCGGCGATTGGCCGCCCGACCATACCGAGGAGATGACGGTGAACGGCGAGCGGCACGTCATCCACCTCTGGACCGTGCGCGCGCCCGGCGAAACGCGGCCCAAGTAGCGCACGATTACAATTCCACGCGGACGGAACTCGCGTCCGCGCCGCGCTGTCGGAAGCGGCGGTATCACGCCTCCGCCGCGCGCCCGGCACCAAAACGAGGCAACGTGTGCAGGATCGCCGCCGGCGCGCGCGTCTGCACACTCCGGGAAGCCGCGTGCGGGCTGCGGCCCGCATTCTTCCAGAGGGAGTACGCATCCATGGGCCTGACGATCTCCGCGCGCGCGGTCGCCTTCCGTATGGTCGTTCGAGAAGTCGTTCGAGCGGTCGTTGTCGTTCTCGCGGCGCTCGCGCCGACGCACGCGGCCGAAACGCTCACGCTCGAGCGCGCGCTCGCGCTCGCCGACGAATCGAACCCGCGGCTCCGCGCCGCGGCGGCGCAGACCGAGGGCGCGCGCGCCGGGATCCGCACCGCGCGCGCCTACCCCAATCCCGACCTCGACGCCGCCGCCGGGCGGCAGCGCAGCCGCTCGAGCTTCATGGCGCCCGAAGGCTCGGTCGCCGTGCTCGGCTTGAGGCAGCAGCTCGACCTGCCGTCGGTGCGCGACCCGCGCATCCGTGCCGCCGAGGCCGGACTCGAGGGCAGCCAGTTCGCGCTCGCCGAGCTGCGGCTCGCCGTGCGCGCCGCGGTCAGACAGGCGTTCTACGACGTGCTGCGGCGGAAGGCGGAGGCCGAGGTCGCCGCGGAGAACCAGAAAGTGCTCGAGGACATCCGGCGTCGTATCGCGGTGCGCGTCGACGTCGGCGAGGCGGCGAAGCTCGAGCTCACGCGCGCCGACGCCGAGGCCGCGGTCGCGGCCAACGGCGCCGCCTCCGCGCGGCTGCGGGTCACGCAGGCGCTCGCCGCCCTGCGCGCGGTGATCGGTGCGCCGCTCGCCCCCGATACCGAGGTGGTCGGCGAGCTCGCGGCCGCGCCGCCGCTGCCCGAGCTCGCGCCGCTCCGCGACGAAGTGCTGGCGTACTACCCCGCACTCGCGCAGGCGCGCGCCGAAGCGAAGCGCGCGGAGGCGCGGCTCGAGACCGAACGCGCGCTCCGCGTGCCGCAGCCGTCGGTGCGCGCCGGCTTCGAGCAGCAGCCCGACACCAACAAGTGGGTGCTCGGTATCGGCATCCCGATCCCGGTGTGGGACCAGCGCCAAGGGCAGATCGGCGAAGCGGTGGCGGCCTTCCAGGAGGCGAACGCCAACGTCGAGCGCCGGCGCGTCGAGCTGGTCGCCGCGCTCGACGATGCGTACGGCCGCTTCCAGGTGGCGACGCAGACGCTGGCCGCCTACGAGGGCGGCATCCTGAAGCAGGCAGAAGCGGCGTTGCGGGTAGCCGAGGCCGCCTACCGGTTCGGCGAGCGCGGCTTCCTCGAGGTGCTCGACGCGCAGCGGGTGCTGCGCTCGGCGCGCTTCGAGGCGCTTGCCGCGCGCTTCGACCAGCGCGCGGCGCTGATCGAGATCGAGCAGCTACGCGCCCTCGACTACCAGGAGAAGAAGTAATGGCGCCGCCGCTGCATGGCGCGGTGCTCCTCTTTGCGGCGCTCGCGGCCGCGTGCGGCGAGAAGCCAACGCCGGCGGCGACCGGCGGACAGAAGGATCCGTTCGCGATCACCGCCGGACCGGCGCTCATGCAGCGGCTGAAGCTCGGCGAAGCGCGCGAAGCGGAGGTCCGCGAGACGCTGCGGGTGCCGGGAAGAATCGAGGTGAACGAGACCCGAGTTGCGCGCGTCGGCTCGCCGGTGACCGGCCGCGTGAGCGAGCTCGAGGTCCGGGAAGGCGACAACGTCGCTCGCGGCCAGATCCTCGCCACGCTCACGAGCACCGAGCTGTCGAACACCCAGCTCGAGTTCCTCAAGGCGCTGTCGCAGAAGCGCGTCGCCGATCGCGCCGCGGCCCGCGCGCAGCAGCTCCTCGACGCCGACGTGATCGGTGCGGCGGAGCTGCAGCGGCGCCAGGCCGAGGCGATCCAGGCCGACGCCGACCTGAACGCCGGAAGCGATCGCCTCAAGGTGCTCGGCATGTCGCCGCGCGCGATCGCGCGGCTCTCCGAGACGCGCCGGGTCGACTCGACATCGCACATCGTCTCGAGCATCGCCGGGACGGTGATCGACCGGAAAGTGAGCCCCGGCCAGGTCGTGCAACCCGCCGACACCGTGTACATCATCGCCGACCTGTCCGAAGTGTGGGTCAGCGCCGACGTCCCCGAGGCGCTCGCCGGCACGGTGCGCGCGGGGCAGACGGTCGAGGTCGAGATTCCCGCCATCCCCGACCGTCGCATCCGCGGCGTGCTGGCGTTCGTGGGCGTCACGGTCAATCCCGAGACGCGCACGGTACGCGTGCGCATGGACGTTCCCAACCAGGAGCGCGAGTACAAGCCGGCGATGCTCGCCGCCGTGCTCGTCCAGGGTCCGCCGCAGAAACGGCGCGTCGTGCCGGCGGCGGCGATCGTCCGCGACGAGAACCGCGACTACGTGTTCGTGCAGGCCGCCCCCGACACCTTCGTGCTGCGTCAGGTCACGCTCGGCGATGACTACGACGGTCTGCGGGTGCTGATCGCGGGCCTGCGGCCGGAGGACAGGATCGTCATCGACGGCGCCTTCCACCTCAACAACGAGCGGCGGCAGCGCGCGCTTCAGCAGGGTGCAGGCGAACAAGGGGGCACGCCCCCGCGGAAGGACTGACGCGTGCTCGAGGGGCTGGTCCGCGCCGCGCTCAAGCAGCGGCTGATCGTGATCGTGATCGCAGCGGCGGCGCTGGCGTTCGGCATCCAGGCCGCGCGCAACCTCTCGGTCGACGCATTCCCCGACGTCACCAACGTCCAGGTCCAGATCGCGACCGAGGCGCCGGGCCGCTCGCCCGAGGAGGTCGAGCGGTTCGTCACCGTGCCGCTCGAGATCGCGATGACCGGGCTGCCGGGCCTGACCGAGCTGCGTTCGCTCAACAAGCCCGGTCTGTCGCTGATCACGCTCGTCTTCACCGATGCCACCAACGTCTATTTCGCGCGCCAGCTCGTGATGGAGCGGCTGCTCGAGGTCGGAGCGAGCCTGCCGATCGGCGTCACCCCGGTGCTGGGGCCGGTATCGACCGCGCTCGGCGAGGTCTACCAGTACATCCTCGAGCGCCCCGATGACGGCAAGCGCGCGCTCACCAAGGACGAGCTGATCGAGCGCCGCACGGTGCAGGACTGGGTCGTGCGCCCGCTCCTCCGCTCGATCCCCGGTGTCGCCGAGATCAATTCGACCGGCGGCTTCGTCAAGCAGTACCAGGTGCTCGTCGACCCGAACCGCCTCCGCTACTACAAGGTCTCCATCGGCGACGTCTACCAGGCGCTTGCCCGCAACAACGCCAACTCCGGCGGCGGCGTGCTGCCTCAGCGCGCCGAGCAGTACCTGGTGCGCGGGGTCGGCCTGATCCGCGACCTCGACGACATCCGCTCGATCGTGCTGAAGGAGGTCGGGAGCACGCCGGTGTACATCCGCGACGTCGCCGAGGTCACCCTGGGCGAAGAGGTGCGCGCGGGCGCGATGGTGAAGGACGGGTACACCGAGGCGGCCGGCGGGATCGTGATGATGATCCGCGCCGGCAACGCGAAGGAGGTGGTCGGCCGCGTCAAGGCGAGAGTCAAGGAGATCAACGACCGGAACATGCTCCCCGGCGGGCTGAAGATCGCGCCCTACTACGACCGCTCCGAGCTGGTGGACGAGGCGCTCTGGACGGTCACCAAGGTGTTGCTCGAGGGCGTGGCGCTCGTGGTCGTGGTGCTGTTCCTCTTCCTCGGCGACGTGCGCTCGAGCGTCATCGTGGTCGCGACGCTGGTGCTGACGCCGCTCCTCACGTTCGTCGTGATGAACCGCTACGGTCTGTCGGCAAACCTGATGTCGCTCGGCGGCCTGGCGATCGCGATCGGCCTGATGGTCGACGGCTCGGTGGTGGTGATCGAGCACGCGTTCTCCAAGCTGGGCGAACGCCCCGGGGAGTCGCGGGCGCGGGTGATCCTGGAGGCGGTGCTCGAGGTCGCCACGCCGGTGATCTTCGGCGTCGGCATCATCATCCTCGTGTTCCTGCCGCTCATGACCCTGCAGGGCATGGAAGGCAAGATGTTCGCGCCGCTCGCCTACACGATCGCGATAGCGCTCGCGATCTCGCTGGCGATCTCGCTGACGCTGTCGCCCGCGCTCGCCTCCTTCATGCTCAAGGGCGGCGCCGAGCACGACACCTGGCTGATCCGAACGATCAAGCGGCCTTACCTGCGCCTGCTCGACTGGGCGCTTGCGAACGAGAAGAAGACCGTCGGCGGCGCGGTGGCGCTCTTCGTCGCGACGCTCGCCGTCGTCCCCTTTCTCGGCACCGCGTTCATCCCCGAGATGAAGGAGGGCTCGATCTCGCCGGCGATGGACCGCGTGCCGAACATCTCGCTCGAGGAATCGATCGAGCTCGAGAAGGAGGCGATGCGGCTCGTGCTCGAGGTCCCCGGGGTGAAATCGGCGGTGTCGCGGATCGGCCGCGGCGAGAGCCCGGCCGACCCGGCCGGGCCCAACGAGGCCGACCCGATCGTGAGCCTCAAGCCGCGGAGCGAGTGGCCGAGCGGCTGGACGCAGGACGACATCGCCGCGGCGATCCGCGAGAAGCTCAAGGCGATCCCGGGCGTGCAGATCGTCATGGCGCAGCCGATCTCCGACCGCATCGACGAAATGGTGACCGGCGTACGCGCCGACATCGCGGTGAAGATCTTCGGCGACGATCTCGCGATCCTGAAGCAGAAGGCCGACGAGATCGCGCGCATCGCGGCCGGCATCCGCGGGGTGGGCGATTTCCGCGTCGACCGGATCACCGGCCAGCAGTACCTCACCATCGCGATCGACCGCCAGGCGATCGCGCGGGTGGGACTGAACGCGTCCGACGTCAACGACGCGATCGAGACGTCGGTCGGCGGCAAGCGCGCGACCGAGATCTACGAGGGCGAGCGGCGCTTCGCCGCGGTGGTGCGGCTGCCCGAGAGCCTGCGCGACAGCGTGGCCGAGATCCGCCGCATCACGCTCACCTCCGCGCAGGGCGCGATCGTGCCGCTCGAGAGCCTGGCGAAGATCGAGGTGGTGGACGGCCCGGCGCAGATCAGCCGCGAGACGGCCAAACGGCGCATCGTCGTCGGCATCAACGTGACGGGCCGCGATCTCGGCGGCTTCGTCGCCGAGCTGCAACAGAAGGTGGCGGCGCAGGTGAAGCTGCCCGAGGGCTACTACCTCGACTGGGGCGGGCAGTTCGAGAACCTGCAGCGCGCGCTCGGGCACCTGATGATCATCGTGCCGGTCACGATCGCGGCGATCTTCTTCCTGCTTTTCCTGCTCTTCAACAGCCTGCGGTTCGCGACGCTGATCATCACCGTGCTGCCGTTCGCCTCGATCGGCGGCGTCATCGCGCTCGCGGTCACCGGCGAGTACCTGTCGGTGCCGGCCTCGGTCGGGTTCATCGCGCTATGGGGCATCGCGGTCTTGAACGGCGTCGTGCTGGTGTCATATATCCGGAAGCTGCGCGACGAGGGCCTCGGCACGCGCGAGGCGATCGTGGAGGGGGCGAAGCTGCGGTTTCGCCCGGTGATGATGACGGCCACGGTCGCATTGCTCGCCCTGATCCCCTTCCTGTTCGCGACCGGGCCGGGCTCGGAGGTGCAGCGGCCGCTCGCGATCGTGGTGATCGGCGGCCTGATCACGTCCACCGCGCTGACGCTGCTGGTGGTACCGGCGCTGTATCGCTTCTTCGAGGAGAGGCGCATCGAGGCATGACCTCGATCCGCCGCATTACCGGAGCACGAGATGAAAGAGATCAAAGCGACTCATCCAGCCGAACCGCCTCACGCGCCTGCGCGAGGCGTTTCGAAGGATCCCGGACTTCCCCGGGATGACCGTGACGCGCGCGGAGGGGTCGGGCTACCACCCGGGCAAGCCGCACGCGGCCGGCATCAAGGGCGAGCTGACCGAGTATACGCAGAAGGTGCGGATCGAGCTCGTCGTGCCCGACGATGAGGTCGACCGCCTGCTCGCGATCATCCACGAGGCCTGCCACACCGGCCGCGCGGGCGACGGGGTCGCATGGGTCACGCCGGTGGAGCGGTTCCATCGGCTTCGCGAGTCACTCTAGCCTCATCTCGGCGCACGCTGGGATCCAGTGCTGAATCCCCTCGGCCTCGGCTTTCGCCCGGGCGACGATCTCACTCCACCTTGATGTTGGCCTCCTTGACGACTTTCGCCCAGCGTTTGATCTCGCCGGCGACGAACTCGCCGACCTGCGCGGGCGAGAGCGGCGGAGCGGCCTCGGCGCCGAGGGCCGCGAGCCGTTCGCGGTAGCCCGCGTCGGAGGCGAGCCGCGCGAGATCGGCGTTGACCCGCGCGACCGGCTCGGCCGGCGTCCGCGCCGGCGCAAGCAGCAGGAACCACGCGCTGAACTCGTAGCCCGGCACGCCCGCCTCCGCGATCGTCGGCAGCTCCGGGAGGAGCGGCGTGCGTTTTGCGGTCGTCACCGCGAGCGCCCTCAGCCGGCCCTGCTTGACGAACGCGCCCGAGGAGACGGTCGGGTCGAGCATGAGG
This sequence comes from uncultured beta proteobacterium, assembly GCA_963754305.1. GTDB lineage: Bacteria > Pseudomonadota > Gammaproteobacteria > Burkholderiales > SG8-39 > DATEDA01. Next base: position 247,106 of record CAVWFR010000040.1, on the reverse strand, counting down.
TCCACCCGGCCGGCGACGAGGTCCTGCACCGCGGGGGCGGCGCCCTTGTAGGGGACATGCAGCATCTCGACCCCGGCGAGATTCGCGAGCAGGGCCGCCGCCATGTGCGAGGTCGTCGCATTGCCGGACGATGCGTACTTGAGGTTCCCCGGGGATTTCTTGGCGAGCGCGACCAGCTCCCGCACCGAGTTGGCCGGCACCGACGGATGCACCACCAGCACGTTGGGCACGTTCGCCACCATCGCTATCGGCGCGAAATCGGCGAGCGTGTCGTAGGGCAGCTTCGGATAGAGACTCGGGTTCACGGCGTGGCCCACGGTCACGATGAGAAACGTGTAGCCGTCGGGCGCCGACTTCGCCGCCGCCTCCGTGGCGATGATCCCGCCCGCGCCGGGGCGGTTTTCGACGATCACCTGCTTCCCCCACGCGGTGCCGAGGCGGTCGCCGGCCAGCCGCGCGAACGTATCCGCCGCGCCGCCCGGCGGGAACGGGACGAGGATCTTCGGCGGGCGATCGGGGTATTGCGCCAGCGCGGACGCGGCGAACAGACAGGCGAGTGCGGCGAGAAGCAGGCGAACGATCATGGTGCCTCCAGTGGGGGAACGAGGGTGCGAGCCGTGACGGCCGCGTTCAGCGCGAGATTGCGCCGCGCGGCGCGATCGAGAGCGGCCTGGCAAGCTTCGCGTGCCGACATCGCCCGGCGCGGCACGCGCGCCGTAATCTCCCGCGCCGGCTCAGTCATCGGGGCGGTACGTGCTCGAGCCAGTGCCGCGCGATGTCCTCGCGGCGAGCGAACCACACCTCGCCCTTCGCACGCATGTGCCGCAGCAGCTCGACGAGCCCGCCGATCCGCCCGGGCCGGCCGATGATGCGGGTGTGCAGGCCGATCGACAGCATCCGCGGCGCGTGCGCACCCTCCTCCCACAGCCGGTCGAACGCATCCGCACAGTAGCCGGCGAAATCGCTCCCGCGCAAGAACGCGTGGCCATCCAGGAAGCGCATGTCGTTGGTGTCGAAGGCGTACGGCAGGACGAGATGCGGCTTGCCGCCCGCCTCGACGTAGTACGGCGCGTCGTCGTTGTAGGCGTCGCTGTCGTACAGAAAGCCCGCCTCGGCGAGCAGCCGGCGCGTGTTGACCGAGGCGGAGGACTTCGTGTGCCAGCCGATCGGCGGCTTGCCGTGGACGCGCCGGATGATGTCCACGCACTTGGCGATCAGCGCCCGCTCGTGCGCCTCGTCCATCCCCGCGTGCGGCTCCCAGCGGTAGCCGTGGCAGCAGATCTCGTAGCCGCGCGCCGCGGCGTCGGTGCCGACCCACGGCGTGGCTTCGAGCGCGCGGGCGCACGCGTTGAGCGTGAGCGGCACACCGAGCGCCTGCGCGGTGTCGCAGATGCGCGAGTAACCCACGCGCGAACCGTACTCGAAGTGGCTCTCGATGCAGAGATCGGGGGCGCCGTCGACCCGCTGCACCGCTTCGTGAATCGTCTCGTTCCGCTCGTCGCCGGCGGAGATCGCGAGCTCGGCGCCCTCTTCGATGTTCAGCACCACCGACACGGCGACGCGTGCGCGGTCGGGCCAGCGCATCTGCGGATAGCGTCCGGCGTACCCACGCAGGTCTCGCGCCATCAGCCCTCCCGCGCACGCGCCCAGAGCGCATCGGCGGCCGCCTGTCCCTCGCGCAGGATCGTGTCCAGATCGGCCCGCATCGGCCGGCCGTCCTCGACCACGACGGCGCCGTCCACCATGACGAGCTCGACGTCGCGGCCCTGGCCGGTGTGCACCAGCGTCCCGGCGGGATTCACCGCGGGCACGAGATGCGGCCGGCGGAAATCGAACGCGACGAGGTCGCACTTCTTCCCGGTCTCGAGGGAGCCGATATCCGCAGCGAGGCCCATCGCGCGCGCGCCGTCGATGGTGGCCATGCGCAGCACGTCGCGGGGCTGCCAGGCATCGGTGACCCGGCCTTCCTGGATGCGCGCGACGGCGAGCGCCCAACGCATCGCCTCGACCATGTCGGCGTGCATGTTGTCGGTACCGAGCGCGAGGCGCGCGCCCGCCGAGCGCAGCTTCGCCGTCGGCGCGATCGTCGCACCGGTCGCGTTGCCCTTGGGCACGTGCGCGACATTGAGCTTGGCGCGGCCGCAGCGTGCGATATCGGCGTCGTCCATGTGGATGCAATGCGCGGCGATCAGGCGCTCGTTCAGCAACCCGACCTCGTCGAGCAGCTGGGCCGGCGTGCGGCCGGACCGGGCGAGCACCTGCCGCACCTCGGTCTTCGACTGCGCGAGATGGGTGTTGACGCGCAGGCCCCCGCCTTCGGCGGCCTTGCGGATCTCGACCAGGAAAGCGTCGGAGCAGGTGTCGGGCGCGTGCGCCGCGAGTTGCACGCCGCAGCGGCCGTCGCGCGCGCCGTGCCACTTCTCCGCCAGCGCGAGCGCCTCGCCGAGCGTGCGCTCCCCGATCTCGGTCCGGTGCTCCCAGCGGCCGTCCCCGATGAGCGAGAAATCCGCGTCGTGAACCCGCCCGCAATTCCAGACCCGCAGGCCGAGCGCCGACATGGCATCCATCGTGATGTCCGCGTGCACGTAGGTATCGTTGACGAGCGTCGAGCCGAAGAGGAGCGCTTCGGCCGCCCCCAGCCGCGCGAGCGCGTACGCCTCGTCGGGGGTGACGTCGTGGCCGTGCGGGATGCCCGGCGTGTAGGCCGGGGCGAAGCCGAGGTCCTCCGCGACGCCGCGCACCATGGTGAGAACGGCGTGGGTGTGGACGTTCACGAACCCGGGTGTGACGACCCGGCCGGCGAGGCGGAGCAAGCGATCGGCCTGAGCATCGATCCGCGGGCCGATGTAGGCGATCCGGCCGCCGGTGATGCCGATCGCCGCGTCCTCGATGACTCGATCGGCCGCGTCGCAGGTGAGCGCGGTGGCGCCAAGGATCAGCGTGTCGAAGCGGGTCATTCGTGCAGGTGAGCCAGGAACTTGCGCGTCCGTTCCTCGCGCGGCGCGCCGAACACCGCCTCCGGCGTGCCCACCTCCACGACGGCGCCGGCATCCATCAGGACGACCCGGTCGGCCGCCGCGCGCGCGAACCGCATCTCGTGCGTCACCGCGAGCAGGGTGAGGCCCGAGTCGGCGAGCTCTTGCATGACGTCCACGACCTCGGTCACGAGCTCCGGGTCTAGCGCCGAGGTCGGCTCGTCGAACAGGATCAGCTCCGGGTGCATGGCGAGCGCCCGCGCGATCGCGACTCTCTGCTGCTGGCCGCCCGAGAGCTGGTTCGGCCGCTTTGCCGTGTGCTCCTGGAGATGGACGCGAGCGAGCTCCTCGCGCGCCCGCTCGCGCGCCTGCTCGACTCCAAGCCCGAGCACGCGGCGCGGGCCGATCGCGACGTTGTCGAGCGCGCTGAGGTGCGCGAACAGGTTGAAGCGCTGGAAGACGAACCCGATGCGGCTGCGCTGGCGCGCCAGATCGCGCTCCGGCAGCGGTCGACCCGCGACATCCTGGCCTACCGGCTCGCCACGCAGGCGCACGATGCCCGAATCAGGTGTCTCGAGCCGGTTGAGGCAGCGGAGCAGCGTCGTCTTGCCCGAGCCCGAGGGCCCGATCACCACTACCGTCTCGCCCTCTTCCACCGCCAGCGACACGCGATCGAGCACGACCCGACCGCCGTAGGCCTTGCAGAGCCCCTCGCTCGCGATAACCGGCGGCATCACCAGACCGGCAGGCGCCGCTCGATCCACCGTGACAGCCAGGCTAGGAAAGAGATGGTGGCGTAGTAGTAGAGCGCGATCATCAGATAGATCTCGAACGGCGCGAAGTGCACCGAGATGATCGCCTGCCCGGCGCGCGTCAGCTCGTACACGGAGATCACCGAAAGCAGCGCCGAGCCCTTGACGAGGGTGATCAGCTCGTTGGTCGTCGGCGGCACCACCGCCCGGAGCGATTGCGGCAGCAGCACGTGGAACAGGATCTGCCCGTGGCGCATGCCGATCGAGCGCGCCGCCTCGGCCTGGCCCTTCTCGATCGACCCGACGCCGGCGCGCACGATCTCGGCGATGAACCCCGCGGCGTTCAGCCCGAGCGCGATCACGCCGGCCCAGAACTCGGGGAGGTTGACCCCGACCACCGGCAGCGCGAAGTACACCAGGAAGATCTGGATCAAGAGCGGCGTGCCGCGGATGAAGTCCACGTACGCCGTGACCGCCCAGCGGAGCGGCGCGAACCGCGACAGCGACGCGAGCCCGAGCAGCCCGCCGAGCACGAGCCCGACCAGCATCGCAAGCAGGCAGATCCTGATCGTCGTGAGCAATCCCGCCCCGAGGAGCGGGATCGATTTCTCCACCAACCCCCAGTCGAACGCCACGGACGGCGTCAGGAGAACGTCGGGATCTTGTCCGCGAGCGTCATGCGGAAGCCGAACCATTTCTCCTGCAGCTTGTAGAGGGTGCCGTCCTTCTTCAGCCGCTCGAGCTCGCCATTGAGGAACGCGACCAGCTCGGGATCCTCCTTGCGCACCGCGATACCGGCCCAGTTGTCGGCGCCGACGCCCCTGACCATCGCGTACTTGCCGGGAGCGTCCTTCAGCACCATCGCGAGCGTCGGGACGGTGTTCAGCACCGCATCGACTCTGTTCTGTGCCAGCGCGACGTAGGCCGACGGGTGATCGTCGAACACGCGCACCTCCTTGAACCCGGCGCCGCCCGCGGCCTTGAGACCGGTCGCGATCCGCTCCTGGAGAATCTGGCCGGGTGAGCCGAGCTTGACCGCGATGATCCGTCCGTTGAGGTCGGGAACGCCTTTGATTGCCCCGGTATCGCCGGCGCGGATCAGCATCGCCTGCGACGCCTCGGCGTACGGCACGGTGAACGCCACTCTCTCGAGCCGCTCCTTGGTGTAGCTCATCGAGCTCATGATGATTTCGAACTTCTTCGCGTAAAGCGACGGGATCACGCCCGCCCACGCGGTGTCGATGAAGTTCGGCTTCACGCCGAGCGTCTTGCAGAAGATATCGGCGAGCTCCACGTCGTAGCCGACGATCTTGCCTTCCTGACGGTACGTGAACGGTACGTAGGCCGCCTCGCAGCCGATGCGCAGCTCGCCGCTCGCCTTGATCTGGGCCAGCGTGACGCCTTGCGCGCCGGTGATGCGGGGAAGCAGCATGCCGGCGGCGCCGGCGACGGAAAGCTTCAGCAGATCACGCCGTTTCATGGTCGTTCCTTTCAGGGTAAGCGCGCCGGATAGGTGTCCGGCGCAATCGAAACTTTCAGCGCGCGGCGATAGATGCGCTCCATGACGGCGCGCATCGGGCCGACGGACGCTTCGGCGCGCGCGTACTCGGCGCCGAGCCGCTCGAACTCGTTCGCGATCTCGCCCAGGATCGCCCGCTCGTCGATGCCGGTGAGGCGCCCGTCGCGCAGCGCGATGCGGCCGTCGACCATGACGAGATCGACGCCGGCGCCGCGCTCCGCGTACACGAGCTGCTGAACCGGGTCGTTCAGCGGCGCGAACGAGACCGTGTCGAGCCGGTAGGCGACGAGGTCGGCGAGCGCGCCGGGCGCGAGGACGCCGAGCTCGCCGGCAAAGCCGAGCGCCTTCGCCCCGGCAACGGTGCCGGCGTGCAGCGCCTCCTTCGCCGAGAGCCAGCGCGTGTAGTCGTCGCCGCGGATCTTCGACAGCGCCGCGGCGGAGCCGAGCACGTTCAGCATGCTCGCGGTCGTCGTCGAGCACGAGCCGTCCGAGCCGAGGCTCACGTTCACGCCCGCCTCCAGCAGCGGCCGCACCGGCTGGTAGCCGGAGCCGAGCATCAGGTTCGACCACGGGTTGTGCTGGGCGGTGGCGCCGGAGGCCGCGAGCGCCGCGATCTCGCGCGGATTCAGCCAGACCGCGTGGATGAGGCTCGTCGTAGGCGTGAGGAAGCCGATGTCGTGCAGGTGCTCGACCTGGGGTTTGCCGTAGAAGAGCTGCCCGGTGACGACCTGCAGCCGCGTCTCCTGGACGTGCGTCACGACCGGCAGCTCGAGCTCGTCGGCGAGCCGCCGGCAGGCGAGGAGGAACTCCTTCGTGCACCGCTGCGGCGCCGAGGCGGAAACGAGGACGCTCGCGCGGCTCGATCGCGGATGGCGTGCGAGAGCGAGCTCGCGCACGAGCCCGAGCAGCTCGCTCTCGGGCGGCGGCCGCAGCGCGCGCAGGCTCGCGAGCAGCTCCGGCGGGAACTCCTCTTCCGCGAACGGGAAGCTGTCCACCACCGGGCGGTTCATCATCGCGAACCCGACCAGCGCGCGCAGGCCCGAGTCGTCGTAGGCCTGGAAGACCGCGTCGAGGTTCGCCCGGTTGATCGATCCGCCGAGCGCGAGATCATCGACGACCGTCGTCGCGCCGGTGCGGAGCGCCTCGATCGCGCCGATCAGGGTGCGGAGGTAGGTCTGCCGGGGGTTGAGCGTCACCGGGACGGGCGTGCGGACGTAGTGCATCCACAGCTCGAGCGGCAGGTTCTCGACGCGGCCGCGCTGGAAATGCTCGTGCGAGTGGAAGTGCCCGTTGATGAGGCCGGGAACGAGCAGCCGGTTCGCGAGATCGATGATCTCGTCGCCTGCGAGGCTCCCCGCGGGGGCGATCGCGGCGATGCGCGGGCCCTCGACCGCGACATCGATCGGCTTCCGGTCGAACGCGAACGCCTCGCCGAGCAGCGCAAGACCGCCACGCAGCACGATCCGTTTCGTCATGCGGCCCTCCTCCACAGCCGGTCGAGCACGCGCCGTGCGTCGCCAAGCACCTCGTCGAGATCGACGAGCGTCGGACGGCCATCGTCGACGACGCAGCGGCCGTCGACGAACACCTTGACGACGTCGCGCCCCTGCGCGACGTGCACCAGGTTTCCCACCGGGTCGGTCGCCGGGACGAGGTGCGGGCGGCGAAAGTCGAACACGACCAGATCGGCCTTCTTCCCCGGCGCTAGCGTTCCGAGGTCGGCGTCGAGCCCGAGCGCGCGGGCGCCGTTGATCGTGGCCATCGCGAAGACGTGCTCCGGCTGCCAGTCGTCGTTCACCGCGCCGATCTGAACTCTTGCGGTGGCGAGCGCCCAGCGCATCAGCTCGACCATGTCGCCGTGCTGCGTGTCGGTCGCGAGTGCGAGGTTCAGGCCCGCGCGCGCGAGCGCCGGCGTCGGGGCCAGCCGTCCCGACGCTGCATTGCACTTGGGAATGTGCACGACGTGGGCGCCGGCAGCGGCCAGCCGTGCGATCTCGTGGGCGTCGACGTAGATGCAATGTCCACAGAGCAGACGTTCGTTCAGCAACCCGGCGTGCGCGAAGACTTGCGCCGGCGTCTTGCCGGTGCGGGCGGCGACGCGCTCGACCTCGACGTTGCTCTGCCCGAGATGGGTGTTGACGACGGCCTCGCGTCGGTGCGCCTCGGCGGCGATCCGCGCGAGATACGGCTCGGAGCAGGTGTCTGCAGCGTGTGCGGCGAACTGCACGGCGATGCGGCCGTTCTCCTTGCCGTCCCAGGTGTCGTGCGCAGCGACGTTTCGGGCGAGGAGATCATCCCCGATCGCGGCGTCGAAACGCCAGTCGCCCGCCGCGACCGCGCGGAAGTCGACGTCGTGCAGCCGCAGGCTCGCGTGCACGCGCAGGCCCAGTTTCGCGAGCTCGGGCAGGCAGGCATCGAGATGCACGAAGTGCTCGCCGATCAGCGTCGAGCCGAAGCACAGCGCCTCGACCGCGCCGAGCCGTGCCAGCACCGCGGCTTCTTCGGGCGCGAGATCGAGCGCATTCGGGATGCCTTTGGTGTACGAGGGTGCGAACCCGAGATCGGCCGCGACGCCGCGCACCATCGTGAGCGCGCTGTGGGTGTGCACGTTGATCAGGCCGGGTGTGACGACGTGCCCGGCGAGCTCGAGCGTTTTCGCGGCCGGCGGCATCGGGTCGGCGGCGCCGCCGAGCGCCGCGATCCGGTCGCCCTGCACCGCGAGCCAGCCGTCGCGTACGACCGCGGCGCCGGTGACGAGCGTGGCGCCGCGCAGCAGAAGATCGTAAGCTCGGCTCATCGCGAATGGAGGGATCGATGACCGACGAGCAGTGGATGGATCGCGCGTTGAAGGAAGCGGACGAAGCATACCGCCGCGGCGACTGGCCGGTGGCGGCGGTGCTGGTGAAGGACGGTGCCGCCGTGGCCACCGGCCAGAACCGTCAGAACACCCGGAACGACCTTTCCTGCCACGCGGAGATGGAGGCGCTGCGCGCGGCGTTCCGGAACCTCGGCACCGTCGACCTTTCCGGCACGGTCCTCTACAGCACGATGGAGTGCTGCCCGATGTGCGCCTGGGCGGTGAAGATCGCGGGCGTCGGACGGGTGGTGCTCGGCGCGCGGCACGCCGATCTCGCTCGCACCGATCTCGGCACCTACAGCATGGAAACGTTCGCCGCGCTGATGGGCGGCGGCCCAGCGCTCGCGACCGGTGTGCGGCAGGCGGAGTGCGTGGCCCTGCGGCAGCGCTGGGGCAAGGAAGGCTAACGCAGCGTCACCTCGGCCTCGATCTCCACCGGAATTCCGAACGGCAGGCCGGCCATCCCGACTGCGCTCCGCGCGTGCTGGCCGCGTTCCGGCCCCCATAGCTCGAGGATCAGATCGGAGAACCCGTTGATGACCGCGGGGTAGCGATCGAAGCCGGGGGCCGCATTGACCATTCCGAACGCGCGCACCCAACGCTCCACGCGCTCCAGATCGCCGAGCTCGCGCTGCAGGCTGGCGAGCATCGCGAGCGCGGTGAGGCGGGCCGCCGCGTAGCCCTGGTCGAGCGTGACCTCCGCGCCGACCTTGCCGAGGGGCAGCGCGAGCGTGCCGTCGGGATTGGTGGGGCCGTGTCCCGAAACCAGCGCGCGATCGCCGATCACGCGCACCCACGCAAACGGCAGCTTGGCGCCGGGCGGCGGTGTCGTCGGTGCGGGCAGCACGAGGGCGAGCGCCCGCAACCGCTCAGCGATCGACATCGCACCGCTCCTTCAGCGCCGCTTCTTCTTGTTCTTTTTCGTCGTCTCCGCGGATTTGTTGCTCTTCTTCGATCGCGTCTTGCCGTGTGACCCGGCGAAGAGCTTGCCGCGCGTGGTGCGCCTGTCGCCTTTGCCCATCGAGCCTCCCTTGGATTGACGGCCGGATTCTAGAGTGTTCACGATTCGAGGGGGCGACCTTCCCTCGCGCTCCCGAGCTCAGGCGAAACGGCGCTCGCGCCGGCGGCTCGCTCGCTGGGAGTGCGCGACGCTCAGGCGTCCGCTAACCTCGGCGCGATGGTCGAAGATGCCTTCGAGCAGCGCATCCTGAGCTTGCTCGATGCGCGCTCGCCGGACGCTTCGATCTGCCCGTCCGAGGTCGCGCGCGCGTCGTGCCCTTCGGGCTGGCGCGCGCTGATGCCGGAGGTGCGGGCATCGGCGCTGGCGCTCGTGCGGGCCGGCGCGATCGAGATCACGCGGCGCGGCCGCGTTCTCGACCCGCGCGGCGAAATAAGGGGTGCGATCCGGCTGCGGCGCCGGCGCGCACCGTGAGCCGGCGTCGGCGGCTCAACCGCGCAGCAGACGCCGCCAGTCCGGCACCTGCGCAGTCGCGGCACGCCGGATGTCGCGCGCCATCCGCACCGCCGTCTCGACCCCGCTGTAATACTCCGGCACGCGGCCGACCTCGGTAAACCCCAGGCGCTCGTAGAAGCGGCGCCCGGCCCGGTTGGAGGCACGCAGCTCGAGACGAATCGCGCAGATCCCCGCCGCCAGCGCGGACGCTTCCAGCCACTCGACGAGGTGACGCCCCACCCCCGAGCGCTGATACGCCGGACGCACCGCGAGCAGGTTGAGATGTCCGTGCTCGTCGCCGAAATACATGATCGCGAACGCGATCAGGCGCTCGGCGTCGCACGCCGCGATGGTCGTGGTGGCGGGCGAGGTGATGTTCCGCGCGACCCGCGCGCGCGTCCAGCTCCAGCCCAGACCGGTCTCGATCAGCGCCCGCGACAGGTCCGCGATCTCGGCGGCGTCGGCGAGCGTGGCAAGGCGCACGGTGACGTTCGAGGGAAGCATGGACCGGACCGAAATAGCGCTTGGCTGTCGTGAGCGGGCGACACCGAGTTTGCCCCCGAAACAGCGGGTTGGCAAACGGGGAACGGCTACTGTCGCCCTCCGGTGACAAATGGTGTATACGTCCCCCCGTGAGAGCGCGTGGCACGTGCCTTGCTCGATGCAGTCTTCGGACCTAGATAAGGAGGGATCATGCTCAATAAGCAGGGGTTGTTTGGACAGAACGAACGTTATCGCCGCGACCCGCGCGGGCTCGAGCCGTCCGCGCCCGCGCCGGCGCCCGAGCCGCAGCGCGTCGAGCCGCCGCGTCAGGAAGCGGTGGAGGTGCCGAAGCCGAAGGTCGAGGAACCGAAGGGTAGCCGGCTCATCGTCGGGCCGGACATCAAGCTGAAGGGCGCCGAGATCACCGACTGCGACACGCTCGTGGTCGAGGGCAGAGTCGAGGCATCGATGGATGCGCGCGTGATCCAGATCGCGGAAGGCGGCTCGTTCCACGGCACCGTCGGCGTCGACATCGCCGAGATTCGCGGCCGCTTCGACGGCGAGATGACCGCCCGCAAGGCGCTGATCATCCATCCCGAGCGGCCGGGTCGCGGGGAAGATCCATTACGGCAAGATCGTCATCGAGGACGGCGGCGAGCTGACCGGCGATGTCGGCACGATCGCCAGCGGGAAGCCCGCGTCGGTCCGTCGCCGCGACAAAGCCCGCGATCCAGGCCGCGAGCCACTAGTCCTCTCCCTACTTCCTACCGCCACCGCCCCCTGTCAAGGGGGGCGGCGAGCGCCGGCGAGCCGAGCAGTCAGGGGCGTTGACAAACCCCCAGCTTCGTTTTCAGCGCATACGCCCCTTCACCGGGGGCACCACCCCTCTTCCAAGGGTACAATCCGCGGCCGCTTCGCCCCGGCCTCGGGCAATGTCCGCCGCAGTTCGCGCTCACCTCACCGATCTCGTCACTCGCGCCCTCGCCGCCGTCGCGCCGAATGAGCCGCCGGGCGCGATCGTGCTCGAGCGTCCGCGCGATCCCGCCCACGGCGACTACGCGACCAATGCGGCGATGCAACTCGCGCGCGCGCTCAAGCGCCCGCCGCGCCAGCTCGCCGAAGCTCTGGTCGCGGCGCTACCCGACTCCGAGTGGATCGATCGGCCCGAGATCGCCGGCCCGGGGTTCATCAACTTCCGCCTCAAGCCGGCGGCGAAGCAGGGCATCGTGCGGACGATCCTGGAGGCAGGCGATGCCTACGGCCGGTCCGCCCGCGGTGCCGGCCGGCGCGTGATGGTCGAGTTCGTCTCGGCGAATCCGACCGGGCCGCTGCACGTCGGCCACGGCCGCCAGGCCGCGCTCGGCGACGCGATCGCGAGCCTGCTCGAATCGCAGGGCGCGCGCGTCACGCGCGAGTTCTACTACAACGACGCCGGGCAGCAGATCGAGAATCTCGCCCTCTCGGTGCGCGCCCGCGCGCAGGAGCTCGCCGGCGAGCCCCACACCTTCCCCGAGGACGGCTACCGCGGCGAGTACATCCGGGAAATCGCGCAACGCTACCTCGATGAGGTCGGCCACGACCTCGGCGACCTCGACCGGATCCGCAAGTTCGCCGTCGCGGCGCTACGCCGCGAGCAGGACGAGGATCTGCGCGCGTTCGGCGTGAAGTTCGACAACTACTATCTCGAAAGCTCGCTCTACACCGACGGGCGCGTGGAGCGTGCGGTCAAGCGGCTCACCGATTCGGGTCGGACCTACGAGCGCGACGGCGCGCTGTGGCTCCGCACCACCGACTTCGGCGACGATAAAGACCGCGTGATGCGGAAGTCCGATGGTGGCTACACCTACTTCGTCCCCGACGTCGCTTATCACATCACGAAGTGGGAGCGCGGCTTCGAGAAGGTGATCAACGTGCAGGGAATGGACCATCACAGCACCGTGACCCGCGTGCGCGTCGGTCTGCAAGCGGCGGACCTGGGGATCCCGGCCGGCTACCCCGAGTACGTCCTGCACAAAATGGTCACGGTGATGAAGGGCGGCGAGGAGGTGAAGATCTCCAAGCGCGCCGGCACCTACGTCACCCTGCGCGACCTGATCGACGAGGTCGGGCGGGACGCGGTGCGGTTCTTTCTCGTCTCGCGCAAGGCCGACACGGAGTTCGTCTTCGACGTCGACCTGGCGCAATCGCAGTCGGAGGAGAACCCGGTCTACTACGTCCAGTACGCGCACGCGCGCGTGTGCCGAATGTTCGAGCAGTGGCGGAGCGCGTACCCCGACGAGGCCGACGCCGGCGCGCCCGCGGGCCCGGAGCTCGCGGCGCTCGACGATCCGCGCGAGCTGGCGCTCGCCGCGCGGCTCGCGGACTTCCCGGACGTGCTGGCGGCCGCGGCGGACGATCTCGCGCCGCACCAGCTGGCGTTCTATTTGCGCGAATTGGCCGGCGAGTTCCACAGTTACTATAATTCGGTCCGCGTGCTCGTCCCCGAGGCGAGCGAGCGCCGCGCGCGGCTCGCGCTGTCGCGGGCGGTGCGGCAGGTGATCGCGAACGGACTCGGGGTGCTGGGCGTAAGCGCGCCGGAGAGAATGTGATCGAGGCCATCGACGACGGATCGGACACGGAACGCGCGCGGGAGGACTCTCCGGCGTGAGGGACTACAAGCCGCGCGCGCGGGACACCAAGCGGCGCACCTCGGGCGGCACGCTGATCGGGGTCTTCATCGGCCTCGCCCTCGGACTGGCGATCGCGGCCGGCGTCGCGCTCTACATGACGAATGCGCCGGTGCCGTTCGTCACCCGCGCCGACAAGGCGCGCAGCTCCCCGCCGCAGGCCGACCGCCAGCTCGCCGAGACGGTGCGCTCGGCCGAATCGAAGAGCGGCGAGGCGGCGAAGCCGCGGTTCGACTTCTACCGCATCCTCCCCGGCCAGGAAGTCCCGGTCACGGAGAAGGAGCTGCGGGCGGCGGCCAAGGTGCCCGACAAGTCGGGGGCCTCGAAAGACGTGTACTTCGTCCAGGCAGGTGCATTCCAGAACCCGGCCGACGCGGACAACCTGAAGGCGCGTCTCGCGTTAACCGGTTTGATGGCGAGCGTCGAGCCGGCGACCCTGCCCGACAAGGGCACCTGGTATCGCGTGCGGCTCGGTCCGTTTACCGAGCTGGACGAAATAAATCGCGTTCGCTCGACGCTCGCGCAGAATGGCGTCGACGCTTCGCTGGTCAGAATCAAGAATTAACCGAAAGCTCAACATGATCCGACGCCTCCTCGCCACCCTCCTCCTCGCGGCGGCAGCCCTGCCCTTCGCCCCGGCGGCGGCCCAGCAAATGCCGGGCGTCACCGAGATCAACCCGCCGCTCCCGACCGACACCAAGGGCCGGATCGAGGTGGTGGAGTTCTTCTGGTACGAGTGCCCGCACTGCTTCGCGCTCGAGCCCTACCTGGAGGCCTGGGTCAAGAAGCTGCCGAAGGACGTCGAGTTCAAGCGGGTGCCGGCCACGTTCAACGACCGCTGGAACCTGTCCGCGCGGGTGTACTACGCGCTCGAGGCGATGGGTCTCATCGACAAGCTCCACCGGCCGCTCATGGACGCGATCCACAAGGACCGCCTGCGGATAACGGACGAGCGCCAGCTCACGGACTGGCTGCAGCGCCAGGGCGTCGACGTCGCCAAGTTCAGCGCGACGCTCAAGTCGTTCGCGGTCGAGAGCCGTCTCAAGCGCGCGCACAGCGTGGTCATGGGGTCGAAGATCGATGGCGTGCCGGCGCTGATGGTGAATGGGCGGTACGTCGTCGGTGCCGGCGCGGGCGGCACCGAAGAGCGCATGCTCGCCATCACCGACTCGGTGATCGCCGATTCGCGCAAGCAGCTGGCGGCGGACGGCGCCCCCGCCGCCGCCCCGGCCAAGAAATAGCCGTCCCCGAGTCCCGCCCGCGGGGACAGCGAGGGGCGGGACCAGCCGGTGCCCCGCCGCATCTTCATCACCGGCGCATCGAGCGGCGTGGGCGCCGCGCTGGCGGCGCACTACGCCGCCGAGGGCGCGTCGCTCGGCCTGGTCGCCCGCCACCAGGCGGCGCTCGACGCCCTGGGCGCCAAGCTGCCGGCGACTTTCGCCCTCTACTCTGCCGACGTCGCGGACTTCGCGGCGATGCGCGCCGCGGCCGACGATTTCGTAGCCCGGCACGGCGTCCCGGATATCGTGATCGCGAACGCGGGCATCTCGGTCGGTACGCTCGGTGAAGCGACCGAGGACCTGCCAGCCGTCGAGCGGGTGCTCCGCACCAACGTGCTCGGGCTCGCCGCGACGCTCGCCCCGTTCGTCGCACCCATGCGCGAGCGGGGGAGCGGCATCCTCGCCGGGATCGCCAGCGTCGCGGGCTTCCGCGGGCTGCCGGGCGCCGGCGCTTACTCGGCGTCGAAGGCGGCGGCGATCAACTGGCTCGAGAGCCTGCGCGTGGAGCTCGCGGGCTCGGGCGTCGCCGTCGTGACGGTGTGTCCCGGCTACATCGACACGCCGATGACGCGCGTCAACCGCTACCGGATGCCGTTCCTGCTCGGCGCCGACGACGCAGCGCGGCGGATCGCGCGCGCGATCGAGGCGCGACGCTCGTTCGTCGTGGTGCCGTGGCAGATGTCGCTCGTCGGGCACGCGATGCGGCTCCTGCCGAATGCGCTGTACGACGCGCTCGCCGCGCGCGCCGGGCGCAAGCCCCGGAACCTGCCGCTCTGACCGTTCTCGTCGACTCTCTGGGCACCGCGCACGCGAGCGCCGGCAGCGGCGCCCGGATCGTCTCGCTCGTCCCCAGCGTCACCGAGCTCGTCTGCGGCCTCGGCCTCGCCGGGAATCTCGTCGGCCGGACCGGTTTCTGCATCCACCCGCGCGCGACACTGAAAGGCATTCCCAAGGTGGGCGGGACGAAGGACGTCGACCTGGACGCCGTGCGGGTACTTCGACCCACGCACGTCATCGTCAACATCGACGAGAACCGCAAGGACACGGCCGAGGCAATCCGGCGCTTCGTCCCCAACGTGATCGTGACGCATCCGCTCGGCCCGCGCGACAATCTCGCTCTCTATCGCCTCCTCGGCGGCATCTTCGGCCGTGAGCGCGAGGCGGAGGCGCTCTGCTCGCGCTTCGAGACCGCCTACGCCGCCGCCGAGCGCGCGGCTGCGGCGTTCGTGACGCGGCGCGTGCTCTACCTCATCTGGCGCGACCCGTGGATGACCGTCGCGCGCGACACTTACATCGCTCGCACGCTTGCCGTCGTGGGTTGGGAGACGGTGCCCGAGCACTCCGCCGCCCGCTATCCGGAGATCTCGCTCGACGCGCCGGCGGTCGCGGCCGCCGAAGTCGTGCTCGCCTCCAGCGAGCCGTACATGTTCCGCGCGCGGCACGTCGCGGAGCTTGCGGCGCTGCCGGCATTGACCGGCAAGCGGGTGGCGCTGATCGACGGCGAGATGACGTCGTGGTACGGCTCGCGGGCGATCGCCGGGCTCGAGTACCTGCCGCGGTTCCGGCGCGAGATCGAGGTGGGAGGCGCGCTTTAACCGTCATCGCCGGCGTTCGCCGGCAATTTCGCTCGGACGTTAATCGGCGCGGTTATGCTCGCGCTCGCGCTCACTCGGGCTCGATCGCCGCGGCCTTGATGACGCGGCCCCATTTCTGCGACTCGGCGGCCTGGAACTTCGCCAGCTCGTCCGGCGCGGTGGTGAACGCATCGATGCCGGTGGTGGCGTAGAAGTTCTGCGCCGCGGGGCTCTTCGTCGCGCCCACGAGCAGCTCCTGCAGCCGCTTGACGATCGGCGCCGGCGCGCCCGCGGGGAGATAGGCCGCGAACCAGAACGTCATCTCGTAGCCCTTGACGCCGGCCTCGTCGATCGTCGGCACTTCGGGCGCGAGCGGCGAGCGCTTGCGGCTCGACATCCCGAGCGCGCGCAGCTTCCCGGCTTTCACCTGCGGCAGCCCGGTCGCGGTATCGGTGATCATCATGTCGATCTGCCCGCCGAGGAGATCGTTGATCGCGAGCGGGTTGCTCTTGTAGGGGACGTGCAGGAGCTGCACCCCGGCCATCTGCTGGAACAGCTCGCCGGCGACGCGGCTCGACGAGCTGCCGCTGCCGAAGGTCACCTTGCCCGGCTGCTTCTTTGCAATGTCGATCAACTCCTGGACGCTCTTGGCCGGGAACTTCGGGCCGACGACCAGGACCTGCCCGCCGCGCCCGAGCGCCGTGACCGGCGTGAAGTCCTTGACCGGGTCGTAGGGCAGCTTCTTGAAGAGGTGCTCGTTGGCGGCGTGCGTGGTGTTGGTGGAGATGAGGACGGTGTACCCGTCGGGCGCCGCCTTCTTCACGAACTCGGCGGCGATGAAACCGTTCGCGCCCGGCTTGTTCTCGACCACGACCGGCTGCTTCGTCTGCTCGGTGACGCCGCCGCCGATCGCGCGCGCGAGCTGATCGGTGGCGCTGCCGGCGGCGAACGGCACGATGAAGTGGATCGGCTTGTCGGGATAGGTCTGCGCGTGGGAGGCCACTGCGACCACGCCGAGGCAGGCGGCGACGAGACGGCGGAACATCGAACTCCTCCTGGTAAACATCATTTCGGGGCCAGCTCCGACGGCACCTCGATCTCGATCTCGAGGACGCGAAACACGAGGCTCTTGCCGTGGGTGTCAAGGTTGAGCGAGTCGTTCACGCCGCCGTCGAGCACGCCGTCGAGCACGAAGTTCATGGCGTGCAGCTTGGGCAGCACGTAGCGCTTGACCGCGGTCGGGCGCCGGTGGCGGAACGCCTCTGCGACCCGCGCCTCGGTGAGCTGCTCGGCGATGAACGGGAACACTTCCGGGCGGTAGGCGATGACGCTGATGTTCGAGCGATCGCCCTTGTCGCCGGTGCGGCCGTGGGCGAGATCGTGGAGCGGAACCCGGACCATGCTCATTCGAGGATCTCGAAGTGCGCCGGCACCCGCTCGCGCGGGACGAGGCACGACACGGTCGAGAGCCGTGAGCGCAGGCTCGTGCGCACGCCGCCCCCGCCGGCCGGCCCGCAGCAGTAGAGCGCCGTGACTTCCGCGAGCAGCCGCTCCACCTGCGCGCGCTCGGTGTGCGTTCGCGGCGACCCGCAGGCGCACATCGCGCGCATCGCCTGGCGCACGGGCCGCGAGCGCGAGCCCGCCGTCGTCGGCGAAGACGCTCAGCACGCCGATCAGGTCGAAGCGCAACTCGAGCTGCGTCGCCGATGCCGCCGGCGGACCACCTCCGCCGCGAGCCGCGCCCGCGCCTTCCGCGTTCGGCCCGGCGTACGAGATCTCCGCCTCGCCGAGCCAGCCGCCGTCGAAGCACGCATTCACTTTGAGCGTCGCCGGTCGCGGATGGCCGCGAACGCCGGTCACCGCGACGTGGTCCCGGCCGATCTCGTGCACCTCGGCGTCCGAGATGTCGGCGACGACGTCGGGCGTGAGGTAAGCGGCCGGATCGTGGACCTCGTAGAGCAGCTGCTCCTTGACCGTGCGCGCGTCGACCAGACCGCCGGTGCGATGCGGCCTTGGTGATGGTGAACGAGCCGTCGGCGGCGACCTCCGCGATCGGGAAGCCCGCATCGTGCAGGTCGGGAACGTCCTTGAATCCCGGGTCGGCGAAGTAGCCGCCGGTGACCTGCGCGCCGCACTCGAGCAGGTGGCCGGCCATCGTGGCGCGGCCGAGCGTGTCCCAGTCGTCCTCGGCCCAGCCGTAGTGCGCCATCGCCGGACCGACCGCGAGCGAGGGATCGGCGACTCGGCCGGTGACGACCACCTGCGCGCCGGCGCTGCAGCGCGTCGGCGATCGCCTTCGCGCCCTGGTACACGTTCGCGCTCACGACGTCGCGGCTGGCGTCGGCGGCCGGAAGATGCTCGCGCAACAACGCCCGTCCGCGCTCGTCCGACGAGATCGTCGCCTTCGACGACGCCGACGCGCAGGCCCCGCAGGCCCTGCTCGCGCGCGAGCACCTGCAGCCGCCGCGCCGCGGCGCGCGGATTCGCGGCGCCGAAATTACCGACGATCGGGATGCGATGCTCGACGCAGCGTCTTCAGCATCGGGCCCGACGAAGCGCTCGAGCGGCAGGCTCGTAGCCCGCGTCGGGATCCTGCCGTCGCGCGAGCTGCGCGAGCGCGAGCGTCCGCTCGGCGAGTGTCTCGAAGATCAGCGCGGCCGGGACCGCCGCGCGCGACGAGCGTCGTCGACGACCGGCCCCGCGGCATCGGTTCGGTCGCCCGAGAACCCCGCGCCCCCGCCGATCGCCAAAGCGTCACGCGCCATCGCGGTCTACCCTCTCCTCCACACCAGGGGACCGATCATACCGCCGCGGGTTGGGGCCTTGCGCGCGGTTCAGCTGAACGACAGGTTCGGTCGGTTAACATCTCGCGCTCGATGAAGCCGCCGCGACCCATGGCCCGGCTGCTCCCCGCCATCGCCGGGGGGGCGGTGTTCGTGGCAGTGTCCACGCTCACGCGGGCCGCGCTCGTTCTGCGGCCCGAGGTCGCCGGCCTGGCGTTCGGGGAGCTCGCGCAGAGCTTCGCGTACGGGCTCGCTGTTCGACCTGGTCGCGGCCGCGTACGCGGTCACGCCGCTCGTCCTATGGCTCGTGCTCGCGCCCGGCCGGGTGGCGCGCACACGCGCCTACCGCATGGTGACGGTCGTCTTGTTCGGCGCCGCCTGCTTCGCGACGCTGCTGCTCGCGGTCGCGGAGTGGCTGTTCTGGGAGGAGTTCGGCGCGCGCTTCAACTTCATCGCCGTCGACTACCTGCTCTACACGCACGAGGTCCTCGGCAACATCTGGCAGTCCTATCCGGTCGGCTGGCTGCTCGTCGCGCTCGCGCTCGTCGCCGGGCTGGCGACCGCCGTCGCCGCACGCTCGCTGTGGCGCGCGGCGGCCGCGCCCCTGGGCTGGCAGCGAGCGCTCGCGGTCATGGCGATGCAGGGCGCGCTGGTCGGCGGCCTCACGTACTTCGTCGACACCGACCTCAAGAACCGCGCGGCTGACGATGTCGCGAACGAGCTCGCCGGCAACGGCCTCTTCGAGCTCTTCGCCGCCAATCGCCGCAACGAGCTCAGCTACGATCGCTACTACGCGACGCTGCCGCTGCCCGAGGCGCTCGCGACTGTTCGGCAGGCACTTTCGCCCGCGCAGTGGATCTTGCCGGAGAGCGGGGGCATCGAGCGCTTCGTTGCCGGTCCGGGAACGGAGCGGCGGCTGAACGTCGTGCTCGTCAGCGTGGAGAGCCTCGGCGCCGAGTTTCTCGGCGCGTACGGTGATCCCCGCGGGCTCACCCCCAACCTCGACCGGCTCGCCCGCGAAAGTCTGTGGTTCTCGCGCGTTTACGCGACCGGCAACCGCACTGTGCGCGGCCTCGAGGGGCTCGCGCTCGCGCTGCCGCCGACGCCGGGGCAGTCGATCGTCCGGCGCCCCGGAAACGGGTTTCTGTTCTCGCTCGGCAGCGTCTTCGAGGACAAGGGCTACGGGGTCTTGTTCGCCTACGGCGGCTACGGCTACTTCGACAACATGAACGCGTTCTTCGACGCCAACGACTATCGCGTCGTCGATCGCCGCAGCATCCCGTCGAGCCGGATCGATTTCGAGAACGTCTGGGGCGTGGCGGACGAGCACCTTTACGACCACGTCATCGATGAGTTCGATCGCGAGAAGGCCGCGCATCCGGACCGGCCGGTGTTCGCGCACATCATGACCACCAGCAACCACCGTCCCTACACGTATCCGGCCGGCCGGATCGACATCGCATCGGGGAGCGGCCGCGAAGGCGCGGTGAAGTACACCGACTACGCGCTCGGCCGGCTCATCGAGCGCGCCCGCACGCGCCCCTGGTTCGACGACACCGTGTTCGTGATCACCGCCGATCACGGCGCGAACGCGCGCGGCACGACGCGGATCCCGGTGGACAAGTACCTGATCCCGCTGTTTGTCTACGCGCCGGCGCATATCGCCCCGCGACAGGTGGACCGGCTGATGTCGCAGATCGACATCGCCCCGACCTTGCTCGGCGTGCTCGACTTCGCCTACTACACGAAGTTCCTCGGCCGCGACGTCCTCCATTCTCCGCCCGCCACCGATCGCGCCTTCGTCGCCAACTTCCAGACCCTGGGCTACATGAAGGGCGACGAGATCGTGCTCCTGCAGCCCAAACGCAAGGTCGAGGTACTCCGGCTGAGCGGGGAGAGCCGGGTACCGGTGCCGGCCTCCGATCGGTCGCTCGCGCGGGAAGCGATCGCCTTCTACCAGGTCGCCTCGCATGTGTTCCGCAACGGCCTCTATTTCGACGAAGAACAAGTGTCGCCGGTCGACCGCGCGGCGGTCCCGCCGAGGCTGGCCGGGAACGACGGCCGTTGAGGTCGTCTCCGGCGTCCGAAGCAACCGCGCTTCTCGCCGCGGCGCTCGCGTGCTGGCTCGTCTTCGAGCGCGCCGGCTTTGACGATGGGCTCACGCGCATGGTCTTCGATCCGACGCGCCGGGATTTTCCGCTCCGGGACAGCTGTTGGCTGGCGGTGCTCGGGCACACCGGGATCAAATACGCGGCGCTGGCGGCGTGGCTCGCCACGCTTGCGATCGCAGTCCTGCCGTTCCCGCGCATGCGGGCATACGCGGCGGGAAGCGGCGCAGGCCGCGGTGGGGATGGCGTTGGCAGCCGGTGTGGTGCTCCTCCTCCGCAACGCGAGCGCGCATTCGTGTCCGTGGGACCTCGCCGCGTACGGCGGGCAGGCGGGCTGGTTCCCGTTATTCGGCACGCTGCCAGCGAACCCCGGGCCGGGCCGCTGCCTGCCGGCGGCCCACGCGTCCAGCGGCTTTGCGCTCTTCGGCGTGTTCTTCGCGCTGCGCCGGACCGCACCGCGGGCAGCGTGGCTCGCCTTCGCAGCGGCGGTGCTGATCGGGCTCGCCGCCGGTGCGGTGCAGGTGGCGCGCGGCGCGCATTTCGCCTCGCACGTTCTGTGGACGGCGCTGATCGCCTACGGCGTCGACGCTCGCGCTCGACCGCCTGCTCGGGGCGACTCGCGTCAACCGCGCGGCGCCCGATTGGTGACGGTGACGCCGGCGATGACGAGCAGCCCGCCGATGACCATGCTCGCGAGGATCGGCTCGCCGAGCAGCAACGCACCGAACGCCACCCCGAACACCGGCACGAGGTTGATGAAGACCCCGGTGCGCGAGGGCCCGATGCGCTGCACGCCTTCGTAGAACCAGAGGAAGGCGACGACCGTGCCGAGCACGCCGAGGTAAGCGATCGCCGCCCAGCCCTTCGCCGGCAACGCCGCAATCTCGCCCCACGGCTGCTCGACGAGCGCGCCGACCGCTAGCATCGCCGTGCCGAAGATCGCGGCGTAGGTCGTGGTCGCGAGCGCCGAAACGCGGCCGAGCACGCGGCGGCCGATCAGCGTGTAGACCGCCCAGCCGAGGACCGAGCCGAAGAGGAACGCCTCGCCGTGGCCGAGCGCGCCGGCGAAGAGCGACGGCAGGCGCCCGTCCGAGATGACGATCGCCGCGCCCGCGAGCGCCACTGCGATGCCGAGCCAGCGCGAGCGCGTCATGCGCTCGCCGTAGACGAGCCACATCCCCATCGCGATGGCGATCGGGTTGAGCGCCATGATCAGCGCGCCGCGGCCCGCCGGCACGCGCTCCATGCCGGCGAAGAAGCACGCGTTCCAGAAGAACACGCCGCTGAAGCCGAGCGCGATCATCGCGCCGAGCTGCCGCCGGTCGAGCCGCGGCAGCCCGCCTTCGCGGAGGATGACGAGCCCGACGAGCACCACAGTCGCGGCGAGGAACCGCATCATCCCGGCAGTGAAGTCGGGCAGCAGCGGCGCGAGCGTGCGGCCGGCGATGAACTGGCCGCCCCAGAGGACCGCCATGAGGACGAGCTTGGTGTAGAGCGCAAACGGCGCCGTCACCCTCGCACCCGCTGCGAAGGAGGTCGGGAATCCCGGCGAATGCCGGGGGCATCGCGGGATTTGCGAGCGTTCCTGAACCCTCCGCGCACTGCGCTCGTACCCCCTTGACTAGGGGGCGGGAGCTCACGCGGCGTCGAGCCGCACGGTGACGTACGACCCGGGCGCATCCTCGATCGGTGCGAGCTTGCCGTCACCCGGCTGGCGCGCCGGCACCCGCTCGCCGGCGTTGCGCGCGTCCATCCACGCTTGCCAGTCGTTCCACCACGAGCCTTCGTGGCGCGTTGCGGCGCTCTGCCAGTCATCGGGACTCGGCGGGAGCTCGTCGTTCGTCAGATAGAAATACTTCTTCGCCGCGGGCGGGTTGACGATGCCGGCGATGTGGCCGGAGCCGCCGAGCACGAATCGCACCGGGCCGCCGAGGCGCCGCGCGCCGAGGTAGGTCGACCTCCACGGCGCGATGTGGTCCTCGACGGTCGAGACGAAGTACGCCGGGGTCTTCACCTTGCCGAGGTCGATCGGCACGCCGCCCAGCGTCAGGCCGCCCGGATCTTTGAGCGCATTCCGGAGGTACATGTTGCGCAGGTAGTAGCTGTGCATCTTCGCCGGCATGCGCGTGGAGTCGGAGTTCCAGTACAGGAGGTCGAACGGGAACGGCTCCTTGCCCAGCAGGTAGTTGTTGATGACGAACGACCAGACGAGGTCGTTCGAGCGCAACATGCTGAACGTCCCGGCCATCTCCGAGCCCTCGAGGTAGCCGCGCTCGTTCATGCGGCGCTCGAGGCTCTCCACCTGCTGCTCGTCGATGAACACGCCGAGCTCGCCGGGGATCGAGAAGTCGAGCAGCGCCACGAAGAAGGTCGCGCTGTTCACGCGGTGGTCGCGCTTCGCCGCCATGTAGCCGAGCGTCGCGCCGAGGAGCGTCCCGCCGAGGCAGTAGCCGATCACGTTCACGCTGCGTTCGCCCGTTGCCTGCTCGATCGCGTCCAGCGCGGCGAGCGTGCCCTCGAGCATGTAATCCTCGAAGTTCTTGGCGGCGAGGCGGGCGCCGGGGTTCACCCACGACACGACGAACACGGTGTGGCCCTGCCCGACCGCCCACTTGATGAACGAGTTCTTCTCGCGGAGATCGAGGATGTAGTACTTGTTGATCCACGGCGGGACGATCAGGAGCGGCTTCCGGTACACGGTGGCGGTGGCGGGCAAGTACTGGATGAGCTGCATCAGGTCGTTCTGGAACACGACCTTCCCCGGCGTGGTGGCGACGTTGTGACCGATCTTGAAGGCCTTCGAGTCGGTCATCTTGATGCGCAGCTGCCCGTCGCCTTCGTCGAGATCGGCGAGCAGGTTCTTGAGGCCCTTCACCAGGTTGGTGCCGCCCGAATTCAACGTTTCCCGCACGACCTGAGGGTTGGTGTGCGCGAAGTTCGACGGGCTGAGCGCGTCGACGTACTGGCGGGTGAAGAAGTCCACCTTCTTCTTCGACTCGTCCGGGATGCCCGCGACGCCCGAGACGACGTCGTGGATGTGGCGCGCGGCGATGAGGTAGCTCTGCTTGATGTAGTCGAAGACGAAGTTCGACTGCCACTCCTCGTCCTTGAACCGGTTGTCGCCCTCGAGCGGCGCGGCGACCGGCTCCGCGGTCTGGCCGAGCAGCTTCAGCCACGAGGACTGCCAGAGCCGGAGATAGTCGAAGTACATGTTCATCTGCGCCTGGCCGAGCGCCATCGGGTCGGCGAGCAGCTTCGCCCACATGTCCATGTACGCGCGGGCGAGGCCGAGCTCGTCGGTGAACGCGAGGCCCTTGCCGTTCGCGTGCCGGTTCACGAAGTCGGCGAGTACGTTCGACGAGTGCTGCGCGACCTCGCCGAAGATCTTCGCCACGTCGACCGGGTCGGCTCCCTCCCGCTGCGCGTCCTGGGCCATCTTCGACTCCCCGAGCTCTCTAACTTCTGACGAACCGCACGATGCCGTCGGCACCCGGCTCGCGCCGCAGCAGCCCGTCGTGCATCAGGTAGTTGAGGTGGGCGAGCGCTTCGCCCATGGCGAACAGAGTCTGGTGCGCATCGAGTGAGCGCCGGAACAGCGTGCCGAGCACGTCGGCCGCGCACTTCGGCTCGCCGCACACGTCCTCGAGCTCACCCAGCCGGAGGCGATGATGCTCCTCGAGCTGCGCGATGCGCTCGCGCATGCCGCGGAACGGCAGGCCGTGCGAGGGGAGGACGACCGTTCCCGCCGGCGTGAGGCTCATCAGGTGCCGCTGGCTCCCGAGGAAGAGACGCAGCGGATCGGCCAGCGGATCGACCTGGTTCACGCTGATATTGGTCGAGATCCGCGGCAGCAGCATGTCGCCGGAGATCAGCACGCCGAGTGCGTCGCAGTAGAGCGAGGCGTGCTCGGGCGCGTGGCCGTAACCCATGATCACGCGCCAGGCGCGGCCGCCGATCGAGAGCGCGTCGCCTTCCATCATGCGCTGGTACACGACCGGGAAATCGGGCACCGAACGACGATACGGATTGCCGCGGCCGCGCAGCGCCGCCAGGCGCTCGCCCGCGAGGCCGTTCCGCTCGAGATGGGCGGTCAGCCCGTCGGTCGAATACCCGGCGGCCTCGTCGCGCCAGGCGTGGGCCATCAGGAAGTCGGCCTGCGACATCACGAGCGGCGCGTCGAAGCGAGCGGTCAGCCAGCCCGCATTGCCGGCGTGGTCCGGATGCAGGTGGGTCGCGACGACGCGGCTCACCGCGCGCCCGCCGAAGAAGCCCTCGAAGATGCGTTGCCAAAGCCCGCGCGTGTCGTCGGCCGCGAAGCCGCAATCGACGATCGCCAGGCGATCGCCGTCCTCGAGGAGCCAGAGATTGATGTGATCGAGCGCGAACGGCAGCGGCATGCGCAGCCAATGGACGCCGGGGGCAATTTCGCGCGTCTCGCCGGGCGGCGGGGGCGCGCGATGGGGATAGTCGAGGACCTGTTCGGGCGTCACGAATCGATGGGGGGAAGGAAGCTGGGGGTAGAATCGAGCGCCGAATTATAGTCCAGCCGCCCCCGGGAGAATCGCATGGGCCGCCCCGAGCAGCTCTCCGCCGCAGTCCCGATGATCGACTTTCCGCAGCTCCGCTTCGACCACGGTGAAACGGTCGAAATGCTCCGGCGCACGGTGCACGAGTTCGCCGCCGCCGAGATCGCGCCGCGCGCGGCAGAGATCGATCGCTCGAACTCTTTCCCGATGGATCTCTGGCCGAAGCTGGGCGCACTCGGGCTGCTCGGGATCACCGTCGAGGAAGCCTACGGCGGCAGCGGCATCGGCTATCTGGCACACGTCGTCGCGATGGAGGAGATCAGCCGCGCCTCGGCGTCGGTCGGGCTGTCGTACGGCGCGCACTCCAACCTCTGCGTGAACCAGATCCGACGCAACGGCTCGGAGGCGCAGCGCCGGAAATACCTGCCGCAGCTCGTCTCGGGCGAGCACGTCGGCGCGCTCGCGATGAGCGAGCCGGGTGCGGGTTCCGACGTCGTCGGGATGCGGCTCCGCGCCGAGTACCGGAACGGGACGTACGTCCTCAACGGCAACAAGATGTGGATCACGAACGGGCCCGACGCCGATACGCTGGTGGTCTATGGCAAGACCGACGGCGCGGCGGGTCCGCGCGGCATCACTGCGTTCATCATCGAGCGCGGGATGAGAGGCTTCCACACCGCGCAGAAGCTCGACAAGCTTGGGATGCGGGGCTCGAACACCTGCGAGCTCGTCTTCCAGGACTGCGCCGTACCGGAGGAGAACGTGCTCGGCGATTTCAACCGCGGCGTCAACGTGCTGATGAGCGGCCTCGACTACGAGCGCGCGGTGCTCGCCGGCGGGCCGCTCGGCATCATGGCCGCCTGCCTCGACGTCGCGATCCCCTACGTGCACGAGCGCAAGCAGTTCGGCCAGGCGATCGGCGAGTTCCAGCTGATGCAGGGCAAGCTTGCGGACATGTACACGACTTTCAGCGCCTGTCGCGCATACGTGTACGCCGTCGGCCAAATGCTCGACCGGGGCGACACGGTTGGAACAAGCGCTCGCAAGGACGCTGCCGGCGCGATCCTGTATGCGGCCGAGAAGGCGACCTGGATGGCGGGCGAGGCGATCCAGTGCCTCGGTGGCAACGGCTACGTCAACGAGTACGCGACCGGGCGGCTTTGGCGCGACGCGAAGCTCTACGAGATCGGCGCGGGCACGAGCGAGATCCGGCGCTGGCTGATCGGCCGGGAGCTGTTCGGCGAGACGGCCTGAATGCTGAGCGGGCAAACCCTCCTTCTGTTCACGATCGCCTCGTTCGTCCTGGCGCTGACGCCCGGGCCGGTCTGGCTCTACCTCGTCTCGCGCACGCTCGCGCAGGGCCGGCGCGCGGGCTATTTCTCGATGCTCGGCGTCACGGCCGGACTCGCCGTGCACGCGCTCTTCGCCGCGCTCGGACTGTCGGTGGTGCTGCTCGCTATCCCGGTGGCGTTCGATGTCATCAGGCTCGCCGGCGCGGCCTACCTGCTCTGGCTCGCGTGGACCACGATCCGCGGCGAGGGACTGGGCTTCGAGGCGCGGCCGCTCCCTCCCGCAGCGGACGGCGCGCTGCTCCGCCAGGCGTTCGTCGCCGCGTTCCTCAACCCGAAGGTCGCGATCTTCTACCTGTCGCTCTTTCCGCAGTTCGTCGACCCGGCCGCGGGCTCGGTGCTCGCGCAGAGCCTACTGCTGGGTGCGGTGCAGCTCGCGACCGCCGCGGTGGTCGATATCTCGGTGGTGACGGCCGCCGGTCTCGTCGCGGTCTGGTTCGCGCGCCGCCCGGGCTGGCTGAGCGCCCAGCGCTGGGTTCTCGGCGGCGCCTTCGGAGCGCTCGCCGCCTGGCTGGCGCTCGATCGGAAGACGGCCTGAAACGCTTTTCTCGCGAGGTGTCCCCATGCTGAACGACCCGATCGTCATCGTTGCCGTCGCCCGCACGCCCATGGGCGCCTTCCAGGGCGAGCTCAGGAGCTTCGCCGCACCCGAGCTCGGCGCGGCCGCGATCCGCGCCGCAGTCGAGCGCGCGAAGGTGAGGCCCGAGCAGGTCGAGGAGGCGATCATGGGCTGTGTGCTCCCGGCCGGTCAGGGCCAGGCACCCGCCCGCCAGGCGGCGCTCGGCGCAGGGTTGCCGCTCGCCACCGGCTGCACGACGATCAACAAGATGTGCGGTTCCGGCATGAAGGCGGCGATGCTCGCGCACGATCTCCTTGCCGCCGGCACCAACGACATCATGGTCGCAGGCGGCATGGAGTCGATGACGAACGCGCCCTACCTGCTGGCGAAGGCGCGCGCCGGCTATCGCATGGGTCATCAGCAGGTGCTCGACCACATGTTCTACGACGGCCTCGAGGACGCCTACGAGAAAGGCCGTCTCATGGGCACCTTCGCCGAGGAATGCGCCGGAACCTACCAGTTCAGCCGCGAGGCGCAGGACCGGTTTGCAATCACCTCGCTCGAGCGGGCGCAAAGCGCGAACAAGCAGGGCTGGTTCGCCTGGGAAACCACGCCGCTCGCCATCAAGGCCGGCAAGGAAGAGCGCTTCATCGAGTCCGACGAGCAGCCTTTCAAGGCGAATCTCGAGAAGATTCCGACGCTCAAGCCCGCATTCCGCAAGGACGGCACCGTGACCGCGGCCAACTCGTCGTCGATCTCCGACGGCGCGGCCGCGATGGTGCTGATGCGGCGCTCGACCGCCGAGCGGCTCGGCCACGAGTATCTCGCCGCGATCGTCGCGCATTCGACCCACGCGCAGGCGCCCGCGCTCTTCACGACCGCGCCGGTCGGCGCGATCCGCAAGCTCTGCGAGAAGACCGGCTGGAAGGCCGGGGACGTCGATCTCTACGAGATCAACGAGGCGTTCGCCGTGGTCACGATGGCGGCGATGAAAGAGCACGGCCTCCCGCACGACAAGGTGAACGTCCACGGCGGCGCGTGCGCGCTCGGGCACCCGATCGGAGCGTCCGGCGCGCGGATCATGGTCACGCTCATCGGCGCGCTGCGGAAGTACGGCGGTCGGCGGGGCATCGCGAGTCTGTGCATCGGCGGCGGCGAGGCGACCGCAGTCGCGCTGGAGATCGCGTAGCGCTCGGCGCGCTAGCGCCTCGCTCGTTCCGCCGTGACCGATCCCTACACCCCGCCCGGCTCGCCGGTGAACGATCCCCCGGACCAGCGTCGGCGCTCGTCGCTTTGGGCGGTCGTGCTCGGCCTCCTTGCCGACATCGGCGGCACGATCGTCTTCGGCATCGTGCTATCGATCGTCGCCGGCACCGGGGTGGCGGCCGGCGGAGCCGCACCTGCGGAGATCGACGCGATGGTGAACCGCTCCGCCGGGTATCAGCTGTTCGGCCTTGCCGGCGGCCTCGCCTGCACAGCGCTCGGCGGCTACGTCGCCGCTCGGTTCGCGAACCATTCCGAGTACGCCAACTCGTTCGCCGTGGGCCTCGCCTCGCTCGTGTTCGGCGAGGTGATGATGCTCGTTTCGCCGACGGATTACGCGCTGTGGCTGCGCCTTGCCGGCGATGCGCTGGTGATCCCGGCGGCGCTCGCGGGCGGGCATCTCCGCGTGTTGCAGCGGCGTCCCGCGGCGGTCTGAGCCCGTGCTGCTCACCCCCGAGCAGGAGCTCATCCGCGATTCGGTGCGCGAGTTCGCGCGTCGGCGTCTGGCGCCGCACGCCGCCGAATGGGACCGCGCGGCGTCGTTCCCGCGCGAAGCGCTGCGGGAGATGGGGGCGCTGGGGCTGCTCGGTGTGTGCGTCCCCGAGCGGTGGGGCGGCGCCGGGCTCGACCACGTTTCGCTCGCGCTCGCCATCGAGGAGATCGCCGCCGGAGACGGCGCCTGCTCGACGGTGATGAGCGTGCAGAACTCGGTCGTCTGCGGGCCGATTCTCCACTTCGGCCGGGATGCGCAACGGAACTGGTGGCTCGCGCAGCTCGCGCGCGGCGAGCTGCTCGGCTGCTTCTGCCTCACCGAGACGCACGCCGGCTCGGACGCCGCGGCGATCCGCACCCGCGCCGATCTGGTCGGCGACGAATGGGTCCTGAGCGGGGTCAAGCAGTTCATCACCACCGGCAAGAACGCAGACGTCGCGCTGGTGTTCGCGGTCACCGACCGCAAGGCCGGCAAGAAAGGCATCAGCGCGTTCATCGTCCCGACCGACACCAAGGGCTACGTCGTGAACCGGCTCGAGCACAAGCTCGGCCAGCGCGCTTCCGACACGGCGCAGGTCGCGTTCGAGGCGTGCCGCATCCCGCGCGAGAACCTGCTCGGCGCGGAGGGTGAGGGCTACCGCATCGCGCTCGCCAATCTCGAGGGCGGGCGGATCGGCGTCGGAGCGCAGGCGGTCGGGATGGCGCGCGCGGCGTACGAGGCGGCGCTCGTCTACGCGAAGCAGCGGGAGACGTTCGGCAAGCCGATCCTCGAGCATCAGGCGGTCGGCTTCCGGCTCGCGGACATGGCGACGAAGATCGAGGTCGCGCGGCAGATGGTGCTGCACGCGGCCGCCCTGCGCGACGCGAAACTGCCCTGCCTCAAGGAAGCGTCGATGGCCAAGCTTTTCGCGAGCGAGATGGCCGAGAGCGTCTGCTCGGACGCGATCCAGATCCACGGCGGCTACGGTTACGTCGCCGACTTCCCCGTAGAGCGGATCTACCGCGACGTGCGGGTGTGCCAAATCTACGAGGGGGCGAGCGACATCCAGCGGCTGGTGATCGCGCGGGCAATCGCCAACGAATGAGCTTGCGAGCTGATCCGGCGGCGCTATCTTTGCTCTCTTCAACCGGGTAAAAGGGAGGACGATGCCTGCTCCGATCGATTTCTACTTCGATTTCTCCTCACCCTACGGCTACATCGCGAGTCACAAGATCGATGCGCTCGGCGCGAAGTACGGCCGCGAAGTCGCGTGGCGGCCGTTCCTGCTTGGGGTCGCCTTCAAGGCGACCGGGCAGCAACCGCTGCCCTCGGTGCCGCTGAAGGGCGACTACGCGACGCACGACTTTTCGCGCAGCGCCCGGTTCCACGGCGTGCCATACCGCCACCCGTCCAAGTTCCCGATCGCCTCGGTCGCACCGACGCGTGCGTTCTACTGGCTGAACGCCAAGGACCCCCAACGCGCAAAGGATCTCGCCCGGGCGCTATACGCCGCCTACTTCCTCGAGGACCTCGACATCTCGAACGCCGATATCGCGATCGCGATCGCGGCGAAGTGCGGTCTCGGCGCCGACGAGGTCCGGGCGGGCATCAACGACCAAGCGATCAAGGACGCGACCAAGACCGAGGTCGAAAAAGCGCTCGCGATCGGCGCGTTCGGTTCACCCTACATCGTGATCGACGGCGAGGCGTTCTGGGGCGCCGACCGCCTCGACCAGATCGACCGGTGGCTTGCCACCGGCGGGTTCTGACAGCGTCGGAGCCCCTGGGTTGAACTCCGTCTGCGTCTTCTGCGGCGCCAACCCCGGCAATCGTCCGCTGCTCGCGGAGACCGCGCGTGCGATGGGCGAAGCGCTCGCGCGCCGCGACATCACGCTCGTCTTCGGCGGCGGGCGCGTCGGACTGATGGGCGCCGTGTCGGCCGCTGCGCGCGCCGCGGGCGCCCGCGTCATCGGCGTGATCCCGGCGGCGCTGCAGCGAAAGGAGCTCGCCTACGAGGGGGCCGATCTGACCGAGCTGATCGTCGTGCGCTCGATGCACGAACGCAAGGCGCGGATGGCCGAGCTCGCCGACGGCTTCATCGCGCTCCCCGGAGGTTACGGCACGTTCGAGGAGATTTGCGAGATGATCACCTGGGCGCAGCTCGGCATCCATCGCAAGCCGTGCGGCGTGGTGAACATCGACGGCTTCTTCGACGGCCTGCTCGCCCAGTTCGATCGCGCGGTGGTCGAGGGGTTGCTCAAGGCGCCGCATCGCGGACTCGTCGTCGCCGCGCCGGATTCCGACGCGCTCCTCGACGCGATGACAGCCTGGCAGCCGCCGCCGCTCGAGTTCAAGCTCGACTGGCGAAGTACGTAGACATAAATGGATGCGAGGGGGCGAACCCCCTCGCGCTCCCCGAGCCCAGAAGCATCGCCGCCGCGGCGGCGATTTCTGTTTCGCGCGCGACGTTGCGCTAGCGCCCGTCGCGGCGCCGGGCGGTCGACCGACCCGCGTCGCGCTTCCACTCGGGGCGCCGCTCCCACCCGCGCCCGCCGCTCGGCTTGCGTCCCGGTCGCGCGCTGGTGCGCTCCGGCCGGGCGGTCGGCTCCAGCCCGGGGATGACCCCGACCCGCAGCGCGTTGCCCGTATACCGCTCGATGGTGTGCACAACGTGCCGCTCGCGGTGCGCGAGCAGCGTGACGGCGACGCCGGCGCGTCCCGCGCGCCCGGTGCGCCCGATGCGATGGACGTAATCCTCGGCCTGGCGCGGTGCGTCGAAGTTGATCACGTGGCTGATGCCCGGGACGTCGATGCCGCGCGCGGCCACGTCGGTGGCGACGAGCACGCGCATGCGGCCGTCGCGCAGCAGTTGCAACATGTTGCTGCGCTCGCGCTGGCGCATGTCGCCGTGCAGTGCGCCGGCCGAGAACCCCTGCTCGCGCAGCGCGCCGGACAGGTCTTCGGCGCCGCGCTTGGTGGCGGTGAAGACGAGCGCCTGCTTGAGCTCGGTGTCGCGCAGCAGGGCGTCGAGCAGCCGCGTCTTGTGCGACAGGTCGTCGGCGAACAGCGCGCGTTGGTCGATCTTCCCGTCGCTCGCGGGGGTCGTGGCGATGTCGATCCGCTGCGGGTTGCGCGTTACGCGCTGCGCGAGCCGCCCGACGACGCCTTCCAGCGTGGCCGAGAACAGCAGCGTCTGACGCGTGGCCGGGATGCGCGCGACGATAGCGTCGATGTCCTCCGTGAATCCCATGTCGAGCATTCGATCCGCTTCGTCGAGAACGAGGATTTCGACCCGCGCGAAATCGATTCGGCCACGGTCGAGGTGATCCTTCAGGCGTCCCGGCGTGGCGATGACGACGTCCACCGGCTTGGCGAGTTGCTTGAGCTGCAACCCGTAGGGCATGCCGCCGACGAGGCAGGCGCTGCGCAGGCGCTGTCCGTCGCCGTAGGCGCGGGCGGCCTTCTCCACCTGCAGCGCGAGCTCCCGGGTCGGGGTCAGCACGAGGATGCGCGGGCCGTAGCTCCGCTTCGGATGGGTCGGCTTTGCCGCTGGATCACCAGCGAGGAGACGGTGCAGGCTGGGGAGCATGAAGGCGGCGGTCTTGCCGCTGCCGGTCTGCGACGACACCAGCAGATCGGCGCCGGCGAGTGCGGCGGGAATCGCAGTGCGCTGTACGGCAGTGGGCTCGCGATAGCCGAGCGCCGCGAGTGTTTCAAGCAGAGACGAGTGCAAGCCGAGCGTCGAGAAGCTCATGGAGTTCCTTTCGTGTGTTCGGCGCCAACCAAAAGCGCCATGCCAAACCGAAAGAAACTCTTTCGACGGGCCCTGCGAGGTCGGGGACGAGCTGCGGTGTGAGCAGAAGGGGGCGGACTATACGCGAAAGCACGCCCACAAGCCAGGCGCGCGTCGCCTCGCCGCCTCGATCCGCGCGCCCGGCATCGCGCAGGGGGCCTCCGGTACACTCGCGCGCGCAGCGCCGTCTTCCGACGCGAAGCGCGATGCCAGCCGTCCAAACGCCTTCCTGATCGGGGCAACCCGCGTGGCGTCAGCCTTCACGCAACGAGTCGTCGTTCCCGCGCTGCTGGTGGTCGGCTCGCTGGTTTTCTGCGCGCTCGTCCTCGAAGCGGTGCTGCGCATCGGTGGTTATCCGCATCAGCCGGCGCGGCTCCTCTGCTACGACCCGGTCATCGGCAACGTGTATTGCGCCGGGGTGGAGGCGTACCCGGACAACATGTACGACAGCCGGTTCACGGTGCGCGTGAATGGCGAGGGGATGGTCGATCGCGACTACCCGCGCGAGAAGCCGGCGGGCGCGCTGCGGATTGCGCTTCTCGGCGACTCGGTGACCGCTTCGATCTATGTCCGACCGGCGGAAAAGTTCGAGGCGCTGTGGGAGGACGCGCTCGCGGCGCGACTCGGACGCCCGGTGGAGGTCCTCAACTTCGCGGTGGAAGGCGCCGGCACCTGGGACCAGCTCCAGCTCTTTCACCTGCGCGGCCGGCACTTCCGGCCCGACTACGTCGTGCTCGGCTTCTTCTGGGGCAACGACGTCTGGAACAACGAAGCGCTTGCCGGCAAGGGCCGTGCGAATCCGCTGCAGGACGAATACCCGGCGGCGACGTTCGCCACCGACGTCAAGGTTGCGAACCGGCGCCTCTCGCGCTGGCTGTGGAACCACACTTACGCCTACCAGTTCCTGCGCTCGCTGCGGACGCGCGCGGACACGATCGCCGACTACGAGGAAGCGGTGCAGCGCGCCGCCCAGGCCGACGGCGCGCCGCGGGAGCCGATTTACGATCCGTCTTTCGCGTGGGGGTCTAGCGGCTGGGACCTGACGCGCCGCCTGATCCTCAAGCTCAAGGCGGAGAGCGAGGCGGCCGGCGCGAAGCTCGTCGTGCTCCAGATCCCGATGCTCGATCAGCTCGGACTCCCGAAACCGCTGCCCTACCGGGAGTTTCGCGAGTTTCTCGCCGCGAACTCGATCGCGAGCGTGGACGCGTTCGATGCGCTGGAGGGCCTGACCGACAGCCAGCGCGCAGCGCTTTACATCAAGGATCGGGTGCATCTCTCGGACGCCGGGCACCGGTTCTTCGCCGAGGTCACGGTGCCCCAGCTTCTGAGTGCGGTGGTGGGAAAGTGACGGCAGCCGGTGACCGCGGCGCTTGACCTTTTCCGGGTGGGCGTGTTAAAAAACAAACACTCGTTTGTTTTGCGGTCCGTCCCGATGCCGCCCCGCGTGACCCGCGCCCCTCGCGCCGACAACCGCCTGCCGCTGATCCTCGACGAGGCGGCGCGGTGCTTTCGCGCGCAGGGATTTCACGGGACGTCGGTGCGCGATATCGTGGGCGCGATCGACATGCTGCCCGGCTCGCTCTACTACCACTTTGCCACCAAGGAGGCGCTCCTCGCGGCGGTGTACGCCGAAGGCGTGCACCGAATTTCGGCGGCGGTGACGGCGGCGGTCGCCGGTAAGCGCGATCCCTGGGAGCGGCTCGAAGCCGCCTGCATCGCGCACCTCGAGGCGCTGCTGCACGCGAGCGACTATGCCCAGGTGGTGATCCGGGTATTGCCCGCGGACGCGCCGTCGGTCGCCGCGGAGCTCATCAAGCTGCGCGACGGCTACGAGCGGCTGTTCGTCGAGCTCGTACAGGCGCTGCCGCTCGTGCGCGGCACCGACCGCCTCAGCTTCCGCCTCATGCTGCTCGGCGCGCTCAACTGGACGCAGACCTGGTACGTCGCCCCGGGCGATGCACCCGGCGAGCGCCGCGACACGCCACGCACCATCGCCAGACGTTTCGTCAACCTGCTGCGTGAGCAGCTCGATCCCGCATGAACGACGCCATCCGTCCGAAGGTCCTCGTCACCAAGATCGGCTTCGACGGCCACGACCGCGGTAGCCGCGTCGTCGCCGCGTACCTGCGCGACGCCGGCATGGAGGTGATCTACACCCCGCCGTGGCAGGAGATTGCCGCGGTCGTGAAGCTCGCGACCGAGGAGGACGTCGACGTGATCGGCATTTCCTCGCTCGCGACCGACCACCTGATCGTGCCGAAGCTGATGGCGGCGCTCCGCGCCGCCGATCTCGGCGAGGTCGGGGTCATCGTCGGTGGGATCGTTCCGGACGAGGACGAGCATGCGCTGCTGGCGAGCGGCGTGGCGAAAGTGTTCCACCCCGGCGCGTCGCTGGAAGAGATCGCGCAGTTCGTCCGCGAGTGGGCGGCGAAAGCGCGCGCCGCACGCGCGGCGGCATGAGGAGAGTGAGATGAACAAGCCGAGAGAAACCCCCCCGCTCGCCGAGCTCGCGACCCCCCTTGTCCGGGCGGAAGACCACTGGAAGGCAGCGTATGCGGCGCAGATCGGCGACGACCGGCCGGTGCTCAACCGCTCCGGCATCCCGATCGAGCCGCTGTACACGCCGCACGACTGGGATGGTTCCCGCTACGACGACGCCCTCGGCTTCCCCGGCCAGCCGCCGTATACGCGCGGCATCTATCCCACGATGCACCGCGGCCGCACGTGGACGCAGCGCCAGCTCATCGGTCTCGGCACGCCCGCCGACTACAACGCGCGCCTCCTCGACCTCCTCGGCCAGGGCGCGACCGCGGTGTCGCTCATCCCGTGCAACTCGGTGTTCCGCGGCTACGACATGGACGAGGTGCACGAAGAGCTGCTCGGCACCTGCGGCACGGTGGTCAATGCCGCGCCGCACATGGACCGCGCGCTCGAGGGCGTGGACATCGCGCGCACCTCCTGCGCGCTCAACGACCCGAGCCCGTTCACGCTGCTCGCCTTTCTCCTCGCCGCCGCGAAGAAGCGCGGCGTGCCCTGGAGCGCGATCGGCGGCACGTCGAATCAGAGCGACTACCTCTCGCATTACGTCGCGAACCACATGTTCTTCCGCATCGCCCTCCCCGGCGCGCGCCGGATCCTCGCCGACCACATCGAGTTCTGCAACCGCAGCGTCCCGAACTGGAACCCGATGTCGGTCGTCGGCCAGCACATGCAGCAGGGCGGCGCGACGCCGGCGGAGGCGATGGCCTTCACGCTGTCGAGCGCGATCCAGAACGCCGACGACTGCATCGCGCGCGGCATGGATCCCGACCGGTTCCTGCCGCGATTCACGTTCTTCTTCGACATCTCGATCTCGTTTTTCGAGGAGATCGCGAAGTTCCGCGCCGGGCGGCGCATCTGGACCCGGATCGCCCGCGAGCGCTTCGGCGCGAAGGACCCACGCTCGTGGCGCTTCAAGTTCCATGCCCAGACCTCGGGCGTCGACCTCACGCGCGCGCAACCGCTCAACAACGTGGCGAGAGTCGCGGTGCAGGCGATGGCCGGCATCTTCGGCGGCCTCCAGTCGCTGCACACCGATTCCTACGACGAGGCCCTCTCCTGCCCGACCGACGCCGGCGCGCGGATCGCGGTGGCCACGCAGAACATCCTGCGCGAGGAGGCGCATCTCACCGACGTGATCGATCCGCTCGGCGGCAGCTACTACGTCGAGCGGCTCACCGACCAGATGGAGGCCGAGGTCGGCCGGATCATGCGGCTCGTCGAGAATGAAGGCGGGATGTACAAGGCGGTCGAGTCGGGGCTGGTGCAGACGATGATCGGCGAGTCCGCGCGGCGCTTCCAAGCGAAGGTCGAGTCGGGCGACCAGACCGTCGTCGGAGTGAACCGGTATGAGGTCGCGGAGGATGCGCTCGCGCGCCAGCCGCTCGCGCGGCCCGACGCGGCCGGCATGCGCGCGCACGTCGCGTCCTTCAAGGCCTGGAAGGCTGCGCGCTCGGGTGCGGGGGTGGCGAAGGCGCTCGACGCGCTCGGCGCCGCCGCGCAGGATCGCCGGCAGAACGTCTTCGAGCAGGTGGTCGCGGCGGCCGAAGCCGGCTGCACGCACGGCGAGATCTGCGGGCGGCTCCGGCGCGAGCTCGGCTTCGGACACGTGCAGGCGCGCGTCTAGGCGGCGGGCCAGGATGGTCTTCGAAACGGCCCGCGCGACCGTCTACCCGTGGCAGCTCGACCACATGGGCCATATGAACGTCCAGTTCTACACCGCGCGGTTCGACGAGGCGAGCTGGCATCTCTTCGCCAACTTCGGGTTGACCGCCGCGTACCTGCGCGAGCATCGCCGCGGCATGGCCGCGCTCGAGCAGCACACCTTCTACAAGCGCGAGCTGATGGCGGGCGCCCTCATCCGGATCGCATCCCAGCTGGACGAGGTGAAGCCGAAGGTGGTGCGTTTCACGCACCGCATGTACGACGTCGAAACCGGCGCGGAGGTCGCGTCGACGACGCTCACCGCCGCACACGTCGATACCGATGCGCGGCGGGCCGTCCCGTTCGCCGACGAGATCGCCGCGCGGCTCGAGGCGGCACGCTAGATGAACCGAGCGGAGCATCCGCTCGTCGCGCCCATCCTCGCCGGCGACCGGCGCTCGATCGCGCGCGCGATCAGCACCGTCGAGAACGAGACCGCAGCGAGCGCTGCACTGCGCGACGCGCTCGCGCCGCACCTTGGCCGCGCGCACGTCACCGGCATCACCGGAGCTCCAGGCGCAGGCAAGTCGACGCTGATCAACGCTCTGCTCGGCGAGCTCCTGAGGCGCGGCCGCCGGATCGGCGTAGTGGCGGTCGATCCCTCCAGCCCGGTGACCGGGGGCGCAGTGCTCGGGGATCGCGTGCGGATGGGCGAGCACGGTGCCGACGACCGCGTGTTCATCCGCTCGGTCGCCTCGCGTGGGCATCTCGGCGGCGTGTCGCGCGGGACGAGCCGCATCATCGACGTGCTCGATGCCGCCGGCTACGACGCGATCATCGTCGAGACGGTGGGCACCGGCCAGTCCGAGATCGAGATCCGCGAGCTCGCCGACACGCGCGTCGTCGTCTGCGCGCCCGGGCTCGGCGACGATATCCAGGCCATCAAGGCCGGCGTGCTCGAGATCGCCGACGTGCTCGTCGTCAACCGCGGCGACTCGCCGGTCGCGCCCGACACCGAGCGCTCGCTCCGGGACATGCTGCGGCTCCGCCGTCGCGGGCCGCGGGAGGTCGAGGTGGTGCGGACGACGGCGACCAGCGGCGAGGGCGTTCCCGGGCTCGCCGATGCGATCGATGCGCACGCCGCGTTCGCCGGCCGCGGCCGCCGGCTGCGCGCGCAACCGCCGGCGACGATCGACGACGTGGCCGCGGTCGACCGCGCCATCGCGACGCGGCGCTCGGTGCGCGCGTTCCTGCCGCGTCCGGTGCCGCGGGCGACGGTCGCGCAGATCCTCGCGGTCGCGAGCCGGGCGCCGAGCGGCACCAACACGCAGCCGTGGCGGGTGCGCGTCCTCGCCGGCGCGCCCAAGGAACGGCTCGAACGCGCGGTCGCGGCGGCGTTCGACGCTGGCACGACGACGCGCGAGTTCGATTACTACCCGACCAAGTGGTTCGAGCCTTACCTCGCCCGCCGGCGCAAGATCGGCTGGGATCTGTATGGCCTCCTCGGCATCGGGCGCGTCGACAAGGACCGGATGCACGCCCAGCACCGCCGCAACTATCTGTTCTTCGACGCGCCGGTCGGGCTGGTCTTCACGATCGACCGCGCGCTCGAACTGGGAAGCTGGCTCGATTACGGCATGTTTCTGGAGAACGTGATGATCGCCGCGCGGGCCCGCGGGCTCGACACCTGTCCCCAGGCGGCGTGGATGGAGTTCCCGCGGCAGATCGCGGCAACGCTGGCGCTGCCCGAGAACGAGCAGGTCGTGTGCGGCATGGCGCTCGGCTACGCCGACCCGGAAGCGCCGGAGAACCGGCTCGTCACCGAGCGGGAGCCGGTCGCGGGGTTCGCGCAGTTCGACGGTTTCGACGAGTAACACGAGGGGGTCTGTCCTCTCGTGTCCTGAAAACGAAGGAGAAGGAGCCATGGCCAGCATCCTGCCGTTGCGTGCCGCTTCGATGCGCGAACGCGTCAGCGCCGCGGAATGGGATCTCCGCGTCGATCTCGCGGCCTGCTATCGCCTGGTCGCGCGCTACGGCATGACCGATCTCGTCTACAACCACGTGACCGCACGCGTGCCCGGTCCCGAGCACCACTTCCTGATCAACCCCTACGGCATGCTGTACGAGGAGATCACCGCCTCGAGCCTGATCAAGGTCGATCTCGCGGGCAACGTGGTGGCGAAGCCCGACGGCCTCGACTACTCGGTCAACGCCGCGGGCTACGTCATCCACAGCGCGGTGCACGAGGCGCGCGAAGACATCGTCTGCATCATCCACACCCACACCCGCGCCGGCATCGCCGTGAGCGCGCTGGCGGAGGGGCTGCTGCCGTTATCGCAGACGGCGATGCGCTTCCACGGCCATCTCGCGTACCACGACTACGAAGGCCCGGCGTTCAATCGCGGGGAGAAGGAGCGCCTGGTGCGCGACCTTGGGACGCGCAACGCGATGATCCTCCGCAACCACGGCCTGCTCGCCTGCGGCCCGAGCATCCCGCAGGCGTTCAACCTGATCTACTGGCTGGAGAACGCCTGCCGCATCCAGGTCGACATCCTGTCGTGCAATCGCCCGCTGCACCTACCGCCCGCCGGCGTGATCGAGGGCACCGCCGACGCGCTGTCGGGGGCGGAGATCACGCTCGACAACGAGCGCGAGACCAATCCGCATCTGAAGCGCGACGCTCAGAGCCTCGGGAGCGGGTACGGCATGCTCGAGTGGCCGGCGCTGCTGCGCGCGCTCGACCGCGTCGATCCGTCGTACCGGGACTGAGATGGCTGACGAAACCGTTTCGGCTCGCATCGGACGGCTCGCCGCGCGGGACGGCCTGATGCGGTTCCTGGGGATCGAGTACGTCGGCGGCGGGCCGGGACGCGCGGTCGTGTCGCTCGCGGTCCGCGACGATCACCTGAACTTCAACGGCACCTGCCACGGCGGGGTGACTTTCGCGCTGGCCGACGCCGCCTTCGGCCTCGCGTCGAACTCGCACGGCGTCATCGCCGCCGCCATCGACGCGCACATCACTTACCAGGTCGCCGTCAAGTCGGGCGACACGCTGACCGCCACCGCAGCGGAAACCTCGCGCTCGCGCAAGCTCGGCGTCTACCGGATCGACGTGGCGCGCGGGGACGGCATGCTGATGTCGACGTTCACCGGGACGGTGTACGTCACCGACCGACCGAACGAAGCGTGAGCTCCACCCTCCCATGCACCGACGCGCATCGCGCTTCCGCGACACCGCCCGGCGATTCATCGAGCGCGAGGATAGACGGAGAAGACGCCGCTCGCGCCGTCGGCGGCGCGCAGCGAGCAGGCGACCCGGCTGCCTCGGGGCTTGGCGGGACCGGTGGCGGACATTCGTGAAACTCCAGGAAACGGGTGCGCGAAACGAGACGCCGAACACAGACGCCGAACACAGACGCCGAACACAAGACGCCGAACACAAGATTGTACGGGTGCGCGGGGGCGCCCTGCTATAACGTGGGAGCGATGTCCGGACTCCGCCGCTTCGCAGGTCTCGCGCGCTCGCTCGCGCTGTACCACGGCATCCCGTTCCGGACCCGGCGGCTCGTGCGGCTCTACGCGCCGTTCGTTCGAGCCGGTGCGCTCGCGTTCGACATCGGCGCCCACGCCGGCGGCCGGGTGCGCGCCTTCCGCCGGCTCGGCGCGCGGGTCGTCGCCGTGGAGCCGCAACCCGATTTCGTCCGCATCCTCCACGCGCTCTTCGGCCGCGATCCGCACATCGTCATCGTCTCCGCCGCGGTGGGGCGCGAGCCCGGCGAGGCGCGGCTCCTCGTCTCCGAGCGCACGCCGACGGTGACGACGCTATCGCATGCCTGGGCGCAACACGTCGCTGCGGACCCGTCGTTCCGTGGCGTGTCGTGGACGCCGGGTGCGCGCGTTCCGGTCACCACGCTCGACGCGCTGATCGCGGCGCACGGCCGGCCGGACTTCGTGAAAATCGACGTGGAAGGCTACGAGGCCGAGACGCTCGCCGGCCTCACCGTTCCGCTGCCGGCGCTGTCGTTCGAGTACCTGACGGCGGCGCGCACCGTCGCCCTCGACTGCGTGGACCGCCTCGCCGGCCTCGGCGACTACGAGTACAACTGGTCGGCCGGCGAGCGGCAGCGCCTCGTCGAGCGCAACTGGCTAAAGCCCGACTCTATCCGCGCGTGGCTCCGGGGGTTGCCGTCCAGCGGCGGCTCGGGCGACATCTACGCCCGGATCCGGGTCTGACCCGAACGCGCGCACGAGCACGCTCGTGAGCTCGTGCATCCCGCCGAGCGCGGGACGCTGCGGTGCGAGCCCCGCGGCGAAGCCGCCGGCCGCGAGCGCTTGGAGCAGCTCGCCCCGCCGGGCGATCACGTGCACCGGCACTTCCCACGACGGCTGCTCGCCGGCGACGCCGCCCGGCGGCTGGTGATCGCCGACGACGATCAGCACCAGGTTCGCGTGCAAACGCTCGCGCAGGTAGCCGCCGAGCCAGTCGAAGGAGTAAGCGATCGAATCCGCGTACGGCGGCCCGAGGTTCGTCCATTCGGTACGGTGCTCGCGCAGCGCCGCGTCGACCTCCGGCCCGAAAGGACTGTCGGAGAGCAGGCGTGCCCAGTCCGGCTGATACGGCGGCGTCGGGCGGAACGGAGCGTGACTGTTGATCGTCGGGAAGAAGACGAAGAGCGGCGGGCGCGGTCCGCGCGCGGCTTCCAGCCGCTCGAGCTTCGCGAGCGCGTACTGGTCGGGGATGCGCCACCAGCCGAACGCGGGCCCGCGATAGTCGAGCCGGCCGGCGTCGTAGATCGCGTCGAAGTCGTAGAACGCCTCGCCCTCGCGCCAGTCCTGCCGCAGGCCCGGCATCAGCGCGACGGTGCGGTAGCCGCGGCGCGCGAACGTGCGCACGAGCGTGTCGCGACGCTCGGTCATGAGCAGGTTGTAGCGGTCGCCGGAGCGCACTTCGACACCGGCGAGCAGGCTCGCATGCGCGAGCCACGACGCCCCGCCGAAGGTGGGCGACTCGACGAACGCGGACACGACGTCGCGCCCGGTCGCCGCCGCCGCGGCGGCGAGCGACGTCCGGCTCGCCGCCAGCCGCGCGGCGACCTCGGGCCGGTCGTAGGTCGCCGCGCCATAGGATTCGACGAAAATCACGAACACGTCGGCGCCCCCGACTCTTGCGAGATTCGAGCCGAGCGGCGGGCTGGGCTCGAGACCTCCGCCCCCGCGAAGCACGTGGGCGACGAGCATCGCCTGGCGCGCATAGCTCGCCGTCACGGGCTTCGCGAACCAGCCGGGCGCGAACGGGTAGACGACGATGGCCGCGAGCGCCGCCGCCGCGATCGTCCCGCGCGCGCGCGGCCGCTCGAGCGCGTCCGCGACGCGCGTCCACGCCCAGCGCACCACTCGCAGGAGTACGGCGAGTCCAAGACCCGTGCCGACCACCGCCGCGGCGAGGGCCCAGGCAGGCGTGCTCTCCGCGAACATCGCGAAGACGCGCGGCAGGTGCGGCGCGTCGTAGTACAGGCTGATCGGCCGCCCGTACAGCTCGCGGATGGTGACTTCGGCGTAGTGCGTCAGCGCGAAGACGACGAACGCGATCGAGACGAGGCCGAGCGCGCGGCGCGACAACGGCCCGAAGCGCCACGCGACCGCGGCGAGGGCGGCGAGCGCGACCGCCAGCTCGATCGACAGCGCCGCGCGCGGCCGGATCCAGAACGTCGGCCAGAGGCTGTCGAACGTGAGCCCGAAATTGAGGCAGACCAGCGCAAGCGCCGGCAGGATCGGGCGGGCCCGGCGCAGCGCGCCGGCGATCACTTGCGCCGTGCCTCGAACTCGACGATGAGATCCACCGTGTCGCCGATCCAGCCGTTGGCGATCCCGTAGCTCATGCCGTAGGCGCTGCGCTTGAAGCTGCCGCGCGCGGACACGCCCATCACGTACGCCTTCGTGCCGGGCAGCTCGTACTGCCCGCTCTTGTTCCAGGTCACGTTGAGCGACATCGGCTGGGTCTTGCCGAGCATCTCGAGCTCGCCGTCGACCACGAAGGTGCGCTCGCCGGTCCGCTTCGCCGTGCCGCCCTTGAACACGATCTTCGGAAACTCCGCGCTGTTCAGGAAGTCGGCGCTCTTGAGATGGTTGTCGCGCTTGCGATGGCCGGTGAAGAGGCTCGAAGACTCGATCGTGATCGCGACGTCGCCGAGCGCGGCGGCCTTCTCGTCGAAAGCAAAGGTGCCGCCCGCGGTCTGGAACAGGCCGAGCACTTTCGCATAGCCGACGTGATCGACGAGGAAGCCGACGCTGAAATGGTCCGGGTCGATCTCGTAGCGCGCCGGCTGCGCGTGCGCGGCGCCGGCAAGGACGGCGAGCGTCGCAAGCGCGAAGAGACATCTTTTCATAGTGCGTCTCCGTGGGATTGCCGCCGCAGCCAGCGCACGTCGATGGCAAAAGAGTAGCAGAGGAGCGCCAGCGCGAGCGCCGCGATGACCGTGGCCGGTATTGCACCGATCACCGGTGCGAGGATCACGATCAGCGCGGCCATCTGCACCGCGCAGACGGTCTTGCGCCGGACGCTCGGGGGGAGCGGCCGCCGCAGCCACGCAACCGTACGGCCCGCGGCGACGAAGGCGTATCGCGCGAGCCCCAACGCGAGCACCCACGGCCCGGCCTTGCCGAACTGCCACGCGAGCACCGCCAGCACGAGCACCAGCACAGTATCGGTTTCCATGTCGAACCGCGCACCGAACTCGCTCGCCAGGCCCGTCTTGCGCGCGATCGGTCCGTCGACGCCGTCCAGCACTGCGGCGAACGTGCCGAGGACCACCGCGACCGTGGCAATCGACGGCGCGGCGCCTTCGCCGATCAGGCCGGCGAGCAGGGCGACGAAGCCGGCGCGGCAGAGCGTGACCGCGTTCGCCGGCCCGAACCGGTCGAACGGCCGATGCCGTGGCAGATAGGCGAGCGTCAGCGCGGCGGCTGCCCCGAATGCCGCCAGTGCTTTCAGGACATACGTGGGGCCAACCGGCAGCTCATCGCCGGCGACCGCTGCGAGCACGGCGAGCGCGAGGAAGGTGACGCCGACGCTCGGCGCCGCGCTCTTCAACAGGTCCGCGTGCGAATGCTCCGCTGCTCGGTCCATCGACATCGCCTACTATCCCTCGCTATTGTCCCTGCCGGACCCATGTCTTCCAAACCCATCGCCGCCGAGGCCGCGTTCGCGTTCTGGACCACCGCGCCCGGCCAGGGAGAGATACGGGCCGAACCGCCGATCCGATGCAGCCCCGGCGAAGTTCGAGTCCGCACACTTTACAGCGGCATCAGCCGCGGCACCGAGACCCTGGTCTTTCGCGGGGCCGTCCCGGCAGGCGAGTACGAGCGGATGCGCGCGCCGTTTCAGGCCGGCGCGTTCCCCGGCCCGGTGAAATACGGGTATGTCAGTGTCGGCGAGGTCGTGGAAGGCCCCGATG
Source organism: uncultured beta proteobacterium (assembly GCA_963754305.1). Taxonomy (GTDB): domain Bacteria; phylum Pseudomonadota; class Gammaproteobacteria; order Burkholderiales; family SG8-39; genus DATEDA01. The sequence continues at coordinate 203,058 of CAVWFR010000040.1, read as the reverse complement.
TGCTCCGCGGCAGGCGCGTGTTCTGCCTGCATCCCCACCAGACGAGCTACGTCGTGCCGGCTGCGGCAGTGCGGCCGCTCCCCCAGGGCGTGCCGGCCGAACGTGCGATCCTGGCGGCCAACCTGGAGACCGCGATCAACGGTCTCTGGGACGCCGACCTGCGGGTGGGCGACCGGGTTGCGGTCGTAGGCGCCGGTGCATTGGGCTGTCTCGTGGCGTGGCTGGCTAGCCGCGTTCCGGGCTGCGAGGTCGAGCTGGTGGACACGAATCCGCGCCGCGCGGAGATCGCCGGCGCGCTGGGCGCCGGCTTCGCCGCCCCCGGTACGGCGCGCTGCGAGGCCGATCTCGTCGTTCACGCCAGCGGCTCGCCGGAGGGCGCGCGGCTCGCCCTCGAGCTCGCCGGGTTCGAGGCAACGGTCGTCGAGATGAGCTGGTTCGGGACGCGCGCGGTGCCGCTCGCCCTCGGCGAGCGCTTCCACGCGCAGCGGCTGACGCTTGAAGTCCTCGCAGGTCGGGAACGTCGCCGCCGCGCAGCGCGCCCGCTGGACGCATGAGCGCCGTCTCGACCTCGCGTTGCGGCTGCTGGCGGATCCGGCGCTCGACGTGCTGATCACAGGCGAGGACCGGTTCGAAGACCTGCCGCGCGTGATGGCGCGCCTCGCGGCGGATCCCGGCGACACGATCTGTCATCGCATCGTCTACTAGGGGCCGGGAATGTTCACCGTCTGCGTTCGCGATCACTTCATGATCGCCCACAGCTTCAAGGGCGAGGTGTTCGGCCCGGCCCAGCGCCTGCACGGGGCGACCTATGTGGTCGACGTCGAGTTCCGGCGGCCGGCGCTCGATGCCGACGGGCTCGTCGTCGATATCGGTCGCGCCGCGACCACGCTGCGCTCGGTGCTCGACGCGCTCAACTACCGCAATCTCGACGAAGTGCCCGAGTTCGCCGGCCGGAACACGACGACCGAGTTCATGGCCGAGATCGTCTTCGACCGGCTGCGCGCGGCGATCCGTGCCGGAACGCTCGGCGAGACAGCAGCCGGCGTGACGCAGCTGAAGGTGACCCTGCACGAATCGCATGCCGCATGGGCCGCGTACGAGGGTGGGCTGTGAGATGCCATCCCTCGAGCTCCTTCTCCCCGGCGATCCCGCGACGCTGACCGGCGGCTACGAGTACGACCGGCGGCTCGCCGCCGGCCTGCGCGAGCTCGGATGGGAGGTGACGGTGCACGCGCTCGACGCGAGCTTCCCGGCGCCCGATGCCGCCGGACTCGGCCACGCGCGCGAGGTGCTTGCGCGCATCCCCGACGGCCGCCGAGTGTTGATCGACGGGCTGGCGCTCGGCGCGATGCCCGATCTCGCCACGGCGGAGGCGCGCCGTCTGCGGCTCGTCGGGCTCGTTCATCATCCGCTCGCCGAGGAGACCGGCCTCGCGCCGACGCGTGCCGCCGCGCTGCGGCGGTCTGAGGCGCGCGCGCTGACAGCCGTTCGCAGGGTGATCGTGACGAGCGGCGCGACGGCGCGTGCGCTCCCGAACTACGGCGTCGCGGCCGAGCGGATCGTCGTCGTCGAGCCCGGCACGGATCCCGCGCCGCTCGCGCGCGGCTCGGGCGGACCGGGGATCGAGCTGTTGTGCGTCGCCGGCGTCGTGCCGCGAAAGGGCCACGCCCTGCTGATCGAAGCGCTTGCGGGGCTCGCCGGCCGCGACTGGCGACTCACCTGCGCGGGTAGCCTAGATCGCAGCCCGGATACCGTCCTCGCGCTGCGCGCCCGGATCGAGGGCCTCGGTTTCGCCGATCGGGTGCGGCTCGCGGGCGAGCTGAGTCGCCCCGCGCTCGCCGCGTGCTACGACCGCACCGACATCGCGGTGCTCGCGACGTACCACGAAGGCTACGGGATGGCGCTTGCCGAAGCGCTCGCGCGCGGGCTTCCCGTGGTGAGCACGCTCGCGGGTGCCGTGCGCGACACCGTGCCCGCGGACGCGGGCCTGCTCGTCCCGGTCGGCGATATGGCCGCGCTGCGCGGTGCGCTCGCGTCCGTGATCGGCGATGCCGCGCTGCGCGCGAGCCTCGCCGCCGGCGCTCGGCGCGCGCGGGAGCGGTTGCCGACGTGGCCGGCGTCTTGCGCCCGCCTCGCGCGTGCGCTCGAGGACGTGGCGCTTGAGCGGGTTCACGGCTGACTGGCTCGCGCTGCGCGCGCCGGCCGATGCCGCGGCGCGGGTGGCGGCGCTTGCCCGCCCGTTTGCGCGCCGACACGGCGAGCCGATCCGCATCGTCGATCTCGCCACCGGCACCGGCGCCAACGTGCGGTATCTCGCGCCGCGCCTCGGCGGTGCGCAGGATTGGCTGGCGGTCGACGACGATCCGGGCCTCCTCGCCGCGCACGCTGCGCCGGCGCGCGTGGCGACGCTCCGGCTCGATCTCGCGCGCGCGCTCGACGGCCTGCCGCTGGCCGGCTGCGACCTCGTCACCGGGTCAGCCCTGCTCGACCTCGTTTCGGCGCCGTGGCTGCGCCGGCTCGCAGCGCGCTGCGCGGAGGCCGGGTCGGGCGTCCTCTTCGCGCTGACCTACGACGGGCGGATCGAGTGGTCGCCGCGCGACGACGACGACGATCTCGTCCGCGCGCTGGTGAACCGTCATCAGACGGGTGACAAAGGGTTCGGGCCGGCGCTCGGGCCCGCCGCGGCGGCGGAAGGGGTCGCTGCCTTCGCTGCAGTCGGCTACGACGTGCGGACGGCGCCGAGCGACTGGGCGCTCGGGCCCGCGTCGGGCGCGCTGCAGGCGGCGCTCGTCGAAGGCTGGGTTGCGGCCGCGAGCGAGATCGCGCCGGGCGAGTCCGCGGCGCTGGCGCGCTGGGCGCGGCGGCGTCTCGACCGCATCGCGGCCAGCGCGTCGCGGCTCCGAGTCGGGCACCTCGACATCGCCGGCGTCTACGGCGCAGGTGCGCGGTCTTCCAGCTTCGCGTAGGGCTCGCGCAGATCGCAGTCGAACAGCACGTCCTCACCCATCCGGTACGCGCGGTGCGCAAAGTGCGGGGCGTCGTCGAGTCGGTCGATCGGCGGCAGGCCCAGGCCCGGGCGGCCCTGGCCGAGAAGCATCGGCGCGATCGTCACCTGGAGCCGGTCGAGCAGACCGGCGGCCAGAAAATCGGAGACCGTGACGCCGCCGCCCTCGACGAACACCGCGTGGCGCCCGCGTTCGCGCAGCAGCGCGAGGATTGCGGCGAGGTCGAGTTGCCCGTCGCGGCCCGGCACGCCGACGACCTCTGCGCCGCCGAACCGCTCGCCCGGCGCGGCGCGGGCAGCTTCGCACAGGAGCAGCGTCGGCGCCGCGCCGTCGCTGAAGAGGCGAAGCTTTTCGCTCAAGCGTCGGCGGGGGTCGATGACGACTCGGAGCGGGTTGGGACCCGGCACCAGCCGCGTGGTGAGCCGCGAGTCGTCGGCTTCCGCGGTGCTCGCGCCGACGATCACTGCCTCGCACAGCGCGCGCAGGCGATGCATGTGAAGGATGTTGGGCCGGTCGGTGATGAACTGCGACTCCCCCGACCCGGTGGCGATGAAGCCGTCCAGGCTCTGGCCGAGATGGCCGAGCGTGAAGGGACGTCCCGGGCCAGCCGAGCAGACCGGCAGATAAAGCGCGGGGACGAGATCGTCGATGTCCTCGAGCGCGGGCCGCCGCGACCAGCCCGTGCCGGGGATCCAATCGAGCAATGCGTGCGGGTCGGCGTCCGCGATCTCGGCGAGTCGCCCCTGGTCGTCGAGCGCGAAGCGCGCGCGACGGGCGGGATCGAGCGCGGTTCGCGCTGCCCGCGCGGCCGCGAGCAATGCTGTCCAAGCGCGATCGATCTCGTGCACGGCCAATCGGCTGCCTGTCGCGAAGGCCGGGAGTATAGGCCGGGCACCTCGAGGCGGCTGCTAGAATCGTCGCTGCTCGCGACGCCGACGCGCATGGCCATCCTCAAGTCCGCACTGAACCCCCGCTCCGAAGAGTTCCGCGCGAACTCGGCGGCGATGGCCGCGCTCGTGCAGGACCTGCGCGACCGGGTGGGGAAGGTCTCGCTCGGGGGCGATGAGGCGGCGCGGGCGAAACACGCCGGGCGGGGCAAGCTCCTGCCGCGCGAGCGCGTGCGCCAGTTGCTCGACCCGGGTTCGCCGTTTCTCGAGCTGTCGCAGCTCGCGGCGCTCGACATGTACGACAACGAGGCCCCGTCCGCCGGGATCATCACCGGGATCGGCCGCGTGTCGGGACAGGAGTGCCTGATCGTCGCCAACGACGCGACGGTGAAGGGCGGCACTTACTACCCGATGACGGTGAAGAAGCACGTCCGCGCCCAGGAGATCGCATGGCAGAACCGCCTGCCGTGCCTCTATCTCGTCGACTCGGGCGGCGCCAACCTGCCGCGGTGGGAGGACGTCTTCCCCGACCGCGACCACTTCGGCCGCATCTTCTACAACCAGGCGAACATGTCGGCCGACGGCATCCCGCAGATCGCGTGCGTGATGGGCTCGTGCACCGCCGGCGGCGCCTACGTCCCGGCGATGTCGGACGAGACGATCATCGTGAAGGGTCAGGGCACGATCTTCCTCGGCGGCCCGCCGCTCGTGAAAGCGGCGACCGGCGAAGAGGTCACGCCGGAAGAGCTGGGCGGCGCCGAAGTGCACACGCGTCAATCCGGCGTCGCCGATCACTACGCCGTCAATGACCCGCACGCGCTCGCGATTGCGCGGCAGATCATCGCCAACCTCAACCGCCGCAAGTCAGCCGGTGTGACGCTCGCCGAGCCGCGCGAGCCGCAACATCCGCCGGAGGAGCTCGGCGGTGTGATCCCCAACGACGTACGCAAGCCCTACGACGTGCGCGAGGTGATCGCCCGGATCGTCGACGGCTCGGAGCTCGACGAGTTCAAGCAGAACTACGGCACCACGCTCGTCACCGGGTTCGCGCGTATCTGGGGTTATCCCGTCGGCATCGTCGCTAACAACGGCATCCTGTTCTCCGAGTCGGCGCTGAAAGGCGCGCACTTCATCGAGCTCTGCGCGCAGCGCGCCATCCCGCTGCTTTTCCTGCAGAACATCACCGGGTTCATGGTCGGGAAGAAGTACGAGGCGAGCGGCATCGCCAAGGACGGCGCGAAGCTCGTGACCGCCGTGTCCTGCGCGAAGGTGCCGAAGCTCACGCTGATCATCGGCGGCTCGTTCGGCGCCGGCAACTACGGCATGTGCGGTCGCGCTTACGGCCCGCGGTTCCTCTGGATGTGGCCGAACGCGCGCATCAGCGTGATGGGCGGCGCCCAGGCGGCGAGCGTCCTCGCGACGGTGCGGCGCGACGGCATCGAGTCGCGCGGCGGCACCTGGTCGCAGGAGGAGGAAGCGGCGTTCAAGCGCCCGATCCTCGAGCAGTACGACCGCCAGGGGCATCCTTACTACGCCACCGCGCGGCTGTGGGACGACGGCGTGATCGCGCCGGAGGACACGCGGCGCGTGCTCGCGCTGGCGCTCTCGGCGGCGCTCAATGCGCCGGTGGAGACGACGAGGTTCGGCGTGTTCAGGATGTAGGGCAATGAAAGTAACCCCGTCGCACCGGCGAACACTGGGGCCCAGTTCCGCGCACGCCGCGCCGATGATGGCCGCCGCTGGATGCCAACTTGCGCCGGATGAGGAGCGGAGATCATGTCCATCCACGAAGCCGTCGTCGAATGGCGCCGGCTCACGCCGGACTTCGAATACGCCACCTACGACCGCGGTCACTGGCTCGCTTTTCCGGGCGACATCCGCATGCCCGGCGCAGCCGCACGCGGCAACATTCCGGCCACTGCGCCGGGGTCCATCGGCGTCGATCCCGAGCAGGCGTTCGTGGCGTCGCTGTCGAGTTGCCACATGCTGTGGTTTCTCCACCTGGCGCAGGCGGCGAAGCTCGTCGTCGATCGCTATGTCGACCGCGCGGCCGGCGAGCTGGCGCAGGACGCCGAGGGCAAGCTCGCGATGACGCGCGTCGTACTCAAGCCCGGCGTCACGTTCTCCGGGCGGCAACCGACGCCGGACGAAGTCCGCAGGCTGCACGACCGCGCGCATGAGAAATGCTTCATTGCGAACTCGGTGAAGACCGGCGTGACCGTCGAGCCGGAGTTCGACTGAACCGGTCGACGACACCGATGACCAGACCACTTCGTCGCCCGGTCGAGATCGGGGTCCGACGTTCGCCGGAATGACCATGCAAGCGTCCGTCTACGACCGCCCGGAGCATGAACAGCTTCGCGACACCGTCGCGCGCTTCCTAGCCGGAGAAGTCGAGCCGCACGGCGAAGCCTGGGAGGCGCAAGGCTTCGTCCCGCGCGAGGTCCTGCGCAAGCTCGGTGCGCTTGGCCTGCTCGGCATCACCTGGCCGGGGGAGTACGGCGGCGCCGGCGCCGACAACCTGACTGCGGTCGTGTTTCAGGAAGCGCTGTCGCGCTCGACCTTCGGCGGCTTCGTCGTCACGGTGCTCGTTCATACCGACATGGCGGGCCCGCATCTGGTGCGCGCCGGGACCAAGGCGCAGCTCGACCGTTACTTGCGCAAAGTGATCGCCGGCGAGCTGGTGACCGCGGTCGCCGTCACCGAGCCGGACGCAGGCTCGGATGTCGCGGCCATCCGCACGCGCGCATCGAAGGTGACCAGCGCGGACGGGGCGCACTGGGTGCTGAACGGCACCAAGATGTTCATCACCAACGGCGTGTACGGCGACCTCTACTTTGTCGCCGCCCGCACCGACCCCGACGGCAAGGGCTCCCGCGGGCTGTCGATGTTCATCGTCGAAAAGGGCACGCCGGGGTTCCGCGTCGGACGCGCGCTCCACAAGCAGGGCTGGCTTTCGTCCGACACCGCCGAGCTCGTGTTCGAGGATTGCCGCATCCCGGCGGAGAACCTGCTCGGCGAGGAGAACGCAGGCTTTTACGCCATCATGCGCAACTTCCAGACCGAGCGGATCGCGCTCGCCGCGATGGCGGTGGGCCATTGCTGCACTGCGCTTAAGCTGACGCTCGATTGGGTGTTGCACCGCAAGGCGTTCGGCGCGACGCTGTTCGACAAGCAGGTGATCCGCCAGCGGCTCGCGATGCTGGACGCGAAGACCGACGCCGCCCGGCAGCTCCTCTACCACTGCGCCTGGCTCGCCGACCAGGGCCGCGACGCGGTGCGCGAGGTCTCGGGCCTGAAGGCGCTGACCGGGGAACTGGCGAACGAGGTGGTGTACGCCTGCCAGCAGTTCCACGGCGGCATGGGCTATATGCGCGAGAGCCCGATCGAGCGCCTCGTGCGGGATGCACGAGTGCTCACGATCGGCGGTGGTGCGACCGAAGTAATGCTCGAAGAAGTCGCGAAGCGGCTCGGGCCGGGTCGATAGGCGCAAGTCTTAAGGCCGTCATGACTCGTGTCAAAGGGACCGCCACGCTCCCTCGCCGCTGCGGCCCGCAACTTTCGCGCCGCGCTGCCCGCAGCTACGCTTTCACTTGACCCGGTCCGCGGACTGGCCTAGAAAGAGATCTGAATTTTACGACGAGATCCGGCAACGCGTCCCCACAGGACTCCGAACGCGTCAGTCCGGCACACCATAAAGAACAAGAAGCGGTTGATCGGCCTGCGCAATCGAGCGCAGGCGCGATCCAGGGGAATCAGATGGGTGGGGTCGAGCATCCACTGGGTCTATTCGGGCTCGCGGCTTCCACGCTCGAGATCGTCGCGTGCACGGCGGGGGTCCGCCCGATCCGCTCGCTCGAGGCGACGGCCGGTCACGGGCTGTCGGCGGCGCGCTGGCGGTTCGACGCCTTGCCGGCGATCGGCGGCCCGTTGCCGTGGAGCATGCTTTGCTACCGCGCGGCGGGCTCCGCCTCCGCGACGAAGACGGTCGACGGTCGCAGCTATCCGCAAGCGGCCGCGGGTCGGTTCCGTTACGTACGCCCCGAGCGACGGTCGCGCGACGTGGTCGGTCGACGGGGCGTTCGAAACCGTTCACGTGTATCTCCATCCAGCGGCGATCCAGCGCGTGGCCGGGAGCAGCTGGACTTCGCGTGCGCACCGGAGATCGAAGATTTCTTTGCGATCGAAGACCCCTGGCTCGCCGGCTACTTCCAGATGCTGATGAGCGAGCTCGAGATGTGCAACCCCCTCGACCGCAGCGCCGATCCGCTGCTGCTCGACCAGAGCGAGCACCTCCTCGTCCAGCACCTGCTGCGTTGGCATCCGCGGGGGACCGCCGGCAGGTCCCGCGCGGTCGGCGCTCGAGCGGCGCACGAACCCGCTGCGCCCGGCGCTCCTGCGGCGCGCGGAGGACTACATCCGTGCGAACCTCGCCGGCGAGATCTCGCTCGCGTCGCTCGCGCGCCTCTCGTGCATGTCGGTCGACCATTTCCTGCGCTCGTTCCGAGCGGCGTGCGGGCTGACGCCCTACCAGTACGTTCTGGACCGGCGCCTGAGCAAAGCGTCGGTCATGCTCAAGACGAGCAACACGCCAGTCGCCGCGATAGCGTTGCAGTGCGGGTTCGGGAATCCGTCGCATTTCTCGGTGAAGTTCCACGCCCACTTCGGCGTCAGTCCGTCCCGCTACCGCCGGGGCGAGTAGCCACTGCCGGGAACTCCCTCCCGCCCCTTTGACAGCCGCCGGCGGACACCTGGCAGTTCTTCTAGGTCGGACGGCTCGACGGTAGCGCTCGGGCGGACTCCTTTCCGCCTCGAAGACGGATGCGGGAGCAGGGTGTGAGCCCTGCTCCCGACTCTTTTTCCGGTCGCGCGGACGGCGACGCACCTGAACGCGCCGCCACAGCACCGTGCGGTCGGCGTGGCTATCATTCGAGCCGGGGACCGGAGACCGGAGGAGGCACATGCACCGCCCGATCATCACGCTCGCCTGGCTCGCACTCGCGGCGACCCAAGCTGCGTTCGCACAGACCTATCCGGTCAAGCCGATCACGCTCGTCGTCCCCTTCGCCGCCGGCAGCGGCACCGACGGGGTGGCCCGCATCGTCGCGCAGAAGCTCTCCGAGCGCCTGAAGCAGCAGGTGCTCGTCGAGAACAAGGCCGGCGCGAGCGCGCAGATCGGCGCCGAGTTCGTGGCGAAGAGCGCGCCCGACGGCTACACCCTCTTCATGACGACGAACACCTCGCACTCGGCCAACCCGAGTCTGTTCAAAAGCCTCCGCTACGACCCGATCAAGGACTTCACCCCCATCGTCCGCATCGGCGAGCTGCCGTTCGCGCTGGCGGTGAACCCGGCGCTGCCGGTCAAGAGCATGGCGGAGCTGCTCGACTATGCGAAAAAGAATCCGGGCAAGCTCTCCTACGCGACCCCGAACAGCACCTCGCTCGTCGCATCCGAGACGCTCAAGCACCTCGCGAAGATCGACATCGTCGGCGTCCCCTACAAGTCCAGCCCACAGGCGCTCACCGATCTCGTCGGCGGGCAGCTCGAGCTGTACGTCGTGGACCTCGGCTCGGGTCTGTCGACGATCAAGAGCGGCAAGGTGAAAACGCTCGCCGTGACGCCGGCGCGCGGCTCGAAAATCCTCCCCGACGTGCCGCCGCTCGCGCAGGCGCTGCCGGGATTCGACCTAACGTCGTGGAACGGCATCTTCGGCCCGGCCGGACTGCCGAAACCCATCGTCGACCGCCTGAACACCGAAGTGCTCGCCGTCCTCGCCGAGAAGGAGGTGCAGGACAAGCTCGCGAACATCGGCTTCGAGGTCTGGCCCTCGAAGAGTCCGGAGGCGTTCGCGCAGTACGTCGCCGATCAGCTCGCGCTATGGACGAAGCTCATCAAGCAGGCGGGTATCCAGCCGGAGTGATTGACATGCCGAAACCATTCTTCGTCCGCGGCGCCGAGATACCGGGGTATAGCCCGTCCGGCCATACCGGCACCGTCAACCGCCGACTGATCGGCCCCGATACGGTCGGCGCGAAGCACATCGAGGTCGTGCTCGGCGTCATCGAGCGCGGGCAGGGCGCGCTGCCGCACGCGCACCCGGGCATCGAGCAGGTCTGCTACATGCTCGAGGGGACCGCGATCGCCGAGGTCGACGGCGAGCGCTGCGAGCTTGGGCCCGGCGACGCGTGCTACTTCCCTGCCGACACCATGCACGTCTTCACGGTGACGAGCGAGAAGCCTGCCAAGCTGCTCGTCGTCTACAGCCCGCCGTATAACGAGTCGCCGGACAAGGTCGTCCGGCCCTGACATGGACTTTTCGCTCACCTCCGACCAGGAAGGGATCCGCGACGCGATCGAGCGGCTCTGCGCCCCGTTCGACGCCGACTACTGGCTCCGGAAGGATCGCGAAGGCGGTTTCCCCGACGATTTCCACCACGCGCTCGCGGCCGCCGGCTGGCTCGGCATCGCCATGCCGGAAGCGCACGGCGGCGCCGGCCTCGGCATCACCGAGGCGGCGCTCATGATGCAGACGATCTCCGGCACCGGCGCCGGACTCTCCGGCGCATCCGCGGTCCACATGAACATCTTCGGGCTGCACCCGGTGGTGGTGTTCGGCACCGAGGACCAGAAGCGGCGCTGGCTCCCGCCGCTCATTGCCGGGCGCGACAAGGCGTGCTTCGCGGTCACCGAGCCGAACGTCGGGCTGAACACGCTCAAGCTCAAGACACGCGCAGTGCGGGATGGCGACCACTACGTCGTCAGCGGCCAGAAGGTGTGGATCTCGACCGCGCAGGTGGCGAGCAAGGTGCTGCTCCTCGCGCGCACGACGCCGATCGAGGAGGCCCGCGGCGCGAACGGGCTGTCGCTCTTCTACACCGACTTGGACCGGCGCCGCGTCGAAGTGCGCGAGATCGAGAAAATGGGGCGCAAGCCCGTCGACTCGAACCAGGTGTTCTTCGACGGCCTGCGCGTGCCCGCTGCGGACCGCATCGGCGAGGAGGGCAAGGGCTTCGAGTACATCCTGCATGGCATGAACCCGGAGCGCATCCTGATCGCCGCCGAGGCGGTCGGGCTCGGGCGCGCGGCGCTCAAGCGCGCCGCGACCTACGCGAACGAGCGGATCGTGTTCGACCGTCCCATCGGTCAGAACCAGGCGATCCAGCATCCGCTCGCGAAGTGCTGGATGGAGCTCGAGGCGGCGGACCTGATGGTGTTCAAGGCGGCTTCGCTCTACGACGCCGGCAAGCCCTGCGGCGCCGAGGCGAACGCCGCGAAGTATCTCGCCGGCGAGGCATGCTTCCGCGGCTGCGAGACCGCGATCCTCACCCACGGCGGCATGGGGTACGCGAAGGAGTACCACGTCGAGCGGTATCTGCGCGAGGCATGGATCCCGCGCCTTGCGCCGGTGAGCCCGCAGCTCATCTTGTGCTTCATCGCCGAGAAGGTGCTCGGGCTGCCGAAGTCCTATTGACGTCATCCCGGCGAAAGCGATGGATTCAGGGCCCCGGCGTTCGCCGGAGCGAGGAGCCGCGTGCGACTTCCACTATCATCGCGCCATGGCCTACGACACCCTTCAACTCGACACGACCCCCGCGGGCATCGCGCTCGTCTGGCTGAACCGCCCGGAGCTGCGCAACGCTTTCAACGAGACCATGATCGCCGAGCTGACGGCGGCGTTCCGCGCGCTCGACGCCGACGCTGCGGTGCGCGCCATCATCCTCGCCGGGCACGGACCGACGTTCTGCGCCGGCGCCGACCTCAACTGGATGAAGCAGATGTCCGGCTACTCGTTCGAGCAGAACTACGCCGACGCGCTCGGACTGGCGACAATGCTGCACACGGTTCACACGGTGCGAAAGCCGACGCTCGCGCGCGTGCACGGCGCGGCGTTCGCCGGCGGCATGGGGCTCGTCGCGGCGTGCGACATCGCAGTCGCGGCGCACAGCGCCGAGTTCTGTCTGTCGGAGGCGAAGCTCGGGCTGATCCCGGCGACGATCGGCCCGTACGTGATCGCGGCGATGGGCGAGCGGGCGGCCTACCGGTACATGCTCACCGCCGAGCGGTTCACCGCCGCCGAGGCCTACCGCATCGGCTTCGTGCAGGAGATCGCGCAGGACGAGGAGCTCGACGGGGTGATCAACGAGATCCTCGGTCATCTCGTGACCGGCGGACCTGCGGCGCACGCCGCGACCAAGGACCTGATCCGCGCGATCGCCAAGCAGCCGCTCGGGGCGGAAGTGATCAAGGACACCGCGACCAGGATCGCCACGGCGCGCGCGTCCGACGAAGGCAAGGAAGGGATCCGGTCGTTCCTCGAGAAGCGGAAGCCGGCGTGGGCGGCGGCAGCGCAGGCTTCACCGCGGACGCAGAGAGCGCAGAGGAAGCGAAGATGAGCTCGGTCCGCCGTGGTCGGCGTTGCTCGCGGTGAATTGATGTTCGCCAAGATCCTCATCGCCAACCGCGGCGAGATCGCCTGCCGCGTGATCCGTACCGCGCGACGGCTCGGCATCGGGACCGTCGCCGTCTACTCCGAAGCCGACGCGCGCGCGCAGCACGTGCTCGCTGCCGACGAGGCTTACCTGATCGGCCCGCCGCCCGCGAAAGAGAGCTATCTGCGCGGGACGCGCATCCTCGAGGTCGCGCGGAGCGCGGGCGCGCAGGCGGTCCACCCGGGCTACGGATTTCTGTCGGAGAACGAGGATTTCGCCGCGGCCTGCGAGCGCGCGGGTGTCGTCTTCATCGGCCCGCCCGCCGCGGCGATCCGCGCGATGGGCTCGAAGAGCGCCGCGAAGACCATCATGGAAAAGGCCGGCGTACCGCTCGTCCCGGGCTACCACGGCGACGACCAGGATCCGACGTTCCTGCAGAAGGCGGCCGATCGCATTCGATACCCGATCCTCATCAAGGCGTCGGCGGGCGGCGGCGGCAAGGGGATGCGCATCGTCGCCGCGGCCGCCGAGTTCGCCGCCGCGCTCGCGTCCTGCAAGCGCGAGGCCGCGTCGGCCTTCGGCGACGACCGCGTGCTGCTCGAGAAGTATCTCGAGCGGCCGCGGCACATCGAGATCCAGGTCTTCGCCGACCGGCACGGCAACTGCGTGCATCTCTTCGAGCGCGACTGCTCGGTGCAGCGACGCCACCAGAAAGTGCTCGAGGAGGCGCCGGCGCCCGGGATGACGTCCGAGCGCCGGGCGGCGATGGGCGGCGCGGCGGTCGCCGCGGCGAAAGCGATCGGCTACGTCGGCGCGGGCACGGTCGAGTTCATCGCCGATCAGGCCGGAACGTTCCACTTCATGGAGATGAACACCCGTCTGCAGGTCGAGCACCCGGTCACCGAGATGATCACCGGCGAGGACCTCGTCGAGTGGCAGCTGCGCGTCGCCTGGGGCGAACCGCTGCCCAAGCGGCAGGAGGAGCTCCGGATCGACGGCCACGCGCTCGAGGCGCGGATCTACGCCGAGGACCCGGCGAAAGGCTTCCTCCCCGCGACCGGACGCATCGTGCATCTCGCGACGCCGCCGGCATCGCCGCACGTGCGCATCGACACCGGCGTCGCCGCCGGCGATTCGATCTCGCCCTACTACGACCCGATGATCGCCAAGCTGATCGTCCACGACCGCGATCGGCCGCGAGCGCTCGGGCGCATGCGTGCTGCGCTCGCGCGCTTCCAGGTCGTCGGTCCGGCCACGAACGTCGCGTTTCTCGGACGTCTGGTGACGAGCACGGCATTCTCCGCCGCCGATCTCGACACCGGCCTCATCGAGCGCTCGCGCGACGAGCTGTTCCCGCCGCCGGCGCCGGCCTCCGACGAGGTGCTCGCGGTCGCAACGCTGTCGGAGCTCTTGCGCCACGATCGCGAGGCGCGCGAGCACGCCGCCGCCTCGGCCGATCCGTGGTCGCCGTGGGGCGAGTGCGACGGCTGGCGGCTCAATCAGGACAACCACCACGACCTCGTGTTCCGCGAGGGCGAGCGCGAGGTCGCGGTCACGGCGCACTACCGCAAGGGCGTGTACGAGGTCGAGCTGCCGGGCGGGCGGCGGATGCTGTCCGGCGAAGCGGTGGACGCCGCGACGGTCCGCGCCTGGCTCGACGGCGAAGCGCTGACGGCGACCGTCGTGCGCGCGGACGCGATCGTCGACGTGTTCCGCGGTGCCGAGCGCCACACGCTCGAGCTGCACGATCCGTCGCACGCCGACGTCGAGGGCGGCGCGCACGCCGGCGGCCTGGTGGCGCCGATGCCGGGCAAGGTGATCGCGGTGCTGGTCGAGCAGGGCGCGAGCGTCGAGCGTGGCGCACCGCTCGTGATCATGGAAGCGATGAAGATGGAGCACACGATCGCCGCGCCCGCGGCGGGGACGATCAAGGAGATCGTGTACGCGGTCGGCGAGCAGGTGGCCGAGGGCGTGGAGCTGATCCGGTTCGAGGCGGAGTAGGCGGCATGAACATCCTGCTGTACACGCCGTCGAAGACCATCGCCGAATGGCGCGACGGCCTCGCGCAAGCGCTGCCGGAAGCCGAGATCCGCGTGTGGGCGCCGGGCGCGGGGAACACAGAGCGGGCCTGGCCCGCCGACTACGCCGCGCTGTGGCACCCCGCGGCCGAGGTGCTCGCCGGACAGCACCGCCTAAAGGCGATCTTCAACCTCGGCGCCGGCGTCGAGGCGCTGCTGAAGCGCGTCCAACTCCCGCACGGCGTCCCTGTCGTGCGCCTCGAGGACGCGGGCATGGCGCGCCAGATGGACGAGTACGTGACCTGGGCGGTGCTCCGGTACTTCCGGCGCTTCGATGCCTACGGTGAGCAGCAGGCACGCGCCGAGTGGCGCGTCCACCGGCCGGTGGCTCACGCGGACTTCCCGGTCGGGGTGATGGGCCTCGGTGTGCTCGGTACGCACGTCGCGCGGGCGCTCATCGCGCTCGGTTTCCCGGTGCTCGGCTGGAGCCGCACGCGGAAAACGTTGGACGGCGTGCGCTCGTTCGCCGGCGCGGCGGAGCGGGACGCGTTTCTCGCCGGCTCGCGCGCGCTCGTGCTCATGCTGCCGCACACGCCCGACACCGAGGGCATCCTCAATCGCCGCACGCTCGGGCTCTTGCCGCGAGGCGCGCACGTGATCAACGTCGCGCGCGGCGGGCTGATCGTCGACGAAGACCTGCTGACCGCCCTCGATTCCGGGCACATCGCCGGCGCGACGCTCGACGTCTTCAACGAGGAGCCCCTGTCCCCGGCGCATCCCTACTGGGGCCACCCGAAGGTGTTCATCACGCCGCATGCGTCCGCGGTCACGCTGATGGACGAGTCGGTCGCGCAGGTCGCCGCGAAGATCCGCCGGATCGAGCGCGGCGAAGGCGTGAGCGGCGTCGTGGACCTCGCTCGCGGGTACTGAAACAAAACCCCTCGTGAAGGGGGTCGGGAACCCGGCGGATGCCGGCGGGACCGGGCGTTCGATCCGCGCCATGGACCCCCGCTCGCACGCTCGCGCCCCGCTTTACGGGCGGGGCTAAAATCGAAGGCATGACTGTTCCAGCCAAGGTCCGCATCGTCGAGGTAGGTCCCCGCGACGGGCTTCAGAACGAGCCCAAGACCGTCCCGACCGCAGTCAAGGTCGCGCTGATCGAACGACTCGCCGCCGCAGGGCTGCCCGCCGTCGAAGCCACGGCGTTCGTATCGCCCAAGTGGGTGCCGCAGATGGCGGACCACTCGGAGGTGCTGAAGACGCTGAAGCGAAGGCCTGGCGTGGACTACCCCGTCCTGGTCCCCAACATGCAGGGCTTCGAGGCGGCGGCGGCGGCCGGTGCCGGGGAGATCGCGGTGTTCGGTGCCGCCTCCGAAACGTTCAGCCGCAAGAACATCAACGCCTCGATCGACGAGAGCCTGGAGCGCTTCGCCCCGGTGTGCGAGGCCGCGCGCGCGCGAGGCATCCGCGTGCGCGGGTACGTCTCGTGCGTCATCGGCTGTCCCTACGAGGGGCCGATCGCGCCCGACGCGGTCGCCGCTGTCGCACGGAAGCTCTATGCGATGGGCTGCTACGAGATCTCGCTCGGCGATACGATCGGCGTCGGGACGCCCGGCAAGGTGAAGCGCATGATCGAGGCGGTCGGGCGCGAGGTACCGGTGGCGAACCTTGCGGTGCACCTCCACGACACCTACGGCCAGGCGCTCGCCAACCTGTACGCGGCGATGGAGCTCGGCGTCGCCACCGCCGACAGCTCGGTCGCCGGCCTCGGCGGTTGTCCCTACGCGAAAGGCGCCTCCGGCAACGTCGCGACCGAGGACGTGATCTACCTGCTCGACGGCCTCGGCGTCGAAACCGGCGTCGATCTCGCGGCGGTGTTCGAGGCCGGTCGGTTCATCTGCGAGGTGCTCGGCCGCGATGCCACGTCGAAGGTGGCGAAAGCATTGGCGGCGAAGAAGGCAGCATGAGCGCGCACGGCCGCCCGAAGGGCTCATACCGGAAGAGCGCGGCACGAAGGTACTCCAAGGAGCTCGCCGGGCCGCCCCGAGGGCGAATCCCGACCGCGCGCGCCGCGAGGGTAGTCCAATGAGGACGCAGCTCGAGCTCGTTCCCGGCGGGCGCGTCGACGACGTACCCTCTCCGTGCATCAACGTGTGCCGGATGAGCGCGGAAACGGGCTGGTGCGAGGGCTGCCTGCGCACCATCGACGAGATCGCCTGCTGGTCGGGCGCGACGCGCGAGGACAAGCTCGCGGTGCTCGCCCGGCTCGACGCGCGCAAAGCCGGCATTGGTTCCACGTAGCGTTCAGGTTTTCGAGCGTGGCTGGCTGTCGTCGAACAACGTGCTCCTACGGGGCGCGGACGGCGCGGCGCTGATCGACTCCGGCTACCTCACGCACGCCCCGCAGACGCTCGCGCTGGTCGCGCACGCGCTCGGCGGCGAGCGGCTCGCGCGGCTCCTGAACACCCATTGCCATTCCGATCACATGGGGGGCAATCGCGCGGTGCAGGACGCGCACGGCTGCCGCACGACGATCCCTATAGGCGAGGCGCCGCTCGTCGACCGCTGGGATGAGCGCGAGCTCTTGCTCGGCTTCGCCGACCAGCGCGCCGAGCGCTTCCGCTACGACGACACGTTGGCGCCCGGCGAAACCATCCACCTCGGCGACATCGCCTGGCAGGTGATCGGCGCGCCGGGCCATGACCCGCACGCGGTGATGTTCTTCGCGCCGGGCGACGGCATCCTCATCTCCGGCGATGCGTTGTGGGAGGACGGGTTCGGCGTCGTCTTCCCCGCACTCTTCGGCGATTTGCGCGCGTTTGCGCAGACGCGCTCGACGCTCGAAGCGATCGCACGGCTCGACGTGCGGACGGTCATCCCCGGCCACGGCCGCGTGTTCGCCGATGCGGCCCACGCGCTCGAGCGGGCGTTCTATCGCCTCGACGGCTACGAGGAGAAACCGGTCCGTCTCGCGCGTCACTGCGCGAAGGTGATGATCGTGTTCGCACTGCTCGAGAAGCAGCGCATGCCGCTCGCAAGCCTGCCGCGGTATTGCGCGGAGCTGGGGATCATGCGCGAGCTGAACGAGCGGCACCTGCACATGACCCCGGATGCGCTCGCGGGTTGGCTGGTCACCGAGCTCGAACGCGGGAAAGCGATCGCGCGGCGGGGCGAAGACCTGGTGCCGCTGGTGAAGGCCTGACGTCATCCCGGCGACGGCCGGGATCCAGCGCGTTCTCCCGGGCCCCGGCGTCCGCTGGCGCGATGACGCTTCAGAACGCCGCCGACTCGACCTCGCCCGCCTCGAAGAACTCGCGCGTGTAGGCCACCGCCGCCGCGGCCTCGAAGCCCTTGCATGTGTAGAGCACGATCGAGAAGAATTTCGCCCCCGACCAGACGTACGCCGAGATTCCGGAGTCGATCAGCGGCAGGAAGGCGTCGAAGCCCTGGTTCTCCGCTTTGCCCAGCCCCGCCGGCGAATAAATGGTCGGCTCGCCGTAGGCCCTGAGATCGAGATGCGCCGCGACGCCGAGGAGATAGGCGATGAGCTTATCGCGCGTGACGTCGATCGTGAACCGGCCCTCGATCAGCAACCGCTGGCGAAACACTTCCGGCGCGAGATCCCTCACGCGGGCGCCCGGGCCACCGCCGGTTCCAGCACGCCCCAGTCACCGGCCCGCAGCGCGCCGAGATCGCCGCTCACGTCGCGGCCGCTCTTGAGCGCCTCGGCGACGAGCGCCGCCTCCTTCGGGAAGCCCATCATGATCGCACCCGCGATCTTTCCGTCCGCCACCACGACGCGCGCGTAGCGGCGCGTCTCGCTGTCCTCGAACGTGACGATCTTGTCCTCCGCCGTAGGCGCGATGCGGCCCATCGAGGCGAGATCGGCGCCGACGACCTTCAGGATGGTCGACGGCACGGTGCCGCGGTACTCGCGGTCGTCGCCCACCGCGTTCGCCGCGGCGATCGAGCCCTGCTCGACGCACGCGGGCCAGAGGCCGTAGACCTCGCCGCGGAACTCCGCCGCGTCGCCGGCGCAATACACGTTCGGGGTGCTGGTCCGGAGATGGTCGTCGACGACGACGCCGCGGTTCACGTTCAGGCCCGCGTCGATCGCAAGTGCGACGTTCGGCCGGATGCCGGTGCACACGAGGAAGACATCGCACCCGAGCGCGCGCCCGTCCCGGAGCACCGCTTCCTTCACCAGCCCATCCGCGACCGCGAGCTTCGCGACCATCGCCTCGACAAAGACCTGGATGCCGAGCCCCGCGAGGTAATCGCGCAGGAACGCGCCGCCGCGCTCGTCCACCTGGCGCGGCAGCGGCCAGCGCCCGCGCTCGAGCACCGTCACGCGCAGCCCGAGCTTCAAGAGCGCGTACGCGGCCTCGAGGCCCAGCAGTCCGCCGCCGGCGACGACCGCGCTCCGGGCATTCGTGTCTTGGGCATAAGCGCGGATGTACATCGCGTCCTCGGCCTCGCGCAGGACGAACGTGCCGGCGGCGCCGAAGCCGGGGATCGTGGGCACGTGGCTCGCGCTGCCGGTCGCGAGGATGAGCCGGTCGTAGGACAGCGTCTCCCCGGTCGCGAGCGCGACGGTTTGTGCGCCGGGGTCGATGCGGGCGGCACGCGTGTTGAGCCAGCACGAGATCCGGTTGTCCGCGTACCAGGCCTCCGGAAGCAGATACAGGCCCTGCATCGCCGAGCGGCCGTAGATCAGCCGCGTAATGCCCATGCGGTTGTAGAGCGGGAACTTCTCCTTGCCGACGACGGTGACCTCGCAATCGGGATGGATTCGCCGCACATGGTCGGCGGCGGTGACCCCGGCGATCCCGTGGCCGATCACGATCACTTGGCGCACGCTCGCGTCGTGGCGCGCTGCGGGAGGGGCGGTCGACCGCGGCGCGGCGCGCCGCTGCGGCGTCAGCGACACGCTGACCGGCCCGCTCACCCGCGCACAGCAGGCGAGCCGCGTGTTGTCGGCGAGGCCGAGCCGCGCGAGCGTCGCCTTCTCGTCCTCACCCTGCGCCGAGAGATGCTCCATGCCCTCGAGCACCGCGACCGGGTCGGCGCCACAGATGCCCATCCGGCAGCCGGACTCGATCGCCAGACCGCACTGCTCGGTGACGGCGAGCAGCGTCTGGCCCGGCTGGACCGCCACCCGCTTACCCTCCGGTTTGAAAGCGACCTGCGCGCTTTCCCTCGTTGCGGCCCTCTCGATCGCCGCCGCCGCGCCTTCGCCGAGCCGCACCGCGGCCGCGGCGGCCATATCGACCGAGAGTGCGACGAAGCGTTTCTCGACGCCGAGCGTGCGCGCGAACCACACTAGGGTCACCGCGAGCACCGCGCCTCGGATGGCCCAGGTCCACGGCGGCGCCGGGGTCGCTTGCACGAGCTCACTCACCGCTGCGACCAGCTTCTCGGCGGCGAACCAGTAGTAGATGTTGAACGCCGCGGCGGCGAACAGGGCGGTGAGCGTGTTGGCGCGGACCTTGGCGAAGGTCTCGAGCGTGGTGAACGCCGCGAGGCTCGCCGCCATGTACGCCGCGAACTCCAGATACATCCGCTCCACCGTGACGACCGGCGGATCGGGCGCGAGATAGAAAGCGAGCACGAACCCCGGGAACACTGCGGCGAAGAAGCGCCGGAACCCGACGTAGCGCCGGTCGTCGTCGTACTGGTCGGCGAGGTAGGCCACCTTCGGGTTGAAGTCGTAGCAGTTCTTGGTGCAGCCGACGCACGGCCGGCAATGCGAGTTCGGCACGGTGACGAACGGCGTCTGCCCGTACAGCCGCTGCACGGGGAGCATCGGGCAGACGCTCGAGCACCAGCCGCTCTTGCCCCTGAAGAGCACGCCGCCGACGAAAGCGAGCCCGAGCGCACCGAACAGCAGGATGGCGGTGGCCATGCCGTCGCCGTTGAAGAGCAGTTTTCGCGACGAGACGAGAGCGAAAAACCCGACGATGCCGACGATGAAGCTGTACTCGCGGATCGCAGGCGAATGCGCCAACCCCTTGGTGAATCCCGCCAGGCGCGGGAGCTGATTGAGCGCGGCGAGGGGGCAGACGTTGCGCCACAGCCCGGGCGCGAGCAGAAACACCGCCGGCACGATCGGGATCACGAGCTCCCAGAGCACGAAGAGACCGGTCTGCGGACGCACGATGAGGAGCAGGCCGAGGCCGATCGCTGCCGCGACCGAGAGGACGCGCAGCCCGTGCCAGACCGCGATCGGAACGTGGGAGGGAAGCTGGGTGTAGTTCGGAAAGACCGGCAGCGCCGCGCCGTTCATGGAGCGGCGCCTCCGCCGTCGCGCATCCGTTCGGTGGCCTGCCTGAGGCGGAGCGACAGGATGCGTGCGAGATCGAAGAGCACCGCACGCGCGAGCGCCGGTTCCTTGGCGCCGAGCACCTCGAAGGCCGCGAGCGCGAGGGTGCGGATCTCGCCCGCGCTCAGCGCGCGCACGCTCGCCGAGCGCGGCTGGCCATCGAAAAAGGACTGCTCGCCGAACACGAAACCGGGATCGATCAGGGCGATGCGGCGAAGGCCGCCACGCTTTCCGCCCTCGACCAGGACCTCGAGCCGGCCGCGGGTGACGATGTGCAGCTCCTGCGCCGAGCTGCCCTCGCGGACCACGAGATCGCCGGCGGCGAACCGCCGCGCCTCGGTATGGTCGATCAGTTTGGCCCACTCGTCCGGCGTCGCTTGCGCGAGGAACACCAGCCCTTCGGCCGGCGCCGGATGCGAGGTGCCCGAGTAATCGAACAGGGACGTCAAGTCCATCGCCATGCGCGCGTCCTCCCCCTCAAGGATAACGCGCCCGGGGGCTCAATCGACCGCCAGCACCTCGATCCGGCCCGTCACGCCGGACCCCGCGATGTCCAAGCTCGCGACCGCGATCGGCAGCCGGAAGCGGCGCGGGCCTGCGCTGCCGGGATTCACGTAGAGGACCCCGTCGCGCTCCTCGACCCGGGGACGATGCGAGTGCCCGGAAACGATCACGCGGAACCCGCCGGCGACCGGATCGATGTCGAGCTCGGCGAGGTCGTGCACCACGTAGAGGAGGACTTCCCCGAGCTGCACCGCTTCCCGCTCGGGAAGCGCGCGCGCCCACGGGGCCTTGTCATTGTTCCCGCGTACGACCGTGAGCGGCGCGATCGCGCGCAGTGCGTCCAGGACCGCGGGTGAGCCGATGTCGCCGGCGTGAACGATGTGAGCGGCACCGCGCAGGGAGCGCACCGCCTCCGGGCGGAGGAGCCCGTGGGTGTCGGAGATGAGACCGACGCGCAACCCCTGCTCTAGCGTAGCGCGACGCTCAGGCCGGGCCGGTTGGCGAGCGTCTGGTAGACGACGCAATAGCGCTCGGTCAGCTCGACGAGCTTCTGTCGCTCGCCGGGCGCCGCATCGCAGTCGAGCTCGATCGCGAGCCGGATCGCCCGGAAGCCCACCGGCGCGTCCTTCGCGACGCCGAGCGTGCCGCGGAAGTCGAGATCGCCTTCCGCCGCGAGGCGTCCGCCGCGAAGCTCGATCCCCATCGACGTCGCCACCGCGGAGAGCGTCACGCCCGCGCACGCCACGAGCGCTTGCAGCAGCATGTCGCCGGAGCAAGCCTGCATGCCGCCGCCGCCGGTCGCCGGATGGAGCCCAGCCTCGACGAGCGCGCGTCCGGTTTCGACGCTGCAGGTCACGTTCTCGCCGAGACGACCCTCGGCCTTGAGGGTGATGAGCCCCGCGCCGGGGTCGTCGCGGTAGCGCTGTTTCAGGGGTGCTTGAAGAGAACGCAGCTCGTCGCGGTTCATGGCGGGCTCCTCGGTCGGTCGGAGAAAGTGTACCCGGCTCGACGCGGACAGCCGGGACGCGAAAGCCGGTGCGGGAATGGGGCACCGGGGGCGGATGCTATAAACGCGGTCTGCTTCTGCCCGCCACCTACCCCGATGACCGCTATCCCCAAGCCGCGTTCGATGCTCGTCGTCCTGCTCCTGAGCGGTTTGATCATTTCGCTCTGCATGGGACTGCGCCAAAGCCTCGGCCTGTTCCTCCGTCCGATCACGCTCGACCTGGGCGTCTCCGCCGCCGCCTTCAGCTTCTCGCTCGCGCTGCAGAACATCGTCTGGGGCCTGAGCCAGCCGTTCGTCGGTGCGCTCGCGGATCGGTACGGGCCGCGGCCGGTGCTCGTCGCGACGTCGCTCGTGTACGCGGGCGGCCTGCTCCTGATGGTCTTTTCCAACGGGGCGCTCGGGCTGAACGTCGCGGGTTTCCTGACCGGCATCGGGATCGCCGGCACGGGATTCGGCGTGCTGATCGGCGTCGTGGCGCGCGCGACGCCGCTCGAGCGGCGCAGCCAAACGGTCGGCGCCGTGGCCGCGGCCGGCTCGCTCGGCACGATGGTGCTCGCGCCGATGGGGCAGGCGCTCATGGAAGCGTTCGGCTGGCGCGCCGCGATGGCGGTGTTCGCGTGCGTCGCCGCGTCGCTCGCGCTGCTATCGCTCGGGATCCGCGGCGAGGCGCGCGCGGCGGATGCGCAATCACCGGCAGTGCCGCAGTCCCTGGGCGAGGCGTTCCGCGAAGCGGTCAGGCACCGCGGCTTTCTCGCCATGACCGCCGCCTACTTCGCGTGCGGCTTCCAGCTCGTGTTCATCACCACGCACCTCCCGCAATACCTCGAGCTCTGCGGGGTGGCGCCAAGCATCGGCGCGAGCGCGCTCGCGCTCATCGGGCTGTTCAACACCTTCGGCACCTACGCCTTCGGTCTGCTCGGTGCGCGCTACAGCCAGAAGCGGCTGCTCGCGCTGATCTATCTGCTCCGCACGGTGTTCATCGCCGCGTTCCTGCTGCTGCCCGTCACCGCCGGCTCGACGCTCGTGTTCGCGGCGGCGATGGGACTGTTGTGGCTGGGCGTCGCGCCGCTCGTGACCGGGCTCGTCGGCAAGGTCTTCGGCCTCACGCACTTCAGCATGCTCTACGGGCTCGTGTTCCTCGGCCATCAGCTCGGGTCGTTCGCAGGCGCATGGATGGGCGGCCTCGCGTTCGATCTCACCGGCTCGTACAACGTGGGGTGGGGCGCGCTCATCGCGATCGGCGCGATCGCGTTCACGCTGCAGTGGACGATGGACGATCGCCCGCCGCCGCCGCGCCGGGTGGCCGGCGGGGTGGTGCCGGCGGCGGCGTGATCAACGTTCACCTCGGTCCGAAGACGGGGTGCAGCCGAGCGCCCGCCAGCCCTCGCGCCCCAGGCGGCGCATCGTCTCGATGTTCTGCCGATAGATCTCCGCCGCCTCGGGAAATGCAGCAACCGCGGCATCGACGCTCGCTTCGCGCAGCAGGTGCAGCGTCGGGTACGGCGAGCGGTTGGTGCAATTCGTGATGTCGTCCGGCGCCGTGCCGGCGAACTGATACTGCGGA
Source organism: uncultured beta proteobacterium (assembly GCA_963754305.1). Taxonomy (GTDB): domain Bacteria; phylum Pseudomonadota; class Gammaproteobacteria; order Burkholderiales; family SG8-39; genus DATEDA01. The sequence goes on along the minus strand of CAVWFR010000040.1, from coordinate 179,322 downwards.
TGAAAGGTCGCCACCTGGAGCACGCCCCCGAGGCTTAGCGCCTCGACGGCGGCTTCCGCCACGCCGATGAACTCGTTGTAATCGGTAAAGCGGGTGAGGACGTGCGGGTGGATGAGCAGCGTCGTACCGACTGCTTCCGGGTCCGCTTGCGCGAGGTCGCGCAGCTCCCGTTTCAGGTCGTTTACCAGCGCCGCGGGCGTCTCCGCGTCGCTCACCACATAGCGAATCTGGCCCTTGACGTGGACCGCTTTCGCGAACGGGCAAAGGTTGAGGCCGATGACCGCCCGCTCGATCCAGCCGCAGGTCGCAGCGACCACGTCGGCGGCGGTGCAGGCGTCCATCCGCAGGCTCAACCGCGCATGAAGCCGTTGAGCTCTGGCGTGGTCAACGAACGGTCGAGGTAGCCGAACGTGCCGGACGCCTGCACCTCCCGGGCCGCGTCGAGCAGGCCGCTCATCGCCGCGCGATAGAGCGAGGTGGCGAGGCTGATCCGTCTGACGCCGGCCGCTTCGAGCTCGGCCACGGTGAACGATTTGCCCTTGATCCCGGCCATGAAGTTGAACGGCTTTGACAGCGCGGCGCACACCGTGCGCACGGCTGCGAGATCGGGGAGACCCGGCGCGAACAGCACGTCGGCGCCCACCTGCTCGAACGCCTGCAAGCGCCTGATCGTGTCGTCCAGATCCGGGTTGCCGCGGAGAAAGTTCTCCGCGCGAGCGGTCAGCGTGAACGCGAACGGCAGCGCCCGCGCCGCCTGCGCCGCCGCCGCGACGCGCTCGGTCGCGTGAACGAAGTCGTACAGCGGCCGGTCCTTGTCGCCGGTTGCGTCCTCGATCGAGCCGCCGACGAGTCCCGCCTCGGCGGCGCGCCGGATCGTCTCGGCCGCGTCCGACGGCGCATCGCCGAATCCCTTTTCTAGGTCGGCCGACACCGGGAGCTCGGTCGCCTCGACGATGGCGCGCGCCTGCGCCAGCGCTTCGTCGCGCGTCACCTTGCCGTCGCGCCGGCCGAGGATGCCTGCCGCGGCACCGCTGGAGGTCGCCAGCGCTTGGAAGCCGAGCGCGGCGAGAATCCGCGCGGAACCGGCGTCCCACGGGTTGGCGATGACGAATGCGCCCGGCCCTGCATGCAGCGCCTTGAAGCGGGCAGCCCTGTCCTCTTGCTTCGGTAGGCTTTGCATTGCGGTCATGACACTCTCCCGGAAGGTCGTTGCTCGCCGGCGGTGATCGATCTCAGGACGCCAACACCAGTCCGAGCGCGATTGCGCCCGGGAGCGCCTGGACCCAGAGGATCTTGCGATTCACGGTCAATGCCCCGAAAACGCCGGCCACGACGACGCAAGCGAGGAAAAATAGCTTGACGGAGGTTCCCGCCTGACCGGCGGCCAACCCCCACACGAGACCCGCAACCAGAAACCCGTTGTACAAGCCCTGGTTCGCGGCCAGCGCCTTCGAAGCTTGCGCGAACTCTGGCGTCAGGCGGAACGTGCGCAGGCCCAAAGGCTTTTCCCAAAGGAACATTTCCAGGACGAGGAAGTACAGGTGGAGGAGCGCCACCAGTGCGACCGCGATGTTGCCAAGTGTCGTCATAGCCGCCATTCTGGACATCGGCGTCGCGCAGCGGGGGGCCCTTCGATGCGGATTCTAGACCCGCTTGTTGGACCCGCTTCTTCCCGGGGGGCGCCTACCCCAGTGCCCGTTGACATCCCCCACCCCGGCCCTCATGTACCCTGGCACCGCGCGCCCCGATGTTCCCCGCCATCCCCCCTGTCACCTGGACCCTGATCGTCACCACGACGCTCGTCTATCTCGCGCAGCTCGGGGCGGGGCTGTGGCTCCTGCTCAATTTCGCGCTCTGGCCGCTCGGGGTGTCGCCGGCGGTCGGGCCCGACGTGGCGGTGGGGGCGTTTCAGCCGTGGCAACTCGTCACCTACAGCTTCCTCCACGGCGGCTTCATGCACCTCTTCCTGAACATGTTCGCGCTGTACATGTTCGGGTCAGAGATCGAGCGGCTGTTCGGGCCGCGCCGTTATCTCGCCTACTACTTCGGATCGGTGCTCGCCGCGGGCATCACGCAGCTCATCGTCTCGGCGTCGACCGGAGCGTACTACCCGACGGTCGGGGCATCGGGCGGGGTGTTCGGGCTGTTGCTCGCTTACGGCATGAACTTCCCCCGCCGGGTGATCGTGCTCCTCCTCCCGCCGATCCCGATGCCGGCGTGGCTGTTCGTGATCGTCTACGCCGCGATCGAGCTGTATCTCGGGGTGACGGAGTCGCAAGCCGGCGTCGCCCACTTCGCGCATCTCGGAGGCATGGCCGGCGGCTGGCTGATGCTGCGGTACTGGCGACGGCGGCCGGCGGTGTACCGACGGTGAATCAATTGGCGCGCAGCGCCCGCCAGGGGTGCGTCCGGCCGTCCGGGGTAGTGACCCTGCCGACGATGCGATCCTTGGTCGCGCGGCCCTGGAAGCGCACCGTCCCGCCGTCGTAGGGAAACCGGAAGAACACGAACTGCCCCTGCACGTACGCGCGCTCGAGCACGATGCTCGCCTCGCGCACGGTTGCAGCGCCGGAGAGCGACTGGAAGCTCTGCGCGAGATCGAGCGTGACCGCCTTGGTGCCGTTGCCGAGCGGGATCCGCGTCGTCCACTCGCCCATCACCATCGCCGGCACGACCCACAGATAGATCGTGCTCTTCTTCTCGACCCCGACGGTCTTCCCCGGCGCGTCCACGACGATTTTCGCGTCCGGCGGCCAGTCGCCCATGTCCCCGTCGTGCGAGACGAGCCGCGTGCCCGGTCGCAGCTCCTCTAGCAGCTTCGGCCGCAGCTCGAGGTTGAAGTCGGGCAGCAAGTAGAACGCGACGACCGTCGCCGCGGACAGATCGGTCTTGAAGATGTCGCGCTCCTCGAACCGCACGCGATCCGCGACGCCGGCCTTCGCCGCGTTGTCGTTGGCGAGCTGGACGAGCGTGCCGACGTAGTCGACGCCGAAGCCGCGCGTACCGAAGCGCTTCGCCGCCGTGATCGGGATGCGCCCGTCGCCGGAGCCGAGGTCGATGAGAAAGTCCCGCCCGTTCACGCCCGCGAGCTTCAGCATCGCGTCGACGACGGGCTGCGGGGTCTGGACGTACGGGACTTCTTCGGCGGCGAAGGCCGGCGAAAGCGAAACGAGGAAAGTGAATAGGAGAACGCCCGTCGGCCCACACGGCCCTGCCCGCCGCGCGGGCGCCCCTCCTCCCAAGCGGCGGGGAAGAGGGCTGCTCACAGCCGGCTCGCCGTGAAGCGCGCGACCACTGCGCCGTCGCGCAGGATGTGGCCGCGCACGTGGTTGTCTTCGGCCGTGCCTTGGTACACGCCGGAGTAAGCCGAGACACCGGGCACGATGAACTGCACGGACTCACCGCGCGCGCGGCCGCCGACGATCGCATGCCGCGCACCTTCGTGCTCGACGGCGCCTTCGAAGCGCTGGAACTGCTGCTCGAGCGCGATGGTCGCCAGGCCGCCGGGCGCCGCCGTGGTTTCCAGGCGCCAGCGCCCTGCCATCCTCGCCGGGATGTACCACAGGAAGATCTTGCTGTTGCGATCGATGCCGACCGGCTTGTCCGGAGCCGGGGTGGTCTCCGCCAGATCGGGCTCCCACTCGCCCATGTCCCAGTCGTGGGTGACGACGCGCGACCCGGGACGCATCTGCTCGAGAATCCGCGGGCGCAGCGTCAGGTTGAGCTCGCGAAAGAGATAGAGCGTCAGCACGGTGGCCGGGCTGAGGTCGGTGGTGAACAGATCCTCGGTCTTGAACGTGACCCGGTCGCCGACACCAGCGCGGCGCGCGTCGAAGCGGCTCCGCGCGATCAGGTCGGCCTCGATTTCGATGCCCACGCCGCGCGCACCGAACTTCTTCGCCGCCGTAATCGGGATTCGTCCGTCGCCCGAGCCGAGGTCGATCACGTAGTCGGTCGGCCCGACCTTGGCAAGCTCGAGCATCCGGTCGACCGTCGACTGCGGCGTCGGGACGTACGGCGCGTTGGAGAGAAACCCTTGCGCGTACCCGTTCACGGAGAGCGCAAGGCAGACCACGGCGAGCGCAAGCACCCACCTCACTTCGCGCGCCCCATATGCGTGTAGTCCTGGTTGATCATGAGTCTGTGAGTCGTGAACCGTTCTTAGGTGCGACGGCCATGCGCTCGGGCCAAGCACCCGCACCGCGTCGTCGAGGCGCGGCGGGGACCGCATCGTAAACGAGTCCCCGGGCCTTTGCCGCTGCGCCGGTCAGCGCTTCGCGACGGAAAGGATCCGTTGCGCCGCCTTCACGATCGGCCCCTCGACCATCTTCCCGCGGTACTCGACGACGTTGCCGCCGGCCGCAGCGTAGGCGGCGACGATCCCTTCGGCGCGCTCGATCTCCTCCGCCGTCGGCGTGAAAACGTCGAGGATAGCCGGCAGCTGCTTCGGGTGGATCGCGAGCTTGCCGGCGTAACCCATGGCCTTAGCGCGCACGGCGTCGCTCCGGAGACCCGCCTCGTCGTCGAGGATGACGTGCGGCACGTCGATCGCGGCGATTCCCGCGGTCGCCGCGGCCTGCACGATGCGCGCGCGTCCCCAGTAGAGCGGCTCCCACGCGAGCTCCGCGCGCAGGTCGACCGCGAGGTCGGCGCCGCCGAACGCGATCGCGCGCACCAGCGCGTCGGCGCCCGCGATCTCGGTCGCCGCGTCCAGCCCGCGCGCCGATTCGACGGTGCAGAGGAGCGGGACGCCGGGGAGGAGGCGGGTGTACAGCCGAACCTCGAACGCCGACTCCACTTTGGGCAGGACGACGAAGTCGGGCGCGACTTTCGCCGAGACGAGCGCGTCGAGATCGCGCACGCCGGCCGGCGTGTGGATGTTGTTGACGCGCAACCCGCAGATCTGCCGCGGCCCGAGCTCGCGGCGGTGCCCGGCGCGGAAATGGTCGACGAGCGTCGCTCGCGCCGCGTCCTTGTCCGCGAGCGAGATCGCGTCTTCGAGGTCCAAGATCAGGCCGTCGGCGCCGGTCGCCGCGGCCTTCGCGAAGCGATCCGGCCGATTCCCGGGCGTGAAGAGGAGGACGCGGCAGAGGCCGACGTCGCGCACGGTCTCAGGCATAGCCTGCCTTCGCATAAGGCGTCTCTGCGCTGCGCTTGTAGACCAGAAGATTCCGTCGATACGAGAGCACGAGCTCGCGGTGCTGGTTGTACGCGCGCGTGTCGACGGTGAGGATGCCTTCGTTCGGCCGTGACTTCGATTCGCGCTTGTCGACGATGGTCGACTCGGCTTCGGTCGTGTCGCCCGCATACACCGGCGCTGGCAGCTTGATGTCGGTCCAGCCGAGGTTCGCGACGACCCGGCCGAACGTCCGCGTGGTCGCCGCGGTCGCGGCGGAAATGATCCACGTCTCCTGTATGCGCTGGCGTCCGTCCTGGTGCCGGTCGATCCACGATTGGTCGTGATACTGCGGGTTGACCTCGAGCGAGCGCCAGGCGTGCTCGACCGCCTCGTCGCGATAGAACGTGCGCCGCGGATAGTGGACAAAGGTCTCGCCGGCGCGGGCGTCCTCGAAGAAGATGCCGTAGCGCTCGACGAGCGCGCCGTCGGCGAGCTTCGCATAGAGGTTGAAACGCTCTTCCTCGACCGGCGGCGCGGCGGGCCGCCCGAGCTCGTCGGGGTGCCGGCCGCGGTTGTAGACCGCGAGGTCGTACGTCAGCCTGGCTACCTCCTTGCCGTCGGCGTTCACCCCGCGGGAGATCACCGTGGCGACGCCGTAGTCGATGCCTTCATTCCGCGCCGCCGTGATCTCGGATTCCGAGTACAGCGTATCGCCGCCAAACACCGGCCCCGTCATCGCGATCTCGGCGAAGCCGAGAATCGCCTTCTTGCGACCGAAGGTGTGCGAGGCCATGCCGATCACGCGCTGCAGCGTTACGGTCGAAACCATCAGCGGCTTCTTCCAGGCCGTCTGCGCGGAGTAGTGCGCGTCGTAATGAAGCATCGCCGCGTTCAGCGTATCGAGCGCTTCGTCGGCGTTGTCCTGCTGCGACAGCGTCACACCGGGGCGATGCTTGAAGCGCTGGCCGACGGCGAGCTCCTCGAAGTCGAGTCCGAAGCGTTCCTGGTAGCGCGCTTCACCCGCGCGCAGGTAGGCGTAGAAGCTCATGGGTCCTTCCGAAATCAGATGACGCCGCCGGCGCGCAGACGCTCGATCTCCTCGCGCGCGAAGCCCGCGGCGGCGAGCACCGCCTCGGTATCCGCGCCGAGCACCGGCGCCGGTCGCCCTGGAAGCGGCAAGCCGTCGCCGCGAAACGGGTTCGTGAGCAGCCGCAGCGGTTTGCCGCCGTCGACCGCGATCGATTCGATGCGCGCGCTTCCCTTCACCCACGGGTTCTCCAGCGCCTGGGTGACGTCGTAGATCGGTGCGGCCGGCACGCTGCCGGCGAACTCCGTGAGCCACTCGACGGTCGTGCGCTCGCGCAGGGCCTCGTCGATCAGTTCCGTGAGCAGCGCGCGATGCTTCAATCGATCGGGGAACCGGCGGAAGCGCGGATCGTCGATCCACTCGGGCCGCCCGATCTTGCGGCACAGCACCGCCCAGAACTTCTCCTTGTTGCACATGAGATAGATCCAGCCGTCGCGCGTGCGGTAGGTCTGGCACGGCGTGACCGACGCGTGCGCGGAGCGCGGCTGGCGGCCGGTCGCGGCGCCGCCGTTGAGATACCAGTGGCCGATGTAGTTCAGGTTGAAGAGCGCGAGATCGAACAGGCTCACGTCGATCTCGCGCCCGCGCCCGTCGCGCTCGGCCGCGTGCAGGGCAGCGAGCAGCCCGGCCGCGAGCGCGACGCCGGTCATGAGGTCGACGAGCGAGAGCCCGAAGCGCGTCGGCGCGCCTTCGGGCTCGCCGGTGAGGTGGAAGTAGCCCGCCTCCGCCTGCATCAGGTAGTCATAGCCCGGCCATGCCGCGCGCTCGCCCTCGCGGCCGTAGCCGGTGAGATGCGCGCAGACGATCTTCGGGTTGACCGCCTCGAGGTGCTCGAAGGTGATCGCCAGCTTTGCGGGCACGTCGCCGCGCAAATTGCTCACGACCGCATGCGATTGCGCGGCCAGCCGGTTGAAGACGGCCTTGCCCTCGGGGCAGGCGAGATCCAGCGTGATGCTCTTCTTGCTGCGGTTGAACCCCTGGTAGAAGACGCTCTGAGCCGTTTGCGGCAACGCGTCATTGAAATCCGGCCCGATCATGCGCGACACGTCGCCGCCCTCGCCGCGCGTCTCGATCTTGATCACCTCGGCGCCGAGGTCGGCGAGAAAGAGCGTCCCGAAGGGGCCCGCGCCGTACTGTTCGACGGCGAGAATCCGCACCCCTTCCAGCATCGGCTTGCGTGTCATGGCCTGGCTCCGTGCGTCCGGATTGACTTGATCATAGCGTCATGACTCGTGCCGGGTAAGAGGAGAAAGCAGAACATGTTCGCGCCCGCGGGCACCCCGCGGCCGATCGTCGAGCGCCTGAACGCCGAGGTGAACCAGTTGCTGCAGCTGCCCGAAGTCCGCGAGCGCTACGCCGCGCAGAACCTGGAGACCTTCCCGCCCGCCTCGCCGGAGCGCTTCGCTCAGTTCATCCGCGCCGAGCTGGCGAAATGGGCGAAGGTCGCGCACGAGGCGAAGATCGAGGCGCCGCAGTAGCGCGTCACCTCTGCAGCAGCTCGTAGCCGGTCTTCTTGGAAATCTCCCCGGGCGCCCGCCCGGGTTGTCCATGTTCTACGTGTACTTCCGCGTGTCGTCGACGACTCTGCCGTCGTTCGGCAGCTCGCCCGGCGCGTGCAGGCTCACTTCACCGCGGAGCTTCGTCACGTCGCGGATCGTCGCGACGACGGCATCGGCGAGGCCCGCCGGCGCCGACTCGACCTCGCAGCGGAGCGTCATGCGGTCCTGCCCGTCCGCCTGGTCGACGACGAGCCGCGCGCGCTTCAACTCCGGGTGGCGCTTGAGGATCTCCGCGACCTGCGCGGGCTGCACGAACAGCCCTTTCACCTTCGTCGCCTGGTCGGCCCGGCCCATCCAGCCTTTGATCCGGACGTTGGTGCGGCCGCACGGGCTGGGTTTCGGCAGCACTGCCGACAGGTCGCCGGTCGCGAAGCGGATGAGCGGATAGTCGGCGTTGAAGCTGGTGACGACCACTTCGCCGACCTCGCCCGCCGGCACCGGGTCGCCGGTCCCAGGCCGCACGATCTCGAGCAGGCAGCCCTCGTCGACCAGCATGCCCTCGCACACCTTGCCATCGGGCCCGCGCGTTTCGTAGGCGATCAACCCGAGGTCGGCGGTCGCGTAGCACTGCATCACAATCACGCCCCGCTCGGCCATCGTGGTCCGGAGCGCCGGCGGCAGGTACTCCGCACCGACCATCGCCTTGCGGAGGCAGGAAATATCCGTCTTCAGCTCATCGGCCTTTTCGACGATGAGCTTGAGGAACGAGGGCGTGCCGATGTAGCCGCCGATCCGGAGCTCGGCGATCGTCGCCACCTGCATCTCGGTCTGGCCGACCCCCGCCGGTACGACGGTGCAACCGCACGCGAGGGCCCCGTTCTCGAGCATCGAGCCGGCCGGGGTGAAGTGATAGGCGAACGTGTTCGTGACGAGATCGCCGGGACGAAACCCCGCGGCGTGCAGCGCCCGTCCCGTGCGCCACCAGTCGCGGCCGTGTCCCTCGGGCTCGTAGATGGCGCCGGGCGAGACGAACAGCTTCGCGAGCTTCGCAATCGGCGTCGCGTTGAGGCCGCCGAGCGGCGGCGCGTCGGATTGCAGCACCTTCAGGCCGGATTTTCGGGTGACCGGGAGGCGCGCCAGGGCGGCGCGCGAAACGACCGTGCGCGGGTCGACGTCCTGCAGGATCGTGGCGAAGCCCGGCGCGTTCGCCTTTGCGTGCGCGACCTGCCGCGCCAGAAGCTCGAGAAGATCGCGCTCCCGCAACTCGGGATCGCGGGTCTCGAGCTGGTCGTAGTGATCGGACATGCGCCCTCAGATCGCTAGATTGTCACGATACGAGGGAGCATAACCCCTCGTGCTCCCCGAATTCAGGAGAATCGCCGTCCCACGACGTGATTCTCGTCTTAGGACAGCCACCGCTTCCGCCGCCGATAGAATTTCGTGTCGCGGAAGCTCTTGCGCCCTCCGGTCGAGAGCCCGAGGTAGAACTCCTTCACGTCGTCGTTCTCGCGCAGCCGCGAGGCCTCGCCGTCCATCACGACGCGGCCGTTCTCGAGGATGTAGCCGTAGTCGGCGTAGCGGAGCGCGATGTTCGTGTTCTGCTCGGCGAGCAGGAACGAGACGCCCTCCTTCTGGTTGAGGCCGCGCACGATCTCGAAGATCTCCTCGACGAGCTGCGGCGCGAGCCCCATCGACGGCTCGTCGAGCAGGATCATCTTGGGCTTTGCCATCAGCGCGCGCCCGATCGCGGTCATCTGCTGCTCGCCACCAGAGGTGTAGCCGGCGAGCGAGCTGCGGCGCTCGCGCAGCCGCGGGAAGTACTGGTAGACGAGATCGAGATCGCGGGCGAGCTCGGCCCGGCCGATCGACCGCGTGAACGCGCCGGTGAGGAGGTTCTCCTCGACGGTCAGGTGCTGGAAGCAGTGGCGGCCCTCCATCACCTGGCAGACCCCCATGCGCACCAGCTCGTTCGGCGTGCGCCGGTCCACTCTCTGGCCGTCGAACTCGATCGAGCCCTTGGTCACCTCGCCGCGCTCGGCCTGCAGCAGGTTCGAGATCGCTTTCAGCGTCGTCGTCTTGCCCGCACCATTGGCGCCGAGCAGCGCCACGATCGTGCCTTTCTGCACCTGCAGCGACACGCCCTTCAGGACCAGGATGACGTGGTCGTAGATGACCTCGATATTGCTGACCGTGAGGTAGGCGGCGGCCTGCGATTCGGGCTTGGGGATGGCGGACATCGCGGACGGGGAAAGGGGGAAGGGTAGCCGTGGCAACCGGAATGAAAAAGGGGAAGGATCTCTCCCTTCCCCCTCGTCCTTCTCCGTTACTTGGGACGCGCGTCAGCCGGGCACCTTGCAGTCGCGCAGCGCGATGCTTTTCTCTTTGGCGTACTGCGCCGCGGATGCTTCGATCATCGGCCGCACGATCGACTGGTCGGAGGTGATCCATTCGGAGATCGGCTTCCAGGCCTTGCCGTCCCACTGGAGGAATTTCACCGAGCCGCCGCCCTCGTGGTCGAGGCAGGAGACCTTGAGCGGCTGCATCAAACCGGACGCGCCGAGCGCCTTGAGGCGCGCTTCGCTGATCTCGAGGTTCTCCAGCGCCCAGCGCATCTGCTCGCCGGTGATCGCCTTGCCCTTGCCATACTTGTCCTGCGCGAGACGGATCGCCTCGGTGGTGACAATGCCGGCCACGATGCCGCGGGTGTGGTAGATCGACCCGACCCGCGACTTGTCGTCCAGATCGCCCTTGCCCTTGGCGTAGACGTGCTTCATGACATCCTGCATGACCGGGAAGCTGGTGCCGGGCAGGTTGAAGCCCGCGGCGATGTAGCCTTTCGCCGCATCCCCCGCCGGGATGACGTCCTCCTCGGCCCCGGACCACCACACGCCGAGAACCTTGTCGCGCGGGAAGCCGACCTTCGCGGCCGCCTTCAGCGCGGTCGGGTTCATCACCCCCCAGCCGCGCAGGATCACCCAGTCGGGCTTGAGCTGACGCACCTGCAGCCACTGCGCCTGCTGCTCGTTGCCCGGGTGCGGCACCGCGATGTGCGTCACCTCAAACCCGTACTTCTTCGCCTGCACGTCGAGGACCGGAATGGTCTCCTTGCCGTAGGCCGAGTCGTGATAGAGGTTCACGATCTTCTTGCCCTTAAGCTTGTCCATCCCGCCTTCCTTCTGGCCGATGAACTTGATCTTGGCGGTGTTCTGCGACCAGTAGTTGGTGATCAGCGGGAAGACGTACGGGAAGACGCGCCCGTCGGACGCGTCGGTCCGGCCGTAGCCCATCGAGATGATCGGGATCTTGTCGGCGGTGGCCTTCTCGATCAGCGAGTAGGTGATGCCGGTGGAGAGCGGGTGAATCACCGTGGCGCCGGTCGGACCCTTGTTCTTGCTGCGCTCGTAGCACTCGACGCCGCGCGCGTTGTTGTACTCGGTCTCGCATTTCTCCCACGTCAGCTTGACGCCGTTTATGCCGCCGTCGCGGGCGTTCAGCATGGCGAAGTAGTCGATCATCCCGCCGCCGAACCCCGAGCCGCCGGGGGCGTACGGGCCGACCCAATAGAAGTTGGCCGGGATGAACTGTTCCTGTTGCGCGTGCGCGGCGGGTGCGCCGAGTGCGAACCCGGCGGCGGCGGCAACCGCCGCGACGGGCCGGCCGAGGCCGGTCCAAAGAGGGTGCTTCAACATCGTCGATCTCCTCGAAGTGGTGGAAATCCCTGTTTCCCAGGTTGTTGAGGTCGGTCTGGTTTTGGGTCGATAACTATACGCCAAAGGCCTATTGCATCAAAGCCTAGGCAAGGGCTGCGGAGTGCGGCACCGCGCCGCACAGGGAGGTCGTTTCCGCCTGCCTTTGCCCCCGCTCGCGGGGGCCCGCTAGTGGGGGAACGGCCAGAGCCGCAGCTTTTCCTTGGTGATCTGCCACAGTCGGGCGAGGCCGTGCGGCTCGACGATCAGGAAGAAGATGATCAGCGCGCCGAAGATCATCAGCTCGAGGTTCGACACGACGGCGTGCGAGATCTCGAAGCCGGTCGCGTGCGCGATCGCCTGCGACGCGAGGTTGAGGAAGATCGGAAACAGCGTGATGAACGCCGCGCCGAGGTACGAGCCGAGAATGCTCCCCACCCCGCCGATGATGATCATGAAGAGGATCCGGAACGAGAGGTCGAGGTTGAACGCCTCGGGCTCCACCGTGCCGAGGTAGCAGTACGCGTACAGCGCCCCCGCCACGCCGCAGTAGAACGAGCTGATCGCGAACGCGAGGAGCTTGGTGTGCATCAGCCGGATGCCGATGACGCCCGCGGCGACATCCATGTCGCGGACCGCCATGAAGGCGCGGCCGGTTTCGCTCCGCACCAGATTCTTCGCCAGCAGCGAGAGCACCACGACGACCGCCAGGGTGACCAGATACTTCCCCACCGGGGTGTCGAACGCGTAGCCGAGGATCTCGATCTTCTGCGCGGTGATGACGCCGGACGAGCTGTTGTTCGAGAACCAGCCGAAGCGCTGCAGCGCCCACAGCACGAAGAACTGGCAGGCGAGCGTCGCGACTGCGAGGTAGAAGCCCTTGATGCGCAGGCTGGGCAGGCCGAACACGATGCCTACGAGCGCCGCGCACAGCCCGCCGATGATGAACGAGCCGATGATCGGCATGCCGGGAATGCGCAGCTCGACGTTGTAGGCCATGAACGCGCCTACCGCCATGAACGCCGCGGTCCCGAGCGAGAGCTGTCCGGCATAGCCGGTGAGGATGTTCAGGCCGAGCGCAGCCAGCCCCAAGATGAGAAACGGCGTCAGGAGCGCCGACAGCCAGTACTGGTCGGCGACGAGCGGCACGACGACGAACGCGACGACGAGCAGCGCGCCCATCGCGATCCGGTCCTGGAGGATCGGGAAGATCTGCTGGTCGGCGGCGTAGCTCGTCTTGAACTGGCCTGCTTCTCGGTAGAGCATCTCGCTACACCCTCTCGATGATCTTCTCGCCGAAGAGTCCCTGCGGCCGAACCAGCAGGAACAGCAGCGCGATCACGTACGCGAACCACGACTCGAGCCCGCCGCCGAAATAGGGGCCGATGTACACCTCGGCGAGCTTCTCGCTGGCGCCGATGATCAGGCCGCCGACGATGGCGCCGGCGATCGACTCGAACCCGCCGAGGATCAGCACCGGCAGCGCCTTCAGCGCGACGAACGTGAGCGCGAACTGGACGCCGTTGCGCACGCCCCAGAGCAGGCCGGCGACCAGCGCGACGAAGCCGGCGACCGCCCACACGATGCCCCAGATCGTCTTCAGGGGAATGCCCACCGCGAGCGCGGCCTGGTGGTCGTCGGCCACCGCGCGGAGCGCCCGGCCGATCCGCGTCTTCTGGAAGAACACCGCCAGCACGGCGACCAGGATGCCGGCCACCGCGGAGGCGAAGAGATCGAACTGGCTGATGTTGATGTTCCACTTCTGCGACAGCCAATCGATCGGCACGTCCGGGACGCCGAGCTCGAGGCCGTGCGGCTGCGAGCCCCACATGAGCTGCGACAGCCCCTCGAGCACGAACGTGAGCCCGATCGTCGCCATGAAGAGCGTGATCGGCGGCTGATTGACGAGCGGCCGCAGCACGACCCGCTCGGTGACGAGGCCGAGCACCACCATCACCGCCAGCGTGAGCAGAAGCGCCAGCCAGAGATTGATCCCGCGCTCGACGAGGCTGACGAACGTGAGCGCGGCGAAGAACACCATCGCGCCCTGGGCGAAGTTGAAGACTCCCGAGGCCTTGTAGATCAGCACGAAGCCGAGCGCGACGAGCGAATACATCACCCCCGCGAGCAGGCCGCCGGCGAGTACCTCGATGAAGAAGGCGATGTCCATGCGAACCTCTTCAGTGAGCGACGCCGAGATAGGCGTCGATCACCCGCTGATCGCTCCGCACCGCGTCGGGCGTGCCGTCGGCGATCTTGCGACCGTAGTCGAGCACTACCACCCGGTCCGAGATGTCCATCACCACCCCCATGTCGTGCTCGATCAGCACGATCGTGCTGCCGTACTGGTCGTTCACGTCGAGGATGAAGCGGCACATGTCCTGTTTCTCCTCGAGGTTCATGCCGGCCATCGGCTCGTCCAGGAGCAGGAGCTCCGGTTCGGCGGCGAGCGCCCGGGCGAGCTCTACGCGCTTCTGGAGGCCGTAGGGCAGCCGTCCGACCGGGGTCTTGCGGATGTGCTGGATCTCGAGGAAGTCGATGACCTCCTCCACCTTGCGCCGGTGCTCGAGCTCCTCGCGCTTCGCCGGGCCGACCCACAGCGCCTGCAGGAGGAAGCCCGTCTTCATCTTTAGATTGCGGCCGGTCATGATGTTGTCCAGCACGCTCATGCCCTTGAAGAGGGCGATGTTCTGGAAGGTGCGCGCGATGCCCATCGCCGCCGCCTCGTGGCTGTCCATGTCGGCGCGGGTCTCGCCCTTGTAGGTGATCTTGCCCTGCTGCGGGTGGTAGACGCCGTTGATGACGTTCAACATCGAGCTTTTCCCCGCTCCGTTCGGGCCGATGATCGCGCGGATCTCGTGCTCGCGAACGTCGAACGACACGTCCTGCAGCGCTTTCACACCGCCGAACGCGAGCGAAACGCCTTCGATCACGAGGACCGGCGGGCCGATCTCTCTTTGGCTCTGCATTTCGAGGAGAAACTCGGGCGGCGCCGGGAAGGTCTTGTTCTACGCGGCCTTGCGCGCCGCGCCGGCGGGGAAGGTCCTCGCATCGGCGATCTTCAGGTTGGCGCTGATCATGCCGGTGCGGCCGTCCTCGAACTTGACCTGTGTCTCGATGAAGCACTCCTTCTTCCCGCCGTAGAGCGCATCGATCAGGAGCGCGTACTTCTCGGCGATGAACCCCCGGCGGACCTTCCGCGAGCGGGTGATCTCGCCGTCGTCCGGGTCGAGCTCCTTGTGCAGGACTAGGAAGCGGTGGATCTGCGAGCCGGCGAGCTTCGGATCGGCGGCGAGGTCGACGTTCACCTTCTCGACGCAATCGCGGACGAGCTCGAACACCGCGTCCTGGCTCGCGAGGTCGGTGTAGCCGGAGTAGGAGAGGTTGCGCCGCTCGGCCCAGTTCCCCACCGCGTCGAAATCGATGTTCAGGAAAGCGCAGACCCTCGCGCGCGCATGGCCGAAGGTGACTGCCTCCTTGATGTACGGGAAGAACTTGAGCTTGTTCTCGAGGTACTTCGGCGCGAAGAGCGTCCCGTCGTTCAGCTTTCCGACGTCCTTCGCGCGGTCGATGATCTTGAGGTGGCCGTCCTGGTCCAGGTAGCCGGCATCGCCGGTGTGGAACCAGCCGTCGTTCGACTTCGCCTCCGCCGTGGCCTCCGGGTTCTTGTAATAGCTCTGGAACAGCCCTGGGGAGCGGATGAGGATCTCGCCCGCATCGGTGACCTTGATCTCGACGCCCTTCACCGGCGGGCCCACGGTGTCGGCCTTCACCTGGCCGTTCGGCTGCACGCACACGAACACCGAGGTCTCGGTCGACCCGTAGAGCTGTTTCAGGTTGATGCCGATCGAGCGGTAGAACACGAAGAGATCCGGGCCGATCGCTTCGCCCGCGGTGTAGGCGAGCTTCACCCGACTCATGCCGAGCACGTTCCGCAGCGGCCCGTAGACTGCGAGGTCGCCGATGCGGTACAGCAGCCGGTCGCCGACGCCCACCGGCTCCTTCGCGTCGAGGATCTTCGCGCCGACGCGGCGCGCGAGCCCCATGAAGTAGCGGTACATGTTCCGCTTGAGCCAGCCGGCGTCCTCCATCCGGATCGTCACCTGCGTGAGCAGCGCCTCCAGCACCCGCGGCACGGCGAAGTAGTACGTCGGCCCGATCTCCCGCATGTCGGCCATCACCGTTTCGGCCGACTCGGGGCAGGAGACGCAGAAACCCACGAGGTAGGGCTGCGCGTAGGAGAAGATGTTCTGCCCGATCCACGCGGGCGGCATGTACGCGAGCACCTCCTCGTCGGGAGTGAGGCCTTCCATCTCCGCGCCCATCCGGGCGGCGGTGATGACGTTCTCGTGGGTGAGCACCACGCCCTTCGGCTGGCCGGTGGTGCCCGAGGTGAAGAACATCGCCGCAGTGTCGGACGGCCGGCCTTTCTCGACCTCGGCGAGGAAGAATTCGGGGTGGCGGACATCGAACTCGCGGCCGCTCGCCTGCAGGCTCTCGTAACTCGCGACCTCGGGCTGCGTGTAGTGCCTCATCCCGCGCGCATCGTCGAAGTAGAGGTGCGCGAGCCTCGGGCACTGCGGCATGATCTCGAGGAGCTTGTCGACCTGCTCCTGGTCCTCGACGATCGCGAACGCGATCTCGGCGTTCTGAAGGACGAACACCATCTCTTGACCGGCCGCATCGTCGTACAGCGGTACGGGAATGCCCCCTAGGCACTGTGTGGCGGCGATCGCCCAGTAGAGCCGCGGGCGATTTCCGCCGACGATGGCGAGGCTCATCCCGCGCTTGAAACCCTGCGCCGCGAGGCCGCAGGCGAGCGCGCGGACCTCGACGGCAACCTGCGACCAGGTGAAGGTCTGCCAGATGCCGAGGTCTTTCTCGCGGATGGCGGGGCGCTCGGGACGCACGCGTGCGTGATGCAGCAGCAGGCGCGGAAACGTGTCGAGCCGCTCGGCCATCTCACCCCTCCTGTGGGCGGGTATCCCGCGACGTGAAGCGCGCCGCCGTTCTGATTTACGGGGTTCGCGCGAGCGGTGCGATTGTAACCGCCGCCGTGACGAGCGTCAGCCGTAGTTGAAAAAGCCGCGCCCGGTCTTCCGTCCGAGATAGCCCGCCTCGACCATCTCGACGAGCAGCGGCGCCGGGCGATACTTCGGGTCCTTGAAGCCCTCGAACAGCACGTTCATCACCGCCAGCTCGACGTCGAGCCCGATGAGATCGCAGAGCGCCAGCGGGCCGAGCGGGTGATTGCAGCCGAGCCTCATCGCATCGTCGATCTCGCCCGGGGTGGCGAGGCCTTCGCCGAGGGCGAAGATCGCCTCGTTGATCATCGGGCACAGCATGCGGTTCACGACGAAACCGGGCGAGTTCCTCACCTTGACCGGCTGCTTCCCGATCTTCTTCGTGATCGCCTCGACCGCGGCGTAGGTTTCATCCGAGGTCGCGAGCCCGCGGATCAGCTCCACGAGCTGCATCACCGGTACCGGGTTGAAGAAATGCATCCCGATGACCTTGTCGGGGCGCTTGGTCGAAGCCGCGAGCCGCGTCACCGAGATCGACGAGGTGTTGGTGGCGAGGATCGCGTCCGGCTTGCCCACGGCGTCGATCTGCGCGAAGAGCCCGAGCTTCAGCTCGAGGTTCTCGGTCGCGGCTTCGATGAGGAGATCGCAATCCTTCAGCGCCGCAACGTCGGTCGCCGTCCTGATGCGCCCGAGTGTCGCGGCCTGATCGGCGGCGCTCATCCGGTTCTTCTTCACCAGCCGCTCGAGGCTGCCTCCGATCGTCTCCAGCCCGCGGTCGACCTGTGCCTGGCCGATGTCGGTCATCGTCACCGGGTGCCCGGCGACCGCGAACGCCTGCACGATGCCGTTGCCCATGGTGCCGGCGCCCACGACGCCGATGCTAACGAGCGGCATTCCGGTTCCCTCCTTCAAGCGGAGTGCACGAGCTCGGTCGCGACGCCGCGGACATCCATCTCGTAGTCGAGCCCCTGCACCGGCGGCCGGGCGAAGTGCCAGGTGAGCCCGGCGGCCATCGCACCGCGGCCCGCGATCTCCGCCGCGACGAGCGAGTGGAAGTCGTACACCGTATACAGCTGGGTCGCGGTCGCATCGCCCCAGCCGAATCCGAGCGCTGCCATCCGCCGCTCCTGCTCGGCGAGCACCCAGCGGGCCTTCTCGCGCATGCCCTCGGAGGTGGTGTCGCCGTAGCGGACCACGCGGTCGCGGTAGCTTCCCGGCCCTTCCGCCGCCTCGCCGCTGCCGGCGATCACGAAACTCGGGCGTGCGTGCGAGCGTGCCGGAACCGTGTAGGAAAACGCGTGGAAGCTCGGCGCGGCCGGTTTGTCGACTTCCGGGCACACGTTCGAGCGGGCGACCGGGTTCACTTCGTCCTTGAAGAGACCCCAGCGTTCGAGCGTGCCGACGTACACGCGGTTGAACGCTTTAAAGGCCTCCTCAGTGAAGGGCTCCGGCGACCGCAGCTCGCACGCGCAGAACGCGGTGAGCGGCCGACCGAGCGTCTTCAGCCACGATTCGATCGCCCGGAACCCCTCCTCGACCTTCACCGGGCGGCGGAAGCGCACCCGGTCGATCTCGAAGCCGCTTTCGGCGGCGACACCCGCGGAATACTGGAACGGCCCCCGGATGAAGCGGTAGCCGCCCGGCGCGAAGATGATGACTTCTGCCATGAGATCCTCACTCGATACGGATGTTGGCTTGCTTGACGACCTTCTGCCAGCGGGCGAGATCTTCGCGGATCTGGGCCGTGTATTGCGCCGCGGTGTTACCCACCGGATCGATCCCGAGCGTCGCGTAGCGCTCCTTCACCGCCGGCTCCGCCAGCACGGCGGCAATCTCGCGCTGCAGCCGGTCCACGATCGGCGGCGGCGTCTTCGCCGGCGCGAGAATGCCGACCCAGGAGTCGACGACGAAGCCCGCGAGCCCGCCTTCGATGAAGGTCGGCACTTCGGGCAGCGACGACGAGCGCGCGGCGCTCGACACGCCGAGCCCCTTCAGCTTGCCGCCCTTGATGTACTGCTGCGCCGTGGCGATCGCGGTGTAGACGAGCGGGATCTGCCCGCCGACCACGTCGCCCATCGCCTGGCCGCCGCCCTTGTACGGCACATGCGCGAGATCTGTACCGGCACGCTGGTTGAGCAGCTCGCCGGCGAGATGCGGCGTGCTCCCCGTGCCCGCCGTGCCGTAGGAGAGCGAGCCGGGCTTCTGCTTCGAAAGCGCGATGAGCTCGCGCAGGTCCTTCGCCGGTACCGACGGATGCGCGACGAGGATCAAGGTCGCGTCGCCGAGCTTGGTCACCGGCGCGAAGTCGCGCAGCGTGTCCCACGCGAGCTTGGGGTACACGTGCGGGTTGATCACCATCGTCCCGTCGAACCCGAGGAGCAGCGTGTAGCCGTCGGGCGCGCTCTTCGCGACCGCCTCGGTGCCGATGTTCCCGCTCGCGCCGGGGCGGTTCTCGACGACGACCTGCTGGCCGATCCGCGCCGTGAGCCGGTCGGCCACGACGCGCGCGCTCGTGTCGGCAACGCCGCCGGGGGCGAAGGGCACGATGATGCGAATCGGTTTTGCGGGAAACTCCTGCGCCGCGGCGGCACCGGCGGCGGCGAATGCAAGTGCGGCGAGCAGCGGTCTCGGTGTCATGGCGCGGTCCGCAAGGCGTAAGCGCGGATTGTAGCCGCGGGCGGGATGCCTGCTAACCTTCCCCGCCTGATCCCAACCTGATCCCGAACAGCCGGGGGCGACACAAGCGAAGATCCGGATCGACGAGCAAGGGTCCCGCGTTCGAAGCGCGCGACGACGTCACGGTGCCCAGTTCCATCGCGGAGGGGCTCGCGCGCGACTACGGCGATAAGGTGGTCGATGCCTTTAAGGGACTGCTGACGTTCGATCCGCCGCCGGCGCGCGCGGGCTGAGCGCGGTAGCCGCGGTTCAAGCCGCGATCCTGCGCGACCCCTCGCCCTGCTCCGGCACGATCGCCGACTTCTGCCAGCTCGGCCGCGCCCGCACCCGCGCCATGAATGCGCCGATCCGCGGGAAGCGCTCATCAAGGTCCGCGATGTCGATGAGCGGGAACATCTCGGTCCGCGGCGCGAGCGCGATGTCGGCCAGGGTGAACTCGTCGCCCACGAGCCACTTGCGCCCGTCGGCAAGCCGGTCCTCCATGAGCTGCATCTTCTCGAGCAGGACCTGGTGGCGGTCGGCGATCAGCTCGGTGTTCTTCGGCGTGGTGAGTACCTGCGTCGCGAACTTCAGGTAGTACTTGTTCGGCGTCCGCTTCGTGATCTCTTCCGCGAGCTTCTCGGGCGTGATCCCGGTGTCCTGCAGCCGCCGCTTGCTCATGGTCTCGTAGATCGCGTCCCGGAACGGCTTCGCCCAGTCGAGCTCGAACGCCATCCACATGCGCATCTGCGCCTGCAGGTACGTATCCTTCGGTACGAGCGGCGGCGCGGGAAACGTCGCGTCCAGATACTCGTTGATGACGTTGGATTCGTAGAGCGCGCGCTCGCCGTGGACGAGGGTCGGGACGAGTCCGTTCGGGTTGAGCTTCAGGTACCAGGCCTGCTTCTGGTCCATCAGCCCGAGCCCCATCCAGCGGATCTCGAACGGCACGCCCTTCTCGATCAGGCACATCCGCACTCGCCGTGCGCAGGGGCTGTTTGCCGCGTCGTACAGGATGAGCTCTGCCATGGTGTCCTCCCTGTTCCTGGTGTGAACGCGTCACGCGCCACCGGCGCGGCGCAGTTTCGTGTCCGCGGCCGCAGGTATGTCGTAGCTCGCCATCAGACCGTCGACGATCCCGTGGAACTCGTCCCAGGGCGTCTCGCGGAAAGCGTGGTTGCGCACGATGAACGAGGCCCCGGCGTAGAACTTCTCGTACTGCAGGTGCCGGCCGGCGAACTCCGAGCCGACCAGATCCCACGCGAGCTTGAAGAGCTTCATCCGCCGCACCGCGTCGAGCTGCGGCGTCTGGAAGTAGGCCTGGAACTGCCCGGCGAGATGCTCGTCGTGCATCACGCTGATGTCGGCCGGCATCTGGAACACCCCGCCGCCGCAGAGCTCGCGGAGCACTTCGATGAAGCCGGTGTAGTTCTGCGTGCTCCACTCGAGCGCCGCGTACATCATGCGCCGGTTGAAGCAGGCGTAACCCGGAGGCCAGCTCTCGCAGGCGTTGATCTGCCCGTTGACCATGCCGGCGATCGCGCCTTCCACCGCCGACATCTTCCCCAGCACCTCGCGCACCGCCGGCACCTCGGCCGCGCCGGTGGCGTGCGCGACCTGGCTGCACAGCCCGACGAGCAGGCGCATCTTCGACCAATAGCGGACGTTCGACTGGTGGTTGCCGTAGCAGTGGCTCGGCGTCTTGATGTAGATCTCGCGCGCGAGGATCGCGTCGTCGTTCACGAACACGCGCTCCCACGGCACCTTGACGTTCTCGCACATGATCATGCTGTCCGACTCGTCGAACCGCCACGCGAGCGGCGAGTCGAACTCGCTCTGCGCGTCACGCTCGAAGGGCTTCCGCGACCAGAGCGTGAGCCCCTTCGCGTTGCACGGGATCGCGCACGTGATCGCCTGCCTCTTCTGGTCGGGAGCGAGCGGCAGGACGTTGCCGATCCAGATCTCGTTCGCGAACACCGCGCCGGTGGCGAGCATCTTCATGCCGGAGATGACGACGCCGTCGTCGTCCTCGCGCACCACGCTCAGGGTCGGGATCGGCAGGTTCTGGCGCTGGTAGAACTCCGGGTTCCGCGCCGCCTGCGGCGGGAGCACGGCGTACACCACGTACACGTCCTCGTCGCGGAGGTGACGGTAGTAGGCGACCAGGTTGTCGCCGTTGCCGCACGGCGGAACCAGCGCGTCGGGCTTCATCGCCATGCCGGTCACGAAGCTCGCGACGTGGTCCGGCGAGCGCCCGAACATGCCATAGCTCATGTCCGCGATCTTGCGGTGCCCTACCATCCGCCGCTGCAAGTCGTCGCGATCCTTCGCCCGCAGGAAGTAGATGGAATGCCGCCCGCCTTCCTCCTCGTAGGTCATCCCTTCGCGGTTGGCGGGGTCGGCCTTCATGTCGTACATGGCGGCCACCGTCCGCGCGGCGTTGCGGAACGCCGGATGCGTGGTCACGTCGCCGACTCTCTCGCCGCCGATGTACACCACGCGGCCGTCGCGCAGCGACTCCAGGTGCTCCTTGCCGCTCCTCAGCATGCGAACCTCCTTGGCTTGCGCTACCCGCCGGCGCTCATGCGTAGTAGTGGATCTCGAGCAGCAGGCAGCCGCCTTCGGACTTGAACGGGCCATGGTGGACGCCAGGAGGCCGGCAGGCGTAGGTCGGTCCGGTGAATTTCTCGCCGCCGCGACCTTGGGCGTCGTTGCCGACGACGAGATCGCCGGAGAGAAGATAGACCTCCTCCCAGTAGGTGTGCACGAACGGTTCGGTCGAGTACGTGCCCGGCTCGATGCGGAGCAGCCGCGTGCGGCTGCCCGTGCGTCGCTCCTCGTCGAGACTGCCCGCGAGGATCTTCTCTTTGAACCCGGACGGGTAGCCGGGCGGGACGCTGAAGCCGCTCGCTAGATCGACCCCGGTGAACTCGAAGTGCTCCTTGTTGATCGTGCCCATGACTCGTCTTCCTTTCAGTTATTCACGATACGAGGGGCAACGCCGCTTCGCGGGCCCTCGTGCTCCCCGACGCCACGAAAGCGCCGCCTGCGGCGTCGGTTTCATCTCAGTTCGGCGCGGGGTGGGTTTCGAGCAGCACCCATTTGCCGTCGCGGATCTCCTGCACGTAGACCGGCTTGAGCGCGTCGTTGTCGGATCCGAACGAGATCGCGCCCTCGAGCGCGGGGAAGTTCTTCATCCCGCGCAGCGCGTCGCGGATCGCGGTGCGCTCCGCGGCGAGCTTGCCTGGATCCCCGGTCACCTTGGCCTCGCGCATCGCCCAGGCGTAGTACAGCACGATGTCGTAGGTCGCCGCGTCGAACTGCCCCGGCGCGGTGCGCTCGGAGTTCGCCGCCTTGGCTCGGCGCGCGAACTCGTCCGCGAACTTGCGCGTGCGGTCGTTCAGGTCGGCGAAGAACGTGGACGGGATGACGGTGCCGTTGCCGTCCTTGCCCATGCGCGCCGGGAGATCCGGATCGTTGATGGTCGAGCCCGCGACGAGGCGGCCGTTGTGGCCCTGGCGGCGCATCTCCTGCGCGAGCTTGACCGCGGCCTCGGGCGGCGCGCCGACGCCGACGAGATCGGTCGGGTTCGCCTTGAGCTGCGAGACCTGCGCGGAGAGATCGAAGGCGGCGAGCTTGAAGTCCACGCTGCCCTTCAGCGCGACGCCTTCCTTCTGCATCACCGCCGGGAGCACCTTCTCGCCCATCACGCGCGAGATCGTGTCGTCGTTCGCGTACGCCACCGCGCCGGTCGCCGCCGGCAGCTTCTTCGACTTGATCGTGCGCATCACCCGGTCGAACATGTAGCCCTCGTCGGAGGTGTTCCGGAACGCGTACTGGAAGTTCGCGACGAGCTTCGGCGCGGAAGAGGCCATCGCCATCGTGACGACGCCGATCCGGTCGCCGGCGGGCGCGGCGACCTGCACCTGGCCCGAGCTGAACGGCCCGATGACCGCGAGCACCTTGTCGTCCTCGCCGAGCTTGCGCAGGCCCACGACGGTCTGCGCCGGGTTGCCGGCGGTGTCGAACGCGATGTAGCGCAGCTTCTTGCCGTTCACGCCGCCGGCGGCGTTGAGCTCGTCGACCGCCATCCGCGCGGCGATCTCGTTCGACCGCGATAGGCTGAAGAATGGCCCGGTCTCCGCGGTGAGAAAGCCGAGCACGAGCTCGCCTTGCGCGCTCGCCTCGCCGGTGCACATCCCGAGCACGATCGCGGCCAGCAGGCTGGGTCGTATGCGTCTCATCATGGTCGTCTCCTCCTCCGTGGTGGATGCGAACGAATCGCCCGCGCGTGCGGACGGCTCACTGAAGTCGCGCCTCTCTCGAGTGCTGGCCGCGCCCCAGGTACGCCGCCTGGAGGCGGTCGTCGGCCGCGAGCTCCCGCGGCGAGCCGTGCATCACGATGCGTCCGAGCTCCATGACGTAGGCGCGCGCGGCGACCGCGAGCGCCATGGCGGTGTTCTGCTCCACGAGGAGGAGCGACAGCCCGTCGCGGTTCAGGCTGCCGAGCAGGGCGAACAGCTCCTTCACGAGCCGCGGACTCAATCCCAGCGAGGGCTCGTCGAGCATCATCAGGCGCGGCCGGGCGAGGAGCCCGCGGCCGATCGCGAGCATCTGCTGCTCGCCGCCGGAGAGCACCGAGGCCGCGAGGCTCCGGCGCGCACCGAGGTTTGGAAAGCGCTCGTAGATCGCCGCGATCTCGGCGCGTACGGCAGCGCCATCGCGCCGTGCGTATGCGCCCATCAGCAGGTTCTCCTCGACCGTGAGACCGACGAGGATGCGCCGGCCCTCGGGCACGAGCGTGATCCCCTGCGCGAGCCGGCGCGCGGGTGCCCAGCCCGTCACATCGGCGCCGGCGAGCCGCACACGCCCGGCCGCGGCCGGCACGAGACCGAGGATCCCCTTCAGGAGCGAGCTCTTCCCGGCGCCGTTCGCGCCGAGGACCGTGACGATCTCGCCGTCGGCCACCGCGAGCGACGCGCCGCGCACTGCGTGGACGCGGCCGTAGCGAACGTCGAGGCTCTCGATCTCAAGCGACACGGGAATCCCCGGACCGGGCGGGATGCGAGGGCGCTCGGCCACCTGATTTCGGCGCTGCATGCGCAGCAGGCGCTTCGTCCATGTCGGCGCCGAGATAGGCCTCGCGCACGCGCGGATCCTCGCCGACCCTGTCCGCGGCGCACTCGGCGATCTTGCAGCCGAAGTTGAGCACCACCACCCGCTCGCAGAACGCGCCGATGAAATGCATGTCGTGCTCGACGACGAGCAGCGTGACCCCGCGCGCGGAGATCGCCTCGAGCTGGGCGGCGAGCGCCTCGGTCTCGGCCGGGTTGAGGCCGGCGGCCGGCTCGTCGAGCAGCAGCACGCGCGGCTCGGCGAGCAGCGCGCGCACCAGCTCGATCCGCTTCTGGATGCCGTACGGGAGGCTGCCGGTCGTCTGGGCCGCATACTGCGCGAGCCCCGCCTCGCCGAGCGCGGCGCGGGCCTGGCGCTGCCAGCGGTTGCCGGGGACGAGATTGACCGGCTCGAGCATGCCGGCGAGCGAGGGGTTGCGGGCGTACTGCGCGACCATGACGTTGTCGAGCACCGTCAGGTGCGGCAGCAGGCGGATGTTCTGGAACGTCCGCGCGAGGCCGGCGCGGATGCGCTTGCGCGCCGCGAGCCGTGTGATGTCCGTGCCATCGAGCAGGATGCGGCCCGCATCGACCGGGTAGATGCCGGTGATGAGGTTGAATGCGGTCGTCTTGCCCGCGCCGTTCGGCCCGATCAGCGCCACCCGCTCGCCCGGCAGGATCGCGAGCGAAAGATCCTGGATCACGTTCAATCCGCCGAACCGCTTGCTGACCGCTTCGAGTGCGAGGATCGGACGGATCGCGGTCATTCGACTACCCTCGCGGCTCGCGCGTTCGGAGGTTCGCCCTTGGGACGGCCCGGCGGGTCACGTCGCCTCCGCCGGGGCCGCTTGCCGCCAGTCGAGGAGCCGGCGGAGGAGCCGCCGCGTGACCACGCCCTGCGGCCGCCAGGTCATCAGCGCGAGGATGACGAGCGCGAAGATCACGTAGCGCCACTGCGCGCTGCCGCGCAGCACCTCCGGCAGCAGGGTGAAGACCGCCGCACCGAGGAGCGGCCCGTAGATCGTCTGCGTGCCGCCGAGCAGCACATACAGGACGACATAGATGCTGAGGAGCACGTTGAAACCCTGCGCCTCGATGTAGCTGAAGTGATGCGCGTGCAGCGCTCCCGCGAGCCCGGCCACCGCCGACCCGATCGTGAACGCCGCGGTCTGCAGCCAGCGCACCGACAGGCCCATCTGATCGGCGACCAGCTCGTCGTCGCTCACCGCGGTGACGCTGATGCCGAACCGGGTGTGGAACAGCAGGAAGATCGCGACGAACACGAGGCCGGCGATGACCGCGATCGCCGGAAACGCGAGGTGCGCCGCGACGGGATAGCCCGAGGCGCCGCCCACGACGTCGAGATTCAGGATGATCGCCTGCACGACCTGGCCGAACGCAAAGGTGGCGAGCGCGAGATAGATGCCGCGCGTGCGCAGGATCGGGAACGCCACCACGAGCCCGAGCAGCGCCGTCAGCGCCATCGCGGCGAGCGCCGCCGGCACCGGCAGCCAGGCGAGGGCGTTGGTGAGGTAGGCAGAGATATACGCGCCGGTCGCCATGAAGCCGGCCACCCCGAGGTTCAACTGCCCGGCGACGATCGGCAGGAACGCGGCGTACGCGAGGACGACGTTGATCGCGAGCAGGACGAGGACACCCTCGAGATAGCCGCCCACCTCACGCACCCCCTCTTCCGGTCGCCGTCGCGAGCAGCCCGGTGGGCCGCACGAAGAGGATCGCGAGCAGGAGCCCGTAGACCCAGATGTCCACGGCGCGCGCGCCGAACCAGTGGATCGCGGCCGTCTCCACCACGCCGATCACGAGCCCGCCGAGGATCGCGCCCCAGATGTTGCCCATGCCGCCGAGGACCATCGCCGAGATGCCCTTGAGCGCGACCTCCTCGCCCATGAACGGGCTCGCCTGCTGGTAGTTCAGCGCGAAGAGCACGCCCGCGAGCGCGGTGAACACGCCGCCGATCACGAACACGACCGGCACCACCCGGCCGACCGGCACGCCGAGAATCGTCGCCGTCTCGGCGTCCTCGGCGATCGAGCGCAGACCCCGGCCGATACGAGTGCGCTTGAGGACCACGTCGAGCAGCCACACCGCGCCGACCGCAACCACGAGGCCGACGAGCTGCGGCACACCGATCACGATGTCGCCGACGCGCGCGCTCACGCTCTGGAACGGAAGCGCGAGCCGCTGCTGGTCCGACCCCCACGCCACCAGCACCAGGTTCTCGAACAGGATCAGGAACGCCATCGAGCTCACCAGCGGGACGAAGTGATTCCCGCCGCGCATCTGCGGATACGTGAGTCGCTCGACCACGAACGAGAGCACCGCTCCCGCCGCGAGTGCGGCGGGCACGACGATGAACAGGCTCGCGCCGCCCTTCAGCATCGCCCAGGTGATCATCCCGGCGACCATGAAGATCCCCGGGATGCTGAAGTTGAGGAACTTCAGGATGCCCATCGTGAACGTGAACGCCACCGCGACCAGCGCGTAGACGCTGCCGAGCATCAGGCCGTTCACGAGCTGCTGGGCGAGCATGGGCAGGCTCTACCTTTCCGCGCGCTGTCACTATAACAACGGAGTGGAGTTTTACAATCGCCGCCGCGCGAGCGACCTCCGGTCAGCCATCTCGCACGCGGCCGTTGCGCGGCCGGCGCGCCGGGGCGTGCGTCTCGCGCTGAGCGATGTACGCGAGCGCTTCGCGGGAGCCGTCGACGAGCTGGTCGACGAAGCGCGTCGCCGCGACGAACGCGGGCCGGCTCAGCGCGCCGAAGAAGAGATCGTTCACCGCGCGGACCTGCGGCACCAGGCGGTCGATCGAGCGCCGGCCGGCGGGCGTGATCGTGATCAGCGTGCTGCGCGAGTCGTGCGGGTTCTCGCGCTTGGCGAGCAGCCCGCGCTCCAGCAGCCGGCGCGACTCGGCTGCGATGAACGGGCTCGTCACGCGCAGCTCACGGGCGAGCGAGCGCACCGCGATCCCGGTCGCCCCCTGCAGATGCGCCACCGCCATCAGGAGCGAGTACTGGGGACCGGTCAGGCCGGCCTGCTTGCCGAGGTAGGCGCGCGCGTGCCGCAAGCGCTCCTCGACGAGCAGCAGCCGGTAGATCAGCCGCCGGAACGCCGCGTCGCTGCCGTCGACGAGGAGCGCGCGGTGCGAGACCGTGAGCGGCGGGTGATACGCGGCGCCCGCGCCCGCGCGCGAATCACCGGCGCGCTTCACACGTCGACGTAGCGCGTGTCGCTGAGGAGGTGCTCCTCGACCGGGATGTGCAGCGAGTCGTGCACCGCGTTGTAGAACTTCCAGAACCCGACGACGCAGGCGAGCTCGACGATCTGCGGCGGCGACAGGTGCTCCTTCAGCCGCTGGAGCATCGCGTCGGGCACGTTGGACGGGTCGCTCGAGGCGGCGCGGACGAAATCGAAGCAGGCGCGCTCCATCGGGTCGGCAGGCTGGTAGTCGTCGGTCAGGACCTGCAGGAGATCGTTCTGCGAGAGTCCCCAGCCTTCCGATCCGCCGTCCTTGTCGCGCATCAGCATGTTGCAGCAGTGCGCCGTGCAGTAGGAGCAGCCGTTGGTCTTGCTCGCCAGTGCCGAGAGCTTGCGCTTCAAAAGCTGGGGCAGCGTCTGGCTCGGATCGCGCATGATGTTGCTGT
Source organism: uncultured beta proteobacterium (assembly GCA_963754305.1). Taxonomy (GTDB): domain Bacteria; phylum Pseudomonadota; class Gammaproteobacteria; order Burkholderiales; family SG8-39; genus DATEDA01. The sequence continues at coordinate 151,473 of CAVWFR010000040.1, read as the reverse complement.
TGAGGCGGAACAGCGTCTCGGCGATCTCCGGACGGTGGGCGTAGAGCTTGAGCGCGTTCGGCAGGAAACCCATGCGCTTCATGTACGGATCGAGCACCGGCTTGAGGTTCGCCGGCATGCGGTCGTCGGGAACGTACGGGATGAACGGCGCTTGCTCCTCGGTCCATCTCGGCGCGGGCAGGTTCATGGCGTCCTCCTTGTGGTTAGACCCCGGGGTTCACAGATAGTCCTCGAGCCGCACCTTGCCCCAGTGGCGGGGCCAGCTGCGCTCGAAATCCTTCGGGTCGTGGCGCGACTTGATCGTGGCGTCGATGCCGAGCTTGCCCACCGTGCGCCAGAACGGATCGGCGGCAAGCGGCGCGGCCGATGGGTCGTAGGGCGAGCCGCGCGTGTGCGGAACGATCACGAGATCTCGCGCCGGATCGCAACGGGTCGCGATCGCGTGGTACACATCGCCCGGTGAGTCGAGGTCGGTGTCGGGGCTCACGGCGACCACCATCTTGGTGTTCAGCCACGGCGAGCCCATCGCGAGCATCAGCGCGTCGTTCACGAACCCCTCGCGCGGATACTCGAACTGCACGATGCAGGACACCGCGGCGCCCCAGGTCGGGAACCGTACGTCCTTCACCTTGAGGCCCATCTCGGTGAGGCGGTTGTAGAGCACCGCCTCGTGGCAAAGCCGCGGCAGCGGCTGGTGGTCGGTCCCCGGACAGGTGAGATGGTTGCGGTAGATCGGCCGGTCCCCGCGCATCGTGATCGCGGTCACCGTGAACTCGGGCAGCTTCGAGGTCCGCGGCAGGTAGTAGCTCGATGGGCCCACCGAGACGCCGACGTCGTGCATCCCGGTGAGGTCGACGAAGCCCTCGACGACGATCTCGGCTTGCGCCGGGACGTTCATGTCGAGCGTCTCGCACGGCACCATCTCGACGTCCTGGTCCATGATCGTGCCGACCATCTCCAGCTCGCCCCAGATATCCATGTGCAGGCCGGAGAAGTTCGCCATGATCTCGTAGGCGGGGTGGACGCCGAAGACGTACGCGAAGGGCATCCGCTGCTCGCCCAGCTCGCGGTACTTGCGCATGATCACGTGCGCGTGCGGCGTGACGAAGCTCGGGCATCCGGTGCGCGGGCCGGTGACGACGGTCCCGGCGTGGCAGGTGTTGTAGAACCCGGTCTCGGGGTCCTTTGCGAGGCACATGGCCGTCACGTACGGCACCGTCTCGGCCTCGGAATGGATCGGCACCGGGAGCTGCGTCCAGTCCGCTTTGCCGCCGACCACCTTCACCTCCTTCACCGGTCCGGACTTCACGTGCACGAACCCCCGCGGAGGCTTGCGCAGGCGGAAGGCGAGCGTCCGCAGGTAATCGCTGCGCGGCACGCCGAGCGCACGCGCCTGGAGGTCGCGGTGCTTGACCAGGATGTCGCACAGGCGAAAGCCCGGGCGCTCGACGATGCTCTCGAACAGGATCGGCTGCTCGCTCTGCGCGGTCAGCGCCGGGATGTGCTCGAGGCTGACCGGCTTGGCGATGCGCGTGACGACGTCGGCATTCGTCCGGAGATGGCCGCGGAGATCGCGGTCGAGCGGCTTTGCGTCCGCGGCGGGCGCGGCGTGGCTGGTGGAGAGCACGGCAGCCATGGATGAGCTCCTTGTCAGCGCCTTCCGGCAATCGATCGCCCGGGCCAGTTTAGTAAGTTACTTCACTAATTGCAATCGAGCCCGGGCGCGCGCGATGCTGCGCCATGAGGCGTGCTGCGCCGCGGCGTGCTGCGCCGTGGGGCTGCGACGCCGCGGAGCTGCGACCCCGGGGCTAGCGTCCGCCGGCGCGCTCTAGAAGCCCGGCGATCGCGCGGTACTTCCGCTCGCGCGCGTGCGCGAGCGGCGTCACGCCCTGCCGATCGGCGAGGTTCACTCTTGCCCCGGCCGCGATCAGGAGCCGAACGATTTCGGTGTGCGCCGGCCCGCCGTCGCCGAGGATCACCGCCTCGAGCAGCGCCGTCCAGCCGAGGTTGTTCACGTGGTCGACGTCGATCTTCGTCTTGAGAAGCTCGCGCACCGTCTCCACATGCCCGTAATGGCACGCGGGGATGAGCGCGGTGCCGCCGTAGCGGTTCGTGCTGCTGCGGATCCGCCCCGGCGGGGAGCGTAAGCCGCACGATTTCGACATACCCGCGCGCGCCGGCGAGCAGGAATGCGCTGTTGCGGATCTCGTCCTGGGCGTTGACGTCGGCGCCCGCCGCGATCAGCGCCCGCGCGGCCTCGACGTGATTGCCGTAGGTCGCGGCAACGAGCGCGGTCCGCCCCTGGGCATCGCGGGCATGGACGTCCGCCCGCTGCGCGAGCAGGCGCTTGACCGCGGCGGCGTCGCCCGCCTCGGCCGCCCGGATCAGCTCGGCGTCCCGGCCCGCGCCTTGAGCGAGCGCCCGGCCGACGAAGAGGAACGCGCATGCCGCGCCGAACACGGCCCCGAACAGCTGGCGGCGATCCATCGGTTATCCTTTCACCCTATCGCATTGGAGTCCGAATCATGGCCACCCGACCCGACCCCCGGAACGATATCAAGCTCGATCCGGCAGCCCTGTTCCTGGAGGAAGTTTTCACCGACCGTCGCGTCGGCACGATCCGGCGCCTCACGCCGGTGACGAGCGACGGCGCCCCCGACGCGGCGCGCCCGGTCCTCTACATCGGCGAGACGCAGGTGATGAGCAACGTCGGCGCGCTGCCGATCGTGTTCGAGATCGACGCGACTTCGGTCGGCGAGGCCGCGACCAAGTTCGGCCCGCTCGCGCAGGAAGCGATCGAGCGGACGATGAAGGAGCTGCAGGACCTGCGGCGCCAGGCGGCCTCCTCGATCGTCGTCCCGCAGGGCGGCGCGCTGCCGCCGGGCGGGCTCGGCGGCGGCGGCAAGATCCAGCTGCCGTAACCCGGGACGCGGGAAGGGGCCGCGCGCGACACGCGCGCTCGCCTCCCTGCTGTCAACGCGCAAGCGACACCGCGCGTTTCCGACCGAGCGCGATTCCCGCGCCCGAAAGGAAACGCGCTTGAACGCTCCACTCCCCGCCGGCTCGCTCGCCGAGACGATCACCCTCGGGCAGGCGAAAAAGCTCATCCAATGCATGGCGCACGAGCACAGCTTCCTCGTGCTCGCGCCGCCCGGGGTCGGGAAGTCCGAGATGGTCTACCAGGCCGCGCGCGAAGCGGGTCTCGCCTGCCGCTCGCTCCTCGGCACCCAGATCGCGCCCGAAGACGTGAGCGGCGTGCCGCGCATCGTCGGCGAGCGCTCGGTGTTCTGTCCGCCGCGTCTCCTCCTGCCCGAGCAGCCCGAACCCTTCTGCCTCTTCCTCGACGAGCTCCCGGCGTGCGCGCCCGACGTGCAGAAGGCGTTCTACTCGCTGCTGCTCGAGCGGCGGCTCGGCGAGCACGCCCTCCCGGCCGGGACCTGGGTGGTCGCCGCCGGCAATCGGATCCAGGATCGTGCGCTGGTGCGCTCGATGAGCTCGGCGCTGGTGAACCGCGTCACCCTTCTGCACGTGCGGGTCGAGCTCGACGAGTGGCTCGCGTGGGCGCGCCGCCAGAAGCTGCGGCCGGAGATCCTGAGCTTCATCGCGTACATGCCGGATGCGCTCGCACGCCCCGTGCCGTCCGAGCCGGTGCCGTTCTCGACGCCGCGCGGCTGGGCGCAGCTCTCGCGCGCGCTCGACCTGGCTGAAGCCGGCGGCGTGCTGACGCGCGAGACGCGGCGCGCGCTCGCCTTCGGCCGGCTGTCGGCTGAGGACGCAGCGATCTTCTGCGCGCTCGCCGAGGAAGCGATCGGCGCGATGCATCCGATCGCGCACTACGTCGAGCACCCGGAGGCGCTGCCGCAGGGCGACGCGGCCCGCTGGTTCGTGCTGAACTGCATCCGCCAGAACGTCCGCGACGGCAAGCTGCAAGGCCTCAAGCCGCGCACGGTCAACCGCTTCCTGAAGCGCCTGCCCCACGAGCACCAGCTCACATTGCTCGGCGATCTCGTCGACCGGTGGGGCGCGCTCGGCGCGGACGGCGCGATGCTCGGCCTGCTCAAGAACGTCGCGCGTTTGTGAACCATCGAGTGACCGATCCCGCGACGCTCGCCCGCATCGAGCGTGGGCTGCGCATGGTGACGGTGCCGTTCCCGCACCTTGCCGGCCTCGTCGCCGCAGCGCGCGTGTCGCTCGACGACCGCCTACCGACGATGGGCGTGTTCGCGTCGGGCGGCTCGTCGCAAACCCGGCCTTCGTCCGCCGGCTGAAGGACAGCGAGCTGGTGTTCGTCCTCGCGCACGAGATGCTCCACCTCGCCCTGCGCACGCACGACCGTGCCCGGGGCGCTGACCGCACCGAGTTCAACTACGCGCACGACTACATCATCAACGACATCCTGCGGGCCGAGCTGGGGCAGGCGGTGCCGGCCGGCGGGCTCGACATGCCCGGCGCGCGCGACCGCTCGGCCGAGGAGATCGTGCTCGAGATGCGGCGCAATGCCGCGACGCAGACCAAGACGAGCGTGTGGGAGGGCGAGGCGACCTCCGCCCGGCGGCTGTTCGGCGCCGGACACGCGTCCTCGTGGCGACACAGGACGGCGAGGCCGGCGACGTCCTCGACGCCGGGCGCGAAGCCGAGCTGTTCCCGGACGATGCGAAGGGCCAGGAGGCAAGCGCGGAGCGGATGAAAGCGCTCGCCGCCAAGGCGCTCGGCCTCGCCCGGGCGATGGGCCTCGCGAAGGGTCTGCGCGGGACGGACGCGGGCGCGGCGAGCCAGACCGTCGATGCGCTGCGCGGCATCTACCGCACCCCCTGGGAGCTCGCGCTCCAGCACTGGCTGGAATCGGTCGCGCCGGGGGATCGGACGTTCGCTCGCGCGTCGCGCCGCGGCGCCGGACGCGCCGACATCGTCCTGCCCGGGCGCAAGCGCGAAGGTTGGATCCTCAACATCGTGCTCGACACCAGCGGCTCGATGACCGCGAGATCCCGCACGCGCTCGGGACGATCGCCGAGTTCTGCGACGCGGTCGCGGTCGACCAGGTACGGCTCGTACAATGCGACGCCGCCGTGACCGCTGACGAACTCCTCGCGCCGGACGCGCTCGCGCAGCGCGAGATCTCCGGGTACGGAGGGAGCGACCTCTCTCCGGCCCTGCGCCATCTCGCCGACGATCGGCACGTGCGCGCCGTCGTCGTCCTGACCGACGGCGACATCGCCTATCCGCCGGAACCCATGCCCTATGACGTGCTCTGGCTTCTGCCCGCCCGCTGCACTGGCGCGTTCGCGCCGCCGTATGGCCGGGTGCTCGTCATGCAGCCCGCCTGAACCACCGGAGAAGTACGAGATGAAAGTCGTACAGGAGCTGGTCGCCTATTTCGACCGCCGCGGCAAGCTCACCCGCAAGCAGATCCGCCACCTCCTCGACCAGGGGCTGCTCGCGGCGGAGGCGCCGCTCACGATGATCGACCTGTGCGATCCGGTCGGGGCGACCTACTACTTCCGCGTCACGGGCGAGTCCGCCGGTCCGCTCTGGGGCACCGAGGTCTACACCGGCGACTCCGCCATCGCGGTCGCGGCGGTTCACGCCGGCGTCGTGAAGGCGGGCGCCGCGTCGATCGTCAAGATCACGGTGGAGAAGCCGCTGCCGAGGTACGCCGGCTCGACGCAGCACGGCGTGACGAGCCACGAGTTCGGTCAGTTCGGGACGGCGTATCGGATAAGCGGCATCTGACGGCGGCGGCTCAGACCGCCACGACCTCGATCGGGGCGAGGCCCTTCGCACGCTTGACGAGCTTGCCGTCGAAGGTCGCAAAGCGCTTGGCGTCGCCACTTGCCGAGAGATGCAAGGCATCGGCCAGGTCCAAGCCGCCCTCGTACCAGTCGAGTGCCCTCGCGACGTTGGCGCCGTCCTCCCCGGTCACATTCGCCATCCCCAGGATACCCCGCAGCCCGCGCAGGATGCTTGACCGATCCAGCGCGTAAGTGAAGCGCAACACCCACTCGGTTTCGAGTAGCACCGTCTTCGGGACGAAGATGTCGTTCGCGGCGAACACCGCCTTGGCGCGCGTGGCCTGGGCTTTCTCGTCGTTCGTGACGAGCCGCACGACGAGGTCAGTATCGACCGCGAGCACGACGCTCTTTCACGCCGCGCGCGACCGCGCGCTCCATATCGTCGAGGGATCTAGCCGGACCTCTGTAGCCGGTGCAGCCGACGACCTCTTCCAGCGTCGTCGGCTTGAACGGCTTGACCGGCCGCAAGAGGACGCCCTCGTCGACCTCCTCGACGGTGAACTCCATTCGGGGCCCGCCCCAGGGGGGAACGGTGGATAATCGCCCCCGGTTCGTTTTCTCCCCTGCATCGATCCCCGGGTCGTACGAATGGCGCAATACGTCTACACCATGCGCCGGGTGGGCAAGGTCGTCCCCCCGAAGCGCGTCATCCTCAAGAACATCTCGCTCAGCTTCTTCCCGGGCGCCAAGATCGGCGTGCTCGGTCTGAACGGCTCGGGCAAGTCGAGCCTGCTCCGCATCATGGCGGGCGAGGATCAGAACTTCGACGGCGAAGCGGTCCCGATGCCGAACCTGCGCGTGGGCTTCCTGCCGCAGGAGCCGGAGCTCGACCCATCGAAGACCGTGCGCGAGTCGGTCGAGGAAGGTCTAGGCGACGTCCTCGCGGCGAAGAAGCGTCTCGACGAGGTCTACGCCGCCTACGCCGAGCCCGACGCCGATTTCGACAAGCTTGCCGAGGAGCAGGCGAAGCTCGAGGCGGTGGTCGCCGCTTCCGGCACCGACAGCGAGCACCAGCTCGAGATCGCGTCCGACGCGCTCCGGCTGCCGCCGTGGGACGCGAACGTCGAGAAGCTTTCCGGGGGCGAGAAGCGGCGAGTGGCGCTGTGCCGGCTGCTGCTCTCCAAGCCCGACATGCTGCTGCTCGACGAGCCGACCAACCACCTCGATGCGGAGAGCGTCGAGTGGCTCGAGCAGTTCCTGCAGAAATTCCCCGGCACCGTGATCGCGGTCACCCACGACCGCTACTTCCTCGATAACGTCGCCGGCTGGATCCTCGAGCTCGACCGCGGCTACGGCATTCCGTGGGAGGGTAACTACTCCTCCTGGCTCGAGCAGAAGGAGCAGCGCCTCGAGACCGAGGCGAAGCAGGAGGACGCGAGGATCAGGACGATGAAGGCCGAGCTGGAGTGGGTGCGGCAGAACCCGAAAGCGCGACAGGCGAAGAGCAAGGCGCGCCTCGCGCGCTTCGAGGAGCTCTCCTCGTACGAGCACCAGAGCCGCAACGAAACCCAGGAGATTTTCATCCCGGTCGCCGACCGGCTCGGCGACAAGGTGATCGAGCTGAACGACGTCAGCAAGGGCTACGGCGATCGGCTGCTGATCGACAAGCTGTCGCTCTCGATCCCGCCCGGCGCGATCGTCGGCATCATCGGGCCAAACGGCGCCGGCAAGTCGACGCTCTTCCGCATGATCACCGGCAAGGAGAAGCCGGACGCCGGCAAGATCGAGGTCGGGCCGACGGTGAAGCTCGCCCACGTCGACCAGTCGCGCGACGACCTGACCGCGGGAAAATCGGTGTGGGAGGACGTCTCCGGCGGCCTCGACATCCTCACCGTCGGCAAGTTCACGATGCCCTCGCGCGCCTACGTGGGGCGCTTCAATTTCAAGGGCCCGGATCAGCAGAAGCCGGTCGGCCAGCTCTCCGGCGGCGAGCGCGGCCGGCTGCATCTCGCCAAGACGCTCATCGCCGGCGGCAACGTGCTGCTCCTCGACGAGCCGTCGAACGATCTCGACGTCGAGACGCTGCGCGCGCTAGAGGAAGCGCTGCTCGAGTTCGCCGGCACCGTCCTCGTCATCTCCCACGACCGCTGGTTCCTCGACCGCATCGCGACGCACATCCTCGCCTTCGAGGGCGACTCGCAGCTCGTGTTCTTCCCCGGCAACTATCAGGAGTACGAGGAAGACAAACGGAAGCGCCTTGGCGAGGAAGGCGCACGGCCGAAGCGGATCCGGTTCAAACCGCTCAAGTAACCCGGACGACGACCGTGGCCCGCGCTCCGGACACGCTTCGCCGCCGGCTCGTCGGCGCGATCGGCGCCGCGCCGCTCGCGTTCGCCGCGGCGCGGGTGCGCGCGCAGCCCAAGCCGGCCGCGAACGACGGCGGGCCGTTCGTCCCGACGCCGTGGGTAATCCTCGATGAGATGCTCAAGCTCACCGAGATCCGTGCGGACGACACGGTCTACGACCTCGGTTCGGGCGACGGCCGCCTCGTGATCGCCGCCGCGAAGCGCTACGGCGCGCGCGGCGTCGGCATCGAGCGCGACGGCGACCTGGTCGTCTTCTCGCGCGTGCAGGCCGAACGGGAAGGCGTCGCCGGGCGCGTGACGTTCGTGCAGGGCGACGTGCTGACGGCCGACCTGAGTAGCGCAACCGTCGTGACGATGTACCTGCTGCCCCGCCTCGCGATCCAGCTCGTGCCCAAGCTCCGCGCCGAGCTGCCGGCCGGGGCGCGCATCGTTTCGCACGACTATGCGCTCGAGCCGTGGCGTGCCGACAAGACGCTCCTCTTCGACGTCGAGGAAAAGTTCGCGATCAACGGCACGGTCGAGACGAAGCTCCTCTACTACGTCGTTCCGGCGCAGGTGCACGGGCAATGGACGCTCGCAATCGAGCAACCCGTATCCGCCGCGCCGATCGAGGTCGCGATCGAGCAATGGCCCGATCGGCTCGAGGGAGCGGCGATCGTGGACGGCGTTTCGCTCCAGCTACGCGAGCTCGCCGTGCGCGCCGACTCGATCCGGTTCGAGCTCCTGCACGCCGGCCGGATCCTCACGTTCCGCGGCCGGGTGACCGGCCCGACGATGAGCGGGGAAATGATCGGCCGCGGCACCTCGAGCCGCTGGACGGCGCGCCGGTCGGCCTGACTCAGTCCGCGAGCTTCTTCAGCACGTGCCGCCGGTTGCGGGTGAACGGGCGCACCTGGCTCGGCCACCGTCCGGCGTCGACCGCATCGGCCCAGCCCTTGCTGACGAGCACCGCCGCGCTCTCTAGCTCGTAGACCGCGCTGTACTTCGGCTCGCCCTCGGCGACGATCGTCTTCTTCTCGCCGCCGATCACCATCGTGAGCGGCTCGGTCGTGCAGCGGCGCGCCGAGATCACGCCGGGCACCTTGAGGATCAGCGGGATGTGCTCGGTGTCGTACACCTCGTTGAAGAGGGCTTCCTTGTCGGGGTCGACGTCCATGCTTGCGATGAAGAGATAAGGCATCGTGCTAGCTCCGTTTGGTCTTGCGCCACGCTTCGTACGCCGCGCGGATCGCGGCGTACGGCGGATGAGGGCCCGGCAGCGCCGCGCCTAGGGGTCCCATGCCCGCGCTCATCGACGCTTTGCGGCGGCGCGTTTGCGCGCGCGGGTCTTGCCGTTCGCGGGCGGCACGTCGCGAGTGTCGAAGCGCGCCGGCGCCACCACCTCGATCATCTCGAGGTCCCGAGAGTGCGCGAGCTCGCGATGGCGGATGCGCGGCGGCTGATAGAAACAGCTGCCGGCGCGCATCGTCACCTTCCCCACGCCTTCGTACTCGAACCGTACCCAGCCCTTGAGCACGTACACGAACTGCACGTCGCAGTCGTGGCAGTGCCACTCGCCGTGCGGCGCTTTCCCGGGCCGGGCCCGGATCACGTGCGCGACGACCTTGCCGCGCGTGGCGCGCTCGATGCCGAGATCGCGGTACTCGAAGTAGCTGCGGAGCCCACGCGGCGCGAACTTCGATCGCGCGCGATGGCTGACGTTGAACCGCTGGGCGCGGGCGTTCATCGGCGGCTCCTCGAAATGCAGGTCGGCGCATTGTCGCGCAAGGCGCGCCGCGATGCTGACAAGGCGCGCGGGTTGGAGTACAACGCGCGAATCCGGAACGAGGGAGATCAGAGGAGAAGAGGCTATGCGAAGAGGGATACTCAAAGCCGCCGTCTGCATCACGCTCGCCGCGCTCGCGCCGAACGCGCTCGCGCAAGCCTATCCGTCGAAGCCGATCAGGATCATCGTCCCCTTCCCGGCCGGCGGCACGACCGATATCGTCGCCCGGCTCGTGGCGCAGCGGATGACGGAAACGATGGGCCAGACGGTGGTGGTCGAGAACCGCGGCGGCGCGGGCGGCCAGCTCGGCGCCGAGGCGGTCGCGAAGTCGGCGCCGGACGGCTACACCCTCCTGATGCACAACGTCACGTTCCCGCTCGCCTCGGCGGCCGCGCAGCTCGCCAACCGGCCGCTGTACAACGTCGATACCGACTTCGCGGGCGTCTCGATTGCCGTGTTCGTGCCGCTGGTGATCACCGCGAACCCGAGCGTCCCGGCCAAGGATCTGAAGGAGCTGGCCGCGCTTCTGCAGGGCAACAAGAGCCTGCATTACACCTACGGCTCGACCGGGCCCGGCTCGTACATGAATGTGATGGGCGAGGGGTTCAAGCGCGACGCGAACGTCGACATGACTCACGTGCCGCTGAAGGGCGCGGCGCCGCTCAAGCAGGAGTTGCTCGCCGGCCGGCTCCAGATCGGCGGCGACCAGCTTTCGACCTCGCTGGCGGACATCAAGGCGGGCAAGCTCCGCGCGCTCGCGACCAACGCGTCGAAGCGCATTCCCGGAGCTGCCTGACGTGCCGACGGTGCGCGAGCTCGGCTATCCGAACCTGGAAGCCGACGGCTGGAACGGCCTCTTCGTGCCGGCGAGGACGCCGCGCGAGGTCATCGATCGGCTGCAGCGCGAGACCGCAGCCGCGGTGAAACACCCTGACGTCGTCAAGCGGCTGGTCGAGATCGGCGCCGAGCCGGTCGGGTCATCGTCCGCCGACCAGGACGCGATCCTGAAGCAGCAGCTCGCGCAGTTCCGTCCGATCATCAAGGAGATGAAGCTCGAATAGAGCGACGCGAGGCGCCACCCCCTCGTCTCCCGTTCGCCGCCCCGCGGCGGCGATCGTCGGCCTCAGACCAGCACCATCTGCGTCTGGATCGTCAGCGAAAGGAGCCGCCCCGCCTCGTCCGTGACGCGGGTCTGCCACACCATCGTGCGCTTGCCGCGATGCAGCGGTGTCGCCTCGGCGCGCACGATGCCCGAGCGGCCGGCGGCGAAGAAGTTGGTCTTGGACTCGAGCGTCGTCGTGCTGGCTCCGGGCGGCAGATTGATGATCGTCGCGGCCGCGCCGACCGTATCCGCAAACGCCATCAGCGTACCGCCGTGCAGCGCTCCGCCCACGGTGCGAAGGTCATCGCGGATGGCGAGCTCCGCGACCACGCGCTCGGGTCGCGCCTCGACGAAGCGCATGCCTAGCAGCCCCGGGAGCGTGCCCGCGAGCGACTGGTTCAGCGTGACTAGATCCACCACGGTCCGGCAGGATGCACCTGACGCGGCGGCGGTTCAACCCGCTGGAGCGGCGGCCACGCATTCGGCGGCCACTCGCTCGCGGATGATTTGCGCCAACCGCACGACATCCCGTTCCGCATAGTCGCGGTCTCCGAACACCAGGTAGAGATCGGCCCACCGCTCCGCGCCCTCCTCGAGCGGCAGGGGCTTCAATAGGCCCGCGGCGAGCTCTCCACGGATGCTCTCCTCCGGGAACCAGGCGAACCCGAGCCCCATGGATGCGGCACGGATCGACGTCGCCTTGTGACTGACCGTCCAGCGCTGGTCGGCATCGAGCCAGCCCGCGGGTCGCGTGCGATGGCTCCCCGAATCGCGGATCACCAACTGGCGATGGCGGCGGAGATCGCGGTAAGTGAGCGCCCGCCCCAGTCGATGCAGCGGGTGCTCGGGATGGGCCGCTGGAACGAAGCGCAGACGCATTACCCGGTCGCCCAGATAGGTGCCCGGTAGCTGCGACACGATGGCCAAGTCCACGCGTCCCTCGGTGAGCGCCTCGTCGGTGCCGCCCAGCACGGTTTCGAAGAGCTCGATGCGGGTTTCCGGCCGCTCCTGCGCGAATGCCGCCAGGCACTGCAGGAGCAGCCAAGTGGGAAAGATCACCTCGATCGCCAGCCGAAGCTCCGGCTTCCAGTCCGCGGCCATGCCGCTCGCACCGCGCTCGAGCAGCACGGCCTCGTCGACCAGCGTCCGCGCGCGGCGATAGAGCACCTCTCCGGCCTCGGTCAGCATCGCCTTGCGGCCGCGGAGCTCGAACACTTTGAGCCCGAGGCGCTCCTCGATCTGCTGCACGGCGTAGGTCACGGCCGACTGGCTCTTGTGGAGCGCCTTGGCGGCCTGGGCGTAGCCGCCTGCCTCGACGACGGCGAGGAGAGCGCGCCATTGCTCCAAGGTGATGTGCGGAAAGGGCGCCATCTATCGAACAATTGGATCTTTAAACCTCAAAAATAGGACTTTTTTATCTGATGGATAGATAAGACTATAGCGCATCACCAACTGTGAGGTGCGCCATGAAAACCATTCTCCAGATCAACTCGAGCCTCTTTTCCGACGGCGGACAGTCGAGCCGACTCGCCGAGCAGTTCGTCGGCCGCTGGCGGGCACAGAATCCCGAGCGGCGAGGTCATCGTCCGCGACCTCGCGCGCGAACCGGTGCCGCACCTGAGCGCCGAACGCTTCCAGGCGTTCCTCGCGCCCGCGGCTGAGCGCAGCGCCGACCAGCAGACTGTCGTGAACGACTCCGACACCCTGATCGACGAGCTCAAGCGTGCCGACGTGGTCGTGCTCGGTCTGCCGATGTACAACTTCGGCGTGCCGTCAACGCTGAAGGCCTACTTCGATCACATCGCGCGTGCCGGCGTCACCTTCCGCTATACCGCGAACGGTCCGGTCGGTCTCCTGACCGGCAAGCGCGTATATGTCTTCGCGGCCCGCGGTGGGCTGTATCAGGGCACGCCGCGCGACACCCAGACCGGGTACGTGCGCGAGTTCCTGGGCTTCCTCGGCCTGCGGGACGTCGAGTTCGTCTTCGCCGAAGGTCTCGCGGTCGACGAGGCACGGAAGACCGCGGCGCTGGCCGACGCGAAGGCGGCGATCGAGCGCCTGCACTCGGTCGAGCGTCTGGCGGCATAGCCAACCCCGCGCTTTGCGCCTACAGCGCGGCGAGATCCGCGGCGCTGAGCTCAACGCCGCCGCAGCGACGTTCTCCTCGAGGTGCGGCGATCGACGCCGTGCCGGGGATCGGCAGCATCACCGGCGAGCGCGCGAGGAGCCACGCGATCGCCACCTGCGCCGGCGTTGCGCCCGCTCTCGCCGCAAGGCGTTGGATCTTCGTGGCCTTGAGCGCCCGTCCGGCCCCGAGCGGGATACCAGGGAGGAAGGCGATACTCCGCCTGCTCGCACGCGGCCAGAACGTCGTCCGAGCTGCGGTCGCCGATGTTGTATTCGTTCTGCACCGACACGATCGGCGCGATGCGGCGGGCCTCGCCCAGCTCGCGAACGCTCACGTTCGAGACGCCGATGTGGCGGATCTTGCCGGCGCGCTGCGCGTCGGCGAGCACGCCCACCGAGTCAGCGAACGGGACTTTCGGGTCCGGCGCGTGCAACTGGTACAGATCGATGCGCTCGAGGCGGAGCCGCTTCAGGCTGCCGTCGATCGCCCGCCGGAGATGCTCCGGCCGTCCGTTCGGATCCCAGGCGTGGCGCGTCGGCCGCACGAGCCCGCCCTTGGTGCCGATCACGAAGCCCGGCGGATACGGGTGGAGCGCTTCGGCGATCAGCATCTCGTCGACCTCGGGACCGTAGCTGTCCGCGGTGTCGAAGAAGTTCACGCCCAGCTCGATCGCGCGCCGGAGGACACGATGCGCGTTCGGGCGATCCTTGGGCGGCCCCCAGATGTCGGGGCCGCACACGCGCATCGCGCCGAAGCCCATGCGGTTGACCGTCAGGTCGCCGAGCCGCACCGCGCCCGCGGCGGCCGCAGCCACCACCGACCCGCCGGTCGTCACAGCGTCTTCCTGAAGAACGCCATCGTCCGTGACCACGCGAGATCCGCCGCTGCCTTGTCGTAGCGTGCACCCGCGGTGTCGTTGTGGAAGGCGTGCTCGGCACCGTCGTACACGAACTTCTCGTACGCGACGCCGGCGGCGGTGAGGGCGACCTCGTACTCCGCGATCCCGGCGTTGATGCGCGGGTCGTTGCCCGCGTAGTGGAGCTGGAGCTTCGCCTTGATCTTCGGCACATCGGCGCTCGGCGCGACGAGACCGTAGTACGGCGCGGCGGCGGCGAGGTCCGGTGCGGCGACGGCGAGGAGGTTCACCATCCCGCCGCCCCAGCAGAAGCCGACGGCGCCGACCGGTCCGGCGGCGTCCGGCCGGCCCTTGAGGTACGCAACCGCGGCGACGAGGTTGCGCACGGTCTCCACGCGGTCGAGCCGGCCGATTGCCGCGCGCGCAGCGTCCTCGTCCGTCGGCGTGCCCCCGAGGGGTGTGAGCATGTCGGGTGCGAGCGCGGTGAAGCCGCCGAGCGCGACGCGGCGCGCGACATCCTGGATGTGCGGGTTCAGGCCGCGGTTCTCGTGGATGACGATGACCCCGGCGCGTTTCGACGGCCCGGTCTTGGGCGTCGCGAGATAGCCCCGGATGTCTCCGCTCGCGCCCTTGAACGTGATCATCCCCGTCGCCAGGCGCGCGTCGGCGGGATCGACGACGTTCGCGTGCGCGTAGTTGTTCTCGAGGAACGGCAGGAGCGCCATCGCCGCCGCCGCCCCCCCGACAACCCCCGCGAGGCGTTCCAGGAACACCCGCCGCTCGAGCGGCTGGTGGGTGTAGTCGTCGTAGAGCCGGATGATCCGCGGGTCCACTGGCGTCCTCCGTCGGTGCCTCGAGGCGCCGATCGTAGCCGAACGCCGGCGCGGTCAGCGGTCAGGCCGGCATCGGGCTCAGGGCCGCGAGGGTCGGACCGACGGCGTACTCGACGCCTTGCACGGCCACCCGCGGCGGACGCTCGCCGAAGAAACGGCCGATGCTCCGCACGATGTCGTCGAGCGTGGAGGGCTCGAACTCGCCGGACATCGCGGCCAGGTCGCCGAGCCGCCGGCCATCGATCTCGCACGCGGCGGCCGCAGCCGGACCGCCCTCGAGGACCTGCTCCACGATGCGCTGCGCGTAATCGGGGTCGCTTCGCCAGCCGCGCTCCCCGGCGGCGCTGCCGAGTCGGTGGAAAGCGGGAACGCTGATCAGGAAGCTCACCTTCATGACGACCCCTTTGGATGACGGACGCGACGAAGGAATTATTTCCCGTGCGGCGCGGCGCGGGCATCGGCCCGGAGGATAGGCAGGGGTCATCCCGGGGGATGAGGTCGTTACCCGGCACCCCGGCGCTAGCCGGGGTCGTCGCTCCGGCGTACCCCGGAGTTCCGGAGGGTAGCCGAGGCAGTAGTCGATACCAGCGTCCGCCGGCGCGACGGGTCAGCGCTTCAGCGCCGCAAACGCCTCGTCGACGACCCCGAGCGTGTGCTCGACATCGGCATCGGTGTGCGCGATGGAGATGTACATCTTCTCGTTCGGGTTGACGAGCAGTCCGCGCCGGATCAGCTCGTACGCCCAGCGCTGGCCGAAGTCCTTGTTCGCGGTGGTGAGATCCATCCAGGTGCGTAGCGGCTTGCGGTCGGTGAACCGCACGCCCCACACCGCGTCCTCGCCCGGCGTCTGCACCGCGAAGCCGTGACGCTCGCCGGCGGCGACGATGCCGGCGCGTAGCCGCGCCCCGGTCCGGTGCAGCCGCTCGTAGGTCCCCGGCTGCGCGAGCACGTCGAGCGCGGCGCAGCCGGCGGTGGCGCAGACTGGATTGCCGTTGAGCGTGTTGGTCGCCCAAACCACCTCGGCGCGCGGGCGCTGGCGCGCGTCGAGCACCGACATCACCTCTTCCCGGCCGACGATCGCCGCCATCGGGAAGCCGCCGCTGATCGCCTTGCCGTAGCACGCCAGGTCCGGCACGACGCCGTAGCGCTCCTGCGCGCCGCCCCAAGCGATGCGGAATCCGGTCACGATCTCGTCGAAGATGAGCACGATGCCGTGCTTCCGGGTCACGTCGCGCAGCGCCGGCAGGAACCCCGGCTCGGGGAGAAGCACACGCTGGAGCGGCTCGACGATCACCGCGGCGAGGTCCGCGGCATGCCGTTCGATCATCGCCACCGCGGCAGCGGTCTCGTTGAACGGCGTCACGAGCACCGTCTCGCCGGTCTCGGACGGCACGCCGACCGAGTCGGGCTTGGCGCGCGGGTAGTCCGACGGCGTGCCCGGCACCGTGCCCCACAGCCCGTAGTCGTGCATGCCGTGCCACGCGCCTTCGAACTTGAGCACCTTGTTCCGGCGCGTGAACGCGCGCGCGACGCGCAGCGCGTAAAACGTCGCCTCGGTGCCCGACCCTGTGTAGTGAACGACCTCGCCGCACGGGATCGCCTCGACCAGCCGGTCCGCGAGCGCGATCCCGGCCTCGTTGAGGAAGTAGAACGTGCTGCCCTTGACGAGCTGCGCCTGGACCGCCTCGACGATCGCCGGATGCGCGTGGCCGAGCAGCGCCGGACCCGAGCTCAAGTGGTAGTCGACGTACTCGCGGCCGGCGACGCTCCACACCCGGCTGCCCTGCCCGCGCGCGACGACCAGGTTGAGCTCCGAGGGAAGCTGGAACAGCCCGAGGCCGCCGCCGGCGAGATGCGTTCCGGCGCGCTCGAGCAGCGCCGCTTGTCGTTCCGTCGGTGTCATGATCCTCGCTTCGTCGCGTGCAGCCGCTAGCGGCCCGGGTTCTGCTCGAGCCGAAGCTCGACGTTGTCCGCGGGGGCGCCGCGGGTCAGCACGCTGTGGCGCGTCGTATTGAGAAACAGCACGCGCTCGCCGACGCGCAGCTCGCCGCTGACGGCGTAGCTCATCCGCGAATCGATGCGCGCCGGATCGTAGGTGAGCGCGAATGGCAGCGGCATCTGGCGGCCGTCGGTGCGGAACCGCTGTTCGGCGATGACGATCGCCGGCGCATCCGCACGCGACACATCGAGGAGACGAACGATCGCCTCGGTCTGCGGCGGGATCGCGATCCGCTGGCGGTAGGTCAGGGTGCCGCTCAAGGTCTTCACGCTCGGCGCTTTCTCGGGCGCGGGTGCCACCGCGGTACAGGCTGCGAGCGTCGCGGCAAACGCGACGAGCGCCGTCCGAGCCCGTACATTCATCCGCGGCTGCTCGCCGTAAACGTGAATCCGGCCCGTTCAAAATACGCGCGCGCGGCGGGGTCGATACGCTCCAGTCGATCGGCGATCTGACGTGCGAAATCGATATCCGTCATGTCGTGCACGCCGCCGGTGATCAGCACCTGGAGGATGCCCTCCTCCGCTCCGATGTTGCGAAACGCGCGGCAGACCCCGGGCGGGACGGAGATCGTGTCGAGCTCCTCGAGTACGACCCGCTCGCCGCCGTCGTCGTTCCAGCGGATCTCGAAGCGCCCGCGCAGCACGGTGAAGGTCTCGAACGTCTTTGCGTGCGCGTGCAGCTCGGGGCCCTGGCCGGGCGGGCACACGGCGAGCGTCATCGTCATCCCGGCCGCGCCCGTGATCGGGGCGTTGGAGGAGATCGGCGTCGCGCCGGCCTCGAGCCCGATCACGGACAGGAGCTTCCGCGCATAGATCACGTCCTTCGCTTCGAGCGGCACAGCCGCCGCCGTTTGCGTGGGCAACGGGGCGAGATCCCTGAAGCGCGCGACCCGTGCGGCCATCTCGTCGCGCGTGAGCTCGATCGTCTGCATAGATGCTCCTCGTCGGCTTACGGAGTAGAAACGGGATCCTCCAGGTCGTTGCGCGACCGCTACCCGGGCTCCCGCGCGTCGCGCTTATCGAGCGTCAAAACTCCCGGAACGCAGGAACACCGGCAGATCGGTGGTCGGCGGATGCTTGGGCACCTGAAAGAAGAGGTCCGCGACCCAGCCGCGGTGATAGCTCGTGTGGTTGACCACGTGCAGCACGATGTCGCCGCGGCTCATCGTCCCCGGGTTGCCGCCGATCAGAGTAAAGCTTACCGTCTCGTCGAGCCCGGCCTGGGTCAGCGCGTCGGCGTAGCCGATATACCAGTCGTCGATCGCCCGCTGCGCCCGCCACAGCGCGTCGAGCTCCGGATGCAGCACGGTGTTGAGCGCCGGAATGCCGTGGCTGCGGCCCTCCAGGTGTGCCTGCCAGATTACGTCCACCGTATGGAGGTGGTTCAGCGTCCTCACGATGTTCTTGAAGAGCGTCGGCCGTTCCTTCGTGGCCTCGCCGGCGGGTAGCTCGGCCACCGCATCGAAGGTCAGCCTGTTCGCCCAGGCGTTGTAGCGGGTGAGCATGCGGGCGGTCTGCGGATCCATGAGGGCTCGGTTCTCTTTGTCGGCTCGGCGTGATTGTAGAGGTAGACTCGCCGCTGGACAGGACGAAAGCGAGGGTAGCGATGCAGAAGCGACAGCTCGGCAACGGCGGTCTGGAGGTCTCCGCGCTCGGCCTCGGCTGCATGGCGATGACCACGCTGTACGGGCCGGTAGATGAAGCGGAGGCGATCGCCACCATCCGCGAGGCCCTCGACGCCGGGGCAGACTTCCTCGACACCGCCGACGCCTACGGCGACGGCAAGAACGAAGAGCTGGTTGGACGCGCGCTCGCAGGCGGCTATCGAGCCAAGGCGATGCTCGCAACCAAGTTCGGCAACGTCCGCACTCCGGACGGCAAGCCGGGCGCGAACGGCCGGCCGGAGTACGTTGCCGAAGCCTGCAACAGGAGCCTCGGCCGCCTGAAGGTCGACACGATCGATCTCTACTTCCAGCATCGGGTCGACGCGAGCGTGCCGATCGAAGACACCGTCGGCGCGATGAAACGCCTCGTCGAGCAGGGCAAGGTGCGCTACCTCGGTCTGTCCGAGGCGGGACCGGAGACGCTCGCCCGCGCGAACGCGGTGCACGCGATCGCCGCGCTGCAGACCGAGTACTCGGTGTGGTGCCGCTTCGCCGAGGCCGACATCGTCCCCGCGTGCCGCAAGCTCGGGATCGGGTTCGTGCCCTATTCCCCGCTCGGCCGCGGCATGCTCACCGGCGCGATCAACACCCTCGCCGATCTCGGCGAGAACGACCGGCGCCGCGACCATCCGCGCTTCCAGGGCGAGAACCTCGAGTCGAACGCGCGGCTCGTGCGCCCGCTCATCGACATGGCCGAGGCGAAGCGCTGCACGCCGGCGCAGCTCGCGCTCGCGTGGCTGCTCGCGCAAGGCGCCGAGATGGTGCCGATCCCGGGCACGAAGCGCCGGACGCATCTGCGCCAGAACCTCGGCGCGCTCGAGGTGAAGCTCTCGGCCGACGAGGCAGCCACGCTCGCACGCGCGATCGACGATACCGGCGTACAAGGCACGCGGTATCCGAAAGGGCAGCTCGCGCTGCTCGGGCTGTGAGCCCGCCGGCGATGACGACGGTCGCCGCTCTCGCGGCCGATCTGGCCGCGGGCCGCACGACGAGCCGCGAGCTGTTGGAGCAGTCCCTTGCCCTGATAGCCGACCCGGCGGGCGAGGGCGCGCGCGCCTTTCTCAAGGTCTACGCGGACACGGCGCGGGCCGAAGCCGATCTCGCCGATACCTTGCGCGAGCACGGCATCGTGCGCTCGGTCATCGACGGGCTCCCGGTGTCGGTGAAGGACCTGTTCGATGTGGGTGGCGACGTTACGCGCGCCGGCTCGAAAGTGCTCGTCGGCGCGCCCGCGGCCCGGCACGACGCGCCCGTCGTGGCGCGGTTGCGCGCCGCCGGCGCGATCCTGGTCGGCCGCACGAACATGGTCGAGTTCGCGTTCGGCGGCCTCGGCCTGAACCCGCACTACGGCACGCCGCGCAATCCCTGGGACCGCAAGACCGGACGCGTGCCGGGCGGCTCGTCGTCGGGCGCGGGCGTCGCCGCGGCCGACGGCATGAGCGTGATGGCGCTCGGCAGCGACACGCGCGGCTCGGTGCGCATCCCGGCGGCGCTCAACGGCGTCGCCGGGTTCAAACCTACCGCGCGCCGCGTGCCCCGCGAGGCCGCATTCCCACTCTCGTACACCCTCGATTCGATCGGGCCGCTGGCGCGCTCGGCCGCATGCTGCGCCGCCTACGACGCGATCCTCTCCGCCGAGCCCGATGCGACGCTGCCCGCGCTGCCGGTGACAGGCGCTGCGGCTGCTGCTGCCGCGCTCGAGCGCGCTCGACGATCTCGACGCGCACGTTGGGAAGAGCTTCGAAGCGGCGCTGTCGCGGCTCGCACGCACCGGTGCGCTCGTCACCGAGCTCGCGCTGCCCGCGTTCGACCGCCAGGACAAGTACTTCAAGGGCGGTGGCTATGCCGGTGCGGAAGCGGCGGCGATCCATCGCCCGTGGGCCGGCCGCATCGACGAGTACGACCCGCGAGTCGGCAAGCGCGTGGCGATGGGCAACGACATTCCCGCGCCGGATCTCGTCGAGCTGGGGCTCGTCCGCGCGGCGTTCATCCGCGAGGTCGAGGCGGCGGCGGCGCCGTTCGACGCGATCGTGATGCCGGCCGTGCCGTGCGTCGCGCCGACCATCGCAGAGGTCGATGCGTCCGACGACGCGTACTTCAAGTGGAACGGCCGCGTGCTGCGCAACGCCGGGCTGATAAACTTCCTCGACGGCTGCGCGGTGACCGTGCCCTGCCACGAGCCTGGCACCGGGCCGGTCGGGCTGATGGTGTGCGGCACGGCGATGACCGACCGGTGGACGCTGGCGGCGGCGTGCGCAATCGAGGCGGCGCTCGCCGCCGGGCGCTAGAGGAGAAATCAGGTCGTGATCTGCTCGATCGTGCGCCAGAATGCGTCCGGCACGTCCACGCTCAGAGCCGCGGCGTTCTCCCTCGCCTCGGACTCGTGCATCGCGCCGGCGACGAGCGCGCTCACCGCCGGGTGCCGCAGGACGAACTGGATCGCCGCGGCGCGCAGATCCACGCCTGAAGCCGCTGCGGCGCGCTGCAATGCCGCGAGCCGCTCTAGCACGGCGGGCGTCGCCGGTCGGTAGTTGTAGCGCGCATCGGCGCTTGCGCCACGCGCGATGAGCCCGCCGTTGAACGCGCCGGCAGCGAGCACGCCGATGCCGCGGCGCTCCTGCCCGGCGAGCGCGAAGCGATGCTCGCCGCCGAGCGACGGCGCGACGGCGTGCCGGTGCCGCGCGAGGTGCTCGACGAGCTCCGCGAGACCGGGCGCAGGTTGGGGATCGCGTTGCCTCCGAGCATGAACTAAGCCTCACGTCGCGGCGCGCAAAGGCGCAACGCGCAGAACCCGCGTGCTAGCTTGCGCCGATGCGATACCTGTTCGCGCTGCTTGCTCTCGTCGTCGCGGCCGCGGCCCACGCCGACGTGCGCGCCCGAATCGCCGCCGCGGATCCGGCGACCGAGGCCTCGTTCGGCCGCGACCAGACCTTCTACGTTCGCATCCAGTTCGATACCGACGACGAGATCAGCCTGTGGGCGCGTCCGTACCTCCGCGGCAAGCGCCTGGACAAAGGGTACCGCTCGAACGCGTCGGCGCGGCACAGCGGCTCGGGCAACGCGCTCGGCTGGTTCTCGTTCGACGGCGTGGCCGAGGTGGACGAGGTACGGATCGTCGCCGGCGGCGGGAAGCCCTACCGCGAAACGGAAGTGGCCGCGCTCCCAGTGAAGCTGAGCTGGACGGGGCAACCCCATCCGCCCCTCGCGCGCGCGCAATGGGTCGCCGACCTGCAGGCCGAGACCGCGCGCGCCTGGCGCGCCGAGCGCGCAGCCGAGAACGGCAAGCCGCCGAACCCGTTGGATGGGATGTTCATGTCGGGCTTCATGCTGCTCGTCCTGGCGTTGCTCCTCGGTTCCGTTGCCGCGCCGCTATGGGGGCTCTGGAAGTGGCGCGGCGGCTGGCGGGTGCTCCCCGCGGTACCGCTCGCGCTGATGGGCTTCGTCATCGGGCGGATCGTCGTGGACGTCGCGCGCGACCCGACCTCGCACAACCTCTGGCCGTTCGAGATCCTGATGTTCGGCGCGGCGAGCGTCGGGGTGATGCTCGTGCTCGCCTTCGTGCGCCGGCTCACCGGCGCGGCGAGCTCGTCGGTCTGAGCGCCGCGATCTCTTCCTTCAGCGCCGCCAGCGGCCGCGACAGCTCACCCTTCCGCCAGACGAGGGAGGTCGTGCTCGCGCCGCGCGCGGCGCCGAGCGGATGCACCGCGACCGCTGCATTGCGCCGCATCGTCCGCAGCACCGACCGCGGCACGATCCCGATGCCGGTGCCCGCGGCGACGCACGCGACGATCGCATGATAGGAGCCGAGCTCCAGCACTTTGTCGGCCACGACCTCGTCCGCGCCCAGCCACGCCTGCAGCCGGCGCCGGTACGCACAGCCGTCGGGGAACACGATCAGCGTGTCGGTGCGCACGTCGCCGCCGCGCCGGATCGGCGGATGTGCGCGCGGTGCCACCACCACCAGTTCCTCGTCGAACGCCGGCTGCGCATCCAGGCGGACCGAAGCCCGGCAGTCGGCGACGAACGCGGCTTCCAGCCGCCGCGCGAGGACGGCGTCGACGAGCGCGTCGGTGGTGGCGGTGACGAGCTCCACGCGCACCGACGGATGCTTGCGGTGATAGCCCGAGAGCAGCGGCGGGAGCCGGCTCGCCGCGGTGCTCTCCAGCGTGCCGATCCGCAGCACCCCGCGCGGCGCGTCGCCGAGCACCGCGTCGCGCGCCTGCTCCGACAGCCGCAGCATCTGCTCCGCATACTGCAGAAACACCTCGCCGGCGGGTGAGAGGTGCAGCCGGCGCTTCTCCCGGACGAAGAGCTTCGCCCCGAGCGAAGCCTCGAGCTGTTGGATGCGGGTGGTCACGTTCGACTGCACGCGGTGGAGCTTGCGCGCCGCCGGGTTGATGCCGCGCTCGTCGGCGACCGCCTTGAAGACCTGCAGGGAAGCGAAGTCCATGATTCTCGATCCGAGAACGATTCGTTCCCTATTATTCATTTGCAGGGATGAGCTGGTCAAGGTAGCGTCGCGATTCGAGCTGAGGCTCCCTCTCCTGTAAGGGGAGTACGAGTCCGCGGCGAACCAGCGGGCGGGAGAGGGTCCTCCGGCCCGGAAACCCCCGCTTCCGCGCGAAGCGCGGTCGCGCCCCCCTTGTCAGGGGCGGGAGAGAGAACAGGAGGCGGTCCATGACAATCGAGAACGCACTCACTCGCCGGCTCCGGCTCGCCCATCCGATCATCCAGGCCCCGCTCGCCGGCGGCGGCGATACGCCCGCGCTCATCGCGGCCGTGGGCGAGGCCGGCGCGCTCGGCTTCATCGGCGCCGCGTACCTGGCGCCGCGCGAGATCGTGGAAGCGGTGCGGGCGGTGCGCGCGCTGACCGCACGGCCGTTCGGCATCAGCCTGTTCGCGCCCCCGTCCCCGCCTGCGCCTGCGCCGGGCGCGGACGCGAGCGCGGCGCTCGCACGCGTGGCCCCCTACTTCGCGGAACTGGGCTTGCCGCCGCCGACCGCCCCTGGGTCGCCCGCCGATGCGTTCGGCGACCAGCTCGCTGCCGCGCTCGACAGCGGCGCCGCAGTCGTTCAGCTTCACCTTCGGCGTGCTGCCGCCGAGCGCGATCGCGGCGATCAAGGGTCGGGGCATGGTGCTGCTCGGCACCGCGACCACGGTCGAAGAAGCGCTCGCGCTCGAGCAGGCGGGCGTCGACGCGGTCGTCGCGCAAGGGAGCGAAGCAGGCGGCCACCGCGGCACTTTCGCGGGCGATTTCGACGCCGGAAGCGTCGGGACCGTCGCGCTCGTGCCGCAGATCGCCGACGCGGTGGAGGTGCCGGTGATCGCCTCGGGCGGGATCATGGACGGCCGCGGCATCGCCGCCGCGCTTGCGCTGGGTGCGAGCGCGGTGCAGATGGGGACGGCGTTTCTGACCTGCGACGAGGCCGGCATTCCCGAGGCCTACAAGGCCGCGATCCTCGCGGCGCGGGAGCACGAAACGCGTCTCACGCGCGCCTTCTCCGGCCGTCCCGCGCGCGGGATCGTGAACCGCTTCATGACTGAAGTCGAGCGGAGCCGCGAGGCAATCCTGCCGTTCCCGCTGCAGAACGCCCTGACCCGGCCGCTGCGGGCCGCGGCGGCGAAGCAGGGCCGCGCGGAGTTTCTATCGCTGTGGGCGGGGCAAGGCGTCCGCCTCGCGCGCCGCCAATCCGCGGCGAGCCTGGTGCAGCGACTCGCCGCGGAGACCGAGTCCGTGTTGCAGCGATTGTGCGCTGGAGCCTGATCTAGCCCGCGGCAGGCAGCGTGCCGTGCCCCTCGTCCGCTGCCGCCGGTTTGGGCGTCGGCACGGCGTACTTCGCGCAGCCGTAGAGCAGCGCCGCGACCAGGACGTAGCCCACGGCGACACCCGGGGTGTGGCCGATGCCGATCGCCTCACCGTGCATGAAGCCGAAGAACGTGAGCACCGCACCGGCGAGCGCGAACCCTGCCGCCTTGAAGAACTCGCGCTCGATGACGAACACGCCGATCGCTGCGAGCACGAGCCCGCCGAGGATCGCGCCCCCGCCGAGGATGCCCAGCCCCTGGTAGAGCACCCCGACCTGGCCGAGCTTGTCGAGCCCCACCGCCATCGCGTTCGTGCCGGCGGCGCCGAGCGCGTTGTCGATCTGCAGCTTGCCCCACGCCGCGAGGTGCGGCACGAGGCCGAGCACGATCGCGGGGGCGTGGCTGCGCGGCGTCTCCTGGAATGCCTGCGCGCCGATCAGCATCCCGATGTAGAGCAGGATCGGCAGGATCGCGACGACGGGAATCAGCGCCATCATGAGCGAGATGACCCCGAACCACGACAGGACGATCACCGCGATGCCGGTCGCGGCCGAGTAGCCGAGACGCCCGCCCATCGCCTTCCAGCCCGGGTGCCCGATGTAGACGGCGTTGATGAACGGGTTGCCCATCAGGCAGCCGATCAGGCTGATCACGCCGTCGGCGGTGACCACCCGCGTCGTCGGGAAGCTGTCACCCGCCGCGGCGGCGCTCTCGACGTTGTCGGTGGCTTCGACGAGATCGTAGATCCCGAACGGGATCGCGGTAACGAGGATGATGCCGATGAACTCGAAGCCCGCGAACACGTGGCCGATCGCCGGCAGCGGCACCGAGAACCCGAAGCTCGATACCGACTGCGCGAGCTTCTCGAGGCTCATCCCGCCGTAATTGAGGCCGACCACGGTCGAGCCCCAGGCGATCAGCGTCCCGACCGCGATCGCGACCAGCCCCGCGGGCACGCCCCTGAAGTAGCGCACGCCGCCGAACCAGCTGGCGAGAATGATCCCGAAGCAGACGAGCCCGATCACCGGCGTCATGTACATCTCGAGCGCCGGGCGCATCGAGATGAACGCGATCGACACGCCGGCGAGCGTGCCGAGCAGCGCGGCGCGCGGGGTGATCTTGCGGATGATCGGCGCGAGGAAGCCGCCGCCCATCAGCACGAAGCTCTGGATGAACACCCACGTGAGCCCGGCCTCCCAGCCCTTGACCGGGTCGCCGGTCTTGAGCGCGATCGGCAACATGATCACGAACACGACGATGAACATGTGCGGCACGCTGATGCCCGAAGGCAGCGCGCACACGTCCGAGCGTCCGGTCCGCTTCGCGAGCCCGTACGCTAGCCACGCGTAGTACGTCGTCGACAGGAACATCATTAGCCCGACCGCGGGCAGGATGCGCCCGAACACCAGCTCGTCGGGCATCTTGAGCACGAACCGCAGCAGCGCGGTCAGCACCAGCATGTTGACGAGGATGTTGGTGCCGAAGCCGAAGAAAGCGTTCCAGTCTCCCGGTACCCACCAGCGCGGTGTTGCTCGGATCACGCCCGATTCGATCGACATGGTATCCCCCTGTTTGCGTTGCTCGCGCCCGTCAGCCGAGCGCCTCGATGAAATGCGACGACTTGCTCACCCAGCCGAAGATGCCGCCCTGGGCAATGATCATCTTCAGCGCCGCCGCGTGCAGCTCCGGGATGTAGGAGCCGACGCAGTCCTCGGGCACCAGGCAGTCGTAGCCGCGATCGTTCGCCTCGCGCACGGTGGTGTTGACGCAGACTTCCGTCGTGACGCCGCACACGACGAGCTGCCGGATGCCGCGCAAGTGCAGGATCTCCGCGAGATCGGTCGCGTAGAACGCGCCCTTGCCGGGCTTGTCGATGATCACTTCGCCGCGCGCCGGAGCGACCTCGGCAACGATGCCGTGCCCGCGCTCGCCGCGGACGAGGATGCGGCCCATCGGGCCCGCGTCGCCGATCTGCACCGCGAACCCGCCGCGCACCTTCTTCGCGTGCGGGAGGTCGGCGAGATCGGGGCGGTGGCCTTCACGCGTATGAATGACGAGGAGTCCGTGCCGGCGCGCGGCGGCGAGCAGCGCCTGGATCGGCGCGATCGTCCGCCGGAGGAGGGATACGTCGTTGCCGAGCGCCTCGCCGAAGCCGCCCGGATCGACGAAGTCGCGCTGCATGTCGATGATCACCAGCGCGCAGGTGCGCGGGTCGAACTCGAACGGATAAGGCTCTGCCTGGACCGTCGCCATCGACTTGTCCCCTTTCGCCGGCCGGGCCGACCGGCGCCAGCCGCGCTGCAGCGAAATGCACAGACCGTGCCGAGCACGCCGGCCCCCTCGCCGCACCCCGCCTTTGCCCACGCAAACGCGCGCTTCGGATCGGCAGACGAGCGAATGGTAGTCCATGCCAGGCCCTCTAACGGGGCGCAACGCACCATCCGGCGGCGCGTACCGTCGAAACTGGGGTAACTTCGCCTCGGCGCCCCGCACCGGCGGGCGTGGAGGAGGCATGGAGAAGTCGAACACCGCCGGCGAGCCGCTATCCGGGCTCGCGGCGAGCGCTGACCGAGCCGGAGGCGTTGAGTCTGCGTATGCCTGGCTGCGGCTCGCCGCGGCGCTCGCGATCTCGACCATCGGCACGGTCGGCATGTGGTCGGGCGTCGTCGCGCTGCCCGCTTTGCAGGCGGAATTCGGCGTCGCGCGCGCCGATGCTTCGCTGCCGTACACGCTGACGATGATCGCGTTCGGATTCGGCGGCATCATGATGGGGCGGTTCGCCGATCGCTTCGGGGTCGTCGTCCCGGTCGTCGGCGGCACGATCATGCTTGCGCTCGGCTACGCGCTTGCGGCGGCCGCGCCCAACATCTGGCTGTTCACGCTGGCGCAGGCGCTCCTGATCGGCCTCCTCGGCAGCTCGGCGATGTTCGCCCCGCTCGTCGCCGACACGTCCCTGTGGTTCAGCCGCCGTCGCGGCCTCGCGGTAGCGATCTGCGCGAGCGGCAACTATCTCTCCGGCACGATCTGGCCGCCGATCGTGCAGCACTTCATCGAGACCGCGGGCTGGCGGGCGACCTACGTCGGGATCGGGGTGGTCTGCGTCCTGACGATCCTGCCGCTTGCCGCCGTGCTGCGGCGGCGCCCGCCGGCGTTCGAGCTTTCGCCCGGGGGCGCGCGCGTCGCGTCGTGGTCGGCGCGTCCACTCGGCTTGGCGCCCGGCACGTTGCAAGCGCTGCTCGTCGCCGGTGGAATCACCTGCTGCGTCGCCATGTCGATGCCACAGGTTCACATCGTCGCCTACTGCGGCGACCTCGGCTACGGTCCGGCACGCGGCGCCGAGATGCTGTCGCTCATGCTGGGCTTCGGCGTAGTGAGCCGGCTTGCCTCGGGCTGGATCTGCGACCGAATCGGGGGTTTGCGGACGCTGCTTATCGGCTCCGGCCTGCAGTGCCTCGCGCTGGTGCTGTTCCTGCCGTTCGACGGGCTCGTATCGCTGTACGTGATCTCGGCGCTCTTCGGCCTCTTCCAGGGCGGCATCGTGCCTTCGTACGCGATCATCGTGCGCGAGTACTTTTCGCCGCAGGAGGCGGGGGCAAGAGTCGGCACGGTGCTGATGTCGACGCTATTCGGCATGGCAATCGGCGGGTGGATGACCGGCGCGATCTTCGACCTCACGGGATCCTACCAGGCGGCGTTCGTGAACGGCATCGCCTGGAACGTGCTGAACATCGGGATCGCGCTGTGGCTGTTGCGGCGGGCGATGCGTACGTAGATGTCGCGCGGCGGCACACCGAGGAGGAAGGTGCGCGCCAGGGGCTACGCGGTGGCCCCGCACCTCCGGGTCGTTGGCTGCGACGATGATCCGCGTACGGACGTGGCCGAACGGCACTCGTGGTACGTCCGGGCGGCGCTGCGGGCGAAAGCCGAGCCGGCTCGACGACCGGCTCGCCGCCGCGTCGGTCGTGGCTAGAAGAACGCGAACGTCCGCGCCTCGATGCTCTGCCGCGGCGGTGCATCCGGCGGCGTCGCGGGATCGACGAAGGAGGTGTGCGCGGTAAAGCGCGCCCGGCCGTCCCGCGACGAGTCGTAGACTTTGAACACGAGCGCCTCGTCGCGGCGCATCTCCGGAAAGTAGTACCAGTCGTGGTTCGGGTTGTAGCCCACCTGGTAGGTCTCGCCGACCCGGTGCGGATAGCGGCGCTCCGCGGCGAGGAGATCGCCGGGCGCGACGCTGCGCGCGTCCGCGATGGCGAGCGGGTTCGACCGGATCGGCCGGTTGATCGCGCGCCAGACCTGGATGATCGCGAAGCGGTGCGCGAGAAGCGCCTCCGCCTCGCCGGGCAGGAACTCGCGGACGCGCTGCGGGCCGGACCACTCGGTGTAGTCGTTGTGCGCGCCGAGCACCGGCTCGCGGACGAGCCGCGCCTCGCGCTCCGCCTCGTCGCCGGAGCGCAGCGTGTGATCGAAGACGACGACTCTCGCCGCGCCGGATACCGACTTCACCAGCTGCTCGATCTCCCGGTAGTAGACGGTCTTGAGCTGATCGGGGTCGAAGAAATCCACGACCGCGGTCGGATGAGGGACGAACGCGAACCCGTTTCGGTCGAGCGAGAACTCTCCCGCGAGCGGACGGCCGTCCCGGATCCGCATCGGGCGCGGTTCCTTCCGCCCGACGTTGCGGCGCCGGATGTTGTTCGGCCCGAACGTCTCGTTGACGGGCTTCTCGCCGGTGTCGACGGCGTAGGTGATGTCGGCGGTGATCGCCGCGGCGGTGGTGTCCGTGCTCATGCCCGTGTTCATGGCGCGTCCCCTACGTAGAATGCGCGAACCCGGACTTTATCAGGGAGACGATCGAATGCTGAGCCTCTACAACAACGCTTACTCCACCTGCAGCCAGAAGGTCCGCCTCGCGCTGGCCGAGAAGCAACTGGCGTTCGAGGATCGTCAGATCAGCTTCATCAAGAACGAGCACCTCGCACCCGGGTACCTGACCCTCAACCCGAACGGCGTGGTGCCCACGCTCGTGCACGACGGCGCGGTCATCGTCGACTCGTCGGTGATCATGGAGTATCTCGACGAGGTGTTTCCGGTGCCGCCGATGGCGCCGCGAGACGCGGTGGGCCGCGCGCACCTGCGGGCGTGGCTGCGCTACTTCGAGGAGGTGACGACGCCCGCCGTCCGCTACCCGTCGTTCAATCAGGCGTTCCTGGCCCGCTATGCTGCGCTGACCGAGGAGCAGTTCGAGGATGCGGCTGCCCGGCGTCCGCTGCGCAAGCGCTTCGTGCAGAAAATGGGCCGGCAGGGATTCACGGACGCCGATCTCCAGGCCGCCTACGAGAACATCGTCCAGACCTGCGACCGGATGGAAGCCGCGCTCGCGACGGCGGACTGGCTCGGCGGCGGCACCGGTCCGTCCATCGCGGACTGCTGCGTCGCGCCGCTCCTCGATCGCATGGACGATCTCGGCCATGCGTACCTCTGGTCGAAGCATGGGCTGGTGCAGGCGTGGCTCGCGCGCTTCCGCGCTCGGCCGTCGTGGTCGGACACGTTCTACGACGGGACGCGGCTGTCCCAGCTCTACGCCGATCTGCACGCTCGCAAGCGCGAGCTCGCCGAGCTCGTCGCCTGCTAGGCGCCCGGCGCCCGCGCGCCCGGCGTCTCAGCGCTTCCCGACAGACGTTCTCGTCGCCCCCGGCGCCGGGTCCGTGGTCGCAGCCGCCCCGGTCATCGGATCGGCCGGGCTTCTGGGGCCGATCACCGTGCAGCTCAGGTTGTCGCCGGAGATCACGAGCTGGCCGCCTCGGTAGAGGGCGTTCACCGAAGTCGATATCGGCCCCGAGAGATCGACCGGCGAAATCTCGGAACGATAGACGATGCGGTTGCGCGCATCGAAGATCGTGTAGCAATCGGCGTAAGCGGCGGACGCCGCCGAGCCGGCGAGAAGCAGGGCGAGGACCAACGTGGCTTGCATGCTGTCTCCTTCGATCAATCGGATGCAGATGTCAGGATGCAGATGTCATATTGCCTCAAAATCACGTACCCCGCCAGTCGCTCAACGGGGCGTGAATCGCACCCCCGAGATCGGCGCGATCGCCTCGTTGAACGCCTCCCCGCACCGCGCCCCGCAGCGCTTCACCCAGTTCGGCAGCACGACGTCCAGCAGGATCTGGCGGCCGCGCGCCACGTCCGCATCCGAGGCCTTGACGAGCGTCATCGGCCGGCTGGTGACGACGGTGAAGATCTTGCAGCCGGCCGCGTTGCCGATGTTGCACTCGATGCCGTCCTGGGTCAGCTCGGCGCCGAGCCGCCACTGCGCGTCCTCGACCTCGCGAAATGTTTTCTCGAGGAACGCGCGCACCTGGGGATCCAGCTTGTTCCACCAAGCGAGATTCACCATGTAGCCCGAGATGCCCCACGAGGCGACCAGCGTGTAGAGATGCGAGGTGACCTCCCACCACTTCTGCGCGTTGCCGGTCCCGGTGCCGGTCACCGCACAGTCGACGACGCCGCGCTCGAGCGACGCGTACACCTCCCCGAAGGCGATCGCCACCGGCTGGGCGCCGAGCGCGGTCATGAAATCGGACTGCGACGGACCGGCCACGCGCACCTTCAACCCCTTCAGATCGGCGATCCCGGCGAGCGGCTTCTTGCAGAAGAACACCTGGGCCGGGAACGGGCTGGTGGCGATCATGCGCACGCCGAGCTTTTCCAGGTCGACGTTGGCGGCGGCCGCGAGCGCCTGCCCGGCGCGGCGCACCTGGTCCATGCTGGTGTGGAGCCCCGGCAGATCGAAGCCGTCGAGGAGCGGCACATCTCCCGAGACCGTGGTGAGCGGCGCGCCGACGATATCGACCTGCCCGGAGCGAACCAGCCGGATCGCCTCCGGCCCCTGCACGTTCGCCTCGGGGTAGCTGCGCAGGTTGAACTCGATGCCGGCCGTTCGTCGCCTTGGCCACGCCGTCGCGCAGCATCGGCACGTCGACCTTCGAGTACTGCGGCAACGTCGGCGCGAGCTGGGTGACCGCCGATATCGTCACCTTCGGGCCGGGCGGAAGCGTCTGGGCGCCGGCGGCGGTGGCGAGAGCGAGAGCGAGCGAGAGGCAGACCGGCAAGACGTGCTTCATCGAAATGTCCTTGTGCAGAATACGCAAAGTAGGGTCGGGAGCGGCCTCGATCGTACCTGCGGACTAGCGCGCGCGCTGCAGCGGCGCGCTTCCCGTCGCGCCAAGTGCGAGCGCCGGCGTTAGAGTGGCACGGCAGGACCGGAGCGTAACGAGGAGGAACCGCGATGTCCCATCCCGACGACGGCGTGCCCGCGTTCAAGGCTCCGCCGCTCGCCTGCGACGCCCACTTTCACGTCTTCGGGCCGGCCGCGGACTATCCCTACGGGACGGATCTTCGCTACCCGCCGCCGCTCGCGCCGCTCGCCGAGTACCGCGTGGTCGCCCGGCGTCTCGGCATCGAGCGGATGGTCTTCGTCCAGCCGAGCGCGTACGGTCGGGACAACGCCTGCATGCTCGATGCGATGCGCGAAATCGGGACGGCGAAATGCCGCGGCATCGTCGACGTGGACGAGAACGTCCCCGATGCCGAGCTCGCGCGAATGGACGCGGCCGGCGTGCGCGGCGTGCGCATCAACGTGTCACCGGTCAAGCCGGAGGCAACGGGCTTCGCGGCCGCGATGCTGCCCCGGATCCGGCGCCTCGACGCGCGTTTGAACGAGCTCGGCTGGCATCTCGATTTCCTCGGGCCGGGCTGGCTGACCGACGCGCTGCTCGACACGATGAAAACGCTGAAGTGCGAGTTCTCGCTCGCCCACATGGGCATGTTCCTCGCGCGCGAGGGCCCGCAGCAGCCGGGCTTCAGGCGGCTGCTCGACCTGCTTCGCCATGGCGAGGGCCGCTGCTGGGTGAAGCTGACCGGCGTCTACCGCATGTCGACCGCGTCGGGCTTCGCCGACGCCGCGCCGATGGCGCGTGCTCTCATCGACGCAGCGCCGGACCGGCTGATCTGGGGGAGCGACTATCCGCACCTCTCCTTTGCCGACAAGGTGGGCTCGATCGAGCTGTTCAATCTTCTCGGCGAGTGGGCGCCCGGCGAAGCGACGCGACGGAAGATCCTCGTCGACAACCCGCGCGAGCTGTTCGGATTCTGACGTCCGCGCGCGCTTTTCGCGGTTGCCCTCGGACCGGCCGGGCCGTATGCTAATGACATAGGGCCAATGACATAGGGCTCCTGACATAGGCTGGGGCATAGGAGGGGAATCGATGGATCTCGTCGCACGCGCAACGCGCATCCTGGTCCAGCCGAAGAGCGAGTGGGATGCCATCGCGCACGAGCGGACCGACCCGAGGACGCTCTACCTGGGCTACATCGCCATCCTGGCGGCGATACCCGCCGTGGCGACCTTCGTCAGCACCGTGCTGATCGGCACGCTCGCCTTCGGGCGGCTCGGGATAGGTGTCGGCCTGCAAGCCGCGGTCGCGGGTTACGTGCTGAGCCTGGTAATGGTTCTAATCATCGCCCTGAGCGCCAAGGCACTCGCACCGCGCTTTGGCGGACGCGACAGCTTCAACCGCGCCCTGAAGCTCACCGCCTATGCCTTGACCGCATCGTGGGTCGCGGGAGTCTTCACCGTACTGCCCGTCATCGGTTGGCTGATCTCGCTTCTCGGCGGGCTGTACTCGCTCTATCTCTTCCACCTCGGCGCGCCGGTGCTGATGAAGGTTCCCGACGACAAGGCGATCGGCTACACCATCCTCATCGTCGCCATCGCGATCGTGATCGGATTTATGCTCGGCGCGATCCTGGCGTCGGTGTTCGGGATGGGCGCGGTCGGCATGATGGGCGCCATCGGCCGGTTCTGATTCAGTGCTCGAGCTCGTCAGTCCGGATCGCGGGGAGTAAGCTCGCGCCGGCTCTCGCCCTCGATCACCCGTCCCGCGGAAGCGCGGAGCCGACGCGTTCGCCACCACGCATAGGCGAGCGCAAGCAGCCCCACCGCCAGCAGGATCGAGAAGATCACCAGCGAGAACACGAACGCGACCGCCAGGATAGCGGCACCAAGAATGAAACCCAGGATGCGGGCGAAGAGCGGCTGCCGAGGCTGCTGAGGCGGCACAACCGGGAGTTTACCCGCGCACGCCGAGTCCACCGGCATCGAGCAGCAGACGCAGCTGCTCCGCTCTCGTCGTGCCGGCGGCCGCGAGGCTCGCGGCGAACGCCGAGTTCGCTCCGATGAGCGGGGCGACGTCGCATTCCAGGAAGCGCAATCGGCCGGTGGCGGTTTCGTGCACGAAATCGACGCGCGCCGCCCAGTCGGCCGCGAGCGTCTCGGCGATCTGGAGCCCGGCGCTGCTCCACCCGCGCTCGCGAGGCCCGCGTCGGCGAGCGGCGCGCGGTCCGGCCGCAGCAGGTACTTGCGGAGGAACGAGTACGGGACGCCCTCCGGCATGAAAATCCGCAACGGTTTTCCGACGCGGCCGTGGATCACCGCGATCGTCAACTCGGAGCCGATCACGCGCTCCTGCACGACGAACCGGTCGCTCCGGGCGCGCGCCGGGAGCGGTCCGGTTTTCAGGAGCCGCACGCCGATGGAGTCCGAGCCGCGCCGCGGCTTGAGGATCAGCGGGAACGCGATCGCGCCGGCCTCGGTGCCGAGCACCGTCGCGGGACAGTCGACGCCGGCCGCGACGGCGATGCGGTGCGCCTCGTACTTGTCGTAGCAGCGCGTCATCGCCGCAGCGCTCGGGCCGATGTACGGTATGCCGGCGCGTGTCAGTTCCGTCGCGGCGACGAGCATCATCGGGTCGGAGAGACGCAGCAGAAGCGGTCCGGAAGGGAGGCGGGCAACCGCTTCCTCCCGGAACGGGACGATGCGCACCGCGCTGCCGGCGCGCCGCAGTTCCGCCGCGAGGGATCGCGCTTCGGCGCGATGAATCCAGGCGAGCGGATGCGCTCGCCACGGTTCGCGAACGACGACGACTGCGCTCGCTCCCCGGAAGCGCCTGCCGTGCTGGCTTGCCGCGGTCAAGCGCCGTTCGCTGCGACCGGGCCCGAGATCGGCGCCTGCGGCCACCGGGTCGCGCCCGGCTCGAGGATTTTCTCGCTGCGCAGGTCGAGCGTGCGGCGCATCTTCGCGAGGACGGCTGCGGTAAAGTCTTCCAGGCTTGCGATGATCACGCGACCTCTCGGGCTAACTGCGGAGAGCGATTTCACCGCCGACAGTATCCCAAAGGGCCCCTGTGGCGAGAAGGACCTGCGGCGCGTAGGATCGCCGGGCGGAGCCGACTGTTGCATCCAAACGCACGGTTCGCGGCTAGTATCGCGAGACCCTGGCCGCCGTCAGCGATGACCCAAGCATCCGACGACTTCGACTACGAGGCCGCGCTGCAGGCCTGCGCGCGGGGCGATCAGTACGCCCTGCGCGCCATCTACGAGCGCGAGCGCCGCTGGCTGATGGCGGTCGCCCTTCGTATCACGCGCCGGCGGGAGGTCGCAGAGGAAGTGCTTCACGACGCGTTCCTGCAGATCTGGGACAAGGCCGGCACGTTCGACGCCGCGCTCGGCTCGGCGCGCGGCTGGATCTACACGGTGGTGCGCCACCGCGCCCTCAACTTCGCGCGTTCGTCACACCGCACGGTGGAGGTGGATGACGAGCAGCTTATCGCACTCGCTGACGCGCAAGCAGCCTGGCGCAAGGACGACCGTGGGATCGACATCGGCGCCCTGGCGGAGTGCCTCGACCGGTTGGACGAGCAGAAGCGGAACTGCATCGTCCTCGCCTTCGTCGAAGGCTACTCGCACGAGCAGCTCGCGGAGCGGCTCGCGGCACCGCTCGGTACCGTGAAGTCGTGGATCCGGCGCGGGCTGCTCGCACTCAAGGAGTGTCTCGCGTGAGCGACGACGATCGCAGCGACGGACCCGGCGACGCGTCTCGGAGCCGCGCAGCGGAGTACGTGCTCGGGCTGTTATCGCCGGCCGAGCGCGCTCAGGTCGAGCGCGACCTCGAGCGCGACTTCGCGCTGCGACGCGAGGTCTACTACTGGCAGGACCGGCTGTTCCCGATGACCCGCATCCCCGATCCGACCGAGCCCTCCGCCGCGCTGTGGCCGCGCATCGCAAAGAGTCTGCGGCGCGACGCGCCGCGCGCCGGGTGGTGGGCTAGCCTCGCGCTCTGGCGCGCGGTCACCGCGGGCGCGGTCGCGGCGGCCATCGTGCTCGGTGTCCGGATCGCCACCCCGCCGGTGCAAGAGGGCCGGTACCTCGCGGTACTGCAGGACGATCAGAAGGTCGCCGGCTGGATCGTCGAAGCGCAAGCCGGCGGCACGGTGCGGCTCGTCCCGCTCGCGAACACGCCGGTGCCGGCGCAGAAGGCAATCCAGTTTTGGACCAAGCCGCAAACCGCCGCTGCGCCGACCTCGCTCGGACTGGTACCCGGGGATCGTGCGACCGAGATCCCGGCCGCGCGGCTGCCCGCGCTCGAGCCCGAGCAGCTGTTCGAGCTCACGCTCGAGCCCGAGACCGGCTCGCCGACGGGGCGGCCGACCGGCCCGATCCTGTTCGTGGGCCGAGCGGTGGCGATGCGGTAGGCGGTTTTTCACGGTACGAGGGGCGGCGAGAAGAAGAGTTTTCCTTCGGGGAAGGTCGTTACCCCGAATTTTCACCGCCGCTGCATCCGAATGTCCGTCGCGAGAGTAGTGCCGGGCGAGACCCCGCTCAGCGCGGACTCGAACCCTCGAACTCGCAAAGGACGGAAGACATGATCAAACGCATCGTTCTACCGGCGGTTTTCCCGCTCGCCTGCCTCGTCGCCACCAGCGCGTTCGCCCAGTCCGATCCCGCCGCCGCACCCGAAGCGGTGCGTGCGCCCGCCGGACATCGCATCGCGATGGACACCTGGGGCATCGGCGAGATCACTTACGAATGCCGCGAAAAGAAGGACGCGATGGGCCAGTTCGAATGGACTTTCGTCGCCCCGGTCGCAACCCTGTACGACAGCCAGAAGAAGACGGTCGGCAAGTACTATGGCGGCCCGACGTGGGAATCGAACGACGGCTCGAAAGTGACCGGCAAGCAGGTCGCGATCGCGCCTGCGCCGGCACCGCGCAGCATTCCGCTGCAGCTCGTGAAGGCCGAGCCCGCGATGGGCAGCGGCGCGATGAGCGGCGTCACGTTCATCCAGCGGCTCGACACCAAAGCCGGCGTCGCACCGGCCTCGACGTGCGACGCAGCGGCCAAGGGCAAGCAGGAGAAGGTCGCCTACGAGGCGCGGTACGTGTTCTATCGGCAGTAAACGTCCCCTGCTTCCCCTGTCCCCGACGGCAGCCGGGGTCAGGGGTCGCCTGTTCGCAACGCCGGTCCCGGCCGCGGAATGCACTACACTCGCCGCGCACTTCACCGGGAGGACTCATGCAACCGGCCGCGATTCTCGCCGTGCTATCCGTCGCGCTCGCGTGCTCGAGCGCCCTTGCGCAGCCCTACCCCAACAAGCCGATACGCGTGGTCGTGCCGAATCCTGCCGGCGGCTACTACGATCTCATCGCGCGCGTGGTGGGCCAGAAGCTCGGCGAGAGCTTCGGCCAGCCCGTCGTCGTCGAGAACCGCGTCGGTGCGGGTGGCAGCGTCGGCACCGAGTACACGGCCAAATCGCCCCCCGACGGCTATACCATCATGGTCGGCGGAATCGGTCCGCACGGCATCGTGCCGGGTCTCTACGCGAAGGTGCCTTACGACCCGGTGAGGGATTTCGCGCCGATCATCCTGGTCGCGACGACGCCGAACATCCTGGTCGTGCATCCGTCTTCGCCGCTGCAGACGGTGCAGGACCTGGTCGCGGCCGCGCGAAAAGCCCCGGGCGGCGTGAGCTACGCGTCGAACGGCAACGGCACCTCGCAGCATCTCTCGGCCGAGATGCTCGCGACGACGATGGGACTCGAGCTCAACCACGTGCCGTTCAAGGGTAGCGCGCCGGCGGTCGCCGCGATGCTCGGCGGC
Organism: uncultured beta proteobacterium; assembly: GCA_963754305.1. Taxonomy (GTDB): domain Bacteria; phylum Pseudomonadota; class Gammaproteobacteria; order Burkholderiales; family SG8-39; genus DATEDA01. Next base: position 114,231 of record CAVWFR010000040.1, on the reverse strand, counting down.
CAGGTCGATTTCGCTTTCGCCGTCGCGCCGGATGCGCTGCCGCACGTCAAGGCAGGAAAGCTCCGCGCGCTCGCGGTCACCGGCGCGACGCGGGCCGCGCCGCTTCCAGAGGTGCCGACAATGATCGAGGCGGGCGTGCCGAACTACGAGGCGACCGCCTGGTTCGGCTACTTCGCGCCGGCGGGCACGCCGCGCGAGGTCATCGACCGGTTGAACACGGAGGTGGCGAAGACGCTCGCGATGCCCGACGTGCGCGAGCGTCTCGCGCCCGGCGGCCTGTCGGAGCTGCCCGGCGGTACGCCGGAGCGGTTCGGTGAGCTGGTCAAGAGCGAGATCGCGAAATGGTCGCGGGTGATCAAGGAGTCGGGGGCGAAAGTCGATTGACGACGTCGCCCCGGCGTACGCCGGGATGACACGTTAGAGCGGAAACACGAGCAGCGTATCGATCGCCTTCGAGTCGAACACGACGTGCCGCCGCCGGAAGTGCGGCGCGCCGCCCTCGAACACCACGCTGTCGCGGTACTGCCCGCTCGAGAAGATCGCACTCGCGCCGTCGTGCTCCATGATCCGGATCACGGCGTAGTTCGACCGCACCTCGTAGGCGCCGGCCTCCTCGCCGATCACCTGCACCCCGGACACGAGGTGGCGGTAATGATGCGCCTCATAGATATTCGCGACCCGGAGCGAAACGATGCGATCGCGGAGCTGGCCGCGCGAGCGCGTGTGGATCACCGCCAGCGGGAGACCGCGGTCCAGGTTGTAGCGCGAGGCGACCTGATACTCCCCGTCCTCGACCAGGAGCGCCGCGAGATCCTCGAAGCGGTGTTCGTCGATCGCGCGCGCCCACTCGTAGACCAGCGACTCGATCGCGCGGTGCTCGCGCTCCGCGAGCGGCATCAGTAGCCCATGTCGGTGCGGTAGGTGTGCCAGAAGTTGCGCAGACCCCGCTCGGAGAGCTTGGTGCTGCCGCCGCTCACGAGATCCTTGCCGCCCATGTGCATGACCGACGCGGCGTCGCCCGCACCCCCCGTGGCGCGCCGGATCATGTTGCAGACCGCGGCGTCCTCCATCGACACCATGCCCGCCGAGCCGACGAGATTGGTCTGCATCAGCCGCCGGTCGGTCAGCGCCGCCGGATCGTCGGCGAACCCGAAATAGGTCCAGACGAGATCGCACGAGTCCGGCCCGTTCGGGATCAGCTGGCGGGTGGCGAGGCTGTGCGCGATCTGGTGCAGCACGAAGCCCGGATAAACCGACAGGATCTGGATGCTGATCCCGTCGCCGAACTCGTCCTGCCACTCGAGAATCGAGTGGTCCTCGAGCTTGAAGTCGGAATTGTGCGAGCGGAGGCCCGAGGCGGTCTCCTGGTAATCCGCCGACGGCTTGTCCGTCCCGGCCTTGGTGTAGAAGTATTGATGCCGGCCGCCGCGCTCGATCACCATCGCCGACTCCTGCGACTGGCGCGACATGCCGAACGTGCCGTAGAACGAATGCAGGATGTTCGCGTGGTAGGAGTCGCGCGGGTTCTCGTGATAGTTCTTCCAGTTCGCAGCGATGCGCTGGGTGTCGTAGCCGAGCACCTGCAGCGGCCGGGTCAGCGTCCGGCGGATGCCGTCTCCGACCTCGCCGAGCCATTCCGCGAGCGGCGGCGTGTCGGGCGAGTACGTCGCGAACGCGAGACCGCAGAAGCTCTCGCAGCGGAGCGTCTGCAAGCCGTGATCCTCGAGCCGGAAATCGGCCGGCAGCCCGCCCTCGCCGCGAATGCCGCGCCGGAACGCCGCCGACTTGAGGTTGCCCGCGAGGTCGTAGACCCAGGCGTGATAGACGCAGTAGAACTCCTTGGTGCGCCCGAATTCCTCGCGGCACACGAGGTTGCCCCGGTGCGCGCAACGGTTGACCAGCGCGTGCAGCCGTCCATCGTCGTCGCGGCACACGATGACCGGCGCGTCGCCGACGCGCGTCGTCTTGAAGGCGCCGGCGTCCGGCAGTTCGGCCTCGAGCCCGACGTAGTGCCAGACCGGGCCGCGGAAGATGCGCACCTGCTCGCGCTCATAGACATCCGGGTCGGCGAAGACCCAGTAGGGCGCGCGGCCCGGGCCTTCGTTCGGCCAGGTCCGTCCGGTCGGTACGGCTTCGATTGCACTCACGGTCGATGCTTCCGGCTTGGGGTCGGGACGTAATCTAGCACCGAGACGCGCCCTCGGACGCGCGCGAGGAGGGGGGTCTCGGGGCGTACCGGGTTCCTCGAGTTCGAACGCCGCGGCGGTCATTGAGCCTGCCCCCGGGGAATGCTTTCGATACGTGAGCCTACGCATCCTTGGGTAAGCTCCCAGCCTTGCGGGCAAGGAGGCGCGCGTGAAGACCCTACCAAGCACCTGCTGGGAGTGCAGCACCCTCTGCGGTGCGCTCCTTACGGTCGGCGACGACGGCCGGGTCGTCCACGTCGCGCCGAATCCGGCGCACCCCGCATCGCGCGGCGCCTTCTGCGTGAAGGGCATCCGCGGACTGCCCGAGCTGACCTACGGCGCGGGACGCATCCTCGCTCCACTCCGGCGCACCGGCGCCCGCGGCGAGGGCGGTTGGCGCGAGATCTCCTGGGACGAAGCGCTCGACGAGATGGCCGATCGTCTCGCCGCAGTCCGCGCCCGCGACGGACCGCTGGCGATCGCCGGCGCGACGAGCGGCGCATTCTTCTCCCGCAGCGCGGTGTTTGCCCTGCTCTTGCGCTCGCTCGGCTCGCCGAATTGGATGATCAACCAGGATCTCTGCGGCGGCTGCCGCGGCGTGAGCGACATGGTCACCGGGCTGGCGATGACCGGCGGCGAAGACGTGTCGCATGCGAACACGCTCCTCCTCGTCGGCGCGAACCCGAACGCGGCGAACCCGATCCAGTGGCAGCGGATCAAGCAGGCGAAAGCGCGCGGGGCACGGATGATCGTCCTCGATCCGCTCCGCACGAGCGCCGCGGACCTGGCGGATCTCTGGCTGCGGCCGCGTCCGGGCACCGACGCGGCGATCGGTCTCGCGATGCTGCACGTGCTCGTGCGCGACGGCCGCTACGATCGCGACTTCGTGGCGCGCTGGTGCCACGGCTTCGATGCGCTCGCGCAGCGTGTTTCCGGATGGACGCCCGGAGCGCGCGAGCGCGGTGAGCGGCGTGCCCGCCGACGAGATCGAGCAGGCGGCGCGTCTGTATGCCGACGGCCCGTCGTGCTTCGTCAGCGGCCATGGCATCGACGCGGTGACGAACGGCGTGCAGACCTTCCGCGCGTTCCACTGCCTGGTCGCGGTGAGCGGCAACCTCGATCGCGTCGGGGGCAACCGCCGCGCCAAGCGTCCGCCGGGCTTCCGCACGCCGCTCGACCTCGTCCACGACCCTGCGTTCCGGCTGCCGCTCGAGATCGAGCGGCAAACGATCGGCGCCGAACGGTTTCCGCTCTGGGCCGGGCCGGATGGCTGGCAGACGGCCTGCCACAACCCGGGCGTGATCGACGCGATCCTCACCGGCAGCGCCGTATCCGGTGCGCGCGCTCTACGTCTCCGGCGTGAACATCGCGGTCACCTACCCCGACACGCCGCGCACGATCGAAGCGCTGCGCAGCCTCGACTTCCTCGCCGTGGCGACCCACCGGATGACGCCGACCGCGGCCTGGGCGGATCTGGTGCTGCCCAAGACCACCGCGCTCGAGGAGGAAGAGGTGACGCTGCATGCGGGCGGTCCCTGCATCGTCGTACACCGCCCCGGCGTCGGCGCGTCAGGGGCTCGCGCGGCCGGACATCGAGGTCGCGGCCGATTTGCTCGACCGCATGCGCGCGCGCGGCGCGGTCACCGCCGAGCTGCTCCCGTGGCGTACGCAGCGCGAGCTGAACGCGTTCCTCATCGGGGATTCCGGCATCGACTTCGGCGCGCTAGCCGAGCACGGCTTTGCGGAGTTCACTTGCCGCTACGGCGATTTCGAGCACCAGGTCTTCAAGACGCCATCCGGCAAGGTCGAGCTCTACTCCGAGCGGCTCGCGGCGCTCGGTCTCGATCCGCTCCCCGAGTGGGAGCCGCCGGCGGCCTCGCAGCGCCCCGATCCCGACTTCCCCCTGACGCTGCAGACCGGCTTGCGCGAACGTACCTACCACCACTCGCGCTTTCGCGATCAGGCGTGGGCGCGGAAGATGTCGCCCGACCCGCTGCTTCGCATGCACCCGGAGACCGCCGGCCGGCTCGGCGTCGGCGACGGCGACTGGGTGGTCGTCGAGACGCGCGGGCACGCGGGCCGCTGCCGGCTGCGCGCGAAGGTGACCGATGCGACCGCACCGGATACAGTCGTCACCGGGATGGGATGGTGGCGTCCCGAGGGAGCGGCGCCCGACTACGGCGCGCTCGAGATCAATATCAACGCCGCAATGAGCTACGCCGGGCCGTACGATCCGATGAGCGGATCGGCGGATACGCGGGGGTTGAGGTGCCGGGTATCACCCGGCTGATCGTCACCGGGGAGACACCGAATGCATCGCTGGACAAGGCAGCTCGCCGCCGCCGCACTGCTCGCCGCCGCTCCGCTCGCGGCGTTTTCCGCAGAGCGGATACGTACCCAAGCAAGCCGATCCGCATCATCGTGCCCTTCGCTCCGGGCGGGCCGGTCGACGTCGTGGCGCGCCTGCTTCAACCGCGGCTGCAGGAGACGCTGGGACAGCCGATCGTCATCGAGAACCGCGCGGGCGCCGGCGGCAACATCGGCACGGTGGCGGTCGCAAGATCGGCGCCCGACGGCTACACGCTGCTCTGCACCTCCAGCGCGTTCGCGGTGAACCCCAGCCTCACCGCCACCGCAGGGTACGACGCGGAGAAGGACTTCGCCCCGATCGTTCAGGCCGCAACGCAGCCGAATCTGCTCATCGTGAACCCGAGCATCTCGGCGAAGAACTTGGACGAGCTGCTCACGCTCGCCCGCTCGGCCAAGCTCGCCTACGCGTCGCCAGGCAGTGGCACGACGCCGCACCTCACGGCCGAGAACCTGTTCCGCGCGCTCGGCAAGGTCGACGTCCCCGCCGTGCACTTCAAGGGCGCGGGGCCGGCCGCGGCCGCCGTGGTCGCGGGCGAACCGCCGGTCGGATCGCTCGCCGTCACCGCGGCCATGCCGTTCGTCCGCTCCGGCAAGCTGCGCGCGCTCGCGATCTCGAGCGCCAACCGGCATCCGACGCTGCCGGACGTCCCGACGTTCGTCGAGTCGGGGTTCCCGAGCTATCCAGGACTACACCTGGGTGGCGCTGATGGCGCCGGCCGGCACGCCGGCCGAGGTGGTGCAGAAGGTCAACGACGCGGTGAACAAGGCGCTACAGGCACCCGAGGTGCGCGAGCGTCTCGCGTCGCTCGCGTTCGACCCCATCGGCGGTTCGCCGCAGCAGTTCGCCGAGTATCTGAGAAGCGAGGTCGTGCGCTGGGCGAAGGTGGTCAAGGACACCGGCGCGAAGGTGGAGTGATCGCGCCAGGAGTGGTCTGGACCGCCAGCGGCGAAACGCCCAAGGCCGCGAGCTGCGCCTCCGCCGCCTCGACCCAGCCGCGGTTCGCCGCCGGGCTCGCCGGGCTCGGATGGAGGATCTGCCCCGCCCGGATCGCCCGCGCGCCGGCGCTGTCGACGAGGTTCCCTTCCAGCACCGCCCGAATCCGCCGCTCCGCGAATCCGCCGATGCCGATCGCCCAGGCCGGCGCGAGCGCGCCGAGCGCAGCGGCGAGCTGACGATCGCAAGCCGCGTAAACCTCGCGCAGCAGCGGCGCTGGGAGCTTGTCCGGGGTGAAGTTCCGGCCGGATGCCTCGAGAAGCGCGAGCGGGCAATAGTTCAGCACGAACCAGTCGGCGAAGAACGCCTCGGCCGCGCCGAAGCGCAGCGCGGCCCAGCCCCACAGCCGGCGGCCGCTCACCTCGGAGCGCTTGCATTCGAAGCCCTCGATCGGCCGGCGCGGATGCTCGCGCCGCGGCCGATCCACGCGCGCTCGAATGCCCATCCAGTCGCGCACCGCGGCGATCTCGCCGAACGGCACGCCGGTCTGCATCATCCCGAACGGCCCCGGATTCATCCCGAGCAGCACCACTCGCTTGCGGCCGGCGCCGAAGCGCCTCACGTACGCCTCATAGGGCGCCCACGCGTATTGGTGCGGATCGTAAACGTGCGCGACCGGCGCCGGGAACGTGAGCTTTGCCAGGGAGCGCGACAGCTCGCGCGCCGCGTCGAGGAGGACGCTTGCACTCATCGACGCCGGCGTGCCGTCAGTCGAGCAGACGCTGCTTGTCCATCCAGCCGAGGCAGGCGGCGACCGCTTGCTGAAGCTGCTCGGGCTGGCCCTGGTAGTAGTGGGTCGCGCCCTTGATGACCCGCATGGTCTTGTCGCGGCTCGCCGCGGCGTCGAAGATGATGCGCGCGTGCGGCTGCGGCACCGCGTCGTCGGCCGAGTTCTCGATCGCCAGGAACGGCACCGTGATCGACTGCGCGGCGCGCGGGCCGTCGGCGTTCGAGTCCTCGAGCGACCATTGCGAGAGCCAGGCGCGCAAGGTCGAGAAGCGGGCGAGTCCCACCGGACCGGTGTTCGCGGTCTCCGGTTTGCCGAGGTAGCAGGTACCGGGCTTGCGGTCGTTCGGATCGATCGCCGGATCCAGGAAGCGCAGATCCGCCATCGTCCGGTAGGTGACGAAACCGCGCTCCAGCTCGTCCCCGCCCTGCCGCTTGAGGTTCGCGAGCGATTCCTTCACCCACGCCGTGCGCCGGCGCATGCGCTCGAGCTGGGCCGACCGGAAGCGCTCGATGAACGCCGCCGAATACGGCGGCCGATTGGGGCAGGCCGGGTGGTAGATGTCCAGCTCGAGCTCGCGCCGATCCGGGTCGGCCTCGTCGACGACCGACGGATCGATCCACTCGGCGAGCATGCGCGCGCGCGACAGGTGCGCCGCCTGGAAGATCATCGCGTCGGCCGGCGCGAGCTTTGCCGCGGCGAGATCGATCGGATCGCCCGCCGGCGTCTGCGTGACCGTCGGAGCTTGCGCCTGCGCCTGGTAGAAGAGCGCCAGCGCGCCGCCGCCCGACCAGCCGCACAGGACGACCTTCTCGTAGCCCCACACGTCCCGCGCGTGCCGGATGTACGCGCCGAGGTCGAGGACCACCTTCTCCACGATGAGCGGCGTGTCGTTCCGCGCGAAGCGGCTGCCCGCGCACAGCACATGCACCCCCGCGCGCGCCATCGCCTGCGGCATCGGCAGGAGCTGCAGGGTCGAGCTCGGATGCATGTAGACGGCGAGCGTCTTCGACGGCTTGTCCCTCGGGACGAACCGTACGCCCTCCAGGTTCACCACGCCCTGCGAGCCCGAAAAGCCGTAAACCTCGGTGAACTGCGCGGTTTCCGCGTACTTGACGTGCACCCACTCGGACGCGAGCTCGTGACTCATCAACGATCCCGGCCCCAGCGCAATGCAAGCGGGTTCAGCTCCGCGGCGAGCTCCAACAGCCCCGCGCGAGTCGCGGGGTGCAGCGGCTCCAGCGGATGGCGCACCGCGTCGCTCTTGATGACGCCGCCTTCCTTCATCACGGTTTTCGTCGCGCGCAGACCGCACTGCCGGTTTTCGTAGTTGATGAGCGGGAGGATCCGGGCATAGGCCGCAGCGGCTTCTGCACGCCGGCCGGCGCGATGGTGCGCCACTACCGGCCGGATCAGGTCGGGCAGCAGCGCACTCGGCATCGTGCCGGTCGCGCCCGCATCGAGGTCGGCCATGAGGGTGATGCTCTCCTCGCCGTCGAACGGCCCGGCGATGGCAGCGCCGCCCGCGCCGATCAGCGCGCGCAGTTTCGCGGCCGCGCCCGGCACCTCGATCTTGAAGTAGCAGACGCTCGGCACCTCGCGTGCGAGGCGCGCGAGAAACGGCACCGAAAGCGTTACCCCGCTCAGCGGCGCGTCCTGCACCATGAGCGGAATCGAGACCGCCTCGGCGATGCGTGCGAACTGGTCGAAGACGCCTTGCTCGTCCGCGCGCAGGGTCGCGCCGTGGTAGGGCGGCATCAGCATGAGCATCTTCGCGCCGGCCGCCTCCGCGCGCCGCGCGCGCTCGACGGCGATCCGCGTGCTGTAGTGGCTGCACGTCACGATCACCGGCTTCCGGCCGCCGACGTGCGTGAGGGCGAGATCGAGCAGCGTGTCCCGCTCCGCGTCGGTGAGCAGGAACTGCTCGGAGTAGTTGGCGAGGATGCAGATGCCGTCGACGCCCTGATCGATCATGCAATCGAGCACGCGCCGCTTACCGTCCAGATCCAGATCGAAGCGGTCGGTGAACGGGGTCGGCGCGATCGGGAAGACGCCGGTGTAGCGCGCGGGAGCGGCGGTCGTCATCGGGTCGGAGCTCCGGAAGGGAGAGTGCCGGAGAGTACACAGGAAGCGGCCGCGGCGCTCTTCGCGCCGCTACAATCGCGCGCGGATGGACGCTGCAGCAGAGACCGGCTTCGGATGGGCGCGCACGCTGTGGCGCAGCCTCGCGCCGTTTCTGCGCCCGCATCGGCGCGCGTTCGCGGTGATCGGCGCCCTGATGGCCATCGAGCTCGCGCTGGAAGTCGGACAGCGCAAAGTCATGAGCTACCTCATCGACGAGGCGGTCCTCAAGAACCGGTTCGGATTGCTGCTCGTCATCCTCGGCGGGCTGTTCGCGGCGGTGCTGGTCGCGGGCGCCGCCGCGCTGCTGCACGAATGGCTCTACTCGCGGCTGTGCGCCCGGATCCCGGGCGAGGTGCGTGCGCGCCTCTTCGAGCACATGCAGCTCCTGCCGCTGCAGCGGCTGCGCGTCTCCGCACACGGCGACCTGGTGGCCCGGGTCACGAGCGACGCCGGCAGCGTCGAACCCGCGCTCTGGTCGCTCGGCTATCTCGCGATAGCGGTGGGCGGGATGGTCTTCTCCTTTGCCATGCTCCTCTGGACCGAATGGCGTCTCGCGCTCGCCGGCGTCGCGCTGCTGCCGCTCGCGCTGATCGGACCGCGCCTGCTACCAGCTCCGCGACGCGGCGGAAGCCGCACGCATCGTCGTGTTCGAGTACGGCTGCGTTGCCGAGAGCGGCACGCACGGCGAGCTAATGGCGCGCGACGGGGTGTACGCGGCGTTATGGGCCAAGCAGCGGCACAGCACCGCGCTCACGCCGGCAAGTTCTCCCGCAGCACCAGGCTGATCCGCGTCGGCTCGATCCCGGCGAGCGCTTCGCGGCGCTCGCGCAGGTTCGCGAAGATCCGCACGCAGCTCGTGATCATGCTCTGGGGATCCTGGGTAATGACGGCGTCCATCGTGCCGTCGATCAGCAGGCCGCGCGTGTCCGGCGACAGCCCGTGGCCGATGAACACCACCTGCTGGTCGCGGCCGGCTTCCTTGAGCGCGCGCCCGATGCCGTCGGAGGCGCCGCCGATGTTGTAGATGCCGACGAGATCCGCGTGGCTCTGCAGGAGCAGGCGCGTCTGACGATAGTTCCGCTCCGCGTCGTCGTGCCCTTCACGCAGGCCCACGACCTCCGTCGTGGGCAGCATCTCTTCCATCATGTGCAGAAACCCCATCTCCCGTTCCTCATGGGCCCGGTAACTGCGGCTGCCGGCGATCAGCGCGACCTTGCCGGCGCGCCGCCCGAGAAAGCGCGCGAGCAGGTAGCCGGCGGTGCGGCCCGCCGTCCGGTTGTCGAGCCCGACGTGGGCGATGCGCCGCGAGTGCGACAGGTCCGAGATCAGCGTGAGCACCGGGATTCCGCGCTCGACGAGTTCGCCGACCGCTTCGCGGACGGCCGGGTGCTCGAGCGCCATGAACGCGATGCCGTCGGCGCGCCGGCCGTGCCGCCGCAGGCTCTCCGCAAGCGCCTGCGGATTGAAGCCCTCGAAGAACTGGCAGCGGCACTTCATGTCGTAGGGGCTCCAGTGCGCATCGGAGAAGTCGATGTAGTCGCCGAGCATGTTCAGGTAGCGGTTGGTGCCGGTTGGCAACAGGAAGACGAGCCTGGCCGCCGCCGGTCGCAGCGCGGCCGCCGCGTCGCGCTCGGGGAGATAGTCGAGCGCCGCAGCGGCCTTGAGCACCCGCTGCGCGGTCGCTCGCCGGACGCCGTCGCGGCGGTTGAGCACGCGGTCCACCGTGGCGGTGGAGACGCCCGCTGCACGCGCGACGTCGGTGACTCTTGCCCGGCGGGCGCCGTTCGAGGCTGAGAAGTCGTGGCGGGTGCGCATGGTCGTGCGGCGTATGCCGGAGACTGATGCTACCGCAGCCCGCCTCAAAATCCATCAAAAACCATCATCGGATCGCTTTGACGGATCGGCATGCGGGTCGCTATCGTCGTCCCGTCCACGCAACCGGCGCGGGATCCAGAGCTCACGCCGGCCATTCCATCTCAACGGAGGAGACCTCACCATGGCGATCCGCTTTCTCGCCGCCGCCGCCGCGTTCGTCGGCCTCGTGCTCGCCGTTCCGGCGCACGCCCAGAAACCGGTCGAGTTCCGCTACGGCCACATGAACCCGCCGAGCAGCGCGGCCGGGATGCAGGCGCAATGGTTCGCCGACGGCCTCGCCAAGGCGACCGCCGGCCAGATCAAGGTCACCGTTTATCCGTCGTCTCAGCTCGGCAAGCTGCAGGAGCTCGCCGAGGCGGTGTCGACCGGCACGATCGCGCTCTCGCACAACACCGCCGGCGGCATCGGCTCGCTGCACGAGCCCTTCGGCGCGCTCGACACGCCTTACCTGTACCGCGACGTCGACCACCTGATGAAGGTGATGGACATCAACTCGCCGGTGATGAAGAAGCTGAACGACGGCCTGGTCAAGGCGGCCGGCGTGCGCGTGCTCTACGCCTACTACTTCGGCACCCGGCAGCTCACCGCGAACAAGGCGGTGCTGCAGCCGAGCGATCTCTCCGGCCAGAAGATCCGCGCGATCCCGTTCCCGATTTACATGGCGACCGTGCAGGGCCTCGGCGCGGTGCCGGTCCCGGTCGACTGGTCGGAGGTGCCGGTCGCCCTCGCTTCCGGCCAGGTCGCCGGCCAGGAGAACCCGGTCAACGTCGTGCTCTCGAGCAAGCTCTACGAGACGCAGTCGCACCTGATGCAGACCGGTCACATCATGAACGCGCAGGTGATCGTCATGAACGAGAAATCCTGGCAGGGTCTCGCTCCCGCCCAGCGCGCCGAGATCACCAAGGTCGCGGCCGAAGTGCGCGACCGCGCGACTAAGATGGTCCAGGGCCAGGAGGCCGAAGAGACCGAGAAGCTGAAGAGCCTGAAGATGACCGTCATCGGCACGCAGAACGGGCTCAAGCTCGATGCGTTCAAGACCTCGGTGAACAAGGTCGTCCAGGAGAAGTTCGGCGCGAAGTACGGCGACCTCTACAAGGAGATCGCGGCGGTCAAGTAAGGGCCCCGGTCACCCCGGCGAAAGCCGGAGTTCCGTCCAGGCTCGTCACTCCGGCGAATGCCGGAGTCCAGGAATTCGTCGCTTCGGCTTGAAGCCGGAATCCAGCAGCGGCCGTCCTGGGTCCCGGCGTTCGCCGGGACGACGATCTCCGACCGGAGATTCCCGCATGCCTTCGCGCCTCTCACGCGTCCTCGCCGCGCTCTGCCGCTACGCCGAGATCGTCGCGATCTGGGCGCTGATCGGGATCACCGCGCTGATCATGGCGCAGGTCGTGGCGCGCGAGCTCTTCGCGCTCGGGTTGCCGTGGGCCGACGAGCTCGCGCGGTATCTCGGGCTCTGCGTGATCTTCCTCGTGGTGCCGATCCTTCTCGCCAACGACGAGCACGTGAAGGTCGACATGTTCCTGAACATGATGCCGAGCGGCCCGAAACGGATCGTCCGTATCGCGAACGAGCTGCTGAACGTCGCGTTCGGCGCGTTGTTCCTGTACGCGGGCTGGCTGTTCATGCAGCGCGCGTGGAAGTTCTCCACGCCGGCGATCGGCATGCCCAACCTCGTCTACTACCTGCCCGCCACGATCGGCATGACCCTCATGCTGCTCGTGGCGATCCAGCGGGCGATCGCGGCGCTGAAGGGCGATGCCGCCGACGGGAGCCCGGCGTCATGATGAGCCTCATCGCGGTGTGCCTGTTCATGGTGCTCATGTGCCTCGGCCTGCCCGTCGCGATGGCGCTGGGCCTCTCCGCCAGCGCGGTGATCTGGTGGTACGACCTGCCGCTCGCGGTCATCGCGCAGCGCACCGTCAACTCGCTCGATTCGACGCCGCTGCTCGCGGTGCCGATGTTCATCCTGGCGGCGGCGCTCTTCAACACCGCCGGGATCACGCAGCAGCTGTTCGACTTCGTGCGGATGCTCGTCGGCCGGATCCGCGGCGGCCTCGGCCACGTGACGGTGCTCACGCACCTCGTGTTCTCCGGTGTGTCCGGGGCGGCGCTCGCCGACATCGGCGCGCTCGGGAGCATCCAGATCAAGATGATGCGCGAGCAGGGCTACAAGGACGAGTTCTCGGCCGGGATCTGCATGGCGGCTTCGACGCTGGGGCCGATCTTTCCGCCGTCGATCCCGATCATCATCTATGCGACGGCGGCCGAGGTCTCGGCGGTCAAGCTCCTGCTCGCGGGGATCGTGCCGGCGCTCGTCATCGCCGCGGTGCTGATGATCCAGATCGCCATCATCGCCCGCCGGCAGAACCTGCCGCGCGACACGATCGTGGTGACCCGCGAGCGCTTCATGCGCCAGCTCGCCGCCGCCGCGCCGGCGCTCCTCGCTCCGGTGATCCTGATCGGCGGAATGATGGCCGGCACGTTCGGCGCGACCGAGGCCGCCGGCGTGACGGTCGTCTACGCGATCCTGGTCGGCCTGTTCGTCTACAACAAGCTGACGTTCGCGAACTTCGTGAGCTCGGCGCGCGAGACGGTGCGCTCGTGCGCGAGCATTCTCTTCATCGTCGGCGCCTCGGAGCTGTTCGCCTGGGTGCTCACGGTCGACCGCATCCCGGCGCTCGCCTCCGAGTTCCTGCTCGGACTGTCGACGGATCCGTGGCTGCTGCTGATCATCGCCAACGTGCTCCTGCTCGCCGTCGGAACGATCCTCGAGCCGCTGCCGGCGATCCTGATCCTGGCGCCGATCATCACGCCGGGCCTGATGCAGGCCGGTGTCGACCCGGTCCATCTCGGCGTCGTGGTCGTGCTCAACCTGATGATCGGCCTGCTGACGCCGCCGGTCGGGATGAGCCTCTACATGGTGTCGAACGTCGGGCGGATCCCGCTCGAGAAAGTGATGGCCGGCGCGTGGCCGTTCATCGTGTCGCTGATCGTGGCGCTCCTGATCGTCACCTTCGTGCCGGCGTTCTCGACCTGGCTGCCGAACATGTTCGTGAAGTAATCCTTGCAAGGAGAAGCGCGCAGATGAGCAGATTTTTCGGGCAGGTCAGGCAGAACGGGTACGTCGTGAACGACGTCGAGGCGGCGATGCGCTACTGGAGCGAGACGCTCGGCGTCGGGCCGTTCTTCTACGCCCCCCGCGTGCCGGTGAAGAACTTCCATTACCGTGGCGCGCCGCAGCCGATCGAGGTGTCCGTCGCGCTCGCCAATTCCGGCCCGCTGCAGATCGAGCTGGTCCAGCAGCGGAACGACGTGCCCTCGATGTACAAGGCGTTCCTCGACGCCGGGCACACCGGCCTCCAGCACATCGCCTATTGGACCGAGAGCTTCGACCAGGACATCGTGCGCCTGACCGCGCAGGGCCTGAAGGTGGCGATGACCGGCGAAGTCGGCGAGCGCGGCCGCTATGCGTACTTCGACACCGAGTTCCACCCGGGCAGCGTGATCGAGCTCTCCGAGGTCGCGGGGCCGAAAGGCAAGCTCTTCCGCCTGATCCGCGAGGCGTCCGAGGGCTGGAACGGGAACGACCCGGTGCGGCCGTTTCCCGACTTGAGCACGCTGTGACCGGCCGGCTCGCCGCGGTCTACCTGCTCGAGACGCCGCTCGCCCCCGAGCGCGCGGCCGAGGTGCTTGCGGGGGAGCAGTCCTGCGGCACATTCGTCAAGGTGAAGGGTGAGACCGCCGAGTTGCACGCACGCGCACGCGCGACGGTCGACCAGATCGAAGCGCTCGAACCGGTCGCGGCACCGAGTCTCCCCAGTGCGTGGCTCGAGCGGCAGCGTGCGCCGGGTCCGTGGCGCCGTGCCCGCGTGACGGTATCGTTCCCCATCGACAACATCGGCGCGAACCTCGCCACCCTCGCGGCTACCGTCGCCGGCAATCTCTACGATCTCGGCGAGACGACCGGGGTGCGGCTGCTGTCGCTCGCGCTCCCCGCCGATTACCGCGCGGTGTTCCCGCGGCCACCGCACGGCGTCGCCGGCACGCGTCGCTCGACCGGGGTCGCCGACCGCCCGCTGCTGGGCACCATCATCAAGCCGAACGTCGGCCTCTCCGCCGCCGCCACCGGCGAGCTCGTCGGCGAGCTGTGCGATGCCGGCATCGATTTCGTCAAGGACGACGAGGTCTGCGCGAACCCGGTGCACGCGCCGCTCGCCGAGCGCGTCCGCGAGGTGATGGCGCGTGTGCGCCGCTACCAGGACCGGCATGGCCGGCGGGTGATGATGGCGTTCAACATCACCGACGATATCGACGCGATGCGCCGTCACGCCGACCTGATCGAGCGCGAGGGCGGCAGCGCGATCATGGTCAGCCTCAATTGGTGCGGGCTCGCGTCGGTGCAGGCGCTGCGCCGCTCGACCGCGCTCGCGATCCACGGCCATCGCAACGGCTTCGGCATGATGGCGCGCCACCCCGCGCTCGGAATGTCGTTCGGCGCGTACCAGGTGCTGTGGCGGCTGACCGGGATCGACCATCTGCACGTGCACGGTCTGGACGGCAAGTTCGCCGATGCGAACGACGAGGTGATCGATGCCGCCCGCGGCTGTCTCGCGCCGGTCGCGGCGGGGGACGACGGAGCGAGCGACGCGGTGATGCCGGCGTTCTCCTCCGGGCAATGGGCCGGCACGATCCCGACGACTTTCCGCGCCCTCGGCAGTGGCGACTTCATCTTTCTCTCGGGCGGCGGAATCCTCGCTCACCCGGAAGGCCCGCGCGCAGGTGTGGACAGCCTCCGGCAGGCGTGGGAGGCGGCGCGTGCGGGCATCGAGTTGGAGACGTACGCGGAAGGCGCGCCCGCGCTGCGGTGTGCGCTCGAGTTCTTCGGCCGCAAATCCGGGTGACGTTGCAGCTCGGCTACTACGGCGACGACTTCACCGGCGCCACCGACACGCTGGCGACGGCTGCGCGCGCGGGTCTGCGGACGCTGCTGTTTCTCGGCGTACCGACGCGCGCCCAGCTGGACGCAGCCGGAACGCTCCATTGCGTCGGGATCGCGGGCACCGCACGCTCGCTTCCGACGGCGGCGATGGCGGCGGAGATCGAGCCCGCGGCGCGCCTGTTCGCCGCGCTGCGCACGCCCGTCGTCCACTACAAGACCTGCTCGACGTTCGACAGCTCGCCGACGGTCGGCAGCATCGGTGCGGCCGTCGCGGTCTTCCGCCGATCCATCCCGAGCCCGTTCGTGCCCATCGTCGGGGGCCAGCCGAACCTGGACCGCTATTGCCTCTTCGGCAACCTCTTCGCGGCAGTGCAGACGGGCGGCCCGGTGCACCGGATCGATCGGCATCCGACCATGAGCGTGCATCCGATCACGCCCATGGACGAGGCGGACCTGCGTGTCCATCTCGCTCGGCAGGGACTGCGGAGGGTCGAGTCGATCCCGTACCTCGAGTACGCGCGTCCACCGCACACGCTCGACGCGGCGATCACGGCGCGGCTTGCCTCGAACCCCGACGCGCTGCTGTTCGACGTCGGGCATGCCGATCATCTCGCGCCGATCGGTCGGATCGTGTGGACGCACGCGCAGCGCGCACCGCTGATTGCGGTTGGCCCGAGCTCGGTGGTTCAGGCACTCGCCGCGCATTGGCAGCTGGCGCCCGCCGCATCGGCGCCGGTCTCCGCCGCGAGCGGGCCGGTGTTCGTGCTCGCCGGTAGCCTGTCGCCGGTGACCGCGCGGCAGATCGCGGCGGCGGCGTCGTTTCTGCACGTGGCGCTCGACGCGGCGCGCCTCGCCGAATCCGACGCCGGTTACATCGATCGTACGGCGCGGGAACTGGCTAACGAGCTGCGCGCGGGCCGCAACGTCCTGGCGCACACCGCGCGAGCGGACGCCGCGCGCGAAACGCCTTCGACCCGGATCGCGCTCGGCTCCGGCGAGTTGCTCCACCGCGTGCTTGCGCTCGCGCCGGTGCCGCGGGTAGGCATCGCCGGCGGCGATACGTCGAGCCACGCCGTAAAGGCGCTTGGCATCGTAGCTTTGTCGTATCTGGGCAACCTCGCGCCCGGCGCAGCCCTCTGCCTCGCGCACGCGCCGGGCGCCCGGCTCGATGGTCTCGAGCTGATGCTGAAAGGGGGGCAGATGGGCGGGGTGGATCTCTTCGAACGGCTGATCGCACCCGCGCCGCCGAGCTGATCGGACGTCGGGAACCGCGGCCCCTGCTCCGCGACGGGACGGTGCACACTCGGCTCGTGTGGAAAGCCGCCTGGTGATGAACCGCCGCGACCTCCTCCGGTTGCTCGTGCCCGCGCTGCTCGCTCCGGCGTGGCTTGCCCGGGCGCGGGCGGCGACAAGCCCTCGTTCCGCGGCCGTCCCCGGCGGCGTGGCGCGGATCGCCCTTGGCGCATCCGCGGATCCGCCGTACGCGCGCCTCGGGACCGACCGCGTATTGATCATGCGCGACGGGGACGAGTGGGTGGCCGTCGTCGGCATCGCGCTCGCGGCGAAACCGGGCTCGAAATTGCGGGTGGAAGTCGAGCGCGCCGACGGCAAGCTCGAGCGGTTCGAGATCGACGTCCGCCCGAAGCAGTACGCCGCGCAGCATCTCAAGGTCCCGCCGGGGCAGGTCGACCTCTCGAGCGAGGACCTCGCACGCTACGAGCGCGAGCGGGCGCATCTCGACGCGGTGCTGAGGACTTTCACGACTGCACCGCCGGCGACGCTCGTGATGCTGCAGCCGGCGCCGGGACGCCGCTCGGGCACGTTCGGACTGCGCCGCTTCTTCAACGGTCAGGCGCGTAGCCCGCACAACGGCATGGACATCGCAGCGCCGGTGGGCACGCCGGTCATCGCGGCGGAGGCGGGAAGAGTCATCGACACCGGGGACTATTTCTTCCCGGGCCGGACCCTCGTGCTCGACCACGGACAGGGACTGCTCTCGCTGTACTCCCACTTGAGCGCTATCGACGCGGCTGTCGGAGACGCCGTAGCCGCCGGCACAGGGATCGGCAAGGTCGGGGCGACCGGCCGCGTCACCGGGCCGCATCTGCACTTCGCGGTGTATCTGAACGCGGTCGCGGTCGATCCGGCGCTGTTTCTGCCGGACTAGCACGGACGCTGCTGCGTCGCAGCTTGACCCGCGCCCGGTGTGAGGATCAGGCTGCCCGCGGTTCAACCGAGGGAGAACAACATGAACACGGAAGCGAGCTCAAGCAATCGCCGCAAGTTCCTCCTCGCCGGCGTCGGCGCCGTATCGGCGCTCGGCGCATCCGGCCTCGTAGGACGTGCGGTGCAGGCCGCGATGGGCCCGCAGGACAAGTTCGACCTCGTCATCAAGGGCGGCGACGTCCTCGACCCGAGCCAGAAGCTCCGCGGCCGGCGCGATATCGGCATCCGCTATGGCATCGTCGAATCGGTCGAGGCGGACATCCCCGCCGACCGCGCGCTGCGAGTGTTGAACGCGAGCGGCAAGCTCGTGACGCCGGGGCTGATCGATCTACATGCGCACGTTTATCCGTATGGGTCGGCGATCGGCATTCCCGCGGACGAGCTCGCGCAATTCCAGGCGACGACGACGCTCGTGTCGGCCGGCGATGCGGGCGCCAACAACCTGCCCGCGTTCCGCCGTCACATCGTCGCGCAGACGCGGTCGCGGCTGTACGCTTTCGTGCACATTGC
Source organism: uncultured beta proteobacterium (assembly GCA_963754305.1). GTDB lineage: Bacteria > Pseudomonadota > Gammaproteobacteria > Burkholderiales > SG8-39 > DATEDA01. Next base: position 96,280 of record CAVWFR010000040.1, on the reverse strand, counting down.
GAACATCGGCCTCGCCGGCTTCCCGGTGCCCGAGCTCTTCAATGTCAACTACGCGCAGACCGACGCGGCGGCGAAAGCGGTCGGCGAGAACGGCGACATCGTGCTCGGAATCAAGGTGCGGATGTCGGAGAACGTCATCGACAAGCACGGCCTCGAACCGCTCAACCGGTCGATCCGGGCGTGCGAAGCCTCCGGCACCAACGGCAAGGTGATGTGCCACATCGGCGGCGTGCAGAGCGTCGAGCTGATGTCGCAGATTCTCGACCGCCTGCGGCCGGGCGACATCCTGACGCACGCCTACTCGGGTGCGCCGAACAACGCGGGCGCCGGGACCAACATCGTGCAGGCCGGCAAGCTCCTGCCCGCGGCGCTCGAGGCGAAGCGACGCGGCGTCGTCTTCGACGTGGGCCACGGCGGCGGCAGCTTCGACTACACGATGGCCGAGCCGGCGATCCAGCAGGGCGCCCCGCCCGACACGATCTCCTCCGATATCCACGTCTTCTCCGGCAACACGCCCGGAATGCCTTATCTCACCTGGGTGATGAGCAAGTTCCTGAACATGGGGTTCACGCTCGAGCAGGTGGTCGCGATGGCGACGGTCAACCCGGCGCGCTCGATCAACCGGCTGCCCAAGCTCGGCACGCTGGAAGTCGGCGCGCCCGGGGACGTGTCGATCCTGGAGATCGTCGAGGGGCCGGTGCGCTTCGTCGACACCCGCAAGAACGAGCGCGACGGCAAGGTCTACCTGCGTCCGGCGCAGACCGTGGTCGCGGGGGTGCCGTTCGGCCGCCCCTACAACGCGCCGTTCACGGTTCGCTGATCAGTCGCTGCGACGGCCGCGTCCGGCTAGCGCCCATCCGCCGCGCTGCTCTGCGGGCGCCCCGCCAGCAATCGCGTCGCCGTGTAGGACAGAACCCGCTCCTCGTGCTGGTTGAACACGTCGATCGCCGACGTGACCACGGCCCGGCCGCCCTTTGACGTCGGACGCACGCCGGTGACCTCCACCACGCCCCGGATCGTGTCGTTCACCCGCACCGGCGCGTGAATCTTCTGCGTCAGCTCGAGCATCGCGAGCCCGGTGCCCTGGATCATGCTCTGCAGGATCAGCCCCTCGATGATCGAGTAGGTCAGCGCGGCGGGCACCGGCCGCCCGGCGATGGCGCCATGCTGGAAATGGGCGTCGATGAAGATCGCCTCCAGCATCCCGGTGACGGAGATGAAATTCACGAGGTCGGTCTCGGTGAGGGTCCGGCGCAACGTCTGAAAGCGCTGCCCGATCTCCAGGTCCTGCCAGTAAAAGCCCTGTCCGAGGATGGGCAGCCGGTCGGTCGCCATGGATCAAGCCTTCGGGTTGGAGCGTGGGGGAGCGGGGGTTCGCGTTTCGCGCAAGACTTCACTGGTGTGCTCGCCGAGCCGCGGCGGCATGCGGACCGGCGGGCGCTCGCGGCCGAACTTCACCGGCACGCCCGGGAAGCGCAGCCGCCCGAGCTTGGCATCATCCAGTGTCGCGAAGAACGCGGTGGCGCGCAGATGTTCGTCGTGCGGCAGGTCTTCGAGCGAGTTGATGCGGGAGGCCGGGATCTCCAGCGCTTGGAACGTGGCCAGCCATTCGGCCGTGCTGCGGGTGCCGATGATGCCCGCCGCCATTTCGTACAGGGTCTCGATGTGCTGGGTCCGCTCGGTGATGCTCGCGAAGCGCGGGTCGTCGGCCAGCTCCAGACGGCCGGCCTCGATGAAGAACCGGCGCCAGTGAGCATCCGTGTAGGGCAAAGCGCAGATGTAGCCGTCGGTGGTCCGATACGGACGGCGCCAAGGCGCGAGCACGCGCGGATACCCGGGCGCGCTGAGCGGGGGATCGAAGTGCAGCCCGTAGAAATGCTCGACGAGGTTGAACGCCACCATCGATTCGAACATCGGCACCTCGACGTAGCCGCCCAGGCCGGTGCGTTCACGGTTGACGAGTGCCGCCATGATGGCGTTCGCGGCGAATAGCCCGGAGATCTTGTCGGCGGCGACGGTCGGAAGGTATTGCGGCTCCCCGGTCTGCCGCTGCATCAGCGCCGCGCACCCCGAGAGCCCCTGGATGATGTCGTCGTAGGCGGGCAGCCCGCCGTAGGGGCCGTCCTCGCCGAAGCCGAGCAGCCCCGCGTACACGAGCCGTGGGTTCCGCGCGAGCAGCGTCGCCGGGTCGGCACCGAGGTCGACTAGCTTTTGCGGTCGGATGCTGTGCATGAACACGTCCGCGGTATCGACGAGCCTCATCAACGCCGCGCGCGCCTCCTCGCGCTTGAGGTCGAGAACGACGCTGCGCTTGCCCCGATTGACGCCCAGGAAGATCGCGCCCATCCCGGTCTCGGTCGTCGGGCCGGTGTACCGGGTGGTGTCCCCTTCGGGCGCCTCGATCTTGATGACGTCGGCGCCGTAGTCGGCGAGCATCTGGCTCGCGTAGGGACCGAGTACGACCGCAGTCAGGTCCAGCACCCGCACGCCGGCAAGAGGAAGCACTCGGGGACGCCTCGTGGGAAGAGAGTCGGGAGAGTGGATTCTAGTCTTCACGACAGGAGGAGGCCGACTCCGCGTGCTACCCGAACTCGAAGGCGGCGGCCCGGCGAGCAGCAGGGATAATCGGCCTCCCGCCGACCAGGCTCACCCCCGGACATGCAGTTCGACACCTACCTCCGCTACGACGACCTGACGCGGGCGCTGCATGCGCTCGCCGCCGCGCATCCCGACCTGCTGCGGCTCGAGAGCATCGGCAAGAGCTTCGAGGGACGCGACATCTGGCTCGCGATCACGACGCGGTTCGACTCGGGCGCCGACCGCGACAAGCCCGCCCTCTGGGTCGACGGCAACATCCACGCGACCGAAGTCGCCGGCTCGATGGCTTGCCTCTACCTGCTGCACCATCTGGTCACACAATACGGCACGGACGAGGAGATCACTCGTTGCCTCGACACGCGCGCGTTCTACGTCTGTCCGCGCCTCAACCCGGACGGCGCGGAATGGGCGCTCGCCGATGTGCCGAAGCTCATTCGCTCGAGCACACGGCCCTACCCCTACGACGAGGAACCGATCGCGGGACTGCGCCGCGAGGACGTCGACGGCGACGGACGCGTGCTCACGATGCGCGTGCCCGACGCGAACGGCCCGTGGAAAGTGTCGGAGCGCGATCGGCGGCTCATGGTCCGCCGCGATCCCGCCGAGTCCGGCGGCCGCTACTACCGCCTGGTGCCAGAGGGGCGGATCGAAGGCTGGGACGGCGTGACGCTGACGCTCGCGCCCCGCAAGGAGCGGCTCGATCTGAACCGGAACTTCCCCGCTGGCTGGCGACAAGAGCACGAGCAGGACGGCGCCGGCCCGTTCCCGACCTCGGAGCCCGAGGTGCGCACCGCGGTGGCGTTCGTCGCCTCGCACCCCAACATCACCGGCGCGATCCTGTTCCACACCTACAGCGGCGTCCTGCTGCGCCCGTACTCGCACCACGCCGACGACACCATGCCGGCCGAGGATCTCTGGACCTATCAGAAACTTGGCGCGAAAGGGACGGAGCTCACCGGCTATCCGAACATCTCCGTCTTCCACGACTTTCGGTATCACCCCAAGGACGTGATAACCGGCTCCTTCGACGACTGGGCCTACGACCATCTTGGTCTCTTCGCCTGGACGATCGAGATCTGGAGCCCGCAGCGGGCGGCCGGCATCGCCGACTACAAGTTCATCGAGTGGTATCGCGAGCACCCGCTGGAGGACGACCTCAAGCTCCTCGCATGGAACGACGGGACGCTCGGGGGCCGCGGCTTCGTCGACTGGTATCCGTTCCGCCATCCGCAGCTCGGCGAGGTCGAGCTCGGCGGTTGGGACGCGCTCTACACGTGGAGCAACCCGCCGCATGCGCTGCTCGAGGAAGAGATCAAGCGCTTTCCGAAGTGGCTGATCTGGAGCCTGCTCGTCTCGCCGAAGCTCGAGCTCGTCGAGGCGAGCGCCGCGCGCCTCGGGCCCGACACCTGGCGCGTCCGGCTCGTGGTGCAGAACTCCGGCTGGCTGCCGAGCTACGTCACCAAGCGGGCGCTCGCGAACAAGCAGGTGCGCGGACTCGTGGCCGAGATCGAGCTGCCGGCGGGTGCGCGGCTGGAGACGGGGAGTGCGCGCGAGGAGCTCGGCCAGCTCGAAGGTCGCGCGTACAAGCCCGTCGTGCCGAGCGGGTGGGCCGGTTGGAGCGGCGACGCGACGGAGGATCGCGCGAAGGTGGAGTGGGTGGTGCGCGCGCCGTCGGGTGCGGTCGTCAAGCTCGTCGCGCGTCACGAGCGCGCGGGCGCGGTGCGGGCCGAGCTGACGCTCGCATAGCCTCCCGTCGTGCCGGCGAAAGCCGGCATCCAGGAGGCGCGCGCGGTAGCCCGGTCGCAGCCTGGGCCCCGGCTTTCCGCCGGCGCGACGAAGGATGGCACCATCCTGCCACCTCCCCGCCGGGATTCCAAGATGAAGAACACCGCCACCCGCTACGGCTTCGTCACCAAGTGCCTGCACTGGACCGTCTTTCTGCTCATCCTCAACCAGTTCGTCGCCGCCGCCGCGATGCTCAACACGCCGCAGGGACAGACCACGGCTGGCTTCACGCAGGGGACGCTCTACAACTGGCACAAGTCGATCGGGCTGATCCTGCTGCTGGTGGCGCTCGCGCGCTACATCTGGCGCAAGCGCACGCCGCTGCCCGACTGGGCGCCCAACCTGAGCGCGGGCGAGAAGCGCGCGCTCAACTTGATCGAGCCCACGCTCTACGTGTGCATGTTCCTGATGCCGATCAGCGGCTTCGTCTTCGTGATGACCGGTGGCTACGGCGTCAATTTCTTCGGCGTCTGGCACCTGCCGAACTTTCTCGGCAAGCATCCCACCCTCGCGCCGATCGCGGAGTGGACGCACAAGCTCACGGCGGTGCTGCTCCTCGCCACCCTGCTCGCCCATTGGGGGCTGGGCATCCGGCATCAGTGGCGCCACCGGGATCGCTACCTACACCGGATGCTGCCGTTCACGCACCAGAAGTAGCCCCCGGGCGTCGCATCGACGTCGCTCGCCAGCGCACGCCGGATCGGACATCTACGGACGGCCGGCGCGCCTTCGCACGTTGTGCGCGACCGCCCGCGCCAAGGCCTCCTCGGTATGTCGGTTCATCTCTGCGTGGGAGGCGAACCTGTAAATACCGCGCCTGATCCCGGTCGTCGCAACGGCCGCGAGCGCTTGACCGGTCGCCTGATGGATCGCAGCCGCGTGCAACCCCGCCGCGCTCGGTGTCATTGCGGGCGAGCTGGGCTTGCGCTTGCCGATTTTTCGCATTGAGCAAGAGTATGGCACAGCGCTCGCGGCGCTCTGTCTCTACGGCCGCGCCCCGCCCGCCGGTGAGAGTCAGCCCGGCCCGGGCCGCGATCCGGTCGCGCACCGGACTGTTCGGCTGCCGTCCCCTGCGACCACGACGACGCAACTCGGAGCGGCATCGCCCGCGTAACGCTCGCCGCCGAGATTGCCGGTGCCCGTCTCCCGGGATGCGGCGGCGGGGTTGGCCTGCACGTGGATTTCCCGGAACCACCGCTGTATCTCGGCCGCCTGCATCTCGCATCCGTCCGTGGAGAGGTCCTCGTCGAAGTACTTTGCCTGGATGTAATGCACGAACTCGTGGGCCAGCGAATCGTCGAGCGTCCGCTTCAGCCGACGGTAGAAACCAGGGCTATCGCTCAAGTAGATCTCATTGCGTGCGATCGCGTAGGCGTTGGAGACGAGCGGCGGCCGGAATCGCCACTGCGCTTCCATCGCGTCCTGAAACTGGCTGAGCGGCGTCGTGCTCTCGACAAAGATCGCGGGGAGCGGAAGCTCCGGACTCAGGGCGACGTTCATGCGCCGAGCGACGGTCTCCATGATGAACCGCGGATCGAACTTCAGCTTCACCGGCTCTGCGAGTGAGACGTTTTCGCCGGCGAGCGCTGCGCTCCAGCAGACGGTTAGCGCGAGAGTCGCGATCCAGCGGACGCTCCGGTTCATGGCATCTCCTTCTCTATATCGGCCTTCTGGTATGAAGGCTAGAGAACGAGATCACCCCGGTAAGTGCGTATGCGCACTTGGCGCCGCGAGTCGGTTTGCGCGGCGAGCCGCATAACGGCCTAGGTCGGCCGGTCTAGCGTCACCCTGAAGGAGGCGGCCGGTACAGCGTCGTCGCCGCTGTTAACGCGCGCGTAGCGGCGTTGGAGAGAACGCCGCGTTGGTTCGATCCGGCGCGGTTGCTTCAGGCCGCCCCGCGGACCTCCTCGACGAGGCGCTCGAGGCGCGCGAGGTCGAGAATGACGAGCGTGTGGTCCCCCCGCTCGAGGATGCCCATCTTGACCAGGGCCGAAAGCTCGCGCGTCACCTGTTCGCGATAGGTGCTGACCCTGCTGGCGATCTCGGTGTGCTTGGGCGCGGGCTCGATGCGGGCGGTGTTACCCGTCCCGCCTGCCGCGCGGGCGAGCCGGAGCAGCTCGGCGTGGATGCGGTTCTGTACTCCCAGCGTGCTGAGATCGATCACCCGTTCGGAAAGTCCGCGGACGACCCCGGCGAGCCGCTGCAGCATGCGCTCCGCGACCGGCGGCGCCTCCCGGAGCAGGTGCCAGAACACCGCCGGCGACATCGAGGCGAGCAGGCTGCTATCGAGGGCAACGACGTCCGCGGTGCGCGGCCTGCCGTCGATCGCCGCAACCTCGCCGAACCAGTCGCCGGCGCCGATATCGCGAAACGTGACCTGGCGCCCGGCGGCCGAGTAGGTCGTCACGCATACGCTGCCGGAGACGATCAGGTACACGTCACGATCGTCGGCCTCGCGCGAGATGATCCGCTGCCCGGGCGCGTAGTTGCGCCACGCGCACTCGCGTGCGAGCGCGTCGAGGCGCTCGGGCGGCAGGCCGTCGAGGAGCACGATGCTCCTGAGGCCGATGCTGGACGGTTGCTGGTCTCGTGGCACGGCGCGCTCACTATAGAACGAAAACCCGCGCGCCTGCGGGGACATCGTTCACGCAACCGGGACGCCCCGGAGAGTCTTGCGCCCGCGGTGGGGGATCCGCGCCGATAAAACCGCTACTTCTTCGGCTTCGCTTCTTCGAGCCGGTCGGTCGCCGGGGGCGGTGAGCGCGAGAGCGCCGCGATCTCGGCGCGCAGCTCGGGCGTCATGTCGATCTTGATCGAATCGAGCGACGCTTGCAGCTGATCGAGGTTGCGCCCGCCGATGATCGGCGCGGTGATCGCGGGATGGCTGCCCACCCACGCGACGGCCATGCTCATCGGGTGCACCCCGCGCTGCTTGCAAAGCGCGGCGAAGCGCGTCGCCGTGTCGTGCATCCAGTCTTCGCCGTACCGTTCCTTGTACTGCGCTTTCTCGATCAGGCGACCGGCCGCGGGCTCGTCCCCTCGCGCGTACTTCCCGGACAGCAAACCGCCGCCCGCCGGGCTGTACGGCACGACCGCGACGCCGTTCGCCTGTGCCATCGGCAGGATCTCGACTTCGGCCTGTCGCTTCACCAGGTTGTACATCGGCTGGATGACCTGGAGCCGTGACCAGCCCTGAAGCTCCTGGACGTCGAGCGCCTTCTGCGTCTGCCATGCGGAATGGTTGCTGAGCGCCGGGTACAGAATCTTGCCCGCCCGCGTCAGGTCCTCGAGCGCGCGGAGCGACTCTTCGAGCGGCGTCGAAGCGTCCTGCTGGTGCAGGTAGAAGACCTCGACGCGATCGGTCTTCAGCCGCCGTAGGCTTTCCTCCGCCGCGCGCGTGATGTGGCGCCTGGATAGCCCGCGCGCGTTGACATCGGGGCCGGTGGGGTTGAAGCACTTGGTCGCGAGCACCAGCTCCTCGCGATGGCCCTGGATCAGGCCGCCGAGGACTTCCTCCGAACGGCCGCCGCTGTACTGGTTCGCGGTGTCGAAGAAGTTGATCCCGAGCTCGCGGCACGCCCGATACATCGCCGCGGAGGCGCTTTCATCCGCATCGCTGCCGAAAGACATCGTGCCGCAGCAGAGCCGCGACACCTGCACGCCGGTGCGCCCGAGAGGCTGAAAGTTCATGCGTTCACCTCGCTCCGAAGTTGTCAGCGTTTGCGATTGACCAAGAGGAGGATCGTCCCGGCGGCGATCGCTGCCACGCTGATCCAGACCGGAATTGCGACCGTTTCCTTCTCCTTGACGGAGAACTGGAGCGGTCCGAGCTTCGCTTGGTGCGTCTCCTTCGTGTACGAGAAACCGCCGTAGAGGAGGCCCGCCACGCCGGCGACGATCAGGAGCACGCCAAGGATCCTGACGAGGCTCATGGTCAATGGTAACGCGCTTCACCCCGGCGTCGGGCGGCGCGGGGAGTAGGGCTCCGTCGCCACGCTGCGCGAGCGTTCCGAAAAATGTCACCACAGTAACACCCGCTGCGGATGCGGGTGAAGGGATCGCGAACGCCCGCGCCGCCCTGAGGTCCAATCGCCGACCCCCGCATCGCCTCGGCGCTTCTGTTCTAATCTCCCGCCATGCAACCTGCCCGCGATCTCTCGAGCTACCGCAAGCATTGGGCGGCCCGGTTCGGTACCGCGCCGTTCCTGCCCATGTCACGCGCCGAGATGGACGCGCTCGGCTGGGACAGCTGCGACGTGATCGTGGTGACGGGCGATGCGTACGTCGATCACCCCAGCTTCGGCATGGCGATCGTCGGGCGCGCGCTCGAGGCGCAGGGCTTCCGCGTCGGCATCATCGCGCAGCCCGACTGGCACGGCGCGGAAGCCTTCGCCGAGCTCGGCCGGCCGAACCTGTTCTTCGGCATCACCGCCGGGAACATGGACTCGATGGTGAACCGCTACACCGCCGACCGGCGCATCCGCAGCGACGATGCGTACACGCCGGGCGGGGAAGGCGGCCGGCGGCCGGATCGCTCGGTGATCGTGTATGCGCAGCGCGCGCGCGAGGCGTTCAAGGACGTGCCGGTCGTGATCGGCGGCATCGAAGGCTCGCTCCGCCGCATCGCGCACTTCGACTACTGGTCGGAGAAAGTGCGCCGCTCGATCCTGCTCGATGCGAAGGCGGATCTGCTCGTCTACGGCAACGCCGAGCGGCAGATCTGCGAGATCGCGCACCGGCTGGCGGCCGGCGAAAGCGTCCGCGACCTCACCGACCTCCGCGGCACGGCCTTCGCCCGCAAGTCGACACCGGCCGACTGGATCGAGATCGACTCGACCCACCTCGACACGCCCGGACCGCTGAATCCGCCGGTCGATCCATACGCGATGGAGGACAACGCCGGGACGAGGGCGAAGGGAGCGCCGCCGCCGGCGCACAACGTCGTGCGCTTCGAGCGCCGCGTGAAGAACGCCGACCGCGAGCGCAGCGTGATCCGGCTGCCGGCCCACGACCAGGTCGCGGGCGACCCGGTGCTCTACGCCCACGCGTCGCGCATTCTGCACATGGAGTCGAATCCCGGCAATGCGCGCGCGCTCGTCCAGCGCCACGGCGACACCGACGTCTGGCTCAACCCGCCGCCGATCCCGCTGACGACGAAAGAGATGGACTGGGTGTACGAGCTGCCGTACGCCCGCCGGCCGCACCCGAACTACGCGGGCGCGAAGATCCCCGCGTACGAGATGATCCGCTTCTCGATCTCGATCCAGCGCGGCTGTTTCGGCGGCTGCACGTTCTGCTCGATCACCGAGCACGAGGGCCGCATCATCCAGAGCCGCTCGGAAGACTCGGTGATCCGCGAGATCGAGAGCATCCGCGACAACGTCCCCGGTTTCACCGGGGTGATCTCCGATCTCGGCGGCCCCACGGCCAACATGTACCGCCTCGCGTGCAAGAGCCGCGAGATCGAGAGCGCGTGCCGCCGGCCGTCGTGCGTGTATCCGGGTATCTGCCCGAACCTGAACACCGACCACGCGCCGCTCATCAAGCTCTACCGGCGCGCGCGCGAGCTGCCGGGCATCAAGAAGGTGCTGATCGCTTCCGGCGTGCGCTACGACTTGGCCATCGAGTCGCCGGAGTACGTCAAGGAGCTCGCGCAGCACCACGTGGGCGGCTACCTGAAGATCGCGCCCGAGGCGATCGGCGAAGGCCCGCTGTCGAAGATGATGAAGCCGGGCGTCGGCACCTACTACCGGTTCAAGGAGCTGTTCGACCGCTACTCGAAGGAGGCGGGCAAGGAGCAGTACCTCATCCCTTATTTCATCGCGGCCCATCCGGGCACCACCGACGAGGACATGCTCGAGCTTGCGCTGTGGCTGAAGCAGAACGGCTTTCGCGCCGACCAGGTGCAGGCCTTCCTGCCCTCGCCGATGGCGACCGCGACCGCGATGTATCACAGCGGGAAGAATCCGCTGCGCCGCGTGTCGCGGACGAGCGACGAGGTGATCGTACCGAAGGGCTTGAAGGTGCGCCGGCTGCACAAGGCCTTCCTGCGCTATCACGACGCGAACAACTGGCCGGTGCTGCGCGATGCGCTGCGCCGGATGGGCCGCGCCGATCTCATCGGCAGCGGCAAGCATCGGCTGGTGCCGGCCTTCCAGCCGGCGGGCGCGGGCGGCGCGCCCGAAGGCAAGCGAGGCGGAGCCGCGCATCGGCCATTCCGCACGCAGCACACCGGGCTGCCGACTACGCCGGCGGAGAGCAAGCCCTCGGGCGCCCGAAAACGGCGCGGGGGTTGAGTCGCGCGGCAGCGCGCGCCCGCCAAGGCGCTCGACCTGCAGCCGGGCGCTGCCTCAACCGGCCGCCTGCGGCGGGACGCGAGCACGCCGACCAGCGCGAGCCGGCGGGCGGACCAACCCTGGTTGCTCCCTATTCGGCCGGCGCGCGCGAGCTCCGCGGCCCGCGAAGCCCACGCACGGACGATGAGCGGCAAGCGATCGCCAGCGCTGAGAAGGGATGTTGCGCGGGCTGAAGAAGAGCTACCTTCGGCCCAATCCGGGCTATCGGCTCGAGGAGAAGCAAGCGCTTAGGCAAATGGCGGCACGTTCGACAACGGTATCGCTCGTTCTCGGCAGTGGCGGCGCCCGCGGCCTGGCCCACATCGGCGTGATTCAGTGGCTGACCGGGAACGGCTACGACATTCGCTCGATCGCGGGCTCCTCCATGGGCGCGCTCATCGGGGGAATTTACGCGACGAGCAAACTCGAGGTTTACGCCGAGTGGGTGTTGGCGCTCGAGCGCATGCAGGTGGTGCGCCTACTCGATCCGGCATTCGGTCGCACCGGGCTCTTCAAGGGCGAGCGCATCATGGGCATTCTGCGCGAGCTGATCGGCGATTTCGCCATCGAGGATTTACCAGTATCGTTCACTGCGGTGGCAACCGACCTCGGGTCTGGCGAGGAGGTGTGGTTGCGCGACGGCAAGCTGTTCGACGCGATCCGCGCCTCGATCGCGACCCCTCTCATTTTCACGCCCTTCGAATACCGCGGCCGGAAGCTGCTTGACGGCGCCTTGGTCAACCCGGTGCCGATTGCGCCCACGCTCAACGACACGACCGAACTCACCGTCGCTGTCAATCTGGGCGGCCCCATCGAGTCGAGGCCGTTTCCGCCCCCGAGCGCGCCGATCCCCGACGGCAACCCCTATCGACAGCGCATCCGTGCCTTCATCGAGAGCCTGCACCTCTCGAGGGTGCCAGCCGCACCTACGCACGGGCTCTTCGATATTGCGTTCGCATCGATGGAAGCGATGCAGAACACGATCGCACGCCTGAAGCTCGCAGCCTACGCGCCCGACGTAACGGTAGAGATACCACGCAATGCGTGCGGATTTCATGAGTTCTGGCGCGCGGAGGAGTTGATCGCGCTTGGCCGCGAACGTACCGCGCAGGCATTTGCAGCAACCGGGCGTTGACGAACTTAGCGGGCCGGCGGGCGGCTTCGTGGGTGAATGCGGGCGACTCGACCAGATAGCTACGGTTGCGGGGCGAACTCAGGATCCAGCCGAGTTTTGATCCCGAAAGCGCGAGCCGGAATCGAACCGACGTGCAAGGATTTGCGATCCTCTGCGCGACCACTCTGCCATCGCGCCAAACTGACTCTTCCGATGGGGAGGCCGTTTTGCCGCCGCCTTCGGCTACCATCGCGGCTCCGAGCACCGCCGTCGTAATGCGCAGATTCCCGTTCGCCCTTCTCGTCGCGTGTCTCGCCAGCTGCGCGACCCTCACCCAGGACTCATCCATCGACCAGCGCTACGGCGCGGCCGATCCCACCCGCTACGACGCACCGGCCGCGCCCACTGGCGGGATGTCCTACCGCGCCGACGTGCAGCCCATCCTCGAGCGCCGCTGCGTCGTGTGCCACGGCTGCTATGACGCGCCCTGCCAAGTCAAGCTCGGCGCGTGGGAGGGGATTGCGCGTGGCGGCAGCACCGCGACCGTTTACGACGGCGGCCGTCTCAGCGAGGCGCCGCCGACGCGGCTCTTCGTCGATGCGCACAAGGCTTCCGAGTGGCGCCGGAAGGGCTTCTTCCCCGTTCTGAACGAGCGCGCACCGACTCCCGGAGCCAACCTCGCTGCGAGCGTGCTCTACCGCAGCCTCGCCCAGAAGCGCGCCCACCCGCTCCCCGGCGATGCCGTGCTGCCGGGCACGTTCGATTTCTCGATCGACCGCTCGCAGTACTGCCCGCGCATCGACGAGTACGAGTCCTACGAGCGCCGGTTCCCCCTGGCGGGGATGCCCTACGGCCTGCCGGGTCTCGACCAGCGCGAGTTCGGCACGGTCACGCGCTGGCTCGCGGCCGGCGCGCCGTATGAGGGTCCGGCGCCCCTCCCCGCGGACGTGGCGCAGCAGGTACAGGCTTGGGAAGCGTTCCTGAACGGCGACTCGCTGAAGGAGCGGTTGATGAGCCGCTATCTCTACGAGCACCTCTTCCTCGGGTTCCTCTACTTCGAGGCGGACACGCCGCAGCGCGCCTTCCGCATCGTGCGGTCCACGACCCCGCCCGGCAACCCGGTCGCGCGGGTCGCGACCCGCCGGCCGTACGACGATCCGGGCGTGGCGCGCGTCTACTACCGCCTCGTGCCCGAGCGCGAGACGCTGCTCGCCAAGACGCACATGCCTTACGCGCTCTCGCCCGAGCGCATGGCGAAATTCCGTGCCTGGTTCCTCGCCTCGCCGTACGAGGTCAAGACCCTGCCGGGCTACGCGATCGAGAGCGCGACCAACCCGTTCATCGCGTTCGCGGCGATCCCGGCCGACTCGCGCTATCGCTTCATGCTCGACGAGGCGCAGTTCTTCATCATGAATTTCATCAAGGGCCCGGTCTGCCGCGGCCAGCTCGCGGTCGACGTGATCGAGGACCGCTTCTGGGTCTTCTTCATGGACCCGAAATCCGCGGAGAGCGAGGCGAACGCGGAGCTGATCGCGCGTGAGTCGAGCGATCTGCGCCTGCCCGCCGAATGGGGCAGCGACGCGCCGGTCCTCCGGCCCTGGTTGGAGTACGCCGACCTGGAGACGCGCTATCTCGAGGCGAAGAGCAAGGCGCTCGAGCGGTCGCTCGCGGCGCCGAAGAGCATCGACCTAGCCCTCGTCTGGGATGGCGACGGACGCAATCCCAACGCGGCGCTCACCGTGTTCCGGCACTTCGACAGCGCCTCGGTCGTGAAGGGCATGGTGGGCGAGCCGCCGAAAACGGCGTGGGTGATCGGCTACCCGCTCCTTGAGCGCATCTACTATCTGCTCGTCGCCGGCTACGACGTGTACGGCAACGCGGGCCACCAGCTGAACAGCCGGCTCTACATGGACTTCCTGCGCATGGAAGGCGAGTTCAACTTCCTCGTGTTCCTGCCGCAGGCGGTGCGGGAGCCGACGCGCGACTACTGGTACCGCGGCGCGGCGGACGAGGTCAAGGACTACGTGTACGGCCGCGCGGCGCACGTGAATCGCGAGACCGGCATCGTCTATCGCACCGGCGATCCGCAGCGCGAGCTCTACGGCCTGCTGCGCGCGCGCCTAGCGCCGGTTGCTGGAAAGGCGCTACGACCTGTCGACCGTGGCCGATGAAGGGCTGCGGCGCGACCTGGAGGCACTGTCAGCGGTGCGCGGCGCGAGCACCGCGTGGCTGCCCGAGGTGGTGTTCGTGCGGGTGGACGATCCGCCGCGCCCGCCGCGGTGGTTCACCATGCTCCGCAACACCGCGCACAGCAACGTATCGCACATCTTCCTCGAGAGCACCGAGCTCCTGCCCGACGAGAACACGCTGACGGTGGCGGCGGGCTTCATCGGTGCGTATCCGAATGCGATCTATCGCGTCCGGCGCGCCGATCTGCCGGCGCTCGCTGCGGCGATCCGCGGGCTGGCGTCGGAGGACGACTATCGCAAGCTCGCCGATCGCTTCGCCGTGCGCCGGACCGACCCCGCATTCTGGGCGGCGAGCGACGCGATGATGGATGCGTACGCGAGCTCGAGGTCGGCGGAGGCAGGGCTCTTCGACTACAACCGGCTGGAGAACCGCTAAGGATCGGGGCGGCCTCAGCCGGCGCTGGCCAGCTTCGCCTTCTCCTCGAGCACGCTCCACCGTTCGAACCGGGTCTCGAGCAGGCGCTCGATCTCTTCGGCGCGCCGGCGATCGACTGTTATCCCGTCGGCGCCGCGCGTGTGGTAGTCGGCACTCGCCATCAGCGCCGTCAACTCATGCTGCTCGCGCTCGAGCGTCTCGATCTCGGCGGGCAGGGATTCGAGCTCGCGCTGTTCCTTGAACGTCAGCTTCACCTTCTGCGGCGCTCGGGCAGGCGGCCGCTCGCTGCGGGCGCCCGGCGCAGGTGCGGGCGCTGGTCGCTGCGCAACCCAGTCGCTATAGCCGCCGACGTACTCGCGCCACTTGCCGCGGCCCTCGGCGACCAGCGTCTGCGTGACCACGTTGTCCAGGAAGGCGCGGTCGTGGCTGACGAGCAGCAGCGTGCCGGCGTACTCCTGCAGCGTCGCCTCCAGCAGTTCGAGCGATTCGATGTCGAGGTCGTTTGTCGGCTCGTCGAGCACGAGCAGATTCGCCGGCAGGGCAAACAATCGTGCGAGCAGGAGCCGGTTCCGCTCCCCGCCCGATAGGCTGGCCACCTTCGCCTGCGCGCGGCGTGGCGGGAAGAGGAAATCGGCGAGATAGCTCATCACGTGCTTCTGGTTTCCGGCGGGGCCGACCCAATCGGCCCCGGGACTGATCGTCTCCACGACCGTCTTTCCGGGATCGAGCTGCTCGCGCAGCTGGTCGAAATACGCGATCTGGAGATTGGTGCCCAGGCGCACGGTTCCAGAGTCGGGGGCAAGCGCGCCGAGGATGAGCCGGATCATCGTGGTCTTGCCCGCGCCGTTCGGGCCGATGAGCCCGATCCGGTCACCGCGCAGAATCCGCATCGTCAGTCCACGCACGATCTCGATGCCAGCGTCGAGGTCGCCGAAGCGCTTGCCGACTCCTTCCAGCTCGGCGACCAGCCGACCCGAGCGCTCGCCCGCGTCGAGGGCGAGCTTGACGTTGCCGATTCGCTCGCGGCGCGCCGCCCGCTCGCCCCGGAGCGACTCCAGCCGCTTCACGCGACCTTCGTTGCGCGTGCGCCGTGCTTCGACGCCCTTGCGGATCCATACCTCCTCCTGGGTCCAGAACTTGTCGAAGCGGCGGTCGGCGAGCTCCTCGGCCGCGAGCTCGTTCCGGCGGCGCGATTCGAACGCGGTGTAGTTGCCGGGGTAGGCGCGCAAGGTGCCGCGATCGAGCTCGACGATCTTTGTTGCAACCCGGTCGAGAAAGGCGCGGTCGTGCGTGATGAAGATGGACGTCGGCCCCTTGAGCAGCAGCTCTTCGAGGCGCGCGATGCCGTCGATGTCGAGGTGGTTGGTCGGTTCGTCGAGCAGCAGCAGCTCGGGTGCGACCGCGAGCGCAAGGGCGAGCGCGCCGCGCTTCCGCTCGCCGCCCGACAGCACCGCCGGATCGATCGCGCCGTCGAGACCGAAGCGATGCAGAAACTCTACCAGCCGCGCTTCGGCGCGCCAGCGATCCCGCTCGTCATGGATGTGCTCGAGCCCGCCGCGAAGCGCGAGGCTCTCCCGTACGGTCGAAGCCGGGAGAAGCTCCGGTTCCTGCTCGACCAGCGCGACCGACAATCCGTCGCGGGTCTTGAGCTCGCCGTCGTCGAGCGACGCGTGTCCGGCGATCACGCGCAGCAACGAGGACTTGCCGGTGCCGTTGCGGCCGATCAGGCCGATGCGATCGCCCTCGAGGACGGTGAGCGCCGCCCGATCGAGGAGCGGCAGGTCCCCGTACGCGAGCTGCGCGGCGGCAAGGGTGAGGAGGGTTGGGGGATTCAAAGGGGACTTGTCCCCTTGCCTTTCGACATCCTCACATGATCCCCAGCAGCTCGATCTCGAACACGAGCGTCGCGTTGGGGGGGATGACTCCGCCTGCGCCACGCGCCCCGTAGCCGAGATCCGGCGGGATCGTCAGCTTGCGCTTGCCGCCCACCTGCATCCCCTGCACGCCCTGATCCCAGCCGCGGATCACCTGACCCCCGCCGAGCGGGAACACGAACGGATCGTTCCGGTCCTTGCTCGAATCGAACTTCTTGCCGTCGGTAAGCCAGCCCGTGTAGTGGACCTTCACCGTCTGCCCGGCGGCGGCGGTCGGCCCGCTGCCGACGGTGAGGTCTTCGATGACGAGACTGCTCGGTGCTTGGGGGGTGGACATCGTGCTCCTTGTTGGGTGGCCGGTTGGTAGCCGTGAGGGGTCGGGGCATCACCCGAAACGATCCTAACCATCTGAATTTGCGATTGGGATCTCTGCGTCATGGCCTTATATTGGAATGGTGCGACGCAGCATAGTCGCGTGTTTCCAGTGGGGTATCTAGCGATGAAACGTTTAGCGGAAAGCCTGGCCCATCATTCCTGCGAAGTGCTGCTGGACCGTATCAACTTGAACGATGCGGACCGTGCGAGCGCGAAGGTGGCGCTCCGACAGGGCGAAGCGATCGCCGATGTGATTGCCCGCGTCATGGCGTGGTTCGACCGCAAGCTGCACCGTGCGCGCCAACGCGAGATGGAAGCCTTCCTGGCGCAGTCCACGGACCATGCGGATCTGGAGCGACGCATCCGGCAGCTCACTTACGGCGAAACCCGGCTCAAGGTCGGCTGAGGCGCGCGGCTACGTGCGCCCGACGCGCGGCAACAACTTCACGAGCTCCGCGCCGTGCACGAGCCGGATCTTCTTCTCCAGCGCGAACTTGCGCGCGCCGTCGGTGATCTCGCCGATGGCTACGTAGATGCACTCGTGCGCCTCGCGCGCATCCTTCGCGGCATGGAGGTCGCGCAGCGGGTCGACCCCGGTGCGCGCGACCTTCCAACGCTTGCACCCGACGAGGGAAGTGCGTCCCGCCCTGGTCAGTTCCAAGTCGGCCGCCGAATCGGCTAACCGGCTAACCGTGTAGCCGTCCTTCCGGAAGGCGCTCTCCAGCGCACCGGAAAAATCGCCCCACGACATCGCGCGCACCGCCTCGAGCGTATTCGCGACCCGCGTGTCGCTCGGCGCCCGCAGCTGCCGCCAGCCCGCAACGCATCCGATGCCGATGAACGGCAGCCCGGCGAAGACCGCGTACGCAACGGGGATCATCGGCAGCAGGAGCTTCGCCAGCGCAACCAGCCCGGCCGCGATGGCGAAGCTGATCCACCACGGCGAACGCAGGAGGACCGCGAAGAGCGAGTTCTTGTTCATCTCGAGCTTCATGCCCGGCTCCGGATCGGCCACGTCGCTGAAAGGGCGGCAGTATAAAGACTCGGTGCGAAGTACGGCGCCCCGACGCTCGACCGGGCGGCAAGCGGTTTCGAAAACGGCGACATAGGACTACGATCGGTCCGCGTCCAGGTCTTCCGTTCCGCCGGGAGGGATCATGCAAGCGACACGGATAGCGGCACTGCAGGGGATGCCCATCTTCGGCGCGATCCGGGCCGAGGCCATTGCGGCCCTGGTGGAGATGTCGGCGATCGTCACCGTTCCCAAGGATCGGTTCTTCTTCCGCGAGGGCGACAAGGCGGAATCGATGTACGTTCTCGAGACCGGCGAGGTCGCGGTCCTGAAGGACTGGGGAGGGGAGCAGCACCTGCTCGGACGGCTGCACCAGGGGGACTGCTTCGGCGAAATGGCGCTCCTCGATCTCTTCCCGCGCAGCGCGTCCGTGCTCGCGGTGGCGGACTGCACCGCCATCGAGTTGACGACGGCGAGCCTGTTCAGGCTCTACGAGACCGATCTCGAGCAGTTCGCGCTCATTCAAATGAACATCGCGCGGGAGCTGAGCCGCAGGCTCCGCGTCGCGGACGAGCGGCAGTTTCATGCGCAGGTCGGCGCGACTTATCCTGCGCCGGAGCGATCCTTCCTTGCGACGTGAGCGCAACGGATCGGCAACCAACGCATCTTTCCGTATCGCGGACCGTCATGCTGAATGCCATTGTCGACTTCTTCGAACGCAATATCGGCGCTCCGGCCGCCCATAGCGACGAACGGCACACGATCGAGCTGGCGAGCGCAGCGCTGCTGGTCGAAGTCGCACGCACGGGCGGGGAAATTCAGCCGGCCGAGCGCGAAGCCGTGCTGCGCGCCGTCCGCGACAAGTTCGGCCTGTCGCCGGAGGAGGCCGAATCGCTGTTCCGTCTGGCCGAAGAAGAAGCGCGGCAGGCGGTCGATTACTACCAGTTCACCTCGCTCATCAACAAGCGCTTCACCCTCGAGCAAAAGACGCGGGTGATCGAGCTGATGTGGCGTACGGCATACGCGGACGCGGAGCTGAGCGCACACGAGCAGCACGTCATCCGCAAGATCGCGGAGCTGCTCTACGTGCCTCACGGCGTTTACATCGCCGCCAAGCTGCGTGCCCGCGACGCGGTTGCGGGATAGCTCGGCGCATACCCGGTAAAGCTTCGACCAGGACGCCAGCGCGGCGTTCGTCCGTCCGCGCGAGGTCGGACCTTGGTTCGCCGGCCGGCCCGGAGGGCGGCTCACATGCTCCGCCGGTACTGCCCTCCCACCTCGAACAGCGCATGCGTGATCTGCCCGAGCGAGCAGACCCGCACCGCGTCCATCAGCACCTCGAACACGTTCTTGTTGTCGATCACCGCCTGCTGGAGCCGCTTGAGCATCGGGCCGCTCTTGTCCGCGCCCCGCGCCTGAAACTCGCGCAGCCGCTTGAGCTGCGACTGCTTCTCCTCCTCGGTCGACCTGATCAGCTCGATCTTTTCGGGGACCGCGTCGCCGTGGGGATTCCTGAATGTGTTGACGCCGATGATCGGGTACGAGCCCGCGTGCTTCTGATGCTCGTACGCCATCGACTCTTCCTGGATCTTGCCGCGCTGGTAGCCGAGCTCCATCGCGCCGAGCACGCCGCCCCGCTCGCTGATCGCCTCGAACTCCTTCAGCACCGCCTCTTCCACCAGGTCGGTCAGCTCCTCGATCACGAACGCGCCCTGGTTGGGATTCTCGTTCTTCGCGATGCCCCACTCGCGGTTGATGATGAGCTGGATCGCCATCGCGCGGCGCACGCTTTCCTCGGTCGGCGTGGTGATCGCCTCGTCGTAGGCGTTGGTGTGCAGCGAGTTGGTGTTGTCGTAGGTCGAGATCAGCGCCTGCAGCGTCGTGCGGATGTCGTTGAACGCGATCTCCTGCGCGTGAAGCGAGCGCCCGCTGGTCTGCGAGTGGAACTTGAGCTTCTGGCCGCGCTCGCTCGCCCCGTAGCGCTCGCGCATCGCCACCGCCCAGATCCGCCGCGCGACTCTGCCGATCACCGAGTACTCCGGATCCATCCCGTAGCTGAAGAAGAACGAGAGATTCGGCGCGAAGTCGTCGATGTGCATGCCGCGCGCAAGATATGTTTCGACGAAGGTGAAGCCGTTCGAGAGCGTGAACGCGAGCTGGGAGATCGGGTTCGCTCCGGCCTCGGCGATGTGATAGCCCGAGATCGACACCGAGTAGAAGTTCTTGACGCCGTGGTGGACGAAGTACTCCTGGATGTCGCCCATCACCTTGAGGCTGAACTCGGTGGAGAAGATGCAGGTGTTCTGTCCCTGATCCTCTTTCAGGATGTCCGCCTGCACCGTGCCGCGCACGGTCTCGAGCGTCCACTCGCGGATCTTCTGACTCTCGTCCTCGGTCGGCTCGCGGCCGTTGTCCTCGCGGAACTTCTCGAGCTGCCGGTCGATCGCGGTGTTCATGAACATGGCGAGAATCGTCGGCGCCGGGCCGTTGATCGTCATCGACACCGAGGTCGCGGGATCGCACAGGTCGAAGCCGCCGTAGAGCACCTTCATGTCGTCGAGCGTCGCGATCGAGACGCCCGAGTTGCCGACCTTGCCGTAGATGTCGGGCCGCTCATGCGGATCGAAGCCGTACAAGGTCACCGAGTCGAACGCGGTCGACAGGCGCTTGGCCGGCAAGTCCTTCGACACGAGGTGAAAGCGACGGTTGGTACGGAACGGATCGCCCTCGCCGGCGAACATCCGCGTCGGGTCTTCGTTCTCGCGCTTGAACGCGAACACGCCGGCGGTGAAAGGGAACGAGCCGGGGACGTTCTCGAGCATCAGCCACTTGAGGAGCTCGCCGTGGTCCTCGTAGCGCGGCAGGCAGACCTTGCGGATCGTGGTGCCGGAGAGGGTCTTGTGGGTGAGCTTCGTGCGGACCTCGCGGTCGCGGATCTTCACGACGTATTCGTCGCCGGCGTAGGCCCGTTGCATCGCCGGCCACTGGCCGAGGAGCTTCTTCGAGCGGGCGTCGAGGGCGGCCTCGCGGGCGGTGATGAGGGCGTCCAGCGCCTCGTCATTCCGGCGAACGCCGGAATCCAGGGATGTTGCGGAGCCAGCACTGGATCCCGGCGTATGCCGGGATGACAACATTTCCCTCGTCGCGGTCAGTTGCTGCCGCTCGCGGGCGATGCGCGACTGCTCGAAGGCGTGCTGTTTGTACCCGCGCACGGCCTCGGCGATCTCGGCTAGATAGCGCGCACGGGCCGGGGGAACGATGGCGCTCTTGCTGGTCGACGCGCGGGTCGCAACCGCCGGCAGCACGCCCGGGGCCGGCTTGAACCCGTGCGCGGCGAGCTTCGGCGCGATCGCCTGGTAGAGCGCGGTCACGCCGTCGTCGTTGAAGCGGCTCGCCTGCGTGCCGAACACCGGCATCTCGTCGGTGGCCGTCCCGAAGAGCTGGCGGTTGCGCTGATACTGCTTGCGTACGTCGCGCAGCGCGTCCTCCGCGCCCTTGCGGTCGAACTTGTTGATCGCGACGAAGTCGGCGAAGTCGAGCATGTCGATCTTCTCGAGCTGGCTCGCCGCGCCGTACTCCGGCGTCATCACGTAGAGCGAGACATCGACGTGCGGCACGACCGCAGCGTCGCCCTGCCCGATACCCGCCGTTTCGACGATGACCAGGTCGAAGCCGGCGACCTTGCACGCGGCGATCGCGTCGCCGAGCGCGGCCGATATTTCCTTTCCGGTGTCGCGCGTCGCGAGCGAGCGCATGAACACCTTCGGCGTGTTGATGGCGTTCATGCGGATCCGGTCGCCGAGCAGCGCGCCGCCTGTCTTCCGCCGCGACGGATCGACCGCGAGCACCGCGATACTCAGCCGGTCGCCCTGGTCCAGCCGGAACCGGCGCACCAGCTCGTCGGTGAGCGAAGACTTTCCCGCGCCGCCCGTGCCGGTGATGCCGAGCGTCGGAATGGAGCGCTCGTCAGCCTCTTTCTGGAGCTGGTCCCGGAGCTTGCCAGCGCCCCCGCTCTCGAGCGCGGTAATCAGCCGCGCGAGCGCGCGCCGATCGCCCGCCTTCACTGCGTTGAGATCCTTCGGCGCGTAGCCCGAGACGTCCTCGTCGCACCGCTGGATCATGTCGTTGATCATCCCCTGGAGCCCCATCTTCTGGCCGTCCTCGGGGGAATAGATGCGCGTGACGCCGTAGTCGTGCAGCGCCTTGATCTCGGCCGGCACGATCACGCCGCCGCCGCCGCCGAACACCTTCACGTTCTCGCCGCCGCGTTCGCGCAAAAGATCGAGCATGTACATGAAGTACTCGACGTGCCCGCCCTGATAGGAGCTGACGGCGATGCCCTGCGCGTCTTCCTGCAGCGCCGCGGTGACGACCTCGTCGACCGAGCGGTTGTGGCCGAGATGGATCACCTCGCAACCCGAGGCCTGCAGGATCCGCCGCATGATGTTGATCGATGCGTCGTGGCCGTCGAAGAGCGACGCCGCGGTGATGAAGCGGATCTTGTGCTTCGCCTTGTAGGCGGTGAGCTGCTGGCTGACGCTGAGGTCGGTCATCGTTCGCGCCCGGGTGCAAGGACCGGGCACAGTTTACTGCGGCCGGGGGGAGGGGCGTATGGGGCGGACTATCATGAAATCCCCCCGCACCACCAAACGAGGAGACGCCATGAACACCTTTTCCCCCTTGGTCGCGATATGCATCGGAGCGGCGCTGCTCGGTACGACCGGGCCCGCCAAGGCCCAAGCCGGCTGGTATGCCGGGCTCACGCTCGGCTCGTCCAACGTGAACATCAACCCGGACGTCGTGGCCGTCGTCGGGGCCACGTCGTCCAACCTGGTGAAAGACGAACGGGATCCCGGGGTGAAGGTGCTGGCCGGCTACCGCTTCAACCCCTACCTCGCCGTGGAAGCCGGCTTCGCCTGGCTGGGCGAGTTCCAGATCACGAACAACGTGTCGGCACCGACGACCGGCGCCCTCAATGCGGACATCCGGGTGATCGGGCTGTTTCTCGACGCGGTCGGCTTGCTCCCGGTGGGCGACAACTTCGCGGCGCTCGCGAAGGTGGGCGTGTTCGGCTCCGAAACCAGGACGTTCCGCTCGACCAGCGGGACCGTCACCCCCGCGCCCGGGTTGAACACGAACGCCTCCACCGACGAGGCGAATCTCAAGTTCGGCCTGGGCGCGCAGTACAGCTTCGGCAAGACGGTGACGGTGCGCGCCGAGTGGGAGCGCTACATGGACGTCGGCAACGCCAATACCGGCGAGTTCGACATCGATCTCTATTCGATCGGGCTGTTGTTCCGCTTCTGAGGGGCCGGCCGGCGTGCCACGTGGTTGGCCTACACTCCCGCGCTGGGCGCGCCGGCGCCCGCTACCGACAAAGGAGGAACCTCATGAAGACGTTCGTCCGCGGCCTGCTCGCAGCGCTTCTCGTCGGGTGCGGGATGGCATCCGCGCAGCAGGACCAGCTCCACGTCATCCCGGAGTTCGCGTTCGAGAACGGCCAGAAGCTGCGCGACATGAAGGTCGGCTACGTGACCCGCGGCCAGCTCAACGCCGCGAAGACGAACGTCGTGCTCGTGACCCATGCGACCAATGGCCTGCGCAACTCGTTCAACGTCTTCATCGGCCCCGGCAAGGCGCTCGACACCGACAAGTACTTCGTGGTGACGGTGGATGGAATCGGCGGCGGCCTGTCGTCGTCGCCGAAGGACGGGCTCGGCACCGCGTTCCCGCGCTACACGATCCGCGACATGGTGCGCGCGCAGCACGACCTGATCACGCGCGGGCTGGGCCTGCCGGGCCTGCTCGCGGTCGGCGGCCCCTCGATGGGCTCGTTCCAGGCGCTGGAGTGGGGGATCCATTACCCGGATTTCGTGAGAGGCCTCGTCCTTATCGTGCCGTCGGCGAAGTCCGATGCCCAGTTCCAGATGCTCGCCGACACGATGATCGCGACGGTGCAGCTCGACCCGGCCTGGCAGGGCGGCAAGTACACGACAAACCCCAACGACGGTCTGGCGCGCGCGGCGATGATCTTCATGCCGTGGCTCTTCAGCCAGGATCACATCAACACTAACGCGCGCAACGCCGAGGAGTATCAGAAGACGCTGATGGGCTTCGTTCCCGGCTACACGAGCTGGGACGCGACGAGCTGGATGTGGCGCTACTACGCCGCGCGCGACCACGACGTGTCGAAGCCGTTCGGCGGCAACATGGCCGAGGCGCTCGGCCGCATCAAGGCGCGGGCGCTGGTGCTGCCGAGCGTGAGCGACCGGCTGATCCCGCCCGCGGCGGCGCGCGAGGTCTACAAGAACCTGAAGAGCGCCGAGTACTACGAGATTCCCTCGATCCGCGGGCATCTCGCGTACTTCCCGACCAGCGAGAAGTCCGCCGAGTACGCCTACGTGACGGCGCGGCTGTCCGAGTTCCTCGCGGCGCTGTCGAAGTGAGCGGCTAGCGGCCGAACGCGCGCGCGAAGCGCCGGCGCAGCCGCGCGCCCCGCCGCGCCACGGCAGACCGCAGGGCAAGCAGGCCGGCGGTCGCCAGCGCGGCGAGCGCCGTGAAAAGGACCAGCACGATGCCGGTCAGCGCCGCCAGCACGGCCGGGACGAGGATCCAGCGGGACACGCGCAGCCGCCGGATAGGCGTCGCTTCCGCCCACTCGTTGTCACGCAGCTCGAAGGTGCGCGGCTCGCGCGCCGGGGCGTCGGAACGGGAAAGGGTGTCCATGAGCGCTCTGAAGGTGCGATTCAGAGGGTCGGAGTGCAAGTGGGGCCGTTGGTTCCCCGCGTAACAGTCCGTTACTTCCATAGCTCGACCCGCTCGCCCCGCTCGCGCAGCGCTTCCGCGTGCCCATGCAGGTAGCGCTGGAACGACGGCTCCTTCCGGTAGCCGCCGCTCGCCACGTAGTCGAGAGCGCCGGCGAGGTGAAACGGCCGCACGTACGCTTCGATGCGGAACGCCTCGCGGCCGCCATCGAACAGGATCACGGTCGGCGCGTAGGACACTTTCAACGTGCGCGCCCACGCCGTGGCGGTCGTCTTATCGCCCTGCGGCGTGACGAGCCCGGTCCGCTCGGCGAGACCGAACCGCACGACGTCGAACCGGGCGAGTTGGCGCCTGACCGACGCGCGCGTGTAGCCATCGGCGTGCATCTCGTCGCACGCCGTGCAGTACGTCGTCTCGAAGATCACCGCCAGCGGCTTTGCGCCCGGCTTCCGCCGCAGGTCGTGGGGCGGCTTCAAGAAGAACGGCTGGTCGGCGAGCGTCGGGCTCGCCTCGTCCGGCCCGGCCGCGCGCATGTGCTCGGCGAACGCGAGCTTCGATTCCATCTTCCCTGCGGCGTAGTCGAGCGCCGCTTCGAAGCGGTGCGGCGGGTAGAAGCCGTTCACCCGCGCGACGATCGCGCCGCGCTCGTCGAGGAAGAGGAGCGTCGGGGTGAACTGGACCTTGAGTGCCTGGCCAAGCGCCTTCTCGCTCATCGGGCGGCCGTCCACCCAGGTGGCTTCGCGGTCGCCCCACAGGTTGAGCGCGATCGCGACGAAGTGCCGGCGCGTTTTCTCGACGATACGCTGCTGCGAGAAGGTGACCTTCATCAGCTGCGTGCAGTACGGGCAGCCGTCCTGGCCGAAGTACACCATGACGCGCTTGCCCTGCTTCGCCGCGTCGCGCACGTCGTCGCGGAAGTCGAGAAGGGTGTCGGCAAACCACGGCGGGATGTCGATCGCGTGCGGGCTCGGGTCCTGGGCGGCGGCCCCGGAGGCGAGCGCAAAGGCGAGACCGAACACGTGCAGAAGACGCATCCGTCGATTCTAGGCCACCACGGCCCCCGATAAGGCGGTCGGGAAGCCCGGCGGGAGCCGGGCCGACCGGGGGTCGTAGTGGCCGCCAACCCCCGGCTCCCGTTCGCTTCGCTCCCTGGCGCGCCCCACTTTTCAGGGGGGCGTGAGAAGTGCCACGACCACCTGCGCCAGCGCCATGATTCGCCGGTCGATGTCGGGCGTGGCGAAATAGTGGTCGAGCCCGCGCTCGACCACGGTCACGCCCTGAGGCACGAGCGCGTCGGCGAGCAAGGTCATCGCATCGTTCGGACCGTGCGGCGCGACGATCGCGTAATCGCCCTGTGCGCGCGGGCCGACCTCCGCGGCGCGCGGCGCGCCGATGTAGTTCACCACGAGGAGATCGGCCGGCAGAAGCAGCTCGGCGAAGCGCGCGCGGCGCACACCGGTCGTCATGCTGCCGATGCTCTCGGTGCCGTGGCCCATGAACGCGAAGCCGAACGCGGCGAGCCAGCGGCGCGGCCAGGCGTCCCAGTGATCCGCGATCGGGGTGCCGTTGAGCAGGCCACCGATGTTGACCCACGCCGCGACGTGCCCGGCGTTGCCGGCGCGATGCAGTCGATCGAGCGCGATCAGTGTCTCGGGCCCGGCCTTGCTGGTGCTGACGAGGACGAGCCGGCGCCCGTCCCCGCCAAGCTCGGCGAGCTTGACGGCAAGCGCTTCGCCGTTCGCCTCGACCGTCGCGTTCTCGTCGATCTCCGCGAGCCGCACGGCGTAGCCGCGAGCTCCGAGCACGCGGCGCGGCCGCGCGAGGTCGGCGCCGGAATCGGGATGCGTGAGATACAACCAGCCCGGGACGAAGACGAAGAGATAGCGCTCGCTTCCGCCGGCGGGGAGGGCGGGCTCGCCCGCCAGCGCCGCATCGAAATGCGTCCGGAAATCACGGTTGCGCGGCAATCTTTCGATCGCCGCCGCGAAGAATGCCGCCGCGTCGTCGTTGGTCGTCGCGCGGGCGAGCGCAGCGAGCGCCTCTCGGAGTGACGTCGTGTCCCCGCGTTCGATCGCGGCGGTCGCCTGCGCTTCGGCAACCTGCCGCTCCGCCGCCCCGTCCGTGGCGGCGACGGCGTGCAGGACGAACAGCAACGCGGCGGCCACGCGTCGCATCGGGCGTCAGTCGATGCAGTCCCCCGGATCGATCTGCACCGTCGAGTGCTTGATACCGAAGCGTTCCTTCAGGCGGCGCTTGACCCCGGTAAGCGCCGCCCTCGCATCGGTCGCGGGCGCGAGCTGCACGTGCAGCGTGACGATCGTCCGCTCGGCGGTGAGCATCCAGGCGTGGATGTGATGCACGTCGGCAAGCCCCGGGACTGCCACGAGCAGATCGGCGCGCAGCCGCTCGGCGTCGAAGCCGTCCGGCGTGCCCTCCATCAGCACGTGTCCGGCGCGGCGCGTCACGTCCCAGGCCCCGCGCAGGATGAGCAGCGTCATCAGGATCGAGAGGATCGGGTCGATCGGTGTCCAGCCGGTCGCGAGGATCACGATCGCGGCGCCGATCGCACCCGCAGACCCGAGCAGGTCGCCAAGCACGTGCAGGAGCGCGGCCCGCACGTTGAGGTTCCCGCGATCGCTGCCGCGCAGCACCGCGAGTGCGATCAGGTTAACCGCGAGCCCGGCGACCGCGACGACGAGCATCGGCGCCCCGAGCACCGTCACCGGGGCGCGCAGGCGCCCGATCGCCTCGACACAGATCCAGCCGGCGATCGCGAACAGCACGAGGCCGTTCACGAACGCGGCGAGGATCTCGAAGCGGTGATAGCCGTAAGAGCGCTTCGGGTCGGAGGGCCGGCGCGCGACGCGGAACGCCGCCCAGGCAAGCCCGAGCGCCGCGGTGTCCGAGAGCATGTGGCCGGCATCGGCGATCAGGGCGAGCGAGCCGGCGAGCCAACCGCCGACCGCTTCGATGACCATGAAGCTGCCGGTGAGCACGAGCACGCAGAGCAGGCGGCGCTCGCTGTCGGCGCCCGGCGGCGCGTGGTGGCGATGTCCGCCGTGGGCGTGCGGATGCTCCGCGTCGTCGTGGGTGTGAAGGCAGGGGTTGCGACGCACGCTTCGTTCCGCTCCAGGCTCGCGAAAGCCTACCCGCTCCGGCCGGTCGCTGCCAGCGCGGGAGGCGCTGCGGGCCGCACGATGTCCCCTCGTCGCGTCAGCCGCCGGCTGGAGGGCGCTTTCCCGGCGAACGGGCTGCTTTGCCGTGCCACACGCATCAGTGATCGTGGCGGTGATGCAGGTCCGGCAGATGCGGGTGGGCGTGGACCATCGGCCGGTGGACGTGCTCGTGGGTGTGCGGCTCCATGCCCTCATCGCCGCCGTGCTCGTGCCGGTGATGCTCGTCGTGGACGTGGCGATGGGTGTGCGCGAGTAGCTCGTGCGCGTGCTCATGGGCGTGCGTCTCGGTCAGGACGAGCCAGGTCGCCAGCGCCATCAGCGCCGTTGCCGCCAGCAGCGTGAGGGTCACCGGCTCGCCGAGCATCGGCACTGCGAGCACCGCACCGATGAACGGCGCGGTGCCGAAGTGCGCGCCCGTCCGCGCCGCTCCGAGGTGCCGCAACGCGTAGATGAAGAGGACCAAGCTCACGCCGTAGCTCGCGAACCCGAGCGCGAGCGCCGCGCCTGCCACCGCGGCGCCCGGTACCCCGCTGCCGAGCACTAAACCGAGCACGAGATTCACGCTCCCGGCCGCCGCGCCCTTGATCGAGGCGATCTGCAGCGGGTCAGCGGCCGAGATCCGGCGCGTGAGATTGTTGTCGAGCCCCCAGAGCGCGCACGCCACGACGACGGCGAACGCGTGCGGGGAGAAGCGCAACGTCGCCAGCGGATCGTAGGCGAGCAGCGCGCCCGCGGCGAACATCACGGCCGCGGCGAGCCATACCCGGCCGCCGACCGCTTCACGGAAGACGGCGGCGGCGATCAGCGTCGTCAGCACGCTCTCAAAATTGAGCAGCAGCGCCGCGTCGGACGCCGCCATGCCGCCGAGCCCCCACAGCAACGCGACCGGCGCAGCGACGCCGCCGGCGAGCACCGCGCCCGCCAGCCACGGGAGGTCGCTGCGCGAGAGCGGCGCTTCGGCGCGCTCTGCAGCGTCGCGCGGGAACAGCCGGCGTACAGCGAGCAACGCGCCCAAACCCAGCCCGCTGCCGAGATAGAGGAGGCCGGCGAGCGTGACCGGTGACAGATCGCCGAGCAGCCGCTTGGCGAGGGGAGTGCTCGCACCGAAGAGCGCGGCCGCGGCGAGCGCCGCGAACGCATAACGCTGCAGCGGGAGATCGATGCGCGCCATGCGCCGGCGCTCAGGCCGCCCGTGGGCCGAAGAGGATCAACGCCGCGCCGGCGAGGCAGACCACCGCGCCCCCGAGATCCCACCCGTCTGGTCGCGTTCGCTCCACCACCCACAGCCAGGCGAGCGAGGCCGCGATGTAGACGCCGCCGTAGGCCGCGAACGCCCGCCCGGCGAAAGGCGACTCGGCGAGCGTGAGCAGATAGGCGAAGAGCGCGAGGCTCGCCACGCCGGGCAGGAGCCACAGCGCCGACTTCTCCAGCCGCAGCCACGCCCAGAATGCAAAGCACCCGGCGATTTCGGCGATCGCGGCGAGCGCGAATACGGTCAACGACTTCACGGCGAACGGGGCGAGGGACGCGCGCGGATTGTCGCACGCTGTGTCGCGGCCTCACTTCAGCGCGAACCGCGCGGTGACCGGCTTCTTCTCGGCGAGCGAGCGACACCCTCGCCACCGCCTTCGTCCCGGCGCCGACCTTGAACGCACCCTTCGCCTCGAGCCGGTTGTCGCCGGCGGGCGCGAGCGGCGCTTCGGTCGTCTCCATCCCGGAGAGCAGGGTGATCTTGCCGATCGCGCCCTGGGTCGAGATGGGCTTGCCGTGATCGCGCACGTAGACGATGACGACGTCGGCTTTCGCGACCAGCTCGATATCGATGTCGCTGACCTCAGTCACGACGCCGCCGCGCAGCGGCTTGTGGTCGTGCTTGCCCTGGGCGAGCACCACGCTCGCGGCGCACGCGAAGGCGAGCGCAGCGAGCGCCCGGAAAGATGGCCGAGTCATGCAGTCTCCATTTCGCGGTGGAACAGACGGTAGAGCACCGGCAGAACGAGCAGCGTGAGGATCGTCGACGAAATGATGCCGCCTATCACCACGGTCGCGAGCGGCCGCTGCACCTCGGCCCCGGTGCCGGTGTTGAGCGCCATCGGCAGGAACCCCAGGCTCGCCACGAGCGCGATCATCACCACCGGCCGGAGGCGCGTGAGCGCGCCCTCGACGATCGCCGCGTCGAGCGATACGCCCTGCGCGCGCAGATCGCGGATGCAAGCGACCATCACGAGCCCGGTGAGAACCGCCACGCCCGACAGCGTAATGAAGCCGATGCCGGCCGAGATCGACAGCGGGATCCCGCGCAGCCAGAGCGCGAGGATGCCGCCGGTGAGCGCAAGCGGCACGCCGCTGAACACCAGCGCCGCGTCCTTCGCCGAACCGAAGGTCAGCATGAGCAGCCCGAAGATCAGCGCGAGGGCGAGCGGGACCACGACCAGCAAGCGCGCCGCCGCCGAAGCGAGCTGCTCGAAGGTGCCGCCCCAGCCGAGCCAGTAGCCTTCCGGCAGCTTCACCTCGGCGGCGATGCGCTGTTGTGCCTCGGCGACGAACGAGCCGAGGTCCCGGCCGCGCACGTTCGCGGTCACCACCGCGCGGCGCTTGCCGTTCTCGCGGCTTACCTGGTTGGGGCCGGGCGCGAGGTCGAGCCGCACGACCTCGCCGAGCGTCACGTAGCTCGTCACGTTCCCCACATGCGCGGCGCCGGTGCTCCCGCTCTTCGCCCCGCCTTTCGCGCCATTCGGCAGCGCGATCGGCAGGCGCTTGAGCGCTTCGACGTCCGCCCGCAGCCCCTCCGGCAGCCGCACGATGAGATCGAAGCGGCGGTCGCCCTCGAAGATCCTGCCGGCCTCCTTGCCGCCGACCGCGACCTCGACCACCTCCTGGACGTCGGCGACGCTGAGCCCGTAGCGCGCCACCCGCGGGCGATCGATCGCGACGGTGAGCACCGGCAGCCCGGTGAGCTGCTCGACCTTCACGTCCTCCGCGCCGGGAATGCTGCCGCAGCACCGCCGCGATGCGCTCGCCAGTCTCGAGCAGCACCGCCAGGTCGTCGCCGAACACCTTGACGGCGACGTCGCTCCGCACCCCGGAGATCAGCTCGTTGAACCGCATCTGGATCGGCTGCGTGAACTCGTAGTTGTTGCCCGGGATCTGCCCGAGCGGCCTTCTGCATCGCGTCCACGAGGTCGTCCTTCGTGCGCGACGGATCGGGCCACTCGGCGCGCGGCTTCAGCATCATGAAGTTGTCGGCGACGTTCGGCGGCATCGGGTCGGTGGCGATCTCCGCGGTGCCGATCTTGGCGAACACCCGCTCGACCTCGGGGAACGCCTTGAGACGCTCGCTCGATCACCCGCTGCATGTCGATCGCCTGCGTGAGGCTGGTGCCGGGAATGCGGAGCGCGTGCAGCGCGACGTCGCCTTCGTTGAGGCTCGGGACGAACTCCGCGCCCATGCGCGTGGCGAGCAGCACGCTCAAGACCACCGCGACCACCGCGACGGTGACCATGGGCAGCGGGTTCCGCAGCACGAGGTCGAGCGCCGGCCGGTAGGCCGCGCGCGCCCACTGCATCAGCGCGGTTCTCCTCCTCCTGTACCCGCCCGGTCGACGAAGAGCGCGACCGCCGCGGGCACGAAGGTGACCGACAGGACCAGCGCGCCGAGCAGCGCGACCACGACCGTGAACGCCATCGGGTGGAACATCTTCCCCTCGACGCCGGTGAGCGTGAAGATCGGCATGTTTACGACCGCGACGACGATGACGCTCACCAGGCTCGGCTTGAGCACCTCGCGCGTCGCCTGCGAAGACGGTCTCGAACCGTTCGTCCCGGTCGAGCAGCCGCCCGAGCCGGTGCTGCTCGATCGCCAGCCGCCGCAGGCAGTTCTCGACGATGATCACCGCGCCGTCGACGATCAGGCCGAAGTCGAGCGCGCCGAGGCTCATCAGGTTGGCGCTCACCCGGTTCTCGACCATGCCGGTGATGAGCAGCAGCATGGAGAGCGGGATCACCGCCGCGGTGATCAGCGCTGCGCGCCAGTTGCCGAGGAAGACGAGCAGCACGGCGACCACGAGTAGCGCGCCTTCGAGCGAGGTTGATCGCCACCGTCCGGATCGTCTCGCTCGACGAGCGCGGTGCGGTCGTAGACCGCCTTCGCCTTCACCCCCTGCGGCAGGCTCCGGTTCACTTCGGCCAGCTTCGCCGCGGCGCGCTGCGACACGGCGCGGCTGTTCTCGCCCATCAGCATGAAGACGGTCCCGAGCACGACCTCCCGGCCGTCTTCGAGTCGCAGCGCCCGTGCGCAGCTCCTTCCCGTTCAGCACCTCGGCGACGTCCTTCACCCGGATCGGAACGCCGCCCTCGGCGCGGATGACGATCTCGCGGATCTCGTCCAGGGTCGTCACCTGCCCCGGCGCGCGGACGAGATACTGCTCGCCGCTGCGCTCGATGTAGCCCGCGCCGACGTTCGCGTTGTTGCGTTCGCCAGCGCCTCGAGCACGTCGTGGAACGCAGAGCCCGTAGGCCACGAGCTTCGCCGGATCGGGCGTGACGTGGAACTGCTTCACGTAGCCGCCGATCGTGTTGACCTCGGTCACGCCGGAGACGTTCCGCAGCTGCGGCCTGATGATCCAGTCCTGCACTGTGCGCAGATCCGTCGGCGTGTACGCGGTGCCATCGGGCTTTTTCGCGCCGGGCGTCGACTCCACCGTCCACATGAAGATCTCGCCGAGGCCGGTCGAGATCGGCCCCATCGCCGGCTCCACGCCCGGCGGCAGCTGACCGCGCACCTCCTGGATGCGCTCGTTCACCAGCTGGCGGGCGAAGTAGATGCTCGGTGCCGTCCTTGAAGACGACCGTCACCTGCGACAGGCCGTAGCGCGAGATCGAGCGCGTCTGCTCGAGGCTCGGCAGCCCCGCCATGGCCGTCTCGATCGGGAAGGTGATCCGCTGCTCGGCTTCGAGCGGCGAGTAGCCGGGGGCCTCGGTGTTGATCTGGACCTGCACGTTGGTGATGTCGGGCACCGCGTCGATCGGCAGGCGCTGGTAGTTGTAGACGCCCGAGCGCGGCCAGCGCCGGCCGCGAGGGCGAGCACGAGCCAGCGCTGGTTGATCGCGAATCGCAGGAGTCCGTCGAGCATGATCGGTTCGCCCCGCCGTCAGTGGGTGTGGCTCGCGCCGGCCTTGCCGAGATCGGCCTTCAGCACGTAGCTGTTCGCGGCGGCATAGCGCGTGCCCGGCGCGAGCCCCTTCACGACCTCGACCAGCTGCGCCGTCGGTGCGGCCGAGCTCGACCGGCCGCGCCTCGAACGCCTCCCCGAACCGGCCGAATACGACCTTGCGGTCGCCGAGCGTCTGGACCGCATCGGCGGCCACCGCTACCGGCACTTCGGCCTCGCCCGCGACGAGATCCACCGTCACGAAGAGCCCCGGGCGCCAGCTGCGGTTCGGATTCGAGAGCACCACGCGGGCCTTCGCCGAGCGCGTCTGCTCGCCCACGAGCGAGCCCACGTAGGCGACGCGGCCCTCGGCCTGCACTTTCAGTTCCGCCGAGCGCACCGTGACCGGCTGGCCGAGCCGCACCGCGTTCAGATCCTTCGGGTAGATCGTCATCTCCGCCCAGACGGTGGAGAGATCGGCAACGACGAAGATCGTCGCGTCTTCCTTCACCGCCTCGCCCACGACGACGTGCTTCTCGATCACGACGCCTTCGATCGGCGTGCGGATGTCGTAGCGCGTCAGCGCTTCGGCTCCGCCGCTCGCCACGGCCGACGGGTTGAGGCCGAGCGCCGCGAGCTTCTGCGCGGCGTTCCGGTTTGCGATTTCCGCCTCGGCGAGCGCCTGACGGGCCTGGAGGTAATCCTGCTCGGCGGAGATCTTCCCCTCCCAGAGCCGCTTCTCGCGCTCGAAAGTGGTGCGCGCGAGCTCGAGCCGCGTACGGGCGGCGAGGTGCTCGCTCCTGAGATCGGCGAGCGCCTGGCTCTCGACCACGGCGAGGATGTCGCCCCGCTTCACCTCGTCGCCGAGATTCTTCGGCACGCGCGCGACGAGGCCCGCGAGCCGCGGCACGACGTGCGCGACGCCGTCGCCGTTGAACTGGATCTCGCCCTGGAGCTCGATCGTCGAGCGGATCTTCGCCGGGCCGGCCGTCCGGATCTCGATCCCGGCGTTCTTCGCCGCCGCGTCGCTCATCGCGACGCGCCCCTCGGCCTGCTCGTAGGTCCACAGGAACGATTCACCCTTGCGCTGGGCGGCGACGGTCGCCTTGAACGAATGCGGCTCGGCGATCTCACGCTCCCCGCGGAGGAAGTCTTTCGTCCTCTGGAAGCGGATCATCTCGGGCGGCGCGCCGAGGCGCTCGAGCGTGACCTGAAGCTGCACCTCGGCCGGGTCGACCTGCTTGCCCTTCTCGTAGGCGTAGACCCGCATCTCCGGCGGCACGCCCTGCTCGAAGATGGCGATCTCGAGTGCGAAATCGCCCTCGGTGAGCAGCCGCCCGCCGTGGGGACCTTTCGCAGCGGCCGCCTCGCCGAGATCGACGCCGGTCCCGCCGTGGGCGTGATCGGACGCAGTGCCGGAAGGGTTGACGCCGGCGAGGATCAGCCAGCCGAGGGCGATGCCGGCGGCGACGAGGCCGGCGGTGATCCAGAGGGACGTCTTTGTCATCGTCGGTGCCTCGCTCAGTTCCGGGTCGGCCGGGGCGGGGACGCGGCCTCGTCGAGCGGCCCGCCGATGAGCCCCTCGATCTCCGCCAGGCCGCGCTGATAGTCGGCGTACGCGCGCAGCGCCTGCGTGCGCACCTGGAACAGCGTGCGCTGCGCGTCGAGCACGTCGAGGAAGCCGAACCGGCCGAGCTGGTAGCCGGTCGTGGCGGCGTCGAACGCGCTGCGCGCGCCGGGGAGCAGTGTCGCGCGCAGCGTCGCGATCTCGTTCGCGATCGCGGCGAGGCGCTGGTCGGCCTGCGCAAGCTCGGTAAGGACGCGGGCTTCCGCCGCGCGCCGCTCATCCGCCGTCTTGTCGAGCCGGCGGTTCGCTTCCAGGATGCCGCCGCGGTTCTGGTCGAACACCGGGATCGGCAGCGAGATGCCTACCAGATACGCATAGTCGTTGTACGTGCTGAACCGCGACACGCCGGCGCTGAGCTTCACGTCGGGCACCGCCTTGGCGCGCTCGGCCTCGACGCTCGCCCTGCGGCGCTCGACCTCGCTCGTCCAGCGCGCCAGCGCCGGGTTCGCGAGGGCGCGCTCGGCGAGGCGCTCGCGCGGCGGCAGCGGTACGACGCGCTCGAGATCGCCGGCCGCACGCTCGAAGCGCGGCTCGCGCTCGCCCCACAGCGCGACGAGCGAGCGGCGCGCTGACTCGAGCTCGCGCCGCGCCTGCTCCAGCTCGATCTCCGCCGAAGCGACGGTGAGCCGCGCCCGGGTCTCCTCGACCGGCGACACCCGTCCCGCCTGGACCCGGTTGGCGACCGCATCGGCGAAGTCGCGTGCGAGCTGCACCGACTCGGTCGCGAGCGTCACCCGGGCTTGCGATGCGAGCACCTCGGCGAAGCGCTGCGACGCCGCGGCCAGAATCTCGACGCGCTTCGCCGCGTAGTCCCACCCGGCGAGATCCCGGCCCGCCTCGGCGATGCGGACGCGCGCGGCGCGTTTGCCGCCGAGCTCGACGAGCTGCTCGAAGCCGACGACCGCCGCGCGGTCGCCGACCTCGGTCTTGCGTGAGTTGCCGAGGTTATCGCCGCCGACGACAAGCTCCGGGTTCGGCAGCACCTGCGCCTGGATCAGCGGCCCCTCGGTCGCCTGCAGCTCCTTCGCCGCCGCGGCGAGCTCGGGGTTGCGCTCGAGCGCGAGCGTGCGCGCCTCGCCCAGGGTGAGCTCGACCGGTTCGTTCGCGAACGCGAGCGCCGCGACGCACGCGGTAGCGGCCACGAGCAATGTCCTGCTTCGATCTCTCATCGTCGTCCTCGATGCGTGCAAACGCGCGGACCGCGGCCCCGCGCGCAGCGCGAAGCCGTCCCGATCGGAGGGAGCGGGCGTCGGAGGCGCCCGGTCTAGGCGTGCCGCGGGTGAGGCGGCCGGTCGAGGCCGTCGAGGACGACGGCGGGACTGGCGAGAGGCTCGGTGAGGAGGTAGACGTCGTGCGGCTTGGCGGGGATCGCCGGCGCCGGTGCGGTGGTGAACTTCAGGCAGTTGAAGTGGCAGAACCCGCAGTCGTCGTGAAACGTGCCGCCGCCGCGGTCGGACTGATTCTCGTGCGCGACTATGCCGGCGTCGTGATCGTGCGGATGGTGACCGAAGTGCTTCGTCTCGCAACGGGCGCTCTCATGCCCGAGCGCGCCGGTCACCGCGGCATACGAGATCTGCAGCGGTACGACGAGGAGCAGGAGGATGGCGAGCAGTCGGCGCATCGTGGGAGAGTACACCGGCGGCCCCTGGGCGCGGCGCTCGCGACCGCCTCATAGCTTCACGCCGCGCAACCGCAACGCGTTCCCGATCACCGACACCGACGAGACGCTCATCGCCGCGCTCGCGATCATCGGGCTGAGCAGCAGCCCGAATACAGGGTAAAGGACGCCCGCGGCGAGCGGCACGCCGAGCGCGTTGTAGACGAAGGCGAAGAACAGGTTCTGGCGGATGTTGCGCATGGTCGCGCGCGACAGCATGCGCGCCTTGACGATGCCGCGCAGATCGCCTTTCACCAGAACGATCCGCGCGCTCTGCATCGCGATGTCGGTGCCGTGGCCCATCGCGATGCCGACGTTCGCCTGGGCGAGCGCGGGCGCGTCGTTGATGCCATCGCCCGCCATCGCCACGATGCGGCCCCTGTCCTGCATCTCCTTCACCAGGCGATGCTTGTCCTGCGGCAGTACCTCGGCGACGAAATCCGCGATGCCGAGCCGCTCGGCGACCGCCCGCGCGGTGTTCCGGCTGTCGCCGGTGAGCATCACGATCTTCACGCCGTCCGCGACCAGGCTCCGGACCGCCTCGGGCGTCGACGCCTTGACCGGGTCGGCGACCGCGACGACGCCCGCCGGCTTGCCGTCGATCGCAACGAGGATCGCGGTCGCGCCCTCGCGGCGGAGCGGCTCGGCCTGCGCCTCGAGCGCGGCGGGAGCAATGCTCGACTCGTCGAGAAACCGCGCGTTGCCGATCAGCACGCTGCGTCCGTTCACCGTCCCGCGCACGCCCTTGCCGGTGACCGAATCGAAACCGGTCACCGCCGCGAGCGCGAGCCCCCGCGCCTTCGCGCCGGCGACGATCGCCGCCGCCAGCGGATGCTCGCTCGCCTGCTCGAGGCTCGCGGCGAGCGCGAGCAGTTCGTCCTCGGCAAACCCCGGCGCCGCGGCTACGCGTTGCAGCGCGGGCTTGCCTTCGGTGAGGGTGCCGGTCTTGTCGACGACCAGCGTGTCGACCTTCTCCATGATCTCGAGCGCCTCGGCGTCCTTGATCAGCACGCCGTCGAGCGCCCCGCGCCCGACTCCGACCATCACGGAGATCGGCGTGGCGAGACCGAGCGCACACGGGCACGCAATGATCAGCACCGACACCGCGACGACCAGCGCGTTGGCGAGCCGCGGCTCCGGCCCGACGAGCACCCAAACGACCGCGGCGAGCGCCGCGACCGCGATCACCCCGGGAACGAACCACGCCGACACGACATCGGCAAGCCGCTGGATCGGAGCGCGCGACCGCGCCGCCTCGCCGACGAGTTGCGCGATCTGCGCGAGCAGGGTATCGGCGCCGACCTTCTCCGCACGCATCAGGAACGCGCCAGTCTGGTTCAGCGTGCCCGCGGTGACGATCGCGCCCGCGGTCTTCTCGACCGGCAGCGGCTCCCCGGTGATCATCGACTCGTCGACGACCGAATGCCCCTCGAGCACGACGCCGTCGACCGGGATCTTCGCCCCCGGGCGCGCCCGCAACATGTCGCCGGGCTTCACCTCGGCGAGCGGCACTTCGCGCTCGGTGCCGTCGGCGTCGACGCGAATCGCGGTGCTCGGCGCGAGGCCGAGCAGCGCGCGCACCGCGCCCGAGGTCTGCGAGCGCGCCCGCAGCTCGAGCACCTCGCCGAGCAGCACCAGCGTCGTGATGACCGCCGCGGCTTCGAAGTAAAGCGGCACCGATCCGTGCGCCTTGAACGCCTCCGGCAGCGCGCCGGGGAACAGCACCGCGAACACACTGAAGAGATAGGCGACCGCGATGCCGAGGCCGATCAGGCTGTACATGTTGAGCCGCAGGGTGCGGAAGCTGACCCACGCGCGCTCGAAGAACGGCCAGCCGCCCCACAACACCACCGGCGTCGCCAGCGCGAGCTGCCCCCAGGCGAATACACGCTCGTTCACCACGTGGCGGATCTGGGCGCCCCAGATCATCTCGGCCATGGCGACGAGGAAGAGCGGCAGGCTCAAGCCGGCGCAGACCCAGAATCGCCGGGTGATGTCCTCGAGGTGGACGTCCTCGACCGCGTCCAGTGTGACGGTGCGCGGCTCAAGCGCCATGCCGCAGATCGGGCAGTTGCCCGGCGCGTCGCGGACGACTTCCGGATGCATCGGGCAGGTCCATTGCACGTTCGCGCCCGTGGGCACCACGGGTGGCGCCGCACGGGCAGCGTGGCCGTGGTGCGCACAGTGGGTGTGCGCGGCGTCTTCCTGCGCGGCGTGCCCGTGTGCGGCGTGATCGTGGGCCGCGTGATCGTGTCGGTGGGTTTGCACCGTGGCTGCCTCCGGTGGTCAGACTGACTTGGTCCGAAGTCTAGAATCCGTACCCGGGAACAGAGTCAAGAGGCCGTAATGATCCGCTCGCCGCTCAAGATCGGCGCCCTCGCCCGCGCCGCGGACGTGGGGGTCGAAACCATACGTTACTACCAGCGGCGGAAGCTCCTCGCGACGCCGCCGAGACCGGACGCCGGCCAGCGCCTCTACCCGCCGGAGTACGTCGAGCGGCTGCGGTTCATCAAGCGCGCGCAGGCGCTCGGCTTCTCTCTGGACGAGGTCGCGGCGCTGCTCCTGCTCAACGACGGCACCGGTCACGTCCGGGCGCGCCAGCTTGCGACCCGCCGGCTCGGCGAAATCGAGAAGCGGATCGCCGATCTCGTGGCGATCAGGAAAGTGCTCGACGCGCTCGTGCGTGAGTGCGCGCACGCCGAGGGCCGCGTCCCGTGCCCGATCATCGCGACGCTCTCCCGGCCTGCGGAGCTGGAGGCGCGCCGTCCGCGGCAGCCCCGCAAAGCGGCGGCTTGAGCCGTCGCCGGGATAGGTCTCGAACCGCTGCGGAACCCCGGTGGAGACCGGCGCGGAGATCGAGTTGCTCACCCCGACGCGTGGACGACGCAGGCCCACGTGCGTCCCATCCGGGAGTCCTCCGCTAATCGCCCACGTCGCGCTTCATCTGGTCGAACTGCTCGCGCGTCAGTTCGCCCTTGGCGTAGCGCTCCTTCAGGATGTCGAGAGCGCGGCTCCCCGTGCGCGACGCGCCGCTGCTCGCGAGCCACTTGACGAGCACCACGATGCCGAGGATCACAAGGATCCAGAACAAGCCCATGTGAAAGACGCCGAGGCCGATCCAGCCCCAGCTCCATCCGTCCGGTCCATCCCACATCATTTCAGTCTTCCGTTTCGACAGCCTGTCGCGAACGCATCACAGGGCGGCGAGCACCCGTTCGAGGGGCTTGCGCACCTCGGCGGCGATCTCGCCGATCTCGGGCCGATCGACGAGCTGCAGCACCGCCTGCGGATCCATGATCTCGACGACGGTCCCGCCCGACTTGTCCTCGCGGACCACCACGTTGCACGGAAGCAGCGCACCGATCTGGGGCTCGACCTCGATCGCGCGATGCGCGAACTGCGGGTTTCACGCGCCGAGGATCCGGTAGGGCGGCATGTCCTTGCCGAGCTTCTTCTTCAGCGTTGCGGCGACGTCGATCTCGGTGACCACGCCGAAGCCCTCCTTCGCGAGCTCTGCCGTCACCCGCTCGAGCGCCTGCGAAGCGCATCGCGACGGGTTTGCCGAAAGTGTACTTGCCGGTCATGTAGCATCTCCTTGCACGAGTGAGGACTCGAAGCAGGGGCGCGGCGCGAGCGTCCACTACTTGCGCTGCATCATCTCCTCGTGCTGCATCATCTGATCCATCATCATCTGCATCATGTCCATGCGGCTCTCCATCATGCGCATCCGCTCGTCGGGGGCGCGCGGTCCCGCTTGCGGCCCCTTGCCGGCCGCTGGCGGCTGGGCACCGGACCCCGCTTTGGGCTCGCCCATCATCCCGGCGCCCATGCCCATCATCATCGGCCCGCCCATCCCGCGCATGTCCTTCATCGCCTCCTGCATGGTCGCCATGTGCTCCTGCATGAGCTTCTGCCGCTCCGCCGGATCGGTCGTCGCGCGCAGCTTGTTCATCTGCGCCTGCATCTTCTTCATCTGCTCCTGCATCTTCTGCATGTCCATGCCCATCATGCCCGGA
The DNA here is from genome assembly GCA_963754305.1 of uncultured beta proteobacterium. Taxonomy (GTDB): domain Bacteria; phylum Pseudomonadota; class Gammaproteobacteria; order Burkholderiales; family SG8-39; genus DATEDA01. The sequence goes on along the minus strand of CAVWFR010000040.1, from coordinate 56,171 downwards.
CCGCCCGGCATCGACGGGGCGGGCTTGGCGGATTTGTCGGCGGGCGCGGGCGCTTGCGCGTGCGCGCTTGCGAGCGCGCCGGCGAGCAGGAACGATACGAACACCGGTTTTGTGAGTTTCATGATTGCCTCGATTTCGTTGAGTGAACATCCGGTCGGTCGTCGGCCTTCGAGCGACGCTCGGGGCGGGCCCGCGCGGGTGCGTTTCCGATGCGCCGGAAGGCCAGACGAAACGTCTAGCGGGACCGGCGTACCGAGTTCAGGAACGGCTCAGAGCAGAAGTCGCGGGAGACGCCGGAACGCCGGTTCCGGCGGCGGAGGGTGGTACCCGGTCGGGCGCGACGCGGGAGCAGGGCGCCCGACGATCGCGCCGGGCGTGAGGATGAAGGAGAGGATGGGAAGCTTCCCGACGAACGGCGTGGCGTCCTTCGGCGACGCCCTCTCGTCGACCGCCGCCGCGGGAGAAACGTCGCAGCACGGGTCGCCGTGCCCGGCGCCGTCGTGACCCGTCGCGGGCCAAGCCCGGACTTCGGTTGGCGAGGCGCTCGGCGGAGCGGCCGGCGCAGCGGCCGGCAGCTCCACGCTGCAGTACGCGCGGACCGCCGGCGCGGCCGCGAACACTATCGTCGCGGCCAGCGCGAAGGCAAACCGGAAGCGCCTCGAGCCCATCATGACGATCTACAGTGCCATGGTCAGCGCCGGTCGGGTTGATCGAGGTCAAGCGCGGCGCTTCGTCTCACCGCGCCGATCCCTCAGTGCTTGTGCCCCTGGCCGTGGCCGCCCGAACGCCCGGCGGGCACGGCGCCGGTGTAGCCGCGCAACGCGTCGTACCGCGCAACCTGGTCCGGCGTGAGGAGCTTCGTCGCCTCGATGTGCGTCCTCAGATGCGAACCCCGGTAGCGCGCCTGCGCCGCACCGATCTCGGCGAGCGTGGCGTCGACCGGCTCGGCCGCCGCCTTCTGCTGCGCGAACAGCGCGTCGAGCCGTCGCTCGAGCCGCACGACCTCGGCGCCCAGTTCGCGCGCCTCCGCCTTGTGCCGCTTCATCAGCGACGCCAGCGCCGCGCGCTGATCAGGTGACAGGCCGAGCGCGTCGGCGAGCTCCAGGGTGTGCATCGGCCCGGGGTAGTGGTTGAGCTCGGCGGCTTTCGCGTAACCCATGCCGGCACCGGCGAGGTAGCTCGCCACCTCGTCCTCCGACAGCGCCTTGACGGGCCGCGACTGTTGCCCGGCGTAGGGCGGCGGTGATTGCGCGAACGCTGATGCGGTCGCGGCAAGCAGCAGGATCGCGAGCACCCTCATTTCGCCGCCTCGATCTTCGTCACGGTATAGGCGCCGCCGATCTTGTCGGCCTGGAACCTGATCCTGTCGCCCGCCTTGACCTGGTCGAGCATCGCCGGGTCCTTCACCTGGAACACCATCGTCATCGAGTCCATGTTCAGGTTCGGGATCGGGCCGTGCTTGATCGTGAGCTTCTTCGCGTCCTTGTCGACTCTCCGGATCTCGCCGTCGGTGAACGCCTGGGCGAGGACGGGGGCGGCGAAGAGGAGCGTCGCCGCAGCCAGGGAGAAAAGCACCTTTCTCATCATCGAGCTCCTATTTCGAAACGACCTTGATTCTGCCCACCATCCCGGCCTCGAAGTGGCCAGGGATCAGGCAGCCATAGTGGAACTCGCCCGCCTTCGTGAACTGCCAGACGATCTCTTCCGTCTTCCCGGGGGCGACGTGTGCCATGAAGGGCTCGTCGTGCTCCATCCCTGGATGCTTCCTCATGACCTCGGCGTGGCCCCGGAGCTCCTGCAGCGTGCCGATCACCAGCTCGTGCATCGTCTTGCCGGCGTTCTTCACGATGAAGCGGATGGTGGCGCCCTGCCTGATCTCGAGCGCATCGGGCGTGAAGCGCATCCTGTCGCTCATGTCGATGCGGATGGTGCGCGTCGCCCGCTTCGGATCGCCGGTGCGCCCGAAATCGGTCTCGACCATCGGCTGCGCCTTCCGCGCGCTCTTGTGCTCGTCGCCGTGGGCGAAAGCTGCGAGCGGCGCAAGCAGCAGCGCGAGCGCGAGGACCAAGGTCCCCGCAACGGGCGGGCGGGGATCAGCGGTGCGCATGGCTGCCGCCTCTCTTCACTGTCAGCGCCTTCGGATCGGTGCCCGGTGTCGCCGCGCGCGCGAGCGGCTGCGGCGCTCCCGTCCATTCGTAGGCGACGGTGCCGGGCGGGTGCTTGTACCAGCCCGGGTCCTTGTAATCGTTCCGCGCGAGGCCTTCGCGCACCTTTACCACGCTGAACATCCCGCCCATCTCGATCGGGCCGAACGGCCCGGTCCCGGTCATCATCGGCAGCGTGTTGTCCGGCAGCGGCATCTCCATCTCGCCCATGTCGGCCATGCCGCGCTCGCCCATCACCATGTACTCCGGCACGAGATTCCGGATCTTCGCCGCGACCCCGCGGTGATCGACGCCGATCATCGTCGGCACCTTGTGGCCCATCGCGTTCATGGTGTGGTGCGACTTGTGGCAGTGGAACGCCCAGTCGCCGGGCGCGTTGGCCACGAACTCGATCGAGCGCATCTGGCCGATCGCCATGTCGACCGTCACCTCCGGCCAGCGCGCCGCCTTCGGCACCCAGCCGCCGTCGGTACCGGCGACCTCGAACTCGTAGCCGTGCAGGTGGATCGGGTGATTGGTCATCGTGAGGTTGCCCATGCGGATGCGCACCCGGTCGTCCTTGCGGACGGCGAGGTGATCGATGCCCGGGAACACCCGGCTGTTCCAGCTCCACAGGTTGAAGTCGAGCATGGTGTTGACCTTAGGCGTGTAGCTCCCCGGAGCGATATCGTACGCGTTGATGAGGAAGCAGAAATCGCGGTCGACGCGCATGAACCCCGGGTCTTTCGGGTGCACGACGATGAAGCCCATCATGCCCATCGCCATCTGCACCATCTCGTCGGCGTGTGGGTGGTACATGAAGGTGCCGGACTTCGTCAGCGTGAACTCGTAGACGAAGGTCTTCCCGACCGGGATCTGCGGCTGGTTGAGCCCGCCCACGCCGTCCATGCCGTTCGGCAGCAGGATGCCGTGCCAGTGGATCGTGGTGTGCTCGGGGAGCTTGTTGGTGACGAAGATGCGCAGCTTGTCGCCCTCCACGCACTCGATCGTCGGGCCGGGCGACTGGCCGTTGTAGCCCCAGAGATTCGCCTTCATGCCGGGCGCCATCTCGCGCACCACCGGCTCGGCGATCAGGTGGAACTCCTTCCACCCGTTGCTCATCCGCCACGGCAGGCTCCAGCCGTTCAGCGTGACGACGGGGTTGTACGGCCGCCCGTTCGGCGGCGCGAGCGGCGCCTGGGTCGCCGAGCTCTTCTGGATCGGCGCCTCGGGGAGCGAGGCCGCCTGGGCACGGCTCACCATCGCGGCGCCGAGCGCCGCGGCCGCGCCGCCCTTGAGGAAGTTTCGTCTCGTGTTCATCGTCTCACCTCGTCCTTCAATGTCCGGCGCGCGCGCCCGACGCGGGCATCGCCGCCGCTTTCGCTTCGCCGCCGGTGCGCGACGAGCCGGCGCCGTTCAGCGCCGCCTGCAGATTGGCCTCCGCGGTCCAGAACTCGCGCAGCGACTCGATCGCCGCATTCACGCTCGCGACCTGCTCGCGCGCATCCGCGAGCAGCTCGAACACGCTGATCAGCATGCCGTTGTAGCGGAGCAGCTGCTCCTCCGAGATCTTCTTCCGCAACGGCACGATCTCCTCGCGGTAGTGACGCGCCGTTTCATAGGCGGTCCGATAAGCGGAATACGATTCGCGGACCTGCGAGCGCGCGTTGACCGCCGTCTCGGCGACGCGGCTCACCGACTGCATATAGATCGCCTCGGCCTTCGCGACCTTCGCGCCGCCCCAGTCGAAGAGCGGGATCTCGAGCGAGAGCTCGAACCCGTTCTTCCACGGCTCGGGGTCCTCCTTGGTGCGCGCCGGGCCGATCTCGAGCGCGTTGATGAAGCGCGTCGTCTTCGTGAGGCCGAGCGACTCGGCGAGCCCCTCGGTGTCGCGCTTGGCGGCGCGGATGTCGAGGCGCTGCGCGATCGCGACCGACTCGACGTCGCCGCGCTCGGGCAGCGAAGCCGGCGGATCCGGCAGGCGCTCGGGCAGCCTGAAGCTGACGTCCTCGCCGAACAACCCCATCAGCCGTACGAGCCGCTCGCGCTCCGCGACCGCGGCCTGCAGCGCGCGCGCGAGCTGCGCCACCGTCTCGGCGTAGAACACCTGCTCGCGCATCTGCGTGAGCCGCGGGAAGTTGCCCGCGAGCGCCATGCGCCGCGCGAGCTCCGCGCTCGCTTCGGCCGTCTCCCGCACCTGCTCCATGTAGCGGACCGTCTCCTCGGCGGCGACCGCGCCGACCCAGGCCTTCCGGGTCTCGATCGCGACGTCGAGGGCGCTGCGCGCCGCTTCGACCTGCGCGCGTTCGAACTGCCGCCCCGCGATGTTCATCTTGAAGGGCATCGTGATGAGGTCGAAGATTGGAAAGGTGAGGGCCCATTCGAGCTTGCGCTCGTCGCCGTGCTTGGTGCGGAGGTATGCAAACCGCGGGTTGCCGATCCGGCCCGACTGCACGACGTCGGCCTCGGCGATGCCGAGCTCGGCGTAAGACGCTTGCAGTCCGGGGTTGTTGAGGAGCGCGATCTGCACCGCGTCGTCGGCGGTGAGCGGCCGTGCGAGGAGCTGCCTCACCTCCGCGGCGGCCGTTTGCGCGTCCTCGTCGGTGCGCTGCCAGCGCACGTCCTGACCGATCCGCTCGGAGGTGAGCTTCCGCACTTCGTCGAAGCCGCCGTCGGGCGAGAACGTCGTGCAACCGGCGAGGAGCGCGGCCGCGAGCGCGATCGGAACGAGGCGCGGCGCGTGCGGGTCAATGCGCATGGTTCTGCCCTCCCGCGCCTCCGGCCCGCCGCGCGGGCGGCGGCGCGGCCTGGCCGGACGGCGCCGGCGTCGCTGGCGCGGCCTCGTCCTGCACGTGCCCCATGTGCCCGCCGAGGCGCCCGACCTCGTCGTTCACCTCGCGCCAGGGCATCATTTGCTCGTCCCGGAACCGCCGGTAGCCCTCGAACGCAGACGCCTGCGCGGGCGGCGGCGTCTTCACCGCGGGATCGTCGGGCCGCGGGCGCGACTGCGCGCTGGCCGTCGTGGCCAGCGCCAGCGCCGCCACGGCGGCAAGTACTCTGATCGACATCGAAAGCCTCGTTCCAGCATGCGTCGCCCGCGCAGGAACGCGCGCGAAGCAACGCGGAACACGTACGACGGGACGCCGCGGAAGCGGCGACGGCTCAGCTAGACGAGGCGCGCGAGCGGCGGCGGCTGCGGCTGCTCGGGGATGAAGAACTCGGGGTGGAAGAGCGGCGTGGGATCGACGCCGGACACCGGCGGGGCGACGACCGTCGAGAGCGACGGCAGCGCGGCCGAGAAGAAATGGTGGCAGCAGGTGTGCGGACCCGCGGACGAGGAACCCCCGTCTTGCTCGTGGCCGCCGTCGCCGTGCTCGTGATCGCCGTGGTGCGAATGCCCGACCGCGTGGCCGTGCACTGCGCTCGGGTCCATCTCGCAGAGCAGCGCCAGCGCGGGCAACGCGGCCGCCTGGAGCGGCAGCCAGCCGAGCAGAGGGATGGCGACGAGGTTCCGGAACCAGAGCTTCATGCAGCGCCGAGTATAAGCGGCCGTCGCGGGGAAGCGCCAGCCGGGGATTGTCCGGCGCGATGCTCGGGCTCGTCCCGACGAGACCGCGCGTCGGCCGATTGGTTCACCGCGCCCGCGCCTCAGAAAAAGATCCGGAACCCGATGTCGACTTGATTCAGCGGCCAGGGACGCGGCGGCGGCACGTACACCGGGTAGCCCACGACCCGCGGCGGAGCCGGACGGTGGTAGACCACCGGGGGCGTCGGGTAGTAGTTCCGGGCGTGCGGCTGCTTGTACTTGTGCGGGTGCTTGTAGTGTTGGTCGTAATGGCGACCGTCGCGATCGCCGCGGTAGCGGTCGTCGTGCGCGGCGGCGGCTAAAGGCAGGCCTATCAGGAACGAAGCCGCGGCGAGGTTCTTCAGCAGTCGGTTCATCGCAATCTCCTTACGGATGAGACGGTCTCAGCCTACCGGGGACTTGTAACGACGCTCTTGCACGCAGCGGGGCGGATGTAAGCGTTCGTGTCGCCGTAACATAGCGGCTGAACGATGCAGCGGGAGGGAAGCGGGGATCGTGATCGAGACGTTGACCGGGGCACTGCGCGAGCACGGCGTCCTGCTCGTGTTCATGAACGTCCTGGTGCAGCAGCTCGGCGTGCCGGTGCCGGCGCTGCCGACCCTGGTGATCGCCGGCGCGCTGAGCGCCGCCGGCGTGCTGTCGGCGCCGACAGCGCTCGGCGCCGCGATCGTCGCATCGGTGCTCGCGGACGCGGTCTGGTACATCGCCGGCATCCGGCTCGGGCCGCCGGTGCTCGCGCGCCTGTGCCGCCTCTCCCTGTCCCCGGACTCGTGCGTCCGCCAGAGCGAAGACAGGATCGTGCGGTGGGGCGCCTGGGCGCTCGTGCTCGGCAAGTTCATCCCGGGGCTCTCGACCGTCGCGCCGCCGGTCGCCGGCATCGTCGGGCTGCGGCCGGCAGTGTTCCTGGCGGCCTCGGCGGCGGCCGCCGCGCTTTACTTCGGTCTCGCCCTAACACTCGGTGTCGCCTTCCACAATCGCATCAACGACGTCCTCGAAGCAGCCGAGCGCCACGGAGCGATTGCCGGCGGCGTGCTCGCGGTGCTGCTCGTCGCCTACGTCGGCTACCGGTGGCTGCGCCGCTGGCGATTCCTGCGCCGCCTGCAGCTCGCGCGCATCACGGTCGACGAGCTTCGCCGCCGGATCGACGCCGGCGCGGCACCGGTCATCCTCGACGTCCGCGCGGCGCTCGCGCGCGAGAAGCAGCCGGGGATCCGCGGCGCGCTCGCACTCACGACCGAGGAGATCGACCGCGCGCATCTGCAGTTCGCCTCGGAGCAGGAATTCGTGGTCTATTGCAGCTGCCCGAACGAGGCAAGCGCGGCGCTCGTCGCGAAGCGGCTGATCGACGCCGGCTTCACGAACGTGCGCCCGCTGAAGGATGGTCTCGACGCCTGGATCGCCGCCGGGCTGCCGGTTGGCGAACCGCCGGCGGATCGAACGGTGTCGCCGGCACGCGCTGGCCGCGACGTGCCGCCCGGAGCGGAACGCCTGCCCCGGCCGGCGGACTAAGCATTACCGATTCGTAATGGCGCGCCCCTCGGGGCGTCGTTACGATCGCCGATCGACGCCATGCACATCCTGATCGTCGAGGACGAGCGCAAGACCCGCGAGTACCTGCAGAAGGGTCTCGGCGAGAGCGGCTACGTCGTCGACACCGCCGCCGATGGGGCCGACGGCCTCCATCTCGCGCTGACCGGCGAGTACGACCTGGTGATACTCGACATCATGCTGCCGATCGCGGACGGCAGGCAGGTGCTCCGTGCCCTGCGCCGCGAGAAACCGACGCCCGTGATGTTCCTCACCGCGCGCGATGCGGTCGAGGACCGCGTTCGCGGGCTCGAACTCGGCGCCGACGACTACCTCGTGAAGCCCTTCGCGTTCGCCGAGCTGCTCGCGCGCGTACGCACGGTCCTCCGCCGGGGCGTGACGCGCGAGCCCGAAGGGCTGCGGCTCGCCGACCTGGAGCTCGACGTCCTGCGGCGCCGCGCGCGGCGGAGCGCGGACCGGATCGATCTGACCAACCAGGAATTCGCACTCCTGTCGCTCCTGGTGCGGCGCCAGGGCGAAGTGCTCTCGCGGACCTTCATCGCCTCGCAGGTGTGGGACATCAACTTCGACACCGACACCAACGTCGTCGAGGTCGCGATCCGGCGGCTGCGGGCGAAGGTCGATGATCCGTATCCGCGCAAGCTGATCCACACCGTCCGCGGCATGGGGTACGTGCTTGAAGAGCGCGACTGAGCGCATCGGCCGCCTGTCGATCGGCGCGCGCCTCGTCGCGGGCTTCGTCGCGGTGGCCGGGATCGTGCTCGCCGGAACCGGGTTCTACCTCGACCATGCGCTCGCGGAGCAGCTCGCGGCCGATGACGCGCGCGAGCTCGCGAGCAAGCTCCCGCTGCTGCGGCGAAACCTCGAGCGCACCCGTTCGCTCGAGGAGCTGCGCGGCAAGCCGCACCGGTTCATGGACGCGGTCGACGGCAACGAGCTCCTGTCGCTCGCGCTGCGGGAAGCGGACGGGCGGCTCATCGCGTCGACCGGCGCCGGGGCGGGCGCGGCGCTCGCGATCGCCGGACCGGCCGAAGCCGTCCCCGAATTCCGGGGCGAGCGCACTCAGATCGCCGCGCGCGACGGGCGCCGGCTGCGCGTGCTGTCGGAGTGGACCCGGCTTGGCGACGCCGCGCAGACGCCGGTGAACGTGGTGATCGCGCTCGACGTCACGCACCGCGCGGAGATCGTGCAGCGCTACCGCGAGCGGATCCTCATCGCGGTGGCGATCGCAGCGCTCGCGGCGGGGCTGCTCGGCGCGCTAGTCGCGCGCACGGGGCTCGCGCCGCTCCGTTCGCTCGCGCGGCGCGCCGGCACCATCTCCGCGAGCCGCCTCGACGAGCGGCTGCCGGCCGATGGCGTGCCGGCCGAGTTGCGGGAGCTGGCCGGCGCGTTCAACCGCACGCTGCAGCGGCTGGAAGACTCGTTCCGCCGGCTGTCCCGGTTCTCCGCCGATCTCGCCCACGATCTCCGCACGCCCATCGGCAATCTCCTCGGCGAGGCCCAGGTCGCGCTGCACCGCCCGCGCAGCGCGGCGGAATACGAGGCGGTGCTCGCCTCGAACGTCGAGGAGCTCGAGCGCATCAACCGGATGATCGAAGGGATGCTCTTCCTCGCTCGCAGCGACGACGTGCAGGCGTCCCTGGATCTGCGGCCGGTCGATGCCGGCGCCGAGGTGGATCGGCTGATCGAGTATTACGAAAGTCTCGCGTCGGAAGCCGGCGTCGGCATCCGCCGCGTCGGCGACCTCCGGCTCCGCGCCGATGCGACGCTCTTCCGCCGCGCGATCGCGAACCTGGTCTCGAACGCGATCGCGCACAGCCCGCCGGGCAGCGAGATCACGGTCGCGCTCGGCGCGGCGAGCGACGGCGCCGCCGAGGTGGCGGTCTCGAACCCCGGGCCGGGCATCCCGCCGCAACTCCTGCCGCGGGTGTTCGACCGGTTCTTCCGCGCCGATGCCTCGCGGCCCGACTCTTCCAGGGGCTCCGGCCTCGGGCTCGCGATCGTGAAATCGATCGTCGAGCTGCACGGCGGCGGCATCGAGGCGCGGAGCGAGCCCGGCGCGCTGACGACCTTCCGCATGCTCTTCCCGCGCGGGGCGATTACGGAATCGTAATCGGCCAGTCACCGTCGCGTCCGCGGCGGTCGCGCAAGATCGCCCGCACTGTCGGTTCACCGGCAGCAAGCCCCAACTTCCCTACTTCGACAGGAGATCGCTCATGACAAACGTCCTGCGTCCGCTCGCCGCCGCCGCGGTGCTCGCCACCTCCGCGCTCTACTTCGCCGACGCGCTCGCCGCGTCCCCGAGCTCGCAGGACTGGCTGGGCAGTCCGGTGAAGGAGGGCAGGGTCGATAGAGTCGTCGACATCGGCCCCTCGACGCGCTTCGTGAACGTGGACGAGAACCAGATCGTCAAGTTCGTGGTGCACGCGGCCTCCGGACGCGACGAGGCGTTCACGTGGCAATTCAACGGCGCCCGCAGCGTGATCCCGCTGAGCGAGATTGCGCCGCCGGGGGTGGTCGCGCAGCCGGTCAACGTCTACGTCGGGCCCGACCCGCTGGCGGGAGATCAGGCCGACTAGCGCGGTCGATGCCTCCCTCCCCCGCTCGACGCATGAGGTAGTACGCCGCCGGTATCACCAGCATCGACAGCAGCGGCGCCGTGATCATCCCGCCGATCATCGGCGCCGCGATCCGCTGCATCACCTCGGCGCCTGTGCCCTGCGACCACATGATCGGCGCAAGGCCGGCGAGGATCACCGCCACCGTCATCGCCTTCGGCCGGACGCGCTGCACCGCGCCCTCGTCGATCGCCTCCAGGAGCGTCGCCTCGTCCGCCGGCGCGCCCGCCTCGAGCCGGCGCGCGAGCGCCTGCTTGATGTAGATCAGCATCACCACGCCGAACTCGGCGGCGACGCCGGCGAGCGCGATGAACCCGATCGCGCTCGCGACCGAGAGGTTGTGGCCGAGCGCCCACACGTACCAGAACCCGCCGACGACCGCGAACGGCAGCGTGGCCATCAGCAGCGCCGCTTCGTCGAAGCGCCGGAATGCGAGGTAGAGCAGCACGAACACGATCGCCAGCGTGAACGGGATCACGACTTCGAGTCGCTTCACCGCGCGCTCGAGGAACTCGAACTGCCCCGACCATTGCAGCGAGACGCCCGGCGGCAGTTTCACGCCGGCCGCGACCGCGGCTTGCGCATCGCGCACCACCGACACGAGATCGCGCCCGCGAATGTCGACATAGATCCACCCGGAGAGCCGCGCGTTCTCGCTCCGAAGGAGCGGCGGCCCGTCGCTGATCGCGATCGCCGCCACCGCCGAGAGCGGGATCTGCGCGCCGGCGTCGGTGACGATCGGGAGCGTTCGGAGCTTCCCGAGCGAGTCGCGCAGCTCGCGCGGATAGCGCACGTTGATCGGAAAGCGTCGCCGCCCCTCGATCGTCTCGCCGATGTTCTCGCCGCCGACCGCCGCCGACACGAGCGACTGCACGTCGGCGATGTTGAGGCCGTAGCGCGCGGCGGCCGCGCGGTCGATCCGCACGTCGATATAGCGCCCGCCGGTGACTCTCTCGGCGAGCGCCGATGTAACGCCGCGAACGTTCTTCACCACGCGCTCGATCTCGGCCGCGGCGCGGTCGATCTCGGCGAGGTCGTTGCCCGACACCTTGATCCCGAGCGGGCTCTTGATGCCGGTCGCGAGCATGTCGATGCGGTTGCGGATCGGGGGCACCCAGATGTTCGCCAGGCCGGGCAGCCGGACGAGACGGTCGAGCTCCTCGACCAGCTTCTCCGGCGTCATGCCGGGCCGCCATTCGTCGCGCGGCTTGAGCTGGACCGTGGTCTCCAGCATCTCGAGCGGCGCCGGGTCGGTTGCGCTGTCGGCGCGCCCGACCTTGCCGAACACGCGCTTCACTTCGGGGACGGTGGCGATGAGGCGATCGGTCTGCTGCAAGAGCTCCGCCGCCTTCGACGGCGAGATGCCGGGCAGCGCCGAGGGCATGTAGAGCAGGTCGCCCTCGTAGAGCGGCGGCAGGAACTCGCCGCCGAGCCCCGAGATCGGCACGTAAGTCGCGGCGAGCACGAGCGCCGCGACGAGCAGCGTCGCTTTCGGCCAGCACAGCGCGCGCGCGAGCAGCGGCCGGTAGACCGCGATCAGGCAGCGACTGAGCGGATTCGCGCGCTCCGCGGGAATCCGCCCGCGGAGGAGATAGCCCATCAGCACCGGGATAAGGGTGACCGCGAGCCCGGCCGATGCGGCCATCGCGTAGGTCTTGGTGTAGGCGAGCGGCGCGAACAAGCGTCCCTCCTGTGCTTCCAGCGCGAACACCGGCACGAACGAGAGCGTGATGATGACGAGCGAGAAGAAGAGCGCCGGCCCCACCTCCACGGCGGCGTCGCCGATCACGCGCCAGCGCTCCTCGGTTTCGATGCGCAGGCCGGGGTGCGCATGCTGCCACTGCTCGAGTTTCTTGTGCGCGTTCTCGATCATCACCACCGCCGCGTCGACCATCGCGCCGATCGCGATCGCGATGCCCCCGAGCGACATGATGTTGGCGTTCACGCCCTGGTAGTGCATGACGATGAACGCGACGAGCACGCCGAGCGGCAGCGTCACGATCGCAACCAACGCCGAGCGCAGATGGAGAAGGAAGACGGCGCAGACGAGCGCGACGACGACAAACTCCTCGACGAGCTTGTCGCGCAGGTGCCGCACCGCACGCTCGATCAGGCCGGAGCGATCGTAGGTCGCGACGATCTCGACGCCGGGCGGGAGGCTCTTCGCCAGCTCGTCGAGCTTCGCCTTCACCGCACTTATCGTGTCGAGCGCATTCTTGCCGGCGCGCATCACGATCACGCCGCCGGCGACTTCGCCCTCGCCGTCGAGCTCGGCGATGCCGCGCCGCATCTCGGGGCCGACCTGCACCCGCGCCACTTCATTGAGGGTGACCGGCACCCCGCCCTTCCCGGTGACGAGCGGGATCCCGCGGAAATCGTCGAGCGTCTTCAGATAGCCGCTCGCGCGCACCATGTACTCGGCCTCCGCGAGCTCGACGATCGAGCCACCCGCCTCGCGGTTCGCGCCCTGGATCGCGGCGATCACCTTCGAATGGGGGATGCCGTAGGCGCGGAGACGATCCGGGTCGAGGACGATCTGATATTGCCGCACCATGCCGCCGATCGACGCCACCTCCGCGACGTTCGGCAGCGCTTTCAGCTCGAACTTCAGGAACCAGTCCTGGATTGCGCGCAGCTCGCCGAGATCGTGCCGGCCCGAGCGGTCGACGAGTGCGTACTGGTAGATCCAGCCGACCCCGGTTGCGTCGGGTCCCAGCGCCGGCTTCGCCTGCGCCGGCAGCCGCGACTGCACCTGGTTGAGATACTCGAGGACGCGCGAGCGCGCCCAGTACGGGTCGGTGCCGTCCTCGAACAGGATGTAGACGAACGAGTCGCCGAAGAACGAGTAGCCGCGCACCGTTTTCGCGCCGGGCACCGAGAGCATCGTCGTCGTGAGCGGATAGGTGACCTGGTCCTCGACGATGCGCGGCGCCTGGCCGGGGAACGGCGTGCGGATGATCACCTGCACGTCGGAGAGATCGGGGATCGCGTCGAGCGGCGTCTTCAGCGCCGCGTAGACGCCCCAGGCCGCAACGATCACGGTCGTCATGAGAACCAGGAAGCGGTTCGCAATCGACCAGCGGATCGTCTGTTCGATCATGGTTTTCCCGCCCGACTCAGCGGCTCAACCCTGGTCGCCTGGAACTCGCCGTCCTTCATCGTGAAGTCGAAGCGGATGCGATCGCCCGCCTTCACACCCGCCGGCAGCCCCGACTTCGGCGCGGCGAACTCCATCGTCATCGCCCCCATCTGCGCGCTCGGGACCGGCCCGTGCTGGATGAGCAGAGACTTATCGTCGCCGCTCACGAGCACGCCCTCGGCCTTGTGGACCGGCCCGGACGCTTCGGCGCCGGTGTTTTCTAGCCGCGCGAGCGTCGTGCGCAGGCTGGCCTCGGAATCGATCAGGAACTGTCCGGAAACGACTACCCTATCGCCGGCATTCAGCCCCTTGCGAATTTCGGCATCGGCGCCGGACTCCATGCCCACCTCGACGTCGATCGCGCGGAACCTGCCCTCGCCCGCGGCGAGGATGACGACGTCGCGCTCGCCGGTGCGGATCACCGCTTCGGCCGGAACGAGGAGCGCGGCCCGGTCGCGTCCGCCGAGCGTGACCGTCGCGTACATCCCGGGCTTCAGCTTGCCCGCCGGGTTCGCCACCTCGATGCGTGCACGCACCGTGCGCGTGACCGTGTTGACGTCCGGGAGGATCGCGCTCACCCGTCCGGTGAACACGTCGTCGGGATATGCCGGCACCCGCGCCTCGGCGCGCTCGCCGGGGACGAGCATCCCGGCTTGCGCCTCCGGGACCTCGGCGACCACCCACACGGTGCTCAGGGCCGCGATGCGGAAGAGCGTCGTGCCGGCGGTCACGGTCATCCCCTCGCGTGCGCCCAGTTCCGCGACGATGCCGGATACCGGTGCGCGGAGCGTCACGCGCGCCTGCGCTTTGCCGTCGCGCTCGACGGCCGCGACCTGCTCTTCCGTCATGCCGAGGAGCAAGAGCCGCTCGCGCGCGGCGCGCTGGAGCGGTTCCACGTCGGACCCGGTGAGGCGCCGCACCGCGAGGTACTCGGCTTGCGCGCCCGCCCACTCTGGAAACAGGATCTCCACGAGCGGATCCCCGGCGCGCACCGGGTCGAGCGGCGCGCGCACGTAGAGCCGCTCGATGAAGCCGTTCGTCCGCGGCTGGACGAGGGCGACGGAGCGCTCGTTCCAGTCGACGTTGCCGACCGCGGTGAGCCTGGATGCGAGCGATCCCGGCCTGGCCTCGGCGGTGCGGACGCCGAGGTTCTGCACGACTCTCGGGCTGATGCTGACCGTCCCTTCCTCACTGCCCTCGTCGCCGTACTTCGGCACCAGCATCATGTCCATGAAGGGCGACTTGCCGGGCTTCTCGAACTTCTGTTGCGGGAACATCGGGTCGTACCAGTACAGCACCTTGCGGTCGGGCTGCGGCGCGGCGGCCGGCGATCCCGGCGACGGCGTGTGGGAGCGCGAGCTTCCGAACCAGTAGCCGCCGGCGGCGACGAGGCCGAGCACGGCAATCGCCAGGGCGGCGCACAGAACGCGGCTCACGACTTGCCCTCCTCGAGCAGCAGGTAGTTGATCGCAGACCAGGCTCGCGCCCGCTCGGCGAGCGCCTGCGCGAGGCTCATCCGCGCCTCGGCCTCGGCGCGGCGCGCTTCGAGCACGCCGGTCAACGTGCCGCGGCCACCGCGATAGCCGGCGAGTGCGAGCTCGACGCGTTCGCGCGCGAGCGGCAGGATCGTCCGGCCGTAGCGCGCGACGCGGGCGGCGGCGGTCTCCCAGTCGGCGACGAAGCCGCGCGCCTCGGCCTCGGCCGCGCGCCGCATGTCCTCGGCGGTATTGCGCGCACGCTCGACGAGCGCCCGCTTCGCCGCGATGTCGCGATCCTGCCGGCGCTCCGCGGCGATCGGCAGGTCGATCGCGACGAGGACGCTGACCATGTTCGAGAATGCGGGGCTGCGCTGGCCGTACGACACGATGAGCGACCAGTCGGGCGTCTTGGTGCTGCCGGCGAGCGAGAGATCAGCCTGCGCGAGCGACGCCTGCCGCTCGCTCACCTGCACCGTCGGATGCGAGCCGATCCGGGCGAGGAGCTGATGCGGCGGCAACGGCAGCTCGGCCGTATTCGGCGCGGTGCCGAGCGGGCGCGCCGCAGCCTCGCCCACGAGCTGCGCAAGCGCGATCCGCGCGCGCTCGATCGCGCGTTCGTGCATTGCCAGCCGGTCCATCGCCTGCTCGATCGCGGCGCGGGCGGCGAGGGCCTCCGCCGGCCCGAGTCGCCCGCCGGCGACCGCGGCGGTCGCCGTCTCCGCCTCGAGCTCGGTCTCGCGCACGAGGGCGACGAGAGCGGCGTGCTCCTCGTGCGCGTAGTAGAGATCGAACCAGGCGGTCGTCACGTCGCGGCGGACCTGGAGCCGGCTGGCGGCGAGCCCGGCCGCTTCGAACCGCTCTTCAGCTTGTGCGCGAGCGCCCAGCGCGCGGCGCTTGCCGGGGTTCGGAAAGCCCTGTTCGATGCCGATCCGCTTCATCGTCATCGAATCCTGGTCGGTGCGCCAGGCCTCGGTGCCGCTGACCGGCAGGTTCTCGATGCCGAGCACGAGCTTGGGATCCGGCAGCTCGGCGGCGCGCGCTGCGAGCTCGCCGGCGGCGTTGACGCTCGCCGACTGCGCGGCGACCCTGGCCGAGCGCGTTTCGGCGATCCGGACCGCTTCGACGAGCGAGAGCGCACCGGTCTGCGCGAACGCCGCCGATGAGGCGGCGAGGAGCGCGCCCGCGGCGAACGCGCGGGTGCGAAGACGAACGAAAGACGACATGAAACCTCCGCGTGAAGAGAATCCTCGATGCGGCCGCGAAAGGAGCGCGGCCGGGATTCTTGCGGAGGCTAGTTGCGGAGGCGGCGGTACAGGATGGGAAGCGGCGGGGACGAGGCGTGCGCGAGCACGGGCTCTGCGCGGACTGCCCGGGGCGCGGGCGCGCCGACCTCGAATGCGATCACCGCAACGAGCGGCTGCGCCACGTCCGCGGCGGCGAGCGGCTTGGCCTGGTCGACCGTCTGCTCGTCCGCCTGGCAGTGCGCTTTGCAAAGCGCGTCCGGGGCCGGGGGCGCGTCGTGGCAGGGCATCTCCACCGCCGCGGCGGCAGGGGCGGCCAGCATGCAAGCATGCATCGCCACCACCGCTTGCGCGAACGCAAGCGACGCGATCGAGGCGATCGCGGTCAAGCGCTTCCGGAAGCGGGTCAGTCGGAGCACGGCCCTTAGGATAGCCAGTTCCCCGCGAAGTTCACAGCCCGAAGATCCGCCGGGCGTTGAGCCCGCGCACCTTGTCCCGCACGTCGCCCGCCAGACGATCGACCCGCGCGAGGCAGCCCGCCATGTCGCCGATGGTGTGCGGGTAATCCGAGCCGTAGAGCACGTTGTCCGTACCGCAGACGCGGATGCACATCTCGAGCGCGTCCTGCGCGAATACCACGGTGTCGGCGTAGATGCGGCGCATGTAGTTCGACGGCCGCTCCCCCGTCTTCGCGCGGGTGGCGGGGATGTTGTCCCAGCAGATGTCGAGCCGCCCGATGAGATAGGGCAGCGCGCCCGCGCCGTGCGACGCGATCAGCTTCAGGTTCGGGAAGCGGTCGAAGAAACCGTCGAGGATGCAGCGCGAGACGGCGAGCGAGGTGTCGAAGGTAAAGCCGATCGGCGCGGTGAGCTGGAACTCGTGCATGGCCATCTCGCCGACGCCCGGCGGCGCGGACGGATGGACCAGCACCGGCAGGCCTTTCGCGTCGATCGCGCGCCACACCGGCTCGAACGCCGGATCGGTAAGCGGCTTGCCGCCGATGTTCGCGAGCACCATCACGCCGATCGCGCCGGCCGCCGTGGCGCGTTTGAGCTCCTCGACCGCGAGCCCGGCGTGCTGCCACGGGAGCGAGCAGAACCAGCGGATACGCTCGGGATGGGCGGTCTGCGCCTTCGCGAACTCGTCGTTCATTTGGCGCGCCGCCTTGAGGCTGGTCTCGGCGCTGCCCCAGAAGACGTTCGGGCACGTGAGCGAGACGACGGCGATGTCCACGCGCGCTTTGCTCATGTTCGTCACGCGCAGGTCCCAGTCGAACATGCCCGGCACGGGGGTCATGAACGGCGCGCCGTCGAGATGAATCGCGCGCAAGCCGCCCCGTACCTCGGCGAGCGTGTAGCGCGGTCCGCCGTGGCTCTCGAGGAGCTTGACCCATTCGTGGCTGAGCATGTGGGTGTGGACGTCGATTACGGGCACCATGACTTCTCCTTCCTTGGGCGTTTGCGCCCCTGTCAAGCGGAGCGGCTAGTGTTAGCGCCGGGTCAGTTCGCTTTCGCGCCCGAGGCCTTCACCACGCGCTCCCACTTCGGGATCTCGGCGGCGATGAAGACGGCGAACTCTTCAGGACTATTGGTCGACGGCTCCGCGCCCGTGGCGAGCGCACGCTCGCGCACTTCCGGCAGCGCCATGATCCGCACCGTCTCGGCGTTCAGCTTCGCGACGATGTCGCCCGGCGTGCCGGCCGGCGCGACGACGCCGAACCACCCGACCGCATCGAAGCCCGGCACACCCGCCTCGGCGACGGTCGGGATGTCGGGCGCCGTGATGGTGCGCTTGCCGCTCGCTACGGCGAGGCCCTTCACGCGGCCGGCTCGGATCTGCGGAAGCGCGGATACGAGGTCGACGAACCCGACCGGTACCTGCCCCGAGACGAGATCGGTCACTGCGGGTCCGCTCCCCTTGTACGGCACATGGGTCATGTCGACGCCGGCCATCAGCTTGAACAATTCGCCGGAGAGATGCATTGCTGTGCCGTTGCCGGCGGACGCGAACCCGAGCGCGCCCGGCTTCGCCTTCGCCGCGTCGATCAGCTCGCGCACCGAGCCGGCGGGCGTCGAGTTCGCCACGACGACGACGATCGGAATATCGGCGAGTTTCGAAACCGGCGCGAGATCCTTGACCGGATCGTAGGGCAGCTTGCCCATCAGGTGCTGATTGATCGCGAGCGCCCCGGCCGCGGCGAGGCCGAAGGTGTAGCCGTCGGGCGCGCTCTTCGCTACGACGTCGACGCCGATATTGCCGCCGGCGCCGGGGCGGTTCTCGGCGACCACGGGTTGGCCGAGGCTCTTCGACATCTCTTGCGCGAGCAGACGTCCGATCGTGTCCGCGCTGCCGCCAGGTGGGAACGGGATGATGAGTCGGATGGGTTTCGAGGGATAAGGGGATTGCGCGGATACGCTCCATGCGAACGCGAGCGCGGCGCACAAGACGGCGAAGACGTTTCTCATGGGGAGCTTGCGGAGCTGCCGCTCGTCGCTTGGAAGGATGGGGTATGTTACCGATCTCCTGTCCCCGCCGCGGCAACCTTGATCCGCACCCTCGCAACGCTAGTTCTCCTCACCGTGCTCTGCGTCGCGGCGCCTGCACAGCAGTTTCCGGGCGTCAGTCTGGGCACCGGCGGGCCGCAGAAGGCGACGCCCGCACCCGCGACGGCGCCAGCGCCCGACGTCAAGGCCAAGCTCGCCGCCGCGCAAGCGGAGCTCGATCGCGACGTGACGGACAGCGCGCCGAGCGCGCCGTTCGGCATCGCGCCGGAGGACGCGATCGAGCGCCGCTCGATGCTCGAGCTCTTGGTCCGCAGCCTGGAGCAGCAGCTCGACATGCGCGAGGCGTTGGCGGCGGTGCAGCGGCAGCGTGCGGCGCTCGACGCCAAGGTGAAGAGCTGGCCCGGCTTCGGGACCGGGCCGCATCCGCTCGCGCTCGTAGACAGCCTCCGCGAAGCCGCGCAGACCGCGGCGCAGCAAGTCAATGCATCCGAGGCCAAGCTCGCGCTCGTCAACGAGGAGCTGGAGGCATGGCGCACGCGACTCAAAGAAGCCGGAAGCCGGCTGCGGCTGGCCGAGGAGCGGGCGAGCGAGTCGGCGAACGGCGCCGAGGTCGCGCGTCGCGCCTGGACGAAGGATCTCGCCACACTGCGCGTGCGCGCTTACGGCGCGGCGCTCGCCAGCCTCGACTCGCGGGTCGAGGTCGTGCGCGAGCAACTCGCCGAGCAGCGCGCCGAGCTCGAGTTCGCCGAGCGGCAGGTGGCCGAGGCGTCGAAATCGATCAGCTTTCCGCGCGCGGATCTCGACCGGGTCCTCGCGCAGCTCGAAGGGCAGAAGGCCGTGCTCGCGCGCGAGCTCGCCGACGCGCACGCGCGGAACACCGAGCGGCGCGATGCGCTCGCCAGAGCGCAGACCGAGCGCGCCACGGCGCGCGACGCGCCGTGGCGCGCCGGCGAGTCGCCCGAGGCGGCGGCGCGGCAGCGTCTGCAGCTCGAGCGCGCTGCGACGCTCGCGCGCGTCCAGGCCGAGAACGCGAGCCTCGACTATGACGTCACCCGGGCGCTCGCCGACGGTCTCGCCACCGACCGGGCGATCTGGGAATACCGCTACCAACTCGTCAACGAGAAGGACGGCACTACGCTGCGCGAGACCTACATCCGCGTCGACACGATGCTCAAGCGCGTTCAGACGTGGCGACAGTTCGCGCAGCGCGAAGCGTCGCTCGCGCGCGGACAGGTCCGGGAGCAGGAGGCACGGTTCGCCGATGCGATCGTCGTCGACGATCGCAATGCCGCGCGCGATCTCGCCGACGCCTTCCGCGAGCGGCTCGCGATCTACGAACGGGCGCTCCGCGCGATCGACCGCCAGCAGGCTTCGCTCGAGCGCTGGAAGGCCGAGTTCGACTACGGCCGGCACGCGCGGCCGCTACAAGCCTACCTCACCGACGTCTGGTTCGACAGCACCCAGTTGGCGCGGAAGGTCTGGAATTTCGAGCTCTTCACCGCCGAGGACACGCTCGAGGTCGACGGCCGCAAGATCACCGCCACGCGCAGCGTCACCGTCGGCAAGAGCATCGGCGCGATCGTGGTGCTCGTCCTCGGCTACCTCCTGGTGTCGTGGTTCGTGCGGCGGCTCGAGCGGCAGTTCGTGACGCGGTTCCACGCCGACCCGACAGTCGCGCGCATCGCCCGACGCTGGCTCGAGGTCATGCTGGTCGCGGTGCTGTTCGTGCTCGCGCTCGATCTCGTCAAGATCCCGCTCACGGTGTTCGCGTTCCTCGGCGGCGCGCTCGCGATCGCGTTCGGGTTCGGCGCCCAAAACCTGCTGAAAAACCTGATGAGCGGGATCATGCTGCTCATCGAGCGGCCGCTGAAGATCGGCGACCTGGTGCAGATCGGCGAGACCGTCGGCACGGTGACCAATATCAGCATCCGCTCCTCGACCATCCGCACCGGCGACGGGATCGAGACCCTGGTGCCGAACTCGGCGCTAGTCGAGAGCAATGTCACCAACTGGACGCACACTTCGAGCGAGGTGCGCCGGTCGGTGAAGATCCGCGTCGCCTACGGCTCGAACACGCGGAAGGTGTCGGACGCGCTGCTCGCGCAGGCCGAGCGGCACGGGCAGGTGCTCGAGGCGCCGCCGCCGCGGGTGATTTTCGAGGACTTCGGCGCCGACGCGCTCGTCTTCGTGCTCGAGTACTGGATCGACTATGCGAAGGGCGCCGACGGGGGGCAGATCGCGAGCGATCTCCGCTACATGATCGAGAAGGCGCTCAGCGATGCAGGCATCGCCGTCCCGTACCCGCAGCGCGACGTGCACCTCGATGCCGCCGGGCCGCTGAAGGTGGAGGTCGTTTCGCGCGCCGAGGCGCAGCCGCTGCGGCGGGATGCGCGCGGCTGACGCTGCGGTTGCGGAAGAGTATCCTTCCGCCTCCGTTCCGCAGGGAGACCCCCCATGATCCGTTTCGCACTGGCAGTTGCCGTCCTCGTCGCGCCCGCGCTCGTTCACGCCCAGGCGCCCGACGGTGCGCTGAAGAAGATCCGCGACAGCAAGACCATCACCATCGCCTACCGGACCGACGCGCTTCCGTTCTCGTTCCACGACGACAAGAGCCAGCCGACCGGCTACACGGTGGATCTGTGCAAGAGAGTCGTAGCAAGCCTAGAGCAGCAGCTGAAGACCCCGGGGCTGAAGGTCGTCTGGACGCCCGCCACCGCGCAGAACCGCTTCGACATGGTGCAGAAGAAGCAGGTCGACATGGAATGCGGCGCGAGCACCGCGACGCTTGCGCGGATGGAGCTCGTGGATTTCTCGAGCTTCATCTTCGTCGACAGCACCGGCATCCTGGTGCGTAACGAGACGGGCGCGAAAGCCTTCACCGATCTCGGCGGCAAGCGGATTGCGGTGATCGCGGGTACGACCAACGAGAAAGCGCTCGCGGAGGCCCTGAAGAAGCGGATGGTGAGTGCAACGGTCGTCTCCGTCAAGACGCGGGACGAGGGGCTCGCCGCGGTCGAGAAGGGCACCGCCGATGCATTCGTGAGCGACAAGCTGCTGATCGCCGGCCTCTCGGGCAAGGTGCAGGACCCGTCGAAGTACACGATGCTCCCGGACGATCTCTCGTTCGAGCCGTACGCGATCGTCCTGCCGCGCGGCGATCCGGCGTTCCGGCTCGCGGTGAACCGCGCCCTCGCGCAGGTCTACCGCGGCCAGGAGCTGGTCGACGTGTTCGGCAAGTGGTTCGGCGGGCTCGGCAAGCCGAGCGTGCTGCTGGAGGCGATGTTCTTCCTCGGCGCGTTTCCCGAGTAGCGCGCGCACCCGCAACCGTTCCGACGTGTCGGAGTTCCCGCACCGTCCCCTATAATCGAAGCCGTCGCCAGGGAGGCGGCTTCAGTTGGCGGCACTCGCGCTCCAGTCTGGCGAAGGCAGCTCCGCGACCATCGCGCTCTCGGGGCGCCTCGACGCGTACACGGTCGGGCCGCTCTGGCGGGAGGCGCACGCGGTGCTCCGCTCGCACGCACGAGAGCCGCTGGTGATCGATTGCAGCCGCGTCGACTACTGCGATGGTGCAGGCGTTGCACTCCTCGTCGACATGCTGCGCCAGCCCCGCGCCGCCGGCGCGGTTGTCGAGGTGCGCGGTCTGGCCGAGCGGTTCCAGAAGCTGCTTGATCAGTTCGACCCAAAGGCGCTCGCGCCGGTCGGGCCGGAGGCACCGCCGCGCATTCCGCTCATCGAGCGCCTGGGACGCGAGAGCGCGCGGTTCGCGAACGATCTCTACGTCCTGATCGCCTTCCTGGGCGAGGCGGCGTCGGCGCTCGGTTACGCGCTGCGCCATCCCCGGGGCATCCGCTGGCGCGACGCGCTGCGAATCGCCGAGGAAGCGGGCGTGAATGCGCTGCCGATCGTCGCCCTGATCGGCTTTCTGATGGGTGTGATCCTCGCGTTCCAATCGGCGATCGCGATGAAGCCGTTCGGCGCCGAGGTGTTCGTCGCCAACCTTCTTTCGCTGTCGCTGCTGCGAGAGCTCGGGCCGCTGATGACGGCGATCCTGCTGGCCGGCCGCTCCGGCGCCGCGTTCGCCGCCGAGATCGGCACCATGAAGGTCAACCAGGAGGTCGACGCCCTGACGACGATGGGACTCGATCCGGTGCGCTTCCTGGTGGTGACGCGCGTGCTCGCGGCGACGGTGATGATCGTACCCCTCGTGGTGTTCGCGGACCTGATCGGGCTCGTCGGCGGCGCGCTGGTGATGCTCACGTTCGACATCCCGCTGCAGACCTACTACAACCAGGCGGTCGGCTTTACCACCGTCGGCGATTTTGCCGGCGGGCTGGTGAAATCGGTGGTGTTCGGGGTGCTGATCGCGGGCGTGGGCTGCCTGCGCGGACTGCAAACCGAGACCGGCGCCTCCGCGGTCGGCGTCGCGGCGACGAGCGCGGTCGTGAGCGGCATCGTGCTCATCGTCCTCGTAGACGGGATCTTCGCGGTGCTCTACTACTATCTCAACATCTAGGGCGGGCCGTGGCCGAACCGATCATCAGCGTGGAGCATCTCCGCATCGGCTTCGGCGAGGTCGTGCTCCACGAGGATGTCTCGTTCCGGGTCGAGCGCGGCGAGGTGTTCGCGATACTCGGCGGCTCCGGCTCCGGAAAGACGGTGCTGATGAAG
Source organism: uncultured beta proteobacterium (assembly GCA_963754305.1). Lineage (GTDB taxonomy): Bacteria > Pseudomonadota > Gammaproteobacteria > Burkholderiales > SG8-39 > DATEDA01. Next base: position 33,245 of record CAVWFR010000040.1, on the reverse strand, counting down.
AACATGATCGGCCTCTACACGCCGCTCGCCGGTCGGGCGCTGATCGGCGGCGAGGACATCGCGCGCGCCACCGGCGCGGCGCGCCTCGCGATCCTGAAACGGATCGGCGTGATGTACCAGCTCGGCGCGCTGTTCGGCTCGATGACGCTCGCCGAGAACATCCGCCTGCCGCTCGAGGAGTACACCGACCTTCCGGACGACGCCATGGAGCTGGTCGCGCGCATGAAGCTCGAGCTGGTGCAGCTCCAGGGCGCCGAGGGGCTCACGCCGGCGGCGATCAGCGGCGGCATGATGAAGCGCGCCGCAATCGCGCGGGCGATGGCCCTCGACCCGGACATCGTCTTTCTCGACGAGCCGTCGGGCGGGCTCGACCCGATCACTTCAGCCGAGCTCGACCAGCTGATCCTGCGCCTGCGTGCGAGCCTCGGCATCACCTTCGTCGTGATCACGCACGAGCTGGCGAGCATCTTCAGCATCGCCGACCGATGCATCATGCTCGACAAGGCGGTCAAAGGAATCATCGCCGAAGGGAAGCCGGCCGACCTCCGCGATCACAGCGACAATCCGAAGGTCCGCCAGTTCTTCAATCGGCGGGCCGAAGCAGCGAGCGTATGAGCCGGAAAACCAACTACTTCAAGCTCGGCGTGTTCATCATCGCCGCCGTGGTGATCGCGATCGCGATCGTGCTCGCGCTCGGCGCCGGCAATATCTTCAAGAGTACGACTACGATCGAGACCTATTTCGACGAGTCGGTGCAGGGTCTCGACGTCGGCTCCGCGGTCAAGTATCGCGGCGTGCAGATCGGACGGGTGACGAAGATCGGCTTCACGTTCAACCGGTATCAGCTGGAAGTGCCGTTGCAAAACCGGAAGCCGTACGTGCTTGTCGAGGCGGAGCTGCAGCCGCAGCTGATCGGCGTCGGCGCCGCCAGCGAGCCCGAGCGCCTGAAGGAGATGATCGCAGCGGGCCTGCGCGCCCGCCTCGCGTCGGTGGGGATCACCGGTACCGCCTACCTCGAGATCGATTTCGTCGATCCGAAGGCTAATCCCCCGCTTACGATCACCTGGGTCCCCCTTACGGTCTACATCCCGTCCGCGCCCAGCACGTATAACCAGATCATCAGCGGCGCGCAGAAGTTTCTCGCAGTGCTCGACAATGCCGACGTCGAAGGGACGATGCACAGCATCGGCGATCTCGTCCGGACGGCGAACGCGAAGCTCGCGGAGCTGCCGGTAGGCGCGCTCGCGAAGGACGCGAGCGGCGCGATGAAGGAGATGCGCACCCTGCTCGCGCGGCTCGACCGCACGGTTGCTCAACCCGAGGTCGCGCAGGCGGTGAAGGACCTGGGCGCGGCGAGCGCGCGGCTGCGAGAGGTGCTGGCGAACCCCGGCTGGGCGAGCGCGCCCGCCGAGGCCGCGGAGGCATTCGCGAAGGTGCGGGCGGTCGCGGAGAACCCGCACCTGCAGGACGCCCTCGTACGGCTCGATCGCATCACGACGCGCCTCGATACGCTGACCGCGGGCGCCGACTCCGACGTCGCCGCAGCGCTCTACAACCTGCGGCGAATCTCCGAAAACCTCCGCGACGTCACCGAGACGGTGAAGCGCTATCCAGGGAGCGTGCTGAGCGAGCCGCCCAAACCGGTGATCTTGCCATGACGATGCGATTTTGCTCAGCGGTGCTGATAGCTGGGGCCGTCGCGCTGCTCGATGGATGCGGGCTCTCGCGGCCGCCGCTTGTGCGCACGAGCTATCTGCTCACCGCTACGCGCGAGCCGCCGCCGGCCGCGACGCCCAAGCCGGTGGCGGTCAAGCTGCGCCCGCTGCGCGCGGCGCCGCTGTTCGAGCGCAAGGAGTTCGTTTACCGCTTCGATAGCGAACGGGTGGTTTCGGACTTCTACAACGAGTTTGCGGACGCGCCGGAATCGATGGCCACCGCAGCGCTCACCGGGTGGCTACGGAGCGCGCGGCTTTTCGCCACGGTCGTCGAGCCGGGCGTGCCGGTGGACGCGCCGTACGCGTTGGACGGTTCGATCGTCACGCTCTACGGTGACCTGCGCAACCCGGCGAAGCCGGCAGCGATCATGGCGATTCAGTTCTATCTCCTGCGGTCGGCAAACCGGAACGGACCCGAGCTCGTGTTCGAGCGCATGCTTCAGAGCCGGGTCGACGTACCCGCCGCGACGCCGGAAGCGATTGCGAGAGGTTTCAGTCAGGCGCTTGCCGAGATCCTCGCCCAGCTCGAGCGGGAGCTTGCGGCGCTCGAGTATCGTCCCTAGCTGGTGGCCCAACGCCAGAGATTCGCGAGCATCTCGTAGAGCGCGAAGTAGCTGCCCCGGAAGGCGCCGATGTTGGGGATGAAGTCCAGCGGACTGTCGACGACGCCGCTCGGAATCCCGGTTGGAGCGGGAATCACCCCGAGCCCCGCGGCTTCGAACTCCGCTCTCGCACGGCGCATGTCCACGCTGTGCGCCACGAGCACGATGTCCCTCACGCCGGCTGCAGACAGGATCTCCGTCGAGCGGATCGCGTTCTCGCGCGTGTTGCGGGAGCGGTCCTCGGCCCATGTCACGGGCACGCCAAACTCCTCCACTAGGGCGGAGCGCATGAGATGTGCTTCTGCGGTCGCGCCGAGCAGCGGGCCGCCTGACACCAGCACCGGCAGTCCGGTTTGCTTCGCGACCCGCGCGCCGTAGCGCACCCGCTCGAGCGTTAGGATGGCAAGTGTGTCGCCGCCATATTCCGCGGCCCGCCGGCGGACCCCACCGCCGAGAATCACGATCGCGCCGGCATCCTTCGCTCGAGCCGGGTCGAGCACGGGCGCATCGGCGAGAGCCTGCGTCAGGAGGAGCGACACGACCGGCATCGAGAGCGCAAGCAGCATCAGCACACCGGCCCACGCGAGAAACCGTCCGAGGCGCGGCGACCGCCGCATGCACAGCAATCCCGCTATGGCGACGATCAGCGGTCCCGTCGGCGGGAGCACAAGCGCCTTCAGGACCGTCTTGACGAGTACGGACATCATGCGACGCTTGACCGGATCGGCGCCGAACCCGGCCGTTCGGCGTTCGACCGAGGAGCGGCTGGCAAACGGCGGCTACTCGACGGTGACGCTCTTCGCGAGGTTCCGCGGCTTGTCGACGTCGGTGCCACGCTCGAGCGCGCTGTGGTACGCCAACAGCTGGAGTGGGACGGTGTGCAGGATTGGTGAGAGAAGGCCGGCGTGGTCAGTCAGCCGGACCACGTGGAGGCCATCGCCCTCGTGGACACGTGAACCTTCGTCGGCGAGGACATAGAGCTCGCCACCGCGGGCCCGCACCTCCTGAAGGTTGGATTTCAGCTTTTCGAGCAGCGCATCGTTGGGGGCGATCGCGACCACCGGCATGTTCCGATCCACCAACGCAAGGGGCCCATGCTTGAGTTCGCCCGCAGGATAAGCCTCGGCGTGGATGTAGGAGATCTCTTTCAGCTTGAGCGCGCCCTCCATCGCGATCGGGTAATGGATCCCGCGTCCGAGAAAAAGGGCGTGCTCCTTGGTTGCGAACGCCCGGGCCCAGGCCTTCATCCCGGGCTCCACCGAGAGGACCTGCTGAAGCGCTGCCGGCAGATGCCTCAACGCAGTGAGGAGTTCCGCTTCGTACCCGACCGAAAGGCGCCCTTTGACCTTGGCGAGCACCAACGTGAGGAGCACAAGTACGGCAAGTTGGGTCGTGAAGGCCTTGGTCGAGGCTACCCCGATCTCGGGCCCGGCTCGCGTGAGGAACCGGAGACTGGAATGCCGGACCAGCGCACTCTCGGGAACGTTGCAGATCGTGAGCGTGTGCTGGTGACCGAGCGTCTTGGCATATTGCAAGGCGGCGATCGTATCCGCAGTCTCGCCCGACTGGGAGAGGGTCACTACGAGCTGTCTGGGGTTGGGTACCGATTGCCGGTATCGATACTCGCTCGCGATCTCGACCGAGCAGGGCACACCCGCCACGGCTTCGATCCAGTAACGCGCAACCATGCCCGCGTGGTAGCTCGTCCCGCAAGCGAGGATCAGCACGGCGTCGGTCCCCGCGAGGACCGGGCCGGCGCCGGCGCCGAATAGCTCCGGCGCGATCGAGCGCGCGTTCGCGACCATCTCGAGCGTATTGGCCACGGCACCCGGCTGTTCGAAGATCTCCTTTTGCATGAAATGCCGATACGGCCCGAGCTCGACGGCGCTCGACGAGAGCTGGGAGCGGTGAATCGGCCGGGCGACCTCCATTCCGGTCGCGTCGATCACCCGGCAACCGTCCAGACGCAGCTCGGCGACATCACCCTCTTCCAGGTAGATGACCCGCTTGGTCACCTGCAGAAGCGCCGAAACGTCGGAAGCGGCGAAGGTCTCGCCCTCGCCGAGTCCTAGCAGCAATGGTGCGCCCTTGCGCGCAACCGCTATACGCGTTGGATCGTCCTGGCAAAGTACGGCGATCGCGTACGCGCCCTCGAGCTCGGCGATCGCCGCGCGCGTCGCTTCGGCGAGATCGCTCGTCTCCTTCAGCTTGTCGCGCACGAGGTGGGCGATAACCTCGGTGTCGGTGTCGGAGACGAACGCGTAGCCGAGATCCTTCAGCCTCTCTCGCACGGACTCGTGATTCTCGATGATGCCGTTGTGAACCACCGCCACTCCCGACGAGACATGAGGATGGGCATTCGTCTCCGAGGGAACGCCATGGGTGGCCCAGCGGGTGTGCGCGATTCCCACGTTGCCGGAGAACTGCTGGTCGACAGCGAGCTTCGAGAGCTCCGCGACCCTGCCGGTGGTCCGCAGACGCCGTAGCGCGCCGTTGAGCACCGCCAGCCCGGCCGAGTCGTACCCGCGGTACTCCAGCCGGTTCAGGCCCTCGAGCAGGACCGGAACCACGTTGCGCGTCGAGACCGCACCCACGATGCCGCACATGATCAATCCACCAATGCCAACCGCACGTTCACTTCCTCGACGCCGGCAAGCGCGCTCCGGCGTCGCCTCACCATCACTTGGTGCGCAGCCTTGGGAGCGCCAGCACCGGCGATGGCTCGGCTAGCCCCGCATCGTACCGGTGCTCGTCATTAGGGAACAGTTGCGCGATCCGCCGCACATAGTTCTGTGTCTCCGGATACGGCGGCACGCCCCGGTGACGGTCGACTGCGCCCTCCCCGGCGTTGTACGCAGCTGCGGCGAGCACAACGCGTCCGCGATAGTACGCCAGGAGCCAGCGCAGATACGCGAGGCCGCCGCGTACGTTCTCGGCGGGATCGAAGACGTTTCTGACACCGAATCGCTCGGCGGTCTCCGGGATCAGTTGCATTAGGCCGCGCGCGTTCTTTGCAGACTGGGCTCTGGGCTCGAAATTTGACTCCACCGTGATCACCGCGAGCGCGAGCCGAGGCTCCACGTCATACATTATCGCGAGCCGACGGGCCATCTCGGCGAGCCGCTGCTTCTCCGGCGGCAGGCGCGCGAGCAGAGCATCGTCGACGTCGACGGACGTCGCGGGCGGCGGCATGCGCGCAGTCATACAATCCGGCAGCCGACCCTGGATACCACCGAGGTAGCCTAGCAGCCGGTGTGCGTGGGCGTGCCCCTGTGCGGCCGCATGCTCAAATAACCCGGCGGCGACGGCGTCGTCGTGAGCCACGCCGCGGCCGTTCGCGTACATCCACCCAAGGCTGAACTGGGCCTCTGCATCGCCCCGACGGGCCGCCGTGCAGTAGAGCAACGCGGCCAGCATGGGGTTCCTGGGCACGCCTTCACCATGCTCGAACGCGATCGCTTGCGCGACGAGCAGATCCGTCCGAAGGGATTCCTCGGCTCGCGGTGGCTCCGCAGGCTGGCCTGACGCCGGTGAGACCGCCACCGCCAGCGCGATCGCTGCGCCGAGGGCGAGCCACGCCCTTGGCTTCGATTCACGACCCGACGCGCAACGCATAGACGCCCTGCCCGACGGGAACGGCGGCGTTGCCGGCGAACCGGCTCAAGTACCACGGCAAGCATTCGCGGAGGCCATCGAGAACGCCGTGTGTTGGCTCATAGCCCAAACGCCGCCGGGCTCTCCCGATGTCCGCCTGCGAATGCCGCACGTCGCCCGCGCGGAACTGCGCGTGGGTCACGCTGACGGTCGCGGCCGCGGGCCGCTGGGACGCCACGAGCGTTTGCAGCATGAGGAAAAGCGCATTGAGAGTGGTCCGCTCCCCGACCGCGACGTTATAGACCTCGTTGCTCGCGCCTTGCCGATCGGTCAACGCGGCAAGCACGTTAGCCTGGACCGCGTTTGCCACGTAGCAGAAGTCTCGAGAGGTCTCGCCGTCGCCGAAGATCGTTATCGGCTCGCCACGAACGAGCGCCCGGATCCATCGCGGGATCACCGCAGCGTACGCTCCCTCCGGGTCCTGCCGGGATCCGAAGACATTGAAGTAGCGCAACCCGACGAGCTGCATGCGGTAGCAGCTCGCGAATACCTCCGCGTAAAGCTCGTTCGCGTGCTTGGTGACTGCGTAGGGAGAGAGTGGCCGCCCGATCCGATCCTCGACCTTTGGCAGCCCGGGCTCGTCGCCGTAAGTAGAGCTCGATGCAGCGTAAACGAACCGGCGCACCCCGGCGTCGCGCGCGGCGACGAGCATGTTCACGAACCCGCTGAGGTTTGCGGTGTGCGTCGCGAGCGGATCGGCGATCGATCGGGGGACGGAGCCGAGTGCCGCCTGGTGCAGCACGATGTCGACGCCGTTACACGCGTCGCGACAAGTGCCGAGATCGGTGATGTCGCCTGCGACGAAGCGATGGCGCCGCCAAGCTTCTTCGCCGACCCGCACTCTGATGTCGCCTAGATTGTGCGAGAAGCCGGTCGAAAAGTTATCAAGTCCCACAACGTGCTGACCATGTCGGAGCAGGATCTCGACGAGATGCGAGCCGATGAAGCCCGCCGCGCCGGTGACAAGCCAATGCAGCGGCTGACTTGCCAGCCGGTCCGCCCAGTGGTTCACCGCCGGGCGTGGGTTGCTTGTCAGAGGCGCCAAACCGCCACTCCCTTCTCGCGCAGCGCGTCGGCATCAAGCATGCTCTTCACGTCGGCGACGATGCCATTCGGAGCGAGCCTCTCCAGTAACTCAGGCACCGTGCGGCGCGCAAACGCCGTGTGCGCCACCGCGACGATCATCGCCCCGGCGCGCGGCAGCGCCTCCCACGGAAGGAGGTTGACCCCATATTCGTGGACTGCCTCTTCGGCCGCAGCGACCGGATCGTGCACGTGGACCTGGACCCCGTACGACTCCAGCTCGCGAATCACGTCGATGACGCGGGAGTTGCGAAGGTCAGGGCAGTCTTCCTTGAACGTCAGCCCGAGCACGGCGACATTCGCGCCGTTCACCTGAAGCCCGTGCTGGATCATTCTCTTGACCGTCTGTTCGGCGACGTACTTGCCCATACCGTCGTTGATTCGCCGTCCGGCCAGGATCACCTGCGGCTGATAGCCGAGCATCTCGGCCTTGTAGGTGAGGTAGTAGGGGTCCACACCGATGCAATGGCCGCCGACGAGGCCGGGTCGGAACGGCAGGAAGTTCCATTTCGTGCCCGCCGCGCGTAGGACCTCCAGCGTGTCGATCCCGATGCGCTCGAAGATCAGCGAGAGCTCGTTCATGAGCGCGATGTTCAGGTCGCGCTGCGTGTTCTCGATCACCTTTGCGGCTTCGGCCACCTTGATGCTGCTTGCCTTGAACACGCCGGCCGCGACGACGCTGCCGTAGACGCTCGCGACCCGCTCCAGCGTCTCCGGCGTGTCGCCCGACACGACTTTCACGATTCGGGTGAGTGTGTGCTCCTTGTCGCCGGGGTTGATCCGCTCCGGCGAGTAACCGACGAAGAAGCCCTGCTTCCAGGTGAGCCCCGAGTGGCGCTCGAGCATCGGTATGCAGACCTCCTCGGTGGCACCGGGGTAGACCGTGGACTCGAAGACAACGGTCGCGCCGCGCTTCAGATTCTTGCCTACGGCCCCGCTGGCACCGAGGAGCGGTGCGAGGTCAGGCTTGCGGGCCTCGTCGACCGGCGTCGGCACCGCGACGATGACGAAGTCCGCCTCGCGGAGCGAAGTCGGCTCGGTCGTGCACGAAAGCCTGTCGGCGGCCTTGAGGTCCGCCGATGCCACTTCCCCGGTCGGATCGACATGTCGACGGTAAGCGTCTACCTTCGCCTGTGACAAGTCGAATCCGATGGTTCGATACTTTTTGCCGAACTCGACAGCAAGCGGCAGCCCGACATATCCGAGTCCGACGACCGCGATGGTTGTCATTTCTCTTCCCTTGCTACAGCGATTTCAACATTGCAGCGGCTTCCTCTCGCTGCGGTGAGGGCTCGGGTGTACGCTGCAGCGCATCCAACGCCTTTCTCGCCGAGTCTAGCTGCCCTGCCTTCACGAGCGCCTTTGCGAGATGAAGGCGGATCTCCTGCGAGCCCTGCGCGAGATCCGACGCCCGCTGCAGGTATTCGAGTCCGCGCACGGTGTCGCCCTGTTGCACGAGCAGCCAGCCGAGCGTGTCGAGAATGGCGGGACTGCCGGGAGCGAGGCGGTTCGCGCGCTCGGCGTAACTCAACGCCTGAGGATCGTCGAGCTGCCCGGCCGCCCAAGCGAGATTGTTGAGGACGATCGGATCGTTCGCGGTCTGCTCGAGGACCGCCCGGTACTGCAGCACGGCTGACCGGTAATCCTTGACGCGCAGGTCGCGCTCGGCGAGATACGTCCGCACTGCGACGTCCTGCGGATTATCGCGCACCCATTTGCTGGCAATCTGCTCGGCCTCCTGGGCTCGGCCTTCGGCGTCGAGCGTCGCGTGGAGGCGCGTGAGCACGCCCGGGCTCGTTGAGAGTCTGAATGCCCGGCGATAAGCGGCGGACGCTGCCGCCCATTTTCTCTCCGCGGCGAAAACCTCTCCCTCGATGACGAAGCCTATCGCCTCCTTGGGCCGTTGCCTCTGCACCGTACGGGCTTCTTGAAGCGCCTCGTCGGGGCGACCTGCACGCACCAGCAGGAGAGCGATCTCGCGGTGCAGATCGACAAGGCCCGGCTGCAACGAGAGTACCTTGCGGAGCCTCTGCGCGGCGCTGGGGTAGTCCTGCGCCGCCGTGTAGGCGCCCGCGAGGCGAACGAGCGGCTGGGTCGCCTGCGGCGCAGCCGCGACTACCTTTTGGAACGTCGCGATGGCCTGGTTCAGGTCGCCGGCGGCTTGCTGCGAGACCCCGAGCGCCTCGAGCACCCGTAGGTCGCCTGGAATCGCTGCGCTGGCCTCCTGCGCCGCTGTGAGGGCACGTCTGGTGTCGCCCGAACGAACGAGGAACTCGACAAGAGCCACGCGGGCTGCAACCGAGACGGGGTCTTTCTTCGTGGCGCGCTCGATGGCCGCGAGCACGGCTTGCTGACTGGAGCCCGTGACTCGCAGAAGCTCCGCGTACGCAAGATGCAGCTGCGCATTGTTACTTGGCTGCCTCGCCAGCGCGTCTTGGAATCGCTGGCGCGCCGCATCGAAACGTCCCGCTTGCAGATCGAGGTTGGTGAGGTTCTGTAAGGCCGGCAGAAACGAGGGTTGGAGCTCAAGCGCTTTCTCGAACTCCGAGCGGGCCTTCACCGCGTCGCGCTTGGCGAGAAAGATCAGGCCCTTCAGGTGATATGTAGCGGGATTGTTCGGCTGCTTCTGTTCGAGCGATCCGGATGCGATGAGCGCTCTATCGGCCTCATCGCGCCGAAGAAGGCTGAGGATCAGGAGCACGTCGGCCCGAAAGCTCTTGGCGTCGGCTTGCGAGGCGGCTTCGAGGTCTCTCAGCGCGCGCTCCGCGTCGCCAAGTGCGAAGCGAATTTGTGCGAGCCGGGTGCGCGTGTCGACGTTCGACTCGTCCGCTATGGTCGCCTTCTCGAAGTAGTCGTTCGCGCGCTTGAGGTCGTTCTTCGCGAGATAGACTTCGCCGGCGAGCGACAACGCAACTGCGTCAGCGCTCCCTTGGCGCAACAGCGGTCCCAATGCATCAAGCGCGCGCTCCGGCTCGCCGGCGCGCAAGAACGACGCGACGAGGAGCCGTCGCGCGAAGACATGTCGCGGCGCTCGGTCGAGCACCTTTCGAAGATGCACCTGGGCCTGCGCGTACGATCGCAACTCGTACTCGATCGCAGCTGCGAGCACGAGGCTCGGGACGTTATCGGGCGCGGCCTTGAGGATCCGCTGGGTCGATTCCCGAGCCAGCGCCGGATTTCCCTGCCGGAACGCGAGCAACGACTCCAAATAGAGGATGCTGGGATCCTCGCGGAGGATCCTCTTCGCTTCAGCGATCTGGCTTGCGGCCGCTTCGTGCTCGTGACGATCGATCAGCAGAGAGATCAGCATGCGCCGGCCGGCGACGCTGTTCGGTTTAAGCTCGATCACCCGCTGAAAAGCCGTGACCGCGGCATCCGGCTCGCCCTGGGCGAGTAAGAGCTCGCCCTTCATCGCCAAGGCGTCGACCTCCGTCGGCGACTTGCCGAGCACGTCGTCGACAATCTCGACGGCGGCTGCCATCGCGCCCTCAGCGGCCAACAGCCGCGCCTGGCCGAGCCGCGCCGGGTCGTGACCCGGCTCCGCCGTCAGCGCCGCGGCGAACGCCGCCCGTGCTTCATCGGGCTTGCCGAGCGAAAGGTACGCGCGCCCGACAATCGCGTGCAGCTTTGCTTGAGCACCCGTTTCCGATACTTTGAGGTTTGCGAACTCGGCGACGAGTTTCTCCTGCTGGCCGCTCTCGAGCAGCGCCCGGGCGACTGCTGGAAGCACCACGGCGGGGGAGACGTTGAGCGCGAGTGCCCGGCGCAGTTCCCTTTCCGCGGACACCGGATCGCGCGTCTCCAGCAGCGCGAGTGCCAGGAGATAGCGCGCCTCGCCGTCGTTCGGTCTCTTCTGCAGCGCGTTCTGCAGCTGGATCGCAGCCGCGCCGTACTCGCTTCTCGCCATGTACTGCTTGGCGGACGCGATGAATCGTTCGGGCGTCTCAGAGCCGCAGGACGCTACGGCCACCGCCGCGAGAATGATGGCAAATCGAGCAGAGAATCGCGAGGAGCGGCGCGTCTTCTCGATCGGCATGGTTAACCCTCTCCCTCCGGCGTGCAGGCGCGCCCGCCCTTCAGTCCGAAGCGGTGGAGCAGGTCGTAGAGCGTTGGCCGGCTCACGCCAAGAAGCTCCGCCGCCTTGCTGAGGTTCCCATCGGCGCGGCTCACGGCACGGATGACGGCACCTCGCTCCGTGTCGTCGCGCAGCCGGCGGAGATTGAACGGCTCTGCTTTCTCCGGTGCAATCAACCCGGTATCGGCGGCACGGATCGTCGAAGAATCGGCCATGATCACCGCCCGCTTGATGGTGTTCTCCAACTCGCGCACGTTCCCCGGCCAAGAGTGGGCTTCGATCGCGTCGATCGCTTCGGGCAGGAGAGTCATCGTGCCCCGCCGTTGTTCCGCGGCGAACCGCCTCGCGAACGCATGTGCGAGCAGGCTCGCGTCTCCAGGGCGCATCCGTAGGGAGGGGATCTCCAGGACGATCTCCACCAGCCGGTAGTACAGGTCCTCCCGGAAGCGTCCCCCGGCGATGAGCGCCTTCAGATTCCGATGCGTGGCGCCGACGACCCGCACATCGACCGGGATTTCTTCGCGCCCACCAACGCGCTCGATCACGCGCTCCTGGAGGAAACGCAGCAGCTTCCCTTGCAGGGCGGCCGGAAGATCGCCGATCTCGTCAAGGAAGAGCGTCCCTCGGTGAGCCGTTTCGATCTTGCCCGGCGTTTGTTTGGCTGCGCCCGTGAATGCCCCCTTCTCGTAGCCGAAGAGCTCGCTCTCGAGGAGGGTTTCAGGGATCGCCGCACAGTTGATCGCGACGAACCGATGGCCCTTACGCTTGGAGAGGTCGTGCAGCGCCCGCGCGAAGAGCTCCTTGCCGGTCCCGGACTCCCCGATCGACGAGGACGGTGGCGTCGGTCGTCGCGACCCTCTCGGTCATCCTACAGAGTCGTTGCAGCTCGGGATCCCCCGTCAATACCGCGGTGAGAGCCCCGTTCGCTCTGGCCTCCTGGAGCCGGCGATTTTCTGCCTGCAACTCGTAGAGCCGGTACGCCCGCTCGATCGTAAGCGCAAGAAGCTCGGGCTCGAAAGGCTTACGATAGAAATCGTAGGCCCCGAGTCCGATAGCCTTCACGGCGTTCGAGCGGTCGTCCTGACCCGTCAGCACGATCACCTTCGTTTCCGGTGCGGCTGCGAGGATGGCCTGGAGGAGCTTCAGACCCTCTTCCGGGTCGTCGGGCTGCGGAGGCAAGCCGAGGTCGAGCGTAATCACGGCAGGCTCGAAACGGCGCAGTTGCGCCAGCGCGGTCCCGTGATCGTGCGCGAGCGCGACCTCGTATTGACTGAATGCCCATTTCATTTGCTTCTGCAGCGCGGGGTCATCCTCCACGATCAGCAACGGCTGCCGCTTATCGCTCATACTGCCACCCGCGCTTCGCTCGCTGTAGCGGTGACCGTACCGCCGCGCGGGAGGAGAACCCGGACTCAGGGTGCCCCCGTTCGGACGGCTCTCGACCTCGATCCGGCCGCCGAGGCCGGCGACGTACTGGTAGCTCTCGTACGCACCGATCCCCATGCCGTTGCGCTTGGTCGTCTGGAACGGCTTGAACAAGCGCTGGCGCACGAAGTCGGACGTCATTCCCACGCCGTCATCGGCGATCTCCAGAACCGCGTGCTGGTCGCTCGCGCCGACGCGAACGCGGATCAGGCCGTCTGGCTGAGTCGCGTCGACGGCGTTCTGCACTAAATGTCCGATGACGTGCTCGAGACGCTCCTCATGGCCAAGCGCGCGCACCCCGGCCTCTGCCTCGATGGTAAGACCTGTCCGCTGCATGGACCTGGACCGACACACGCGATCTACAATGTTCACCAGGTTCACACTCATTGGGTTCTCGACTGGTGCGGTGCCTATGCGAAGTTGGACCAGAAGCCGGTTCATCCGGTCGACGACGTGCTTGACGGTGTCCAGCATGTCCCGCTGGAACTCAGGATCTGCGCGATGCCGCTCGGCATTCTTCAGGATGAGCGCAAGCTGCGCCACCAAATTCTTCAGATCGTGGACGACAAAAGCGGACATCTTGTTGAAGGCGGTGAATTTTCCGGCATCCAACAGCGCTTCGCTGGCCGCGATCTGGCCGACGTAGCTGGCCGCTTGGCGCCCGGCGGTCTTGAGCAGGTCGCGCACCTCCCAGTTCACGTCCACCTTCACTCTGGGATTGGCAAGCACCACGAAACCGACCAGGTCGTCGGCGGCGAGGAGCGGTATGACCAGCCACGCGTCCGCCCATCCGGCAAGCCCTTCGGGGAGCTGCAGGTCAGGATAGTGGGTCGGGTCCTGCGCTCGCTCATGCAGATCGATCACCGAGCCAGTGCGGCGTAGAAACACGCCGAGCGGCATATCGCACGGCTCCGCGTGAATCGTGGGCGCGTTCCAGCGGGCGGCTTGCTCGAACCCGCGGTCACGCTTTACCCAGATCGCACCCGCCGGGCTTTCGACCAGGTCCGCCAGCGCCACGACTACGCGCTCATGAACGCTCAACCGACCGTCGCCGATCGCGAGTAGGTTCGTGAACCGCAGCCACTCGGCCCGATAGTCGTAGCGATGCCGGAAGAAATGCTTGTGGAGGAACACCCGCAGCTTGGACCGCAGTGTTCCCGAGGTGAGAAGCACGCACAGGAGGATCGCGGTGGCGAACAGCAATGCGACTTGCAATGCCGCGCCCCAGCTCCCGCCGAAATCCCGGATGTAGTAGCCGACAGCCGCGACGACCAGCAAGTACAGTCCCGATCCGGCCAGCGCCGCCGAGTGGAAGACGATCCGGGGCGAAAGCGAAATGTCCACGGTCCAGTCCTGACTCCGCGCCACCGATATGCCGATGAACGGAACGACACATGCCATGACCGCCCCGCGCGCGCTCCATTCCGCGGGATCCAGTCGCCCGAACAAGCAGCGCATCGGCGTAGACGAATAGGTCGAATGCATACATGCCGCCGAGCCCGATGCAGAGCGGTCTCAGGCCCCAACGCGACGAACTGGGCGCGTTCCGAATTACCTGCTCGACGGCGACCAACCCGACGACCGCCAAGCCGAGCGAGGCGGCATAGGCCAGGTGCGAGTCAGTGGCAGCGACAGGAGCTGCCAGCAGCGGCGCTACGGGAAAGCCAAGCTCGAGCGCGGCGGCCCCGACCACGACGCACGCGAGCAGCGACAGGGCCCGGGATTGCGAGCTCGTTGATTCCCCCGGTACACCGCCCCGGAGCAGCAGGATCATGAACGCACTCCAGCCGGCAGATCGAAGCAGATCCGAGAGCCTCCAAGCGGTCCAGAGGGCTTCCGACTCCCAGATCGCAAAAGCAAGCCCAGCCACGGCCCAGAGCGCGCTTCCGAGCACCAATACGATGAGTACGGATCCCCGGACCCCACCACGCCAACCGAGTGCGAGGTATACCGAGAATCCGCCAAGCATGAGCAGCGCGAGACCGAAGCTCCAGACGGCGGGAGTAAGGGACGCGCCGGTCACGGGCAGTCAGACGACGGTCCGAGCTGAGGACTGCGGGCGCGCGTAGCCAGAGTGCTCGATGCCATGCATGCGCTGCGGTTCGCCGGCGCCGCAACTCCCATGGCACGGCACCGGGGTCAGCGAGCCCCTTCTCCCAGAAGCACAACTCGCACAGTCCTCAGGAGGATGACGACATCGAGGAACAGGGAGTGGTTCTTGACGTAGTAAAGATCGAATCGAAGCTTCCTTGCCGTGTCCTCGATTGAGGCCGCATACGAATATCGTACCTGTGCCCATCCTGTAATGCCTGGCTTGATGCTGTGGCGCACACCGTAGAACGGGATACTCCTGCTGAGCTCTTCAACGAAGCACGGCCGTTCGGGGCGTGGCCCGACGAAGCTCATTTCCCCTCGAAGGACGTTGAAGAGCTGCGGAAGTTCGTCGATCCGCGCGCGCCGAATGAATCGACCGACCGCGGTGACCCGCGCGTCGTTCGTCCGTGCCCACTGCGCCTTGCCGTCCCTTTCCGCGCCCACGGCCATGCTGCGGAACTTGAGCAGAGTGAAGGTGGCGCCACCCCGTCCGGTCCGCTCTTGACGGTAGATAACCGGGCCGCCGCTCTCCAACAGGATCGCGAGCGCGCACAACGCCATGACCGGCAAGGTTAGGACGAGCAGCACACCCGACATGAGGACGTCGAACATCCGCTTCACAAGTCCCCTGGCCCACCCTTGGCGAAAGCCCTCGCCGTAGATCAGCCAGCTCGCTTTGACCGATTCGATCGGAACTTCGCCGCGCACGCGTTCGAAGAACCCGGCGAGGTTGGTTATGCGTACTCCACCGAGACGACAGTCCAGGAGCTGACGCAACGGCAGGACGCCGCCGCGTTGCTCCCGCACCGCCACAATGACTTCGTCGACGCCGAGGCGCACCACCGCCTCGGCGAGAGAGGCGCCCTCGGGAATGATCCGACCCGGAGGAACGGCAACCTCGGGATCCGATCCGACCCTGTAGAACCCGACCACGCTGATCCCTGCGCGGTTGGCTGGGGCGAGCGCCTGTTCCACTGCTTGCGCATCGACCCCGGTCCCGATGACGAGGACGCGCTGCGAGAGAAGCTGCGCCGCGCGCCGCGAATGGAAAACCTGACGCAAGAACAGCATCCCTGCGAATGTGTACAGCACGACGTACCAGATCGCGTCCTGCACAGCTCGCCCATTGGGCAACATCGCAAACGCGACGTAAGCGATCGAGACGCCAATCCCAAGCGCCAGCAGAACCCGCCTGATCAGCACTTTGCGGGTCATGGCTTCGGCAAAGCCGTATAGTCCGAGCGCCCCGTTACTGAGCAGCATCACGAGCGCAAACGCCAACGCCGGCATCGCTGCGCTATACGGCGAGATCCATGCTCGATCGTTCGTGACCGCGACCGAGAGGATGACCGCGACGAAGAACAAAGCGGCTTCTGCGCAGAGCTGGATCGCTGTCGCGATTGGCAAGTAATGACGAAGAACTGATATCACATGACCCTCAACATCCGTGCTACCTTCAAGCCCCTTTGTTTTTGCGTTTCTGGATGTTGTGCGACGTCTATTGCAGAAATTGCGGCATGCGCGATTCTTCGCCGTTCCTGCACGGCTCACCACTCCCACCCGACCTAGTCCCCTCGGACTGGAGCGGGGACCCGATTCGGATAGCTCAACGCCGTCAGGTTTGAAGTCCTTTGATGATGTTGCCACGTGCCTTCCGGGCCGTTTGTCAAACATTGAAAAATCCGGAAGGCGCGCCAAAGTTCACGGATGCCTGCAGCGCGAGCTGGCGGAGGTCGCTCAAGCGACAGCGACTTAGCGATACGGCCAACGACCCGGTCCCAGGACTTGCCTGAGGGAGGCGCAGGGCCGAAAGCGCCCGACCGCCGCGCCTCGCTACAGCGAGCCCGTCCGTGTAGCCCCGGGGTTCGCTAAGGCGATTCTCCGCGGTCCGGCATGAGGTGCAGCAGGGTTGCCCACGCCGGGCGGGCCTGCCCACGACGAACGCACGATCGACAGAGCGTGCAAGCGGTGTTCATCGTAAGGCTGCCTTCCGGGTCGCCGGGCAGGGAAGCGGAAGTATCGATGAGCGGTAGTCGTGGTGTCGAGGCTTAACTCGAGGTTTTCGAAGGTATAGAAACTCGAAAATCCCCCCGTATCACCCTTCAGCCTCGTTCGAACGAGGCCGGTCGTCACCTTTTCTTGACCCGATGCGAGGGCCTCCCGAGGGGTCAGGGCACGCAGAACGGGCCATTAGGTCGACCCGTCTACCGGCGCCGCCGGCGCCGTCGCGGTCGGAAGTGACCTGGCGCATGCGCCCGAGGACGCCTCGGCACTGAGCCGCTCGGCAAACCCACTGGCGCTTCAACGCCGCGGAGTACGACGAGCGGCACGTTGCCAGAACCTGATGGGAAAAGATAGAACCGGGTGCCCATCCTTTCCTCTTGGGATCACATCCCTCAGTATTTTGCGGCTTCGTCCAGTTCCACCCGGAGGCCCGCTTAGCCGAACTGCCTGGCCCCTCGCGGTCCCTCACGGCCGACATCGTCCAGAATCGCGGCGATACTGTTTCCAAACCGCGACCAACTGAATTCGCTGACCGCTCGCTTCCTGGCGGCATGGCCAAGTCGTTGCGCAAGTTCGCGATTCGATAGCAAGGTCGTTATTGCGTGAGCAACGCCCGCAATGTCATGCGGATCGACTAGCAGTCCTGTGGCGCCGTCGACTACCGCGTCCTCGACACCGCCTGAGCGGCCGGCGATCGCAGGTGTCCCGCACGCAGCCGCCTCGACAAAGACAATTCCGAATCCCTCGACATCGCACTGGTCAGTGCGTTCTCGGGATAACATAATGTATGAATCCGCCATCGAATAGAGCAGCGGCAGATCCGGCTCGGCTACGCGTCCGAGAAACACGACTCGATCAGCCACTCCGAGTGACTTGGCAAGTCTCTCCAGCGTCGCTCGATAGGGACCATCGCCAGCGATCAAATACACAATGTCGCCGCTGCCTTGTGAGAGCGTTGAGAGCGCACGGATGACGGTATCGTGGCCTTTCCGCTCAACTAGATTGCCAACCGTCAAGAGTATTCGGGCAAAAGGACGGCCGCCTGACAGGCGCCTGCGCGCCTCCTCTGAAACCTGCACAGAACGAAACCGGGCCGGATCGCATCCGGGATGAACAACTCTGATCCGGTCGGCAGGAAACCCGAGATTCTTCAGCAAGCCCTCTGTGTATCGGCTGTTCGCTACGACGCATGCAGAAGCCATCAGCGCAGCTCGCGGCTTGTCCCACGGGGATTTCGCAGCGCCCAGGAGTTCGTTTCCGTGCGTGTAAAGATGTGCTTCACGCCCAAAGCCCGGCGCGTCCAGTACGCCAAATACGCGTCTTCGAGCGTGGCGAACTGCAGCACCGCGGGACGCTCCTTCGCAAGCGCTAGCCCGAGTTTCGCGATCAAGCAAAGAGTCGCTGTCACAGAACGTGGGCGAAGGGCCACGTCGGTACGGTATATGCGTATGCGTTCAAGACGAGCGTCATCCAGTTTGCCCCTCACGCCTGTGAGGACTGCCACGCGTTCCTCCCCTAGCCCGGCGCAGATCTCAGCCATCATCGTGGATATGCCGCCAACTTGAGGCGGAAAGTAAGAGCCGCTTATGAGCAGCGAGCGCATGTCGAGCTTCCGTCGTGCACCTTGACATGGCGTACGTCGCTGCGTTTCTTGCGTTCAATCAGATGGTCAGGTGATAACGCCCTGCGGTCTCGCAAACTGGTTATCAGCGTTTCCACGCTCCTCACACCGCAGGCGTTGCAGCTGTCATTCGTCGAATTGCGTGAGCAGCGAAGCATCGGTCCAGGATCGGGATGGCAGCATCGTTGCTGAGGCTGCTGCAAAGCGCCGGCTAGGAAGCGGGCGTCAGGGACGGGAAAGGCGCGATGATCGACACGACCATCGCCCGGCGGGTGAGTTGAGGTAGCGCGCCTTCCGCGAACCATCATTCTCAATGATGGAGTGTGGAATCGGGCAGCCGAACTCGCACATACCCGTGACTGGCCAGTCGCGGACGGGAGCCACGCGAGATGCCGTGGTTCGCGGCCCGGGACTGATGCGCTTCTGGGATGTCGAGAGCAACGCCGGGGGCGGCTACGCGAGGGGATCTCACGCGCGCAAGGCGTCAATTCCGAACCGGATCGGCAACGACCGGCCGGCAGCAAGGAGAGGAAGTCTCCTTGCATGCTCGCGTGCACGCTCAGCTCGAAGAACCTTCTCCCCTCTGAGTCAATTGCGGGTGACCGCCGCGGGTCTGGCTGTCGCGTTGCGCCTTGAGGTAACGTTCGGGCAACCCGATGACGATGAAATGCTCGATTAGGCGTTTGAGATCCGGATCGGCCCGGTTTAACCGCGCGCGATCCAGAGTCTCGGAACTGCATTCCAGTCCGTCGCCGTGGTAGCCATACATGTCCCCGTTCTGATAAGCGAACCAGGTCGTCGGGAAGCGAAACGCGAACTTTTGCTTTCCATTCGGAAGACTTCGGCGTTCGAACATGGGATTGGGGGTCAGTTTGCCGACTTGGTGGGGCCACTCGTCCATCGGGTCAATCCGAACATCCTCGAGGCTCCGACCGTTCAGAACGAAGGTGAGCCACTTGTCCCAACGGAGATCCGTGGCTTCCGTTGCCTGAGAAGCAAGCGGGTTGCGCCGCGCCAGGTAATTGCGCACCAGAGCATAGTCACCGAACGGTCTCGGTTGCCTCGAGCCCAATAGCTGCATGTACTCCTCGGCACCGTATTCATCGCCCCACACCTCATTCGGCCATGCCGTCTTGTTGCTGACCCTCGAGAGAATGACGGGCTTGCCAGACGCGCATCGATCCAGCTCTGCGAGTGTCTCGGCCTTGTTTCGGAAATAGCCGAAGGCGTCCGAGCACAGCACGGCCGAGAAAGCATCATCCACGAACGGGAGGCGTCGGTTCGCGTCGGCGCAAATGAAGGTTCCCTGTGGGGCAATCCAGTGCTTCTGGCCCCATACGAGATAGAAGTTGAAATCCACGCCGATGACCGCAGTCGGCGTGCGTCGGTTGGTGAGGTAATGACCGAACGGCCCGAAGCCGCACGCCAGGTCGAGCACCGGCCGTTCCGCGGCGGGCAGCAGGCGCAACAGGGACAATGCCGCCAGCGTTCGCGGAAGAACAAAACGGTTTCGATAGTAGGGCAGAAGAGACCGGTCGGTCGCCGTCAGACTGCCGAAGAAAAACGCAAACCAGTCTTCGGCACTCAGCTGTCTGCCGGTCGGCCTTCAGCATTCGCCGGGCTCTTCCTTCGATCCATTGCCTGAGCAGCGCGGGCACGATGCCCGTATGCCACAGCCGCCAGCCCGGGAGCCGATTGAAGATCTCGAGGCGGGGAGTGAAAGCGAGGCAACGGACCAGCGCCTCGAACCCCTGCTTCTTGGCGACCAGCTCGGCGACTTCCTCTACGGCGGGCCCTTTGGATTCGACCTTCCCGCTCGAGAACGAAAGAAGTCCAACGTGGCCCTTCGTAAGGATCGGCACCCCGTCGACGACCGGGTACCGAAAGCACTGACATCGGAGAATCCCGTACCCGGGCGCGCCCCTTTGTTCGTCAGCAAACGGCGTGAAAGCGAAGCCCGTTCCGCAATCGGGACAGCGCAATAGCTGAAGCCAGCGGTTGAACGAAGTCAATCCCCAATCTCCCTGTGCCACTCGAATGAGAACGCGCTCTGCGAATACAGTCAATGCGCGCCATTCGGACAACGTCGTTGTTTATGTGCCGGAATACCGATTCCATTGGAGAAATCACGATTGGCTGCCCGCTATCTCGCTCGATCCTTTTCTCCCGCAGTGCTGGCCTCCGCCGGATTTCGCGCCGCAAGAATCGGCTCCAGCGCTCTGCCTTTGCATTTCGCCACCGCCGAATTGCCGCGCGGCGAATAGTGCGGATCTCCAGCTACATAAGCGTCTTGCGCGCCAACTTCCAGTACACATGCCGTGGTGTCCACCACCGGAACATCCAAGCGCTTCAGAGCACGCTGCGCTTCGGCTTGTTCGCCGCGCATCAGGCGGGTGATTTGCGGCCTATCGGGGAAGAACGCGATCACGGGAACAATTCCCTGTTCGCTCGCCAACTTCACGAACGTGCGCAGGATGGCAGCGTTCAGACGTATCAACTCGTCGTCCGACAAATGCGAACTCCGCGACGCGAATCGGGGAAAGGATGCAAACAACCATCGCTTCGCATACGAGGCGTCGGTAATGTTCCATTCCCATTGATCCTGCCTATAGCCGAGATCGTACTCAAGGAACGGCAGCTGGGAGATCGAGCCCATGGAGTACATCTTCTGCGGTGGGATCGTCGGTATGTTGAGAGTGCGCAGTTCACCGGCGTCGAGTACGAGCCGAGGTTTCGAGAACGGGATCCCCCAATCCGGCCAATTGATGAATGGATAGACGGTGATCGTGCGCAGGAGATCGTGCCACGGAAAGCCCAGAATCGCGACGTCCGGCTTCCACGCCAAGACCTCCTGCTTGAATCTCAGGTACGACTGATCGACTCCGTATCCGCCCACGCCGAAATTCAGTACTTGGAGGGTGCCGTTCGAATCCCGCTCGAGCACATGCCCCCAGGAATCTTCGAAAGCGACGCGCTCGGCGAAAACGAAAGAGTCGCCCACGAGAGCCACCCGATGCTTGGTTTTCGGACCGGCAAGGACCGCTCCCTGACTGCCAGCGCGAAGTCCCTCCGCACTGGAGAGATAGAGCCCGTTGGCGCTCCGTCTATTCGGCCCGACCGTCCAGCCCGTCACCTCGTCGTACACCAAATAGGACAATTCGCCGGAGGCTTTATCGACGATGCGACTGTTGTGTTCCGCGGCTTTCTCCCAGCTTCGTGGAAGGAGAACCGTATCTATGAGGATCGGGGCGTCCCAAGTGTCTCGAGACAGCAACCGCACGGCGATCTCGATTGGAATCAGGATGAACGCCAGAGTGATCAAGTTCATCGCGACCATGAGTCCGAACCAGGGAGACCCTGAGCCGCGGCTCCTGAGATACTGGCGCCCGATCCATGCGACTGTCCCGAGCAATACTGCGACCGCGACCAGAAAAGTGAGGCCGGGCGTAGACAGAATCCACGCCGAGAGCGCGCGGTCGCCTTTTCTGTGGACCGAGAGGATGGCGAGCAGGGCCGCGAATTGGGCGACATAGAGGGACGCAAGCAGCATCACATCACGACGTTGAGGCACGTTCGGCTTCGTCATCCGCAAGCACCAGAGTTGTGACGGGGTTGAGCCACGCATACCGAATGCTGAGGTCCCCAGTCGATGGCAAAGGACCGATCGCAATCCGAGCGCCCGCAGCGGATGCAGCGCTGCGTGGGAGCGATGCCTACGTCGAAGCCCTGTGTCGCTGACGCCATCGCCGCCAAAGCCCCTCGGCAGTGCTTTTCGGGTTGAGCAGTAGATCCAGCGCGGTCGCGACGGCATAAATCGCCACCAGCCTCCACGACACCTTGAAACCGCAGCAGGCCATGCCCTGCTGATGAAAGCTCCAAAACGCGCGTGCGGTACCGGGGCCGCGAACGACGCTGTCCCCGAGGCTGCGGTGATATCCATCCGTCGCCGCATCCCGAAGCCGGGCATAGTCCGAGGGCTCCAGATAAGCTTGACCATGGCGAAGGATCGTCATGAGCTTGAGCAGCGGTTGAAGACCGTACATCTTGACTTGCGTGGTAATCGAATCGTTCTCCCGCCTTGTGAAGGTCAACACCTGATGCACGAACCCGAAATCCCGGTCTTTCAACAGCTCGAAACATACATCGGCGTCCTCGAGCGGGCAGCTCTCGTCGTAGAAATCCACCCGGGCGCGGACGAGATCGCCACGATAGAGTACGCAGGTCGGCGACCCGAAAACGTACAGGCCGTCAGCCCAGAATCTGCGGCAGACATCGTTGCCCGAGAATTTTCCGGATCGCAGCGGAAGGCCGAAGAAGTAAACGCGCTCCTCGATCTGACCGTATGCTCCGACGAGCGCGACGGACGGATGCGCCTCGGCCAAGCCAACCATGCTGGATAGGCACTCCGGGAATATCCAATCGTCCGCCTGCACCACTTTGCAGTACTTGCTGTACGGCGAGATATGGCGCAGGGCGTTGTTGTAGTTCTGCGCTTGCGTCAGGAACCGTTCGTTGTCGATCAACTTTACCCGCTTGTCTCGACTCGCATACTTCTGGGCAATATCACGAGAACGGTCCGTACTGCAGTTGTTCGCGAGGATGTACTCGAAGTTCTCGTAGCGTTGTGCAAGTACGCTTTCTATGCACTCTTCCAGATAGGGTTCCGTGTTGTAGAAGGGTGTTACGACGCTGACAAGAGGTTGTGTCATCGCTTGGCCTCCGCTAGCTCCCGGATGGCGCTGCCCGCCGCCCGCGCACCAGTTCCGCGAGACGTGCGAGCACGATCGTCTCCCCGCCATGAGGTTTAGCGGCGAGGAGCCAAAGCAGTGTCAATGCGCACACGTAGATCACGACCCCGAGCGCGATGGCGAACGCGAGCCGCGACGCAAGGACAAGGACCCCGGCTTCCGCCGTCGAGACACGAACCAAGGACGATACGGCGAACGCCATCAACGTGGCAGCGGTCACCGGCCGCCAGAGACTGGCGAGGTAGGCAATAAACGAGAGGCGAAGAACCCGGTTGACCGCCAGGTAGGAGATCACCAGCCCGAAAACCGACGCGCTCAGCTCGGCCCAGGCGACTCCGATGGCACCCAAGCCGTGCGTCAGTACCACGATTAGAGGAATCAGCGCGACCACATAGGCCGCTTGGAGGAGTGCTGCGAGTCGAGCCTTGCCGAGCGCCAGCCAGACCGAATAATTGTTCGAGCACATGGCATGGATGGCGCCGGCGAACGCGAGTATCTGTATGAACATCGCGGCTCCCACCCATCTGTCGCCGAGCAGCAGTTGGACCGTCGGCTCGGCAACGACCGCGATGCCGAAGC
Source organism: uncultured beta proteobacterium (assembly GCA_963754305.1). Taxonomy (GTDB): domain Bacteria; phylum Pseudomonadota; class Gammaproteobacteria; order Burkholderiales; family SG8-39; genus DATEDA01. Next base: position 9,645 of record CAVWFR010000040.1, on the reverse strand, counting down.
TCATCGGCAACACGAACACCGCGATGACCGCTATGAGATCGATATAGCTTCGTCTCAGGACGTCGACGTCGCCGGCCATCCTCGAATAGCCGGGAAAGACAGCGCGGCTTATGGGCGCGACGAGCTCCGTGGCAGGCAGTTGTGCGATCTCGCTTCCCACCGTGTACAGCCCGAGCATCGCCGAGCCGTGCAGACGGCCGACCACGAAATGCGGGAGGCGGCTACCCGCGAACGCAACCAGGCTATTGACGAATACCCACCCCGAGAAGGAGAACAGATCTCTGCGTGCTGCAAGACTGAAACGCGGGCGATAAGGCTGCATGACGTAGCTCAGTACGACGCCCGTCACCCGCCCGGCGACCATACCCGCAACCAGCGCCCAGTAAGTCTGTAGCGTCAACGCAAGAGCGAGCGTCACCGTAAAACCGACAAACTTCTTCGACGCCAGAAACGCAAAGTCGCGAGAGAAATTCAACTGGCGCCGGAATTCGACAGTGCCGATGTTCTCGAAGCTCTGGATGATCCACGTCGCCGCCAGCACGAGCATGATCGGCTGCACCCTCGGCTCGGCGTAGAAAACCGCTGTGGGATATGCCAGAGCAGCGGTGACCATCGCGCAAGCGCTTCCGAACGCTAGTTGGAGCGTCCACGCGGTATCGTAATGCTCCCTTGTCGGATGCTCCCTCTGAATCAGCGCGAGTTCGAAGCCAAACGCGCCTCCCAGTTCGACGAAAGCGATGACCGACATCGCCATGGCGATCAACCCGAAGTCCGCCGGCACCAGTATTCGGGCGAGGACGAGGACGCTCAAGAAACCCAGGCAACGCTCGAAAAGCCTCAGAAGCAGCATCCATGCGGCGCCGTATCCTATTGTTCGTTGGATGGCGTCGGCCGTCGGTTGCGCGGCCGGCACCCGGCCCGGTGGACGACTCATGCTGAACCGCACAGCAAAGGACACCCTGTAGGGGCGCTCAAGTCGACGCGCTCGCGGGCTAGGCTCGAGAAAGCACGCGACTCATCGCGGCGTCCAGTAAAGATCGTCATCGATCTGCCCGGTGCGCTGCAGGTACTTCAGCTGCTTGAGCCGGGTAAAGGCGCGGAACTCGTGCGTCTCGGGGGACATCTCGATTCGCCCGAACAGGTCCCGGAGTTCCTCTGCCCCACGCGCCGCATCCCAACCGCAGCTGAAGCCCGGCAGTTTTGCGTGAATCTTGTCGAATGAAACGCGGTAGCTGCGGTTGTCACCGCCTGACTGACCGACAGTGACTTCACAGCCGGGGAAGACCCGTGCGACGATTTCCGCGAGCTCGCGGATCCGATAGTTCTCCGTGTTCCGGCCGACATTGAAGACTTCCCCGTTGACGGCGTCGGGCGGGGCTTCCAGTGCACAGCGGATCGCCGTGCAGATGTCCTCCACGTGGACGACGGGCCGCCACGGACTGCCGTCGCTTGTCATGGCGATCTTCCGGCGCGTCCACGCGAGTGCGCAAAGATCGTTCAGCACGATGTCGAAGCGCATGCGCGGCGAAGGGCCATATGCGGTCGCATTGCGGAGAAAGACCACACAAAAGTCCTGGTGGGCCATCGGGCGCAGATCACGCTCGACCATCGCCTTGCACTGCGCATATGCGGTCTGCGGCTGCGTCGCGGAGGTCTCGTCGAGAAATTCGCCTGACCCGACCCCATAGACGCTGCACGACGAGGCGTACACGAAGCGGCGAACGCCGGCCTCGCGCGCCGCCCGGGCGAGCCGCACGGAGCCTTCATGATTGATCTTGAAAGTGATCTCAGGGCGATTCTGGCCGAGCGGGTCGTTCGACAGCTCGGCGAGATGCACGACCGCGTCGAACCCGGCGAAATCGTCGGCGGTGACCCGGCGCAGGTCCTTGTAAACCGTTCTCGGACCGATGAGCTGCCCCAGCCGAATCGATATATAGGCACCCGTCACGATAAAGCCCGGTATCGAGGCCGGTCACCTCGTGCGCCGATTTCGCCAAGTGGGGGGCGAGGCGGGCGCCGATATACCCCTCCGTGCCGGTCACGAGCACCCTCATGGCATCACCGTTCGATGAAGAACTGTGCTCATACCGGCGTCAACCGGATGCCTGGATGCTCGCGCACTCCGCGGACGCAATCCCAGAACTCGTTTGCCAGCCGCCCAAACACCGGTGTGCGCTCCGGCAGTATGGACGACTCTACCCGCCGCACCGGGACGAGCTCAGCGAGCGTCCCTGCAAGACACAGCTCGTCGGCGACGTAGAGCTCAGTCCGATCGATCGGCCGCCGTTCGAATGGCAGGTCGAGGCTCGCGCACAGTTTTCCGATGATCTCCACGGTAATGCTCTCGAGGCAACCTTCGGACGAAGGCGGCGTGATGATTACCCCGTTGCGGACCAGAACGACGCATGAGCCGGAGGCCTCGGCGACTCTGCCCCACTGATTCAGCAAGACCATGTCGGAGAATCCTTGCCTTCTGGCCTCGATTCTCGCCAGTCGGCCGACCTGATAGTTCGCTGCTGATTTGATCCGCGCAGGAAGAGCCGCATCTCCTGGCCGCTGCCAGGTGCTGACGCCGACGTCGACCGCTTCAGGCCTCTTCTTGTCCTGGTGGTAGCCCAGGATGACCAAGTCCGTCACCGTGCCCTCGCCCCAATGTCCCTCAACAGCGAACAGGGTCGTCCTCAGCCAGAGGTCCTTCTCATTGATCAGGAGACGCTTCGCGAGATCTGCGCACGCCCTGCCGAAATCGGCATACGACGTCGCGAACGGGAGATGAAGCAGATGCGCAGAGCGTCGCAGCCGATCAAAGTGCTCGCGAAGCGCGAGCAGCGAGAACACCCGGCTGTCATGACGCCAATAGCCTTTGATGCCCTCGAAGACACTTACGCCGCGCATCAGCGCTTCGCTCGAGACGTGAACGGTCGCCTCGTCCCACGAAATAACGCGGCCATTCATGTAGACGACAGACGGGCGTTGCAACTGCACCATAGGACTATTCTCACTGTTCAAACGACATAGAGACCCTAACGACATAGAGACGCTTCGATCTCGAAGCCGGCGCTTCATCTGGCCGACGTTCGGAGCTTATTCCTACAGATTGCAATCTCGCGTAGTGGCCGGGGGGAACCCCAAACGAGGAGCGGGCGTCAGTCCAGGACGCGCACTTCGGGAATCGGCACGACGAATCGGCCACCCCATTCGCGTATGAACGCCATCTGGCGCGAGATCTCCTCCTTCAAGTTCCATGGAAGGATGAGCACGTAGTCGGGCCGCGTCTGACGGATCCGGTCCGGATGAAGGATTGGGATATGGGCACCCGGAGTGTAGCGCCCCTGCTTGTGAGGACTCCTGTCGACCGTGTAATCGAGAAAGTCCGTCCTTATCCCGCAGTAGTTGAGAAGCGTATTCCCTTTTCCCGGCGCGCCGTAGCCGACGACCTGCTTGCCCGCGCGCTTCGCAGCGATCAGGAACTCGAGTAGCTTCCGTTTGGTCTCTCGTACCTGTTCGGCAAACGAGTCGTAGCACTCGACCCGGCTCAGCCCGGCCTCGAACTCGCGCTCGCGCAACGCCTCCACTCGGCCGAACACCGGCACCGTCCCGTTCTCGGTGTGCCGTGCATAGATCCGCAGCGAGCCTCCGTGGGTAGGCAGCTCCTCGACGTCGAAGAGCGTGAGGCCGTGATGCGCGAACACTTTTTCGACGACGAAGAAAGAAAAGTAGGAGAAATGCTCGTGATAGATCGTGTCGAACTGGTTCTCCTGCATCAGCCGCAGCAGATGCGGAAACTCCATCGTTATGACGCCAGTTGGCTTGAGAATGCACTTCATCCCTGCAACGAAATCATTGAGATCGGGGACATGCGCGAGCACATTGTTTCCGAGCAGAAGGTCTGGCCGGCCGCAATCGTGCGCAAGATCCCCGGCGGCGCTGCGGCCAAAGAAGCGAACAGTCGTCGGGATGCCGCGCTCCTTCGCCGCCGCGGCCACATTCGCCGCCGGCTCGATACCTACGCACGGGACGCCTTGCTTCACGAAATGCTGAAGCAGGTAGCCGTCGTTGCTCGCGATCTCCATCACGAGGGATCCGGGCCCGAGGGTGAACCGTTCGACCATGGCCTCCACGTACCGGCGCGCGTGATCTACCCAGCTGTCCGAATACGACGAGAAGTACGCGTAATCGGAGAATATTTGCTCCGGGCCGACGTACTGCTCGAGCTGCACGAGGAAGCATTCCCGGCACAGGTAGGCGTGCAGCGGATAGAACGGCTCGGCGTGGTTAAGCTGATCCGGCTCGATATGCGTCTGGCAGAGAGGTGACATCCCGAGATCGACGAAGGTGTGTCGCATCGGGGCACCACAAAAACGGCACGGCGGGCCGAGAGTCTCCGATTCTTGCTGACAGCCAGATTTCATAGGTTTCGCGGACGGGACGGGTACGGCGATCGGCCACGGCGCATCTCAAGATGCCTGGCCGCGTAGGCGTGATGTTTACTCGCTAAGTGGGGGGGCTGGCAAGGGGGGATCTGCGCCGTTCTCCGGCTCTACCCCGGCCAATCCGCAAAATTCTGTGAAACCTGTGGAGGATTCCCACGGGTTGCGGGTGGCATGTCGGAACGTGTCTTACAATTCGCGCCGATTCTCGCCCCGGCTCTGCTTCGCGATGCTTCCCCCCAGATCGGAGTCGATGCTGCTCCACGAATTGATCAGCGTGGCGGCTGCACGTTCGCCGCATGCGCCGGCGCTTGTGTCGGGCCAGCACGCGCGCTCCTATGAAGCGCTCGCGCTCGAGATCGCCGAATTCGCTTGGGGCGTTCTCGGGCTAAATGTGAGCCGCGGGGACCGAATCGGCATTTATCTGGAGAAGCGCCCCGAGACGGTCGTTGCGTCCTTCGGAGCGCCCGCAGCGGGGGCAGTATTCGTGCCGCTCAATCCCCTTCTGAAGCCTCTCCAGGTCGCGTATATCATCCGCGACTGCAGCGTACGCGTGCTGGTCACCTCGTTCGATCGCCTGAAGTTGCTCGAGCCGGTGCTGAGCAGTTGTCCTGACCTGCGGCATGTGGTTGTCGTCGACGATACGGGTGAGTTTCCGACGTCCCCGGAGATCGCTTTTCATCGCTGGCATCAGCTACTTCAAGCGCCAGCCAGACGCGGTCACCGCGTGATCGACACCGATGTCGTGGGGATCCTGTACACGTCGGGAAGTACCGGTAACCCGAAGGGGGTGGTGCTCTCTCATCGAAACATGGTGTGCGGAGCCAAGAGCGTCGCGAGCTATCTCGAGAACCATTCGGGCGACACGCTGCTCGCCGCGCTCCCGCTCTCGTTCGACGCCGGGTTCAGCCAGCTCACGACCGCGTTTCATGTTGGTGCGCGGGTGATCTTGCTGAACTACCTCCTGCCACGTGACGTGATGAATGCGATCGTCAGCGAACGGGTCACAGGCCTTACCGCCGTTCCCCCGCTATACATCCAGCTTTCCCAGCTCGAGTGGCCGGCGGCGGTGGGCGAACATTTGCGCTACTTCGCGAACACGGGCGGGCGGATGCCGCTCGAAACGCTGAACAAGCTGCGCTCGAGTTGGCCGAACGCGAAGCCATACCTGATGTACGGCTTGACCGAGGCGTTCCGCTCCACCTATCTGGCGCCTGAAGAGGTCGACCGGCGCCCCGACTCGATCGGCAAGGCGATCCCGAACGCGGAGATCTTGGTGCTGCGAGAGGACGGAACATCCTGCGCACCCAACGAGCCGGGTGAGCTCGTCCACCGGGGTGCACTGGTCGGCATGGGATATTGGAACGATCCGGACAAGACGGCAGAGCGCTACAAACCCCTACCGCGACGCGAAACCGATCTCGTGTTGCCGGAGATCGCCGTGTTCTCGGGTGACACGGTGCGGATGGATGAGGAGGGCTTCCTCTACTTCGTCGGCCGCCGCGACGAGATGATCAAGACGTCCGGCTATCGGATCAGTCCGAGCGAGATCGAGGAAGTCCTCTACGGCTCTCAGCTTGTCGGAGAGGTGGCCGCGTTCGGGGTGCCGCACCGGGTTCTGGGCCAGGCTATCGTCGTCGTGGCGACGCCGAAGGATGGCGCGTCGCTCGATGCCAAGCGACTGCTCGCCGCTTGCCGAGAGAGCTTCCCGGCCTACATGGTCCCGGCGAGAGTCGACGTGCGCGCGGGGCCGCTGCCCCGCAACCCAAACGGCAAGCTCGACCGCAAGCTCCTTGCGGCGGAGTTCGAAGAACTCTTTGCGGATATCAAAGCGTGAACGAAGTACTTCCGCGACATGCGCCGATGACGCAGTTTCCCATCGCGGACGACTGCCTCGTTGTCGGCGGCGTGAAGCTCACCGAGCTCGCCGCGAGAATAGGCCAAACGCCATTCTACGCATACGACAGGCGCGTCATAGTCGGAGCGGGTCATGCTGCTTCGCCGGCATTTGCCCAAATCGATCAAGCTGCACTACGCAATGAAGGCGAACCCGATGCCCGAGGTCGTCGCCTACGTGGGCGCTCTGGTCGACGGACTGGATGTTGCCTCGGTGGGCGAGCTGCGCGTCGCGTTGGCTACCACAGTGAACCGTCGCGAGATCAGCTTCGCGGGACCGGGTAAGACTTACGCGGAGTTGCGCGAAGCAACCTCAGCCGGAATCCTGATTAACGTAGAGTCCGCGCGCGAAGTGAGCGTGCTCGCGCGAGTGGCGAGCGAGACCGGGCTGCGCCCCCGTGTTGCTGTGAGGGTCAACCCCGACTTCGAGCTGAAGTCATCGGGCATGCGGATGGGCGGCGGCCCCAAGCAGTTTGGCGTGGATGCCGAGGAAGTGCCCGCAGTCCTAGAGGAGATCGGCCGGCTCGCCTTGGAGTTCGAAGGTTTCCAGATTTTCTGTGGCGCGCAGAATCTCAGGGCGGATGCGATCTGCGAAGCGCAACACAAGTCCCTGGACCTCGCCGTGGAACTCGCACGCTCCGCTCCTGCCCGGGTGCGGGTCGTCAACATCGGCGGCGGCTTTGGCATCCCCTACTTCCCCGGCGATCTGCCGCTCGACCTGGCACCCATCGGAGAGCATCTGGATGCGATTGCATCGCGAGCCTCGGTGGCGCTGCCTGGTGCCGACCTGGTGGTGGAACTCGGCCGCTACATCGTCGGCGAGGCTGGTATCTATGTGTGCCGGGTGATCGATCGGAAAATCTCGCGGGGGCACGTCTTCCTCGTCACCGACGGTGGCCTGCACCACCACCTGTCGGCGTCCGGCAATTTCGGCCAGGTAATCCGGAAGAACTACCCGGTCGTCATCGGCAACAAGGTTCACGGCGAGGGGCGTGAGATCGCCTCAGTCGTGGGACCGCTATGCACGCCATTGGACCTGCTTGCAGATCGGATGGACCTCGCCGAGGCGCACGAAGGCGACCTCGTAGCAGTGTTCCAGTCGGGCGCGTACGGACTGACCGCAAGCCCGATGAGGTTCCTGAGCCACCCACCCGCCATAGAAGTTCTGGTTTAATTAGTCGGCTTCCCGCCTTTGATGCGCAACGCAAACGCCGACGAAACCGGCATCATCGGCCTGGTGCCTGACCAGTGGGGGGGTGTCTTCATGCCTCGTCATCAGGTGTTGAGGCGGCTTGCGCGCCGGTGGCCGGTCGTGTGGCTGGATATGCCAGCCGGTTGGAGAACTACTGGTTGCCCAGCGGGAGTCGGTTCCTGGAAGGTCGCCGACTGCTCAAGCCCTACCCGGAGTTTACCGTCTTGATCCCCGGCATGATGCGGCCGGCTATTGAGCATCCGGCGCGGCTGCGCAGCGCCGTGCTCGCGGCGCGGCTCGCCGACGCGAGACGGTGTCTGCTTCGCTCAGGAGTGCGGCGAATCGTTCTGTATCTCTGGAGATACGCGTTCGCAGAAGCGCTTGACCTGTGCGCACATGACGTTAGCTGCTATCACATCGACGACGAATACTCCTTCTCCGATGTGGATCTGCCCAATGACCCGCAAGAGGTGGAGGTCATCCGTCGTGTCGATCAAGTGATCGTCCATTCCACAGCGTTGATGAGAAAGAAGGGTGGTCTCAATCCCAACACTGCAATGATCCCCAATGGCGTGGATTTCGGAGCCTTCTCGAGACCTAACCGCATACCCTCCGATCTGGCGTCAGTGCCCCGTCCCAGGATCGGATACGTCGGCGTCATTAAGCGACAACTCGACCTCGCACGAGTCGTATGGATCGCCCGCTCAAGGCCTGAATGGTCCGTCATTCTTGTCGGGCCGGTGGGCAACGTTTCGGGTCAGGAGACCTCGGTCGCGGACCTTCGCGCGTTGCGAAACGTTCACTTCCTCGGTGTCAAGAGAGTTGATGAGTTGCCTGCATATACCCAGCACATGGACGTGTGCTTGATGTGCTACGCCATGACCGATTACACGAAGTACATCTATCCGCTGAAGCTCCATGAGTACCTCGCCGCTGGGCGGCCGACGGTGTCTTCACCCATCGACACCGTCCTGGACCATGCAGACGTTGTCACGCTAGCCCACAGCGATGAAGACTGGGTCTCCTGTATCGAAGGAGCGCTCGAGGCACCGGCTTCCACGGAAGCAGCGGCCGAACGGCGGCGAGCACGGGCGCGCCAATATGACTGGGAGGCGGTGACCGACCGCGTGGCAGAACTCTTCCGGGAGCGGATGCGCTCGCCCGGGCGCCATCTCGACGCCGCAGACAGAACGGCAGCGATGAACTTCGTGAGCGACGGCACTTCCGTATCCGGGGACGCTAGCTGGCCTTGCTCGTTGCCCGACCTCCAAGCCGATCGGTGATTCGTGTTCGAGCCCTCGTGGGCCTAAGATGAATAGTGGCTCCGTTCCCACGCCAGGTCGGGACGGGATCACCGCTTCGTTCGACCTCGACTTGCTTTGTTGCCCGACTGCAGGGGAGCATTTGCATTCACACCATGCGACATCGGAAATGAGCAGCAACCGAGGTATGGGGTCCTGACATGCAAGTGCTTTCGTTACCCGGTCGTCGATGGGGTGCCGATCATCGTCAAGGGTCACGTCGGGCTGCTTCATTCTTTAGCGGGCAGGTCGAATCCAGGGGACCCGACGTCGAAGAGATCACTCAACTGGTCTCAGAGGGTCGGGGCTTCGAAGCGTTGATCCGTTGCCTGGCCTTCACTCCGCGATTCAAGGTTTTCGATCGTCTGCCGGGCTGGCGGTTATGGGACACGGGCTTAGTACCCGCGCTCCTTCGCCGATGGATCCAAGAACGCGCGAAGAGAATGCTCGAGGGCGACCGGCGCAAGCTCTGCGCGGAGGACTGGTTCGAGTTCGAGTTCTATTTCGGTGAACTGACCGCCACGGATCCCTCTCTTCTGCACTACTACCGGAACCGCTTTGCGTTGCCGCGGACACTCGCCGCATTGTCCATATTGTGCCTGGTGCCCTCCTCGAACCGACCCGTCCTGGATTTGGCGTGTGGCTTCGGCCCCTTTGGACACTACCTGACCAAGCGACGCTTTCCGTCTGCGGTTTTCGGCGTAGATTTCAATTTCTATCTTGTCTGGGGCCAAAAGCATTGGATCGCCCCACGCGGAATGTTTGTCTGCGCCGATGCGAACCGTCGTCTTCCATTCATCGATGGCGCATTCTCTGCCGTCCTGTG
>CAVWFR010000039.1:0-89541 GCA_963754305.1 uncultured beta proteobacterium | reverse complement strand
GTCAGGCGCGGCGGCGCCGGACCAGCGCCCCGACCGCGAGCAAGCCGAAGCCGAACAACGCGAAGGTCGACGGCTCCGGGATAACCGAGGCGGTGAACGAATAGTTCACCGCATTGCCGGACGTTTCCTGAATCCAGAAGCTGTAGTCGCCGGCGGGCAACGGCGCGGTGAACCCGATCACCGGTGCGGGCATCGTCTGCGCGGCCATCGTCGGCAACAGGTCGCTGCCGATCAGATCAGGTCTCAGATGCACCCAACCCAGCAGTCGCGGCGGGATCGTTTCGGGGGGATCGGTCGGCGGCACCGTGAAGGGCGTGCCGGCTAGCATGCCGAAAAAGGTTAGGTCGTCTCCGGAGTAATTCGCCAGCACCACCGAGCTGAGTAGCAGGCCGGTCGGGATCGTCACCGAGAGGTAGTCGAAGTCGCGGCCGCCGGGAAGAGGCGATGACGTGACCGTCATGCCCGTCAGCGTATTCGCTCCCAGCCCCGCGACGAGAAGGGTCGGGTTGAGCCGGTCATTCGAGAGGTCACCGTTAACGGCTTCGTCGTAGATGAAGCGCGCGAGCCGGCGTCTGCGCCGCACCGACGAGCGCCACGCTCAGTACGGATAGGATGAGGCGCTTCATGCCCGTCTCCTTGGAGAGATCGAGTCGCGCTACGGGAAATTCAAACGATAACGCGGAGATTCCTAATTTCATCTCGGCTTCTCCTTGCCCCATTCTGCATGGTGGTACTACGTCCGCCGGCCCCGCAGAATGCGGGAGCCGGCGGGCAACACGAGCAGCACAGACGTCAGTTAGTTGTCGTGATCTTTATCGTCGTGATGCTTATCGTGGTGATCGTGGTCGTCGTCGACCTTCGGTGCGGGCACGAGCCGGATCACGCGCCCCGTGGGCGTGGCCGGGAGAGTGGGTGTCCGCGTTCGGGGCCGGGAAGGGAAGCCCGGAGATATTGCCGAGCACGTAGAGCTCCCCGCGGGCATCCTGACCCCAGCCGAGCAGCGCGAGCGACAGCGCACCGCCGGGAAGGACGTGGAGCTGGCTGATCTTCCGGAGGCGATCCTTACCGTCCTTATCGTCGGGGTCGATGAAGAACAGCCGCCCGTAGTCGTGGGGACCCGTAGGGAACTTGAAGAGCACCGAGAAGTCGCCGAAGACGTACTTCCCGCGGAGGTCCGGGATCCCGCGGCCGTGATACACGAACCCGCCCATGACCGAGTGGCCCTCGTGGTGGGTGTCGTACTGCGCGATCGGGTCGCGGAATCGAATGGGCGGAGGGTTGCAATCGGTCCGGGTCTGGTCGCGATCGCGGCTCGCGAAGCCGTCGTCCGGAACGCTGCCGTTGATGTGGAAGAACAGCGTTCCTTCCTTGCAGTTCCAGCCGTAGTTGCCGCCGCGGACGATGACGTCCACCTCCTCGATGTCGTTCTGGCCGACGTCGCCCAAATAGAGAGCGCCGCTGCGGCTGTCGAACGAGAATCGAAAGGGGTTCCGGAGGCCGAAGGCCCAGATCTCGCCCACCGCGCCGGGCCTGTTGACGAAGGGGTTGTCGGCGGGCACGCGATACTGCTTGCCCGGCGTGAACGGCGGGTTGACGTCGATGCGCAGGACCTTCCCGAGCGGAGTGTTGAGCTTCTGGGCGTTGCCATCCATCTGGTGGCCGATGGTCGCAGTCTCGCCGCAGACGGGGTGATGGGGCGGGGCTGTGACGAACAGCTGGCCGTCGGCGTCGTCGGCGCTGCCGCCGTCGCCCATGGAGATGTAGAGCTTGCCGTCGGGCCCGAAGGCGAGGTCGCTGCCGTTATGGTTGAACTGCGGCCAGGCTCACGCGTATGAGCTCGCGTCGGCTGCCCGGATCTACCACTGACGCGGCGTTGCCCGGGTTGGGCACCCGCCACTCGGCGATCACGTTCTCGTGGTCAGGAACGCCCGGGATGATGGTGGGCAAGGTAGTCAGCCCGGTGTTCGGCTCGGAGGTGTAGGTGTAGAGCAGACCGTTCTGCTGGTAGTTGGGGTGGAAAGCGACCCCAGCAGGCCGCGCTCGTCGAAGGTATTGGGACCGCAGACGCCCAGCGTCACGAGTCGCGAACTCACGTCGAGGAACACCGATTTGGTGTTGGTGTTCAGATCGATGGCCCACAGGATTCCGGGCTGATCGACGACGTAGAGGCGGTTCGGTTGCCCGGGGGCGGCGACGCCCTTGACCGGCGCCACCAACCCGGTGGCGACGACCTCCACCCCGACGCTCGGCCCGAAGCGTGTGATCGGGGCGAATTGGGTGTCGTCGTAGGGGGCATGGGGCGGATGCGCGAGCGTGCTCGAGGGTATGGAGAACGCCGGCGAAAACGAGCGTGCGACAGATACCAGCCATTTAAGTAGTCATTTGACGGCCTCTTTCTGATCGGCACGGCGGAAAACAGCGCTCGGAGGTCGTAATGGCGCGATGCGGGCGGGCTGCGGATACGCAGCTGTTCGCTCGCTGGCCTGCAGATCGAATCGAGGAACATTGACGCGTCCTCTAGAAAGGGACGTCGCAACGGCGGGCTAGACGCTGGCTACATCTACCCGGGGGCAAAACACGCTACGCTTCAGGAGCCAACGAGTCAATCAGCCGGTTGGCCTAGTGGCCCGGGACTTCGAGGAGGGCGTTTCGCCGTCTGCGAAGGACGGGCTTCTCGTCGAACAACCGGGGTCTTCAGTCGGATTGCTGGGCGACTAACGGTCTTGATTTACGACTCGTCATGCACGAGGTCGGCCCCAGCCACGCCCGACGGTTAAAGTGGCAATCTGCGTCTTGTCCGAGAGCTTGCGCATCCGCATGTCGTCGATCATGCTGCGCAGCGGGGAAACGGCCTTGGTCGGTTCTTCGCTCATGGTCCTGCTCCTGTTGGGTTGACGAGGCCCATTGCCTCATCGCCAACATACGAAACAGAACCTCAGCGTGAAACCATCTGGGGGTTCACCACCCACGGACGCAGGATCGGAGCCCTACCGCGGTAGCGGTTTAGTCCGTCGACCCATTTTGGACCTTCGCGTTGGCTGAAAGCGGACGCATCCTTGACGGCTTCTACTTCGCTTGAGCCGCGAGGGCCGCAAGGTACTCCGCGAGGTCAAGTGTGCCGTCGCGATCAGGATCGGCGGCGTCGAATACTTTCTTGCTCTTGATGCCCGCCTTCTGGGCCTCCTTCCAATCGAGAGTCCCATCTTTATCTGGGTCTGCCGCAGTGAACTGGTACGAGACTGCGGCGGCGAACTCCTTCTTGTTGAGTGAGCCGTCCTTGTCCGGATTTGCTTTCTCAAACATCTTCGTCGCGATTCCGAATTTCTTCGCTTCCTGGAGGCTCACGGTACCGTTCTTGTCCGCGTCGGCCTTGGCGAATGCGGTGTCAATTTGCGCATCGGTCGGTTGCACATCAGCGGCAGTCGCGGCCGCTAGCGGGAATACCATGAGCAAGAGCACTGGTAAGAATTTCATGAGGGGCTCCAAAAGTTGACGGTGACCGGCTGGGCGGCCCCGCAGGTGTCGCAGTAGGCGTGGTGGGCATGTCCATACCTTGATGCCCAGCAACGGGCGTGCCCAAGCGCAGCAGATCAGCCGCGGGCTGGAACCGATCAACGGTCACGACGTCATGCCGCCGCCGGCCGATCCGAGGTTTCTGCCGAGGCGGTGAAACCTCGGGTTCGCGTCGAGGTGGCCGTGGAAGGCGATGCGGCGCCTGGTCGCGACACCGTCCTTGAGTGCCGTTACCGACCATTAATCTCCAGTCGGGGAGAGACGAAACTCGATCACTTCTGGCATCTGCATCAGCGAATCGCTAAGCGCCGCCGCTGGCTGAGCGCGTTGACTACGAATGTACATTCGGTACTCAAAGTACTTACCATCTCCGACAAGCCGATAACTGAGGTTCGCGATAGTGAAGCCGTGCTTTCCAACCGTCTCGCGCAACTGCATTTCACTAGGGACAGTATCCCGAAAGAAACGCACCACGAGGTGCGCATAGAACATCGTGGAAATGCGAGCCTCGATCCAACGGAAAATTGATAGCGTTCCAAGCACGAGAACTGTCGACACCGCTGACGCAAAGTAAAGTCCAATCCCGATTAGGACGCCGATCGCGGCAGTGACCCAAATGGACGCAGCTGTCGTGAGGCCGCGCACAGACAAGCCCTCTTTCATGATTACTCCGGCGCCGAGGAAGCCTATCCCGGTCATGATTCCCTGCGCCATGCGAGTCGGATCGAGACTGACTCGCTCAAGCCCGAGCGGCTGAAACCATTGGGCCTGAAATACCGTTACGAGCATTAGCATGCTTGAAGCGATACATACCAGCGCATGGGTACGAAACCCCGCTGGACGACCGTGGTAGCTCCGTTCCAAACCAATGAGACCGCCGGCCAAAAGCGCAGCGCCGAGATGCTTGAGAATCTCAATCTGATCTTGCGTCATGCTCATCCGATCCGTCTTCCTCGGGGCTGGCATTCTAGCCTTCGATTCCGCGACCGCTGCTGAGTCGCTCGTCGAAGGCCGCGTGGTTGGCATATCCGACGGCGATACGATCACCGTTCTCACCGACGCGAAGACTCAGCACGAATCCGATTCGCCGGAATCGATGCGCCGGAGAAGGGCCAAGCTTTCGGGGAACGCTCGAGCGCGCTCAAGTGCCGACGATACCGCCGTCTTTGCGTCGGATCGCGATGGTAGCCGAGCGCGGGCGCCCGCCCTTGTCTCCGTCAGGCCACGAGCTGATCGCCTTTGGTTTCTTCGGATCGTTGCGCCCTGGATGCGGCAGCGGCGCTTCACCGGGGTGCTGGATGTTCACAAACATCGTGCGCATATCCGGCGTGAACTGCACAGCGGTGATCTCGCAGCCGATCGGTCCGGTCAGGAAGCGGCGCACCTCGCCCGTCGACGGATCCGCCGCGACCATCTGGTTGTTGCCGATGCTGGCCCAGTCGGCACTTGCCATGTTCTGCGCGGACGAATCGGTCTGGATCCACACCACCCCGCGCTGATCGATGTGGCAGCCGTCGGGCTGCGCGAACGCGACCGCACCTTTGACGTTGCCGCGCTTGACCGGATCGGCATGCGAAGGATCGCCCGCTTGCAGGAACACGTCCCATTGGAACCGCAGCGACGTCGGATCGCCATTGGCTTCGCGCCAGCGCACGATGTGACCCATGAGGTTCGGTGCGCGCGGATTGGCAGCGTCTGCCCCGAGGGAATCCTTCTGATGCAGCGGCCGCCCTTTGCCACGCGAGGTGTTGTTGCTCAGCGTGACGTACACCTCCTTCGTCTTCGGATGGACTGCGACCCATTCCGGCCGATCCATGTAGGTCGCGCCCGCCACATCGCCCGCAGTACGCGCATCGATCACGATGTCGCCCTGCGTCGAAAACCCGCGTTCGGCGGTGAGACCGTTCTTGCCCTGCGTGAGCTCGATCCATTCGCCTGAGCCGTCGGCATTGAATTTCGCGGCGTACAGCGTTCCTTCGTCGAGGATGTTCTGGTTCGCGGCGTAACCGCCGTCCCTCACCCACGGCTTCGCGCTCACGAACTTGTAGATGTGCTCGAACCGCGAGCGATAGTCGTCGTCGCCCATGTAGTAGACGACGCGGCCGTCGGGCGCGATAGAAATCGCCGCGCCTTCGTGCGCCATGCGGCCCATGGCCGTGTGCTTCACCGGTTCGCTTTTCGGATCGAACGGATCGAACTCCACGACCCACCCGAACCGGTTCGCTTCGTTGGGATGCTTAACCGCATCGAACCGCTCGTCGAACTCGTGCCAGCGAAAGCCCCAGCTGTCCTTCGTCGTGGGGATGCCGTAGCGATCCTGCAAGCGCGGGATGTTTCCTGAGTCGTTGACGAAATACGCAGTGAAGTTTTCTTCGCACGAGAGGTAGGTACCCCAGGGCGTATAACCGTTCGCGCAGTTCTGAAACGTACCTTTCACGATCGTACCGGTCGGGTCCTGTGCGGTTCTCATCAATGGATGTCCGGCTGCGGGACCCTTGATGCGGAACGGCGTATCCGCGGTGATCCGTCGTCCATATTTCGAATCGCGAACGGTGCGCCAACGCGTGCCGTCCCACTGGATCTCGAACACGCCCAGCCCGTGCGCGTTCTTCGATTTCTGCACCTTCTCGGCATTCCACGTGGCCATGCCGTCGGTGGATAGCAGGTTGTCGTCGGTGTACTCGTAGTTGATACCGACCAGAGCATGCGCCGACGAATTCGAGCCGTTTGGCAGCGGAAAGTAGTGCATGCCGTCATGGAACATGCCCGACTGCATCGCCTGCTCCGCGGCCGATTGGCTCGCGTCGGGCTTGAAGTCCGGCGCGCCCGCCATGATCGGATCGCCCCACGCATTGACGAGGTGCCACGTGTATTCCTGCGGCACCACAACCGTATCCGCCTTCGAAATCGGAGTCGGCGTGAATCCGATGAGTGGGCCGCCACCCATCGCTTCGTGTATCGACTCGCACCCATTCAGGAACGCTGCGGCGGCGAAGCCGAGCGAGCCTCGCAGAAGATCGCGCCGAGTCAAGCGCGCGGCGAGAATTTCAGCGAAGGAATCGCCCCAGCACAGCGGCGTCGGTTCGCTTTTGATTGTCTCCCCCTCGTTGTTGTATCAGCGGTCCTGGGACCAGTTCGCTCAGCAAGCCTACGCCTTGGCATGCGAAAAGGCGAGTCGGGGTGGCGCGATTTCAAACATTCGAGTCGGGAGCCGTTGCAGGCCGGCCAAACCCCAAAGACCCTGCGATTCTCAAGACACCAAAATCTACACCGGCACCAGCGCGCGGAATGCGCTGGCAAACCCGTTCACGATGATCAAGAACGCGCGCACGAGACCTTCGAAGCTCGTGCCGAAAGCCTTTGCGACCGCCACGGCGGTTTGCAAAGTGCCTTCACCGGTCAAGGAAAACGTCGGATCGTCGAGATCGCCTTCGAGCTTGAACGGGACCGTGATCTCGTGCTGCTCGTTCTCCAGCGCGCCGATCGCAACGTTACGCGGCACAGCCGCGATCGCACCGAGCGGGTTCTCGCTCGGCTTGAGTTTGAGCGCGATCACCGTTAGCGTGCCCGAGCCACCACGCGAGAAAAGCGGTGTACGCCCAATGAGGGCAATCCGCATGCCCGGTCTCGCCAGCGTGCTCACGGGGCGTGGTCACGCAGCTTCGACGTTTTCACACCGCCTCGGTCGTACGCGGCCGTTCAGCGGGCCGGAACTGCCTCAATCCAGTGCCCAGATTCATCCCACCGGGGGCGCCAATCCTCCCACGAGTTCAAGTGTTTAGGCCACTCGTAGCGGCTTCCTGTTCGTGCTCAGCGTTCTTGGTGAGTTTCGGGTGAGCAGAAGGCCCGGATGTCAGCCGGATGCATCGCGGCTTCCTCGAACGACCATCCGGTCTATTGCGGGAGTTGGACGTCGACACTTAGGCTGCTCGGGTGCCCGCCACTCGTGGACGAGGACAAGACATGGCCATTGGGTTGTGCCCGGGATTCTGGTGGGCACCGTTGGCAAGCGCGTACACGGCTTCCTCAGGCGGCTCGGGTTAACGCGCAGCCACGATCAACGCCTTTCACGCGCGGGATACGCTGAGTCGGGGATACGTGAGTAAGAGCGGGTTGTAATGAGTGGCTGGTGGTTCGCAAGTTTGCGTCGAGCGCCTACGCGCTCCCGTTGAACCAACGGAGCGACCGCTATGCGCCTGGTGCCGCCACCGAATGCCAACGGCCATCGGCAGCAAATCCGTTCCGAACAGATCCGGCTTCTCTTCGAGCAACTCCCCGCCGCGCTGATCGCCACGACGATCGTCGGCGCTCTGGTCGTCTACGTCCTGTGGGGCCATGTCTCGCCCGTGTGGCTCCTCCTATGGCTGCTTGGATTGGGGGTCACGACAGTCGTCCGCGCATGGTTGATGCGCGCGTACTTCAGAGCGAAGCCGTCCCCTTCCCAAGTAGGGTGGTGGGGGCGCCGCTTCCTTGCCGGCGTGGTGGTCTCGGGCGTGATATGGGGACTCGCCGGGGTGTTTCCGCTTTCACCCGACGCCGCTTTGCAGGAGTTGTTCTTGCTCTTTGTGCTCGCGGGTCTCACAGCCGGCGGCATGTCGACCCTGTCGTCGTTCCGCGGTGCCTATGCGGCGTTCCTAGTCCCGGCGATCCTGCCGTTTGCGGTCAAGCTGATGACTCAGGGAGGCGAAGTGCCCGTGGCCATGAGCTCGATGCTGATCCTGTTCATTGCGATGATGTCGCTGATCTCGGCACGCCACTACAGGTCGGTCACCGAGTCGCTCCGGCTGCGCTTCGACAATGCTGATCTCGTGGGCGACCTGGCGGCAGCGCGAGATCACCAGCAGGCGATCAACCGGGAGTTGGAAGGGCAGATGGAGGAGACGCAGCGCACCGAAGAGGCATTGCGTCGCGCGTATGACGACCTGGAACGCAAAGTCCAGCAGCGCACCGCACAGCTCGCCCGGGCGAACGACATCCTGCGAACGGATAAAGAGCTGTTCCGCGTTACCCTGGCCAGCATCGGGGATGCTGTCATCACCACGGATGCAACAGCCGTCATTACCTATCTCAACGCTGTCGCCGAGCGGCTGACGGGCTGGGACGACCGGACGGCAAGGGGCCGCCCGCTCACCGAAGTATTCCGTATCCTCGATGAGGTCACGCGCGACTCGGCCGACGACCCAGTCGATCGATGCCTGAAGGGCAATGACGGTGTCGGACCGGCCAACCGCTGCCTGCTGATCTCCCGCGATCAACGCGAGCTCAATATCGACATGTCCGTGGCATCGATCCGGAGCAGCGACAACGCGAGCATCGGCGTCGTGCTGGTGTTTCGGGACATCACGGAGGAACGCAAGCTCGCGCAGCAGTTGTCCCATCAAGCGACCCACGACACCCTCACCGGCCTGGTGAATCGACCCGAATTCGAGCGGCGTCTTTCGCACCTGCTCGGTTCGGCAAACCCGCTCGCTCCGCATGCCCTGCTGTATCTCGACCTCGATCAGTTCAAGGTGGTCAATGACACGTGCGGTCACGCCGCCGGCGACGATCTGCTGCGACAGATTGCGGCACTCTTGCGCACCAAGCTGCGCGCGCGAGATACGCTTGCGCGGCTGGGTGGTGACGAGTTCGGCGTCTTGCTCGAGCACTGCCCTCTGCTCGAGGCCAAGCGCATTGCCAACTCGCTGCGGGAGCTGCTGCAAGGCTTCCGTTTCGGCTGGACCGACAGGAGCTTCACCATCGGGGTGAGCATAGGACTGGTGCCGATCACGTGGGCGGGCGAGACGCTGGCAGGTGTGTTCAGCGCCGCCGACAGCTCCTGCTACGCAGCGAAGGAGAAAGGCAGGAACCGGGTCCACGTCTATCAGGCCGATGACTCCATGCTTGCCGCGCGCGACGGCGAGATGCGCTGGATGCCGCGCATTCAGCAGGCGTTGGCCGACGAGCGCTTTCGCCTTTACTTCCAGCCGATCCTGCCGGTAGGCTTCGGCGCACCCGCTGGAGCGCGCGGAGAGATTCTGATCCGAATGGTGGACGAGGCGGGACGCATAGTGCCGCCCGGCGCTTTTCTTCCAGCAGCCGAACGCTATGGTCTGATGCTCGCGCTGGATCGCTGGGTAGTGAGAAAAAGCGTCGAAGCACTGTGTGCCACCTCGAACATCGGTGGCAATGTCACGTTCGCGATCAACATATCGGGACAGTCGCTGGGTGCGGCCGACTTCCTGGATTTCGTGACGGAGCAGATCGATGCTACGCGGGTAGCGCCCAACAAGCTTTGCTTCGAGATCACCGAAACGTCGGCCGTCTCGGAGCTCGCCCATGCGCTCCGCTTCATCGATACGTTGAAGGGGCTTGGTTGCCGATTCGCGTTGGACGACTTCGGCACCGGCGTATCTTCATTCAGCTATCTGAAGACCCTGCCCGTCGACTATCTGAAGATCGACGGCGGGTTCGTCACGGGTCTCGTGGGAAACGCTGTCGACCAAGCGATGGTGGAAGCAGTCCATCATATCGGCCATATGATGAGGCTCGAAACCATCGCAGAGTGGGTGGAGAGTCGAGCGATCCTGCTGAAGCTCAGGCAGATCGGAGTCGACTACGGACAGGGATACGCGTTGGGGCACCCCCGCCCGCTCGACCTTCATCAAATGCGATTCGACTGAACCGTCGAAGGAGAGCGCGGTTCTTCCGGTCGAGCGCACGTTGCGCGAAGGCCGTGCCGAGACGCTGGAAGCTGGGTCGGATCGCTGAACGCGGTCGTTCGACTGCCCCTTCGATCCGCACCTGCCGTTCGATGGCGCATATCGCCTATGAAGGATTCGCAGGCTGCGCGCGTTCCTGAACCGAACCGGTTTGCCTATCTGACCAGTTCGAGCTCGCTCGGCCGCCACTGCTTCGTGAAAAACGGCCAGCTCGCGATCGTATTAGAGGTCGATGACCCACCTGCATAATCACGCATGGTCGTTCACCTTGTCGACGGAACCTACGAGCTGTTCCGGCACTTCTATGGCTTGCGTCGCTTTACCGGCGGCACGGATCGGCCCTTCGGCGGCGTGACCGGCGTGCTCCAAACCTTGCTGCAAATGATCGAGCAAGGCGCCATCCATATCGGCGTTGCGACCGATCACGTCATCGAATCGTTTCGCAACCGCATGTGGCCGGACTACAAGACAGGCAGCGGAATCGAGCCGGCGCTTCTCGCGCAATTCCACCCGCTGGAGGAAGCGGCCAGCGCCATGGGCATCGTCGTGTGGCCGATGACCGACCTGGAAGCGGACGACGCGCTTGCGTCCGCGGCACGAATCGCCGCCGAAGATCAGCGCGTGCAGAAGATCTGTATCTGGACCCCGGACAAGGATCTGGCGCAGTGCGTTTGCGGCGACCGGGTGGTGCAAGTGGATCGCAGAGGTAAGCAAATTCGCAATGCAGAGGGCGTGCGGGAGAAGTTCGGGGTGGCGCCGACCTTGATTCCCGATTTTCTCGCACTTGTCGGTGATGCCGCAGACGGCTATCCGGGGATTGCCGGGATCGGCGAAAAAGGGGCGGCGCGGCTTCTGAACCGTCACGGTACGATCGAATCGTTTCCGCCAGGCGTGCTCGGGGACCGTCGCGACCTCGCGCTCTTGTTCAAGCGGCTCGCAACCTTGCGCGACGACGCACCGCTGTTCCGCAACGTGGACGAGCTCCGGTGGCGCGGTCCTACGGACGCGTTCGCCGCCTGGACGGAGCGCATGGGAGCGCCTCGGCTGCTCGAGCGATGCATCGAAGCACAACAGGCATTGACGAAAAAAAGGGCCGGAGACCCGGCCCTTTTCGATTAGGTCGTCGTGTCAGTTGCGGGCGTGATGGCCATAGTTGTCGTCGTCATGATGACCGTGGTGACGGCCTCTGCCATGGTGGCGGTGGTGGTCGTCATCATCGCGATCCCCGCTCTTGAAGAGCCTCAGGTTGATGTATTCGCCCATTGCCTTGTAGCCCGCAGGATTGGGATGCGTGTTGTCGCAGTTCCATTGCGGTGGAATCTGCGGCGCTGTTCCGCCGCCCTCGAGCTCGACAATGGGGCCGCCCGCCATCAACTTGTCGAAGTCGATGATGCCGTCGAAGTTGGCCTGCGTGCGCATCCACTGGTTGAGCAGCAGGCGTTCCTGTTCCATGGCGGCCGTCCAACCCGTTAGAGGGGCGGGGCGTCCGCGCGGGATCACCGTGACACCGATGATCTTCATACCTGCCGCATGCACCTTGTCGATGATGATCTGGGTGCCGGCCTGGATCTGCTCGGCGGTGAATCCTCCGGTGATGTCGTTGGTGCCCTCGAAGAAGACCACGTGGGTCGCGCCGTCGCGGTCGACGGCCGCCGCCGCGCAAAATAAAGTCGATATCGCGAAGATCGGCGCGAGAAAGGAATAGCCAGCGCCGTGGTGCGCCGCGGAAGAAGTCTGTCGCGCGCACGGGGCCCGGCGAGAGGGACTGCTGATAGGGAGTATCTCGAGGGATTGCCCTCGTGTTCTCGATCTCTCTTCCGAAAAATCGCTTTTTTGTCTTTGCGCTGTCAAAGATATCGATCCCGACAGTCCTAGAATCGCTCGCGACCGGAGACTTGGTGTTGCCTGCGCTCAGCGTTCGGCAGCCATCCCACGGCAGTAGCACGAGCACCGCTAAAGGCGAGAAGGGAAAACACGATGTCAGGCAGCAAGCACGAGACGCGCGAAGACGATTCCTGGTTCAGCGACGAGCAACTCGCCAGACTGGCCCCCGCCGATCATGCCGATCGGGCGCATTCGCCGATTCCGACCCAGATGGTCTCGAATGGCGAGTACATGCCGATCGGCCAGACGGACAAGCAGAAGGAAGTCGAGGCGCGGCTCGCCGCGCTTTCCGACCAGGCGGCCAAGAAGCTCGGGATGTCGCGGCGCAGGTTCCTCACCACCACCGGCGGCTTTGCGGCATCGTTCATCGCGATGAACGAGGTTTTCGGCCACTTCTTCGACATACGGCCCATCGACATGCTGATCCCCGAGGCGTACGCGAGCAACGGGGTGCCGAGGAACGTCTTTATCTTCGACGATCAGACCCACATCATCCGCTCGAGCAGGACGGGGCCCGGGAATTCTCTCCGCGATATCGCGCAGGGCAACCACAGCACCAACAACCCGGACGACCTGCCCGACGAGCTCGGGCGCGTGAACTTCCCGTGGAACCCGGCCCTGGTCGGGCTCCCGAACCTGAACGAAAACTTTCACCTCGTTCAATACATGAAGGATGTCTACCTCGACAGCCAGGTCACGGTAGCCATCATGACCAACAACAACTCCGCCGCCATTCCGGATACCGGGGGAACCCGGGCGCCGAAGAACGTTCAGGAATCCGAGGCGTTCGAGATCCTGACCGCGGAGCAGACCATGGCCACGCGGGACTGGGTGAACAAGCTCGCAGGCTCCACCCGGATGCTCGGCCACGGCCAGCTCTACACCGGCAAAGGGAATCTCTACTACATCGAGGAGCAGATCGAGCGCTTCAGGCCGGACTGTTGGAAGGGGTACAACATCGCCCGCGCCGCCAAGGTCGACTTCGATCCGAACAGCGACATGCGGCGCTGGGCGCTGGACGACCCGGAGGTCGCCTATCCCACGTACGAGAAGATCGACGAATACGCCCGCAAGAACCGCGGACGTATCCTCAAGCAGCACCCCGGCTTCAGGAACCTGTCCATCCACAAGGGCCTGCAGACCGCCGCCGTCGGCAGCGACCCGGTGCTGGGTCACCCGAGTGATATTCCGCGGGCCGCGCACGACTGGCCGCAGTTCAACTTCATCATCTACCACGCTTGCATCAAGCCGAGTTTCTGGGTTCTGAACGCTCTGAACGAGGTGAAGTCGGGCGTTCTCCGGGAAGGCGTGCCGGACATTTCCTGGACGACCGAGATGGCGGTGCTCGCGGCACCGTACCCGAACGTGTACGCCGAAATCGGTACGACTTTCGCCTCGACCGTCATCACCTTCCCGACGGTGTGCGCGCACATCCTGGGGCAGCTGTTGAAGTTCATGGGCGAGGATCGGGTCGTCTTCGGCTCGGACGCGGTCTGGTACGGTTCGCCGCAGTGGCAGATCGAGGCGTTCTGGCGGTTCCAGATCCCCGAAGAGATGCGTCGGCGGTATGGCTATCCCAGACTTACCGGCGAGATCAAGCGGAAGATCCTCGGCCTGAATTCGGCGCGCCTCTACAAGCTGCCGCCGGTGGCCCTGGGTTCGCGGCATGATGACCACGGTCGCCACGGTCGCCACGATCGAGACGACGACCGGCACGATCACCACGACCGGCACGATCACCACGACCGGAGGGATGACGACCACCGGCATGCGTTCTACAAACCGGTACCGAAGGACTACGAGAAGCGGATCACACCGGAGCTGAAACGGATCCTCGAGTATCCGCCCCCCACCTCCACTGCGGCAGCCGGACCCGCCGGTCACCCGGAGAGCCAGTTCCCACAGTACGCGAACGACAATCTGGCGAAGATCAAAGAATCGTACGCGGAAGCCGGCGGCTACCGGAGCAACACGCGTTACGGGTGGCTGAGGACGCGCGGTTGACGCGCTAGTACAGCCAACTTCGCGCCGGACGCGTATCGTATAAGGAGCGCGCTCTAAGGCATTGAACGCAGCGGGTTCAAATCCCGTCGGGCGCGCCAGTCAATGAAGGGGTTGCATCATGCAGCCCCTTCTTCTTTCTGGTCGCCCCTGCAACCGCCAGCCTCCTTGCGCTTGCCGCCAGGTTGCGTTTTGCGCTTAGACGCTCGCAGGCACGAATGCGCGTCCTCCGGCGTGCCTCGCGGGGCAAATACGGCCGCCGTCGACCCCGTCAGTGATCAAGGTGCTCAGATCTCACACTCGCTTGCCGGTTATTGCTTGAACAGAGCGGACGCCTTTGTCATGGCGCTTTTCATTGTGGCCCACGCCTCGTCAACGCCGCTTTGCATCTGCTGCCACGCCGACTCGTTGGCCGCTTGCATTTCCTGCAATTTCTTGTATGCGGCATCGCGGTTGGCGCGCATCGTCGTGAGCTGCTCGGCGTATTTCGCGCGCGCTTCGGCATTCATTTGCTCGCCTTTGGCGCTCAGTTTGTCGACCTCAGCATCCCAGGTCTTGATCTGCGATTCCATGATCGCGACGTAATCGTCTTTCATGCTCATGGTATGAGTCCTCATGTTGAGCTGCATTCACGGCGATGTGCCGCCACCGTTCCGCAACGCTCGCCCCAACCGCGCACCGCCGGTTGAGATCGTGTGGCCGCTACAGAGGGCACCGAAACCACGGGGTATCGGCAAAAAGAGTACCGTAAATTGCTCCTCGGTTCTGTACGCTAACGTACCTTGCTTGGGTTTGAACGTCCCCTGACAGCTGTGGCTTCACTCGAGTTTCTCGGGCGGCTCGTACGCCTGTCGTCCGCGCGGCGGTTAGAGGACGCTAAGTAACGCAATTCGGCCTGGCGCCAGAAATGTGTCTGGCCCAGATTGAGTGGGCCTTGAGGGTGACTGAAATAAACTGGCTTCGAGATAGGCAAGCGCTGCAAGTGGCTGATTTGCGAAGCGACTGCAGTTAGCCTGAACCGCCTGCCCTACCCTTCAGCGGGCCGCTCGTGCGTGACTTCCGCCCGCTGCCGGGGGCTTCGAGTCGCGGATCACAGCTCGCCGATAGAGGAGAACCTGACGATGGCCGTCCTGCGCATAGCCAAGATGGGAAACCCGGTGCTTCTGCAGAAGGCGGCGCCGGTTCCCGACCCCACCGCGCCCGAGATCCGGCAGCTTGCGGCCGACATGCAGGAGACGCTGGAAGACATCGGTGCGAGCGGGCTCGCCGCACCGCAGGTATTCGTGAGCAAGCGCGTCGTGGTCTATCGCATCATCGCCTCGCGCATCCCGGAAGGCTCCGGGCTCGAGCCCCGGCCGTGGACGGTGATGATCAACCCCGTCATCGCACCGAAAACGGAGGCGAAAACGCCGACGTGGGAGCGCTGCCTGTCGATTCCCGGATTGCACGGCAAGGTACCGCGCTTCATGCACATCAAGATCACCTACCAGGACCTCGACGGCCAGACCCACGGCCACGATGCGCACAGTTCCTGGGCGGCGCTCCTCCAGCACGAGTGCGACCACCTCGACGGCATCGTCTACCCGATGCGCATGACCGATCTCTCGCTGCTCGCCTACAACGACGAGCCCGGCCCCCTCGCTCGCGAGGTTGTCGCCGACCGCAAGGGGATCGACCCGCTGTTCATCGACCTCGTCGAGCGCTGGCCGGGACGCTCTCGCTGGTTCGGCTGAGTCGATGTAAGGCGCTCGTCACCAGCCGTTTTCTCCCTGCGGGTCCGTAGGCGCGTCGCGCCTAGGTCATTTCGACTGCTCGACCATCGCCTTCTCGAGTCTGCGGTCGGGCACCAGCCACATCAGCGCTACAAACGCGAAGAAGGCCAAGCCGGCCCACGCCGAAACGGCCCACGCGGTCAAGATCCCGCCGACGTACAGCACCAGCGAGGCCTTGCCCTTGAGGTCGCCCGACACGGCTCTCGCGAGCAGGCATTCCGACCCCAGGTGTCGGATGATGCAGGTCTGAAGCAGGGTGTAGGCAAGCGCGCAGCACAACAGGTTAGTGCCGTAGAAGACGACTGGCCAGCGCTCGAAGTGGTTCTCGCCCATCCAGCCGGTGGTGAAGGGCAACAGCGACAGCCAGAACAGCAGGTGAAGGTTCGCCCACAGTACCGCGCCGGTGACCGATTCGGTCAGCTTTAGCATGTGGTGGTGGTTGTTCCAGTAGATGCCGATGTACACGAAGCTCAGCACGTAGCTCAGGAACACCGGGACCAGCGGCGCCAGGGCCGGAAGGTCGGCGCCATGCGGCACCTTCATTTCCAGCACCATGATCGTGATGATGATCGCGATCACACCGTCGCTGAAGGCCTCGAGCCGATTGGTCGCCATGACGTGGTTTGCGTGGCCGATCTCAGTCAACGCCGATCCCCTTGTTGATGCGCGCGAGCCGAGCAGCGGATTCTTCAGCTCCGGGTCGCGGCGCAGCGCATGCAGGAGCGGCATGTTCGGGTCGGCGTCGACCGATACCGGTTTGCCGTGGAGGGTGAAGTTCAGCTTTGCGAGTGCCCATGCTCGGATTATGCGACTACGGCCCCAGGGGCATTGCCTCAGGCCCTGCGGCGAGGACACCCGACGCGTAGTAAATTGCCGGCGCGCATCACACGCCGCGAGGTAGAGCGATGGAGTTGTTGGCCGGCACGAGCGGGTATTCCTACAAGGAGTGGAAGGGCAACTTCTACCCCGAGAAGCTCGCCGCCGACGCGATGCTGCGCTTCTACGCCGAGCGCTTTCCCACCGTCGAGATCAACAACACCTTCTATCGCATGCCGGGCGAGACGATGCTTTCGCGTTGGGCGGACGAGGTCCCCAGCCATTTCGCGTTCACGCTGAAGGCGCCGCGCCGGATCACCCACGACAAGCGCCTCAAGGAGGTCGAGGCGGACGTCGCCGAGTTCGTGCGGCGCGCGGCGGTGCTCGGGCCGAAGCTCGGACCGCTTCTCTTCCAGTTGCCGCCATACATGAAGAAGGACGTCGCGCGGCTCCAGGAGTGCCTCGCCGCCCTCCCGCCGGATCGGCCGATTGCTTTCGAGTTTCGCAACGTTTCCTGGCAGGACGAGGCGGTGTACGAGGCCCTGCGTGCGCATGACGCGATGCTGTGCGTGGCCGACATGGACGACGGTCATCCGCCGCCGCTAGTCGCCACCGGGAAGTTCGGGTATCTCCGCCTGCGCCGGATCGAGTACAGCGACCAGGACCTGCGCGCCTGGATCGAGCGGATTGCCGCGCAGCCCTGGACGCGCGCGTACGTGTACTTCAAGCACGAGGACGAAGGGCTGGGCCCGCAGTTCGCCGCGCGCTTCGCCAAGCTCTGGCAAGCGGCGCTCGGAGCGGGGCAAGCGTCGCGATGAAGGGCGGCGGCACCCCGCGCCGCAAGGCGCCGCCGAAGAAAGAGCGTGCAACCGCCGGCGGCGCCTTGCGCGAATACTCGGCGAAGCGCGCGTTCGAGGCGACGCCGGAGCCGGCACCAGCGGCCGCGCCCGATCGGTCCGGCCCGCTGTTGTTCGTCGTCCAGCAGCACGCCGCGCGCCGGCTGCATTTCGACTTCCGGCTCGAGGCCGAAGGCGTGCTCAAGTCGTGGGCGGTCCCGAAGGGCCCGTCGCTGAATCCCGCCGACAAGCGGCTCGCGGTCCCGACCGAGGACCATCCCTTCGACTACGCGTCGTTCGAGGGCGTGATCCCGGAGAAGCAGTACGGCGCGGGCGAGGTCATCGTCTGGGACTGCGGCGCCTACTCGCCCGACGAGGATAGCGAATACTTCTTCCACGATCGCGCAGAAGCCGAGCGCCGCGTGCTTGCCGGTCTCGCGCAGGGCAAGCTCAGCTTCTTCCTCCGCGGCGTGAAGCTGAAGGGCTCGTTCGCGCTGGTGCGGACCTCGGACCGCAAGAGCTGGCTCCTCATCAAGCACAAGGATCGCTTCGTCGACACGGGAGACGTCACGGCGGACGGCGAATCCGTCCTGTCGGGTATGGCCGTCGAGGCGCTAAAACGGCGGCCGGCGCGCGAGCGCGTCGCCGCCGCGGCGCTCGCGCCGACCGGACCGCCGGAGCCGTTCCCGGCGAAGCTCTCACCGATGCTCGCCGAAAGCGGCGACGCTACGTCCGGCGAGCCGGACTGGCAGTACGAGCCCAAGCTGGACGGGTACCGCGTGCTCGCCTTCATCGACCGCGAGCGCGTGATGCTTCGCTCACGCCGCGGCCTGGACTTGAGCGCGGTGTTTCCCGAGGTCGCCGCCGAGCTCGGCCGGCAACTCGTCAGCACGATGGTCCTTGATGGCGAGATCGTCGCGCTCGGAGCGGATGGCCGGCCGTCGTTCGACGCCTTACAGGACCGGGCGCAGCTGAAGACCGCGCGCGAGCTCGCGGCCGCCGAGCAGGCGACGCCGACGGCGTACTGTTGCTTCGATCTACTACACTTCGCTGGCGTCAATCTGCGGCCGGCGCGCTACGACGCGCGCCGCCGCTACCTCGCGCAATGCCTCCTGCCTTCGCCGCGCGTGCAGCTCGTTCATGCCGACGACGACGCCGGCGCGCTGCTCGCCGCGGCGCTTGCCAGCGGATTCGAGGGAATCATGGCGAAGCGGCGCGATAGCCCGTACCTGCCGGGGAAGCGTGCGAGCCACTGGCGCAAGATCAAGTCGACGCAGAGCGCGGAGTTCGTGGTCGGCGGTTACACCAAAGGGAAGGGCGCGCGGGCACCGCTGGGAGCGCTGCTGCTCGGGCACTGGGAGGCGAAGGACCGGCTGCGCTACGCAGGCCACGTCGGCAGCGGCTTCGACGAGGCGACGCTCGCCGAGGTCAAGCGGCGCGCCGACCCGCTGCAGACCGCCAAGTACCCGTTCACCGAGAAGCCGCTGCTCAACGGTCCGGCGACGTGGCTGGCGCCCAAGCTCGTCGCCGAGGTGAAGTTCGCCGATTGGACCGACGCGGGCCACCTCCGCGCGCCGGTGTTTCTGCGGCTGCGCGACGACGTCGATCCGAAGTCGGTCAAGCGGGTCGCAAGCCGGCGCGCCGCGGAAGCGCGGCCGCCGGCCGGCACCACGGAGGTCGACCGGGTGCTGCAGCAGCTCGAAGACAAGCGCACCACGTTCCAGCTCGCGGTAGGCGCTGCGCAAATCAAGCTCACGCACCTCGACCGCGTCTACTGGCCCGCCGACCGCGGGCTCGATCAGCCGGCGCTCACCAAGCGGGACCTGCTGCGCTATTTCGCACGCGTGTCGCGGTTCATGCTCCCGCATCTCGCCGACCGGCCGCTCACGATGATCCGGATGCCGGACGGCATCGATGGCCAGCGGTTCTTTCAGAAGCACTGGGAGCAGGCACGGCCCGACTTCGTGCAGACGATAGAGGTCTACTCGGAGAGCAAAGGGGAGCAGCACGAATATCTGGTCTGCAACGATCTCGCGACGCTCTTGTGGCTCGCGCAGGCGGGGACGCTCGAGTTCCACGTCTGGCACTCGAGGGCGCGGCCCGGGGCGGACTCGAAGGCGGCCGGGACCGACTTTTCGAGCTCGGCGGCGGCGATGGAGCGCTCGGTGCTGAACGACCCCGACTACCTGGTGTTCGACATCGATCCCTACATTTACTCGGGCAAGGAGCCGAAGGGGGCGGAGCCGGAGCTCAATCTCAGGGCGTTCCAAAAGGGCAAGGAGGTCGCCTTCTGGCTGCGCGAGTTGCTCCGCAGCATGGCGCTCGAGGCCATCGTGAAGACCTCCGGCAAGACCGGGCTCCACGTGTTCGTGCCGATCGAGCGCACGCTCGACTTCGACGCCGCGCGCCAAGTCTGCGAGATGGTCGGGCGGCACCTCCTGCGCCAGCATCCCCGCGACATCACGATGGAGTGGGCTGTGATCAAGCGCACCGGCAAGATCTTCATCGACTACAACATGAACGTGCGCGGCAAGACCCTGAACTCGGCCTACTCCCCCCGGGGCGTCCCCGGGGCGCCGGTGTCGATGCCCCTGACCTGGGAGGAGCTGGAGAAGGCCCATCCCCTTGATTTTCGGCTGACAAATACCCCGCAGCGCTTGGAGCGGACGGGGGATCGCTGGCAGAATAGCCTCCGCGACAAGCAGAGCCTGGAGCAGGCGCTCGAGCGGGCCCCGGCTTGAGGTACCGACCCAGAAGAGGACGATGAACCATGGCTGCCCGATCTATCGCATCGCTGACCGTCTCGTTCGGTCTCGTATCCATCCCGGTAAAGCTCTATTCCGCGACCCAGAGCGCCGGGGCGATCTCCTTCAACATGCTGCACAAGCCGCCGTGCGGCTCGCGCCTCAAGCAGCAGTACGTGTGCGCGAAGGAAGGGGTGGTGGTGCCGCGCGAGGACACGGTCAAAGGCTATGAGTTCGCCAAGGACCAGTACGTCATCTTCACGCCTGAAGAGCTGAAGGCGCTGGAAGAGGCGGGCACCCATGCGGCCGAGATCACCGAGTTCGTTCCGATCGAGAGCGTCGACCCGGTGTACTTCGACAAGGCGTACTACCTTGCACCCGACAAGGGCGGGGCCAAGCCTTACGCCCTGCTCACGAAGGCGTTGCAGGAGACGGGACGCTGCGCGCTCGGACGGTGGGCCGCACGCGGCAAGCAGTACATCGTGATCCTGCGCCCAGTCGGGGATGCGCTGGTCATGCAGCAGCTGCTCTATGCCGCCGAGGTCCGGCCGATCGCCGAGCTCGAGATTCCGAAGACCGAGGTCCGCGATGCGGAGTTGAAGCTCGCGCGGCAGCTCATCGAACAGCAAGCGGCGGATAGCTTCGATCCGGCCAGCTATACCGACGAGGTGAAGACGCGGATCGAGGCGGCGGTGCAGAAGAAGGTCGAGGGACAGGAGATCGCGCTCTCCGAGGAGGCGCCGACCGGGGGTGCGCAGGTGATCGACCTCATGGAGGCGCTCCGCGCGAGCCTGCAGAAGCGCTCGCCCGAGGCCGCCCGCCCGGCGGAAGGCAAGGCGCGCAAGGAGCCGAAGCGCGCCGCGCAAGGCGCTGCCCCGGCGAAGCGAGCCGCGAGGAAGTAGCGGCCCCGGCGCGTGTCCGACTTCGGCGTTCGCGACGTCGAACGCATGCTGCGCATGCCGCGCAGCGCGATCCTCGGGCTGGTCCGCGCGGGGTTCGTTTCACCCGGGCGCGGCGACCGCCGGGAGTACCGCTTCTCGTTCCAGGACCTGATCGTGCTGCGCACCGCGCGCGCGCTCAGGGCCGCCAAGGTGCCGGCGCGCCGGATCACCCGGTCGCTGCGTGACCTGCGGCGTCGCCTGCCGGCGCGGGTGCCGCTATCCGGGCTCCGGATCTCAGCCGTGGGCGACAGCGTCGTCGTCGCCGAGGGCGGTGCGCGGTGGCGAGCCGATTCCGGCCAGTACGTCCTGGAGCTCGAAGTCAGCGTCGCCGACGGCGAGCTGAAGCTGCTTGCGCGCAACGAGCCCGAGCGGGCGCCCAACGCAGACGACTGGTTCTGTCGCGGCGTCGCGGCCGAGGGCGAAAACGATGCGCGGTCGCGTGCGGCGTACGAGCGGGCGCTGTCGCTGGATCCGTCGCATGTCGCCGCGCGCTTGAATCTCGGCCGGCTGCTGCACGAAGGTTCGCAGCTCGAGCCCGCCGAGCGCGTGTACCGCGACGGCTTGCGGGTCTGCGGGAATCACCCGACGCTCCTCTTCAATCTGGGCGTGCTGCTCGAAGACGCGGGGCGCAGGAGCGACGCCATCGAGGCCTACCAGGCCGCCCTCCGGGAGGATCCCCGGTTCGCGGACTGCCACTACAACCTAGCGCTCGTGCTCGAAGCGTCCGGAAACCAGCGGGGCGCGATCCGCCACATGGCCGCGTACCGGCGCCTTGCGCGGCGCGGCGGGGACTGAGGCCGCGGACCTGCACGCCCCCGCGGAGTGCGGGCTCGAGCGCGGCGCGACCCGGTCGGGCGCGGGCTCGGCTCGCGCGCACGCGGTGCGTGCGCGGCTATTTGTGCGGCCGGTTTTCGCCCACTCGACGTACTTCTTCGCCTTGTCGTGGGTCTCCTTGTAGTACCGCTCGTACTCGGCGCCGACCATGATCTTCACCGCGAGCCCGGCTCCCTCCATCTTGGCGACGTGGTCGGGATCCTCCATCGCCTTCTTCAGCACGGCGGCGAGCTTCGCGGCGACCGGCGCCGGAATGCCTTTCGGCCCGGCGATGCCGCGCGTCGAGCTCGAGATCACGGTGGGATAGCCCAGTTCCTTGGTGGTCGGCACGTCGAGCAGGAATTTCGAGCGCTCGTTGTCGAGCACGGCGAGCGCGCGGACCTCGCCGCTGCGCACGCGCGTGGCGATGCCGCCGACGTTGTCGAACGCGACGTCGACGTTGCCGCCCATGATCTCCTTCAACTGCGTCGCGCCCCCGTCCAGGTGCACGATGCGGAAGATGGCGCCGGGCACGGCTTCCTCGAGCATGAGGATCGCCAGGTGGTCGTCGCTGAGGATGCCGGTGGTCGCGGTGCGGATCGTGTTCGGCGCCTTCCGCGCCGCGTCGACGAGATCCTTCAACGACTTGTACGGGCTGTCCGCGCGCACCCAGATCACGCCCGGGTCGAGCACCTGGTTGATGATCGGGACGAACGAATCGGCGTCGAAGATCGCCCTGCGCTCGGGGTCGAGGATCACCGTGTTGGTCGCCGGCAGGTTGATGTAGCCGATGAAGTAGCCGTCCGGCTTGCGGCGCGCGAGGTCGGTCCAGCCCACCTGCCCGCCGGCGCCGCCCTTGTTCACCACGATCATCGGCTGCCCGAGCTGCTTCTCGGCGATGGCCGCGAGGACTCTCGCCCCGACGTCGGTGCCGCCTCCGGCCGGGAACGCCACCATCAGCTCCACGGTGCGGCTGGGAAATTCCTGCGCGCCCGCCATACCGACCGCGAGAGCGTAGGACGCCAGCGCACCCACGACGCGTTTCATCAGGCTTTTCATCGTTCGCTACCTCCTCCGTGTGGCTTGACC
The DNA here is from genome assembly GCA_963754305.1 of uncultured beta proteobacterium. Lineage (GTDB taxonomy): Bacteria > Pseudomonadota > Gammaproteobacteria > Burkholderiales > SG8-39 > DATEDA01. The sequence continues at coordinate 66,431 of CAVWFR010000039.1, read as the reverse complement.
CGTGTCGTTACCCGTGTCGTTACCCGTGTGGTTCGACGAGGAACTACGCCCCGCGCAGCTGCTTGGGCGCGAGCTTGAGCGCCGCGCCGACGAGCACCGCGGCCGAGGCGATCAAGAGTCCGAGGCACAGCGGCCGCGTGAAGAAAATGTCGTAGTCGCCGCCGGACATTTCGAGCGACGTACGCAGCGACCGCTCGAGCGCCGGGCCGAGAATCAGGCCGAGCACGAGGGGCGCGAGCGGCAGATCGAGCCTGCGGAACCCGTAGCCGACCACCCCGAACGCGATCATCACCCAGACGTCGAACACGCTTTGCTGCAGGCTGTAGGCGCCCAGCACGCAGAAGACGAGCACGCCCACGGCCAGATACCTGAACGGCACCTGCAGGATCTTGGCCCACAGGCCGACGAGCGGCAGGTTGAGGACGAGCAGGATCACGTTGCCGATGAAGAAGCTCGCGATCACGGTCCAGACCAGGTCGGGGCGCTCCTGGAAGAGGAACGGCCCCGGCGTGAGGCCGTTGACGATGAACGCGCCCATCAGCACCGCGATGGTCGGCGAGCTCGGAATGCCGAGCGTGAGGAACGGCACCATCGCCGCGTTCGCGTAGGCGTTGTTCGCGGTCTCGGGCGCGGCGACGCCCTCGATCGCGCCGTGGCCGAATCGCTCCGGCGTCTTCGACACGCGCTTTTCGACGATGTAGGCCATGAAGGTCGGCACGATCGCCCCGATGCCGGGTATCAGGCCGAGGCCGAACCCGATGCCGGTGCCGCGCCCGATCGCGCCCCAGGAGCGCCGCCACTCCTCGCGGCTGGGCAGCAGGTTGCTCAACTTCGTGCGGATGATCTCGCGCACCGGCTGCTCGGCGGTGATCAGGATCTCAGCGATGCCGAAGAGGCCCATCACGACCGGCACGATGCCGAGGCCGTCGTAGAGGTCGGCGATGCCGAATGCGAAGCGCGGCGCGCCGCGCACCGGGTCGATGCCGATCATCGAGACCAGCAGCCCGAGCACGGTCATCATCAACGCCGCCGCGAGCGAGCGCCCGGCGAGGCCGCTGACCAGGCAGAGTCCCAGCAGCATCAGCGCGAAAAACTCCGGCGGACCGAACTTGAGCGCGAGCCTGGCGAGCGGCGCCGCGATGAGCGCCAGCGCGATCGACGCCACCAGTCCGCCGATGAACGACCCGATCGCGGCGATGCCGAGCGCGGTGCCGCCGCGGCCCTGCTTGGCCATCTGGTGGCCGTCGAGGCAGGTGATCACGGATGCCGCTTCGCCGGGCACGTTGATGAGAACCGATGTGATCGTGCCGCCGTACATCGCGCCGTAGTAGATCGCGGCGAGCATGATGATCGCGCCGGTCGGATCCAGCTTGAAGGTGAGCGGGATCAGGATCGCCGTGCCCGCGGACGGCCCCAGCCCGGGCAGGACGCCGATCAGCGTCCCGAACACGCAGCCTGCGAACGCATAGGCAAGGTACGCTGGGCTGAGCGCGGCGGCGAATCCCGACAAGAGGTGCGAAGCCGAGTCCACCGTAAAGCGCGCCTCAGACTCCGAACGGGCCGACCGGCAGCGGTACCTTGAGCCAGTGATAGAACACGTGAAACAAGCCGAAGCTTGCGACGACCGCGAACGCGGCGATGACCACCGGGCGGCGAACGCCGAGCCCGACGAGCAGTGCGGCGGTGACGACGAACGCCGTGACCCGGAACCCGGCCGGCTCGAGGAGCAGGGCGGAAAGAACCAGGCCGCCGAGAAGCGCCGCTGCGCGCCACGCGCCCGCGCGATCCGGCCACAGTTCTTCGCCATTGCCGCCGATGGAGCCGCCCCGCCACGACTGCGCGAGGAGGACCAGGCTCAGCACCGCGCCGATCAGCCCCAGCCAGAAGGGAAAAAAGCCGGGCCCGGGGCCCAGCTCATCCTTCAGGGCGTAGCTGTAGGCGATCCCCGTCGCCGTCGCGAAGACCGCGCCCAGGCAGGCGAGCACGACTCTTTCTACGCGGCGATGCGCCGTCGATTGCGGGCTCACGATGGGGCCCCTCCTCCCCTGCGCAGATCACCCCGGTTCGCAGCCGGTCGAACCCTGGCGCGAGGCAAGGGCGCCGACGGTGCGTATCGTGCCGCATTTCATCCGTGCATCGCGCGTTTGTCAAAGCCTTTCGCAGGCTCTGACGATGCCGGGGCGATCCTTGAGGCGCGCCCTGGGCGACGGAGCCGGTGCGGCGGCTGACCGCGGGCCCGGCTATCAACGCCGTAGTCACGCGGCCCCGCCGCGCAAGCCGACCACGATGAAGAGCGCCATGCTCAGACCCATGAGCACGTAGGCGGCGAGGTTGAGCTGGCGCGCACGTTCGGTGCTCACCTTGCCCTGCGTCTGGAGCACGGAAGCCGCGACCGCGACGAGCGCGCCGGCGATCGCGAGGCCGATGATCACCGGCCGCGTGAGGAGCGTTTCCATCGCCGCTACCCGCGGTTCGCGCGCTTGAGATAAGCGTCGACGAAGTCCGCCGCCGCCTTGCTGCCGCGCGCGAACGAGCGCATCGCCTCGGCGTGCAGGAGCGAGAGGGCTTCACGCTTGATCTCGTTCGCGCGGTCGCTTTCGACCAGATCCGAGAGCCGGCGAGGGCGCGGCAGGTCGACCTCGACCACCGCGCGCACCTGCGTCGGGATGTTCGACATGATCAGCAGCCGATCGGCCAGGTACACCGCCTCGTCGATGTCGGTGGTGACGAAGAAGTTCGTGCGGTGGTACTCCTCGTACAGGCGCGAGTAGTACTCCCACATCAATTCCTTCGTCATCGCGTCGAGGCCGCGGAACGGCTCGTCGAGGATCATCACGCGCGGGTTGTTGATCATCGCGCGCGCGAGCTCCGCGCGGCGCTGCATCCCGCCGGAGAGCTGGCCCGGGTACTTGTTGCGGAACTCCTGCAGGCCGACCTTGGCGAGCAGGAACTCGGCGAGGTCGAGCGCCTCTCGCGTCACCTCGCCGCGTGCGCGCGGGCCGTAGAGGATGTTGTCGTAGGTCGTCATCCAAGGGAAGAGCGCCGTCTCCTGGAAGACGACGAGGCGGTCGCGATTCGGCTCGGTCACCGGCTTTCCGTCGAGCGTCACCGTCCCCTCGGTCGGCCGCTCGAAACCGGCGAGCAGGCGAATGATCGTGCTCTTGCCGCAGCCCGAGGGACCGATCATCACCGTCAGCTTGCCGCGCTCGATCGTGAACGAGCAGTCCCCCACGACTTCCTTGCGGAGGTGCGTCGCGCCGTAGCTCTTCGAGACGCCGGCGACGACGATCTCGCCGGCGTTGACCGCCGGGCGCACCGGATCGACGACGGCGCTTATCTGACCCTGAGCCACGGTGTGACGTACTTCCCGAGCGCGCGCAGGAGCTCGCTCGACAGGTAGCCGGCGATGCCGATCGAGATCATGCCGATGACGATCTGCTCGTACGAGCCGCCGACGTACGAGTTCCAGATGTAGAAGCCCAGACCGCCGCCGCTGCCGGCCATCTGGCTCCCGCCACCGGAGATCATCTCGGCCGCTACGACCACCTCCCAGGTGATCCCCATGCCGACCGCCGAACCGACCACGATGGAGGGCAGGGTGCCGGGGAGGATCACCCGCCGGAAGATGTCCCAGGAGGACGACCCCATCGACTGCGCCGCCTGGTAGTAGCGCTGATCGATCGACTTCGCGCCGCCGAGCACGTTGATCACGATGGTGTAGAACGCGCCGAGGAAGGTGACGAACGTGATCGACAGCTCCTGCGTCGGCCAGAAGATGATCGACGCGGGCACCCACGCGAGCGGCGGGATCGGCCGCAGCACCTCGAAGGTCGGGAAGAAGGTGCCGTAGGCAGTTCGGCTCACCGCGAGCGCGAGACCGAACGGGATCCCGACGATCATCGCCGCGATGAACCCGCCCATCACGCGAAAGAAGCTCATGTACCAGCTCTGCCAGTAGCCGGGCGAGGCGAGGACCCCGCCCCACGCCGCCAGCACCGCGCTCGGAGCCGGGATCGTCCCGATCCATGGCAGGTAGTCCTTCTTGAAGCCCATCGCGCCGAGGAACGCCTTGAGCGGCGCGAAGAATTCCGGCGCCATCCACTGCTTCGAGCGCGCGCCGATCTCCCACAGCAGGAGGAACACGGCGATGGAGATCACCCCGCGCCAGAAAACGGAGCTCGTCAGCAGATTCTTCACGCTCACGGCCACCGCTATCCCTCCTTTTCCCCGGCCTGGAAGGCTTTCAGCGCTTCCTCGTGCACCGCGTCGTTCGTCTCCTCGATCAGCTCGCGGAACCGCTTCGACGTGAGCACGCCGTAGTCGCGCGGGTGCGGGATGTCCACCGTCAGCACCTTTTTCGGCTTGCACGGGCGCGTCGTCATGATCGCCACCTTGTGGCCGAGGAAGATCGCCTCCTCCAGATCGTGCGTGATGAAGAAGATCGTCACCCTGTTCTTGTAGTAGATCTCGAGCAGCGCCTCGTGCATCACGCTCTTGGTGAGCGAGTCGAGCGCGCGGTACGGCTCGTCGAGGAGCAGCACCTTCGGATCGTTCATGAGCGCACGCACGATCTCGACGCGGCGCCGCATCCCCGAGGACACCTCGCCGGGATAGTTGAGCTCCACCCCGGCGAGGCCCGCATCGGCCATCATCGCGCGGCCCTTGTCGATCGCTTCGCCGCGGGTGAGCTTGCCCTGCATGACCGGGCCGAAGGTCACGTTGTCGAGGTTGGTCTTCCACGGGAAGAGCGCGCCGTTCTGGAACACGACGATCCGGTCCGGCCCCGGCTCGGCCTTCGGGCGGCCCGTCGAGCACAGGAGTTCGCCGTCGAGGCGGATCTCGCCCGAGGTGATCTCGTGGAAGCCCGCGATGGCGTTGAGGAGCGTCGTCTTGCCGCAACCGGAAGGTCCGACGATCATGCAGATCTCGCCCGCCTCGATGTCGAGCGAGCAGTGGTCGACCGCCATCACCGCCGCGCCTTCCGGATCGTAGATCTTGACCACGTCGTCGATCAGGATCCGCCCGCGGGTGACCGCGGGAGCGTGGGGCCCGGGCGCACGCAGCTCCATCACCGCTCGGCGAGGGCGAGCTCGCGCACCCGCCACTCCATCAGGTAGTCGCCGGCGATGCGCACCAGGGCGCTCGTCGCGTAGCCGACGAAGCCGAGGGTGATCATCCCGATGACGATCGTCGGGTAGCGCACCATCATGTAGGAGGTGTTGATCACGTAGCCGAGTCCGTACTGGCCGGATACCATCTCGGCCGCCACCAGCGAGAACCACGACACGCCGATCGAGATCTGCAGCCCGGTGAAGATGAACGGCAGCGCGCCCGGGAAGATCACGTGCCGGAACACCTGCCACTTGCTCGCGCCGAGACACGACGCCGCGCGGACGTACGACTCGTCGATCGACTGCACGCCGAGCATCGTGTTGAGAGCGGTGGCGAAGAACGAGGCGAGGAACGCGAGGTACACCACCGCCGATTCGGTGGCGATGAACATCACGATCGCGAGCGGCACCCAGGCGAGGATCGGGATCGGCCGCAGCAGCTCGAAAACCGGGAACACGTACTCCTTGAACTTTCGCGACCAGCCGAGGAAGAGGCCGAACGGCACGCCGAGGAGGGTGGCGAGGAAGAACGCCTGCGCGACCCGCCAGACCGACATCCCGATGTGCTTGTAGTACTCCTCGGTGTAGAACGACAGGCCGTAGGTCGGGTTCGGGCTGAACCACTCCTTCATCACGGCCGTGATGCCCGGCATCTCCTTGAAGCGCGGCAACCGCCACACTTCGACCGTGAGATACCAGAACCCGAGGAAGAGCGCGAAGCCGACGAGCATGAGGTAAGGCCGCGGGCTCTTCAGCCAGGTCGAGAGGCGATACATCGTGAGCCCGAGGCTCGTCATCTCCTCGGTCTGCGGCTGGCCCGACAGCCGCCGGACCTGCGCGAGCAGCTCCGGGACCGTGAACTCGCGCGTGATCATCGCGGCGAACCGCTCCATCACCGCATTCCCGGCGGCGGCGTCGGACTCGAGGAGCTTGACGAGCGCCTCGGTGCCGATGCGCAGCACCTCGGTCGGTTCGGTCGCGGTGACGGTCGCGAGCCGCTTCGTCTGGCCGAGGAGGAGCCCCGCCCAGCCGAACACGCCGCCGCGCGTCATCCGTCGCAGCGGCTCTCTTGCCCCCACCTCGGGCGCGAAGACATGCTCGACCTTTCCGGACACGATGACGAAGATGTCGTCGGCATCGACGTTTGCGCCGTAGATGCGCTCGCCGGCGGCGTAGCGTGCGCGCCGGGCGATGGCGGCGATCGCTGCGCAGCAACGCCTCCGGGGCATCACGGAACGGGGTCGCGGCGCGCAGGACGTCGAGGTCGGCGTCCTGCTCCGCCTGGCCTAGCGTGAGCTCCATCTCCCTCTCGCGGCTCGACCCTCGCCCGCCACGCAAGAGGAGACCGCCGCGCGATCCGGAGGGCCTGCGCCGGGCGAGTGCCGGGGCCGGTCACTTCGGCGCCTGGCCGTCGGGGAGCCCCTTCACTTCGCCGACCGGCGCCTTGACGTTGCGCTCCTTCAGCACCTGCTCGGTCCAGCTCGCGTCGATCGCCTCGGGGCGGACCTGCTCGACATTGATGCTCTTGATCGAGTGCAGGAACGTCGCCGCGCGCTTGATCAACTCGCGCGCTTCCGGCGTGAACGTGTAGTGCAGCTGGTTCCGCACCGGCCAGCCGCCCGAGGCCGGCGGGTAAGTGCCGTAGAGGGAGAACCACAGCGCGCGCTCCGAGAACCCGGTCGTCTGCTCCTTCGCCATCTTGATCACTTCCGGCGCGTTCTTCGGGTCGGCGAGGAAGAGCTGCGCGTCGAGCTCCGCCTGCAGCCAGCCCTTCACCACGTCCGGCCGGGCCTTGATCAGGTCGGCGCGCATGGCGAGGAAGCCGCCGTCGTTTTCCTGCACGCTCGCGCCCGAGGCGACGCGCCGGGCGAGGCCTTCCTGCACCAGCCGCGAGGCGGTCGGCTCCCAGATCACCGCCGCGTCGATCTTGCCGGCGCGAAAGTTGGACGTGATCACCTCGATGTTCTGGTTCAGGTACTCCTTCGGGTTCACGCTCTCCTTCTTGAACGTCGCCTGCGCGAACCGGTCGGTGCAGCTGCCCTTCGGCACCGCGACCGTCTTGCCGTCGATCCACTTGATGAAATCCTTCGGCGAGCCGAACTGCGGCGCGTCGTTCCGCGCGAGGAAGATGTTGCACTGGTCGAACGCGAGCCCGAGGTTCGCCACCAGGCGGATATCGGCGGTCTCGGTCTTGGTCGTGGACACGATCGCCGGCATGTCGCCCATGTAGCCGATCGACTGCTTCCCGGCCAGCATGTTGTTGACGATGATCGCGCCCTGCAACCCGATCTGGAACTCGATCTGCGAGCCCGGCGGCAGGTACTTCTCGTAGAACTTCTTGCCGCGCATGACCACGCCCGACCAGGACTGGGTGTAGTAGGGCTGGTAGCCGACCGTGAGCTTCACCGGACCGCCCGGCTTGCCGTAGTCGTCCTGCGCGTACGCGAACCCGGTTGCCAGGGCTAGCGGTGCGAGCACCGCGAGCGCCCAGCGGAGTGCAGCTCGTGCTTTCATGACGTCCTCCTTTGGTGTGTGTTGCGACCGCATCCCGATGCCGCCTGCGGATCTTTCTGCTCGAACCTTCATGCTGCGTTTGTCACTTCGCCCCCGGCTCGGCGAGGTAGCGCGCGATCAGCGCCGAGAGCCGCTTCATCACCAGATACCCCGACGCGGGATCGGCCGCGAGCGTCGCGAGCGTCCGCTTGCCGTCGATCCGCAGCACCGCCGAGCGCTCTTCGCACCGGGCGCTCGCGATCCGGCGCGGGTGGCTGTCGAGCAGCGCCGCCCACCCGAACACCTCGCCCTTGCGCAGCATGAACCCGGCCGGGCTCGTCCGCTCGTCGCGGCCGATCCGGAACTCGACTCGGCCCGAGTCCAGCACGAAGAAGTCGTCGGCCGGATCGCCGACCGCGTAGATCGTCGCACCGCCGTCGTACTCCTCGCGGCGCGCGAGCGCGGCGAGCTCGGCGAGCGTCGCCTCGGAGGCGCCGGTGAAGAGATCCCCGACGTCGAGCGCGCTCTTCGACTGGATGTAGATCGAGTCGTCCTCGACCGACAGGTCGTACCGCTCGAGCGCCGTCTCCGCGAGCCCGACCGGCGCGCCGGTACGGATGTCCCACTGCCACAGGTGCATGTGGCAGGTGAGGATCGCGCCGTCGTAGAGTCCCTCGCAGAGCGGCACGTCCTGGTGCGGGCAGATCGCCTGGTAGGCATAGAACTCGTTGCCCGAGTTGGCGATGAGGAGCTTCCGCCCGCCCTCGGCCTCGCACTCCTTCATCCCGTTGGCCGGGATGTCCCCCGCACGGCAGATGAAGCTCTTGGCCATCAGCTGAACTTGTCGTAGCGGATGTTGTCCGCGGTGAGCTTCGCTTCGAGCAGCAGGAAGCGGATCGCGGCGTCCACCGCGGGCGGCGGACCGGCGAGATACGCGCGCACGTTCTGAAACCGCCCCGCCATCGCGCGCTTCGCCACCTCGTGCACCAGTCCGCGCTCGAACCGGAGCAGCGGATGCTTCGACGCCGCACCGGCCGGCACGTCTTCGTCCGAGAGCGCTACCGTGATCGACAGCCCGTCGGCGAACTCGCGCCGGAACGCCGCGAGCTGCTCGAGATAGAACGCATCGTCCAGGGTCCGGACGCCGAAGAAGACGTCGCCGCGAAACTGCGAGAAGTAGCGCTCCTCGCACGCGCGCGACACGATCGCCATCATGCCCGCGATGCCGCTGCCGCCGGCGATGCAGAGGATGTGCTTGCCCAGGTTGGGGTGGAACGTTGCTTTGCCGAACGGCCCGAAAAGCGCCACGCGCGCATCGGCCGGCGACCGGTCGAACAACCACTCGGACACCCCGCCGCCCGGCTTCTTCTTCACGACGAAGTCGAGCGTGCGCGCGCGGCGGCCGAAGTTGACCATCGAGTAGCCGCGAAAGCCCGGGACGCCGGGAACGCTCATCGCCATGAACTGCCCGGCGTCGAAGTCGAGCGGGCGGTCGAGCGCGATCTCGAGCGCGATCACGTCCCGCGTCAGGGCATGCGCGCCCGCGATGACCCCGCCGGCGCTGTCGGCGGGGCACGCGCCGGGGTCCATCGTGTACACGAAGCTCCCCACCTCGGCGGTCACGTCTTCCGCCGCCGCGCACTGGCACATGAGGAACTCGCCGGCCGCCTTGAGGTACTTGCGCCCGGCGGCCTCGGGCCAGCCGTCGTCGATGCGCCCGCCGACCAGCCGCGCCTTGCAGGTGCCGCAGGTGCCGGTCGCACATTCGTACGGCAGATCGATCCGCGCGCGCAGCCCCGCGTAGAGGATCTTCTCGCCCGGCGCGGCGTCGAATTCGAAGGCGCGGTTGCGCGCGTTGATCTGGACTCTCATTCAGAAGGGGACGTGATAGCCGAAGCCGAGCAGGCGCGTCTCGAGGCGGACAATTCGCTTGACCAGTTTGGGACTACCGGGGTTCAGCTTCACGGTGTCGTGGAACCGGCCCACGGCGAAGAGCTCGGTTGCGCCGCCGTCGAGCGCCGTCTTGAACACCTGGAGCGCCGAAACGGCCTGCGCCTCGCCGGTCGCCTCATCCACGTCCACGGTGTAGACGGTTGCATGGCGCGTGATCGGCGAATGGTCGCTGTTGTGCTTGGGGAGGTTCGTGAACAGCGTGGTCATGCCCGCTCGGTCGTGGTCCAGCCACACCATCTCCTTGCGGATCTCGGGGCTGTACGTGCTGATCGTGTAGCGGAACGCCGGGTCGCACAGCTCGAGAAAGCCGTTCCAGTCCTTCGCGTCCAGGGCGAGGCACGTCCGGTAGACCAGCTCCTCGACCGCCTTGCGCTCGTCCAGGCTCGCCATGACCGCCTGGCTAGGCCGCCGCGCGCACCGGCTTGCCCTCGTCGTACGGATCGTACGAGCTGCGGCCCATGCGGTGGCTCCACTCCGCGTAGTAGTGACGCATGCCGACCTCGTCGTGGATGGTGCTGTTCTCCTCCCGGCCCTGGATGACCCAGCGGGAGTCGGTGCCGTCGCGCATCGCGCGGCCCTGGCCGTGAACGCCGAGGAGGTCTTCGTGGAGGTTGCGACCGAACGGACCCCAGATCATGTTGTGATCGAAGATGCGCTGCGCCCGCTCTTGCGGCGTGTCGCGCTTGAGCCCGAGACCGCGGAACTCGATCAGCACCCGATTCGGCCCCAGCGGAATCGACGTGTCGATCCGCAGCACCGAGGTGCGCAGGTTGTAGGTCATGGCGGGAAAGACGTCGACCATGTACCAGCCGCCGCGCGCGAGCCCCGGCCAGCCGACCGCACGCTCGGCGCTGCCCTCGTACTTGTCGTACCGGATCTGCATCGAGCCGACGGTCGCGTGCCCGTTCGGGAACGGCGTGTACTTCCGCTCGAAGTAGCCGGGCTGCATCATCCCGGTGATGCGGTTGAAGTAGTGCAGATAGTCGTGATAGAACTCGCTGTTCGTGTCGTGCCAGAGCTTGAAGTTCGTCTGCACGACCGCCTTGTGGAAGTGGAACACCTCCAGCGGCTCCTGCATGTAGGGCTCGAGGATGTCCATCGCGCCGCCGATGAATTCGCGCAGGCTCGCCGCGCCGTCGTCCACGTTGATCCAGACGAACCCGCCGAACGCGACCTCGGTCCGCACCTCGCGCAGGCTGGCGTCCCCTTTCCCGTAGCGGTCCTGGTAGCCCTGCTCGCCGCGCGAGATGTCGACGCACGCGCCGCGGGTGTCGAACGACCACTGGTGGAAGATGCAGGTCATCCGCTTCGCGTTTCCCGCCGGGTCGTACAGGATGGTGTTGCCGCGGTGCGGGCAGATGTTGTAGAAGGTCCGCACCTTCGCGTCGTCACCGCGCACCACCAGGAGGGGCACGCCGGACGGATGGGTGAAGAGGCGGTAATCGAAGGGATGCGGGAGCTCCGACTCGTGACAGGCGATGATCCAGCTCGAGCGGAAGAGCTGCTCCCGCTCCGCCTCGAAGATCGCCTGGTCGGTGTAGATGCGGGAGTCGACGTAGTGCGTCGGCGGGAACTTGGGTCGCGCCGCCCAGTCGGCTGCGGTCTTGGCCATATGCGTGCTCCTGCAGTTGCCCAGGGGTCGGGACGATAGGATTTCAGCCGAAGCTCATTTCAAAACCAAACTCGAAACCGAACGCAGATTCTGTGCCACGCTGCTCCTCGGGCTAAATCACTAATTTGTCGATCGATATGCCGCGGGCGCCCATCCGGCGCCGAGGCTGTGTTTCCACAGGAAACAGGCGTCCGGCGCAGCCAAGAATAAGAACGGCGACCGGGTACGTACCTTGGCCGGTCGCCGTTCGCAGCCCCCCGCACGTCGCTACTTGCAGTTCGTCATGCAGCGTACCGCTTTGGCGTCCGGCCGGTCGTCGACGACGAACCCGTTGCGGTTCGGCATCTGGACCGCGGGCAGCGTCTTCGCGTCCATGACGGCGTCGGCCGGCACGAGGCCGTTCAGGTTGAGGATATAGGCCGAGAGCGCGTAGACCTCGTTCGCCGTCAGGCTTTGCGGCCGGTCCATCGGCATCGTGCGCCGGATGTAGTCGAAGAGGATGGGCGCATACGGATACATGCTGCCCGGGGTCAGGATGCGGGTGTTGGTGGTGAACGATCCGATCCCGCCGACCATCGTCCCGTACACGGCACCGCCCTTGGCGTCGGCACCGTGACAGGCGAGGCACTTGGCGTCGTAGATGCTCTTGCCTTGCGCCGCGGTGCCGCTTCCCGGCGGCAGCCCGCGGCCGTCCGAGGTGCGGATGTCGATGTTCCACGGCGCGATGTCGGCGTCGCTGATCGGCTTGCCGTAGCCGGCCGCCGGCTTCGCCGGCGTCGACGTCGTGTGCTCCATCGAGGCGCAACCGGCGAGCGCGAGGGCCGCGGCTCCCAGCAGGATGCTATACGAGCGCATATTTCACCTCGCCCGCCGGGCTGATCGACCAGGACTGGATGCCGTTGTGGTGCTGGATGAACCCGGTCGTGAAGCGGGTCTTCTGCAGGTCCGCCACTGCCGGCTGCACGTAGCCGGTCGAGTCCACCGCGCGGCTCTGGAGCACCGCGGGAGCACCGTCCCAGTTCCAGCGATACCGAAAGCGCGTCAGCATCTTGTCGAGCACCGGCGCCTCGAGCTCGGCCTGCTGCCAGTTGCGCCCACCGTCCACGGAGACGTCGACGGCGGTGATCCGCCCGTTGCCGGACCACGCGAAGCCGATGATCTCGACCGATCCCGGCCGGTCGAGCTTCATCTCGCCGGACGGCCGGGTGATGACCGACTTGCACTCCATCTCGAAGCTGAACTGGCGCCATCTGCCGTCGGGCAGCGGATCGCTGTAGCGCGCGGTCTCGCTGCGGAAGTGCCACGGCTGGTCCGACACCTTGATGCGCCGCAGCCATTTGACCGAGACGTTTCCCTCCCAGCCCGGGACGAAAGCCCGCAGCGGATAGCCGTTCTCGGGGCGCAGCATCTCGCCGTTCGCGCCGTAGACGATCAGGACGTCGTCCATCACCTTGCCGATCGGCACGGACCGCGTGTGAGCCGAGCCGTCGGCGCCTTCGAACAGCACCCATTTGGCGGCGGGCTGCAAACCCGCTTCGTCGAGCAGCCACGACACCGGGATGCCGGTCCACTGGCCGCCGGAGAGCAGGCCGTGCGACTGCTGCACAGTCTGCGAGGACGTCTTGACCCAGTTGGTGAGACCGTTCCCGGAGCACTCGAGAAAGTAGAAGCGCGACACCGACGGGTAGCGCATCAGGTCGCTCATGGAGAACTCGAGCGGCTGGCGGACCATGCCGTGTACCACCAGCCGGTGCGTCGCCGGATCGATGTCCGGTGTGCCGGCGTGGTGGCGCTCGAAGATCACGCCATTCGGGGTGACGATGCCATGCTGGTGCTGAAGCGGGCTCATGCTCCAGTCCGACCAGTTCTGCCGGTTCGTCAGGACATCGGTGCGGCGGCGCGCGACCTGCTTCTCGAACTTCGACGGGGATCCATATCCCCACTGCTCGATCGGCCGGCCCATCTCCCCGGTCGCGGGCTGGATCGGGAGCGGCGCGCCACGCGCGGTCGATGCGACGCTCCCGCCGGCGAGCGCGCCCCCAGCCAGCGCGGCGCTCTTGCGGAGAAACACCCGGCGGTCTCCCGACTCGAGACGCCCTGTCTTTTTCTCTGGACAGCAGGGGTCGCCGGGGTCCGGAACGCGGTCGCGTATCGCTGGTCATGGACTCTCCTTTGGTGTGTGGCGGGGTTCGCTGCCCCGCAATCAGGAAGTATTCTGCATGAACCGTGCCATTGGCGGCGCGCGTCCTAAACCGTTGTCACCCCTGATTATGCGATTGCGGCATCGGCGGGCCAGGGGCCGTGCGTGTTTCGTGCGGAAACGAGGCGCGCTGGCGGGAACGGCGCTGGATGAGCGCGCGGCCCCGGGAGTAGACTCCGGGCAATGAAGACCCTCGCTGCGCTCGCGATGCTCCTCGGCCTTGCCTATGCGGCGCCGATCGCCGCCGACAGCGACAACGCGCGCGCGGTGTTCGCGATGATCTGCACGCGGGAGGGCCTCTCCCTCGGGCATCGCGACGAGGCGCTGCGCCGGTACATCGACGGGTGCGTGGTGGCGAAGATGAAGGTCTACGACCACGACATGCTGGACCCGGCGACCGCGCACATTCCGAAGGCCTGCTGAGCGAAGGCCTGCTGAGCCCGCTCGTCCCGCGCAAGGCGGCAAGTTTATCGAGCGGCCTTATCGGCGGATCAGAACAACGCGGTTGCCCGGCGCACGCCCTGATGTCGAGAATGGCGGCATTCCCGGAGGAGTGGACATGCCCGGCCTGGTCCGGCCCCACGGTGGAGGCTCGCTCAGACCCCTGATACCCGCTGGCGAGGCGCTCGCCGCCGAGCGCGCTCGCTCGCGCTCGCTGCCGGCGCTGCGCGTGAGCTCGCGCGAGAAGGGCGACCTCATCATGCTGGGCATCGGCGGCTTCACGCCGCTCGAGGGGTTCATTACGCGCGCCGACTGGCAAGGGGTGTGCGATGACTGCCGCACCGCGAGCGGCTTGTTCTGGCCGATCCCGATCACCCTGTCGGTGGATGCGGCGACCGCGGGCTCGATCCGCGCCGGCGCGGACATCGCGCTCGCCGACCCGGAGGACGGCGCGGTGCTCGCTACCATGCGGGTGACCGAGAAGTACGCGATCGACAAGGCGCACGAGTGCAAGTCGGTGTTCCGCACCGTCGACGCCGGGCACCCGGGCGTGAAGATGGTGCTGCAGCAGGGCGAGGTCAACCTCGCCGGCCCGGTGCAAGTGCTCTCCGACGGCGGCTTCAAGGCGAAGTACGGCGCGCTGTTCATGACGCCCGCCGAGACGCGCGCCGAGTTCGAGCGCCTGGGCTGGTCGAGAGTCGCCGCGTTCCAGACGCGCAATCCGATGCACCGCTCGCACGAGTATCTCGCCAAGGTGGCGATCGAGGTCTGCGACGGCGTGCTGGTGCACTCGCTGCTCGGCAACCTCAAGCCGGGCGACATTCCGGCCGAGGTGCGCACGCGCGCCATTGCCGAGCTGATCGAAAAGTACTTCCGGCCGGGTACGGTGGTGCAGGCGGGCTATCCGCTCGACATGCGTTATGCGGGGCCGCGCGAGGCGCTGCTGCATGCGCTGTTCCGGCAGAACTACGGCTGCTCGCACCAGATCGTCGGGCGCGACCACGCGGGCGTGGGCAGCTACTATGGGCCGTTCGACGCGCACCACGTCTTCGACCAGATCCCGCAAGACGCGCTCGAGACGCGGCCGCTGAAGATGGACGTGACGTTCTGGTGCTACCGCTGCGGCGGCATGGCCTCGGGACGCACCTGCGCGCACGGCGACGCCGACCGGCTGCAGGTATCCGGCACGCAACTGCGCAAATGGCTCGCGGAGGGCAGCGCGGTACCGCCGGAATTCAGCCGACCGGAAGTGCTCGAGATCCTGCGCGAGTACTACTCACGTCTGCAATAACTCGAAGCCTTCGACGAGCGGCTCGAAGTCGGGCCCGGTCAGTCGATGATGTGGTAGACGGGCGCCTTCTCCATGTCCCACTTGCCGGAATTGCGGTCGTAGCGGGACAGGGTGAAGCAGTGCCAGTTCTCGTCATCGAGCTTCATGTGATCGCCCCGGTAGTAGTACCCCGGCCAGCGCGTCTCCGTCCGGAACAGCGTGTGATGGGTCACGGCCTCCGAGGCGAGCAGCCGGTGGTGCAGTTCCCAGGTGCGCTGAAGCTGGTGCAGGTCCTCCGCGCCCATGCAGCTCATGTCCTCCTTCAGCATGGCCAGCAACTCGAGGCCGCGGTTGAGCAGCACGCCGTTCGTCATGTAGTTGGTGCCGATGCCGCCGGCGTATTCGTCCATGATCTTCTCGAGGCGCTGCAGGCCATGGATCGGCAGCAGATAGCTCGGCGATACGGTCCCGGCGACGATCTCGTTGCGGCCGACCCGGTAGTTCTCCAGCGGCTGGTAGATCGCCTGCTCGAGGTCGCGATACTCCTTCTCGCTCACCTGAGGCTGATCCTGCCCCTTTTCCATCACGTACTTGACCGCCGCCTTCGCGGCGATGCGGCCCTCCGTGAACGACCCTGAAGAAAACTTGTGGGCGGTGCCGCCGATGGTGTCGCCGGCGCCGAAGAGGCCGTCGATCGTCA
The DNA here is from genome assembly GCA_963754305.1 of uncultured beta proteobacterium. Classification (GTDB taxonomy): domain Bacteria; phylum Pseudomonadota; class Gammaproteobacteria; order Burkholderiales; family SG8-39; genus DATEDA01. Next base: position 50,651 of record CAVWFR010000039.1, on the reverse strand, counting down.
TCATCCGGTTGTAGCCCCACTGGTATTCCGCGGGGGCATAGTCTTCCGGACCGCTCGCCCACGCGCCGGAGCAGGTGGCGTGAGAGCCCATGACATAAGGCTCGGACGTGGTCAGCTCGGGATTGATGTGCTTGGGGTCGATGTTCTGCGACGCCCAGACGACCGCCTGCCCGATCGTCATGCCGAGGAAGTTCTCCCAGCCGACGGTCTCCTTGTGGGGGTCCTGGAAGGCCTCCTTGGTCACCATGCGGATGGGACCGCGGCCGGCCGCGACCTCCTTGATGATGGCGTGATTGCGCAGGCAGGTCGGCACCGGGTGGCGGTCGATGTAGTCGCCCACCAAAGCCTTGGTGTCGTCGTACCACTTCGACTCGTACTCCTCGCCATAGCCGTTCTGCGTGTAGGTCTTCAGATGCAGGAAGTAGGCGCCGACGGGGCCATAGCCGTCCTTGAAACGGGTGAGGACGATGCGGTTTTCCATCTGCGTCATCTTGGCGCCGACCTGGATCGGCAAAGCGTACGCGGACGCGCTGCTCCAGGGCGCATACCAGGTGCGCCCCATTCCCTCGCCCACCGCGCGTGGCTTGAAGATGTGCGACGCACCGCCGGCGGAGACGATGACGGCCTTCGCGCGGAACACATGGAAATCGCCCGTCCGGACGTTGAAGCCGACGGCGCCGGCGACCCGGTTGGCCTTGCTCTTGTCCGTCAACAGGTGGGTGACCATGATCCGGTTGTAGACCTCGGTCGCGGCCTTGCGCGCCGCCTCGGCGACGATGGGCTTGTAGCTCTCGCCGTGGATCATGATCTGCCACTTGCCTTCGCGCTGGTACCGTCCGGTCTTGGGGTCCCGCATGATGGGCAGTCCCCATTCCTCGAACTTGTGCACCGTGCCGTCCACGTGCCGCGCGATGTCGTAGCCCAGGTCCTCGCGCACCAGGCCCATGAGGTCGTTGCGGGCGTAGCGGACATGGTCCTCGGGCTGGTTCTCGCCCCATTGCATGCCCATGTAGCAGTTGATGGCGTAGAGGCCCTGGGCGACCGCGCCGCTGCGCTCGATGTTCGCTTTCTCGACGCAGACGATCTTCAGGTCGCGCCCCCAGTACCGGGCCTCGTAGGTGGCCCCGCAGCCCGCCATGCCGCCGCCGATGACCAGGATGTCCGCGTCGACGAAAACCGTTCTCCTGCCCCCGAACAGCCCCATCTAGAGGACTCCCTGCTTGAGTTGATCCGGACGCAATGCGGGCAATCCACCGTCGATCTTGAGCGCATCCGGTTCGTGTGCGAGTTCCTGCGTGGCGAAATCCTCGGGGCGCGGCGCATCGTACTCGGCGGGCCCCTTGATCGATCCCCAGCGAGTGGTCCGGATCGGGGATTCGAAGTTCTTCTCGCGGCCGTCGCGGAACTTGAGCCGCCAGGAAATCGTCCCTTTCGCCTGCTCCCGAAGCACCCGGACGCTGTGGCCCAGAGGGGCGAAGTCAGCGTAACCGCGGGCGTCGATGGCGTTCTGCGGACAGGCCTTCACGCAGGAGTAGCACTCCCAGCACATGTTCGGCTCGATGTTGTAGGCACGCCGATAGGTCTTGTCGATGTGCATGATGTCGGACGGGCAGATGTCGACACAGTGCCCGCAGCCGTCGCACCGGGTCATGTAGACGAAGGTTGGCATGGCGGTCGCGATGTCTCCCTAAATGTTCCCGAAATGAAGTCCGAGGGCGGCCCGGTCAGTAGTGCCGGGGTTGCTCGCGCGCGCTGCCGAAGAGTTCGGGTTTGTCCGCGGGCGCGGGCAGGTTGCCCCGGGACTCGTTCGCGTAGGAAAGCCTCTTCTCGAAGGCTGCCGCAGGCTTGAAGAACATGTGGGCGAACTTGGACCACGGCACCGATCCGAACAGCACCGTCGTCGCGATGATGTACAGGGCGAAGAACACGCTGGCGCCGGAGCCGCCTCTCGTCTGCAGGAACGCCCAGGCGAGGCCCAGCGTGACGCTGGCCAGCAGCGAGAGGACGAACAGATCCGCGTGCATGACGCGAAAGGGCGATCCGCCCTCGGCGGCGACATCGGCGCGAATGAAGAACCAGAACCAGTATCCCCCGACGCAGATCATCGCCCCGCCAATCCACCACGCGAGCGGCAGGATGGGGGGCGTCGGGGTCGCGGGCGTCGGGTAGCCGAACACCATGACGGCGGTGGTGACGACATACATCGCGAACCCGTACATGGTCAGCAGGTGGGCGACGCGGCGGCGCGCGTTGCAGAACTCCCCGGATGCCAGAACGTCGACAAGGCCGGTTTGGATGGCGAGCGCCGCCAATTCGGCGCCACCGACTTGCTTCGACCCTTTGCTTTTCGATTTCCGCCAGCTATCGAAAAAATACCTGGCGCTCCCCTTGTGCACGATGTCAAACAGCGTCCCTGCCGCAACCAGGACGATCATGCTGACGACATAGGCCTGCATGACGGCAGGCGGTATCGACGCGGAAAGCCCGGCAAACGGATTGCTGGTGAACATTTCTTGTCTCCTCCCTGTTCCCTCGGCGCGGATTCTGAGTGTCGCGTGCCGAGCCTCGGCCTTTGATCTTCGCTATGTGCCTATGGACGCGTTGAATGCTGGTTAGCGGCCGAGCTCCCGCAGCTCGAAGCGCATCGCCGCGAGATCGCCCAGCGCCCACGTCGCAGGCGCGGCGAGACCGGCCACCGTCCCGGGATTGACGAGCCAGGTCGCATCATTCTTCATGCTCGCGACCTTCCGCGCTTCGGCCTGGTGCGAGTGCCCGCAGCACACCAGCTCCCAGTCGCCGGTGCACGCCATGGCGTAGCCGTAGTCGTGATAGTGCACGACGAAGACCCGCCGGCCGGCGAGCTCGATGCGCGCGTCGACGCCGTGGTACCGGAGGAGCCCGCCGCTCGCGTGCGACAGGTTGTGCAGGGCCTGCGGGTCGCCGACGTTGTTGCCGTGGATGAGGTGCAGCGGCAATCCCAAGGCGATGGCGGGCTTGAGCGTCTGCGCGCCGATGAGGTCGCCGCAATGGATCACCGCCTCGGCGCCCTGCGCTTTCGCCTCGCGCACTGCCTGCGCGAGTGCATCGGCGCGGTCGTGGCTGTCCGAGACGATGCAGATTTTCACGTGCGCATCTTAGCCGAGCGCCGATAAGGCGGGCGTCAGGGCTGCTTATGGCGGCATCAGTTTCACTGGTTGCTGCGCCGCAGAAGCGGCCGCAGAATGCGTCTTCGCAAGTCCACGCCGGGGAGTCGAGTTGGCCACCGAGGTCAAGACCACCACCTGCTACATGTGCGCCTGCCGCTGCGGCATCCGCGTGCATCTGCGCGACGGCGAGGTGCGCTACATCGACGGCAATCCCAGGCACCCTATCAACAAGGGCGTGATCTGCGCCAAGGGCGCGTCCGGGATCATGAAACAGTACTCCCCGGCGCGGCTGACGAAGCCGCTCATGCGCAAGCCAGGGACCGCCCGCGGCGACGGCGAGTTCGTCGCGATCTCGTGGGAGGAGACGTTCCGGATCCTCGAGGAGCGTCTCCGGCGCATCCGCTCGACCGATCCAAAGAAATTCGCGCTCTTCACCGGCCGCGACCAGATGCAGGCGCTCACCGGTCTCTTCGCGCGCCAGTTCGGCACGCCGAACTACGCCGCGCACGGCGGGTTCTGCTCGGTGAACATGGCCGCCGGGATGATCTACACGATCGGCGGCTCGTTCTGGGAGTTCGGCGGTCCCGACCTCGAGCGCGCGAAGCTGTTCGTGATGATCGGCACCGCCGAGGACCATCATTCGAACCCGCTCAAGATCGCGATCTCGAAGTTCAAGCGCGCAGGCGGGAAGTTCGTGTCGATCAACCCGGTGCGCACCGGCTACTCGGCGGTCGCCGACGAGTGGGTGCCGATCCGCCCCGGGACCGACGGCGCGCTCCTGCTCGCGCTCGTCCACGAGATCATCGCGCTCGGCCTGTACGACCGCGAGTTCCTGGTGCGCTACACCAACGCCGGCCAGCTCGTGAACCTCGACGAGGGCAGCGATCGCTTCGGCCTGCTCGTCCGCGACTCCGCCGCGGACGAAGTGAACCCGATGTATCCGCAGAACCAGATGTGGTGGGACCGGCACGCCGATCGCCCGGTCGCGACCCACGCCGAGGGCGCCGATCCGTTCCTGCTGGGCGAGTTCAGGCTGCCCGACGGCACGCCGGTCAAGCCGGCGTTCCAGCTGCTGGAGGAGCGGGTGAAGCGCTACACGCCGGAGTGGGCCGAGCAAGTGAGCGGCGTGCCGGCGGCGACGATCCGGCGGCTCGCGCAGGAGATGGGGATCACCGCGCGCGACCAGAAAATCGAGCTGCCGATCCCGTGGACCGACTCCTGGGGCAGGGAGCACGGCTCGGTCACCGGCAACCCGGTCGCGTTCCACGCGATGCGCGGCCTCGCCGCGCATTCGAACGGCTTCCACACCATCCGCGCGCTCGCGATCCTGATGAGCCTGCTCGGCACGATCGACCGGCCGGGCGGGTTCCGGCACAAGGCGCCGTTTCCGCGTGCGATCCCGCCGCAGGCGAAGCCGCCAAGCGGCCCGCACGCGATCAAGCCGGACACCCCGCTCGGGAGCCTCGCGCTCGGCTGGCCGGCCTCGCCCGACGATCTCTTCGTCGACGACGCCGGTGGCCCGATGCGGATCGACAAGGGCTTCTCGTGGGAGCACCCGCTCGCGGTCCACGGGCTGATGCACAACGTCATCACCAACGCGTGGCGCGGCGATCCCTATCGCATCGACACGCTGATGGTCTTCATGGCGAACATGGCGTGGAACTCGACCATGAACACCATGGAAGTGCGAAAGATGCTCAACGACCGCGTCGAGGGCGGAGATCGCGACGGCGAGTACAAGATCCCGTTCATCGTCGTGTGCGACGCATTCCAGTCGGAAACGACGGCGTTCGCGGACCTCGTGCTCCCCGACACGACGTACCTGGAACGGCACGACGTGATGTCGATCCTCGACCGCCCGATCTCGGAGTTCGACGGTCCGACCGATTCGGTGCGCGTGCCGGTGATGCCGCCGAAGGGCGAGTGCAAGCCGTTCCAGGAAGTGCTGGTCGAGCTCGCCGGTCGCCTGAAGCTCCCGGCGTTCGTGCGCCCCGACGGGTCGCGGAAGTTCCGCGACTACCCCGATTTCATCGTGAACTTCGAGACCGAGCCCGGGTCCGGGATTGGCTTTCTCGCCGGCTGGCGGGGCAAGGGGGGCGAGAAGTTCATGGTCGGCGAGCCGAACCCGCGCCAGTGGGAGATGTACGCGAAGAACGACTGCGTGTTCCACCACGCGCTACCGCCTTCGTACCGCTACATGCGGAACTGGAACCGCGGCTATATGGAGTGGGCGCAGCGAACGCGGATCCGCCGCTTCAGCGAGCCAGTCCTCATCCATCTCTACTCGGAGGTGCTGCAGCGCTTCCGGCTCGCGGCGCAGGGCAGATGGCCGACCCGGCGCCCGCCGGAGCGTCTGCGCGGCCGCGTCGAGACCTATTTCGACCCGCTGCCGTTCTACTACGAGCCGCTCGAAGTGCAGCTCACGGACACGCAGAAATATCCCCTGAACGCCGTGACGCAGCGCCCGATGGCGATGTACCACTCCTGGGACTCGCAGAACGCCTGGCTGCGGCAGATCCACGCGCACAACTATCTGTACGTCAGCCCGCGCACCGCGGCGGCGAACGGGATCGGTGACGGCGACTGGATCTGGGTCGAGTCGCAATGGGGCAAGGTGCGCTGCATGGCGCGCTACAGCGAAGCGGTCGAGCCCGGCACCGTCTGGACCTGGAACGCGATCGGCAAGGCGCCAGGCGCCTGGGCGCTCGCACCCGACGCGAACGAGTCGCAGCGTGGCTTCCTGCTGAACCATGTGATCACCGAGGAGCTGCCGGCGCCGGGCGGCGCGGTCTCGAACTCCGACCCGGTCACCGGGCAGGCCGGCTGGTACGACGTGAGGGTGCGGATCTACAAGGCCGGCGCCGGCGAACCGCAGACGACCTGGCCGCAGGTGAGCGCCCTCGGCGCCATCCCGGGGGTCGAGCCCGCGCGCCGAGCGTGGCAAGCCTTTGTTGCCGGGGAGCGGATCAACGGATGACGCAGCTAGCGCTGGTAATCGACCTCAACGTGTGCGTCGGCTGTCACGCTTGCGTGACGAGCTGCAAGGAGTGGAACACCTCCGGCGTGGCCGGGTTCCTCTCGGACGACAACCCGTACGGGAAGGATCCGACCGGCACGTTCTTGAACCGGGTGCAGAGCTTCGAGGTCGGCGAGTACCCGAACACGCAGACGGTGCACTTCCCGAAGTCGTGCCTGCATTGCGAGGACCCGCCGTGCGTGCCCGTCTGCCCGACCGGCGCGAGTTACAAGCGCGCCGAGGACGGAATCGTCCTGGTCGACTACGACAAGTGCATCGGGTGCAAGTACTGCGCGTGGGCGTGCCCGTACGGCGTGCGCGAGGTGGACGAGCACCAGCAGGTGATGAAGAAGTGCACGCTCTGCGCGGACCGTATCTACGACGAGCTGCTGCCGCCCGCGGACCGCAAGCCCGCGTGCGTGATGGCGTGCCCGACGAACGCGCGGCTCTTCGGCGACATCCACGATCCGCAGTCCGAGGTGTCGCGGGCGATCCAGGATGCGGGTGGCTACCAGCTGATGCCCGAGTGGGGCACGCATCCGGCGAACCACTATCTCCCGCGCCGCAAGACCGAGATCAAGGTCCGGGTCGAAGACCTCGAGCGCGTCGACAACCCGCTCAAGATCGACGGTCGGCTGCCGAAGCCGGCGCTCAAGGCGCCGTCGCTGGACGATGTGACGTCCTGGTAGGCGCGGTTCGGGAATCGAGTGCATCCCGCCTGGTCGGTGATCCTCCTCACGACGCTCATCGGCGTCGGGCAGGGGCTGTTCGCGGCGCTCGTCGCGGTGCAGGCGCTCGACCTGGTTCCGGCGGGCGCGGCGTTCTACTGGGCGGGTGCGGCCGTCGCGCTCGCGTTCCTCGCCGTCGGGCTGATCGCCTCGTTCTTCCACCTCGGACATCCCGAACGCGCGTGGCGAGCAGTCGCGATGTGGCGCACCTCCTGGCTTTCGCGCGAAGTGATCGTGCTGCCGGCGTTCATGGCGTGCGCGTTCGCTTACGGCATCGGTCACGCCCTCGGCTGGCCGGCGTCCGGCCCGGTCGGTACGTTCGCGATCGGCGCGCTCGGGCTCGTGCTGTGCGCGGCGCTCTTCGTCTGCACCGCGATGATCTACGCCTGCCTCAGGTTCCTGCAGGAATGGCACTCGCCGCTCACGGTCGTCAACTACGTCCTGTTCGGTTGCGCTTCCGGGCTGATGCTGGCGACTGGATTCGCGGCGCTGGTCGAGCCGGCGCTCGCCCGCCCGCTCGCGGCGTGGGCTGCCGGTCTCACCCTCGCCGCGCTCGCCACGCGCGCCGCGAGCCTCGCCCGGAACGCGCGGCTGAAGCCGAAGTCGACGCTGCAGACCGCGATCGGCGTGAAGCATCCGCGCATCGTCCAGACGTCGCAGGGCTTCATGGGCGGATCGTTCAATACCCGGGAGTTCTTCCACGGCGCGTCCGCGGCGCTCGTGCGGTCGGTGAAGTGGGCTTTTCTGATCGCGGTGTTCCCGGTGCCGCTCGCGCTGCTCGCGGCCGGCGTTGCCGCGCAGGCACCCGCGCTGCTGCTGGTCGCGTTCGCGGTGCAATACGCCGGTCTGCTCGCCGAGCGCTGGTTCTTCTTCGCGCAGGCGAACCATCCGCAGAACCTGTACTACCAGCGGATCTCGTGAGGCCGGCGCGGCTTGCAGCGCGCGAAAGCCGCTAAACTAGCCGGCCGGTCGCACACGACAACGAGGAGGACCGTCATGGACTTCGACAAGGACCTCGACGCCCGGGGTCTCAACTGTCCGCTGCCGATCCTGCGCGCGAAGAAGGCGCTCGCCGAGATGTCGGCCGGCCAGGTGCTGCGGATCCTCGCGACCGATCCCGGATCGGTGAAGGATTTCCAGGCGTTCTCGAAGCAGACGGGGAACGATCTCCTCTCGCATGCCGAGGCCGGCAAGGAGTTCACGTTCTTCATGCAGAAGAAGTAGCCGGACATCCGTTCAAGCGCGTGGCGACCAATCCCTACACGTCGCCGACGGCGCGAGTCGCCGACATGCCGCGCGCCTCGGCAGTTCCGCTCTGGAACCCCGGCGCGGCGGGTGCATGGTGCCTCGTCCTCTCGACGGTGTTCGGCTCCTATCTGGTAATGCGGAACTGGGAGGCGCTCGGCGACCCGCGCGAGCGGACCGCTCGCGGCTGGCTGTACGCGAGCATCGTGTACTTCGTAGCCGCGGTGCTCGTCCCCGGCGTCGCGTACGTCGGGCTGCCGTGGCTGATCGCCTGGTACGTCGTGGTGAACCGGCCGCAGATCCGGTACGTGAAGGAGACTTTCGGCAACGATTATCCGCGCCAGCCGTGGGGCAAGGCGCTCGCGATCGGCTTCGTGCTGATCATCGGCGTGGCGCTGACGCTCGGGTTCCTGTCGGTACTGCTGTTCGGGCTCAACCCGGAAGGCGGGCCGGCGACCGCACGATGAAGCGGCGTGCGCTCGCACTCGCGACGGTCGCATTCGGCGCCGCCTGCGCATGGGCGCAGGACGCGACCTTCAGCGTTCGCGTGCTGACTCCGGAGACGGCGCTGAAGGCCGCGCAAGCCGCGCTCGCGCACTGCCGCGCGAGCGGTTTTCAGGCGGCGGTCGCGGTGGTCGACCGGATGGGTGTCGTGCAGGTCCTGATCCGCGATCGCTTCGCCGGCCCGCACACCGTCGAGATGGCGCGGGACAAGGCCTGGACGGCAGTCAGCTTTCGGACCGGGACCACCGAGCTCGCGCAGGCGACGCAAGGCGATAGTCCCCAGAGCGGGATCCGGAACCGTCCCGGCGTTGCGGCCGTAGGCGGTGGGCTCATCATCGAGGGAGCGGGAGCGATTCTCGGCGGCATCGGCGTCTCCGGTGCGCCGGGCGGCAAGGAAGACGACGCCTGCGCGGCGGCCGGCATCGCCGCGATCAAAGACAGCCTGGAGCTCTGAATGAGCAGATACGGGATCGTCCTCGCCGCCGTGTTCGGCACCGCCGTCGCTGCCTGCGACGGCAAGCCCAAGGAACCGCCGCCCGACATCATCAAGAGTCAGCGGCAGGTGATGGACAAGGCGAAAGGCGTCGGCGACGTCCTGCAGAAGTCCGCGGACGATCGGCGCGAGCAGACCGACGCGCAAAAGTAGCCGGTAGCGGCCGGCTCAGGGCTGCTCGCGCGCCGGCGAGCGCGCCGGCGGATGCTGGCCGTAGTACTGCTCCGCGGACTGCTCCGCCACCGGGAACGTCGCTTCGACGATGACCCCGCTCGCATCGGCGCGGTTGCGCGCGCCCGCGGTGCCGCCGTGGAACTCGGCGATCAGCCGCACGATGAAGAGGCCGAGTCCGAGATGCGGCTCCCCGCGCGCCTTTGCCGGCGCATCGGGCTTCCCGCCGGGCGATCGCACCGACACCATCGACTCGAACAGCCGGTCGGCCATCGCCTCGGGGAGAGGCGGCCCCGAATTCGCGACGCGCAGCCGCGCGATCCCGCCGTCGGCCTCGAGCGCGATCTCGATCGGCTCGCCCGGCGTCGTGAAGTCGCGGGCGTTGTCGACGAGCTTGTCGAGCAGCTGTGCCACCAGGTCGGGCGCGCCGTCGACCTCGATCCGGCGCTCCGGCAGCCTGAGCTGAAAGCGGGCCTGCGGGAACGCCGCGGTATAGCCGGCCACGCAGCCGGAGACGACCCGGCCGAGATCGAAGCGCTCGCGCTCGGTCGTGCGCAGGGTCTGCTCGAGCCGGGTCGCTTCGCTCATCCGCGTGAGGACGGCGTGCAGCCGCCGGACGCCTTCCTCGGCGCGCGCGATGTAGACCTGTGCGTCCGCGGGGATGTCGCGCGTGCGCAGGTTGTCGAGCGAGGAGCCGACCACCGCGATCGGCGTGCGCAGCTCGTGCGAGAGCCGGTCGGCCATCCGCTCGAGGTACACGTTGTACTCGGCGAGGCGGTCCACCGCGGTCGCGAAGCTGCGCGACAGATCGCCGATCTCGTCGCCGTCGCGGCTCGCGCGAAAGCCGCGCTGCACGCGCCCGCGCGCGTCGATCGCGTGCTCGGCTTCGTCGCGCAACCGCCGCAGCCGACCCGAGAGCCGCGAGGCGAAGACGAATAGCGTTCCCGCGCCGAGCACGAACACCACGAGCGTGACGGTGAGCAGCTGCTCGAACACTCGGTTGCGGAGCGTGAGCACGCTGTTGGTCGTCTCCTCCGCGACCACCGCGCCGATCACCTCGGTGCCGCTCCAGATCGGGTGCGCGGCGCCGAGCACCACGGCGCGGCCGTCCGGCGTCGGCCGCCAGCGGGAGATCGGGACGCCGGACAGCGCGGCGTCGACCTCCTTCCCGCCGGAGAGCAGGTCCTCCGGAATCGCGTCGTCGAAGTCCTCGGGCGGGCGCTCCAGGAGCAGCGCCCAGATCGGGCGGAGGAGCGTGGTCTGCACCCAGCTCCAGGCGCTCGCGGGCTCGGGCTGCGCTGGGGGCTCCTGGCGGAGGCTGCCGGCGATGGCGAGCAGGCGGCGCTGCTGGTCGATCACGAAGATGCGCGAGCTCGTGCGGCGCAAGCCGGTGAGGATCAGCTCGATTTCCTGCGTCGCCGCGCGCGCCGCCGGGCGGCGGCGCGAGCCGTCGTCCTCGGCGCTGAACTCGAGGAGGCGTGGCCGGTCGTGAAGCGCGGTCGCGACCGCGCGGGCGGTGGCGATCACACGCTGCTCCTGGGCCGCGCGCAGCACGTTCTCCATCTCGCGCACGTAGCCGTAGCCGACGAACGGGATCGCCGCGAGGACGAGCGAGACGAGCACGACCTTCGTGCGGATCGACAGCCGCGTGCGGGGCGCTTCGGGCGGCGGTGCGACTTTGGTCGGGATGGGGATATCCGGCTGGAGGGCCAACGGGGAGGTCTGCCCCCGGATCATCGCCGAAGCGCTAAGCGGATACCCAGCGGTAGCCCATGCCGTACACGGTGTCGATCGCGTCGAACGCCGCGTCGACCGCCTGGAACTTGCGGCGGATGCGCTTGATGTGCGAGGTCACCGTCGCGTCGTCGACCACCAGGTTCGCGTCGGACATGAGATGGTCGCGGCTCTTCACGTGGCCGGGGTACTTGGCGAGCGCGTGCACCATCCAGAACTCGGTCAGCGTGAGGTCGACCGCCTGGCTGCGCCACACGGCCGTCATCCGCTTCAGATCGAGCTGCAGCGCCCCGCGGTCGACCGTCTCCTCGCTTTTCGGCGGCGAGCGCAGCACGTCGATGCGCCGGAACAGCGCCGCGATGCGCGCGAGGAGATGCGGCATGCTGATGTCCTTGGTGAGATAGTCGTCGGCGCCCAGCCGCAGGCCGGCGACGAGATCGAAGTCGCTGTCGCGCGCGGTGAGGAAGATGATCGGCAGCTCGGCCGACATCGCGCGGAGCTCCCTGACCAGGGTGAAGCCGCCGTCGACGTCGGCGCCGAGCCCGATGTCGACGATCGCAAGATCGGGGAGGCGGCCGCGGAAGGCGGCGAGGGCCTGCACGCGCTCGGGATGGGCGGCGACCTCGTACCCTTGGCGGCGCAGGGTATCGGCGACGTTCTCGCGGATGGCGGCGTCGTCCTCGACGATGGCGATCCGGCGACTCATGCGTGCATCCCTTGCTCCGCGTCCCTCTCCGATGTTCGCGGCGACTATACACGAGGAGATTGCGGCGAAAGCAGCGGCTACCCGCTCGCAGCCGCGCACTTTCCGCGTCGAGGCCTCAAAGCCATGCTTTTGCCACATTCCGCCGTCGCTCTGCCCCCCGCGAGTGCGTTGCCTCGCCCGATCAGGCTGTTCGAATCGCCCGATCGTTCGAACATGGGAACGCCAGGAGATGACGCAAGCAAGCAGGATCGGACTCGGTATCGCGGCGATAGCGCTCGCGGCGCTGGTCACAGTACGGCCGATGCCGCTGGTCGGCGCTGCGCCCGAACCGCCGTTCGAGGAGGAAGGGCGGGTGCCGGGCTGGCTCGAGGAGGAGCGCTGCTCAGGCGCGCTGCTTATTGCGGCTCGGTGGGCGGCGGCGGGATGATGCCCTGCTTCAGATAGATCGGGCGGATCGAGCTGCGCCACCGATCGAACGTCAGCGCGAACCAGCCGGTGGCGAGCGAGAGCGCCACGCCGCACGCGAAGATCGTCCAGTGCGCGCCGACCGCGTCGGCGAGGGCGCCGGCGGCGAGGTTCGAGAGCGGCGCGAGGCCGATGAACGTCATCGCGTAGATGCTGACGATACGGCCGCGCTTGTCGTCGTCGGCGATGGTCTGGAGGATGGTGTTGGTCGACGCCGAGGTGGCGACCAGCCCGAAGCCGAACACCGCGAGCAGGACGAGCGAGAGCCAGAAGACATGCGAGAGCGCGAACCCCACCAGGGCGAGCGCCGCGCACAACCCTGCACCGGCGATGATGCGGCCCAGGCCGCGCACGCTGGCCCGCATCGCGAGAAACCCGGTCGATGCGAGCGCGCCGAAGCCGACCGCGCCGATCAGCATCCCGAGCGTCTTCGAGTCGCCGGCGAACGTCTCCGCGGCGTAGATCGGCATCAGCGACTGCCACGGCGCGGTGAAGAGGGACACCGCCGCGAGCAGGAGGATCAGCCGCCGCATCGCCGGCTCGCCGAAGACGTACCTGAATCCCGTCGCCAGCTCCTGGAAGAGCGGCGCGCGGGCGCCGGGCGCGCGCCGCCGGGGGACGCGGATGCGGACGTACGCGACGACCACCGCGAGGTACGAAACCCCGTTGAGGAAGAAGCACAGCGCTTCGCCCCCGAGCGCGAGCACCACGCCGGCGATCGTCGGGCCGACGAACCGGGCGCTGTTGAACAGCATCGACTGGAGCGCAATCGCGTTGGGGAGGTCGGCCTTGCTTTCCACCATCTCGAGCAGGAACGCCTGGCGGGTCGGCGTCTCCACCGCGTTCACCATTCCCAGGAAGAGCGCGAACCCGATGACCTGCCACACCTGCACCGCGCCGCTCCAGGTGAGCGCCGCAAGCGCGAGCGCCTGCGCCGAGGCGAGCGACTGGACGACGATCAGCAACCGGCGGCGGTCGAGCCAGTCGGCCCAGACGCCGGCGATCGGCGCGAGGAACAGCATCGGAAGCTGGAGTGCGGCCGCGGCGAGGCCGAGCATCAGCCCCGAGCCGGTGAGCCGGTAAACGAGCCAACTCGTCGCGACCGTCTGCATCCAGGTGCCGAGGATGGACAGCCCCTGGCCGGCGTAGAAGATGCGAAAGCTGCGATAGCGGAACGCCCGCAGCGCCGGGTGCATCGGGTGCGCTACTTTTTCGCCTTGAGCCGGTCGAGCTGCGCCCGGACCTTCTCGAGCGTGGCATTGAAGCCGGCCCGCCGCTCGCGCTCCTGCGCCACGACCGCGGCCGGGGCGCGCTCGACGAAACTCGCGTTCGCGAGCTTCGCATCGCTCCTCGCCACGTCGCCGAAGACGCGGGCTTCCTCCTTCGCGAGGCGGGCGATCTCGGCGGCGAGGTCGATCTCGATCCTGAGCATCAGCCGCGTGTCGCCGACGACGGCGACCGGCGCATCGAGGTCGGGGAGCTGCGCGACGACCGTCGCGTCGGACAGGCGCGCCAGGAACTGGAGGTGAGGGAACAGTGGCTCGAGCCGCGCCGCGTCGCCCTCCGCGACGAGCGGCACCCGCTCGCCGGGTGCAAGGTTCATCTCGCCGCGGAGGTTCCGGGTGGCGTTTGTCAGCTCCATCAGGCGCTCCACCTCGCGCTCCGCCGCGGCGTCGATCTTCCCGGCGTCGGACCTCGGATACGGCGCAATCATGATGCTCGGACCGGTCTTTCCGGCGAGCGGCGCGGTCTTCTGCCAGAGCTCCTCGGTGATGAACGGGATCACCGGATGGGCGAGACGCAGCACCGTCTCGAGCACTCGCACGAGCGTGCGGCGCGTGCCGCGCTGCGCGGCCTCGCTCCCGGCCTGGAGCTGGACCTTGGCGAGCTCCAGATACCAGTCGCAATACTCGTCCCACACGAAGCGGTAGATCGCGTTCGCCACGTTGTCGAGGCGGTACTCGGTGAAACCCTTCTCGACCTCGGCCTCGGTCCGCTGCAGCCGGCTCACGATCCAGCGATCGACGAACGACAGCTCGACGGTACGCGACTCGTCCACGCCGCAATCCTTGCCCGCGGTGTTCATGAGGACGAAGCGCGTCGCGTTCCACAGTTTGTTGCAGAAGTTCCGATAGCCCTCGCAGCGCTTGAAGTCGAAGTTGACGTTGCGGCCGAGCGTGGCGTACGCGGCCATCGTGAAGCGGAGCGCATCGGCCCCGTAGGCGGGGATGCCCTCCGGGAACTCGCGCTTGGTCCGGTCGCGGACGAGCGGCGCGGTTTCCGGCCGACGCAGGCCGGTGGTCCGCTTCTCGAGGAGGGCTTCGAGCGCGATGCCGTCGATGAGGTCCACCGGGTCGATGACGTTGCCCTCGGACTTCGACATTTTCGCGCCGTCGTGGTCGCGGACGATGCCGTGGATGTACACGTCGCGGAACGGCACCCGGCCGGTGAAATGGGTCGTCATCATCACCATCCGCGCGACCCAGAAGAAGATGATCTCGAAGCCGGTGACCAGAACCGACGATGGGAGATAGAGCTCGTAGGCCGGCCGGTCCTCGCCCTGCGGCTCGGGCCAGCCGAGCGTGGAGTGGCACACGAGCGCGGACGAGAACCAGGTGTCGAGCACGTCCGGGTCCCGGGTTAGCGTGCCGGTGTGCCCGCCGGCGCGGGCCTGTGCGACCGCCGCGGCTTCGTCGCGGGCGACGTAGATCCGGCCGGCGTCGTCGTACCAGGCGGGGATCTGGTGGCCCCACCAGAGCTGGCGCGAGATGCACCAATCCTGGATGTTGGCGAGCCACTGGTTGTAGGTGTTCACCCAGTTGTCCGGGACGAACTTCACCTCGCCCCGCGCGACCGCCTCCAGCGCGACCTCGCCGATCGACTTGCCCGGGTACGGCGTCCCGGAGGGCGCGGGCTTCGACATCGCGACGAACCACTGGTCGGTCAGCATCGGCTCGACCACCGCGCCCGTCCGGCCGCACCTCGGGACGGTCATGCGGTGCGGCTTGACCGATTCGAGCAATCCGCGCGACTGCAGGTCTGCCACGATGCGCTTGCGGGCCTCGTAGCGGTCGAGGCCGCGGTAGTTCGGCGGCCCGTTTTCGTTGATCTTCGCCTCGAGCGTCAGGACGCCGATCTGCGGCAGGCCGTGCCGCTGGCCGACCTGGTAGTCGTTGAAGTCGTGGGCGGGCGTGATCTTGAGGCAGCCCGTGCCGAACGCCGGGTCCACGTACGCGTCGCCGATGACCGGGATCTCGCGCTCGGCGAGCGGGAGACGTACGCGCTGGCCGATCAGATGCCGATAGCGCTCGTCGTCGGGATTCACCGCGACCGCCACGTCGCCGAGCATCGTCTCGGGCCGCGTGGTCGCGACCGTCAGGCCGCGCAAGCCGTCGATCGGGCCGTCCACGAACGGATAGAGGATGTGCCACAGCTGGCCGTCCTCCTCCTCGCTTTCCACCTCGAGGTCGGAGACCGCGGTGAGCAGCACCGGGTCCCAGTTGACGAGCCGCTTGCCGCGGTAGATCAACCCCTCCTCGTGAAGCCGGACGAACGTCTCGGTCACGACGCGCGAGAGCTTCGGGTCCATCGTGAAGTACTCGCGGCGCCAGTCGCAGGACGCACCGAGGCGGCGCATCTGCGCCGTGATCGCCGAGCCCGACTGCTCCTTCCACGCCCAGACCTGCGCCACGAATCTCTCGCGGCCCAGCGCTTCGCGCGAAGCGCCCTCGGCTTCCAGCTGCCGCTCGACCACGATCTGGGTCGCTATTCCGGCGTGATCGGTTCCGGGCAGCCACAGCGTGTTGAAGCCGCGCATCCGGTGGTAGCGGGTGAGCGCGTCCATGATCGTCTGGTTGAACGCGTGACCCATGTGCAGCACGCCGGTGACGTTCGGCGGCGGCAGCTGGATCGAGAACGCGGGCTTGCCCGGCGCGAGGCCGGCGGCGAAATAGCCGCGACGCTCCCACTCGGCGTACCAGCGCGACTCGATCGTCTTCGGGTCGAAGCTCTTGGCGAGTTCCATGATGCGCGGTGCGGCGCTAGTTCCCGGCCTTCAGGCGCGCGGTTTCGGCGGCGATGACCGCCGCCATCGCGTCGCGCACGGCGGAGCGGACCTCGGCTTCCAGGACCTTCCGCGTGAGCGTCATGATGTCGTCGACCTTGGCGCCGAGACGCTCGTGCACCTTCGCCTCGACCATGCGCTCGAACTCCGGCCCGAGCAGGCTGAGCAGCTCGAGGCGGAGATCGCGCTCGATTCGGACGAGATCCTCCTCGCTCAGCTCGCCGTAAACGGGCGGGGGAACAGGTTGGGCGAGGACTGACGGCGGCGCCGCGGTGAGCGCGTCGTGGACCACGTCGGTCAGCACCGGGAACTCCGCGGGGGGCTCCGCGCGCGGAGCGGCTCGTCCCGCGCGGTGGCGCTGGAGCAGCGCATCGGCCTTGCCGAGGACGTCGTCGTCGTCGTCAGCCATCGGCGAGCCGATGCGTGTGGATCTCGTACCCGCGATCGCGGTAGAACCGGTACCGGTCGCGGGCTGAGCGCTTGCCTTCCTCATCGCAGGCGACGATCTCGACGAGGCGCCGGAAGCGCGCGAAGGACGGCGGCCATTCGGCGGCGAGATTCACGAGCACCTCGTCGTGCGGACTCTCTTCCACTACGCGCGCGATGACGACCGGCGTCTCAGCCGCGAGGCGGTGACCGGCCATCACGTGCGGAACGAAGCCGATCGCCGGGGTCGTCCAGAGGAGACGGTCGATGGCGGCGGCGGTGTCGCCATCGGGCGCGAAAACGAGGACGCGGAGCTTTTGCGCCATCGCTTTCGCCGCTAGGCGGCAGGCGACCCGCAGGCGGTCGTCGGCGTCGAGATAGAAATCGATCCGCGTCAACTCACGCCTTCCCGGCGCGGTTCAGCAGGAACGTCGTCAGGAGCGGCACCGGCCGGCCGGTCGCGCCCTTGTTCTTGCCCGAGGTCCAGGCGGTGCCGGCGATGTCAAGATGCGCCCACGGATACTTTTCGGTGAAGCGCGAGAGGAAACATGCGGCGGTGATGCTCCCCGCCGGACGCCCGCCGATGTTGGCGAAGTCGGCGAACGGGCTCTTCAGGCTCTCCTGATAGTCGTCCCAGAGCGGCATATGCCAGACGCGGTCCCAGGCCGAGCGGCCCGCCGCGAGCAGCTCCTCGGCCAGCGCGTCTCGGTTGGCGAAGAGCCCGCTCGCGACGTGGCCGAGCGCGATGACGCAGGCGCCGGTCAGCGTCGCGATGTCAACCACCGCCGCCGGCTGGAACCGCTCGGCGTAGGTGAGGGCGTCGCACAGGATGAGGCGCCCCTCGGCGTCGGTGTTGAGGATCTCGACCGTCTGGCCGGACATGCTGGTGACGATATCGCCGGGCTTTGTCGCCGCGCCGCCGGGCATGTTTTCCGTGGTCGGAATGAGACCGACGACGTTCAGCTTCGGCGCGAGCTCGGCGACTGCGCGCAACGTGCCGAGCACGCTCGCCGCGCCGCACATGTCGAACTTCATCTCGTCCATCTCGGCGGCGGGCTTGAGCGAGATGCCGCCGGTGTCGAACGTAATGCCCTTGCCGACCAGCACCACCGGCTTCGCCTTCTTCGCACCGCCCTGGTAGCGCAGCTCGATGAGCTTCGGCGGCTGGCGCGAGCCCCTGGCGACCGAGAGCAGGGCGCCCATGCCGAGCTTCTCCATGTCGCGGCGCTCGAGCACGTCGACGTCGAGCTTCCACTTGCGCCCAAGCTTCACCGCCTCGTCCGCGAGATAGGTCGGCGTACAGACGTTGCCTGGCAGATTCCCGAGGTCCTTGGCGAGCGACACGCCCGCCGCGGTCGCGGCTCCGGCGGCGACTCCGCGCGCGGCGGCGACCTCGCCGAGCTTCCTCGGCAGCGCGAGGACGATCCGCTTGAGGGTCCGGGCGGGCGTCTTCTTGCTTTTCATCTCGTCGAAGCGGTAGAGCGCTTCCGCAGCGGCGAGCGACGCATGCCTCGCTCGCCACTCGAGGTCTGAATCCTTCACCGGCAGGTCGGCGAAGCACAGCACCGCTTCGGGCGCGCCGGTATCGGCGGCGGCGTGCGCCGCGGCGCGCACGGCGTCGCGATACGCCTGCGTGCCGAACCCGGCTTCCTTGCCGAGCCCGACGAGGAGCACGCGCTCGGCCGGAACGTTGGCGACTTTGTACAGGAGACGCGTCGTGCCGGCCTTGCCTTCCATGTCGCCGCGCTTCAGCACTTCGCGCAGCGCACCGCGCGCGGCGCGATCGAGCGCGTCCGCCGCGGGCGAGAGCTTGCGCGTTTCGAAGACGCCGACGACGACGCAGGGCGTGGCGGTGTGCTCCGGCGCGAGGACTTTCGTGCTAAATTCCACGCGCGTCTCCGTGGTCCTTCGTTCGCAGTCCGTCACCAGGGACGTCTCGCAATTGATCTCGCAATTGGTCTCGCAATCAGGTCTCCAGTCAGGTCTCGCAATTGCGTCGCGTTAGTACGGCGACGTACGTGCCGCTACTTTCGTTGGCTCGGCATCCCCACCTAGCGCGCACCGAGGCGACCCGGATTATCCCCGCTCCGAATCGCCCGCGTCAAAGTCGTCCGGGCCGCTCAGTGTCGAGCGAGGGCGCGCGCGTCTTAGCGCGTCCCGCGCTGCCGCGGCTGGCGCACGCCCTCGATCGATGATCTTCCAGCGCTCGCTCCTGCGGGAGGTCGGCAACTACGGAGCGGCGGTGTTCTCGGTGATGTTCGCGATCGTCGTCACCAGCCAACTGGTGCGGATGCTCGCGCGCGCCGCCGGCGGGAAAATCCCCTCGGATGCGATTGTCGCGCTGATCGGGTTTACCGCGCTCAACTATCTCCCGATCCTGCTCGCGCTCACCCTGTTCGTCTCGGTGCTGATGGCAGTGTCGCGCAGCTATCGCGATTCCGAGATGGTGGTGTGGTCGGCATCGGGCGTGCCGCTCAGCGCGTGGATCAGCCCGGTGGTGATGTTCGCGGCGCCGATCGTCCTCCTCATCACGCTGCTCGCGCTGTTTCTGTCGCCCTGGGCCAACGGGCGCGCCGACGAGTATCGCCGCAACCTGGAGAGCCGCGAGGACGTCTCGCGAATCGCGCCGGGCGTTTTTCGCGAGTCCTCCAACGCGGAGCGGGTGTTCTTCGTCGAGGGCGTCGACGGGGACGAGAGCATCGTGCGCAACGTGTTCATCGCAACCAACCAACGCGGTCGTAGCGGGGTGACGGTCAGTCGCGAAGGTTTTCTCGAGACCGCGCCGAACGGCGACCGCTTCGCGGTGCTCCTGAACGGCCGGCAGTACGACGGGATCCCGGGCACCGGCGAGTACCGCGTGATCGAGTTCGAGCGCTACGCGGCGCGGATCAAGGCGAAGGAGGCGAGGAGCGGGAAGCAGCGCCCCAAGACCGCCTCGACGCTCGAGCTGCTCGAGTCGTCGGACCGGGAGCTGCGCGCCGAGCTGATGTGGCGGATCGGGCTGCCGCTGGTGGCGCTCAACCTGGCCCTGCTCGCAATCCCGCTCGCGTTCGTCAACCCGCGCGCGAGCCGGTCGGCGAACCTGATCTTCGCCGTGCTCGCCTACATGGTCTACAGCAACCTGCTCAGCATCGTGCAGGCATGGGTGGCGCAGGGGCGCGTGCGGTTCGAGATCGGCTGGTGGGTGCTGCACGCCGCGATGCTCGGGCTCACCGCGTTCCTCTTCCTGTGGCGGAACACCCTCGGCTTCAAGCTCTGGCTGCGGCGATGAGGACCGTCACCCGCTATCTGGGGCGCGAGATCTACCGGGCGACGGCGTTCGTCTTCCTCGCGTTTCTCGCCCTGTTCGTGTTCTTCGATCTCATCAACGAGCTCGACGACGTGGGCAAGGGCCGCTACCGGCTCGCACACGCGTTTCTGTTCGTTCTCCTCTCGGTCCCGGGGCACGTCTATGAGCTCTTCCCGATCGCGGTGCTGATCGGCACGCTCGCTGCGCTGTCGACGCTCGCGGCCAACAGCGAATACACGGTGATGCGGGTGTCCGGGTTATCGCCGCTGGAGGCGGCAGGCACGCTGGTACGGATCGGCTCCGTGTTCGTCGCACTCTCGATCGCCTTCGGGGAGCTCGTCGGGCCGGAGGCCGAGCGGGCGGCACAACGGCTGCGGCTAGACCGGCTCGGCGCGGCGGTGGGCTCGGAGCTTCGCACCGGGTTGTGGGTGAAGTCCGACACGCAGTTCGTCAACATCGGCGAGGTGTCCCCCGACACGACGCTGAAAGCGGTGCGGATCTACGATTTCGACCGCGAGTTCCGGCTGCTCTCGATCAGCCAGGCGACGAGCGGTCGCTACGAGGGCGGCAACACCTGGCGGCTCGCAAGCGTCGTCCAGACGCGGTTCGGCGCGGACGGGGCGACGGTGCGCGAACTGCCGACGCTCGACTGGGTGTCGGTGGTCACCCCGGAGATGCTCAACGTCCTGCTCGTCGTGCCGGAGAAGCTCTCGGCGTGGGGGCTCTACCAGTACACACGACATCTCACCGCGAACAAGCAGCGCAGCGACCGTTACGAGATTGCGCTGTGGAAGAAGCTGATCTATCCGTTCGCGGCCCTGGTGATGATGGGGCTCGCGCTGCCCTTCGCCTACATGCAGGTGCGCACCGGTGGGGTAGGGGTGAAGCTCTTCTCCGGGCTCATGCTCGGCGTCCTCTTTCACTTCCTGAACAACCTGTTCTCGCACATCGCGGTGCTCGAGCGCTGGCCGCCGCTCGCGGCGGCCGCGGCGCCGAGCGCGATCTTCCTCGTCGCCGCGATCGGGCTGATGTGGTGGGTGGAGCGGCGATGAGCCCAGCGTTGGCCGGCTCCCAAAACACTGTGCGGGTTCCCGCGAGCCGGTCGTGGAGGAACTGGCGGTCGCGATCCACTAGGCACCAGAGGATGGTGACGAGGCCCGGGGTGGCAGCGATCCAGGCCACCGCCGCGCGCGGCTCGCGCCACAGCACGACCGCGGCCACCGCGGTCGATCCGAGCGCGCTCGCGGCGAGCGCATAGCGCAGTATGGCGCGCGGCGTCGCCACCGGTGCGCCGTCGCGGCGGAGGATGCGCAGCTTCCAGGCCCTCATGGGGAGGGTCTGGCCGCCACGGCGCCAGCACCAGACGAAGTAGAGCCCGACGACGAGGACGAGATAGGCCTGGAACAGGTGCCTGGTCAGTCCCTCGAGTCGGCCGGTCGGGGCGCCGGCAAACGGCAGACTCGCAGCGAGGAGGATGGCGACGACGACGAGCGACTCGTACGTCATGCTCGCCAACCGCCGCGCGAGGGCGGGTGTCGGCGGATTCAGCCCGGTTCCGCCGGCCGGCGGCATGCGGGAAACCGAGCTATTGCTGGGGCAGGAGGGTCGCCGCAGCCGGCGGCGCGCCTTCCGCCGCAGCGCTCTCGACCGGCGCCGCGCCTTCAGGGGCGGTTGGGGACGGAGCGGGGGCCGACTTCTGCGCCGCCTCCTGCTTGTACTTGTCCCATTTTTCGCGCACCGCCTGGCGCTCTTCGGCCGGAAGCTGCTCGAACTCCTTGTATTTCTCCCGGGCGGCGCGGCGCTGGTCGGGGGTGAGGCTCGCCCACTCCTGCATGCGCTTCTGCAGGCGGGTCTGTTCCTCCGGCGTCATCTTGGGATAGCGCTGGGCGATACCGGTCCACTTGCGTTTGCGGGGGGCATCGAGCTTGTCCCACTCGTCCTTGATCGGCGCGAGAATGCGCTGTTCGTCGGGGCCGAGCTGGTTCCAGCTGGGGTTCTGCCTGGTGGTCTGAGCGTTGGCGACGGAAAGGCCGAGGCAGAGCGCGAGGATTATTCCGAAGAGCGCTTGAGCCATGCCTGGAAATCCTCGTCGAGATAGGCCTTGATTGGGAGGTCGCCGGTCAGGAGCCCGCTGTCGATCTCCTCGATCTCGGCGACTTCCTGTGCGACGTATCGCGCCGCCCGCTGCGCGTCCTGCCAGTGCTGCAGCCCGATCGCCGCCGCCACGAGGAAGGCGGCCGGCAGGAGGATGCGGGTCACGAGGTAGCCTGGGCCGCCCATCCGAACGTTGGACCGGCCGGCCCCGGCGAGGACCAACTCGCCCACGGGCGCCCGATGCCGCTCGAGCGCCCGCTCGCGGGCGACTTTGAGGCGCGCGACCACCTCCGGCGACAGCCCGAGGCTGGCGTCGAGAATGTCCTTGATGTTGCGGGCGAGTTGCGGCTCGTTCACAGCTCGATGCCTCTGGCCTTGAGCGCGGCCGCCAAGGTGTGAGCGGCGCGTGAGCAATGCGTTTTCACGCTGCCCTCGGAACACCCCATCGCGGCGGCGGTCTCGGCAACGTCAAACTCTTCCCAGTAACGAAGGAGGAACGCCTCGCGTTGACGGGCAGGCAACTTCCGGATCTCCTTGTCAATCAAATCAAGAAGTTGTGCCTGCTGTACCTGGGCCTCCGGACCAACGTCGTGGGTAGGACCGGCAGCGGTTTCCAAAGTTTCCAGCGGGTCCGAATCGTCGTCGTCGCGATGCGGAGTAAGCGCCGAAAGCAGCGTCGTCCAGAGCGAGCGAACCTTTCGTCTGCGAAAAAAATCACGAATGGCGTTCTGCAGGATGCGCTGAAAGAGGAGTGGCAGCTCGGCGGGCGGTTTCGCCGGGTACTTTTCGGCGAGCCGCAGCATCGCGTCCTGCACGATGTCGAGTGCCGCCTCCTCGTCGCGCACGGCGAACAGCGCCTGCTTGAAGGCGCGGCGCTCGACGCCGGCAAGGAAATCGGAGAGCTCGTTGCGCGAGGCCAGGGGGTGGGTCCTTGTTCTCGTGTGCGCCGCCGGCGCACCGCCCGCTGGGAAAGGCGCAGCATGGTATCAAACACGTCCGCGGCCGAGGGCCGAGGAAAGAGCTCGCGTACGACCAAGCGGTTACCCCCTTGTATATTCCCCGGGTTGAGAGGCGCGGAGCCGGGTGGAAGAAGCTCCGGATCGCAGTGGGCAGGATGCTTGACCAAACGGCAGGCAGCCATTAACTTCCTAGGTTTTCGCCAAATATTCAACAGAATAGGGGCTTGCATGGAACCAGGCACGAAGCTCGCCGTGCCCGAGCTGACCGGCGCCGAGATCGTCATCCGCTGTCTCGAGGCCGAAGGGGTTGAATGCGTGTTCGGCTACCCGGGCGGCGCGGTGCTGTTCATCTACGACGAGTTGTTCAAGCAGGACAAGGTCAAGCACGTTCTCGTCCGCCACGAGCAGGGGGCCGCCCACGCGGCCGACGGTTACTCGCGGGCGAGCAGCAAGGTGGGTGTGTGCCTGGTTACGTCGGGGCCGGGCGTCACCAACGCGGTGACGGGGATCGCCACCGCCTACATGGACTCGATCCCGATGATCATCATCTCGGGCCAGGTGCCGACCCACGCCATCGGGCTCGATGCGTTCCAGGAATGCGACACGGTCGGCATCACCCGGCCGTGCGTGAAGCACAACTTCCTGGTGAAGGACGTTCGCGATCTGGCGCTGACCATGAAGAAGGCGTTCCACATCGCGCGCACCGGCCGCCCGGGCCCGGTGCTGGTCGACATCCCGAAGGACGTCACGACCCAGACCTGCCGGTTCGAATACCCGGAAACGGTCAACATGCGCTCCTACAACCCGACCGTGAAGGGGCATCCGGGACAGATCAAGAAGGCGCTGCAGCTCCTGCTCGAGGCAAAGCGGCCGATGGTGTACACCGGCGGCGGTGTCATCCTATCGGAGGCTGCCAGCCAGCTCGCGAACGTGGTGCGGATGCTCGGCTTCCCCTGCACCAACACGCTGATGGGGCTCGGGGGCTACCCGGCGACGGACAAGCAGTTTCTCGGCATGCTGGGGATGCACGGCACCTACGAAGCGAACATGGCGATGCAGCACTGTGACGTGCTCCTCGCCGTCGGCGCGCGGTTCGACGACCGGGTGATCGGCAATCCGAAGCACTTCGGCCAGGTGCCGCGCCGGATCATCCACGTCGACATCGACCCGTCGTCCATCTCCAAGCGCGTCAAGGTCGACGTACCGATCGTGGGCAACGTCCGGGAAGTGCTCGAGGATCTCGCGCGGCAGCTCGAGGGCCAGACGCAGAAGGTCGACGCGGCGGCGCTCGCCTCCTGGTGGACGCAGATCGGCGAATGGCGGGCCAAGGACTGCCTGCGCTACGACCGCTCGTCCAAGATCATCAAGCCGCAGTTCGTGATCGAGAAGCTCTACGAAGTCACCCGGGGCGAGGCATTCGTCACCTCCGACGTCGGCCAGCACCAGATGTGGGCGGCGCAGTTCTACAAGTTCGACCGGCCGAAGCGCTGGGTGAACTCGGGCGGACTCGGGACGATGGGCTTCGGTCTTCCGGCCGCCATGGGCGCGCAGTTCGCGAATCCCGGCGCGAGCGTTGCGTGCGTTACCGGCGAATCGAGCATCCAGATGTGCCTGCAGGAGCTCTCGACCTGCAAGCAGTATCGCCTGCCGATCAAGATCGTCAATCTCAACAACCGGTACATGGGGATGGTGCGCCAGTGGCAGGAGTTCTTCCACGGCAACCGCTACTCCGAGTCGTACATGGATGCGCTGCCCGACTTCGTGAAGCTCGCCGAGGGCTACGGCCATCACGGGATGCTGGTCGAGCGGCCGGAGGACGTGGAGCCGGCGCTGCGCGAGGCGTTCGGCCGCAAGAACGACCTCATCTTCCTCGACTTCATCACCGACCAGACCGAGAACGTGTTCCCGATGGTCCCCGGCGGCCGGGGCATCTCCGAGATGATCCTTGCCGAGGAGCTTTGAGCCGGTGAGCGCGCCGACATGAACGCTCCAACCTCTCCCCCGGGCGCCAGCCCCTACGCGCTCCCCGCGACACAGGCAGCGGCGATGCGGCACATCATCTCCATCCTGCTCGAGAACGAAGCCGGTGCGCTGTCGCGCGTCGCGGGCCTCTTCTCGGCGCGGGGCTACAACATCGAGTCGCTCACCGTGGCGCCGACCGAGGACGCCTCGCTCTCGCGCATGACCGTCGTCACCGTCGGCTCCGACGATGTCATCGAGCAGATCACCAAGCAGCTCAACAAGCTGATCGAGGTCGTCAAGGTGGTCGACCTCTCCGA
The DNA here is from genome assembly GCA_963754305.1 of uncultured beta proteobacterium. Lineage (GTDB taxonomy): Bacteria > Pseudomonadota > Gammaproteobacteria > Burkholderiales > SG8-39 > DATEDA01. Next base: position 25,333 of record CAVWFR010000039.1, on the reverse strand, counting down.
AGCGGCTCACATCGAACGCGAGCTGATGCTGATCAAGGTGCGCGCGACCGGGAAGGATCGGGAGGAGATGAAGCGCATGGCCGACATTTTCCGCGGCCGCATCCTCGATGTGACCGAGACCACCTACACGATCGAGCTGACCGGCACCGGTTCCAAGCTGGACGCGTTCATCGAGGCACTGGACAAGACCGCGATCCTCGAGACCGTCCGCACCGGTGCATCCGGCATCGCCCGCGGCGAGCGGATACTAAGAGCATGAGGCGGATAGGACGGGGCGCACGCGCTCCGTCCCTCTCGCCCGTCAACCCAAAGTGAGGACACCATGAAGGTTTTTTACGACAAGGACGCCGATCTTTCGCTCATCAAGGACAGGAAGGTCGCGATCCTCGGCTACGGCTCGCAAGGCCACGCGCATTCGTTGAACCTCAAGGATTCGGGCGTCGAGGTGATCGTCGCGCTGCGCAAGGGCGGCCCGTCGTGGGACAAGGCGAAGAACGCGGGTCTCCAGGTGAAGGAGGTGGGCGACGCGGTCAAGGCGGCAGACATCGCCATGGTCCTGCTGCCCGACGAGCATCACGCTCAGGTCTACCGGGAGAGCATCGAACCCAATCTCAAGAAGGGCGGCTCGCTCGCCTTCGCGCACGGCTTCAACATCCACTACGGCCAGATCCAACCCCGCGCCGACCTCGACGTCTGGATGGTCGCGCCGAAGGCGCCCGGCCACACCGTTCGCTCGACCTATGCCCAGGGCGGCGGCACGCCGATGCTGATCGCGCTCCAGCAGAATCCGTCGGGGCGTGCGCGCGACGTCGCGCTGTCGTACGCCGCCGCGATCGGCGGTGGCCGCGCCGGCATCATCGAGACGTCCTTCAAGGAAGAGACGGAGACGGACCTCTTCGGCGAGCAGACGGTGCTTTGCGGCGGCTGCGTAGAGCTGGTGAAGGCGGGGTTCGAGGTGCTGGTCGAGGCCGGGTACGCACCGGAGATGGCGTACTTCGAGTGCCTGCACGAGCTCAAGCTGATCGTCGACCTGATGTACGAGGGCGGGATCGGCACCATGAACTATTCGATCTCGAACAACGCCGAGTACGGCGAATACGTGACCGGTCCGAAGATCATCACCCCCGCGGTGAAGGATGCGATGCGCGAGGCGCTCGGGCGGATCCGCAGCGGCGAGTACGCGCGCGACTTCGTGCTCGAGAACCGCGCCGGCGCGCCGGTGCTGCTCGCGCGCCGCCGGATGACCGCGGAGCACGAGGTCGAGAGAGTCGGCGCGAAGCTGCGCGAAATGATGCCCTGGATCAAGCAGAACCGGCTCGTCGATACGAGCAAGAACTAGGGCCGGCGCGAGGATCGGGCCTCGAGGATCCGGGCTCGAGGGGCGGTTGCGCCCTTCGCGCCCGTTCCGCAATCGCCGATTCCCCACCTCCGACGCTGACGGCCGTCCCCTCGCCATGCCTGCCTATCCCCATCCGTTGATCGCCCGCGAAGGCTGGCCGTTCATCGCGGCGAGCATCGCGCTGGCGCTCGCGATTGGCTGGTTCGCGGGCTGGTGGTGGTCGGTTCCGGTGTGGCTCGCCGCACTCTTCATCATCCAGTTCTTTCGCGACCCGCCGCGCGAGGTTCCCGGCGATGCCCGCACGGTGGTCTCGCCCGCCGACGGGCGCATCGTCGCAATCGAGCACGCCGACGATCCCTATCTGAAGCGCTCCGCGACCAAGGTGAGCGTCTTCATGAACGTCTTCAACGTTCATTCCAACCGCTCGCCGGTGGACGGTGAAGTGAAGCAGTCCTGGTACCACCCGGGCGCATTCGTGAATGCGGCGCTCGACAAGGCCTCGCTCGAGAACGAGCGTGCCGCGCTCTGGATCAAGGCCGAAGCGGGCGCCGATGTCACCTGCGTGCAGATCGCAGGGCTCATCGCCCGGCGGATCCTCTGCTACGCGAAAGCGGGGGACCGGTTGCGCCGCGGCGACCGGTTCGGTTTCATCCGGTTCGGCTCCCGCGTCGATGTGTACCTGCCGGTCGGGGCGCGGGTGAAGGTGGCGCTCGGGGAGAGAGTCCGGGCGGCGAGCACCGCGCTCGCGGAGCTCTAGCGATGGCGGAGATGCATCCCCCGCGGAAAGGCCTGCTGCGCGGCACGCTGCGCCGGCGCGGGATCTACCTCCTGCCGAATCTCTTCACCACCGGCGTGCTTTTCGGCGGCTTCTACGCCATTGTCCAGGCGATGAACACGCGCTACGAGCAGGCCGCGGTAGCGATCTTCGTGGCAATGGTGCTCGACGGCCTCGATGGGCGCGTGGCGCGGCTCACCCGCACCCAGAGCGAATTCGGCGCGGAGTACGACAGCCTCGCCGACGTGGTCGCCTTCGGAGCGGCCCCCGCCTTAGTGATGTACGAATGGGCGCTGCGCCCGCTTGGCCGGCTGGGCTGGATCGTGGCGTTCGCGTATTGCGCCGCGACAGCGCTGCGTCTCGCCCGCTTCAACGTCAACATCGAGGTCGTCGACAAGCGCTATTTCCAGGGACTGCCGTGTCCGGCGGCGGCGTCGCTGCTCGCCGGCTTCGTCTGGGTCATCGACGACTTCGACCTCCAGCGCGCCGAGTGGCTATACGGCCTTGCGTGCGTGGTGACGTTCTTCGCCGCTCTCACGATGGTGACGAGCGTCCCGTTCTACAGTTTCAAGGACATCAACTTCCGGCGCAGCGTCCCGTTCTGGGGCGTACTCGTGATCGTGCTCGGGCTGATGCTGATCTCGGCGAAGCCGCCGCTCGTCCTGTTCGGGCTCTTCGTGGCGTACTCGCTCTCGGGCTATGTGATCTGGCTCTGGCGGTTCAGGAAGAGCCGCAAGCCCATCTGAGGCTCGTGGCACGCGCGGGGGCGGGGTTGCATGTACGTTCGATTTGCGGCTATATTGCGTTCCATGCCTCGTCAAGCATCATCGCTTCCGCTTGTAGTCCCGCTTGTAGCCCTGCTGGTCCGCAGCCTGCTGCTGGGGCTGCTGCTGCGCCCCGCGCGCTAGCACACTCCTTCCTCCAATTCGTTTTTTTTCGGCGCAACGCGTGATCCGCGCGTTGCGGGATCCAGTTCCACGCCCGTGACGGGAGGCAACCATGAGCAACGAACGTCTGATCATCTTCGACACCACGCTGCGCGACGGGGAGCAGAGTCCGGGCGCCTCCATGACCCGGGAGGAGAAGCTGCGGATCGCGAAGCAGCTCGAGCGCCTGCGCGTCGACGTGATCGAGGCCGGCTTCCCGGCCGCCTCGAACGGCGACTTCGAGGCGGTGCGCGCCATCGCCAATGCCATCAAGGACTCGACCGTGGCTGGCCTCTGCCGCGCCAACGACCGCGATATCGCGCGCGGTATCGAGGCCCTGAAGGGGGCGAAGTCGTGGCGCATCCACACCTTCCTCGCGACGAGCCCGCTGCACATGGAGAAGAAGCTCCGCATGACGCCGGACCAGGTACACGAGGCCGCGCGGCTCGCGGTGAAGTTCGCGCGCAACCACTGTCCCGACGTCGAGTTTTCGCCCGAGGACGGCAGTCGCTCGGATCTCGATTTCCTGTGTCGCGTGCTCGAGACGGCGATCAAAGAAGGCGCCACGACCATCAACATCCCGGACACCGTCGGGTACGCGGTGCCGGAACAGTTCGGCGCGCTCATACGGACGCTCAGGGAGCGGATTCCGAACTCGGATAAAGCGATCTGGTCGGTGCATTGCCACAACGATCTCGGCATGGCCGTCGCCAACTCGCTCGCCGGCGTGACACTCGGCGGCGCGCGGCAGATCGAGTGCACGATCAACGGCCTGGGAGAGCGGGCCGGCAACACCTCGCTCGAGGAGGTCGTGATGGCGGTCAAGACCCGCGGCGACGCCTTCGGAGTGGCGACCCGCATCGACACGACGCAGATCGTGCCGGCATCGCGGCTCGTTTCGCAGATCACCGGTTTCGTCGTCCAGCCGAACAAGGCGGTCGTGGGCGCCAACGCTTTCGCCCACGCCTCCGGCATCCACCAGGACGGTGTGCTCAAGGCACGCCAGACCTACGAGATCATGCAGGCGGAGGACGTGGGCTGGACGACCAATAAGATCGTGCTCGGCAAGCTCTCGGGTCGCAACGCGTTCAAGCAGCGGCTGAAGGAGCTCGGCATCGACCTCGAGAGCGAGGATGCGGTCAACGTCGCCTTCCAGCGCTTCAAGGATCTCGCCGACAAGAAGGCCGACATCTTCGACGAGGACATCCACGCGCTCGTCTCCGACGAAGCCGTTACCGCCGAGCGGGAGCACTGGCGGCTCGTGTGGATGCAGCAGGGCAGCGGGACCGGCGAGCGGCCGCACGCCGCGATCGTCCTGAACGAGGCGGGGGCCGAGCGTCGCGCGGAGTCGGGCGGCGACGGCCCTGTCGACGCGACGTTCAAAGCGATCGAGAGCTTGGCGAAGAGCGGATCCGAGCTCCTGCTCTACTCGGTGAACGCGGTGACGCAGGGTACGGAGTCGCAGGGTGAGGTGACGGTGCGGCTGGCGAGGGGCGGGCGGATCGTGAACGGCGTCGGTGCGGACACCGACATCGTCGTCGCCTCCGCGAAGGCCTACGTGAGTGCGCTCAACAAGCTCGTCGGCGATGCGCGCATGAATCCCCAGCATGGAGCGACCGGATGAGCACGGAGCTCTTTCGGCGCGCTGGGGAGCGGCTATTCACCGCCGTGTTGTCCGACGTCCTTGACGCTGCCGGCCGCCGCTCGCAGGCGATGCGACCGGGCGTCCGCCCCCTTGACGAATCGCTCGTGATGGTGGGGCGAGCGCGCACCGGTCTTTACGCGGACGTCTATCACGTCGAGCCCGGGGAGAATCCGTACGAGCTGGAGATCCGGCTCGTCGACGATCTGCGTACCGGGGAGATCGTAGTTCTCGCCGCAGGTGCGTCGGGCCGGATCGCGCCCTGGGGAGAGCTGCTCGCCACCGCGAGCCGCGCGCGCGGGGCGGCCGGATGCGTGACCGACGGGCTGGTGCGCGACATCCGGGCGATCCGAGAGCTGAAATTCCCGGTGTTCGCCGGCGGGATCGGACCGCTCGACACCAAAGGGCGTGGCAAGGTCACCGCGATCGACGTACCGGTCGAGTGTGGTGGAGTGCGTGTGGAGTCGGGCGATCTCGTGTTCGGGGACGCCGACGGTGTGGTGGTGGTTCCGCGGGCGATCGAAGCCGAAATCCTCGCCGCGGCCTTGGTCAAGGTCGAGGGCGAAGACCGCACGCGCGAGGCGCTTGCTCGCGGCGAAAAGCTCGCCGACGTCTTCGCCCGGCACGGGATCCTTTAGGGCTACGCTGATCAAGTGCAGTACGTGAGCAGCGTAGCGTCCGGAATCGGGGCGTTGCGAAGGGCCGTGACTGCTCGTTTCAGCGAGCTTTAGGCCGGCCGCGCGAGCGCTCTGGCGCCGAGCACGGCGAATGCGAACAGGGCAACCGAGAGCAGGATCTCGAGGACCGCAAGCGTTCGCACCGGATCGGGCTCCGCCCACGCTCGGACCACGCCTTCGGTGAAGTACGGCAGGGCGAGAAATGACGTCCATTGGAAGGTATACCGCCGCCCGTGCAGCAGGCCGAATAGGGGGGCGAGCAGCGGCACCGCTTTCAGGCTTAGCCAGGAGCCGCCCGGCCGCAGCGGCGCGAGCCGGATCTCCCAGGCAAGGCAGAGCGCGATCAGGGCGAGCAGCGTTGCGACCGCGCCGGCCTGCAGCACCCGGGTGCTCACGGCGCGCGTGCCGCGCGCGCCATGGCGACAAGTGCCGCGCGCGCTTCGCCCGCGTCCGTCACCGGCATGGCGAACTCGAACCGCAGGAGGCGCCCGTCCGCGCGGACGTCGAATCCGTCGCAGTCGATGCCCGCCATGGCGACCTCGACCGGCGTAACACCATGCGCATGGCGGCAGTAGTCGACGAGCGCCGTGACGTGATCGGCGTTCATGTGCGCGACGATCTCGTCCTCGACCGCGGCGAGTGAGCTTGCGGGCGGGCCGAACGCCGCGGCGGCGAGCCAGTGAATCCGGCCGAAGCCGCGGATGAAGAACAGCCGCTCCGGCGCGAGCGCCCAGAACGAGAAATCGCCCAGCGCGAGAAGCTCGACGGCCGCCGGAAAATAGCGCAGATACCGCGCACGAACTTCCGCGTCGTCCGGTAGCCGCACGGCCGCGGCGACCAGCGTCAGCCTCGCGCCCGCTTGCGCGTCCTCCGCGTAGTCGTGAACGATCAGACTCGCGCGCGGGTCGGCGGCGAGGTTCCTCGTATGCTCGGCGAGCGTGCTGATGAGGATCACCGGTCGGCATTCCGGATCGAGGACGAACGGCACGATCGAGCCGAACGGATGGCCACCGAGCTTCGCCGACAGCGTGGCGAGCGCCCCGGAGTGGTGCGCCCTCAGGTAGCGGCGCGCTTCGTCGCCGTCGGTCACCGGGCGAGCCGCTTTGCGGCGTCGGCGAGCCGCTGCCCCAGCGCGATACAGAGCGATTTCTCGGTATCGTCGATCGACCGGTCCGATGCCGCGCCGGCCACATGGCTTGCGCCGTAGGGCGTCCCGCCGCCCGCGGTGCGCATGAGACCCGGCTCGGTGTAGGGCAGCCCGACGATCAGCATGCCGTGGTGGAGGAGCGGCAGCATCATCGACACGAGCGTCGTCTCCTGGCCCCCGTGCAGGCTCGCGCTCGAGGAGAACACGGCGGCGGGCTTCCCAGCGAGCGCTCCGCGCAGCCAGAGCTCCGCGGTGCCGTCCCAGAAATACTTCATCGGCGCCGCCATGTTGCCGAAGCGCGTCGGACTGCCGAGCGCAAGGCCCATGCACTGCTCGAGGTCGGCGAGCTCGCAGTACGGTGCGCCCGAGTCGGGCACATCGGGCTCGACCGCTTCGGCGACGGTCGAGACTTTCGGCACCGTCCGCAGGCGCGCCCGCATGCCGGCGGCGCGCTCGACGCCGTGACCGATCCAGCGCGCCATCTCGCGCACTGCGCCGTACCGGCTGTAGTAGAGAACGAGGATGTCCGACATCTGGCTCGCGGGAACCTCCAAACGCGACTGCTATTATACGAAGCGCTTCGTTTGGCCCCGCTCTTGGACGACCCGGTGCGCTCGCAATCCCGCCTTCTCGGCCACTTCGCGGCGCACATCGGCCGGCGCTTCGGCGACGACGGCTGCTTCAGCCTCGCCGCGAGTCTCGCCTACACATCCCTGCTCGCACTGGTACCGCTCATCACCATCGCTTTGACCGTGATCGCGGCGTTTCCAGTGTTCCAGGAATTCACTCGCGGGCTCGACGCGTTCCTCGCCCAGAATATGTTGCCCCCGACGGTGGGGAAAGCGGTCACCGGGTACATCAACCAGTTCACGCAGAACGCCGGGCGCCTGACGGCCGTCGGCGTCGTGTTCCTGGCGGTCACCGCGATCATGCTGATGATCACGATCGAGCGCGCGTTCAATACGATCTGGCGGGTGCAGCGGCCCAGGCGGTTCGTCGTGCGGGTCCTGGTGTATTGGGGCGTCCTGACGCTCGGACCGCTGCTGATCGGCGTCAGCCTCACGGCAACCTCCTACCTGGTCAGCGTTTCCCTCGGGCTGGCGAGGCAGATCCCGGGCGGGGGGAGCCTGCTCCTGTGGGTCGTTCCCATCGCGGTCACGGCAGCGGCGTTCACGCTCGCCTATTTCATCGTGCCGAACCGGGCGGTCGAGCTCAGGCACGCAGCGATCGGCGGTATCGCGGCGGCGATCATGTTCGAATTGATGAAGCGCGGCTTCGCGTTCTACATCGGCAAGGTACCCAGCTACACGCTCGTCTACGGCGCGTTTGCAACGGTGCCGATCTTTCTGATCTGGATCTACCTCTCCTGGGTGGTCGCGCTAGTCGGCGCCGAGGTCGCGGCGGCCCTGCCGGATTTCCACGTGCTGCGCGATTCGGCGACGGTGCGTCCCGGAGCGATGTTCCGCGACGGGCTCGAGATCGTCCGCGTGCTCGTACGCGCGCAGCGTGCCGCGTACGCGCCCGGCACGCGCGAGATCCTCGCCCGCGCGGGCGTGCCGCGCGACTCGGGCGAGCGTCTGCTCCAGGAACTCGCGAGCGCGGGCTGGGTGGCGCGCGTCGTCGGCGAGCGCTGGACGCTGGCCTGCGACCCCGATGTCGTCACGATCGCCGAGATCTACACCCGGCTGGTATTCCAGCCGACGCTCCGCGGGGACGCGTACCTGGACGCGGTTTCGGAGCGCGTCGCGGCCGGCGTTGCACGCGCGATCGCGGCGCCGATTCGGACGTTGGCGGACGAACCCATGGTTGCCTTGCAGGCGCCGGCTTCAGTACCGACAGGCGAGAAACGGCTCGAGTTTTAGTGCTGCCGCAAACGAACAGGGGCGGTGCCCCCTTGTAGATCTCCCAAGTCGGCAGTTCGTGATGGACGCTAGCTCACCGCGCTGAACTGCACCAACTGAACACTGACTGTCCGCTCAAGCAGCCGCGTCGCGCGTACTCGCAGTTTGGACTGCAGATCGCCCAGCGACAGCTCGCAGGTCGAGTCGAGCGGGAAGAGCGGCGCGAGGATCGCGGGCGCCTGGTTCAGCGACGGGACCTCGGGCAGCAGCAGGACGTGCTGGGGCTCCTGCGACCCGCCGCGCGTCTTGCGGATCGACACCGGTCGCGCCGTCGGCGCAAGCTCCTCGAGACCGAGCTCGAGATGCTCGGGATTGTCGGACAGCACCCAGCGGACGACGCAGATATGGCAGGTATGGCTGTCGCGCGTGCGCAGACCCAACACCTCGCCGACGCGGATCGGCTCGATCGGCCCCTTCACGTGCATCAGCGCAAAGCCGCGCGGGCTTTCGTTGGTCACCATCCACTCGCCAGCGCCCGGCTTGGTCGCGCCGCGCGAGTTGAGGAATTCCCAGATCCCGCGGATGCCGACGCAGACTTCCACGCGCGCATGCGTGCGGAGCCGCGTGAAGCGCCGGTTGGGCACTGCGCCCCAGTGCTTGACGAGCCGGCCCATCAGGTCGCGGAATGCTGCGTCCACGGCGCTCTCGGGCAGGCCGACCGCCGCGGCGGGCTCGCCGGCCGATAGCTGGGCGAGCTGGTCGAGCAAATGCTCGGCGAGCGGCAGCGTGTTCAGCAGGAGATCGTGCGGTTGCGGCACCGGGTGATGGCGCTTCGACAACGCGTACCCCGGCACATCGCGCTGCGATTTGATGAGGAAGAGCCCCTGGCCGCTCTTCTGCTGGCCGGCGGGGCCGAGGGTCGACTGATGGCCGAAGCGCTCCAGCCAGGATGCGACGCGGTCGAGATCGCCCTGCATCAGCTTGAGCGGCTCCGCGAACGCGAGCAGCAGCGCGCCGCGATATACGGCGAGCGGCGTTTCGCCGCCGTCGACGAGCGCACGGTTCGCCAGCCCGCGCCGCAGCGCGAACTGGTAGAGCTCGTGCAGCTCGGACCAGACGGACTTCGGAGTAGTCGCGTACGTCCGATACCCGAGCTTGAGGCGCTGCGCGAGCATCTGCATGGCGCGCAGGACCGGCAGCAGCGCCCGGCCGCTCGAGGCGAAGCCGAAGAGGCGGCGCGACTGCTCGACGAGCAGGAGCTTGTAGGAGTAGGCGAGCTCAGTGAGCAGGTCCTCGGCCAGCCCGGCAGCATTGCGGGTCTGCAGCGAAAGCGGCAGGGTACCGGAGGCGAGCGCCGCGTCGAGGCCGGGCAGGAGGTGCTCGACGAACCCGAGGATGCCTTCGGTCACGTCCTGGCGCAGTGTGATCCGGACGCGGGCGCGATTGAGCGGCGCGAGCTTCTCGAGGATCAGGCGTCCAGCAGCGTGCGGGTCGTCCTTTGGTAGCGTGGCGAGCCAGCCCGGAACCTCCGCGGGCGCAAGCTCGAACCGCTTCGACTCGCCCTCGGCGGGCTGCGGCAGCGTCAAGTGCAGTGGCATCTCCGGCTCCTGTAGTCGATGTTATCGAGCGCTATGTCCGTTCGGCAGACTTTCCACCCACTCGCGCAAGGTCCATGCCACTAGCGACCCTGCGCGCTGTACTACGACGCTCGCGATGTGATACTTGACCGGATCGGGCGCCGGAACCCCGAGCGGCAACGCGGTGGAGCGAGGCAGGAACGGGGGTTGGGCGAGTCGAACGGCGTGCCCGGCGACGTTGTGAATTCGGTCACAGAATGACACCGGCATAACGGCAGCGCAAGCGCGCGCATGCGACGCGCGGAAGCGTCGGAGGGCCTGCGAACCGAGTGCGAGCCGTCCACGGCGTCGAACTCGTGACAGGTCGGCGACATCGGCGTCGGGGCGGCGGCCTGAACGAGTTCGCGCGCTCGCCGGCCGCCGCTGCGAGCCGGGATCAGCACTGCGGCACGACGACTTCGATCAGCTCGATGCTCGGGGTCTTCTCGATGACACGGCTCGCCCGCAGGTCGAGTCGGCCGCGCCGATGACGCAGGCTGAAGGCCTCGTTCGAGCGCAGCCGGTTGGGCGGCGCCACGACGGCCGGCGCGCGCTTCTGCGCCGGAATTTCGGGAAAGAACAGGATGGGTTCCGGCGCCACGCGCTCGAGCTCGGCCGGCTTGTAGACTGCCGGCACGACGATCGGCGCGAGCTGTTGCAAGCCGAGCTCGAAATGCTCCGCGGTGTTCGACAGGATCCATCGCACCAGACAGACGTAGACCGAGCCCCGCTCCTTGCCCTTGATCGCGACGATCTCGCCGACGTTGATCGGCGGGAGGCTGCCCGACATGTACTTCAACGCGAATCCGCGCGAGCTCTCGTTCAGGATGATCCAATCGCTCGCCCGGGCGGGCGCCTCGCGCTGGGTGATGTCGGCGGCCGGCGTGTCCTGGGGCGATTCGGCGCGCAGCACGCGCCAGATCTCGCGCAGGCCCACCCAGAGCTCGACGCGGGGATGAAAGCGCATGCGCGCGGCGCGACTCTTTCGCTCGCCCCGCCAGTGGGCGATCAGGCGCTGCATCAGCTCCTGATAGGCGAGGCGGCCGGATTCCTCGGGCAGGCCGAGGGAGGCGGGCGCGACGCCGTCGTGAAGCTTCTTGAGCTGGGTCTCGAGCCGCTCCACGAGCCTATCCGTGAGCAGCAGCAAGGCGTCGTTGCCGAACCCGGCGTCGGCGCGCTTGGTGTAGGCGACCCCCGGTTTGTCGCGGCGCGGATCGATCGCGAACACGCACAGCGGGTCGTCCACCTTCGCTGCCGGCACGATGTCGGCGAGGTCCGCGTTGGCCGCGAGGTAGGCCTGGACGCGCAGGAAGTCGCCGTGCATGAGCTTGGTGGGCTGCGCGAAGGCGAGCAGCAGCGCATCGCGGTACACCCGTAGCGGCGAGGTCGGCGGCGACTCGATCTCGCGCTCGGCAATTCCCCACTCGCGCGCAGTGTGGTACAGCCGATGCATCTCGCTCCAGACGGCGCCGGGGCTGCGCGCATAGAGCCGCTGGCTGAGCTGCAGCCGTCGCGCGTGGAAATCCATCGCGCGGGTGAGCGGCACGTGCAGCTGGCCCTTGAAGCCGAGCGACAGCCACGCCCGCGGTACGCGCAGCACCGCGTGCGAGTAACCCGCGGCGAGCTCCTTCAGCAGCTTCTCGATGAAATAGGCGACCTGACGTAGATTGCCGCCGAGCGGTGGCCGCGCACGCGCGATCCGGGCCTCGAGCTGCGGCAGCAGCCAGTCGATGTGGTCGCGGAACATGTCGAGGAGGCGCAGCCGCAGCCGGCTGCTCAGCTCGGATTCGTTGACCTCGACGAGCCGCTCGATGAGTGCGCGTGCGTTCCCCGTCGCATCTGCGCTCGCGAGCGTCGACAACCACGCGCGAATGCCCTGCGGAGAGAACTCGCCGTCGTCGTCGGTGCCGCGGGTCGCGGCGACAAAGCTCAGCATCATCGGTTCGGTGTGGCGCGGGTTCGAACGAGGTATCGCGCACGCCACGCAGATCAGCAAAGAACATGCCGGCGAATCTGTGGCAAATTCCCGGAAAAGCGAGTGTCACCGCAGGCGCGCCGGCGGCGGCGGTGACGGGAGGGCAATCGATGAGCGACCCGATGCGACTTAAGTCCGCGAAGCCGATTCCGCGCCGCGAGCGCCTGATCGTCGCGCTCGACGTGCCGGGCGCCAGCGAGGCACACGCGCTCGTCGCGCGGCTCGGCGATGCGGTCGCCTTCTATAAGGTCGGGCTCGAGCTGTTTATGACCGGCGGCTATGCCGAGGTCGTCGACGCGCTCGTGGCGCGGGACAAGCAGGTCTTCGTCGATCTGAAGTTCTTCGACGTGCCCGAGACGGTTCGCGGCGCGGTAAAGGCGCTGCAGGGCCGCGGGGTCGCGGCTGCGACCGTCCACGGCAACCAGGGGATGATGCAAGCAGCGGCCGAGGCCAAGGGCGAGGTGAAGATCCTCGCGGTCACCGTGCTGACGAGCCTCGACCGCGGCGATCTCGACGACCTCGGCTTTGCCTGTGACGTCGGCCGGCTCGTGCTCTCGCGCGCGCGCCGTGCGCTCGAGGCGGGCTGCGACGGCGTGATCTCGTCGGGACTGGAGGCGCCGCTGCTGAAGCACGAGCTGGGCGAACGGCTCCTGGTCGTCGCGCCGGGGATCCGGCCGGTGGAGAACCGCACCCTCGACGATCAAAAGCGCACGGTGGACGTCGCGCAGGCGTTCGCGAACGGAGCCGACTACATCGTGGTCGGACGCCCGGTCCGCCAGGCTGCTGATCCGCGCGCCGCCGCCGAGGCAATCCAGACCACGATCGCCTCGATCTTCACCGAGTAGCAGTGTTTCTCGCTCAGGCGACGCGGCCGTCGTACTTGAACGTGCCCTTCCAGGCTGCCAGCACGAGGTTCGGGTACTCGGGCCGCCCGAGGCTGCCGTTGTAGCGTCCAAGCGCGCGGTAGAGATCGCCCTTCTCGATGTCGAGGTAGTGCCGCAGGATCACGCAGCCGTAGCGAATGCTGGTGCGCAGGTGGAAGAGATTGTGGTCCTTGTCGCCGATGAGGCCGACCCAGAACGGCATCACCTGCATCAGGCCTCGGGCGCCAGCCGTCGACACCGCATACTTCTTGAACCCGCTCTCGACGAAGATGACACCTAGTACGAGCTGGGGATCGAGGCCGGCCCGCGTCGCTTCATAGTGCACCGTCTTCAGCAGTTCGACGCGAAACTTCGCGTCGGGGATGCGCTTCGTCAACCGGTCGGACATCGAGAGCAGCCACCGGTAGCCGTCCTCGGGATCCGCGAACTTGAGCTGGGGGACGCCCTTGTCGCTGATCGCCCGCGAGAGCGTGGCCCGGACGCTGGCGGAGAGCGGCTCATATTGCTGCGCGCCCGCCCGCGCGGCAGGCGGCAGCGCCCCGAGCGCGACGAGCGCGAAGGCCAATACGGCGACGCTCGAGAGGTTCAGGGACGTGTGCAAAGCAGGTCTTTCAGGAACTGGGCGGCGGTCGCGGCGGCGATGGCGGTCGGTGCGGTCTCGCGGCGGCGCTGGTACTCGAGTTTGCCATCCTTCAGTCCACGGTCGCCTATGACGACCCGGTGCGGGATGCCAACTAGTTCCGAGTCGGCGAGCAGGACGCCCGGCCGCTCGTCGCGATCGTCGAGCAGCACGTCGATGCCGGCTTCCGCGGCCGCCTCGTAGAGCTCGTCGGCAGCGCTGCGGACCGCCTCGCTGCGGCGATAGCCGAGCGGCACGAGCGCGAGCCGGAACGGCGCGATCGGATCCGGCCAGACAATGCCGCGCTCGTCGTGGCCCTGCTCGATCGCCGCACCGACGATCCGCGTCACGCCGATTCCGTAGCAGCCCATTTCGAACGGGCGGCTCTTACCCTGCTCGTCAAGGAAGCTCGCCTTCATCGCCACGGAGTACTTCGTGCGCAGCTGGAAGATGTGACCGACCTCGATTCCCCGGACGATCTCGAGCGGTCCCCTTCCGTCGGGGCTGGGATCGCCCGGCACGACCTTGCGGATGTCGGCGACGAGCGCCGGCTCCGGGCAGTCGCGGCCGAAGTTCACCCCCGTGAGATGGTAGCCGGCCTCGTTCGCGCCGCATACGAAGTCGCCCAGCGCCGCGGCGCTCCGGTCCGCGATCACCCGAATCGCCGGGTCGATGTCGACCGGGCCGATGTATCCAGCCTGGCAGCCCAGATGTCGCTCGATCTCCGCATCGGTCGCGAAGCGGAACGGGTCGAGCTCGGGGAGCTTCTGCGCCTTGATCTCGTTCAGCTCGTGATCACCGCGGACGAGCAGCAGGTTGAACGTCTCGCCGTGCATCAGCGCGATCGCCTTGACCGTCTGCGCGAGCGGCAATCCCAGGAGCGCGGCGACGTCCTCGCAGCGGGTCTTGCCCGGGGTGGGTACCTTCGTCATCGCAGCAGCGGGCGGGGGGCGCGGGGTCGCGGGCGCGACCGCCTCCGCGAGCTCGACGTTGGCGGCATAGTCGGACTGCGCGCAATAGGCGATCGCGTCCTCGCCCGATTCGGCGAGCACGTGAAACTCGTGCGAGCCGGTGCCGCCGATCGACCCGGTATCCGCCGCGACCGCGCGGAACTCGAGGCCGAGCCGCGCGAAGATGCGCGAGTAGGTGTCGTGCATGTTCCGGTATTCGCGCTCGAGATCCGCGTAGTCGGCGTGGAACGAGTAGCCGTCCTTCATCGTGAACTCGCGGCCGCGCATCACCCCGAACCGCGGCCGGATCTCGTCCCGGAACTTGGTCTGGATCTGGTAGAAGTGCACCGGCAACTGCCGGTAGCTGTTGATGTCGCGGCGGGCGATGTCGGTGATCACCTCCTCGTGGGTCGGGCCGAGGCAGAAGTCCCGCTTGTGGCGGTCCTTGAAGCGCAGGAGCTCCGGGCCGTATCGTTCCCAGCGGTGCGATTCCTGCCAGAGCTCGGCGGGCTGGACCGACGGCATGAAGAGCTCGACCGCGCCGGCGCGGTTCATCTCCTCGCGCACGATCGACTCGACCTTGCGCACCACCCGCAAGCCCAGGGGCATCCAGGTGTAGATCCCGCCCGCCAGCCGGCGGATCAGCCCGGCGCGGAGCATGAGCTTGTGGCTGGCGATCTCGGCGTCGGCCGGCGGCTCCTTGAGAGTCGAAAGGAAGAACTGCGAAACGCGCATTGCGCCTTGCCTCCGGTGGGCCGGTGCGGATTCTAGCGGAGCGCCCACTCGCCGGGCGCCACGCCATGCGGCCCGCGGGTTCGCTTTGCAGGCCTGGGGAATTGTGGAAGAATGGCCGCGGACAACAGCTCGCACGGAGTGCGATCATGCTCGACCGGGACGGCTACCGCCCCAACGTCGGCATCATCATCTGCAATCATCGGCACGAAGTCTTCTGGGGCAAGCGCGTTCACGAGCACGCCTGGCAGTTTCCGCAGGGCGGCATCAAGCACGGCGAGACGCCGGAGCAGGCGATGTACCGTGAGTTGCAGGAGGAGGTGGGTCTCGAGCCCGCCCACGTCCGGATCCTCGGGCGGACGCGCGGGTGGCTGCGCTACGAGGTGCCCTCGCAGTGGATCAAGCGCGAGTGGCGCGGCAGCTACCGTGGCCAGAAGCAGATCTGGTTCCTGCTCCGCCTGGTCGGGCGTGACTGCGATGTCCGCCTGCGGGCGAGCGAGCGCCCGGAGTTCGACGCCTGGCGCTGGAGCGAGTACTGGGTGCCCCTCGACTCGGTGATCGAGTTCAAGCGCGATGTCTACCAACAGGCGCTGTCGGAGCTCGCGCGGTTCCTGATCCGCGATCAGCGACGGCACGATGGCCCGCGATCCGTGCGCGAGACGCGCTGACCCGCGGCATCCCGGCGGCGGGCAGCCGCAAGCGAAGGAGAAGACCCCATGACGCTCGACTACGCTGCGCTCCCGTTAAGGACGCTCAAGCCCGGTACCGTCCTGCGCGCCGCCACGCCGCATAGCGGCGAACGGCTCACGCTCGACTCGCGTGCGCTCTCGGTCATGACCGACTTCGCTATCGTTCCGGCGGCCACGATCGAGCCCGACGCGTCGATCGGCGACGCGAACCGCACGATGATCCGGCGCGGGGTGCGTTCGCTCATCGTAAGCGATCACGCCCAGCGCGTGCTTGGAATCATCACCGCCACCGATGTGCTCGGCGAGCGCCCGATGCAGATCGCGCTCGAGCACCAAGTGAAGCATCACGAGGTACCGGTTCGCGCGGTGATGACCCCGCTTGACCGCATGGAGGCCCTGCCGATCGACGCGTTGATCGACGCGAAGATCGGCCATGTCGTCGCGACACTGCGCAAGGCCGGGCGCCAGCACGCACTGGTCGTGGAGCGCGGCGCCGCGGGCGAGGCCGTGCGCGGGATCTTCTCGGTCACCCAGATCGCGAGCGATCTCGGCATCAGCATCGAGGCGAGCACGGTTGCGGGCACCTTCGCCGAGGTCGAGGCGGCGCTCGTCCGCTAGGAGGGGTCGGGAAAGAGGGGCATGCTCCCCTTTCAGATCAATCGAGTCAGAGGCGGTTGAGCGGGAGCGCTGTTCGAAAGCCGTGCCGAGATCATGCTCACGAGGCGTTCTTCAACAGCCTGCAAGACAAGCGATCGACAGACAGCAGCGCGGCTTGACAGTCGGATTGCCCTGCCTCTATAGTCGCTCCAGTTAGATCAAGTCTAAAAAGCCGTCCCGTCGATCGGGGGCGAGTCCCCCGCAATCCCTGGCGCAACGAAGGAGTCCTCCATGGCACAGCTGAAAGGGTCCAAGACCGAAGGCAACCTCAAGGACGCGTTTGCCGGCGAGTCGCAGGCAAACCGCCGGTACCTGTATTTCGCCAACAAGGCCGACGTCGAAGGGCAGAACGACGTATCAGCGGTGTTCCGATCGACCGCCGAGGGCGAGACGGGGCATGCGCATGGCCACCTCGAGTACCTGGAGGCGGTCGGCGACCCGGCCACCGGGCTCCCGATCGGCCGCACGCGCGAGAACCTGAAGGCCGCGATCGCCGGCGAGACTCACGAGTACACGGACATGTACCCGGGGATGGCGAAAATGGCCCGCACCGAGGGTTTCGAAGAGATCGCGGACTGGTTCGAAACGCTCGCTAAGGCGGAGCGCTCGCACGCGAACCGCTTCCAGAAGGCGCTCGACGCACTGGTCGACTGACCGGTTCGCGGCGACGGCCTGCCACGGGAGGAGCGGCGCGAGCCGCTCCTCTTTTCGCTTCCGACCGGCGCGCGTTGTGCCGGGTCTTGCAGCCGATCAGGACATCATGACGCGAGAAGGCAGCCTCGAAGCACCGACACGCCACCCGATCGACTGGCGCTCGCCCGAGTTCTACGACCAGGCGGCTCTCAACGCCGAGCTTCACCGCGTCTTCGACATCTGTCACGGGTGTCGCCGCTGCGTGAGCTTGTGCACCGCGTTTCCGACCCTGTTCGACCTCGTCGACGAAGGCAAGACCGGCGAGCTGGACGGCGTCGACGCGAAGGACTACGCCAGGGTCGTCGACCAGTGCTATCTCTGCGACCTCTGCTACATGACGAAGTGTCCGTACGTGCCTCCGCACGCCTGGAACGTCGATTTCCCGCATCTCATGCTGCGGGCGAAGGCGGTGAAGTTCCGCGACCAAGGAGCGAGCTTCCGCGACAAGCTGCTCTCCAGCACCGACGCGCTCGGCAAGCTCGCCGCCATTCCGGTCGTCGCCCAGACGGTGAACGCGGTGAATGCGAACGGCGCCGCGCGCTCGATGATGGAGAAAGTGCTCGGCGTGCACCACGAGCGCAGGCTGCCACCTTACAGCCCACGCAAGTTCCTAGGTCGCGCCGTGCGCGCCGCCGCACACGAGGTTCGCGACGGCGAGCGAACGCCGGGCAAAGCAGCGGTGTTCGCCACCTGTTACGTGAACTACAACGAGCCGGGGATCGGCGACGACCTGCTCGCCATCCTCGACCACAATGGCATCCCGTATGTCTTCGCCGAGAAGGAGGCCTGCTGCGGAATGCCTAAGCTCGAGCTCGGCGACCTCGAGGCGGTGGCGCTGCTGAAAGAGGTCAATGTCCCGCCGCTGGCGAGGCTCGCGCGCGACGGGTACGCGATCCTTACCGCGGTGCCCTCTTGCACGCTCATGTTCAAATCGGAGCTGCCGCTCTTGTTTCCCGGCGATCCGGAAGTGAAAGCGGTCGCCGCGGCGATGTTCGACCCGTTCGAGTACCTCGTGCTCCGCAACCGGGACGGCCTGTTGAACAAGGATTTCAAACAGGCGCTCGGGAAGGTGTCGTATCACGTTCCTTGTCACGCGCGCGTGCAGAACGTGGGCCAGAAGACGCGCGAGCTGCTGGAGCTCGTGCCGGGCACGCAGGTGAATACGGTCGAGCGGTGCGCGGGCCACGACGGGACCTGGGGCGTCAAGACCGAGTACTTCGCCAACGCGATGAAGATCGGGCGGCCGGTCTTCAGGGCGATGGCCGGGACGGACCCCGATTACATCAGCTCCGATTGCCCGATTGCGGGCCGGCACATCGAGCAGGGGATGGGCGAGACGCGGGCACGGCGCGAACATCCGCTCGCGCTCCTGCGCATCGCCTACGGACTCCGGGCTCGGGGATGACGGTAATGCCGAGGATCGCGCGCGACAGCCTGCTTTCGCTCGAGGCCTACGCCAGGCAGCGCAAGGATTTCCGCGCGCGGGTGATCGCGCACAAGCGGCATCGCAAAGTCGCGTTAGGCGAAAGCCTCACGCTCGCATTCGAGGACGAGCTGACGATCCGCTACCAGATCCAGGAGATGCTGCGCATCGAGCGGATCTTCGAGGAGGACGGGATCCGCAGCGAACTCGATGCCTACAACCCGCTGGTGCCGGATGGGCACAACCTCAAGGCGACGATGATGCTCGAATACCCGGACGCTGCGGAGCGGAAGCGCCTGCTCGCGCGCCTGAAGGGTGTCGAAGACCGCGTCTGGATCCGCGTCGAGGGATGCGAGCGCGTCTATGCGGTTGCCGACGAAGACATCGATCGCGAGAACGAGGAGAAGACCTCATCGGTGCACTTCCTGCGCTTCGAGCTCGCCGCGGACATGGTGCAGAAGCTCAAGCGCGGCGCCGCTCTCGCGGCCGGCGTCGATCATCCCGCATACCGCGCCGAGATCCCGGCCTTGCCGCCGAACGTGCGGGACGCGCTGGTTGCGGACCTGGCGTGATTCGGCTCGGCGCGCCACTGCTCGCGGTCGCCCTCTGGGTGAGCGGCTGCGGTGGCTCCAAGTCGCGCGTCGATGTTGTAGGGGAAGGGGAGGAGCCGGGCGCTCCGCGCGAGGCGGCGGTAAAGCTGCCGGCGTATCCGAAGGAGCAGGAGCTGCTGCCATTCAAGGTCCAGCCGCAGACCGCGCTCGAATACTTCGTCGATCGGACTTCTGTCTCCGTGTACAACGACGGCGTGGACGCCATCGTGCGCTTCACGGTGGTGGCGCGCTCCGCGCAGGCCGAGAACGTGAGCTACGAGGGCTTCCGCTGCATCGAGCGCGAGCGGAAGGTCTACGCGTACGGCCGCCGGGACGGCACCTGGTTGCCGGTGAAAGACTCGGGATGGCTCCCGCTCGGCCCCCGGGTAACCGCCGGCTTTCGCTACGAGCTGTTCTGGAATTATTTCTGCCCGAAGCGTCGCGCGATCACGAGCTCGCGGCAGGGGGTCGATGCGCTCCGCTTGGGCGGGCATCCGGACTCGGAGCCCGGCGGCACGATGACCGACTGAACGGTCCGTCCGGAGCGGCGCCGGTCTCGCGTCGTGCCAGCCTAGAGCAGGACTAGATTGTCCCTGTGGATGAGCTCCCGCTCGTCCACGTAGCCGAGGAGCGCTTCGATGTCGCTCGACGGGCGGCCGAGGATCCGCCGCGATTCCATAGCGCTGTAATTAACCAGTCCGCGCGCCAGCTCGTGTCCGTCATCGCCGACACACGCGACGACCGCGCCGCGCTCGAAGTCGCCGTCAACCTTCTTGACGCCGATCGGCAGCAGGCTCTTGCCGCCGGCAGCGAGCGCGCGCACCGCACCCGCATCCAGAAGGAGGCGCCCGCTCACCTGCACATGATCCGCGAGCCACTGTTTGCGCGCGGCCAGCGGCGCAGTGTCGGCCCGGAGCAGCGTCCCGATTGCCTCACCCGCGAGGAGGCGGACGAGCACGCCGGGCTCGGCACCGGAGGCGATCACGGTGTGCGCGCCGCTGCGGGCGGCACGCTTCGCCGCGAGCACCTTCGTGAGCATGCCGCCGCGGCCGATTGCACTTCCCGTACCGCCGGCGATCTGCTCGAGATGAGGATCACCGGCGCGCGCTTCGCCGATCAGCGTTGCTGCGGCGTCCCGGCGCGGGTCGGCCGAGTAGAGCCCCCCGGTATCGGTGAGGATCACCAGCGCGTCGGCCTCGATCAGATTGGTCACGAGCGAGGCGAGTGTGTCGTTGTCGCCGAAGCGGATCTCGTCCGTGACAACGGTGTCGTTCTCGTTGATCACCGCAACGACTCCCAGGTCGAGCAGCGTCCGCAGCGTCGACCGAGCGTTCAGATACCGGCTGCGATCGGCCAGATCGGCGTGTGTCAGCAGCACCTGGGCGGTACGTATGGCGTGGCTCCGGAAGCAGCCCTCGTAGGCTTCCACGAGTCCCATCTGGCCGACGGCGGCGGCGGCCTGCAGCTCGTGCATTGCGTGTGGACGCTTCTTCCAGCCGAGGCGCTGCATGCCTTCGGCGATCGCGCCGCTCGAGACGAGGACGATCTCCTTCCCCGCGACGCGGAGCGTTGCGATCTGACGCGCCCAGTTCTGCATCGCCGCGAGGTCGAGGCCCTCGCCCCGGTTGGTCACAAGCGAGCTCCCGACCTTGACGACGATCCGCTTCGCCTCGCTTATGCGCGGCTCGCTCACGATTTGCCGTCCAGATGGTTCATTACGGCGTACGACAGCTCCCGGCAACCCTCCCCGGTCAGTGCGGAGACGACGAAGTTCGGGCCTTTCCAACGCAGCCGCCGGAGGAGCTCGGTCACGGCCTGCTCGCGGTCGGCGCCCGCGAGCAGGTCGGCCTTGTTGAGCACGAGCCAGCGCGGCTTCCGGTACAGCCGCTCGTCATACTTTCGCAGCTCGGCGACGATCGCCCGTGCCTCTCGCGCCGGATCGGCGTCGGGGTCGAGGGGGGCGATGTCGACGAGATGAAGCAGCAATCGCGTGCGCGCGAGGTGCCGGAGAAACTGATGTCCCAGCCCCGCGCCCTCTGCCGCGCCCTCGATCAGCCCTGGGATGTCGGCGACCACGAAGCTGCGGTGCATGTCGGCGCGGACCACGCCGAGGCTGGGGTGCAGCGTCGTGAAGGGGTAGTCGGCGACCTTTGGCCGTGCGCTGGAGACGGCGCGGATGAACGTCGACTTGCCGGCGTTGGGCAGGCCGAGCAGACCGACGTCGGCGAGCACCCTCAACTCCAGCGCGAGGTCGCGCTCCTCGCCCGGCTGACCCGGCGTCGCCTTCCGCGGGGCACGGTTCACGCTCGACTTGAAGTTCACGTTGCCGAGCCCGCCGCGGCCCCCGCCGGCGAGCAGCGCGACCTGGCCGTGCGCAGTCAGGTCGGCGACGGGCGCACCGGAGTTCCGATCGGCGATCACTGTGCCGACCGGCATGCGCAGGCGCACATCCTCCGCGCCGCGGCCGTTGCACTGCTTGCCGTGGCCCTTCTCGCCGTCGCGGGCGCGGTGGATGCGCGCATAGCGGTAGTCGATCAGCGTGTTCAGGTTGCGGTCGGCGACGGCGTAGATGCTCCCGCCGCGCCCGCCGTCGCCACCATCCGGACCGCCGCGCGGCACGTACTTCTCGCGCCGGAAGCTGACGGCGCCGTCCCCGCCCTTGCCGGCGTGGACCGAGATGCGCGCTTCGTCGACGAATTTCATGGTTGCTACCTGCGAGCACAAACAAAAAAGCCCTACCACGAGGATAGGGCTCCCTGGCGGAGGGTGGGGCTACTGGACCGGGAGCACGCTCACGATTTGCTTCGCCTGCGGGCCTCTGGCGCCAAACAGGATCCGGCCTTCGATCTTCGCGAACAGGGTATGGTCGCGGCCCATGCCGACATTGTCCCCGGCGTGGATCTTGGTCCCACGTTGCCGGACGATGATGCTGCCAGCAGAAACGACCTCTCCGCCATAACGCTTCACCCCTAGCCGTTTCGATTGCGAGTCGCGGCCGTTCCGCGAGCTGCCGCCTGCTTTCTTGTGTGCCATCGTCGTAGCTCCGTAAGTATTCCGGGGATCAGGCGGAAATGCCGGTGATCGCGATCTCGGTGTATTGCTGGCGATGCCCTTGCGACTTCTTGTAGTGTTTGCGACGCCGCAGCTTGAAGATCGTCACCTTGTCATGCTTGCCGTGCGCGACGACCGTCGCCTTAACTGCCGCGCCGACGAGAAGCGGCGCGCCGAGCTTCACGTCTGCGCCCTCACCGATCGCGAGCACCTCGTCGAGCACGACCTCGGCCCCGACTTCGGCCGGAAGCTTCTCGACCTTCAACTTGTCTCCCGCCGACACGCGATACTGCTTGCCGCCGGTCTTGATGACCGCATACATGACTGGACTCGCTCCGAAATGAGACCCCAGGGGCCCCAAACCTCGCCCTCTTCGGCGAGGCGTGGGCTGAAATCTTCAAGTAACTCAGCATTATACCGAGGGGGCCGCGGCAGAGTCAAAGGCCTCTTGTGCTACTCTGATGATGCCCAACGCCTCGCCCGCCCGCTTGTCCGTCTCGCTCGACCCCATTCGCACCCTCATCGCCGACGACATGACGGCGGTCGATGCGCTGATCCGCCGTCGGCTCGAGTCCGACGTAATGCTGGTGCGCCAGGTGGCCGAGTACATCATCGCAAGCGGCGGCAAACGTCTGCGCCCCGCGCTACTCCTGCTTGCGGCCGGGGCCTGCGGATACCGCGGACCGCATCATCATGAGCTCGCGGCGGTGGTGGAGTTCATCCACACCGCGACCCTGCTGCACGACGACGTCGTCGACGAATCCGAGTTGCGGCGCGGACGCGAGACCGCGAACGCGGCCTTCGGCAACGCCGCCTCGGTGCTCGTCGGTGATTTCCTCTACTCCCGCGCCTTCCAGATGATGGTCGGCGTGCGGAGCATGCGCGTGATGGAGGTGCTCGCCGAGGCGACGAACACGATCGCCGAGGGCGAAGTGCTGCAACTGCTCAATGTCCGCAACGCCGCGGTCGGCGAAACAGAGTATCTCGAGGTCGTGCGCCGCAAGACCGCCAAGCTGTTCGAGGCCTCGTCGCGTCTCGGTGCGATCCTGGGGAGCGCGCCGAACGGTATCGAGGCGGGCTTCGCGGCCTACGGCATGCACCTCGGCACCGCCTTCCAGCTCGTCGACGACGTGCTTGACTACTCCGGCGACCTGCATGAGACCGGAAAGAACCTCGGCGACGACCTGAACGAGGGCAAGCCGACCCTGCCGCTCATCCACGTCATGCAGCGCGGCACGCCGGAGCAGACCGCGACCGTTCGGCGGGCGATCGAGCAGGGCGGGCGGGAGTCTTTCGCCGCGGTGCTGGATGCGATCAGCGCGACCGGTGCGCTCGAGGTCGCGCGCACGAAGGCGAAGCGGGAAGCGGCCGCGGCTTGCAACGCTCTGGCGGCGGTCACCGATTCAACCTACAAGCAATCTTTGCTACACTTGGCGGCCTTCGCGGTGGAGCGCAACTACTAGCGGCAACGGCCCTGGTAGGTGCAAGTAGCGCTAGTAGCTACTGTCTTGCCGGCTCGCCATCGCTTTCCCGGATCGGGGTGTAGCTCAGCCTGGTAGAGTACTGCGTTCGGGACGCAGGTGTCGCTGGTTCGAATCCAGTCACCCCGACCAAAAAAATCAAGTGGTTAGCTCGTAAGGCCGGCCCCTCGTCTCCCCTCCGTAAGTACAACGTAAGCGCAAACCGACCGAGTGGCCGGCCCGCGGTGGCGACTGAACCCGCGCTGCTGCTTTCCGCGTGCGGCACGGGATAGTCATCATCGCAAGCACTCAGAACGGGATATCGTCATCGGCCTTCCGTTCAGACGGCTTCTTAAGAACGAAACGCTCCTGATTCGCGAGAACCCACCCCCATCCCTTCTGCGTGAACCAGTAGCCAGTGTAGCCATCACCAGTTTCAGGATCCTGGCGCGGCCCATAGTCGATGTATCCTTTTTGGGCCAAACTCTTCAATGCTATCGTTGCGGCAAGTTTCGTATAGCCACTCGCTTCCATATCGCGCTTGATCTGAAACGCGGATGCGTCGTCGTCAGGGTCCTGAAGATTCTCCGCCAGCGCGGCTATCGCCACGACCTCATGGTGATCCAGACCCTCGAAGGTCGTGAGTTTCGTAATTTCAGAGACATTCGCCAAGGTCTCGGCCTTCTGAAGGTACGCCTTAACCTTGGCGGTAATCTCACTGCGCAGTTTCTCGAAATCACTGATCGACTTTGTCGTGTACTTGAGTATCGTTCGGTGCTGGATGTCGAAGGGGAATCTGGTCGTTCGCTCATCAGAGCAGACGAGGACGACTTCCTTCGCGCAAGCAATGGCGAACCCGAGCTCGAACCACACGTTTGGGTTGTCGAGGGTGATCTCAGCGAGACAGAGCTGGGCCTCACGAATTCCGTTCTCGATATCTTGAATCGGGATGCTTACCTTCGGATCTCGGTCAACGCGATACGGTTCCAGACCAGCAGCACGGATGGCGGGCGCGAAGACCTCTTCGTAACGCCTATCGAAGGCTCCACCGTCAATGGGCGGCATAACGAAACAGCTTGTCACGGTCAGCTCCTCACCCAATGTGACGCCCAACGTTCGCGCGGTAACCGACCGCCGAGGCGCGAAGCGCCGCGGGTACTAACAGCGTAGGTGTTAGGCGGTCTGGTTCACGCGGATGTTATGCGTTCTTTCCAACCAAGTGGGCATTGAACTTCCGGATGCGCGGCGTTTCTTGCAGCGTCTCGAAGCACATCAGCGCGTAGTAGTTGGACACCGCCCGATCAAGCACGTCCTTCGCTTCCTCTTTCGGGTCGCACCGAAGGGCTACATCGTTCCTTCCCATCATGTGCTTCGCGCTGTTCTTTGCCCTGTTTATCACCTTAGACATTCTGTCTCGCGAACCTTCATTCTTGAACAGCCACCGGTATACCCGCAGTGAAGACTCCAAGTCTCGATCAAACGCATTTGGTTGCTTGTGGCGCTTAAGATACACGCTGAGAATTTCTTCCGCTGCGCCGGCTAACGTAATCGCAGAGAAATACTCCTTCTTCTGAAAGTACAAGCGCAGAGCAGTGTCCAACTGCTGCAGTGCGACCTCCAATTTCGAATGGCTGCGATTAGTCACCT
>CAVWFR010000038.1:0-13116 GCA_963754305.1 uncultured beta proteobacterium | reverse complement strand
CCCTTGCTCCGCCAGCAGATCATCGAGCCGCGGTGCGCGCAGCGGTTCTCGAGGACGTGCAAAGCGTCCGCCTCGTCCCGCACGAGCAGCACCGGCCGGGTCCCGATCCAGCTGCGCCGGTAAGCGCCGCGCTCCGGCACCTCGCACTCGAGCCCGACGTAGTTCCAGCTCGGACCCTGGAAGAACACGTCCATCTCGCGCGCGAAGAGGGCCGGATCGGTGTAGACCCAGGCGGGGACGCGAGCCGATCCGTCCCTGGGCCAGGTGCGCGCGCTGCCGGTCGCAGTCGTCGCGTCGTTCATACGGGCACCACCAGCGAGGTCCTGATCCGGTAGTTGTCGCAGACGCACAAGCGCTCCCTGAACTTGAGCGCCGCGCCGATCCGCACGAGACGGTCGAGGTAGCGCCCGACCATCGCGATCTGGGGTTCCCGGTCCGAGAGGCTTTCCGCGATCAGGAAGTTCGCCCGGGCGGCGACCACGTCGCCCGCGACGCCGTCGACGCGCGCGCCGGAGACGAGATGGCGGAGCAGCCGGGGCTCGTAGACGGTCGTCTCCCGGATCGCGGCAACCCGGTCGCGGACCATGCCGATTCCCCGGCACTCGATCAGGGCGAGCGGGAGGCCTTCGCTGTAATTCTCGAACGAGATCACCTTGTACGTGCAGTCGTCGGTGAAGAACCCGCACCAAGAGTCCAGGTCCATCTCGTCCAGGCAGGACGCATAGTCGTCGTAAAGATCCCGCAGCTCGGCGCGCAGAGCGTTCACGGCTTCGCCGCCTTGCCCCGGATCTCCGCTTCCGCCCACGCCTCGATGTACGTGACGAGGGAGGTCATGTCGTTCGCCGCGCCGCCCTGGGCGTTGGCGTAGTGCCAGAGCTGGCGCGCCGCGCCGCCGACCCACATCGGCACGCCGAGCGCCTGGCATTCCTCGATCGCGAGCGAGATGTCCTTGCACACGCTCGCGATCGGGAACCCGAACGCGAACGTCCGCGGCAGCACCCACTTCGGGAACTTGTCCTCGGTGGCGCCGTTCCGGCCGCTGCCGGCGTTGATCACCGCGAGCATCGTTTCGGCGTCGAGCCCGCCCTTGACGCCGGCGACCAGCGCTTCGGACGTGATCGCGAACGCGGTGGAGGACAGGAGGTTGTTGATCAGCTTCATGAGCTGGCCCTGCCCCGCGCGATCGCCGACCACGAACACCTTGCCGAAGACTTCCAGCAGCGGGCGGACGCCGGCGACCGCCTCCGGCCGGCCCGCGGCCATCACCGCGAGCGTGCCCTTCTGCGCGCCGGCCGCGCCGCCGGACACCGGCGCGTCGACCGCCTCGATCTCGCGGAGGGCGAGCGCGGCCGCCACTTCCCGTTCGACGATCGAGCCGGTGGTGGACAGGTCGACGAACGTGCGCACCGCGCTGCCGCGAACGATGCCGTCCTCGCCGAGCGCGACCTCGCGCACGATCGCGGGCGTGGGCAGGCTTACGAACACCGTCTGCGCCGCGTTCGCAACTTCGCGCGCGCTCGCTGCCTCGGTCGCGCCGGCCGCCGTGAGCCGTCGCACCGCTTCGCGGTCGCGGTCGTGGACGACGAGGTCGTAGCCACGCTCGAGCAGCCGCTTCGACATCGGCGTACCCATCACGCCCAGTCCGATGAAACCGATCTTGCCGCTTGCCACAAGTCCTCCCGCAGTTGCCGACCGTCGCGCGGTCAGGCGGCCGGTGCGACGTCGAGGCGCACCGCGATGCCCGCCAGGTCCGGGCGCGGCGGCGGGTAACGCCGCAGCACCGCCGGGTCGTGACCCGGAACGACATGGTCGGGCGAATCCGCGAGCGCGAGCAGGCGCCCCCAGCCCTGGATCATGTCGCCGACGTTGAACACCGTCGTGTACGGCCGCC
The DNA here is from genome assembly GCA_963754305.1 of uncultured beta proteobacterium. Classification (GTDB taxonomy): domain Bacteria; phylum Pseudomonadota; class Gammaproteobacteria; order Burkholderiales; family SG8-39; genus DATEDA01. The sequence goes on along the minus strand of CAVWFR010000038.1, from coordinate 11,225 downwards.
GTTGGAGCATGTTTTCGTAGTAGTGGCTCGCGTCCGAGGCGACGACAACCCAGCCGCGCCGGGTGTGGACGCGCACGAACTGCAGGCCCATCGTGTGGCCGCCTACCAGGTGCACCGAGATTCCGGGCGCGATCTCGGCGTCGCCATCGTGGAACGCGACCCGCCCCTGGTAGACCTCCTTCACCATCCCGACCACGTTCTCCACGTCGAACGAATGGCGGAAGAAGTCGGCGCACATGTGCCGCCCGGTCGCGAACTGCAGCTCGCGGTCCTGGAGGTGGAAAGTCGCCGCCGGAAAGAGATCGAAGTTGCCGACGTGGTCGTAGTGCAGGTGCGTGATGATCACGTCCCGCACCTTGGCCGCGTCCACCTCCAGCATGGCGAGGCCCTTGGTCGGACAGCGGACGAGGTCGCGCTTGCGCCGCGCGGCCGCCTCCGCATTGAACCCGGTGTCGATCACGACCGTGCGCTCGGCGCTCCGCGCGAGCCAGACGAAGTAGTCCATCGGCATCGGCCCGTCGTGCGGGTCGCCGCCGATGAAGTTCGCGCTGCGCAACCGGTCGTGGTGTGCGTACTTGATCGCATAGAGCTCGTACGCGGCGACGGTCATGATCTCTCTCCTGCCGGGTGCCAAGCGCTCACGGGGCAGCCGACCAGCCGCCGTCCACCGCGAGCGTCGCGCCGGTGACCGCCGACGCCGCCTCGGAGCACAGGAACACGACGAACGCGGCGACCTGCTCCGGCATGACCATGCGGCGCGACGGCTGGCGCGAGGCGAGCAGCGCCTCGATCGCCTCGGCTCGCGTGCCGCCCGCCGTCTTCATCCGGTCCTCGATCTGTCGCTCGCTGTGCGGCGTGAGGACCCAGCCCGGCTGCACGGCATTGCAGGTGATCCCGGTGGGCGCGAGCTCGAGCCCCACGGTCCGCGTGAGCCCGACGATCGCGTGCTTGGCGGTCACGTAGTCCACCCGGTGCTCGCCACCGCGCGTGCTGTAGATCGAGGCCATGTTGATGATCCGCCCCCAGTTGCGCCGCTTCATCCCCGGCACCGCGAGGCGCGTCGTGTTGAAGACCGCCGACACGTTCACCGCGAGCGAGCGCTCCCATTCGGCGACGGGGAACTCCTCGATCGGATGGAAGTGGCGTACGACCGCGTTGTTCACCAGGATGTCGACGTCGCCGATCGCCGCGGCCGCGACGGCGAACATCCGCTCGATCTCCGCGACGCTCCCGACGTCGGCGCGGGCATAGACGCACTTCACGTTCTGCGCTGCGATCCGCTCGCGGAGCCGGCCGGTGTCCGCCGATTCCGCCGGACCGTTCAGCACGATGTTGCAGCCCTCGGCGGCCAGCGCCTCGGCGATCGCGAAGCCGATGCCACCGTCGGATCCGGTGATCAGAGCGCCTCGGCCTGCGAGCGATTTCACGGCTGCGTTCTGCGAGTCGAACCGCCGAGAGCTTAACCGCGGTCGCGGCCCGCCCGCGTATAGCGAATTCCGATCCTGCACCGCGCAGCAACCTATAGCTCGCTCGGGGCGCGCGCGGCCGGCTTTACTCCGCTCGCGGGTTGTGGAACGATCCCCGGGCGTAACCGCGACCCGACACGGCGCGGCAAGGAGAAGCGCGTGAACCTCAGGCAGTTCGAATACTTCGTCGCGGTGGCCGAGCACCGGTCGATCCTCAAGGCCGCGCAGGCGATCTACATCTCGCAGCCGTCGGTGAGCGTCCAGATCAAGGCGCTCGAGGACGAGCTCGGGGTACCGCTCTTCGAACGGCGGCGCGACGGCGTGATCCTGACGCCCGAGGGCGAGGAGTTCCTGCTGCACGTGCGCGCCGTGCTGCGGACGGTGGACACGGCGAAGACGAGCCTGCAGGCGTTCCAATCGACGCCCAGCGGCCGCGTGGTGGTGGGCATCCCCGGGTCGCTCGCGTCGCTGCTGACGGTGGACTTCGTCGAGGGCGCGCGGGCGCAGCTGCCGAACGTCCAGCTGCGCGTGGTCGGGGGCCTCTCGGGCCACACGCGCCAGTGGATCCTGGACGGCCGGATGGACTTCGGGCTCGTCCATGACGCCGAACCGGGGCCCGGGATCGACATCGAGCGCGTGTTCGTCGAGGAGCTGTTCCTCGCCACCCGCGACCCGCACGCCATCCGGCATCTGCTCACACCCACGGGCGAGATTCCGATGCGCTCGCTCGCCGGTCTGCCGCTCGTTCTTCCCGGGCTCGACTACAACATCCGGCGGAGCGTCGAGCGCGTGGCAGCCGAGACCGGCGTCCAGCTGACCGTCATCGCCGAGCTCGATGCCACCGAGCAGATGAACGAGATGGTGAACCGCTCCGGGAGCTTTACCGTGTTGTCCCTCGCCGCGCTGCACAGCGAGCATCGCAACTGGCAGCTGGCGGCGATCCGCATCGTCCAGCCGACGGTGAGCCGCACGGTCTCGATGGCGCACGCGAGCGATCGCCCGCTGTCGCGGGTCGCGCGCGAGGTGCAGGCCGTCCTCAGCGGGATCCTGCGCGCGAAGCTGTCCGAAGGCTGGTGGCGTCCGGCGATCTCCGAGGTCGTGTCCGTTCCGGCCGCGCTCAGGGCGTAGGCCGCCACGCATGGATCCGAACGCGGCAGTGACGGCGCGGCTGGCGCAATTCGTAGCCGGCTCGCGGTGGGAGGACATCCCCGAAGGCGTGCGCCACCAGGCGAAGCGGACGCTTCTCAACAGCTTCGGGGCGGCGTTCGCCGGCTGCCGTGACGCGGCGGTGGATCATGCGCTCGCCGTACTGCAGCCGTTCGCCGGAGCGGCGGAGGCGACGATCATCGGCCGGGGCGAGCGCGCCGACATCCTCACCGCCGCCTTCGTGAATGCGGTCAGCGCGAACGTGCTCGACTTCGACGACACGCATCATCCGACCATCATTCATCCGGCGGCGCCGGTCGCGCCGGCACTGCTCGCGTTTGCCGAGCGGACGCGATGCAACGGCCGGCAATTCCTGCACGCGCTGATCCTGGGGCTCGAGGCGGAGTGCCGGGTCGGCAACGCCGTTTCGCCGTGGCACTACGCGCACGGCTGGCACATCACGAGCACGTGCGGCGTGATCGGTGCCGCGGTCGCGATCGGCAAGCTGCTCGCGCTCGATGCGCAGCGGATGGTCTGCGCGATCGGCCTCGGGGCGAATCAGGCGTGCGGGCTGGTGGAAAGCCTCGGCAGCATGGCGAAGAGCGTGAGCGTCGGCAATGCGCCGCGCAACGGGATCGTCGCGGCACTCCTCGCGGAGCGCGGGTTCACTGCCGCCCCGGCCACGCTCGAGGGCGAGCGCGGCTTCGCGCGGGTCATGGGGCAGAACGCTGACCCGTCGGCGATCGACCGCGACCTGGGCACCGTCTGGGAGAGCGCGAAGAACACGTACAAGCCCTATCCCTGCGGGATCGTGCTGCATCCGGTGATCGATGCGCTGCTCGAGCTCCGGGCCCGCCACGATCTCCGCCCCGAGGCGATCGAGCGGGTGACGGTGCGCGGCCATCCGCTGCTGCGCCAGCGCACCGACCGGAAGCGTCCGCGCTCGGGGCGGGAGGCGAGCGTGAGCCTGCAGCACACTGCAGCCGTATGCCTCATCTACGGGAAGGCCGGCGTCGCGGAGTACAGCGACGCGCGCGCGACCGAGCCCGCCGTGCAGGCGTTCGGCGACCGGGTCGAGGTGCAGGACGATCCGTCGATCCCGGTCGAGGCGGCCGCGGTGTCGCTGCGCACCGTCGACGGCCGCACGCTCGCCCTCGAGGTCGCGCACGCGCTCGGCAGCCTCGCCCGCCCGATGACCGACGCGCAGATCGAGGCCAAGGTGCGCACGCATGCTGCGATCGGAGCCCCGACGGCGGCAGTCGACCGCCTGATCGACGCCGTGTGGGCCCTGGATCGCGCCGACGACGCCGCCGAGGTCGCGAGATTGTCGGCTTCCCCCATGCGAGCTTGAGAGAGCAGCGAACATGAAACGACTGTCGAAGGCGCTGATCATCGCCGTTGCGCTCGCCGTTCCGCCGGGCCTCGCGCAGGACACCTATCCCGACAAGCCGGTCCGCTTCGTCGTGCCCTTCCCCCCGGGGGGCGGCACCGATGCGTTCGCGCGCGTCGTGGGCGCGAAGCTGGCGGAGATCTGGGGGCAGCAGGTCGTCGTCGACAATCGCGCCGGGGCGCAAGGCAACATCGGCACGGCGTTGGGCGCCAAAGCGGCGCCCGACGGCTACACGATCACGCTCGCGCACCAGGGCGCGTTGACGATCAACCCGCACCTGTACGCCAACCCCGGCTATGACACGCTGCGCGACTTCGCGGCGGTGTCGCGCGGCATGGAGACCCCATCGGTGCTGGTCGTGCACCCGTCGGTGCCCGCGACGACGATGCAGGAGCTCGCGCAGCTCGCCAGCCAGCGGCCGGGCGTGCTGACCTTCGCGTCGACCGCTTCGCTGCAGCAGCTGCTGGGCGAGCTCTTCAAGCTCACGACCGGGACCAACATCGTCCACGTCCCGTACAAGGGCGCCGGCCCCGCAGTGAATGATCTGCTGGCGGGCAACGTGAGCATGATGTTCGCGAATCCCACCTCCACCGTGCCACAGGTCAAAGCGGGCAAGCTGCGGGCACTCGCCATACTGGGCGACAAGCGCAACGAAGCACTTCCCGCCGTGCCGACCGCGGTCGAGGCGGGCTATCCGCAGTTCAGCGAGGCGATCGAGTGGTACGGCGTGGTGGCGCCCGCGGCGACGCCGCGCGAGACGCTCGTGAAGCTCAACGCCGCCGTCGTCCGCGCGCTCCGGGATCCCGACGTCAGCGCCCGCCTGAGCGGCATCGGCCAGACGCCCTCCCCCAGCACGCCGGAGGAGTTCGCGGCGCAGATCCGGAGCGACTACGAACGCTGGGGCAAGGTCGTGAAAGCGTCCGGCGCCAAAGTGGAGTGAGGCGCCGCGGCCCCCTTTCCGGGGCCGGCCGCGGAACGCCCTACTTCGGCTTCGCCTCCAGCTCGGCGAATGCCTCGCGTGCGATGCGGAACGAATCGATTCCCGCCGGCACACCGCAGTACGTCGCCACCTGCAACAGCACCTCCTTGATCTCCTCCTTCGTCGCGCCGTTGTTGAACGATGACTTGATGTGGAGCTTCAGCTCGTTCGGGCGGTTGAGCGCCGAAATCATTGCGATGTTGACCAGACTGCGCGTCTTGCGCGGCAGGCCAGGGCGGGTCCAGACCAGGCCCCAGCACGCCTCGGTCGAATATTCCTGCATCGCCATCGAGAAGTCGTCCGCGGACTTGAGCGATTTCTCGACGTATTCGTTGCCGAGGACCTCCTTGCGAACGGCGAGGCCCTTCTCGAAGAGTTGACTGGCCATGGCTTTCTCCTAGGCTGCACTGCAAGATTGGTTGTGGCGGTCCTGGTTCGCCGCACGCGCATGCGGCTCGTTTATAGTAGCAGCGAGGCTCATGGCCCCGTGCAAGCAGGGGCCGCACCGAGCTCGTCGACAAAGGAGCGCACTCACCATGGACAAGCGGATTGGTTTCGTGGGGCTCGGCGCCATGGGCTGGCCCATGGCCGCGAATCTCGTCAAGGCCGGCGTCAAAGTGCAGGTCGCAGACTCACGCGCCGAGCAGGTCTCGAAGTTCGCCAAGGAGATCGGCGGCCAGCCGGCGCCGTCGCTGCGCGCGCTCGGCGAGACCTCCGACGTCGTCATCACGATGTTGCCGACCAGCAGGATCGTCGCCGACGTGCTGTTCGAGAAAGACGGCGTTGCGGTGGGGCTTCGTCCGGGCGCGCTCGTCATCGACATGAGCTCCGGCGTGCCGACGGAGACCTCCGCTATCGCCGGGCGCCTGGCGCGCTCGGATATCAGGATGATCGACGCGCCCGTATCCGGCGGGGTCAAGAAAGCGGTGACGGGCGAACTCGCCATCATGGTCGGCGGCGACAAGCAGGTGACCGAGGAGGCGACGCCGATCCTCCGGGCCATGGGGAAATCGATCATCTGGGCGGGGCCGGCCGGTTGCGGGCAGGCGATGAAGGCGCTGAACAACCTCGTCTCCGCGGGCGGCCTGCTGATCGCGGTCGAGGCGCTGCTCGTGGGCAAGAAGTTCGGCCTCGAGCCCGGCGTCATGGTCGACATCCTGAACGCCTCCACGGGGATGAACAACAGCACGCAGGTCAAGCTCAAGCCGTTCGTCCTGTCAGGCACGTTCGCGTCGGGATTCGCGCTCGATCTCATGGTCAAGGACATCGGCATCGCGCTGGACGTCGCCAAGGATCTCGACGTGGACGTACCCTTCTCCGCGCTGTGCCGGCAGATCTGGTCCGCCGCCCGCGCGGACCTCGGCGCCGGTCACGATCACACCGAGGTCGCCCGATTCGCGGCCAAGACCGCCGGCGTCAACCTCAACTGACCAGCAGGCGGATCTGATGAAACGCTTCCTTCCGGCTCTCCTGCAGACGCTCGTGCTCGCGATCGGCAGCCCGCTCGCCGCGGCGCAGGACTACCCCTCCAAGCCGATCATGATGCTCGTGCCCTTCCCGCCGGGTGGCTCGACCGAGGTGCTCGGCCGCGTACTGGCGCAGTCGATGAGCGAGCTGCTCAAGCAGCAGGTGATCCTCGAGACCGTCGGCGGGGCCGGTGGAACGATCGGCGCGGCGCGCGCCGCCAAAGCGGCTCCCAACGGCTACACGATCCTGTTCCACAACATGGCGCAGGCGAGCGCGCCGGCGCTCTACCGGAAGCTCCCCTACGACCCGGTCGCCGACTTCGAGCCGATCGGGCTGGTGACCGACGTGCCGATGATCCTCGTGGCGAGGAAGGACTTCCCGCCGAAGGACGTCAAGGAGCTGCTCGCCTACCTCAAGGCCAACAAGGACAAGGTCACGTTCGCGAACGCCGGCGTCGGCGCGACCTCGCACATGTGCGGCATGCTGTTCATGAACGCGATCCAGACCGATCTGACGACCGTTCCCTACAAGGGCACCGGCCCCGCACTGAACGATCTCATGGGCGGCCAGGTGGATCTGCTGTGCGACCAGCCAGCAGCGACCTCGAGCCACGTCAAGAGCGGGCGGATCAAAGCGTACGCCGTGGCCACCAAGGCCCGCGTACCGTCCCTGCCCGATGTGCCGACCTTCGCCGAGTCGGGGTTGCAGGGGTTCGAGCTCGTGGTCTGGCACGGCCTGTACGCGCCGAAGGGGACGCCGAAGCCGATCATCGAGAAGCTCGCCGCGACGCTGCAGCAGGCGCTGAAGGACCCGGCGCTCGCGCAGCGCTTCGCCGACCTCGGCACCGAACCGATCGCGCAGAACCGGGCGACGCCGGACGCGCTGCGCATCTATCTCAAGTCGGAAGTCGACCGCTGGGGCCCGCTCATCAAGAAGGCGGGCGTCTACGCGGACTGAGATTCGTCGTTGCCGCTCATTCGAGCTTGATCCCGGCGTCGCGGACGACCTTGCCCTATTTCTCGGCCGGCCGCATCGATACCGCTAATCGTGGTCGACATCGACCACTGCGAGTCCGTAAGGATCGTTGCCCACGCCGGTCACCGTGCCGACGACCGCCCGGGTCTTCAGGTCGATCACATAGACGTACCCGCTAGGCTCGAACGGCACGGCGGTGACCCGCGGCCCTGCCGAGATCACGGCGTAGCGGCCGTCGGAGGTCACGGCAGAGCCCTTGGGGCGTGCCGGCCTTCCGTCGGCTCGTGTCAGCGGAATGCGCGCCACCTCGGCGTCGGCATCGCCGCGCAGCGCCTTGGCAAGATCGACGATCGACACGTTGTCGGCGCGGAAATTGGGAACGATGATCTTCCTGCCGTCCGGGGTGAACGATGGAATGAATGGCCGTGTCTGCACATTGGGGTCGCTGGTGCCGACGAGCATGCGCCGCGCCTCGACCAGCGGCTTTTCCACGTCGATCAGCGAGATCGTATTGCCCTCGAATGCCCTTTGCTGGCTCTCGCGGTTGGCCGCGACGACATATCTACCATTCGGGCTTGTAGCGATGCCCCAGGGCCCGATCTGTGTGGGGATGCGGCCGATTTCCACCGTCTTGCCTCCGGCGAGCGCCGCGTCGAGATCGATCACGGAGAGGTCGTCAGTCCCGCCGTTGGCGGTATAAAGATAGCGTTTGCCGCCGCGCGCAGTCGCGATGGCGATGCCGTTGGGGTCCGGGAAGCATCCCCAGGACGGGTGCGGTGAAAGCAAAGGCACCGGCGACAGGGCGCCGTTCGAGTGGACGAACGGACCCTCGGGCGCCTGAAAGGTCGGCGGTCCGCCTGGAGAGGTGAACGGCACCGGGTAATTCGGGCAACGGATGCCTGCGGGGTCGCCAAGCGCGAGGTCCACCCCGCCACGCAAGCTGCCCGTCCTGCGGTCGACGAAGGTGATGCGGTTGCCGCCGTCCTCGGTCAGGTGGCTCTCGGCATTGCCGATGATGAACAGGTTCTTGAGCAGCACGATGCCGACGGCGCCGAAGTGCCCGCTGTCGATGTGGCGCTCGAGCGCGCGCGCGGTGTTGTCGTTGCGCGGGTCGATCATTCGTCTGACGTTCATCACGGCGATGTTGCCGCGCCCGCCATGCTGCAGGAACTCGTCATTGTCGATCGCGCCGTGGTGGTTGACGACATACGCGGTCTTCCCGTCCTCGCTGATCGCGAGGTTGGCGGAATCGCCGAGCAACCTGCCATCGAGGCTGTCGAGCGCCACCTTCGAGCGACTGACGATGGCGTTGGGCGTATTGTTGTTTTCAGGCCTGATCGCCTTTTTCAGGTCGATCGCGTACATGCGTGGATCCCTGCGGCCGGTCGCCAGGATGTAGGTCTTGTCGGCGAGGGCTTCCTGGACAATGCCGAGCAGCAGCGCGCTGCTCACCAACAGCGTCTTGACTTTCATGACCTCTCCTCCGTTGGACTGCGCAAGGATGCTACGCGCGCGCCGTAGCGGGCGTCAATTGCACAGCACGAGCTGGATATACGAACTAAAAACTGGACGGCTATCGCGCGCTCGCCATCAAGACGGGCCGCAAGGTCCAGCTCCGCTCGCGCAACGACAATGACTTCACCGGCAAGTATCCGCTGATCGTCAAGGCGCTTGCCGCCCTGCCCGATGAGACCGTGATCGACGGCGAAATCGTCGCCCTCGACGGGTCTGGACGGCCCTCCCGACAATCATCTCCGGCATTCGCGCTTCGTTGCGCTGCGGGAGGACAAAAACCGGCGCGATGTCACGAGAGAGTTTCGAACGGCGCGCTGACCATGCTTCGCTCGGTTTGTTGGTCACGCCGCCGATGCAACGAAGGATCGCTTAGGGCCGGTTTGAGACCTTCGCGCGACTGGCAACTATCGGCCGAGGCTGTGTAAAAACTCGGGAAAACGAGAGCGTCGCATTTTTTTCCTAGGGCATCGAGTTTCTTCTCGATGAGCCGGTCATTAGCGCAAGAAATAGCGTTACGCCCGTTTGGATTTCTCACTTTCGGAACGCGCGAGATTGTTTCTACACAGCCTCGGCCAGCCGACCCCCCTCGGGGGCCGGCCCGGCGTCCTGACAGGCGATCACGATCCGGCGAGCGAACTGAAGATCGAGCCTCAATCGCCCGACAGTCTCGAAGCCGCGGTTCGATCTCGCTTGCGCGTCGGCGCGAAGTCCGGCTCGGGCGAGGGATACCGGGAGCGAAGCTCGCTCACTGCCCAATGAAAGAGCCACGCCGCGTCCGAGAGCGGCTGGGAGTATCTCCATTGCAGGTACCGGAATGTACGCCGCTGACGCGGTGCGGCAAACAGGGCGCCAAGCCAACGCGTCAGCCGGTAGCTTCCTAGCGCAACGTGCAAGAGCGCATGCGCGAGGCCCACCGTCACGCTCGCCCCGCCCCGCGCCGAGAGGAAGCCTCGGAAGCGAGCGATGGTCGTTCCGGTGTAGACGTCTTGCAACGGCAAGACATCCCGCCCGGTCCCGTGGTGGGGGGTGGTGATCGCTTTCTTGGATTGACCGAACCACTCTCGTGGCACGCCTCGTTCCTCGACGAGCCGGCGCGGGATGGGCCGGTTATAGGCGGGTCTCCCCAGGCTCCACGGCTTCATCGCCCCGGAGTTGCTGATCTCGACGACGCTCGAATAGCGCGTCGCACCGACGAATGGCACTGGGAAAACGACGAATCCGACCCGCAAGCGAAACTCGGACATGCTCGACCCGGACGGGTCGCCGCGGAGTATCGCGTCGCCGCCGGCGAGGGGTTTCACGTCCCAGATCTTGTCGCCGTGCGTACCGGTGACGAGCAGCCTCCCGCAAAGCATGTACTCTGCAGCGGTCAGGGGCACATCGTCCCCGCCGAAACCGGAGGCGATGAATTCGAGCTCGGTGTCGGAATTGCGCGACGCCATGGTTGCTTCAACGTCGACCTCGGTCACGCGCAACCCGAGCGCCTCACCGATCCGTCGGCCGCTGTCGTCACGGTCCTCGAATCCCGCTCGGGCGCGAGCGAACGTGAATGCTTCGGAGCAGCCCGCACGTCGCACCAGCACCGCACACGCGGGCGAGTCGTAGCCCGTCGAGATCGTGGACAGCGGCGCGAACGTGACTCGCCGCGACGGGTCGGCCGCGTTCCGCATCAAGGCGCTTACCTCGGAATCGAGGAAGGTCGAGTACTGCCTGTACGAGTCGAACGGATCCGGCAAGGGGCGAGGCCGCGTCTCCAGGCGCACTCCGTCCAGGGCGACGAGGTTGCGATGGTAGTGAACGCGAATCGGCCCCTTCTTCTCTGTCGGGATGTACTCCCGGTAATCGTCCAGGCCGAACATCACGCTCATCAAATCGCACTCGTAGTACGGATACGAATCTCTGAGCGAAGTCCGCGAAGCCTGGAGAAGGAAGATCAACGAGTTCGAAACCCAGAGAGAATCGCTACCGCCGAAGGAGTAGAGGGCCTGGGTCGTGTGAGTCGGCGTGCAGAACAGAATGCCGTCCGGCAGAAGCTTTCCTCCGGTCGCGCACGAAGTGAGGGCGGTATCGAATCCCGTGCGATCGAAGGGGCCGGACCAGGCGCCCTCGAAGAAGGCGTCAGGTCGACGCTCGACCCAGCTCCCGCAATGGATATGCACTTCGCGAGCACCGCGATCGAGCCGCGCGCACCATGCCATTCGCGGCAGTGAGTCGTCGACCTGGTAGATGAGGTTATGCATCGATGGACGAACTCGAAATCCGCGGCGATGGGAGCTGCACCTAAATC
>CAVWFR010000037.1:0-260858 GCA_963754305.1 uncultured beta proteobacterium | reverse complement strand
TGGGTTGAGAATCACCGGAGCCCGCGGGTGCACCCCGCAGCCCCGGCGGCAAAGACTCATTCCTTGGTGGCCACGATTGAGACGCTCTTGACGCCGTACTTCTTGGTCGCGCCCTGGGCGTTCTTCGAGATGAACTGGTACTGGGGGTTGTCCTTCACCCTCTTCACCCGCAGCCCGGCAGCCTCAATCGCCGAGACGTAGTCGCCGACCTGCATCGCACCGCCGATGCAGGCGGCCCAGAGCGTCACGTCGCAGGTGATGCCTTCGGGAAGCTGGACATCGGTGACGATGTCGGCGAGCGCCAGGCGACCGCCGGCTTCCAGCAGGCGCGCGGCCTCGCGGAAGACCTCGCCTTTGTCCGGCGCGAGGTTGATCACGCCGTTGCTGATGACCGCGTCGCAAGACGCATCGGCAAGGCCGGTGGCCTGGATGTAGCCCTTGCGGTAGGTGACGTTGCCCCACCACGCCGCAGCGCGCAGGCGCTCCGCCTTGGCGAGCTGCTCGTCGGTCATGTCGACGCCGATCACGGTGCCAGTCTTGCCGACCTTGCCGGCGGCGATGAAGCTGTCCGTCCCCGACCCGCTGCCGAGATCGACCACCCTCTCGCCCGGCTTCAGGTGAGCGAGGTCAAAGTAGTAGCCCACGCCCGCAAACGAGTCGATGGCTTCGCTCGGGATGGCATCGAGGTCGGCGGGCGCATAGCCGAGCCGCTCGGCGAGCGCGCGCCCCATCTCGAAGTGGAACTCGCCGTGCGGATCGAGGGCCACGTCGCGATACATCGCCTTCACTTTCTCCTCGAGCGAAACGATGTCGATGCGCTGCGCGGATCCTGTTGCCGTAGTCATTGCCGGGATCTCCTTGGTGGTTGACCTGTGCGAAGGACGCCGCCTTCATCGCCCAAGACGCGGTCGATGCGAAATCGGTTCCAGTCGGTCGCCGCGGAGCGCTGTCAACGGCGATGCACAAAACTCGCCGCGGTGCCGCGCGCGCGCGTGTCCACTCGATGAATATCGGTGGAACCGTTTTCCGTCCGCGGGCGTCAGTCGTTTGATGCTCGACGGCGCGAAGGGCCCTCGCCGCGCCGCGCGACGCTTGGCCGAGCCTGGAGGAGATCGGTTCCACGCTTCGGTGCGCGCGCCGATGGGGAACCACCCGGCGTCCGTGACCCCGCCCAAACGCTCATTGGAATCCCCTTACGGACAAGGGCTTACAATCTCGGCGCGCCAAGAGCCGGGGCGGCACCGGACATCGCACGGCGGCGGATGGAACCGATTCGCCGGCCGCGCGTCTTGGCATTCGGGGAGGCGCATGGGCATCTCGCGGAAGGCTTTCGAAGATCAGGTGCTCGCTCTGCTGGGGAGCCTGAACGGAGTTGCCCGGCGGCTCACAGCCAACCCCACGGACGCGGAGGATCTCGTTGCGGAAACGGTGGCCCGGGCCTGGCGCGCGCTCGATAGCCTCAAGAGCGAGGCCGCGTTCCGCGCCTGGATCTTCAGCATCCTCCACAACACCTTCGTGAGCGAGCTGCGCCGCGCGGGCGCGCGGCCGCGGCTCGTGCCCGTCGAGTGCGACGAGCCGGAAGAAGAGGAAGTGCAGTTTTCGATCTTCGAGCAGATGCACCAGCCCTTCCTGCTCTGGTTCAGCAACCCGGAGCAGGCGTTCCTCGACAAGCTGCTGCGTGAAGATCTCGACCGGGCGCTCGCGAGCCTCCCGGAGCATCACCGGGTGGTGGTGGTCCTCTCCGACCTCGAGGAGTTGAGCTACGGGGAGATCGCCGAGGCGCTCGGCATCCCGGTGGGGACGGTGCGCTCGCGGCTCGCGCGCGCCCGCGGGTCGCTGCAGAAGATCCTCTGGCAGCAGGCGCGGGAGTACGGGCTGGACGCGGTCGCTCCCGCGTCGCGCCAAGGTAACGAAGGCGCATCCCCCCCCCCATGGTACGGAAGAGAAAGGTTTCATCCCATGACGAAGCACGAGATCGAGTGCGAACAGGCGCTCAGGCAGGTCTTCGAGTACATCGACCACGTGCTCGATGACACCGAGCGCGCGGCTATGGAACACCACTTGCACACGTGCCACAGTTGCTATTCGCGCGTGGAGTTCGAGGGGCGGCTGAAGGCGAAGTTCGGCGAGCTGAAGAAGCACGATGCAGACCCGACGGTGCGGGAGCGCATCAAGAAGCTGCTCAAGAGCTTCTAGGCCTGCAGACCAAGAGTGGGGGAAGTTGAATTGAGCTGGTAAGCTCAGCCGTAGCGCGGGATGAAGGGCCTGCTCAGGAGCTCCAGGCGCGCGGACGCGAATGACCAGGAGGAAGCTGCATGGTCGCCGTGTACAGCGACAAGAGGGAGTTCATCTTCAAGGCCGTGGTCGAGATGTACAGCGACGTGGCCACGCATCCCGGCAAGACGTTCCATTTTCCGACCGGGCGGCTCGCCTGCCTGTTCGTGGGCTACCCGGGTGAGCAGCTCGACCTCCTTCCCGCCACCGCTCCCGAATCGTTTGCGGGCGTCGGGTATCCGTTCGCCGCGGGCGTGATCCGGGAGGGCGACCGGATCCTCGACATCGGCTCGGGCTCCGGAACCGACACCCTGATCGCGAGCACCCTGACCGGCCCGCGCGGCAAGGTCTATGGCCTCGACATGACACGGGCGATGCTCGACAAGCTGCGCCGGAACATTGCGGCGATGGGCTCGACCAACGTCGAGCCGATCGAGGGAAACGCCGAGGAGATCCCGCTGCCAGACGCTTTCGTGGACGTCGTCACGAGCAACGGCGTGCTCAACCTCGTGCCGGACAAGCCCCGCGCCTTTGCCGAGATCACCCGCGTGCTCAAGCCGGGCGGTCGGCTCCAGATCGCCGACATCTCGCTCGCGACGCCCGTCTCGGATAAGGCGCGCGCCGACCCGAAGCTCTGGGCTGAGTGCGTGGTCGGCGCGGTGGTGGAGGACGACTACGTGGCCCAGCTCCGCGCCGCGGGCTTGAGCATCGAGGTGATCAGCCGCCTCGACTACTTCGCCGGCAGCGTCAACCCCGACACGCGCCGGGTCGCTCACGGGCTCGGCGCGCACACCATCGTCCTGCGCGGGGCGAAGGCGTAGCCGGTCCTGCGCCGCGAGCTGTTCCCGGCGCCGTCCGCTGGGACTCCAGCTGCTGCGCGGCGAGCGCCGCGAGCCAAACGTTAGCGCGTCACTGGTAGCCCGGCGAGCCGCCATTCGGGTAGTCCGTTCTGCAGTCGCCTCGCTTTGAGACCCTTCTTCCGGAGAAGCTGGACCGCGTCGTAGGACATCAAGCAGTACGGTCCGCGGCAATAGGCGACCACTTCCTTGCGCTTCGGCAGCTCGCCGAGGCGCTTCTCGAGTTCGTGGACGGGGATGTTCACCGCGCCCGGTAGATGCCCCGCCGCGAACTCCTCCGGCGGGCGCACGTCGAGAACGGTGACGAGGCCCTTGCGGGCCCTCTCGAGCAACTCCCTCGCGGGGACCGGCTCGAGGCTGTCCTTCTCGATGAGATAGAGCCGGACGATCCGCTCCACCTCCGCGACGTAGGCCTCGCCGACGCCGCCGAGCGCGGCGAGAAGGCCCACGACCGCGTCTCCGGCCAGGCGGTAATAGACATACAGCCCCTCCTTCCGCCCGACGATCAGACCCGCCTGGCGGAGCTTCTGGAGGTGCTGGGAGGTATTGGCGACCGAGACCCCGGTGAGGTTGGCGAGCTCGTCGACGCTGCGCTCCGCCTGGGCGAGGAGCTCGAGGAACTCCAGCCGGGTCGCGCTCGAGAGCGCCGTGCCGACGCGGGCGAGCGACTCGAAGATGGCGCGCTTGGGGGTGGGGGTTGACATGGGTCTCGAGGCAGGGCTAGTATTCAAGTATTCGATTGAATATTATATCACTTGAGCGTCGACGCGCAAGCAGTCTAGCAGCGGCGCCAACCGGAGTGAGACCGTGGATGCAGGCATCAACCTCGAGCCGCTGATCCGCCTGGGAGCGTTTCTCGGCGTATTTCTCGCCGTCGCCTTGTGGGAGCACCTCGCGCCGCGGCGCCGCCCGACCTTCGGCCGGCGCGCGCGCTGGCCGCACAACCTGGGTCTGCTCCTCGTCGACGTGGCGGTGCTGCGGATCCTCGCGCCCGGCGCGGCGATCGCCGTGGCCATTGCGGGCGAGGCGCACGGCTGGGGCCTGGTTAACGCGCTTGAGCTACCCGCCTGGGTCGCGGTGCCGCTCGCGATCGTCCTCCTCGATCTCGCCATCTACTTCCAGCACGTGACCTTCCACGCGGTGCCGACGCTGTGGCGGCTGCATCGGGTGCACCACGCCGATCTCGATTTCGACATCACGACCGGCACGCGCTTTCATCCGATCGAGATCCTCGTCTCGACGGCGATCAAGTGCGCGGCGGTGGCGGTCGTCGGTGCGCCGGCGGTCGCGGTGCTCGCGTTCGAGGTCCTACTCAACGCGACCGCGATGTTCAACCACGCGAACGCGGGATTGCCGACAGCGGTCGAGCGCTGGGTCGGCTGGCTGGTGGTGACGCCGGACATGCACCGCGTGCACCACTCGGTGGTCTACAACGAGTCGTCGAGCAACTTCGGCTTCAACCTGCCGTGGTGGGACCGGCTGTTCGGTACCTACCGCGCGCAGCCCGCGGCGGGCCATGAAGGCATGACGATCGGCGTGGACGCCTTCCGCTCCCCGGAAGAGCTCCGTCTCGATCGACTCCTCGTCCAGCCGTTCCGCGACACGCCGGGCGCCTACCCGATCAATCGGCGTCAGGAGGCGAGTTGAACGCCCGGGTCTGGCTGCCCCGCGTCGGGCTGGCAGCAGCACTCGCCGGCGCGGCGATCTGGGCGCTGCTGACGCAGGACCGGCTCGATCTCGCGGCGCTCTCGGCCCAGCTGCGCAGCCTTGGCGAGTGGGCGCCGGCCGGGTTCGTCGCGAGCTTCGCCGTCGCGACCGTGCTCTTCCTCCCCGGCTCGCTCTTCGGCCTCGCCGGCGGCACGCTGTTCGGCCCCGTCTGGGGCGCAGTGTGGAACCTGGCGGGCGCGACGCTCGGCGCGACGCTTGCCTTCCTAGCCGGGCGTTACGTCGCTTCGGACTGGGTGGCGCGCCGGGCCGCGGGACGGGCGAAGCAGCTCGTCGACGGGGTCGAAGCCGAGGGCTGGCGGTTCGTAGCGCTCATGCGCCTGGTGCCGCTGGTGCCCTTCAACCTGCTCAACTATGCGCTCGGTCTGACGCGGATCCGCCTCGCCGACTACGCGCTCGCCACGCTCGTGTGCATGGCACCCGGCGCCGCCGGTTATGCCTGGCTCGGCTACGCCGGGCGCGAGGCTGCAGTCGGGAACAGCCAGGCGCTCAGCTATGGCCTGCTCGGCCTGGCGCTGCTCGCGCTCGTGACTTTCCTTCCACGCCTGGTGCGCAGGTTGAGGAGCGCCCCTTCGGGATGGATCTCCACGGCCGAGCTGAAGCGCCGGCTTGATGCCGGGACGGCGATCACGGTGGTCGACGTGCGCGGCCCCGAGGAGTTTGGCGGGCCGCTCGGGCACATTCCCGGGGCCCGCAACCTGCCGTTGAGCGAATTCGCTCGCGCACGGGACGAGCTCGCCGCGTCGGGCGAGCCCCCGATCGCCCTCGCCTGCGCAACCGACAAGCGCTCCGCCAGGGCGGCCAAGGTGCTGCGCAGCGCCGGTTTCCGCGACGTGCTGATCCTGCGCGGCGGCATGGTGCAATGGCAGCGCGACGCGGCGGGCGCGCGCTGATCGGCACCGACGGGACTTCAGCCATGAAAACGCTATTCGTCCTCTTCTGAGCGTCCCGACCGTGCGGCCCGACCACCGGAACGTCGTCCTTCTCGCCGCCGCCCAGGCCCTGGTGCTTTCTGCGAGCGTGCTCGCGATGGCGCGCGGCCGGGGTCCCGGTGCCCGCGCGATGAGCGAAAAGGCCGCGGCAGCAGTGAGCAAGGGGACCGCTTGGGTCGTTACGTCCCGAGACGAGGCGAAGAGGCGACGATGGGGCACATCAGCGGTAGCATGAAGATCGCGGCGGTAATCCGGCGCTATCCCGCGACGATCGAGGTGTTTCTCGCTCGCGGCTGTCCCGATATGCGACGGGGCTTCTTCAGTGTGATGGCTCGGCTGATGAGCGTTCGCCGCGCGGCGCACTTTCACGGGCTCGAGCTCGAGGCTCTGCTGAGGGGGCTGAACGAGGCGGCGCGGGACGCCGCACGCGGGGACGCCGCAGCCCGACCAGGAACCCGGGACGTGTCGTGAAACCGATCTACCTCGATTACAACGCCACCACGCCGATCGACTCCGCCGTCGTGGAGGCGATGCTCCCATACCTCCGGGAGCACTTTGGGAACCCGTCCAGCACTCACGCCTATGGCGTGCGCGCGCACGAAGCCGTCGATCGCGCCCGCGGGGAGGTCGCGCGGCTCCTCGACGCGAACCTTGACGAGATCGTCTTCACGGGCGGCGGGACCGAGGCGACCAATCACGCCATCCAGGGCGCCGCCTACGCCGCGCTCGAGCGCGGCCAGGCGGGCTCGCAGGTGGTGATCAGCGCGGTCGAACATCCGGCGACCCACGCGACGTCGCGGTTCGTCGAGCGGCTCGGATTCAAGCGCGTCGTGGTGGAGGTCGATCGCTATGGCGTCGTCCACCTCGATGCGATGGAGCGCGTGCTGCGGGCGCCGACGCTCATCGTGAGCGTCATGCACGCCAACAACGAGACCGGGAGCCTTCAGTCCGTCGCGGAGATTGCCCGGCTCGCGCACGAGCGCGGCGCGCTGATGCACGTCGACGCCGCGCAGAGCGCAGGCAAGATCCGCGTCGACGTCGGCGAGCTCGGCGCCGATCTGCTCAGCCTTGCGGGGCACAAGATGTATGCGCCTAAGGGCGTCGGTGCGCTGTTCGTGCGTCGCGGCGTCCGGCTCGAGCCGCTGATCCACGGCGCGGGGCATGAATCGGGACGGCGCGCGGGCACGGAGAACGTGCCCTACATCGTCGGGCTCGGCGAGGCCAGCCGGCTCGTGCACGGGGACCTGGCGGAGACGAACGCGCGCCTGACGCGGCTGCGCGATCGGCTCTGGGCGCATCTGCGGGAAGGGCTCGGCGCGAAGGTCGTCCTGAACGGCCACACGGAGCGCCGGCTTCCGAACACGTTGAACGCGAGCTTCGTCGGGCTCGTCGGAAGCGCGTTGCTCGAGGCGATCCCAGAGATCGCGGCGTCCACCGGCTCCGCCTGCCACGAGGGGGAGGTGTCAATCTCGCCCGTGCTCTCGGCGATGGGGCTCGACCCGTTCGTCGCGCGCGGCGCGGTGCGCCTGAGCGTGGGGCGCTACACCACCGAGGCGGAGGTGGATCGGGCCGCCGGGCTGCTCGTCGATCGCGCCCGGGCGGAGCGGGACCGCTTTCCGTAGTCTTGGGGCCAACGAGATTTATACCGACATTGATCGGAAGTTAAGGGGACATGGCGAGGATTTCTACCGACATCGCCGATTTCACGACATCGGTGTCGTTGAATTCGGTGTTGAGCGCTCGCGCACGTCCGCTTTCGGGCGATTCGAACTTCCGCATGGATGGGCCACGCCGGTTGACCGACCGCTTTGTGGGCGCGATGCCAGCGACGGCTTCTGGTACTTCGCCGATTCCACTAGCGGCATCCGTCATGATCCAGGCCCCCTTGCGCCGCCTGCGCGCGCGCTCCGTGGCCCTCGTGCCGATTGCCCTCGTGGCAGGCTGCACCCGGAGCCGGCTACTGGAGCAGCACGCGAACCCCGCGTACGTCGGCAAGCCTTTCAAGCGCGTGCTCGTCGTCGCCGTCACGCAGGACAACGTGGGGCGGCGTCTGTTCGAGGACCGTATGACCGCGCTGCTTGCCCAGCGAAGCATCGAGGGTGTGCAGGCGTACTCGATACTCGGCGGCAAGCCCGCAGCGGTCGAGGAAGCGAAACTGCGGGCAGCGATCGCCAAAGCGGGCGCTGACGGGATGCTCATCGCGCGTGCCACCCGGGTCGAGGACGCGAGCTTCACGATCCCCGGCCGCAGCGTCGCCATCGGCGTTGGCTGGGGTGGCCTCTACGGCTACTACAGCGGCATCTGGCAGACGAGCTATCTCCCGCCGGAAACCGTCTGGGGGCCGGCGCGCACCATCTCCGAGACGCGGCTCTTCGACGCGAGTACCGGCACGCTCGCATGGAGTGGCACGATCGGCACCCAGGACCGGGGCGGAATCCTCGACGACGCGCTGCCGACCAGGTTCGTGGGAAGCGGATACTCGCCGCCGTCGCAACGAGGGAAAACTAGTGCTTCGGTGGGGAAAAAAATCTGAGCCCATCGTTTTCCCCAGTTTTTGCACCGCCTCGGTCGCAAGCGGCCGTCGGGGTGGGCACTGGCGCGATCGCCGCGCCGCTCGAACTAGAGCGACACCGCCACCCGCATCCCCTGGTCGATCGCGCGCAGCGCGTCGAGCTCCGCGGCGACGTCGGCGCCGCCGATCAGGTGCGCGCGGCGCCCGAGCGCGGCGAGCTCGTCGTGGAGCGAGCGCACCGGCTCCTGGCCGGCGCAGACGACCACGTGGTCGACGGCGAGGAGGCGCGGCGCGTCCTCGTGCCGGATGTGCAGCCCCGCGTCGTCGATCTTCAGGTAGTCCACCCCGACGAGGATCTGCACCCCGCGCCGTGCAAGCTCGGCGCGGATCGCCCAACCGGTCGAAAGTCCGAGCGTCTTGCCAGCCGGCGCCGTCTTCCGCTGCAGCAGGAAGATCTCCCGCGGCGGCGTCTCGCGCGGATCGCCGTTCAGCCCGCCGTGCGAGCGGCCGCTGGCGTCGACGCCCCAGGCGGCGTGGAAGTGCGCGATCGCATCGGCCGTATCGGGCTTCGTCAGGTACACCGCGGCATCGAACCCGATCCCGCCGGCCCCGATGATCGCGACGCTGCGGCCGGGAACTTTGGCACCGCTCAGGACCTCGTCGTAGTGGAGTGCCTTCGGGTGGTCGATCCCCGGGATCGACGGCACGCGGGGCGCGACGCCGGTCGCGATCACGATCTCGTCGAACGGGCTGGCGGCGAGCTCAGTGGCGCTCGGCCGCGAAGCGAGTAGCACCTTGACGCCGAGCCGCCCGAGGCGGCGCTCGAAGTAGCGGATCGTCTCCGCGAACTCCTTGCCCGGGATCGCCGCGGCGAGGTTCATCTGACCGCCGAGCGCAGGCGCTGCTTCGTACAGCGTCACGGTGTGCCCGCGTTCGGCCGCGGTCAGGGCGCACGACAGCCCCGCCGCGCCCGCGCCGACGACCGCCACGCGTTTCGCCCGGGACGCGGGGCCGGTCGGCAGATCGAGCTCCCGGCCCGCCCGCGGGTTCACGAGACAGGTCGCGGGCTCGTCGCGGAAGATGAAGTCGAGGCACGCCTGGTTGCACGCGATGCAGGTGTTGATCTCGTCGCCGCGGCCTTCGCCGGCCTTCCGTGCGAACTCCGCGTCGGCCAGCAGCGGCCGGGCGAGCGAGACGGCATCGGCGTAGCCGTCGCGGACGAGCGCCTCGGCCACCTCTGGCGTGTTGATGCGGTTTGTCGCCATCACCGGGATCGGCGCGGCTTCCTTCAGGCGCTTGACCGCGAACGCGAACGCCGCGCGCGGGACCATGTAGCCGATCGTCGGCACGCGCGCTTCGTGCCAGCCGATACCGGTGTCGAGCGCGTCGGCGCCGGCGGCGGCGACCGCACGCGCCTGCGCGGCGGTCTCGTCCGCGTCGAGCCCGCCGTCGACGAGATCGAGCGCCGAGATCCGGTAGACGATCACGAAGTCCCGGCCAGTGCGCGCGCGCGTCCTGCGGACGATCTCGACCGGGAAGCGCAGCCGGTTCTCGAGCGTGCCACCCCATCGGTCGGTGCGGTCGTTCGTCCGCCGCGACGTGAACTGGGTGACGAGATAGCCCTCCGAGGCCATGATTTCGACGCCGTCGTAGCCCGCCTCCTGCGCCAGCGCAGCGCACTCGGCGAACGCCTCGATCGTCTGTTCTACCTCGCCGTCGGCGAGGATGCGCGGCTTGCGGCGATTGATGGGAGAGAGGATGGCCGAGGCGCCGACGAGGTCGTCGAGCTTCGCGTAGCGCCCGGCGTGCAGGATCTGAAGGCAGATCGGCGCGCCGGCCGCGTGCACCGCATCGACGATCGTCCGGTGGAAGGGGATCTGATCGCGCCGGTCGAACACGAGCGAGTCGGGCTCCATCCGGCCCGGCCCGTCGGGCGAGACGCCCCCGGTAATGACCAGCGAAACGCCGCCCCGCGCCCGCTCGGCGTAAAAAGCCGCGAGCCGCTCCGCCGGACGGTCGACGCATTCGAGCCGCGTGTGCATCGAGCCCATCACGATGCGGTTCCGGAGATTCAGCGGACCGAGCGCGAGCGGCGTGAAGAGGTGCGGGTAAGGAGTCATCGTGGGCGCGGATTATGCGGGAAGCGCCTAGCGCCAGCTATACTCGCCCGCACTCAGAACAACCGGAGGAGCCCATGAAAACGAAGACCCTGCTGGCGGCCATTGCGCTCGCCGTGGCCGGCGCGCCGCAGGCACAGACCGAGCTCAAGTTCCAGGCGATGCCGCTCGGCTCGATCTGGTACGTGTTCGCGGCGAGCTTTACCAAGTACATCCAGCCGCAGCTCCCGCCGGGCGCGAAGGTCGACGTCGTCGCGCGCGGCGGCGGGATCGGCAACGTGATCCTGGTAAACGACAAGAAGGCCGACATCGGATTCGCCAACGTCTGCACCTCGGTGTGGGCGATGCAGGGCGAGCAGGAGATCTACAAGGGCAAGAAGTATCCCGACATCCGCGCGCTGCTCGGCGGGCTGAACGAGGTGTGGATCGTCGGCATGTTGACCGAGGACTACATCAAGCGCACGGGCAACGACTCGATCGAGAAGGCGCTCGCGTCGGCGCAGCCACCGCGGGTCATCATGAAGCCCGCGGGCAGCACCGTGCCGCCGGCGGTGCGGATGGTGTTCGAGGGCGTAGGCCTCGACTTCGACAAGTACAAGGGGAAGGGGGGGCAGATCATTCAAGTCGACGTCGGCCAGATCCCGCAGATGATGCGCGACGGCCGCGCCGACCTCTACTTCGAGAGCGCTTCACCCGGCCACCCGGCCACGCAGGAAGTCTCGCTGACCGTACCGGTGCGCTTCCTCGACCTGCCGGAGAAGTCGCTCGTGCTGCTCGGGAAGAACGGCCTCAAGGTCCATCCGATGCCGGCGTCGTTCAAGGGCCAGAACGGGCCGACCAAGGCCGCCGATTTTGGGACCAACCTGATCGTGAACAAGGACATGCCCGACGACGTCGCGTACGCGATCACCAAGGCGATCGTCGAGAACCGCGATGCGATCGTCGCCGAGCACAAGGCGATGGCGGGTTTCGTCGCCAAGGAGGCATGGCGGCCGGAGAACGTCGGCATCCCGCTCCATCCCGGCGCGATCCGGTACTACAAGGAAAAGGGCTGGATGTGAGCTCGGGGCTCGGTCGCGCCTCGAGGCCGATTGACTCCCGACGCGAACCTGCCGACCGACGGCGTCGCCGCCGCCGCGGCCACGTCCTCCGGCACGCCGCTCGTCCGCCGCATCCTCAGCCCGCGCTGGCTGGTGGCGCTCGCGTGGCTCGCGTTCCAGCTCTACCTGCTGTGGGAGCCCCTGCCGCTGCAGATCGCCCGCCCGGCGCACATCGCCTTTGCGCTCGCGACGGTCTTCCTGTGGTGGCCGCTGCGCACCGGCGAGAGCGGCGTGTGGCGGAGGGTACTCGACTGGCTGCTCCTCGCCGCCACCGCCGCGGTGCTCGCCTACTACCTCGCGGACTTCAACCGGCTCTACACGCGGATGGAGAACGTCGACGACGTCCTGACGCGCGACCTCGTCTTCGGCACGCTCGTCCTCGCGCTCGTCCTCGAGTGCGTGCGCCGCGTGGTGGGCTGGAGCCTGCTGTGGGTGATCGGCGCGTTCATCGCCTACGCGTTCCTCGGCCGCTGGTTTCCCGGCTGGCTCTCGTTCCAGGGCTTCGACTACCCGCTCTTCATCGAGATCATGACGATGGCGACGCACGGCATCCTCGGCGTCACCACCGAGACCTCGGTTAACTTCGTCTGGTATTTCATCCTGTTCGGCGTCGTGTACTCCGCCACCGGCGGCGGACAGCTCTTCATCGACGCGGCGCTGCGGCTCGTCGGCCGGCGGGCGGGCGGGGCGGCGAAGGCCGAGATCGTGGCGAGCGCGCTGTTCGGAACGATCAGCGGCAGCGCGGTGGCGAACGTGGTCGCGACCGGCATCTTCACCATCCCGCTGATGAAGCGCACCGGCTACTCGCCCGAAGAGGCGGCGGCCCACGAGGCCACCGCCTCCACCGGGGGCCAGCTCATGCCGCCGGTGATGGGCATCGCGGCGTTTGTGATGGCCGAGCTTCTCGCGACGCCGTACGGCCGGATCGCGCTCGCCGGGGTGATCCCTGCGGTCGCTTACTACTTCGCCCTGTACATGATCGTCCATCTCAAGGCCCGACGGCGGGGTATCGGCACCCTGAGCGAGCAGGACCTCGTCGGGGTCAAGCCCATCGCGCCTCGCGCCTATCTCTTCCTCCCGCCGCTCATCCTGATCGCGATCCTCGTCCTCGACTACTCGGCGGTGATGGCGGCGATCGCCGCTTCCGCCGCGGCGCTGGCGATCTGCTACGCGCGGCCGGAGTCGCGCCTCGGCGCGCGCGGCTGGGTGGACATGGTCGAGGAGATCGCGAAGCAGTCGGCGCAGGTGGCGGTGCCGATCATCGCGATCGGCATCATCATCGCGGTCGCGATCCAGTCGAACCTCGCGCTCAAGTTCTCGACCCAGCTGATCGAGCTCTCCGGCGGGACGCTGATCGGCGCGATGCTGATGATCATCGTGGGCTGCATCGTGATGGGGATGGGCCTGCCGACGGTCGCCGCCTACATCATCGGCGCGATCCTGTTCGTGCCCGCGTTGACGAAGCTCGGCGTCGACCTGCTCGCCGCGCACTTCTTCGTGATGTACTACTGCGTACTGTCGATGATCACGCCGCCGGTCGCGCTCGCGTCGTACGCGGCTGCTGGCCTCGCCAAGGCCGACTCCATGAAGACCGGGTGGATCGCGTTCAAGCTGTCGCTCGTGCTGTTCCTGATCCCGTTCGCGTTCGCGTTCGACCCGGCCCTCCTCTGGAATGGACCGATCGGCTGGATCGCGCTCGCGTTCCTGTCGATGATGGCAGCGACCTTCGCGTGGGCGGTGTTCCTCGAGGGTTACGTGACGGCGCCGGTCGGCTGGGTCGAGCGGCTCGCGTTCTGCGGGGTCGCGCTCGCCATCATCTTCGCGCCCACCGGCCATCCGTGGTGGTGGGGCGGGTGCGCGGGCTTCGCCGTGCTGATGGGCTGGGCGCTGCTGGTGCGGCCGCGCGTGAAGGCGCGTCCGGCGTGACGGCCAAGGGCGGCATCTCGGCGCCGGAATCGCGCTGGCTGCGCGACGAGGCGACCGGCGCGCGCATCCGTCGGGTGACGAGCCACCCGTCGATCCATCATCACCCGTTCTTCTTCGTGCCGCCGTGGGACGACGCGATGCGGCGGCTCGTCTTCGTCTCGCATCGCACGGGCGCACCGCAGCTCTTCGCCGAGGAGCTCGAGAGCGGGCGGCTCGTGCAGCTCACTGACCGCGACGATCTCGCCGAGTGGTCGTTCTTCCCGTCGCACGACGGGCGCCACGTCTTCTTCGTCGCCGGTACCGCCGCGTGGCGCCTCGACCTGGAAACGCTCGCCGAGGAGCGGTTGAGCGACTTCGGCGCGGTCGAAATGCGCGAGCGCGGGATGGTCGGCGCCGCGATGGGCACCACGGCGCTTTCGAGCGACGACCGCTGGTGGGCGGTACCAGTCAAGCACGGCAAGGTTTCGCGCTTCCACGTCATCGACACCGGCACCGGCGCCGACACCGTCATCCTCGAGCGTGACACGATCGGGCATCCGCAATTCCACCCCGACGACGCGAACCTGCTCTTCTACGCCGGGCCTCTCACCAACCGCGTCTGGGTCATCCGCCGGGACGGCGCCGGACACCGCAATCCCTATCCGCGCGAGCACCGGATGCAATGGGTCACGCACGAGAGCTGGATCCCGGGCACGCGCGAGCTTGCGTTCGTGGATTGGCCGCACGGGATGAAAGCGCTGAACGTCGACACCGGAGCCGTGCGGCGGCTCACGATCTTTCCCGCCTGGCACGCCGTGCCGGACGATCGCGGCAAACGGATCGTGTGCGACACGACCTTCCCCGACGCCGGGCTGCACGTGTTCGACGTGCCGGGCGGTGCGGGTGATCCCAGCGGCGCGAAGCGATTGTGCCTGCCGCGCTCGAGCAACGTCGGCGAGCACTGGGGCGGCCCGTTCCCGTACAACGACGGGCCGCGCGAGGTGTACGCGCCGCAGCACACGCATCCGCATCCGCGGTTCTCGCCGGACGGCATGCGGGTGCTCTACACCTCGGATGCGAGCGGGCACGCTCAGCTCTACGAGTGCTGGCTGGACCCCGAGCCCGCATGACCCCCGCCCAGCAAGCGCGGCTCGACATCCGCGAAAAGCGCCACACGGGCACCACCCGCGGCGCGGCGATGGGCTACGTGCAATGCAATCTTGCGGTAGTGCCGCGCGCGGACGCGTTCGATTTCCTCCTCTACTGCCAGCGCAACCACCGGGCCTGCCCGGTGCTGGAGGTCTGCGACCCCGGCGACCCCGAGCCGCGGCGGCTCGCGCCCGGCGCCGATCTGCGCATCGATCTGCCGCGGTATGCGGTCTATCGGTCGGGCGAGCGGCTCGCCGACGTCACCGACCTTCGCGCGCTCTGGCGCGACGATCTCGTCGCCTTCCTCATCGGCTCGGGCATCACGTTCGACGATGCGCTCGAGCGCGCCGGCGTGCCGACCGACCGCCACCGCTGGGTGCTGCGCTCCACCCTACCGACCGTCCCCGCCGGCCGCTTCCGCGGCGACATGATCGTGACCATGCGCTGGCTCTCGGCGCAGCAGGCGATCCGCGCGACCCAGGTGTCGAGCCGCTTCCCGCAGAACCACGGCGCGCCGATCCACATCGGCGACCCGCACGCGATCGGCGCCGACCTCGCGGCGCCGCTCTTCGGTCCGCCGGTCGAGCGCATCCCGGACGGGCTGCTGCCGGTGTTCTGGGCGTGCGGCGTCACGCCGCAGCAAGCCGCGCTCGAGGCACGGGTCGAGCTCCTGCTCGCGCACGCTCCGGCGCACGGCTTCATCACCGATCTCCGCGCCGACGAGCTCGCGGCCCTGTGATCGCGCGGCGGTCGCCGCGGTCGCAAGCTAGAATGCGCGGCTTCGTTCGATCGCGCGGTCGCGACCGGACACCCCCAGGGACATCCATAGCGATGAGCTCACCGCTGAAACCCGCCGTTGCCTTCGCCGCGGTCCTGACCGTGTTCGCCGACGCGGCCCCCGCCCAGGACAAGCGCATGGAAGCCGTGTGCGGCAACCTGTGGGGCGCGCGCCAGACCACGGTTCGCATGCTCAAGGAGGGCTGGAGCCCCGAGCGCATCGTCCAGGAGATGGTCAACCACGTCGAGTGGCGCGACGCGTCGATGCAGGACAAGAAGATGCTCATGGATCTCCTCCAGGAAACGCTGAACCAGCCGTTCAGCCCGGGCTCCGAGGTGATCCGAGAATGCATGCAGCGCGCCGAGGCCGCGCCGAAGCCGCAGTGACCGCTGCCGCCGCCACGTCGCTACGGACCGACGTCAAGGTCATCGGCCTCGTCGGTGCCGCCCATGGCCTCTCGCATTTCTTCCAGCTCTGCATCCCGCCGCTCTTCCCGCTGATCAGGGAGGAGTTCGGCGTCAGCTACGCGGCGCTGGGCGCCGTGCTCGCGGTGTTCTACGGCGTGTCCGGCGTCATGCAGACCGTCTCCGGGTTCCTCGTCGATCGCCTCGGCCCGCGCGCGATCCTGCTCGCCGGGATGGGGCTCGTCTCGACCGGGACGCTCGCCGCGGGGCTCGTGCCGTCCTTCGGCTGGCTCTACGTCGCGGCGGCGGTCGCGGGCGCAGGCAACAGCGTGTTCCATCCGGCCGACCTCGCGCTGCTGAACGGCAAGGTCGCGCCACAGCGCCTCGGTTACGCGTTCAGCGTGCACGGCATCACCGGCAACTTCGGCTGGGTCCTCGCGCCGCTCTTCGTCGTGCCGATCGCCGCCGCTTACGGCTGGCACGTCGCGCTCATGGCCGCCGGCGCGCTCGGGCTCGTGTTTTGCGGCCTGCTTGCGACCCAGCGAGTGCTCGGCGGCGAGCTGCGCCGCCCGGCCGGAAGCGCTGCCCCGGCGGGTGACGGCGCGGCTGCCGGCGTCGGACTGCTGCTCACGCAGCCGGTACTGCTGTGCTTCCTGTTCTTCTTCCTCTACGCCGTGGCGCTCGTCGGCTTCCAGATGTTCGCGGTTTCGGCGCTCACGACCCTGCACGGTGCCACCCTGGTGGCGGCCTCCACCGCGCTGACGGGGTTCCTGGTCGGCGGCGCCGCCGGGATCCTCGCGGGCGGGGTCGTCGCAACGCGCACGCGGCGTCACAACCTCGTCGCGGCGATCGGCGTCGGCGTTCCGGCAGTGCTCGCGCTCGTCATCGCGGGCGGCAGTTTCGGCAGCACGGCGCTCGTGGCCCTGATGTCGCTCACCGGCTTCGTCCTCGGCGCCATCGGTCCGTCACGCGACATCATCGTGCGGGGCATTGCGCCGGCCGAAGCGCGCGGCAAAGTCTACGGGTTCGTGTACTCGGGCCTCGACCTCTCCGGCCTGATCGCGCCGCTCCTCTTCGGCTGGGCGCTCGACCACGGCCGGCCTGACCTGGTGTTCATCGGCTCGGCGGTGTTTCTAGTCGCCGCGATCCCGACCGTGATGCAGATGCGGCGGCGGGAGCTCCGCGCGGGGCCGCCACCGCAACCGGCGCCGTCGTCCGGAACCTGACCCGCGCGCGCTGCGCGAGCACTTGAAGAAGTTCGGGTGGGGCGTAAACGTTAAAGCCGCGTGACCCGCCCGCCGGCGACGCTCACCCGGTCGCCGGGCCGGTAGTCCGGCCGCTCGCGCACCCGGACCGTGCGGTCGATCCCGTCCGCGAAGCGCACGGTGACGTCCCACACCGTTTCGGCGCCGGCCCGGTTCGCGATCGAGCTGCCCACCATCGAGCCGCCGACGCCGCCGATGACCGAGGCGACCGTGGTTCCCCTGCCGCTGCCGAAGGCGCTGCCGAGGAGGGCGCCGGCGACCGCCCCGCCGACCGAGCCGCCGACCGACGCCGCGGTGCTGGTCTGCTGCGATTCGTTGATCGACATCACCGTGCCGTCGCCGGACGGCTCTGCCTGCTCCGGGGTGGTCGCGCAGCCGGCGGCGAGGACGAGGGCGGCGAGGGCGAGGGAGAGAGCTCTGGACAGGGTGTTCATGGCGGGTCTCATTCCGGCAGCGCGTTGAGGTAATACATCGAAGCGAGGAGCAGGCCCGGCCGGCCGAACGCGCCGAACCAGCGGTCGTAGATCTCCACGATACCCTGACCGCGATAGAGATGGGCGAGCGCGCGATTCACCGCCAGCCGGAAGTCGCCGTCGTGCCGGCGCAGCATCAGCGCGTAGGGCTCGAACGAGAAGTCGTCCTCCGACAGGGCGAAGCGCCGCGGATCCTTCGCGCGGGCGACCCCACCGAGCAGCACCAGCCGATCGTTGGCGTAGGCGTCGACCCGGCCGTCCTCCAGCATCGCGATCGCGTCCTCCTGGTTGCGCGCGGCGACGACCTGCGCGCTGATCGCACGTTCCTTGAGGGCCTGCGGCAGCGCCCGCTCGGCGGTGGTGCCCGCGCCGACGGCGACCCGCTTGCCGGCGAGCTCGGCGAGACGCGCGACCGGCGCATCGACGCGGGAGAGCACGCCCCCGCCGTCGATGAATGTGAGCGCGCTGAAATCGACGTCGCGCATCCGCGACAAGGTCGCCGTCGTGGTCCCGCACTCCAGATCGATCTGGCCGCCCGTCACCGCCCCGAAGCGGTTCTCCGCGGTGACCGGCACCCACTTCACCGCGAGCGCGTCGAGCCGGAGCTCGCGCTGGAGGGCGGCGACGATGCGCCTGCACAGGTCGACCACGTAGCCGGTCGGCTGCTTGTCGTCCCCGGTGAAGGAAAACGGCAGTGCGGTCTCGCGGTAACCGAGCGCGATCGTCTTGGCATCGCGGATCTTCGCGAGCGTGGTGCCCGGCGTCTGCGCCCCGGCGGGCAGCGCGATCGCCGCCGCGACGACGAGGCTGGCGAGGCGTCTCATCTTGCGTATCTCCCGACGTCGTTGGGTGCGAGGGAGTATAGCCGCGGCGGCGTGACCCTCGAGGCGTATCGCGCGCTCAGCCGGCCTTCTCAACGCTGCCGCGCCTCGACTCGGGGAGGTTCGACATCCGCGCGATGAGCATCAGCACGCCGAGCAGCACCAGCAGCGAAGGCAGCAGGACGAACCAGGTCACGTGCCAGCGGTCGTGCAGCATCCACGCGATGCCGGTGGCGATGAGGAACGGACCGGTGACGATCGAGGTCCGGGTGAACCGGTCGATGAGGAGGATCGCGACGCCGGCCGCCATCAGCGCGGCGGCGATCAGCCAGTCGATGTCGGGGAAAAGCCGGAAATGCCACAGCAGCCAGGCGACCCCGACGGCGATCAGCGCAATCGGCAGCGAGGCGTTCTTCATGGTGATCTCCTTCGAAGCGGCGCTACTATACTTGAGCGCTCAGCTCCGGACTAACGCCGATGGACGACGTCGCCGATCGCGTGCGAATCGACAAGTGGCTCTGGGCCGCGCGCTTCTTCAAGACGCGCAGCCTGGCCGCGCAGGCGATCGAAGCCGGCCGCGTGCGGATGAACGGCGATCGGATCAAGCCGGCAAAGGACGTGAGGTGCGGCGACGAGATCGCCGTCCGCATCGATGCGCTGGAGTGGGTGGTCGAGGTGCGCGGCCTCGCCGCGCGCCGCGGACCGGCCGCAGCGGCGCGCCAGCTCTACGCCGAGCGCGAGGGGAGCTTGGCGCGGCGGCTGGCGACCATCGATGCGCGCAAGGCGCAACCGGAGCCGGCGTTCGGGCTGCGCGGGCGGCCGACCAAGCGCGACCGGCGCCTGCTCAAGCGGTTGACCGGAGGCTGAGCGGTCGGGTTAGAACATCGTCATCAGCGCGACCGACAGCAGCGCGTAGACGGCGAGCGTGCTCCAGCACCCGAACGGTGATTCGTCGCGGGGGTACGCACGACCGCACGGCGCTGGGCGAACGTTCGGCCGGTATAGAGCACGGACGGGTGCTGCGCGAGGGGCCGAGGGATCGCGGGTCGCGTCCGTCGGGTGTCGGCGCTAAGATAGCCCCGTTAAACCGCCACACCGGGATCATGCCATGGCCGCGAATACTCCCCAGGATCTGTCGGACGAAGGCATCAAGGCCGCCGCGCGCGAGACGGTGCGCCAGGGCGCCGACATCCGCGCCAAGGTGCACGAGCTCACGCTCGCCGCGCTCCGGCGCCAGCGCTTCGATCGTCACGGCATGCGCGACGTGATCCGCGCGGTCACCGAGGGTGCGGCGGTCGGGGCGGAGAAGGGCAGCGCCGACATGCGTGGCGCGATGTCCGAGGCCTTGCACGGCGTCGACCAGGCGTTGCGCACCTCCGCCGAGGCCGGGCACGCGGCCCTCAAACAGCTCGCCGCGAGCGGCAAGACCTTCTCCGACAGCGAGCTGAAGACCGCGCTCGCGAATCTGCGCAAGCTCGAAGACGATTTCTTCGCGGCCGTCGGGCAGGTCGCCGACGGGGCGAGCACGGCCGTGCAGCCGGAGCTCCGCGAAGCCCTGCGCAATGCGCGGAAGACCGGCACGCAGACCGGCAAGCAGGTGGCGCTGGCGATGGGCGATTTCGCGCAGAAGTTCTCGGCCGCTTCGGCGGACGCGGCGATCGCGGGGCTCGGGGCGGCGGGCGAGTTCGGCGCGCGGTTCGCCGCGGTGGCGAGCGGCATTCTCGGCGCGCTGGCCGATGCGTTGCGCGCGCCGCCGCCGGCGGACAGGAAGGGCGGACCGGGCAAGGAAGGCTGATGCTGCGGGAAACCGTCGGGGTGATGCGGGATCTCCCGCGTCTCCACGAGATCACCTCGGTCTTCATTCGCCACGGTCTCGGCGACATCGTCCGCCGGATCGGCATCGCCAATGTCCTCGAGCGCGCGGGGCAGATCCTCACCTGGGGCACGCGGGTCGAGACCGTAAGGCTCGAGCCGGCCGAGCGGGTGCGGCTCGCGCTCGAGGAGCTCGGCCCCACTTTTGTCAAGCTCGGGCAGGTGATGGCGACGCGGGTCGACCTCTTCCCGCCGCGCTGGATCGCCGAGTTCGAGAAGCTGCAGAGCACCGTCCCGGCGGTCCCGTTCAACGATCTCGTGCCCGATCTCGAGCGCGCGCTCGGCCGCTCGCCGTTCGAGGTGTTCCGCGATCTCGATCCGCGACCGTTCGGCTCGGCGTCGATCGCCCAGGTCCACCGCGCGAACCTGCAGGACGGAACGCCCGTGGTGCTCAAGATCCGCCGCCCGGGCATCCGCGCGAAGATCGACGCCGACCTCCGGATCCTGTTCCACATCGCCGGGCTGATCGAGTCGGAGATCCCGGAGGCGCGGCGTTACCAGCCGGCCGAGATCGCGGCGGAGTTCGCGCGCTCGCTCGAGCGCGAACTCGACCTGGCCACGGAGGCGCGCAACATCGAGCGCGTCGCCAAACACCTCGAAAGCGATCCCTGGATAGTGATCCCGCCGGTCTATCCCGAATGGACGAGCGAGGGTCTCAATGTGCAGGCGTACGTCGCTGGCATCCCCGGGAACGATCTCGCCGCAGTGAGGGCGGCGGGGCTCGACCCGAAGCTGCTCGCTGCGCGCGGCGCCGAGGCGATTCTGAGAATGATCCTGGTCGACGGCTTCTTCCACGCCGATCCCCATCCGGGCAACGTCTTCTACCTGCCCGGCAACCGCATCGTGATCATCGATTGGGGCATGGTGGGCCGCCTGAGCCCGCTGCGGCGGAACCAGGTGATCGATCTCCTCGCCGGGCTCGCCCGGATGGACGAGGACGCGATGCTCGACGTGCTGCTCGACTGGGCGGGCGATGCCGTGGTCGACGAGGGCCGGCTCGCCGCCGACGTGAACGAGCTGGTGTTCGACTACGAGGGCGTGGCGCTCAAGGACATCCGCATCGGGACGTTGCTCAAGGCGTTCGCCGCGATCATCCGCGAGCATTCGATCGTGATGCCCTCCGACCTCACGCTGATGTTCAAGGCGCTGATCACCATGGAGGGGCTCGGGCGCCAGTACGATCCCGACTTCCACGTCCTCGATCACCTGACGCCGCTCGTGCGTGCCGCGATCGGCGAGCGCTACAAGCCGGCCGGCGTCGTGCGGCGCGGCCGCACCGCGCTCGCGCACGCGTTCAACCTGATGACCAGCGTGCCGCGCGACCTCGCGCGGCTGCTGCGCGACGCGCGTCGCGGCAAGACCCGGATCGATCTCGACCTGAAGCGCCTCGACTCGTTCGGGCGCCAGCTCGACCGCACGCTCGATCGCGCGACGATGGGCATCATGACCGCATCGCTGGTGATCGGCTCGTCGATCGTGATGACCGTCCACGCCGGACCGACCGTGTTCGGCATGCAGGTGCTGACCCTCTTCGGGTTCGCGGGCTACGTCGTCGCGTTCTTCAACAGCGTATGGATCATCTTCGGTATCTGGCGGTCGGGGAAGAACTGACGCGGAACTGCCGGTAGAGCGCGGCGATCCAGAGCCCTACGAGCGCGAAGAAAGCGACGAGGCAGTCGGGATCCGGGGTGGCGCGGGCGTTCGCCCGGACGACCAGGCAGTGGAACGCCGGCGACCATCGCTACCACCAGCGCCGCGCCGGATTACTGTGGCGCGGGCGGCTTCTGCTGCTTCGGCTTGGGCGTGCGGGCCGGCTTCGTCTCGGGCGTGCGCCGCATCAGGGGTTCGTCCAGCCCGCGTTCGTAGATGAGCATCGCGCTCTCCGCACCTGGTTCTTCGCGCTTCGCCGTGATCTCGAGCGCCTGCGGCGGCGCCTCGCGTTGCGGTTCGCGGACGGCTTCGGTGAGCGCGGGCGTCGGCACCTTCTCCAGGTCCGCGACGGCGGCCCAATAGGTCTTGCGCAGATCGTCGGTGAGGCGTCCTTCCGCCTCGGCGGCGCGCATCTCGCGGAAGAGGGCGTCGATCCGCTCCGGCACCGAGACCGAGCGCACCGCCGGCCCGTACGCGGTACGTCCGTTGCGCGCCGCCTCGGCGAAGCGCTCCGGCGAGGCGACCAGCCGCGCGATGCGGAGATTGTCATAGCGCATCGCCCACGCGAGCGCATCCTCGCCGCGATCATTGAGGGTGCGGGGATCGGCGCCGCGCTCGAGCAGGAGCCGCGCCAGGGTCTCGCGGCCTTCGCGCGCGGCCATCATCAGCACCGACGAGCCGTTGGTCGAGCGCGCCTTGACGTCCGCGCCGTGCTCCAGCAGCAGGCGTGCCACGTCCTCGTGCCCGGCGAAGGTCGCGTAGTGCAGTGCCGACCACTTCAGTCCCTGGCGATTGACGTGCGCGCCGCGATCGAGCAGCCAGCGCACCGCGTCGATGCGGCCCTTCCACGCCGCGAGCATCAGCGCCTGCTCGCCGGCATCGTTCACCCGGTTCACGTCGGCGCCGCGGCTGAAGAAGAGCCCTAGCATCGGGATGTTGCCTTCCCAGGCGGCGATCATCAGCCCGGTACCGACCCGGTCGGCCACGAAATCCGGATCCAGTCCTTCATCCAGCCACGCGCGCACGGCATGGATGTCGCCGGCCTCGATCGCCACGCCGAAGCGCACCGGGTCGGGCAGCCCGCCGCGCGCCGCGGGGGCGGCCGCGAGCACGCCGACGGCAATGAGCGCCGCAGCGAGCCAGAGTCGGGGCGAAACGGTCGATGGAAGAACCTGATTCATCGAGGGTTGCTTGCCAGCTTTGGTCGAGGCCTGCATAGTCGCCAAGTCATGCGGGAATGTCAAAGCCCGTGCGCGTGAAGCACGCCTCAATTCTCGATCCGGGTCCGATCCTCGCGTGGGCACTGGCCGCCTCGATGGCACTGCACGCGCTGGTGCTGCTCGCGCCGGCCCTGGGACTGCCGCGCTCGGTCGCCGTGCCTGACCCGGTCGTCAGCGCCCTTACCGCGCGGCTCGAGCCGGCTCCGCCCGCGCCCGCTCCGCCGGACGCGGTGCAGTCCGCCCCCGAGGTGTTGAAGAACACCATCGACAAGTCCGCCGCGGAGCCGCGGCCGCCGCCCGCGCCGAAGCCGCGTCCGCCGCCCGCGCCGCGCGCCGCAGCGAAGCAGCCCGCGCCGCCGGCCGAGCGCCTCTCCGGTCCGGCGCTGGGCGAAACGCTCGGGCGACTCAACGAGACCCTGCTCTATCCGCCGGAAGCGCTCAAGCGCGGGCTCGAGGGCGAGGTGGTGCTGATGCTGGAGCTCGACGAGCGCGGGCGGATCGTCGCGGCGTCGGTGGCGAGCGGGTCCGGTCACGCGCTCCTCGACGAGGCCGCGCTTCGCGCGGCGCGCCGGCTGGGCGCGCTCGGTCCGTCGGTCGCGGGCAAGGCGATCCTGCTGCCGGTCCGGTTCCGGATCCTCTGATCTCACGCGGCCCGGAGCGGCTCGTTGAAGGCGAGCCGGTTGCCGAACGGATCGATCACCTCCATCACCTTCGCGTTCCAGGGTGCCAGCTCGACCCCCGGCCGCATGTTGCGGTTCGGCCGTG
The DNA here is from genome assembly GCA_963754305.1 of uncultured beta proteobacterium. Lineage (GTDB taxonomy): Bacteria > Pseudomonadota > Gammaproteobacteria > Burkholderiales > SG8-39 > DATEDA01. The sequence continues at coordinate 237,039 of CAVWFR010000037.1, read as the reverse complement.
CGGCCAGCTCGCGATGCAGGGCCTCGACATCGTCCGTATTGATGAGGATCTTCGCCCCCGGGGAGCAATCGCCGAAATGCTCCGACAGGTGCAGGATGACCGGACCGCGCGACACCTGCATGTAGACCGGCATGCCGGGCTCGAACCGGTGCTCCCAGTCGACTCGGAAGCCGAGCCAGTCGACGTAGAACGCCTTGGCGAGCGCGAGATCGAAGATCCGCAAGACCGGGATGGGCGGCTGGAGGGTCACAGGACCACGCTGGGGTTGCGCAGGTTCCGATCGCACTCGATCAGGTTGACTTGCTTCACCAGGATCTCGAATCGATCGTCCCGCACCGCGAGCCGGTGGCAGCACGAGCCCGACAGGATGCGCGTCTCGCCCGCACGGAACTCGCTCACGAGGAAGTTCGACCGCACCATGTAGAGCGCTTTCGCGTCGCCGGCAAACACCTCGACGTTCGCGATCAGCCGCGTGGTCCGGGACGGGGGGACCTGCGACCACGCGTAACCGGTGCGCAGGCGGTAGACGCGGCTCTCGAGCAGCCGCCGGTCGTCGAACGAGATCGCGACCTCCGTCCGCGGATCGCCGCCGCCGAGCGTGCCGGGGATCCAGTACAGGCACTCCGGCGCGAAGAGCGCGAGCCAGTCCTCGAAACGGCGCTCGTCGAGGATGCGCGCCTCGCGCTCGAGAAACGCGCGGCAGCGGTCGCGCACCGCCGGGTCGGCGATCGTCTTGTCTTCGCGCGCCCAGTCCGAGAACGCCGCCGCCAGGTCGCGGTAGAACTCGTCGCCGACGTACCACGACTCGCGGGACGGATCGCGTTCGGGCTGCATCGGCGGACCTTCAGGGCTCGCGCCGGACGGCGAGCGTCGGCCGGGCCTGCATCAATCGCTTCCACTCCTTGATGTACTCGCGCATGAACACCTCGTCGGTCGCCGGCGCGGTGATCACGCCGTCCGCGTCCACCTTCGTCCGGCCGGGAATGCCGAGCCCGCGGTGCATGTAGACCCACTCGTCCTCCTGCGCGCGCAGCCCGCGCTGGATCTCCTCGAAGTTGACCGCGTCGTCCACCTCGCCGAAGTTGGGGAAGTTTTCCTGCGTACGCATGCGCAGTGCGTTCACGTCGTCGACCGCACCGTCCAGCACGCCCGCGTCGTCGACCACCGCCGTCGCGTACCAGGTCAGGTTGGTCTCGTCGACCGCCAGCGGCTCGATCACCTGGACATGGTTCCCGAGGATCAGGAGATTGGGGAAGATGTTGATGTTGACCGGCTCGGAGGACGCGAGATCGAGCACGGCGTCCGCGCCGGCGCCGAGGCGGCGCCGGAGCTTCTCCTCGTAGAACTCCATCCCCGGGTGGGGACCCTCGATTTCCCATAGCGCGCCCGGGCGCTTGGCGACGTTCGGCCGCTTGTCCTTGAAGTGGTGGCCGTGACCGAGGTACTGCACGTACATCGGCGCGTCGTCGGGCTTCGACCGGTAGTAGGACATGCCCTTGTCGGGGTCGTCCTCGAGGCGGTTCTCCATCTCGAGCAGCGACCGGTGGGAGAAGACGACGTGATAGCCGTCGGCCGAGTTGTCGTAGGCCAGCTTCCAGTTGCCCTTGTACTTCAGCCGGTTAGCCCCGGCGAACCGGACTCGCCCGCCGGGATGACGATCGAGCCATTCGGAAATCGGCTGGGTCGCCGGCCCGAGGTGCTCGAGGAGCGGCGGCGCGTCCGGGTTCAAGGTGCCGAAGATGAAGCCGCGGAAGCTTTCCACCCGCGGCACCTGGGCCAGGTTGTACTTCGCGTCCTTGAAGTCGCACGCGTAGCCGTCCGGCCAGGGGACGCCGCTCAGCTTGCCGGTGTTGAGAAAGGTCCAGCCGTGATACGGGCACTGGAACGCCTTCGCCGAACCGCTCTCCTGGCGGCAGAGCGTCGTGCCGCGATGAGTGCAGCGGTTGTAGAGCGCGCGGACCGTGCCGCGGCCGTCGCGCAGCACGATGAGCGGCCGCAGACCGAGCTGGACGGTGACGAAGTCGTCGTGGCGCGGAATCTGGCTCTCGTGGGCGAGATACACCCAGGTCCCGCCGAAGATGCGCGTCATCTCGTCTCGGAAGATGCCGGCGTCGGTGTAGAGGAGGCGGTGGACCCGGTCCTCCTGGACCAACTCGTCCAGGTCGTGCGGCGCCGGCGCGTCCGCGGCGAGGGGATTTTCCAGCTTGGACATTCGCTCGTCCTAGAAGAAATCGAAGTACTCGTTCTGCTCCCACGCCGTCGTCTCGTCCGGACGATCCTCGATGCGGTGCTCCTCGAGGTAGCGCAGGAACCGCCCGGCCTCATTCCGCTTCACCTTGAGGTAGTAGTCGAGGAATGTGTCGCCGAGCTCGCGGCGGAAGAGGGCGCTCCGCTCGAGCGAATCGAGCGCCTCCATCAGGCTGCGCGGCAGTGGCGCGCGGTCGGCCTGATACGGCTCGTAGTCCTGCGGGCCCGGATCGGTCGCGTGCTCGATGCCGTCGCGGCCGGCGACGATCTGAGACGCCATGTACAAATAGGGATTCGCCGCCGGCTCGCCGCCCCGATTCTCCAGTCGCGTGGCCGGATCGCCCACGCCGCCGAGCACCCGAATCATCGCGCCGCGATGATCGTAGCCCCAGGCCGCGCGGTCCGGCGCGAGCGAGTTCGGCTTGAACCGCCGGTAGCCGTTGACAGTCGGCGTCGCGAACGCGGTCGCCGGCGAGGCATGCTCGAGGAGCCCGCCCAGGAACCCGCGCCCGAGGGGCGACAGATGCTCGCCCGCGTGCTCCGGCGTGAAGCGATTGGCGCCGGTTCGTGCATCGACCACCGACTGATGCAGATGCCAGCCGCTCGAGTAATAGCCTTTGAGCGCCGGGCGGCACATGAAGGTCGCGAAGTGGCCCATGCGGCGGCAGATCTGCCGGGTCGCGGTGCGGAAGAGCACGAGATCGTCGGCGGCGCGCAGCGCGCGCTGCGCGGAAAACGTGCACTCGACCTGGCCCGGCCCCCATTCGTTCTCGATCGAGCGCAACGGGAGCTCCAGTCGCTGGAGAGCGTCGGCGAGCGCCCCGAGCACCGGCTGCATGAGATCGAGATTGGACTCCGAGTGATACGAGTATCCCGGCTCGACCGGCCGGGTCGCGATCGGACGCCCACGGATGCCGGGCACGCCGACGTGCTCGTCCGTCAGATGCTCCTCGGCGACGCGGGCGAGATACCACTCGATCTCGAGTCCGACGACGTAATCCAGTCCCTGCTCCTTCAGGCGCGCGATCTGCTTGCGCAGCACGTGCCGCGGCGAGAACGGATAGGGCGCGCCGGTGTTGAAATATTCGTCGCAGAGAATCCATCCCACCCCGGGCGCCCAAGGCAGGACGCGGAAGGTCGCCGGATCGGGGACGATGGTGATGTTCGGCGAGCCGGTCATCTCGTCGAGCCCCATCCCGCCGCCGCGCGTGAAGGAGTTGAAAGTACGCGCGTTGGCCGAGTCGAGCGTCGTCGTCGCGACGTTGATGTTGTAGCCGGCGGAGAGCGCCTCGAAGAATACCGGCACGGTGACCGCTTTCGCCCGCACGTAGCCGTGCGCGTCGGCCCAGGCGAGGCGCACGAGCCGGAGCCCTTCCTTCTCGACCCGGGTCTTGAACGCGGCGGCGAGGCGCTGCTCGTCCGCGGTCCGGAGGCCGTGCTTCGCGATGAATGCCGTGGTCATCGTCCCGGGATTCTAGCCGCGGCAAGGGCCGGACACGCGAGTCGACCACGGCGGACCGGCTGCGCCGCCGGCGTTTTCTCCCGCGCGGGTCGGTGCTACAGTAAGCGCCGCTTGCCCGGCCCACCGGCGTGCGGGCGTGCGCGTGAAGATGGAGTTCGATGACGTTCCTGTGGCCTGAAGCGCTGTGGCTGTTGCTCCTGGCGCCGGCGCTCGCCGCCGTGTACGTGCTGCTGCTCAGGCGGAAGAAGCGGGGCGCGGTCCGATACGCGAGCCTGAGCCTGGTGCAGGCGGCCATGGGCCCGGGCCAGCGGTTCCGGCGCCACGTGCCGCCGGCCCTGTTCCTCGCGGCGATGATCGCGGCGGTGGTCGCTGCCGGGCGGCCGAGCGCGGTGATCACGCTGCCGACCGACCACGAGACGATCATTCTCGCCATCGACGTGTCGCTCAGCATGCGGGCGAACGACGTCGAGCCGAACCGGATGGTCGCCGCGCAGGTCGCGGCGAAGGCGTTCGTCCAGGAGCAGCCGGCGAACGTCCGCATCGGCATCATCTCCTTCGCCGGTACCGCGGCGGTGATCCAGCCGCCGACGCGGAATCGGGACGATCTCGTTGCCGCCATCGACCGCATCCAGCTGCAGCGCGGCACCGCCATCGGCAGCGGCATCATCATGTCGCTTGCGGCGCTGTTTCCGGACCAGGGGATCGATCTCGAGTCGATCATCTTCGGCGGCACGTCGTCGCGCGACGGCGGCCGCGCGCTGTCGCCGGATCGAAATCGCAAGGACGACAAGCCGGCGTTCAAGCCGGTCCCGCCCGGCTCGTACGCTTCGGCGGCGATCATCCTGCTGACCGACGGCCGCCGGACGACCGGGCCCGATTCCCTAGACGCGGCGCGGATGGCCGCCGAGCGGGGCGTGCGCGTCTACACGGTGGGCTTCGGCACCGCGCAGGGCGCGGTCGTAGGCATCGACGGCTGGTCGATCTACATGCGCTTCGACGAGGAAACGCTCAAGGCCATCGCGGAGATCACGCAAGCCGAGTACTTCTACGCCGGCAGCGCGGCGGACCTCAAGAAGGTCTACGAGCGCCTCAACACTCGTTTCGTGCTGGAAAAGAAGGAAACCGAGGTCAGTGCGCTGTTCGCGGCTGCGGCGGCGCTCTTCGCCCTGTCGGCGGGCGTGCTCTCGATGCTCTGGTTCAACCGGCTGCTCTAGTCCGGTCCCGCACCGGATCTTTCTCCGGGTTCCTCCCCCGGGCACGGGGGAGGGGACTCGATCCCGAGCCTATTTCGGCGCCGGCCGGCTCGCCGTCGTGTAGAGATCCGCGAGCGGTACCACCCTGCCGTGGAGCGGCAGGATCCTGTCGACCGAGAGCTTCAGGCGCTCGACGTTGTCGATGAGGTTCACGTTGTTCGCGTTCGGCGTCGCCGGCGGCTTGGCGTTCGGCGCAAGGGGCGTGAACGCGTCGGCCTGGATGAGCAGCCGCTCCTTCGGCATGTAGACCATCAGGAACGTGTCGGTGTGGACGCTGTCGCCGATGCGGTACAGCTCGAGGACGCGCGCGCCGTCGCTCATCGTCAGACGGTCCTTCACCGGCCTGATCGTCGCCTTCTTCCCCGACTTGGTGAGGCGATCCGGGTTCAGCTTCGCCGACGTCGCGAAAGCGCGCTCGAAGTAGGGCTTGCTCGCCTCCTGGGCGACGATGGTCGCGCCTTCGGCGACCGCTGCGCGCAGCCCGCCCGCATGATCGAAGTGGTGATGGGAGTTGATCACGTAGCGGATCGGCTTGCCCGGCGCGAGCTGCTTGACCGCCTCGATGACCGGCCCCATGCGGCCGTCGCCGAGCGGCGCTTCCACGAGCACCAGGTGGTCCTTCATCTCGATCGCCACGCTGTTGTGGCTGCCGCCGGCCACGAACCAGACGCCGTCCGCGACCTTGTCCGTGGTCACCCGCTCGGTGGCGCTGCGCACGGCGTCCGGCAGCTGGATGTCGGCCGCGGCGTTCGGCTGCACCTCCTTCACCGCGAGGTCGAGCGTCGGGAAGCCGCCCTGCGACTGCCTGATGCGCGTGGGGAACTTCACGCCGCCGAAATCGCGGTAGTCGGCGTACTCGGTCACGACCGTCGTCTCGCCGAGCACGGCGTCGGGCGCCCGCGACTCGACCCCCTCGACGAGAAAGTCGTCGTTGATGAACGCCGTCGCGCTGTACCGGCCCGGCTCGGTGAACGAGACGGCGGCGAGCGACTTCCCGTTCTTCGTCTGCCACTGCAGCGTTGCATTGTTGCGGATCGCGGCGTTGATCACGCCGTGCGGCGTGATCCAGAGCTGATGAACCCGCTCGGCCACGAACCGCGGCCCGGGGACCGTCGCGGCCGGCGTCACGTTCCAGGCATGGGTGCCGCTCACGAACTGATCGTTGCGCTGCTCGCCCGACAGCGGGTAACCGCCGCCGCCCTTCGGCTCGGCGCGGCTCAGCACGATCTCGTCCCGCATCGACGCCGTGTCGTAGTTGATCGTGCGGATCTGGCTGTGCACCGTGATCTTCGGCCACGCCTCGCCGGGCTTGTAGGCCTGCCCGAACGTGTAGCCGGTGCCTTCACCCGCGTACCGGATCGATTTCACGTCGCCGCCCATGGCGGTCGATGCGCGCCGCAGCAGCGACGCTGCTTCCTGGGCGGATGCCGTGCCCGCGACGAACGCGAGCGCGGCGGTGGCTAGGATCAACCTGGCGGAAACGTTGCCGAACATGCTCTCCTCCTTGTTACGACGGGGTAACCCAAGTAAACACCGCGGGGCGCACTTTCTTCCACGCGTCCGATGCGATGCCTGCGCTCGCGGCCACGCGGGCGGCGAAGGATAGACCATTGGGACCAAATGCGGGACGGAGTGTGCCGGGTGGGTGGGGGTGACGTATGCTCGGCGCCAAGGACGGCCCGCGCTTGAGGACGACGCCGCACGTGTTGCTCGCCGGCGCCGGCATCGGCGGGCTGACGGCAGCGCTCGCGCTTCTCAGGCGCGGCATCGACGTCGATGTCTACGAGCAGGCGGGCGCGCTCGGCGACGTCGGCGCCGGGGTGCAGATCAGCGCAAACGGGACGCGCGCGTTGTACGCGCTCGGACTGGGAGAGGCGCTCGCGGCGCTGGCCTGCGAGCCGGCCGGGAAGGAAGTCCGACTCTGGAGCAGCGGCCAGACCTGGAAGCTCTTCGACCTGGGTGCCGTCTCCGTGGCGCGCTACGGGTTCCCGTACCTGACGTTGCACCGCGCCGATCTTCACGGCGTGCTCGCCGCGGCGGTACGCCGCGAAAAGCCGGACGCGATCCATCTCGGCGCGAGATGCACCGGGTTCGTTGAGGAGGGGGGCCGCGTCACGCTGGAGTTCGAGGGGGGCGGGCGCGCGGCCGGCGACGCCCTCGTCGGCGCCGACGGCGTGCACTCGACCATCCGCCAGGCGCTCTTCGGCGCGGACCGTCCGGACTTTACCGGGCTCATCGCGTGGCGCGGCGTCATCCCCATCGACCGGCTGCCGCCGCATCTCGTCCGCATGGTCGGCACGAACTGGATCGGGCCCGGCCGGCACGTCGTCCACTATCCGCTGCGGCGCGGGACGCTGATGAACTTCGTCGGCGCGGTCGAGCGCGACGACTGGCGGGTCGAGTCGTGGACGGCGCAGGGCACCACCGACGAATGCGCGCGCGATTTCGCCGGCTGGCACGACGACGTGCAGACGCTGATCCGCGCGATCGAAACGCCTTACAAGTGGGCGCTGATGGTGCGCGCATCGCTCGAACGGTGGACCGTCGGGCGGGTCAGCCTCCTCGGCGATGCCTGCCACTCGACGCTGCCGACGCTCGCCCAGGGCGCCGTTATGGCGATCGAGGACGGCTACATCCTCGCCCGGTGTTTCGAGGCGTCCGGCGGGGAGGTCGAGCGCGCGCTCCAACGCTACGAGCGCGCCCGGCGCGCCCGCACCCGGCGGATGGTCGAGGGCTCGGCGGAGAACGCGAAACGCTTCCATAGCCGCGCGCTATCGAGCGCCGCAGAAGGGCAGCGGTACGTCGACACCGAGTGGAGCGAGGAGCGCGTGCGCGAGCGCTACGAGTGGCTCTTCGTCTACGACGTGACGAGCGTCGAGGTCTGACAGTCGAAGGCGCGCTTGCCTGCCGCCTTATACTCATCGCGCCACCCGCTCAACCCGAGGAGACAGACATGGCGAACGAGAACTTCGAGAAAGGCCTCAAAGCGCGCAAGGAAGTGGTCGGCGTCGAGCACGTCGAGAAGGCGTTCAAGGACGCCGACCCCTTCAGCCTGCCGATGCAGGAGCTGGTCACCGAGTACTGCTGGGGCTGGCTATGGAACCGGCCGGGCATCCCGCGCAAGACCCGCAGCATGCTCAACCTCGCGATGCTCGCCGTCCTCAACCGGCCGAACGAGTTCAAGTCGCACGTGAAGGGCGCGCTGCGGAACGGCTGCACCAAGGAGGAGATCACCGAGGTGCTGCTGCAGGCCGCGGTCTACGGCGGCGTGCCGGTCGGGATGGCCTCGTTCGCGCTCGCGCGCGAGGCGTTCAAGGAGAAGGAAGCGGCGAAGTAGCAGCAGAGGCGGGAGCGAGGGGGCACGCCCCTCGGTCCGCATGCGGTCGGTAGTGGTGCTAGAGCATGTCCCGCGACTTGCGCACAAGCTCTTCCCAGAGCCCGTCGGTCGACTTGCGGAACACCATCTCGCTGTCGCCCTTCATCACGAACCAGAAGTCGCGCTGGAGCTCCGCCTCGAGCTCGCCGGGCTGCCAGACGACCAGGCCGACGAAGAAGCGGGCGGCGTTGCCTTCCCGCTCGATGATCCGGTCGACGGTATCGACGTCGAAGGCGAGCGACATGTCGGGCGCGAGCGGAATCGATTTGTCGCCGGGGGTCGGCTCGTGGTGGACGACGGCAAAGATGCTCTCCACGTTCACCGGGCCGCCGAGCAGCACCGGTTGGGTCACCTTCTGCGACGGCGCGTGCTCGGGGAAGAGCTTGCCGAGCGTCATCGGCGTCGGGCGGTTGATGATGAAACCGACGTGCCGGCCGTTGCCCATCGGCCGTGCGAACAGCACCGTGCTGCGGTAGAACTCACCGAGCTCGGGCTTGGCGACGAGCAGCACCGGCTCGGAAACGTCCGCCGCTCGCGCGGCGGAGAGCGCGGCGAGCGCGAGGGCGAGTCCGGCCACGAGGGCGACACAGTAGCGACGAACGTTCATTTCAACCTCCTGCAAGGTTGCGGGTCGACAAGTCCGAACTCGGCGCCTCGACCCACGGTCGGTCTCGACAGCCCGGTCCTAACACCACGGCTCGAACGATATCCGGTCCGGCCGTGGGCATTCGCGAGGCGCTGATGCCCTGGGCCGACGCCTGGTTTAAGCATACGCAAGAACTGCACCGGCGGACGCGCCGACCGCTGGCGGATGCGGCATCCTGCGCGGATGGCGCACCGCGGCGGAGCGTGGCGGGCGCGACTTAGGTCACCGCTCGATAATCCAACGCCCTCCGAACCTATCATGACCGCGGCCCTCCCCATCGTCGATGCGCACCAGCACTTCTGGGATCCCCGGTCGAACTATCATCCGTGGCTCTGCGACGAGCCGCCGATCCCGTTCCGCTACGGCGACTATCGCGCGCTGCGGAGACCGTATCTCCCGTCACACTATCTAACCGATGCGGCGCCGCTGCGCATCATCGCAACGGTCTACGTCGAAACGGAGTGGGACCCGGGCGACCCGGTGGGGGAGATGCATTACGTCGAACGGCTGAGGCGCGAGACGGGATTGCCGACGGTCGCCGTCGCACAGGCGCGGCTCGACCGCGACGATGCCGCGGCGGTGCTCGAGCGCCAGGCCGCCTTCCCGTTCGTGCGCGGGATCCGCCACAAACCGCGCGCGAACGCCGCGCCCGGCGACGGTGCGCCGGGCGGCATGACCGACCAACGATGGGGCGCGGGGTTCGCGCTGCTCGCCCGGCATGGCCTGCGCTTCGATCTCCAGACGCCGTGGTGGCACCTTCACGAGGCGGTGCTGCTCGCGTACGCGCACCCGGAAACGACCATCATTCTCAATCACACGGGGCTGCCCGTAGATCGCAGCGCCCCGGGGATCGCCGGATGGAAGCGCGCGCTGGCGGCGCTCGCTGCATGCCCGAACGCCGCGGTGAAGATCTCTGGGCTCGGCGTTCCGGGCGAGCCCTGGATGGCGGCGGCGAACCGGGAGATCGTCCTGACGACGATCGAGCTCTTCGGCACTGGGCGAGCGATGTTCGCGAGCAACTTTCCGGTCGACGGGCTGTGCGGTACCTTCGACACGATCTACTCCGGCTTCCGCGCGATCGTGGCGGATTTCACGCCGGACGAGCAGCGAGCGCTCTTTCGGGACAACGCGCAGCGCATCTACGGCATGGAGTGACTCTTGACGACCAAACCCCGCCTCGGCTATGTCGGCGTCGGCCTGATGGGCCGGCCGATGACCCAGCGTCTCCTCGGCCTCGGCTACGAAGTGCGCGCGTTCGACATCGTCCCGGCGCAAATCGACGCGGTATGCGCCGCGGGCGCGGCGGCGGCGCGCTCGCCTGCCGATGCCGCGACGGGCGTCGACCTGGTGGTGCTCAATCTTCCGACGACCGAGGCGGTCGAGCAAGCGGTTTTCGGCGAGGGCGGCGTCGCCAGTGTCGTCCGGCCCCCACAACTGGTGATCGACTTCTCTACCATCAAGGTCGACAAGTGCAGGGCGTTCGCCGCGAAACTGCGCGAGCGGACCGGCGCGGGCTGGATCGACGCGCCGGTGTCCGGCGGGCCGCCGGCCGCCGGATCCGGCGCGCTCACCATCATGGCGGGCGGCGACCCTGGCGAGATCGAGCGAGCGCGGCCGTTCTTCGCCGACGTCGCCGGCCGGTTCACGCACATGGGGCCGGCGGGCAGCGGGATGGTCGCGAAGATGCTGAACCAGCTCATCGTCGGCTGCGGCCACGCGGTGATGGCCGAGGCGGTGGTGCTCGCCGAGGCGGCCGGGATCGACGCGGCGCGCCTGCCCGAGTGCCTCGCCGGCGGCTATGCCGACAGTTCGCTGCTGCAGCGGCTCTACCCGCGGATGGTCGAGCGCGACTTCGCGCCGCAGGGCTACGTGCGGCAGCTCCTGAAGGATCTCGAGATGGTCAACGAGTTCGCAGGCGGTCTGAAAGCGCCGGTGCCGATGATGGGCGAGGCGCTGTCGCTCTACCGGATGCTCGCCCACCTCGGGTACTCGGAGCTCGACACCGCGGCGGTGATGAAGCTGTACGAGCGCTGAGCGAGGGGCGCATGGCGATCACCGAAGGCACCGTGCTGTGGGAACCATCGCGCGAGCGGGCCGAGGCGAGCGAGCTCGCGCGCTACATGCGCTGGCTCGCCGAGCGCAAGGGCGTGCGGTGCGCGGATTACGCGGCGCTGCATCGCTGGTCCGTCGAGCGGCTGGAGGACTTCTGGGCATCGCTGTGGGAGTTCCTCGAGATCCGCGCCTCGGTGCCGTACACCCGCGTGCTGGACGAGCGGAAGATGCCCGGTGCGAAGTGGTTCGAAGGCGCCCGGCTCAACTACGCCGAGCACGCCTTCCTGCATGCGCAGCCCGATGCGCCGGCGATCGTCGCCCGGTCCGAGACCCGCGGCGCGTCGGAGGTTTCGTGGGCGGCGCTCGAGCAGCAGGTCGCCGCGATCGCGGCGAGCTTGCGCGCACTCGGCGTCCGGCCCGGCGATCGCGTAGCCGCCTACATGCCGAACATCCCGGAGACGGTGGCTGCGTTCCTCGCGGTGACGAGCCTAGGTGCGATCTGGTCGAGCTGCTCGCCCGACATGGGCACCGGCGCGGTCGTCGACCGCTTCCAGCAGATCGAGCCCAAGGTGCTGTTCGCTGTCGACGGCTACCGCTACGGCGGGAAGCCCTTCGACCGCCGTCCGGTCGTCGCCGAGATCGTGCGCGCGCTGCCGACGCTCGAGCGCGTGGTGTTCCTGCCTTACCTCTACGCGGAGGCGCGGCTCGACGGCGTGCCGCACGTGATGCCGTGGTCGGAGGTCATCGCGCGTGCGGCGCCGCTCGTCTTCGAGCAGGTGCCGTTCGATCATCCGCTGTGGATCGTGTACTCGTCGGGTACCACCGGGGTGCCGAAGGCGATCGTGCACGGTCACGGCAGCGTCGTGATCGAGCACCTGAAGACCTTGCGTCTGCACAAGGACATGCGGGCCGGCCAGCGCTTCTTCTGGCTGTCGAGCACCGGCTGGATCGTCTGGACCTTGCTCGTCAGCGGACTGCTCGGCGGCTGCACCATCGTGATGCTCGACGGCAACCCGGCCTATCCCGACGCGGGGGAGGTCTGGCGGCTCGTGAGCGAGACCCGCGCCGATCATTTCGGGTGCGGCGCGGCGTTGATCGCGGCGGCGATGAAGGCTGGCGTAGAGCCGGCGAAGATCGCGGACCTGTCGCGGCTACGGGTGATCAGCACGACCGGCTCGCCGCTGACGATCGATGCGTACGAATGGGTGTACGCGCACGTCAAGCGCGACCTCTGGCTCGCCTCGATCAGCGGCGGTACCGACATCGCCTGCGGCTTCGTGGCCGGCTCGCCGCTCGCATCGGTGACGGCGGGCGAGATGCAGTGTCGCTGCCTCGGCGTGGCGGTCGAGGCGTTCGACGAGGCGGGCAAGCCGGTGATTGGCGAAGTGGGCGAGCTGGTGGTCACCGAGCCGATGCCGACGATGCCGCTCTACTTCTGGAACGATCCCGGCGGCGCGCGCTACCGGGAGAGCTACTTCGAGCTCTATCCCGGCAAGTGGCGGCACGGCGACTGGATCCGCTTCACCGAGCGCGGGACGTCGGTGATCTACGGGCGCTCGGATACGACGATCAACCGGTTCGGGATCCGCATGGGCACCGCCGAGATCTATCGCGTGGTCGAGGAGTGCCCGGAGGTGCTCGACAGCCTGGTGGTGGATCTCGAATATCTCGGACGCAAGTCGTTCCTGCCGCTCTTCGTGGTGCTGCGGCCGGGCCACGTGCTCGACGACGCGCTGAAGGCGAAGATCAAGTCGCAGGTGCGCACGATCGCGTCTGCGCGCCACGTCCCCGACGAGATCTACGCGATCGCCGAGGTGCCGCGCACGCTCACCGGGAAGAAGATGGAGCTGCCGGTGCGCAAGCTTCTGCTCGGGGCGCCGGTCGAGAAGGTGGCGAGTACCGATGCGATGGCGAATCCGCGGAGTCTTGGATTTCTTCGTCGAGCTGGCGAAGCGACTGGAGGTCGGCTAATGGCGGCATATCTTTGCATATGCCGGCGCGGCTTTTCCTATGCCGGTAGATGGGAATAGGATCGGGCGCGACTGCCCCGAGGTATTGCCTCACGACCTGGGGACAGTCTCTGTGCCCCGCGCTCGATGCCTTGCTGAGATGGGCAGAGTTGCGCGACAACGGCGCTCCGGATGCAGGTGCCTAACTCAGGTTGGAACGGACGGGCTGGGGTCGATCCCGTCGTTACGGGGGACGCGCGCGTCAGCCGATTATCGAAAGAGGGATCGCATGCTCGAACTCAGACCAACCTGTGAGAACTGCAGCAAGGCGTTGCCTCCCGACTCGCTGGAAGCGCGCATTTGCACCTACGAATGCACGTTCTGCGCCCCGTGCGTCGACAACGTCCTGGAAAACGTCTGCCCGAACTGCGGCGGTGGATTTGTTCCCAGACCAGTCAGGCCGTCGAGGAACTGGAAAGGCGACAACTTCCTTGGGAAGGACCCAGGGAGCACCAAGGTCAAGCACAGGCCCGTTGATCCGAAAGTCCATGCGCGGTTCTCGGCAGCCATCAAGCCCATACCGCCTCACAAACGATAAGGTCCGTGACGATGACAGCCAACAAGCACATGCACCGGCCGATGCATGTGCTGCCTTAGAGCGCCAGGCGGTGAAATAGGCAAGTCGAAAGCGCGGCTGAGCTAAGGCGATCACGCATCGTTGTCCAAGCGGGCGTCATATGAAGTTGAATCGGGCGATCTCTGCGATAGGCGGACTGGCACTTACGGTCTTGTTTGCTCACGCCGACTTTGCAAATGCCGCCGAGATCAAGGTCTGGACTGCAAGGGCGATCGCGACCGTGCTTGCGGAGGTCGGCCCTCAATTCGAGCGCACGACGGGCCACAAGGTCACTATCTTCGCCGGTCTGCCCGACGACTTCCTGAGCCGTGCCAATGCCGGAGAACCGTTTGACGTCATGATCACCGGCTCACCTCCGCTTGATCGGTGGATTAGAGATGGCAGGATCATTGCCGAAACGCGTACCAACATTGCGCGCTCCGGTATCGGAGTCGAAGTGCGCGCGGGCGCACGCAAGCCCGACATCAGTTCCGTTGAAGCATTCAAGCGTGCGTTGCTCGACGCGAAGTCGATCGCCTATCTTAAGGACGTCGGGAGTGGCATTTATGTCGCTCGCTTGATCGAGCACCTCGGCATTGCCGAGGCCATCAAGTCGAAAGTGACGCGACCCGACTCTGACATCGTGTCCGAGTTGGTCGCTAAGGGCGAGGTCGAGCTCGGCATCATCGTCATGACTCAGATTCTCACGACTCCTGGCGTCGAGCTCGTTGGCCCACTTCCGTCGGAGATCCAGTCATATGTCGCGTTTACGGCGGGAGTCGCCGCCAACTCAAAGGCGCCGGAGGCGGCGAGGGACTTGATCAAGTTCCTTACCGGGCCGATTGCCACGCCCGTTATCAAGGCTCAGGGCATGGAGCCGGGGGGGAGCATCTCAAAATGAGGATGTTCCGAGCGTGACGCAAGAAGCGTGAGCACCAATCTAGTACCCGATCGCTGCCCCATCACTGCGCGGATCGCAGCCGCCCAAGCGGAGACCGCTCCCGGGATCGACGGCGATCCCGTGCGCATGTCCCGCGAGCTCGTGCCAGTCGCCCCACCGGTTGAGGACGTGGCCGCGCCGCTCGAGCTCGGCGAGCGTCGCCGCCGGGAAGCGCGCCTCGATATTGAGCAGGTCGCGCGGCTCGCGAAGCGAGAAGCGACCCGACAGCCAACGCGGCGTCTCGACCGCCTGCTGGATGTCGAGCCCGAAGTCGATCGTCGCGACGTAGGTCTGCACGTGGATCTGCGGCTGGCCGTCGGCGCCCATGCAGCCGAGCACTTGCCACAGCTTGTCGTCGCGGAATGCGAGCGAGGCGATCAGCGTGTGCAGCGGCCGCTTGCGCGGCTCTAGCCGGTTGGGGTGCCGCGGGTCGAGCGTGAAGTAGGCGGAGCGGTTCTGTAGCACTACCCCAGTCCGCCCCGCGACGACGCCGGCGCCGAAGATTCCGTAGAGACTTTGGATGAGCGAAACCGCGTTGCCGTCCGCATCGACGATGGCGATGAACACGGTGTCCCCTTGCAGTGAGCCGTCGGAGGGCACCCGGTCCCAGGCGAGCGCGCGCGCCGGGTCGATCAGCTTGCGGCGTTCGTCGGCGTACGCGCGCGAGACCAACCGGTCGATCGGCACCGGGCCAAACTCGGGATCCGCGAGCCGCCGGTCGCGATCGTGATACGCGATCTGCTTCGCCTGCACGAGATGATGGACGTGGTCCGGGCCGAGAAAAGGCCACCGCGCGACCTCGTAGGCTTCTAGCAGGTTGAGCATCTCGAGCACCGTGAAGCCTTGCGTCGGCGCCGGGGTCTCGTAGATTTTCACGCCGCGGTATGTCGTAAGGAGCGGCACGTCCCACGCGGCGTCCTGCGCGCGAAGATCGGCTTCGTCGAAGAAACCGCCGTTTTCGCGCGCGTAGCGCGCCAGCTCGCGCGCGGTCTCGCCGCCATAGAAGCCCTCGCGGCCTGCGCCGGCGATCGCCTCGAGCGTGCGCGCCAAGTCGGGATTGGCGAGCTTCGCGCCGGTGCGCGGCGGCGTGCCGCCCGGCATGAAGATCGCACTCGCTGCGGCGTCGAGCACGCCGCCCTCGGCGGCCGTCGCTTCTATCCAGCGCGCGAGCCGTGCGGTGACCGGGAATCCGTCGCGCGCGTAGCCGATCGCGGCCTCCAGGTTGCGCGCGAGCGGCAACCGGCCATATGCCGTGTGCGCCTCGCACCAGCTCGCGACCCCGCCGGGCACGGTCAGGGTCGCCGGCACCACGCCGCGGTAGGGGATTTCGCTCAGCCCGCGTCGCGCGAACGCCTCGATCGTCGCGCTAGCCGCGGCGCGCCCGCCGCCGCCGAGGTAGCGCACCGTGCCGGCCCGCGCGTCGTAGATCAGCCAGAACGCATCGCCGCCGACGCTCGTCATGTGTGGATACAGGACGGCGAGCGCCGCCGACGTCGCGATCGCGGCGTCGACCGCCGAGCCGCCCGCCTTGAGAATCTCGACGCCAGCCGCGGAGGCGAGCGAGTGCGGCGACGTGACGACGCCCCGCGGCGCCATCGTCACCGGGCGCCCGGTCTCGAAATCGATCAAGCGGTGCCGGTTTTCGGGATGAACCGCAGGGCGACGCCGTTGTTGCAATAACGCAACCGGGTCGGTCGCGGGCCGTCATCGAAGAGATGGCCATGGTGGCCGCCGCAGCGGATGCAGTGGTACTCGGTGCGCGGGTAGATCAGCAGCGTGTCTTTCTTGGTGCCGAACACGCCCGGGATGAGCGTGAAGAAGCTCGGCCAGCCGGTGCCGCTCTCGTATTTCATCGCCGAGGTGAAGAGCGGCAGATCGCAGGCGACGCAGACGAAGACGCCGGGGCGCTTTTCCGCGTTGAGCGGACTCGTTCCAGCGCGCTCGGTGCCTTCCTCGCGCAGGATGTTGTATTGCGGCGGCGTGAGGACTTTTCGCCACTCCTCGTTCGACCGCTTCAGCGGCTCGGTGGGGAGCGGCGAGGCCACTCCCGAGGCAAGCAGCGTCTTCCAGTCGCGCTGCAGCGACTCCACGCCCTTCATGTCGGTCGGCGCCGCGGCGCGCGCGCCGAACGGCGCGAGCAGCGGGCCCGCCGCCAGCACTTTGAGAATGTCCCGTCGATTCATGGCTCCTCCGTCCTTCCTTGGTCTCACTCGATGGTACGCGCCTTACGCACCGATTGGATGAGCGAGGCGCGGAGCAGGAACTGCCGTGCCCGGGCGGAATCGGCTGCGATCCGGGCCAGCTCGTCCAGATGCGTGCGCCGGACCACCGGGTCGCGCTCCTCGAGCCGTCGCTTGTTCGCGACCGTCTGCTCCTGCACGAACTCGACGTTGAGCGGCCGGCGCCGCCGGTCGTAGCGGTCGAGCAGGGACGGGTCGGCACCCGCTGCTACGGCTGCGAGCAGCTCCGCGAGCTCCATTCCGTCGTGGATGCCGCTGTTCATGCCGAGTCCGCCGGCCGGGTTGTTGACGTGCGCCGCATCGCCGGCGAGGAACAGCCGGCCGGCCCGGAAGCTCGACGCCACCCGCTGATGGAACCGGTACAGGCCGCGATAGCGGATGTCGTACGCAGCCGGCTGCGGGAAGAAATGCTGCAGACGCGCCTGCAGCGCATCCTCGGCGAGCACGGCGTCATCCGGCTCGTCGCCCTCCGCGGGCGAGATGACGCGCCAGATCCCGGCCATATCGTTGCCGGCGACCTTGAACAGCATCACCCAGCGTTCAGGGTCGGAGAAGTAGTTGCGGTTCGAGTAGCCGTGCGCGCGCTCGAAATCGAACGGCGTGGTCAGCCCGACGAAGCGCTCGGGAAACGTGTACCCGTCGAACGCGACGCCCATGTGCTTGCGCACCAGGCTCCGCGCCCCGTCGGTGCCGACGAGATAGTCGCCCTCGATCTCGGCCGCGCCCCCGGGGGTCGCGCAGACTGCCCGGACCGCCGCGCGGGTCTCGACGATGTCCACGACCTCATGGCGGCGCAGCACGCGCGCGTTCGGCAGGGTGGCGAGCTTCGCCTCGGCGATCGCGACCAGCTTGTGCGATTCGCATTGCACCGCGTAGGGGTAGGGCGTCTCGTCCGCGAGCAGCCCGTAATCGAACTCGGCGACGAGCCGCCCGGCGGCGTGATCCCAGTGCTGGAACCGGGCCGATACCAGCCCTTGGCGGATCACGTCGTCGGCGATGCCCAGCTCGCGCAGCATCTCGAGGGTCGATGCGTGCGTCGTCGCGGCGCGGGGCCGCTCGTCGTAGCGTTCGTCGGCTTCCAGGAGGGTGACGTCGAGTCCGCGTGTCGCGATCGCGAGCGCGGTGACCGCGCCCACCGGCCCCGCACCGACGACGACCACCTTCATCAATGCTCGGCGACGAGCCGCCCGAACCCGGCGATGCGGTCCTCGATCCCGATCGCGCGCAGCGCGGCCCAGTAAGTCGCCACATTGACCCCGACCAGCGGCCGGCCGTGCTTGCGTTCGATCGCCTCGGTGATCGCGGTGACGGGGAGGGCGGTGCCCACGTGCACGAAAGCGTCGACGCCGCGCTGCGCCAGCGTGTCGAACGCCGCGTGTATTCGCTCGGCCGGGATCCTCGACACGCTGGTTGGGCCGGTCGCCTCCAGGTTGACGATCTCGAGCGCGGCATAACCGGCGGAGCGGAAGAAGCCGGCGATGACCTCGCCCGCCGGCGCCCAGTAAGGCGTGACGATGCCGATGTGCTGCGGCCGCCCGAGCGCCTCGAGCCCGCGCAGGACGGCGATCGACGGCGTGATGAACGGCCGTTCGCAGTAAGCCTCGAGTCGCCGCACGTCGTCCGCGGTGGACGCGACCGTGCCGCGGAACGAATGGATCGAGTGGCCGTGCGCGACGACGTGCGGTTCGGACGGCAGCACGAGGTCGAGCGCGTCGAAGAGCTTGCCTTCTTCGGTCGCCAGTGCCTTGCGGTAGACGTCCATGTCGTCGACCGGCCGCGGCGGCAGCAGCATGCGCGTGACGTGGTTGGTGACGCCCGCCGGCCGCAGCAGCTCGTACTCGGGCTGCACCGTGGTGTTGGTCGCCGGGACGACCACCGCGATCTTCGCGCGGGTCGCGAGCGCATCGGTCGAGCCGGCAGGCCAGCGCTTGGCGGTCGCGCTCATTCCCGCGTCATCCCCGCCGCCTTGATCGCGTCCTGCCAGATCACGCTGTCGATCCGGATCGCGTCGGCGAACTCGGCCGGGGTCGAGCCGAGCGGATCGACGCCGATGTTCACCAGCCGTTCCGCGACGGCCGGGTCGCGCACCGCCTTGCGCATTTCCGCGGCGACTTTCTGCACGACCGCCGGCGGCGTTCCCGCCGGCGCGAGCAGGCCGTTCCACGTGAGGGTGCGGAAGCCCGGGTAGGTCTCGGCGATCGCCGGAACCTCCGGGAGCTGCGGCGCACGCGTCTCGCTCGACACCCCGAGCAGGCGGATCTTGCCGCTCCGGCTGTGCTGGATCAGTTCCGAGGCGTTGCCGAAGTACATCTGCACGACGCCGGCGACGAGATCGGCCACCGCGGGCGCGCCGCCCTTGTAGGGGACGTGCGTCATCTTCAGGTCCGCGCGCGAGACGAACAGCGCACCCGACAGATGACCGATCGTGCCGTTCCCGCCCGACGCGTAGTTGAGCTGCCCGGGCCGCGCCTTCGCATAGTCGACGAACTCCTTCAAGGTCGTCGCGGGGACCGACTCGTGCACGCCGAGGACGAACGGATTGGTGCCGATGCTCGAGATCGGCGCGAAGTCCTTGACCGGGTCGTAGCTCACCTTCTGCACGTACGGCAGGATCGCGATCTGCGACACCGCCGCGACGAACAGAGTGTAGCCATCGGACGCGGACCGGGCGACGAGCTCGGCCGCGATCGCGCCGCCGGCGCCCACGCGGTTCTCGACGACGAACTGCTGGCCGAAGACCGCGGTCAGCCGCTCGGCCGCGATGCGCGCGATCTGGTCGGTATTGCCGCCGGCGGCGAACGGCACGATCACCCGCACCGGGCGTTGCGGCCAGTCCTGTGCCACGGCAGGAGCGACGAGCGCTAGCAGCAGCAGGGCGCGGAGCAGCAACGGACTCATCCTCAGTAGGAGCGCGGCAGCCCGAGCACGTGCTCGGCGACGTACGACAGCACGAGGTTGGTGGAGATGGGCGCCACCTGGTAGAGCCGCGTCTCGCGGAACTTGCGCTCGACGTCGTACTCCTCGGCGAAGCCGAACCCGCCGTGCGTCTGCAGGCACATGTCGGCCGCCTGCCACGACGCCTCGGAGGCGAGCTGCTTCGCCATGTTGGCCTCCTCGCCGCACGGCAGCTTCTGCTCGTAGAGCGACGCGGCGCGCTCGACCATCAGCGCCGCCGCTCGCATCGCCATGTACGCGCGCGCGATCGGGAACTGGATGCCCTGGTTCTGGCCGATCGGCCGGCCGAAGACCTTGCGCTCGTTCGCGTACGCGGTCGCTTTCGCGATGAACCAGCGAGAGTCGCCGATGCACTCTGCCGCGATCAGGATGCGCTCGGCGTTCATGCCGTCGAGGATGTAGCGGAAGCCCCGGCCTTCCTCGCCGATCAGGTTGGCGGCCGGGACTTCCATGTTGTCGAAGAACACTTCAGTGGTCGAATGGTTGATCATGGTGCGGATCGGACGGATCGTGAGGCCCTTGCCGAGCGCGGCCTGCATCTCCACGAGGAATACCGACATGCCGTCGGTCTTCCTCGCCGCCTGCTCGCGCGGGGTCGTCCGTGCGAGCAGCAGCATCAGGTCCGAGTGCTCGGCGCGCGAAGTCCACACCTTCTGGCCGTTGACGACGTACTTGTCGCCCCGCCGGACCGCGGTGGTGCGGATCGACGTGGTATCGGTGCCCGCCGTCGGCTCGGTGACGCCGAACGCCTGCAGGCGCAGCGCGCCGGTCGCTATCTGCGGCAGGTAGGCTTTCTTCTGCGCCGGGTTGCCGTGACGGAGCAGGGTGCCCATGATGTACATCTGCGCATGTGCGCCCGCCCCGTTCGCGCCGCTCGCCTGCACCTCCTCGAGGATCGCGCAGGCGGCGCTCAGGCCGAGCCCGCTGCCGCCGTACTCCTCGGGGATGAGGCAGGACAGATAGCCGGCGGCCGTGAGCGCGCGGACGAACTCGGTCGGATAGCGGCGCTCGCGGTCGAGCGCGCGCCAGTACTCGCCGGGGAAGTCGGCGCAGAGCTTGGCGACGGCGGTGCGGATCTCGGCGAGCTCGGCAGGGGTCATGAGGAATGCGGATCCTTCTTGCAGCGATAGGGGTGCGCCGCCATAATGTACCGGCACGGCAGCGCAGATCGGCAGCACAAACTTCTCCATGCGATTCTAACCAGTCATCGCCATGCCGCACCAGCCCGCTTCGTCCGCACTCTCGCGCTTCCGCGTCCTGGATCTCACGCGCGTGCGCGCCGGGCCGACCTGCGTGAAACAGCTCGCCGATTTCGGCGCCGACGTGATCAAGATCGAGTCGCCGCCCGGTGTCGATCCGAACGAGGGCATGGGCGGGCCGCGGCACGGGCCGGACTTCCAGAACCTCCACCGCAACAAGCGATCGATCACGCTCAACCTGAAGCTGCCCGAGGGGCGCGACCTCTTCCTCCGGCTCGCCCGGGACGCCGATGTCGTCGTCGAAAACTACCGGCCCGACGTGAAGGATCGCCTCGGCATCGGCTACGACGCTCTGCGCAGAGTCAACCCGCGCATCATCCTCGCGAGCATCTCCGGCTTCGGGCAGGACGGGCCGTACCGCGACCGGCCGGGCTTCGATCAGATCGCGCAAGGCATGAGCGGCTTGATGTCGGTCACCGGTGCCCCCGGGGAGGGGCCGATGCGCACCGGCGCGGCGATCGCCGACGTCTCGGCGGGGCTCTACGCCGCACTCGGGATCCTGACCGCCCTCCTCGAGCGCGAATACTCGGACCAGGGCCAGTGGGTGCAGTCGTCGCTCCTGCAGGCGGGGATCGGGCTGATGGATTTCCAGGCGGCGCGCTACCTGATGAAGGGCGAGGTGCCGGAGCAGGTCGGCAACGATCACCCGACGAGCATGCCGACCTCGGCCTACAGGACCGCCGACGGGTTCATCAACGTGGGCGCTTCGGGCGACGGCATGTGGACGCGGCTCTGCCAGGCGATCGGGCGGGCCGATCTCGCCTCGCGGCCGGAGTTCGAAGGCCAGCCGCAGCGGGCCCGCAACCGGGGGCCGCTCAATGCCGAGCTGAACGAGGCGCTCGCGACGCGCTCGAGCGCCGCGTGGATCGCGATCCTCAACGAGGCCGGCGTGCCGTGCGGACCGATCTACAGCGTCGACCAGGTCTTCGCCGACCCGCAGGTGCAGCACCTCGAGGCTGCCGGGAGCGTGAAGCACCCGGTCCTCGGGGACGTGCGCATGATCAGCCAGGTGGTGAAGCTCTCGCGCACGCCCGCATCGCTCGCCACCGCGCCGCCCGAGATCGGTGCGCACACGGACGAGGTGCTGAGCGAGTTGGGCCTCGAGCGTACGGAGATCGCAGGCCTGCGCGAGCGGCACGTGATTTGAGGAGGGAAGCGCCCGCGTTGGCGGCGGTTCTTCTTCGGAAGGAACGAGGAGGGGCGTGCCCCTCGGATCGTGTAGCGGCTCCAAGGAAAGGACGACGAGTGCCCGAATTGAAAGTGCGCCGCGAGGGCGCGATCGGATGGATCGTGTTCGCGAACGCCGCGCGGCTGAACGCGATGACCTACGACATGTGGAGCGGACTTCCGAAGGCGCTGGCCGACTTCGACGCCGACCCCGCAGTGAGAGTCGTCGTGCTCGCGGGCGACGGGGACAAGGCGTTCGTGTCCGGCGCCGACATCTCGCAGTTCGAGAGCCAGCGCGCGAGCGAGGACGGCCGCGCCGCCTACAACCGCGCGGTGGAGGCGGCGTACCTGGCGCCCATCCTCGCCGCGAAACCGGTGGTGGCGAAGATCCGTGGGATCTGCATGGGCGGCGGGCTCGGGCTCGCCGCGGCGTGCGACGTGCGCTTCGCCGCCGACGACGCGGTGTTCCGGATGCCGGCGTCGCGGCTCGGGCTCGGCTACAGCTTCACCGGCATGCGCCGCTTCGTCCAGGTGCTCGGAGCCACCAACACCGGCGACATCTTCTACTCGGCGCGCAAGTTCGACGCTAAGGACGCGCTCCGGATGGGCTTCGTCAGCCGGGTGATCCCGGCCGGCGATCTCGATCGCGAGGTCGGGACTTACTGCGCGCTCGTCGCCGAGAACGCGCCGCTGTCGCTCATCTCGGCGAAGGCCGCGATCCGCGAGGTGCTCAAGGACCCGGGCGCGCGCGAGCTCGATGCGCTGCAGCGGAGATCGACGCCTGCTGGGCGAGCGACGACTACAAGGAAGGCCGCACCGCGTTCATGGAGAAGCGGACACCGCAGTTCAAGGGCCGCTGACTCCCCGGTGATGGAGATTACCGTCCAGGTCGACGGCGCTGACGCGCGCTTCCGGATCGTGCGCATGTACAACCTCGGCTCGGCGATGCGCCGCGCCGAGACGGCGGTCGCCCACCAGGAGGAGGTGGCGAAGGCGGGGATCCACATCGCCTTCGACGTACCGGCCCCGCGGATCTATCCGATCGCGCCCTATGCCCTCACCACCGGCGACCAAGTGCTGGTGCAGGACGCGGAGACCTCCGGCGAGGTCGAGATCGTCGTCGCGGTGGCCGACCGGGTGTACGTCGGCGTCGGGAGCGACCACAGCGATCGCGCCCTCGAGCGCGTCAGCATTCCCTGGAGCAAGCAGGTTTGTCCGAACGTCCTCGCGCCGGTGCTCTGGCCGTTCGAGCCGATGCGCGCGCGCTGGGATGCGTGCGTGCTGCGGAGCTGGGTGGACGAGCGGCTCTATCAGGAGGTGCCGGTGGCGGCATTCCTGCATCCCGACGACGTGATCGCTACCTTGCGCGCGCGGCTGCGCGCGCTGCCGTCGCGCGACTACCTGGTGTTTTGCGGCACGGTCGTGAGCCTCGACAAGGCGCTCGGCTTCGGCCAGCGCTGGTCGTTCGAGCTCGAGGATCCCGGCGCGGGACGGCGCATCAAACACGCGTACACCGTGCGCAATCTGTTCGACGAGATCCGGGATGAGTTCCGGGTGCCGGTGCGGAACCCTTCGGCGCCGGGGAGGTAGGCGTGATGCGCGGCCTCGTGCGCGCATTCTTGACCGCGGTATCGCTCGCAGCGTGCGCGAGCGCCGCGCTGGCGCAAGCGACCTACCCCTCGCGCCCGGTGCGGCTGCTGGTGCCCTTCGCGGCGGGCGCCGGGACCGATGTGATCGCGCGCACGATCACGCAACGCGCGGGTGAGCTCCTCGGACAGCCGATCGTCGTCGAGAACCGCCCGGGCGCCGCCGGCAACCTCGGCGCCGGACAGCTCGTGAGTGCCGCGCCGGACGGCTACACGATCGGCATCCTGTCGACGATTCATGCGGTGAACCAGAGCCTCTTCCGCACGCCGGGGTTCGAGCTCACGGTGGACTTCGCCCCGGTGATCGAGGTCGGTATCTCGCCGACGGTGTGGGCGGTGCGCGCCGACCTGCCGGCGCGCAGCGTCGCGGAGCTGGTGCAGCTCGCGCGCTCGAAGCCGGGCAGTCTGACGTACGGCTCTGGCGGCGCGACCGCGCCGGCGGAGCTCTTCAAGGCGCTCACCGGCACCGACATCACCATCGTCCCCTACAAGGGCGTGTCGGCGGTGATGACCGATCTCCTCGCCGGCAGAGTCGACATGACGGTCGCCGGCTTTCTCGACACGAACGCGCACCTCAAGAGCGGCAAGCTGCGGGCGCTCGCGGTGACGACGACCACGCGCTTGCCGCAGCTCCCCGACGTTCCGGCAATGGCCGAGTCGCTACCGGGCTACGAGTTCACGCTGTGGTACGGCATCTTCGCGCCACGAGGCACGCCTCCGGCGGCGGTCGCGGCGCTGCGGACGGCCTTCGCCGGCGCGCTCGAAGCGCCCGAGGTCCTCGCTCGCTTCGAGTCGCTGGCGGTCCGGCCCTCGACGTCGACCCCGGAGGCGTTCGCCGCGCGCGTGCGCGGCGAGGTGGAGCGCTGGGCCGACACGATCAAGAAGGCCGGCATCGCGCGGCAGGATTGAACGGCGTGCCGCCCGAACGCGATGCCGACGTGCTCGTCGCCGGTGCCGGCGCCGCCGGGCTGATGGGCGCGCTCGCCGCCGCCCACGCCGGAGCGAGCGTGCTCGTGCTCGAGCGCGATCTCGGCGGGCCGTCGAACCTGCTGGTGAGCGGCGGCCTGTTCCCGTCGGCAGGCTCGCGGTATCAGCAGGCAGCCGGCATCGAGGACAGCCCGGCGCTGTTCGCCACCGATATCCGCGCGAAGGGCGGGGCGGCGGTGAACGAGGCGATCGTCGACGCGGTCGCCGCGCGCTCCACCGACGTCGCGCCGTTCATCGCCGATGTGCTCGGCATCCCGGTCCATCTCATGGCGACGATTACCGCGCCGGGGCACAGCTTGCCGCGGCTGCATGCGACGCCGAAGGAAAGCGGGCGCGAGCTGCATGCGATGCTGCGTGCGGCGGCGGCGAGCCAGGCAGGTCTGCGGATGCTCGACGGCGCGGAAGTCCATGGGCTGATCGTCGAGCACGGGCGCGTAACGGGCGTCGAAGCGCGAGTTGCCGGCGAAGCGCGAACGCTCCGCGCGCCGTCGACCTTGCTCGCGACCGGCGGCTTCGGCGGGAGCCGGAGCCTGCTCGGCGAGTTCATCCCGGAGATGGCCGACGCGCTGCACATCGGGGCCGGTCCCAACGACGGCTGCGCCATCGCATGGGCGCGAGGGCTCCGCGCCGACGTCGCGTTGATGGACGGCTACCAGGGCCAGGGGCACGTGAACCCGCCGGGCAAGACGCGCCTCGGGATGGCGCTGCCGTCGCTCGGCGCGATCATGCTGAATCGCGACGGCGAGCGCTTCGTCCGCGAGGACATCGGCCCGTCGGCGCTCGCGGCATTCGTCCTCCGCCAACCGGGGGGGCTCGCGCTGGAGTTGTACGATCGCCGGATCCACGACGCGGTGACGAGCCAGGGCGCGTATCGCGATGCGTTCGAGGCGGGGAAGGTCATGATCGTCCCGGATGTCGAGACACTGGCACGGATGACGACCGTGCCGCGCGAGCGGCTCGAAGCCGCGCTTGCCGCGCTCGGCCGTTACGCGCGGGGCGAGGCGGCCGACCCGCTCGGACGGACGAAATTCACACCGCTGGAACCGCCGTACTACGCATCGTGGGTGACGGGCGCCCTCGCGCACACGCAGGGCGGTCTCCGGATCGACGACAAGGCGCGCGTCTTGCGGCGCGACGGCACGGCGATCCCCGGGCTCCACGCCGCGGGCGGCACCGCCGCCGGGCTATCCGGCAAAGGCGGAGACGGCTATCTGCCCGGCAACGGTTTCGGCCAATGCTTTCCCCTCGGGCTCATCGCCGGCGAGCACATGGCCGCGGCCGCGCGGCGGCGGCTCTAGCCTGACGCGGCCCGTCCCAAAAGCGGGCACTGCGCCCTCGCCACCCTCGCGCTGCCTGGTCGTCGCGTGAGCATTGAGTACAAGTTCACACGGCAGGGGGCGGTCTGGAACGCCCCTTGCGTTCAGCGTAGCCCCAAAGTTGCAACATGCCTTGGGAGGGCAAGATGAACGCAAAGCAGCTGCTCGTGGCAGTTCTCTCGATAGTCCTCGGCGCACCGTCGTATGCGGCTCCCGGCGACCAGGCCGGGGTTGGCGAAGATATCGGCCAGTGGTCGCCCGCGGCTCGGATCGACAATGGTCTCGGTGCGCTGCCGCCTTTTGCGAGCTGGACCTATACGTGGTTGTACAGCACGCCTGCCGACAAGGTGGATAGCGGTCTGGGCGAGCTTCCGCCGTTCAAGGAGTGGAAGGCGCCGTGGCTGCACTCGATACCGGCAGACAAGGGCGCCGGCGAAAGCCCATCGGTGGCGATCTCTGCGCATCCGCCGGGTGTCGAAGCGCGAACCAGGTAAGCGCCAGTCACCATCGGGGGTTGCTAGTTGTCACGATGCGAGAGGGCATACCCCCTCGCACTCTTCCATCTGAGGAGGATCGCCGCCTCGCGGCGGCGATCCTGTCGCTAGCTCAGGCGCTGCAGCTTCTGCAGCGACCGCATGCGCCACGGAATCGCACTATCCGGAAACAGGCGCGGATACTCGGTGTAGCTGACCTCGCCGACGTAAATGTCGCCCCGCGAGTCGACCGCGAGCCCGTGCGGCGCCACGAACTTGCCCGTCTCGAGGCCCGGTCCCGCCTCGCCGCCGAGCCGCGCGACGACTTTGCCTTCGCCGTCGACGATGGAGAGACGCGGTCCGATGTTGGGATGGTTGCGGTTCACCGCCATCGCCGGCCCGAGCTCGCCGATGATGAATTGCGCCTTCCGTCCGCGGCAGCAATAGAGGCCGCAGGGCCGGTGCATGTTGACCCACTGCGTCTCGTAGCGGCCGTTGCCGTCGAACACCTGGACGCGGTGGTTCTCGCGGTCGGCGACATAGACCCAGCCTTCCGGGTCGGTGGCGATATTGTGCGCGATGTTGAACTGGCCGGGGTCGGTGCCCGGCTCGCCCCAGGACAGGAGGAGCTTTCCGTCCGGCGAGAACTTGTGGACGCGCGCGTTGCCGTACCCGTCGCTCACGTAGATCTCGCCCTTGGGCGAGAGAGCGGTGTGCGTGCAGCGATGGAAGGGCGTGCCGCTCATGTACGGTGCGGCCTGGCCGGGAACGCCGATCTCGAGCAGCACCTTGCCCTCGGTGGTGCACTTGCGCACGAAGTGGCCGCCGTCGTCGGTGCAGTAGAGGATGTCGTCGGCGTCGATGTGCAGGCCGTGCGCACGCGGGAACGTCCCCTCGCCCCACGAGCGGAGGAAGCCTCCGTCGCGATCGAACACGATCATCGGGTGCTCGCCGCGGTTGAACACGTAGACGCGGTCCTTGCTGTCCACCGCGACCGCGGCGACATCCTTGAGCTCCCACCCCTCGGGCAGCTTCGCCCAGTCTTCCACCACGCGATAGCGATGCTCGCCGCTGCCCAGGATCGTCGTCATCGGATGTCCTCTTTCGATCGGCCGGATGGAATGCGTGCGGCAGCGTAGCATGGCGCCGTCGACTGGCCGAGGGAGGGAATCCGGCATGCGAGTCCAGGCGCTTTTCAAGGCGGGCGTCGTCGTCGCGCTCGCATCACTTGTCGCGGGCGCGTCGTTGGCCGATATCGACCGCGAGGCGGTCGACTTCACGGCGCCGGCGGACATCCGCTGGGTGAAGAATCCGAGCGGGACGAACGAGCAGGCGATTCTCTACGGCGATCCGTCCAAGCCCGGACCCTACGTCGCGCGCATCAAGTGGCTGCCGGGAAACATGAGCCGCCCGCACTTCCACCAGAACGACCGCTTCTTCGCCGTGATCTCCGGCACCTGGTGGATGGGCACCGGCGAGAAATTCGACCCCGCGAGCACCGTGCCCGCGCCGGCGGGCAGCTACGTCATCCACCGCGCCGGCAAGGTGCACTACGACGGCGCGAAGGACGGCGAGGTGGTGATCCAGGTGTGGGGCATGGGCCCGGCGACCGCGATTCCGGCCGAGAAGCGCGAGTAGCGTCCTTCAGGTCGCTTCGCGACCGCCGCGCAATCGGTGCCAGATTCATCCTGCCGGGCGCGCCAGGCTCCAAATCCGTTCAAGCGATTAGGCCACTCGAGATGGCCTTCTCGTTCGCGCGCTATGCCAGTATGGGTGTGGTGCAGACCGGTCTCGGAGCGCTCCGTAGCAAGAACACGTAGCCCAAATGGGCCGTGTTGCCGGAAAACTGCGAGACTTACTCAAAGATCGACATTATTTCGCCCCGCACCGAATATCGCGCTGGCGTGCGCCGCGGACGGGGTGGCGACGCACCACAGGCACGACAGCGCGAAGACGAGCGATGTGCGGCGGAGCATGACGTCCCTGTTCCTATTTCAACGCGTTCGCTGAGCGCCGGCCGGCGCTATTCGGCCTTCGCGCCGGAGATCTCCACCGCCCGCTTGAACTTCGCCAGCTCGCGGCGGTGCATCGCGGCGGTCTCGGCCGGGCCGATCCCGCTGACCGAGGCACCCATCTCGGCGAGCTTGGCCTGCACGCCCGGATCCTCCATCGCGCGCTTTGCTTCGACCGCCGCGCGCTCGACGATCACCGGCGGCGTTCCGGCCGGCGCGAACAGGATGATCCATGCCGCGGCGTCGAAACCGGGGATGGTCTCGGCGATCGCGGGAACGTCCGGCAGGAGCGGGGCGCGTTTCGACGAGGTAACCGCGAGCGGACGGATGGCCCCCGACCGGAGGTGCGAGGGCAGCGAGGGGAGCCCCTCGACCGCGACCTGGACGTCGCCGGCGATCAGCGCCTGGATCGCGGGCGCGCCGCCGCGATAGGGCACGTGGACCATGTCGAGCTTCGCGTCCGCCTTGAGCAACTCCATGACCAGGTGCGAGGTGGAGCCCTGTCCGGACGAGCCGTAATTCAGCTTGCCCGGCTGGCTCCGCGCGTAGGCGAGTAGCTCGCCCAGGTTCTTCACCGGCAGCGACGGGTTCACGACGAGCACCTGCGGGAACGAGACGAGGTGGACGACCGGAACGAAGTCCTTCTCGGCGTCGTACGGCAACTTCGCGAAGAGATAGGGATTGATCGCCATGCTGCCCGGCGAGCCGAGGAGGAGCGTCATGCCGTCCGGCTTCGCGCGCGCAGCGGCCTCGGTGCCGATGTTGCCGGAGGCGCCGGTTCGGTTCTCGACGTTCACCGCCCGGCCCAGATTCTGCGACATGCTCTGCGCGACCAGGCGGGCCACGACGTCCACCGCGGATCCCGCCGCGAACGGGTTGATCAGCGTGACCGGCCGCGACGGCCAGTCCTGTTGCGCGCCGGCGGCGCACGCGAGGCCGAGCGCGAGCGCGCCGGCGAGCAGCTGCCGACGGACCTTCCGTACCTTGATGGCTGAATGCTGTGGCAACACGCGCTTTAATTCCGTCACTACCCTCATGCCCCCAGGTTGAGCACGACGCCCGACAGGTGCTTCGCCCGGTCGGACGCGAAATAGACGACCGTGTCGGCGACCTGCTCGGGCTCGATCACCTTGCCGAAGCTCCCGTCCTTCAGCACGTCGTCGATCCGCGACTCGTCGCCGTACCTGCTCTTCGCCACCGTCTTCAGCAGCGCGGTGATGCGGTCGGTGCGCGTCGCCGGCGGGTGCACCGCGACCACGCGCACGCCGAACTCGGGCGCTTTCCCGCCGAGCGCCTTGGTGAACGCCGCGAGACCCGCGTTGGCGGTCGCGCCGCAGACGTACTCCCAGCTCGGCTTCTCGGCCGCCATGCCGATGACGTTGACGATGACGCCGCGCCCGCGGGTCTGCATGTGCCCGATCATCTCGCGCGTCATGTTCACGTAGCCGAAGACCTTCAAGTCCCAGGCGTGCCGCCACCGCGCTTCGTCGATATCGCCGATCGGCCCGCCGGGGATGTCGCCGGCGTTGTTCACCAGGATGTCCGCCGCGGCGCACTCGGCGGCGATGCGCTTGACGGTGGCGCTGTCGCGCAGGTCCGCGGCGTGCAGCGCGACCTTCACGTCGCGCACCGCGCGGACTCTCTCGCGTGCGGCATCGAGCCGTCCCTGGTCGCGCGACACGAGATGAACGTCGCACCCCTCGCGGGCGAACTCGAGCGCGCACGCGAGCCCGATGCCCTTGGAGGCGCCGGTAATGAGGACGGTCTTGCCTGCGAGTCCCAGCTCCATTGCAATCCTTATGTAGAGCAAGGGGGAAAGGTCCCCCTAGAATCCCTAGATCGAGGCCGCAGGCTACGCTTTCTTCCCGAAGCCGAGGATGCTGCCGCCCACCACCGCCCGCGGATCGCGCCGCGGCCAGCGTCCGGCCTCGACCGCGGCGAGGAAGTCGGCCACCGCGCGGTTGAACGCCTCCGGCTCCTCGATGTTGATCGTGTGCCCGGCGCACGGAATGATCGCGAGGCCCGCGGTCGAGATCGAGCGCTTGATCAGCAGGCTCGCCTCCAGGCAGGGCTCGTCCTCGTCGCCGGTCAGCACCAGCGTCGGCACCTCGATCTTCTTCATCCCGTCGACGAGCTGGTGGAGGAGCGGGCGGCGCTTCTGCACCCCGCGGAGCGTCATCGCCGAGCCCTTGGGCGAATGCTCCTTGAGCTGCTGGATGAACTCGCCCCAGCCGCGCGGATCCTTGTTCTTGAACTGCACGCGCGTCGGACCGTCGCCGTACTTCGGCGCGGCGCCGACGGCGCCCTGGCTGTCGAACATCTGCGCCGCGGCCTCGACCTCGGCGCGGAAATTTTCCTCCTCACCCG
Organism: uncultured beta proteobacterium; assembly: GCA_963754305.1. GTDB lineage: Bacteria > Pseudomonadota > Gammaproteobacteria > Burkholderiales > SG8-39 > DATEDA01. The sequence goes on along the minus strand of CAVWFR010000037.1, from coordinate 206,076 downwards.
GCTGCGCGCCATAGCCGCAGCCGGCCACGACGAGCGAGCGGGCGCGATGGGGATGCCCGAGCCCGACGTGCAGGGTCGCGAAGCCGCCCATCGACAGGCCGACGATGTGCGCCTTCTCGAAGCCGAGGTGATCGAGGATCGCCACGACGTCGTCGCGCGCGCGCGCTTGCGAGTACTTCTCGAGGCCGTCGGGCACGTCCGAGGGCGGATAGCCGCGCGCGCTGTAGGTGACGCAGCGGTAGCGGTGCGAGAAGAACCGCATCTGCGGCTCCCAGCTGCGGTGGTCGCCGGCAAACTCGTGCACGAACACGAGCGGCTGGCCGCTGCCCGCCTCCTCGTAGTAGAGCTTCACGCCGTCGCTGGTGGTGGCATGCGGCATGGGATCCTCCGGCTCGCGAAGGCTCGAAGGGTACCCGAAGCGCGGAGGCCGCGGTGGCGATTGGCTAGATGTGTCCACTCTTGATGCGATCCACGAACCAACCCGTGCGTAACGAGCCCCAGGCGGACAAGTGGCATTCCCCCGCAAGCGATCAGTGCCACGAGGTTGCTGCGGGGAGCGCGAGGACCGCGCGCCTGCGCTGGGCTCGCACCGCAGAACTTGGCGTACCATCCCCCGCGCCGTCCTCCCGGAGCCGCCCCGTGCATGACCTCGTGATCCGCAACGCCCTCATCGTCGACGGCCTGGGCTCCGCACTGCGGCCCGGCAGCCTTGCCGTAGCAGCCGGCCGGATCGCGGCGATCGGCGAGGACGTCGGTTCGGGACGCGAGATCGTCGACGCGCGCGGCCTCGCGCTCGCGCCGGGGATCATCGACAATCACACCCACTACGACGCCCAGGTCACCTGGGACCCGGATCTCGCCGCATCGACCGCGGCCGGTGTCACCACCGCGATCATCGGCAACTGCGGCTTCACGATCGCCCCGTGCCGGCCGGCCGATCGCGATCTCACGATGCGCAACCTCACCAACGTCGAGGGCATGTCGCTGGAAGCGCTGCGCGCCGGGATCCGTTGGGAGTTCGAGACGGTGCCGGAGTACCTGGCGATGCTCGAGCGCAACGGCGCGGGGCTGAACCTCGCCGCCTTCGTCGGGCACTCGTCGGTCCGCACGTTCGTCCTGCGCGAGGATGCGGCGCGGCGCGCGGCGACCGCGGCGGAGATCGAGGCGATGCGCACCCTCGTAGCCGAGGGCATGCACGCGGGCGCGATTGGTTTCGCGACCTCGACGTCGCCCGCCCACAACGGCGACGGCGGCATCCCGATGCCGTCGCGGCTCGCCGACGATGCGGAGCTGTTGGCGCTCACGGGCGCGCTTGGCGGTCGCGGCGTCTTCATGCTGACCAAGGGTGGTCACACCAAGGTGAGCTTCCTCGAGGAGGTGGCCGCGCGGAATGGCCGGCCGGTGGTCGTCGCGGCGCTCCTTCACAGCAATATGAGCCCCGATTCGGCATTCCGCGATCTCGACGAGATCGCCGCGGCCAACGCGCGTGGGCGGCGGATGTCCGGCGCGATCTCCTGCTGTCCGCTCACGATGGACTTCACGCTGGCGGCGCCGTATCCGTTCGAGGGGCTCAGCTCGTGGCAGCCGGCGCTCGGGCAGAAGGGCGAGACGTTCAAGCGCGCAATCGCCGACCGGGGCTTTCGCGATGCGATCCGCGCGGAGCTCGCCGAGCCCGCGGTGTTCCGCCTGTTCAGCGGCGAGTGGGACAAGGTGCTCGTGGTGGAAAGCGCGCTACCGGCGCATCGTGCGCTCGAGAACAGGTCGCTCGCCGATATCGGCCGCGATCAGGGCAAGCATCCTTTGGATGCGCTGCTCGATCTTGCGCTGGAGGAGGACCTGGCGACCGTCTTCGCCGCGCTGCTGCTCAACTCCGACGAGGATGCGGTCGCGCGGCTGATCCGGCATCCGCACAGCCTGGTGTCGCTGTCGGATGCGGGCGCGCACCTCACGTTCTTCAACGACGCCGGCTTCGGACTGCATCTCCTGGGCCACTGGGTGCGCGAGCGGGGAGTGCTCCCGCTCGAGGCAGCGGTGCGCAAGCTCACGAGCGATCCGGCGAGCGTGTTCGGCATCCCCGACCGCGGCCGCCTGGAGCAGGGCTGCGCCGCGGATCTGCTCCTGTTCGACCCCGCCACCGTCGGGCGCGGACCGAAGCGGCGCGTGTTCGATCTGCCCGCGGGTGCATCGCGGCTCGTCACCCCAGCGATCGGCGTGCACGGCGTGTGGGTGAACGGCGCGCGGGTGGTGGACGAGAGCGGGCCGATTCCGGCTGCGCCGCGGGCGGGCAGGCTGCTGCGGGAGTTCGCGGTCTGACCCGTTCTGCCGAGGTCTGATCGCGTATGCGCGCCCGCGCGCAAACTACGCGCGGGCGCTCGCGCCGGCTTCTTGCGGGTTCACCTAAACGGCATCTGCGGCGGCACGCGCACGTGCGGCGCGACGATGGTGTTGCGCAGGACGCCGATCCCGCTCACCTCCAGCTCGATCGCATCGCCGTGCTTCATGAAGCGGCCGAGCTCGTTCCCGCACCCGCCGCCCACCGTACCCGAGCCGAGGACTTCGCCCGGATAGAGCGTTTCATCGGCGGAGGCGTAGGCGATGATGTCCGCGAACCCGTGCCGCATCGTCTGCGAGCTCCCGCGCGACCACTCCTCGCCGTTGATGCGCGCGATCATGGTCAGGTTCTGCGGATCGCCGAGCTCGTCGGCAGTGGTGATCCACGGCCCCATCGCATTGCCGGTGTCGAAGTCCTTGCCCTTCGCCGGGCCGAGCGTGCCCTGCATCTCGATGTACTGCTCGTCGCGCGCCGAGAAGTCGTTGAACACCGTGTAGCCGAAAGCGTGCGACAGCGCGTCCGCGCGCGGGATGTTCTTGCCGCCGCGTCCGACGACGACGCCGATCTCGAGCTCGTAGTCGATCACTCGCGAGTACGACGGCCAGTGGACCTCCGCGCCGTGGCCGACGACGCTGAACGGATTGCCCTTGTAGTAGACCGGGCGCTCATACCAGACCTTGGCGATCTCGACCTTCGCCGGATCGAGCCGCTCGGTCCCCATGCCGAAGAGGTAGCGGTTGGCTCGCGACTGGCGCACGTGCAGCTCGAAGCAGAGAAAGTCGCGCAGGCGCCGCGGTACTGGCAGCGGCGCGAGCAGCGCGACGGCGGCGAGATCGTGCACCACCCGGGGTTTCGCGGCGACCGACTTCGCGCGCTCGAGCGCGGCCGCCCCGCCGTCGATGAGGGCGAGCATGCCGGCGAAGACGGGATCCGGGTCGCACGCCGTCAGGTCGGCGAGCCGTCGCTCGCCCGGCAGCAACGCACCGATGTGCTGCGCGCCGCCGGGCGCAGTGAAGGTCGCGAGCTTCACCGTGCCGTCTCCGCACGCGAGCCGGACTGCGCCGCCTGGTTGCGGAAGTGGCGCTCGCCCATCAGCGCCAGCATCTCCATCACGTCCGGGCGTTCGGCGGAAGCACCGGCGAATTCCCGGTAGCACGCGTGCACGTTGACGTAGATCCGCTCTTCCTCGGACCAGTTCCAGCGGGCGAGCGAGATGCGGTCGGCCGCCTGCTGGAACGTGAGTCCGGCGTCGTAGCACTTGCGCGATTCGGCGAGAAGGTAGGCGAGATAGTCCCGCAGCTCGCGGATGCCCGACTTGTCGGTGATCGGCCCGTGACCGGGGACGACGACGTCGAGGTCCCAGCCGAGCATGGTGTCGCACGCCTTGATCCAGTTCGACACCGGTCCCGCCCAGACCGCCGGATGGCCGCCCACGAAGAGCATGTCGCCGGTGTAGACCACGCGTTCCTTCGGCAGGTAGACGAGCACGTCGCCGCGCGTGTGCGCCGGGCCGACCTCGATCAGCTTGACGGTCTTGTCGCCGACCTCGACGGTCAGCTCGCCCTTGAAGGTTTCGTTCGGCAGCGTGAGGCGGATCCCGCTGAAATCAAAGCGCGAGCCGATGACCTCGTACCAGAAACGGCCTGCCATCCCCATGTTCGGCCATTCCTTCATCCAGCCGGCGTACTGCTCGGGCGGGCGGTGCTTCATGTCGTCGACGCAGCCTTCGGCCGCGATGATCCGCGCGCCCTCGACGAGCTGGTTACCGAACGTGTGGTCGCCGTTGCCGTGGGTGTTGACGAGTGCGCCGATCCGCTTCGCGGCCGGGACGGCGTCGCGCATCGCAGCGAGCATCTCGCGGGTGAGCGGCAGGTCGAAGAGCGTGTCGACGAGCAGCGTCTGGCCGCCGTCGGAGACGAGCCCGGCATTGGACCATCCCCAGCTCCCGTCGGGGACGAGATAGGCGTGCAGGCCGTTGCCGATCTCGTGCAGCCCTTTCGTGTACTGCCACTTCGTCATTTGCGTCTCCGTCAATCGAGTTTGATGTTCGCGTCGCGGATCACCTTGCCCCACTTGTCGTAGTCGTGCTTCATCACGACGGCGAAATCGGCCGGGGTCGAGCCGATTGGCTCCAGGCCGATGTCCAGCAGCCGCTTGCGGGTGTCGGGCATCGCGAGCACCCGCGCGAAATCCGCCTGGATCTTGTCGACGATCGCCGGCGGCGTGCCGGCGGGCGCGAACAGGCCGTGCCACGCGTCGCCGACGTAACCGGGAAGCGTTTCACCGATCGCCGGCAGATCCGGCAGTTGCTCGGTGCGCTTCGCCAGCGAGACCCCGAGCGGTTGGACCTTGCCGCCCTTCGCCGCCGGCACCCCGGTGGTGTAGGGGCTCATGACGAGGTCGATCTCGCCGGTCATCACCGCGGTGACGGTGTTGGTGCGCATCGGCACGTGCTGCATCGTGATGCCGGCCATCCCGGCGAGGAGCTCCATGACGATGTGGTTGCCGACGCCGTTGCCGCCCGAGCCGTAGTTGAGCTTCCCCGGGTTCGCTTTTGCGAACGCGATCAGTTCCGGCAGCGTGCGGACCGGGAGGCCGGGCTTCGCGATCAGGACGTAGCCGAGGTTGGCGATGAGAGAGACCGGCGCGAAGCTCTTGAACGGATCGTAGGGCAGGCTCGGGTAGAGATGCGGGTTGGCGCAGATCGTCGAGTTGATCGTGTAGAGCAGCGTGTAGCCGTCCGGTGCGGCGTTCGCCACCGCGGCCGCGCCGATGTTTCCCCCCGCGCCGGTCCGGTTCTCGACGATAATCTGTTGGCCCCACAGCTCCGCGACCTTAGGCGTCACGATGCGCATCACGACGTCGGGCGACGTGCTGGCGGCGAACGGGACGATCACGCGGACCACTCGGTTCGGATAGGCGCCGCCTTGCGCGTGGGCGAGGCCGGCGAGGAGCGCACAGCCGGCCGCGAGCAGCGAGGCCCGCAGCGCGCGGCGCAAAAACGGCAACGTCATCCCGATCTCCTCCGGTCGACCGCGACCCCGGGCGGATTCTAGACGTGCCGGCAGCCCGTCGTGCGAGGGGCGCGAAAGGGGGAGCGGGTCACAGCGCAAACGTCTAGTGCCGGCCCGGGAGAGGGGGAGATACAAGGGGTTCGCCCCTTGTTCTTCCATGAGGGCTACACAAGGGACGTCTTCCCTTGTTCGTACGAGTGGGCGATGCCCTTCGCTGCGCGCAAAAAAGAAGGGCCGGCTTTCGCCGGCCCAACGCTTGCCGCAGGGGATACGGGACGAACGTTGCCACGCGCTCCCGCGTGCCGGCGCGTCATGTGACAATCTTTTGCAATCCCCGCCGCCAATGACGGCAAAACGTGAACTGGTTGGCATTCGCGCCGCGCGCCGATGGACCGCACCGAACGCTTCTACAAGATCCACCAGCTCCTGGCCGCGCGCGGCACGGTAAAGCTGCGCGAGCTGCTCGACTCGCTCGGCGTTTCGCGCGCGACGTTCAAGCGCGACCTCGAGTACATGCGCGATCGGCTCAACGCGCCGATCGAGTGGGACCGAGTCGCCGGCGGTTACCGCTTCGCGGGCGGCGACGGCGAACGCTACCAGCTGCCCGGCCTGTGGTTCAATCCGTCCGAGGTCCGCGCGCTGTTGACGATGCAACACCTGCTCGCCGACCTGCAGCCGGGATTGCTAGAGCCGCACATCAAGCCGCTTCGCGCGCGGCTGCGCGCGCTCCTCGGCAGCGGGGAGCACAAGGCCGAGGAGGTCGAGCGGCGCATCCGCCTCATCCATCTCGGCGCGCGCAAGGTCGCGCTGCCGCACTTCGAGCGGGTCGCCAACGCGCTGCTCGACCGCCGCCGGCTACACATCGCCTACGTGAGCCGCGGCTCGAACGAACGCACCGAGCGGGAGATCAGCCCGCAGCGGCTGGTTCACTATCGCGAGAACTGGTATTGCGACGCCTGGTGCCATCTCCGCGAAGACCTCCGGAGCTTCGCCGTGGACGCGATCCAGTCGGCCGTGCCCACCGACCGCAAGGCGAAGGTGGTCGCCGAGCGCGATCTCGACGACGTGCTCGCTTCCGGCTACGGCATCTTCTCCGGTCGCGCGACGACCTGGGCGACGCTGCGTTTCAGCGCCGAGCGCGCCCGTTGGGTGTCGGCCGAGGCCTGGCATCCGCAGCAGCAGGGCCGCTTCGAGCCCGACGGGAGCTATCTGCTGGAGCTGCCGTTCTCCGATGCGCGCGAGCTGGCGATGGACGTCCTGCGGCACGGTCCGCACGTCGAGGTCCTCGCGCCGGCGAGCCTGCGCGATACGGTGCGCGCGCAGCTCGCCGCGGCGCTCGCGCGTTACGGGGATTGAGTCGCGGCACGCAGGCTCGTCCCCTGAGCCACTGCCCCCGGCATACTCCCCGCATCCCTCATACCGGGAGCATCCATGGAGCAGCACGAGTCGCTCGGCGATCGCGCGGTTGCGATCGCGAGTGCGCTGGCGATCCTCATCGTAGTGGCGTTCGGCGCCGAGCCGGGCACGGACGCGCGCCCGCACTCAATTACCGCTGCGGCCCATAACGCGCCTCGCTGACCTATCATCCGGCGCTGATGGCGGACGCGATCTTCGAGCTCTCGCCGGACGAGCTCTTCGGCCGGCTCGCGCGCGCGCCCGGTGGTGGATCCGGTGGTGCGTCCGGTAGTGCGTCCGGTGGTGCGTCCGGTGATGCGCCCGATGGCGCGACCACGGTCGTCACACCCAATCGCCGGCTCGCGCAGACGCTCGCAGCCGAGTTCGACCGCCGCCAGCAAGCGTCGGGCCGCACGGTATGGGAGACGGCCGACGTGCTTCCGTACGGGGCGTTCGTGGAGCGTCTCTACGACGATGCGCTCCACTCGGATCTCGCCGCGGGCCTGCCGCTCCTGCTGACCCCCGATCAGGAGCAGAGCCTCTGGGAGGACGTTCTGCGGCGCTCCGGGATCGGCGACGCGCTGCTCGCAATTCCGGAAGCCGCCACGCTCGCGCGCGAGGCGTGGACTCTCGCTCATGCGTGGGATCTCGCCGACGGGTTGCCCGGCACGCTCGCTGGCGACGACGCAGTGGCGTTCGCCGGCTGGGCGCGCGACTACGCCGCATGGACCGGTCGCGAGCACGTCACCGATCGTGCGCGGCTTCCCGCGGTGGCCGCCGCGGCGCTTGGCGAGCCGCGCGTCAGAAAGCCGCCGCGGCTCGTTGCTTACGGGTTCGACGCCTTCACCCCGCAGCAGGGCGCACTTTTCCGCGCGCTGGCCGCGCGCGGCACAGCGCTCGCGCGGTGCGCCCCGCCGCAGCGAGCGGCGGACGCTATCCGCGTCACCGCCGCCGATGCGCGCGCGGAATTCGCGCTTGCCGCCCGCTGGGCCCGCGCGCGGCTGGAGGTGAACCCGGCGGCGCGCATCGCGATCGTCGTGCCCGAGCTCCACCGGCACAAGCGCGGGCTCCGCCGCGCGCTCGCCGAGACGATGGACCCCGGACGCGCCGGCGGCGTGCTGCCGTTCAACGTCTCGCTCGGCGATCCACTCGCCGGCTTTCCGCTGGTCGCGCACGCCCTCGCCGCGCTCGAGCTCGCCGGTCGCGAAACGCCGTTCGAGCAGGCGAGCCGCGTGATCCGGTCGCCGTTCCTCGCGCTCGCGGAGAGCGAGGCCCAGGCGCGTGCGCGCGGGGACGCCTGGCTGCGCCGGCGTGCCGAACCAACCGTGACCCTGGACCGGCTCGCCGCGCTGCTCACCGACGGCGGCGCGCTCGCCGAGCGGTTGCGCGCCTACGCGGACTTCCGCAAGCAACTCTTCGACGCGCGGTCGCCCGCCGACTGGGCGCGTGGGTTCGGCGACGCGCTCGCGCTGCTCGGCTTCCCGGGCGAGCGCGGTCTCGCGTCGGACGAGTACCAGGCACTGCAGAAATGGCACGAGGTGCTGGCGCGGCTCGCCGCGCTCGAAAGAGTCGCGCCACGCATGGGATTCGAGGCTGCACTCGCGCGGCTCACGCGGATGGCCGGGGAGACCTTGTTCCAGCCGGAGACGCCGGCAGTGCCGATCCAGGTGCTCGGCGTGCTCGAGGCCGCCGGCATGGCGTTCGATCACCTCTGGGTGACCGGACTCACCGACGAAGCCTGGCCGCCGGCACCGAACCCCAACCCGTTCCTGCCGTTGCGATTGCAGCGGGTCGCCGGAATTCCCAACGCGACGCCCGCCACGGCGCTCGCGTTCGCGCAGCGGCTTACCGGCGAGTGGCTGACCGGCGCGGACGAAGTCGTCCTGTCGCATCCGCTGCGCGAGGGCGACCGCGATCTGGCGCCGAGCCCGCTGATCGCATCCTTCGCCGAGACCGCGCCGGCGCTACCCGAGTACGGGAGCTGGCGCAATGCAATCCACCGGAGCGCATCGATCGAGCGGGTGCTCGACGCGCAGGCGCCGGCGCTCGCGGCCGGCGGTCGCAGCCGGGGCGGCACCGGACTGCTGAAGGACCAGGCGGCCTGCCCGTTCCGCGCGTTCGCCAGGCGCCGGCTGGCCGCGGGACCGATCGAGGCGCCGCACGCCGGCCTCGATGCGATGGAGCGCGGCACGCTCGTGCATCGGGTGCTCGAAGCGGTGTGGCGGAAGCTCGGAACGAAGCGGGCGCTCGAGGCACTTCCGGCGGCCGAACGAGACGCGCTGATCGCACGTGCAGTCGAGGAGGCGATCGCCGACGCCCGCACGCGGCGTCCGACGACCTTGCGCGGACGCTTCGCGGCCATCGAGCGCGGCCGTCTCGCGCGGCTTGCGGACGATTGGCTCGAGATCGACTGCGGCCGCGAAGCGTTCACCGTGCTGCCGGTGGAAGAAAAACGCGCGGTCGTGGTCGGGCCGCTCGCGCTCGCCGTCCGTCTCGACCGTGTCGACGAGACCGCGTCGGGCGAGCGCATCGTGATCGACTACAAGACCGGGACGCCGGTGCTCGCCTCGATCCTGCGCGCGCGTCTCGACGAGCCGCAGCTGCCGATCTACGCCACCGCCGCCGAGCCCGGCGCAGCTGCAGCGGCGTTCGCTCAGGTCCGCTCGCGCGAGATGAAGTTTGTCGGGCTCGCGAGGTTGGAAGGGTTGCTGCCCGGTGTCGGGACGCCGGCGCAGGCCGGAAGCCGGAGCGGTGCGCAAGCCGATTGGAACGCGCAAGTCGCGTTCTGGCGCGGCGAGCTCGAGCGGCTGGCGGTCGAGTTCGCGTCGGGCCGCGCCGACGTTGCGCCCAAGAAAGGGTTGCAGACCTGCCGCGAATGCGACCTGCAGCCCCTCTGCCGGATCCACGAGCGGCTCGAAACCGGCGTTGGAGAAGAGTAGATGGCGCCCGACGACACCTCCGACGCCGCGGCGCGCGAACGCGCGCTCGATCCGACGCGCTCGTTCATCGTGCAGGCCCCGGCCGGATCGGGCAAGACCGAGCTCCTCATCCAGCGCTACCTTGCGCTTCTCGCCACGGTCGACGCGCCGGAAGAGATCGTCGCGATCACCTTCACTCGGAAGGCGGCGGGCGAGATGCGCGGCCGCGTGCTAGCCGCGCTCGCCGCCGCGCATTTGGACCAGCGCCCGGAGAGCCCGCACCGGGCGCGCACGCTCGCGCTCGCGCGAGCGGTGGCGGAACGCGACCGTCGCGAGGATTGGAGAGTCGACGATAATCCGGCGCGTCTCCGCATCCAAACGATCGATGCGCTGTGCGCCGCGCTCGCGCGCCAGATGCCGGTCCTGTCCGGGTTCGGCGGCGCGCGCGAGATGGTCGAGGACGCGACCGACCTGTATCTCGAGGCGGCGCGAACGGCGGTCGCGTTGGTCGAGTCCGGCCAGCCGGTGGCGGCCGACGTCGAGCGTCTGCTCGGCTATCTCGACAACGACGTCGAGCACGTGGCGGCGCTGCTGGCCGGGATGCTCGGCCGTCGCGACCACTGGATCCGGCATGTTTTCCGACTGCGTCGGCTCGACCGCGCGGCGCTCGAGACGGCGCTCGTTCACGAACGCGAGCGGCTGGTCGAGCGCGCGGCGGCCCTCTACCCGGGCGTTCGGCCCGGCGGGCCCGAGGCATGGCAGGCGCTCGCGCAGTCGCTGCTGACGAAGGACGGGACATGGCGCAAGAAGTCGCCGGCGGCGCAAGCGCTCGAAGCGGGCCCCGATGCCGAGCTGCTGCGCGCGGCGTTCGTGGCGCTGAACGAGCTGCCACCCGCGTCCTACACCGACGCGCAATGGGAAGTGCTCGAAGCCATCGGAAACCTCCTCAAGCACGCGATCGCGGCGCTCCGCGTCGTATTCGCGGCGCGCGGGAAGGTGGATTTCACCGAGGTCGCGCAGGCCGCGCTCCGCGCGCTCGGCGACGACGACGCGCCGACCGATCTCGCGCTCGCGCTCGACTACCAGGTGCGGCACATCCTGGTGGACGAGTTCCAGGACACCTCGATCAGCCAGTACGAGCTCATTGCGCGCCTCGCCGCCGGCTGGCAGCCGGGCGACGGCCGGACGCTGTTCGCGGTCGGCGACCCGATGCAGTCGATTTACCGCTTTCGCGAGGCCGAGGTCGGGGAGTTCCTCCGCACCTGGGCGAGCGGGCGGATCGGCGCGATTGCGCTCGAGCCGGTTCGCCTCGCCGCCAACTTCCGTTCGCAGGCCGGGATTGTCGACTGGGTCAACGGTGCGTTCGGTCCGATGATGCCGGCGCGCGAGGACGCCGCGGCGGGCGCGGTGCCCTACGCGCCCTGCACCGCGGTGCATCCGTCGCTCGCCGGGGCCGCGGTCGAGGTGCATTCGTTCTTCGACGGCGACTATGAGGGCGAGGCGGCGCGCGTCGTCGAGCTCGTCGAGGGCGTGAAAGGCCGCGATCCGGACCGGACCGTCGCCGTGCTCGTGCGCAATCGCAGCCACCTCGAGCGCATCGTGCCGCGGCTGCGGGCAGCGGGGTTGCGCTTCCGCGCGATCGAGATCGAGCAGCTCGGACGGCGGCCGGTGGTGCAGGACCTGCTCGCACTCACCCGCGCGGCGGCGCATCCGGCCGATCGGCTGGCCTGGCTCGCGGTGCTTCGCGCGCCGTGGTGCGGGCTCACCCTTGCCGACCTCTGCGCGCTGGCCGAAGGGACGGAGGGGCGCACCGTGTGGGACCTCCTGCACGACGACGCGCGCCTCGCGCGGGTCGGCGCCGACGGCGCGGCGCGGCTCGACAGAACGCGCACCGTGCTCGCCGGTCTCGTCGCCGGGCGATTGCGCACGGGTTTGCGCGAGCAGGTCGAGAACGCATGGCTCGCGCTCGGCGGGCCGGCCTGCGCGGACGACACCGCGCTCGAGGACGCGGCGGCCTATCTCGACGCGCTGGAGGAGGCCGAGGCGGCGGGCGAGCTGCGCGACCGCGCGCAGTTCGAGGCGCGGATCGCCGCGCTGTGGGCGCTGCCGGACGTGCACGCGGGCGCGACCGACGCGCAGATCATGACGATCCACAAGGCGAAAGGCCTCGAGTTCGACCACGTGATCGTCCCCGGTCTCGGGCGGCCGCCGCGCGCCGAGGACACGCGGCTCTTCCTCTGGACCGAGCGGGAGGCGGGCGCGGGAACGGAGCTGCTGGTCGCGCCCATCGAAGCGACCGGCGCCGGCAACGAAACGATCTACCGGCGGCTGCGCGCGATCGACGCGGAGCGCACGGAGCACGAGGCGGCGCGCCTGCTGTACGTCGCCGCCACGCGCGCCCGCTGCCGCCTGCATCTGCTTGGAGAGGTCAAGCGCGACCAGCACGGCGATCCGCGCGCGCCGGGTGCCGGGACGCTGCTCGCCAAGCTCTGGCCGGTCGTCGCGCCGCGGTTCCGGGAGGCGGCTGCGGCCGCGCCGGCGATGGCCTATGGCGCAGCGCTTGCCCGGCCGCCGCCGCAGGACCTCGCCCGGCTCGCTGCCGACTGGCGCCTCCCCGATCCGCCTCCCGCGCCGGCCTGGCGCGCGCCGGCGGCGCCAGCGCAGGCGCTGGATGCAATCCAGTACTCCTGGGTGGGCGAGACCGCGCGGCACGTCGGCAGCGTGGTGCACCGGTGGCTGCAGCACGTCGCCGACGATCGACTCGCCGGCTGGGACGAGGCGCGGGTGGGACGGCTGCGCGCGAGCGTGCGGAACGAGCTCGCCGTGCGCGGAGTGCGCGCGAGCGAGCTCGAGGGTGCAACCGAGCGCGCGCTCGCGGCGCTGCGGATCGCGATCGCGGACGAGCGTGGGCGCTGGGTGCTCGGCCCGCACCCGCACGCGGTGACCGAGCATCGCGTCACCGCGTTCGCCGAGGGCGTGGTCCAGCGCCTGGTGATCGACCGGCTGTTCCAGACGGACGCCGGCGAGCGCTGGATCGTGGATTACAAGACCAGCACTCACGAGGGTGCGGACGCCGCCGCATTTCTCGACCAGGAGCGCAGCCGCTACGCGGCCCAGCTCGAGCGCTATGGCCGGGCGCTCGGGGGCGCGAGCCGGCTGGGTCTCTATTTCCCGCTGCTGGCCGGTTGGCGCGAGATTTAGTGCGCCAATTGCGCATCCGGCGCTGGCGCGGCGCGCCGGGGACCGGGCATCATCCGCCGCAAGGCTTTGTCATCGGGGAGAAGCGCATGGACATCAAGGCATTGCAATGGGAGCTCGCGGCGTTCGTCGTCGATCGCGGCCTCGACCCCTTGCACACGCCCAAGAACCTGTCGATGGCACTTGCGGCCGAGGCGGGCGCGTTGCTGGCCCTCTTCAAGTGGTCAGCGGGGGACGCCGACCAGGCAGTGAGCCGCCCCGAGAGCCGGGAGGCAGCCGCCGACGCCATCGCGGACGCGGTGCTGCATGCCGTGCATCTCGCCGATCGGCTGGGCATCGATCTCGACGAGGCGATCCGGAGAAAGCTGGCGAAGAATGCCGCGCGTTACCCGATGTCGGCGGAGCCGGAGCGCGGCGCTGCGCCGCCGCCGCGGGTCGAGCCGGTCGTCGAACGCGAGCGGAAGCCCGTCGAGCTGCGCGCGCACAATGCCGCGGCCGCCGAACCTGCGCCGCGCGTGGCGGCGCGGCCGGCCGCGTCGCCGCCACGCGAAACACCGCCTCCACCACGCAACGCACCGGTTCCGCCGGCGCGCCGGGCTTCACCGCTGCGCATCGACGGGCCCCCCACGCGCACCCCGAGCCCGCCGCGTGCCGTGCGGAGCGCGGCGCCGGAGCCGCCGCCATCGCCCAAGCAGGTCGCGCCGCCCGAGGAAGACGAGGTGCTGTATCCGAACCTCGACCCGGAGGCTGCCCGGACCCTGGTCGCCGCCCTGGTGAAGCGCGCCGACCGCACGCGGAGCGACGATCCGCTGCTGCGCGAGCTATACGACGAGCTCACCACGCTGAAACGGACGTTGTACGCGGAGAACCCGAAGCGGGCCTGGCTGACCGGAGGCCTGCAGTCGATCCGCCGCCTCCTGGAGGAGGCTGCGACGCATTCGGTCGGTGACGAGCTCAAGGCGAGCGAGTATCTCGCCGAGGTGGAACGGATCCTGAGGCGCTGAGCGCCGTCAACGCACGGCGCCGGGCGGCGGCGCGTTCGGGGGCGGGGGCGGGGGATAGCCGGAGCCCGGCGGCGGATAGGCGGCCTGCTCGCGCGGCTGCACGTATGACCGTGACACCGGCACCTTGTTGCCCTTCGCGTACATGCACTGCAGGTAGCCGTAGTCGTAACGACGCTGCACCGCGTACCCCGCGTCGTAGCCGTAGCCCGCGCCGACCGCGCTGCCGCCGAGCAGCCCGACACCAGCGCCAACTGCCGCGCCGCTGCCACCGCCGATCGCTGCACCTGCCGCGGCGCCAACCAGCGTTCCCACTACCGCCCCGCCGGCGGTGGCGTTGTTCGCGGCCTGCGATGGCGCCACGCCCGAAACCTGCTCGAGCGCGTACTGGCGGCACACCGCATCGTCGGCGCGGAACTGGTCAAAGGTCTTGGTACTGCCGGGGAGGGCGAGAACCTGCGGCCCCGCCGGAATGGTCGCGCATGCGCCAACCAGGATGAGCGCGACGGGTGCAAGTCGCCGCAGCAGGTGCGGCATGGTCAGGAGGGCGGTTGCGGGGCGACCCGCTCCCATCCACCGGCGCATTCCCTGACGTACGGGTAATACGCTCTCGAGTCGGGGCAGTAATACCAGTAGTGGCTCTGCTGTTGCTGTTGCTGTGGCGGTGGCGGGGCGAAGGCTGCTGGGGGACCGGGGCGGGCGCAACGTCGCTGCGCTCGATAAACACGGGGCTCGAAGGAACGCCGACCACGACCGGCGCGGGACCCCAACCCGGGCCCCAGCCACCCCAACCGGGACCCCAACCAGGCGCCCCAACCAGGACCCCAACCGGCGCCCCAACCAGGGCCCCAACCAGGACCCCAGCCTGCGCGCCAACCCCAGGCCGGCCCCCAGACTGGAGCGCCGACCACCACGCCTACACGGACGCGTGAGCCACCTGCGAACGACGGATCACTCGCGGCCACTGCGGCGAGCAACACCACGACTCCCACGGCGGCGTGCAGCACCTTCATGCTGCACATAATGCCGCGGAACGCGACTCGGTGCACCGCCCGAAACGACTTGTTACAACATTCACAAATGGCAAGAGGCTGCGATTCGACAGGCCGCGTGCCCGCGCCGCAGCAGAGCCGCCCGCCGGTCGGGCGCGCCACGCGGTTTACCATGTGCGCCCGGGAGGGAGCGAAACCCCAAGTGAAGATCGACATCTTCAACCACGTGATGCCGGCGCGCTATCTCGAGCTTATGAAGCAGCACTCGAAGGACGCCGGTCTCGTGAAACGCATGTCGAACCTGCGGCTGCTGTGGGATGTCGAGGCGCGCGTGGCGATGCTGCGCGAGCAGTTCCCGGACGTGCAGCAGGTGCTGACCCTCTCGCTCCCACCGCCGGAGGCGCTCGGCGGGCCGGACCTCGCGCCCGAGCTCGCCCGCGTCGCGAACGACGGAATGGCGGAGATGTGCCGGCGGTGGCCCGACCGATTTCCGGCATTCGTTGCGTCGCTGCCGATGAACAACGTGCCGGCCGCGGCTGCGGAGATGGACCGCGCGATCGGCGAGCTCGGCGCGCGCGGGATCCAGATCTGCACCAACGTCGCCGGGCGGCCGCTCGACGAGCCCGAGTTCTTTCCGGTGTTCGAGCGCGCGGTGAAGCATCACGACGTGCCGATCTGGATGCATCCGGCGCGGCCGGCGTCGTTCGCCGACTACCGCACCGAGCAGAAATCGAGGTACGAGATCTGGCAGGTCCTCGGCTGGCCGTACGAGACGAGCGTTGCGATGGCGCGCATCGTGTTCTCGGGCCTTTTCGCGCGACTGCCGGAGATGCGCCTCATCACCCATCACTGCGGCGGGATGATCCCGTACTTCGCGGGGCGTGCCGAAACGCTGTGGGCACAGCTCGGCTCGCGCTCCGCCGACGATGACCACGGCGAGGTGCTGAAGCGCCTCGCGAAACCGCCGATCGAGTACTTCCGGATGTTCTACGGCGACACCGTCCTCGGCGGCGCTTCGGCACCGCTCGCGTGTGGGCTCGCATTCTTCGGCGCCGACCGCGTCGTGTTCGCGAGCGACTGCCCGTTCGATCCGGAGGGTGGGCCGATGTTCATCCGCGAAGGCATCCGCTCGATCGAGGACCTCCGTCTCGACGACGCCGACAAGCGCAAGATCTACTTCGGTAATGCCATGCGCCTGCTCAAGTTCAAACTGCCCGACCAGGAGGGAAAACCATGATCCGCATGCTCGTCTCGCTCGCCGCCGCCGCGCTCGCCGGCAATGCGGCGGCGCAAGGGGCGGCCGACTACCCGAACCGTGTGGTGCGGACGATCGTCCCCTACACCGTCGGCACCGGTCCCGACCTCCTCGCCCGCACCATCGGCGCGAAGCTCGCCGACCGCTGGAAGCAGCCGGTCGTGGTGGAGAACCGCCCGGGTGCCTCCGGGAACATCGGCGCCGAAGCGGTCGCGAAGGCGGCACCGGACGGCTACACGCTGATGCTCAACGTCACGACCCTGGCGATCACGCCGGCGATGTACCCCGCACTGCCGTTCGATCCGGTGAAGAGCTTCGCGCCAATCTGCCTGATCGCAACCGGGAACATCGTGCTGGTGACGAACGCCGCGGTGCCGGTGAAGAACGCGCAGGAGTTCGTCGCGCTCGCAAGAGCGAAGCCGGGCGCGATCAAGTACAGCTCGCCGGGCAGCGGCACGCCGCAGCACGTGGCGATGGAGCTCTTCAAGCTGCAGACCGGCACGGACCTGCTGCACGTGCCGTACAAGGGCGCCGCCGGCGCGGTCACCGATCTTCTCGGCGGGCAGGTCGAAGCGTCGCTCCTCCCGGTGCATCAGGCGAAATCGCACGTGGACGGCGGCAAGCTGCGCGTGCTCGGCGTCGTGAGCGGCGCGCGCACGCCGCTGTGGCCGGACGTGCCGACGTTCGGGGAGCAGGGTTTCCCGGGCATCGAGGCCGACCTGTGGTTCGGTTACTGGGCCCCCGCCGGTACGCCGCCGGACATCCTCGCCAAGATCTACGCCGACGTCGCGCAGACGCTCGCGGCACCGGAGGTGCGCGAAGCGCTCACCAAGCAGGGCCTCGTGCCGACACCGGGCGGACCGGAGGAGCTGGCGGCAATCCTGCGCCGCGAGCTCGACCGGTGGGGCAAGGTGGTGCGCGAGGCGAAGATCAAGGCGGACTGATCCGGGGAGCGCGATGGGCGGCCGCGCTGCGGTGATCGTGGTCGGCGGCGGGCCGTGTGGGCTCGTGGCGGCGATCGAGCTCGGCCGGCGCGGCATCGACGTCGTGGTGTTCAACGATCGTCCGGACACCACGCCGCATCCGCAGGCGAACGCGACGCAGGCGCGGACGATGGAGCACTTCCGGCGGCTGGGGCTCGCCGCCGAGATCCGGCGCCTGGGACTGCCCGGGGACTATCCGACCGACATCGCGTACTTCACGCGCTACACCGGGTACGAGCTTGCGCGGTTCCGGCAGCCGGCCTCGGCGCGGACCGCCGAGATCGCGCGCGCCGGCACCGGGTCGTGGAGCACGCCCGAGCTGCCGCACCGCTGCTCGCAGCTCTACATCGAGCAGGTGCTCAAGCGCGCGGCGGCGGCGCATCCGGCGGTGACGCTGCGGTTCGGCTGGACGGTGACCGGACTCGAGTCTGCGGCGGACGGGGTGAGTGTCCAGGCGGAGCGCGCGGACGGCGGCGTGCGCGAGACGTGGACCGCCCGCTATCTCGTCGGTGCCGATGGCGGACGCAGTCTCGTGCGCCGCACGCTGGAGATCGACTACGCCGGCGAGCGCGGCGTGACGCGCGACTTCATGGGCGGGCGGATGCTCGCGACGTATCTGCGCGCCCCGGAGCTGTACCGGATCATTCCGCACGACCGCGCGTGGATGTACTGGGCGTTCAACCCCGAGCGGCGCGGCTTCATGGCCGCGCTCGACGGGCGGGAGCAGTTCGCCTTCCACACCCAGATCCGCACCGGTGAAGAGGACTTCGCCGCGCGCCCCGAGGCCGGCCCGGCGTACTTCCGGCAAGTGCTCGGGGCCCAGTGTCCGATCGAGGTCCTCTTCACTGCGCCGTGGAACGCGGGTCACGCGCTTGTCGCGGAATCGTTCGGCCGCGGCGCGGTGTTCCTCGGCGGCGACGCGGCGCATCTCTTCACGCCCACCGGCGGGCTCGGCTACAACACCGCGGTCGAGGATGCCGTCAACCTCGGCTGGAAGCTCGCCGCGGTGCTGCAAGGCTGGGGCGGGCCCGCATTGCTCGCGAGCTACGAGCCCGAGCGGCGTCCGGCAGCGCTGCGAAACACTGCGATCGCACGGTCGTTCGCCGACAGCATCGGTCGCTACACCGCTCATCCGTCGATCGAAGCGCACGGTGCCGAGGGCGAGCGGGTGCGTGCCGACGCGGGTGCCTACCTCCTGGATCACGCCCGGCGCGAGTTCAACATTCCGGGCGTCACGTTCGGGATCCGCTACGACGGCTCGCCGGTCGTCATCCCCGACGGCGAGCCGCCGCCGGACGAGATCAACCGCTACGTCCCGTCGGGCGTCCCGGGCGGGCGTGCGCCGCACGCTTGGCTCGCCGACGGCGACTCCCTATTCGATCGCTTCGGGCGCGACTTCACGCTGGTGAAGCTCGCGGCAGCGGACGATGCGACGTTCATCGGCGCGGCGCGCGACCTGGCAATCCCGCTCGCGCGGCTCGACTTGTCCCGCGAACCCGGAGTGGGCGAGCTGCGCGAGCTATACGGCGCCGACCTCGCACTGATCCGGCCCGACCAGCACCTCGCCTGGCGCGGGGACGCGCGTGCGGATGCGCGCGCCGTGCTGGAGCGCTTGACAGGACGGTGACTCCCGCCGCTCACCAGAGCGGTTTCGCCAAGTGTTCGGTGAAGGACGGGAACATAAGGTTGAAGCTGATGCTGATCCGTTCGTGCTCGGCGGTGCTGGCGTCGACCGAATGCTGCAGCCAGGCAGGGAAGAGAAGCAGCGTGCCGTTCGTCACCTTGACGACGACCTGATCGGTATTCTCGGCGGTAAGCGCGGCCACCGGGGGGCGGATGATCCCGGTCTGGGCCCGCGGGTCGTGGAAGTTGATCGTGTCCGCGCCCGGGTGCACGCGGACGTAGTAGACCGCGCTCAGGAAATTATTCGGATGGCTGTGAACCCTGTGGGCGGCGCCTCGGGCGAGGACGGTGGCCCAGCAGCCCGTGACCTGGAGTGCGTCGTGGCCGATCCGGAGAAACCGGAGGACGCCCCGGGCCGCGTGGTCGACGCAGGCGACGAGCTCCCGCCATTCCTCCTGCTCATGCAGCGTCGTGACGGACTGCCAGCCCTCGCCCGGGGCGGGCCGGTCTTGGCGCATGGATTCCAGGACGCCCAGGATCCGGGGATCGAGCGCGGCGCAGAACGTCGGCTGGAGCTGGAGCTTCCACACCAGGGTCGGGAACATCGGAATGACTTCCGATGCCTCGATCCAATGTGCGCTCGTTCGGGAAACGGTTCCCCCCGCTGGGGGTGGGGTGCTCTGCCGTGCGGCTATTCGCCCTGCAATCGGTCCGAATGCCCGAGGTCCTTGCCCGGCGCGACGCGGTCCCGCACGAGCCGCTTGAGCTCCTTCAGTTCCGGAAAGCGCCCAGCCGCCTTGCGCGACCAGAGGGTGTCCCCGTCGACGCGCACCTCGAAGATCCCGCCCGTCCCGGGGACGAGAGCCACCTCGCCCAGGTCCGGTTCGAAGGTCGTCAGCAGCTCCTGCGCGCACCAGGCGGCGCGGAGCAGCCAGCGGCACTGGGTGCAGTAGTGGATCTCGATCCGCGATCGGGCCATGTCGGACGATAGGATATTCCTTCCGTCTCCCGCCCGACGCGCGCCGCGGCGCTACCCGAGGTGCAGCAAGCGGGCGGCGGTCCGGCCCAGGATCTGATCGCGTTCCGTCCCGGTCAGGCCGTCGAGGCGCTGCACGGTCCCGACCGGATCCGCGAGCCCCATGTCGAAGCAGTAGTCGCTGCCGAGCACCACGCGGTCGGCGCCGACCAGGCGGACGAGGTTGAGATTGATCCGGTCGTCGTGACCGATGGTGTCGTAGGTGAAGCGCCGCAGGTACTCGCTCGGCAGCCGCTTCATGTGCTTGAGCTCGGGGCGCACCTTGGTGCCGTGGTCGAGCCGCCCAATCAGCCCCGGGAACGCCCCGCCGGCGTGCGGGAGATTCACCTCCAGACGCGGGAAAGCGTCGAGGACGCCGCCGAAGATCAGCGAGGCCGCGGCCACGCCGGTGTCGTACGGATTACCGAGCAGATTGCGCAAGTAGTAGTGCGAGGTCCGGTCGCGACCGATGGTGTCGACGGGGTGGAGAAAGACCGGCCAGCCGAGCGCTTCGGCTTTCGCGTACACGTTCCAGAACCGCTTGTCGTCGAGCTCGCTGCCGTTCACGTTGGTCGCGAGATACATGCCGCGCATGCCGGGGAGCTTCGCCGCGCGCTCCAGCTCCTTCAGCGCCAGTTCCGGTGCGTGCATCGGCAGCATAGCGAGCCCCACGAACCGCGCGGGGTGTTCGAGGTGCGCTGCGGAAGCCGCGTCGTTGAACGATTGCGACAGGGCAAGCGCCAGTCCGTGCGAGGCCCAGTACACCATCGGCGTGGTGAGCGACAGCGCGTGGACGTCGACACGAGCGCGGTCCATCGCCGCGAGCCGCCGGTCGAGATCGACGAATTCGTCGGTGAAGGCATTGGTGAGCCGCTCGGTGCGCAGTGCGTAGCCTTTCTCGCTGCGGTCGAGCCTGGCGCCTTCGGCGGCGCCGTCGCGCTCGAAGAGCCGCAGCCAATCGGCCGGATACCAGTGGGCGTGGATGTCGATCGTGCGGACGCGCTGCTCGGCTTTGGCGCTCATCGGGGCTCCGGGGAAAGGGAAGGGCGCGTGGATGGTAGCCGCTCGGTGCAGCGTGCACAAACCCCGTCGTGATCCGCAACTCGCGTGCGTTTTGGCCGTATGATTTCAAGACGGCGCGCAAGCTCTGGACGCGCGCCAGCGACCGACAGGGAGAGGGCATGAAGAGAATCGGGGTAGGAATCATCGGCACCGGCTGGTGCGGCGGGATCCGAGCGGAGACGTGCGCGGGGCACCCGCTCGTGAAGAGTCTGCACGTCGCGGAGACCCGGCCGGAGCGGCTGCGAGAGATTGCCGCGAAGACAGGGGCGACGACCGCGACGGCCGACTATCGCGAGCTACTCCGGATCGACGGTATCGATGCAATCATGATTTCGGCGACGCCCGAGTCGACGCATTTTCCGATGGCGCGCGACGCGCTCGCCGCCGGGAAGCACGTGCTCCTCGAGAAACCGATCGCGATCGAGCTCGCCGAGGCCGATGAGCTCATCGCACTGGCGCGGCGGAACAAGGTCAAGTTCACCGTAGGCTATTCGCAGCGCTTCAATCCGAAGTACGCCTACGTGAAGCAGTGTGTGCGCGACGGCACCATCGGAACGCCGGTAAGCGCGCTCGTGAGCAGGCACATCACCCGCGGACTGGGGAAGAAGATCACCGGCCGCTCGAAGCTCTCGCCGGCGGCGATGGAGTCGACGCACGATCTCGACTTCGTGCTTTGGTGCCTGGAGCCGTCCAAGCCGGCGCGCGTGTACTCGCAGCTCGCTTTCGGGGCGATGCGGGCGGCGACCGGGGCGGATATTCCCGATTGCCAGTGGATCACGGTGACGATGGACAACGGTCTCGCATTCGTGGTCGGCGGCGGCTGGAGCCTGCCGCCGGGCTATCCGAACTTCTCGAGCACCTGGATCGAGTTCCTCGGGACCGAAGGCGTGCTGCTCATTGATGACAGCCACAAGGACGTGGTGCTGAACACGATGAAGGCCGGCATGCAGCTCCCGATGTCGACCATGCCCGGCGAGCCGGTCGAGCACGTGTATGCCGGCCCGATGGCGGCCGAGACGGTGCACTTCCTCGAAGCGGTCGCGTTCGACCGCCCGGTCGTAGTCACCCCGGAGCACGCGCGCATGGTGATGGAGGTCTACATGGCGGCCGACCTCTCGGCGGAGCGCAACGCGCCGGTCGATCTGCCGCTTGCCGGTGCGCCGGCGAAGCGGGCGGCGGCCTGACGCATGCCGAAGAAGCATCCCAAGCGGATCGGCCTTGCCATCGTCGGCGGCGGGCGCATCGGCTTGATCCGCGGCGAGATCGCCAAGCGCCACGCGCAGGTCGACTGGATCGGGCTCGCGGAGAAGAACCCGGAGCGCGCGAAGCTCGTCGCGGAGAAGATCGGCGCGGACTTCGTCACCGGTGACCACCGCGAGCTGCTCGCCCGGCCCGAGGCGACCGCGGCGATCATCGCTACCGACGAGCATCTGCATGTCGCGCCGATCATGGCCGCGGTCGAGCGCCGGCTCGCGCTCTTCATCGAGAAGCCGCTCGCGACCGACCTCGCCGAGTCGGAGCAGGTGCTGACGGCGATCGAGCAGGCCGGCGTCGACGCGGTGATCGGCTACACGCAGCGGTTCCGGCGGCGCTGGCTGGTGGCGAAGGAGAAAGTGCGCACCGGGAGCCTCGGCGAGGTGTCGCTGGTGACCTCGCGGGCGTTCATGAACCGGCTGGTCGCGCTCGACAACTACAAGCGCACGAACGATCCGAGCCGCATCTCGCCGATGGTGATCTCCGGCACCCACGCGCTCGACATCGTGATGTGGATGATGGAAGGGAAGCACGCGGTCGAGGTCTACGCCCGCTCGGTCGACAAGGCGCTGGGGCCGGAATGCGGCGGCATCGACGCGACGGTGGGCACGATCGTGTTCGCCGACGGCGCGCTCTATCACTCAGCGATCTCCTGGGCGCTGCCGGTCGTGTGGCCCGGCGCGGTCTACAGCCTGGAGGTCGGGATCGTCGGCACCGACGGCGTCCTCACGATCGACGACACCCATCGCGACATCGTGCTCGCAACCGGAAGGTCGCAGGGCGAGGGCTATGCGCCGGACCAGTCGCGGCGAGTCGACTTCCTGACCAGCTATCCGCCGGGCGACATCGCGCTCGGCGAGTTGCGCGGGCCGATGCGCGAGGAGACGGAAAGCTGGCTCAATCGCCTCGCCCTCGGGCTGCCGACGCAGCACGCGACCGCGGCCGACGGCCACAGCCGGCTGATGCTCACCAAGGCGTTCGATCTGTCGGCGCGGCTGCGGCGGCCGGTGAACCTGCCGATCTCGCCGGAGGACGTGCGATGAAGTTCGGGATGTTCATGATGCCTGTCCACCCGCCGTCCCGGCAGCCGTGGGAGACGCTTGCCGAGGATCGCGAGGCGATTCTGCTCGCGCGACCGCCTGGGCTTCGCCGAGGCCTACGTCGGCGAGCACGTGACCGACCTCGCCGAGAACGTGACCTCGTGCCTGATGTTCCTCGCCAGCCTCGCCCACGACACGAAGGACATCGTGCTCGGCAGCGGCACGATCAACATGCCGAACACGCATCCGGCGACGGTCGCGGCGCAGGTGGCGATGCTCGATCACATGCTGAAGGGGCGCTTCATCATGGGGATCAGCCCCGGCGGGCTGATGTCGGACGCGGAGGTCTTCGGCAACTACCAGAAGGACCGCAACGCGATCTTCCTCGAGTCGATCAACATGGTGCTCGACATCTGGAGGGGCGAAGCGCCGTACAACCTGTCGGGCCAGTACTTCAACGTCACGACCGAGAAGACCAAGATCCTCGACATCGGGCAGGGCGCGATCCTCAAGCCGTACCAGCAGCCGCATCCGCCGATCGTGGTGACCGCGGTAGCGCCGCATTCGAAGGGCGTGACCGAGGCGGCGAAGCGCGGCTGGCAGCCGATCTCCGCGAACTTCCTGCTGCCGGAATGGGTCGCGAGCCACTGGCCGCGCTACGTCGAGGGCCGGCAGGCGGCAGGCAGCGTGGCCGATCCCGCGGAGTGGCGGGTGGCGAAGTCGATCTTCGTCGCCGACGACGAGGCGACCGCGAAGCGCTACGGGCTGTCGGCGGAGGGGCCCTACCAGTTCTACTTCAAGCAGCTCGTGCGCAAGCTCGTGATGTTCGGCCGCGCGAACCTCTTCAAGCTCGACCAGAGCGAGCCCGACGAGAAGATCACGCCGGAGTCGATCACCAACAAGCTGGTGATCGCGGGCACCGTCGATAACGTCGTGGACCAGTTGCTCGCGTTCCGCGAGAAGATCGGCGACTTCGGCACCCTCGTGTACGCGTGCCACGACTGGATGGATCCCGCGCTCGGCAAGCGCTCGATGCAGCTTTTCGCCGAGCAGGTCATGCCGCGCCTGAACGATGCGATCGCCCGTTCGCGTCCGGCGGCAGCTCGGCGCGCGACCTCCTGAACGCCGCGCCGCGCCCGGGCTCGCCGATCGCGACCGGCGCGACCGGCGAGCCGGTGCCCCCTGGATCTTCGGCGGCTGCATGGCGAACGCGAACTCGTAGAACCGCCTCGCCGACAGCTCGTCGAAGGTGACCAGGGAAGCGTCGACACGCCGATACGCCGGCCCCGTGCGGCCACGCTACTGCGTCGCGGAGAAGTTGTACTCGCCGAGGTCACCGAAGGCAATGGCGAGCACCGTCATCGTTCCGGCCATGTGCAAGGTCTGGCCGGTCACCTCGTCCGAGACGTTGCCGGTGAAGACCCGGACCGCGTCGCCGGAGCCGAGGTTCCTGTGGACGAAGTGGATGCGCCCGGTCAACGGGCAGTACCAGCCGCGGATGTGTGCGACGTTGCCGATATCGCCGTTGATGTGACGGCAGGTGTCTGCGCCGGGAGCCCCCGGTCCGCTCTGCGTCGTGATGACGAGCTGCACGGCATCGGTGTTGGTCTGCAGGATCCAGGTGGTGCCTGCGAGGTTGGCCGGGCGCTCGGCTGATGCGGTGCCGGCGGCGAGGAAGGTGGCCGCTGCGACGGCGATTGCGAAGGTCGATTTCATGATCGTTGACTCCTTAGGGTCAGTAGGTGGGTTGCGTAGGTGGGTTGCAGTTGTGCGCACACCCAGGCCGGGCTTCAGGCCCGGCAAGGGTGCGCGCTCGAGGTATTGCGGCATGACGCGCTCCGGTGCGTTCTTCGCGTCCGTCTCGTGAGCGGAAATCCGCATTTAGGCGGGGTGGACCTGAGCCGTGTGGAATGCCCTGGGGTAGGAGATCCCGAGTTCTTGTGCTTCGTTATCGTCCTTGGTGTGGTTGGAAAAGAAATGCTCGAAGCCTCCTTCGCAGTCCCACTCTTGGACGTGAGCATGGAGGAGCTGCGTACCCGCGGGCTTTTCTTCGGCAGGTGCCTTGAATTGGAAGGCGCGGCTCGTGCTGACGCCACCCCCGCCGACCGGATTCAGGTCGCCGACGATCATTCCTTCTTCAAAGGTGTCGGAGGGTGTCTCGCGGACCTTTGCCCCGTTCAGGCCCAGGATGTGCAGGGAGACGTTGGTCATGTCGACGTGGCCGTTGTTCGTGAGCTTGACGTGGAACTCCCATACCTCACGCTCGTTGACGTCCGTGTCACCGCTGTCGCCGACCTTGGCAACGTTGATGATCTCGATGGTCGTCTCGTCTTGGGGATAGCGATTCATTGCATCTGCGATTTCGCTGAGAACAGTCATTGGAAATACTCCTTAGGGTTGGGCCGGCGGGTTGGAGACCAAGATCGTTCCCGGCTTTGAACGACCTCGGCTTTCACTTGCGCTGCCACTCGGCGACGCCGCCGCTGGCAACTTCGATGCGATTGCTTTGCAGCCATTGCAAGGCGGCTGGAATCTGCTGCACATGCCCGTCGAGAAACGCGAGGGCGGCCGACGACAGCCAGCGCACGGCCTCGTCGCACTTCTGCTGGTCGACGCCCAGCTCGGCGCATTTGCCCGCGTTC
The DNA here is from genome assembly GCA_963754305.1 of uncultured beta proteobacterium. Taxonomy (GTDB): domain Bacteria; phylum Pseudomonadota; class Gammaproteobacteria; order Burkholderiales; family SG8-39; genus DATEDA01. The sequence continues at coordinate 180,352 of CAVWFR010000037.1, read as the reverse complement.
AACTGGAACAGCGTGTGGAACGCATTGGCGTCGTGCAGGTACAGGTGGTACTTGTTGCCGCTGGCCGGCATGCGCTGGAAGCCGATGCGCCGCCCGAAGGGCGTGTCGCCGATGCAGCTGCCAGGCTCCGGGCCCGGGTTGCAGGTGCTGTCGCCGTCACCGGTCGCGGTGAGCACCGGGCGGTGCACATCGGTCCACGAGTGGCGCTCTTTCTGGAAGCGCGTGTCGAAGAAGCCTTCGCTGCCGGGTTGCTGCGGCGAGAAGGCGAGGAACGCGATCGGCCGCGGGTCGGAGAGCTCCACCGGCGCGCCGACGAAGATGCGCCGCGCGCCGGCCACCGTCAGCGCGCCGCCCGATCCAGCCGAGTGCCCGCCGACGGCAACGCGCTGCATATCGATCTGCCCCCGGAGCTCGCCGGTGGCGAGAAGCCCGAGCGCATCGAGGACCGCGCGAATGTCGTGCGGCCGGTCCCAGTTGAGGTATTTGAAGACCGTGCAGGTCGCGTCGTCGGCAATGCCGATGGCGTTGCACAGCCGCCGGCGGCTCGCCGGTTCGCGGTGCGTGTGGGCGATGCTGACCGTGAGGTAGCCTGCGCGCGCCGTGGTCTCGCTCCACTCGACCATGCTGGTCGCCGGGCTGCTTTTGCCGTCCGCACCGCCATGCGACCACACCACCACCGGCATCGGCGCCGGCGCGCCCAGCGGCTGTCGGATCAGGACCCGGACCTCGCGCTGATCGCCGGCGGTGTCGGTGTAGAAGGTGGTGCGCTCGAACGGTGTGAACTCGTAGATCGCCGCCGGAAAGTACAGGCAGCCCGGGCCCGGCGCCTGGTTGCAGGTCGGCGCCTGTGCGAGCGCGCCGGTCGCTGCGCCCATTGCGACGACGACAGTGCCAAGCAGGGCGGCGACCGCGTTGAATGCGCAGTGCGGCGCCTTCGCGACGCTGGGTAACCCGTGCAAACGCTGGATAGGCATGTCCACTCTCCTCGGAGCTCGGGTCGCCGCACGTGCGGGATCCGGTGCTGCGAACTCTAGGGAGATGCGCGCGGGCGGCATATCCCGCGAACGCGCGTTCGCATCGCGTGTTTCTGGTAAGCGCGTGGGACTAGGCCGACTGGGCTCGGGTCCTCGCGCGCCCGGGGCAGCGCGGGGGATGGACAGGCTCAGCGTCGAGCCGGTCGGGGAAGGCGTGGTGTCGAGCCGCGCACCGAGGTGCGCCGCTCTCAGCTCGAGCGGGAGAGGTACAGGCTCAGGGTCGTTCCGGGCGGAGACGGCGTGATTGCGAGCTTTGCGCCGAGGGCCTGCGCACGCCTGCGCATGCTGGCGAGCCCGCGCCCCTCGCGACCACCGCCCGCGAAGCCGCAGCCATCGTCGGCGACGCTGATGACGAGGTGCTGCTCGGTGAACGAGGTTCGCACCGTGACCGCTTTCGCGCGTGCGTGCTTCGCGATATTGGTGAATGCCTCCTGCAGGATGCGCAGGATATGCAGGACGTTGTGCGGCGTGAGTGACGGCAGCTTGGGCAGGTCGTTCACCTGCCAGTCGAGCGTGACGCCCTGCCGCGTCAACCTGCCTTCGAGCCGGTAGCGCAGGTTCCCCAGCACGGTCAGCAGATCGTCCTCGGTCGGCTCCAGCGAATCGATGGTGAGCCGGAGGCCGTCCAGCACCTCCCTCAACCCGCGCGCGATCTCGATCTTCGGCGTCTCGCCCTGCTCGGCGAGATCCAGCGTGGCGATCAGCTGCGAGCCGATGCCGTCGTGCATTTCGCTCATCATGCGCTGCCGCTCCTCGGCGATAGCACTCGCGCGTTCCATCTCCTGCAGGCGCTTGTAATGTTGCTCGAGCTCTGCCTGCTTCTGCGCCACCCGGTCTTCCAGCTCGACGTTGAGCTCCTCCGCGGCGTTCAGCGCCGCGACGAAGCGCTTCGTCAGGATCCAGCCCATCACGACCGACAGGAAGATCATGACGTAGGACACCAGGTAGAAGCTGTCGAACCCGAGCTTGTCGCGGTGGACGAGTCCGTCGTGAACGGAAGCGAGGATCATCAGCGCCCAAACCGCCGCCAGCAACGCGCTGACGACCGTGCGCTGACGCCAGGCCTCGCGTATCAGGAAGGCTTCGAAAAACATCGCCACCGGCACGATCACGAACGACCAGGTGCTCGCAACAGCATGGACCTTCTCCGGACCGGCGGCATGCATCCATATCGGACCGAGTGCCGCGTAAGCGAGGAGAATCGCCTCGAAGCGCGGCCAGCGCCGACCTGAATAGCGCATGGCGAGAACGATGAACAGCAGTGCACACCACCCGAAAGAGCTCTGCACCCAGATGTCCCAGTAGAACGTGTTTACCGGGATATCGCGGACGAACATGTGAGTCGAGCGAAAGGCCCACAACAGCGAGAACACGAAGAACCACACGTACGTCGGCTCGGCGCGGCGCTTCACCCAGAGAGCGAAGGTGAACACGCCCAAGGCGGCAACGACGATATTGCAGAGCTGGGGAAGCACGGTCTGGACGAGGTAGCGGCGCTCATAGGCTGGGCGCAGCTCGGCTTCGGGACCAAGCTCGATCTCGCCCAAGCCACCGCGCGAATTCGGATAGACCCACAGCCTCACGTGGAGGACGTTCTCGCCTTCGTTCAACAGCTCCGGCGGCACGGTGAAGAACTGCGGGCGGTTCCACTGGCGCGCCACAGGCTCCTCGAACTGCCCGCCGCTGCCGAGCGACGCGCCGTTTGCGTGGAACGCCGCGTTCATGCTGAGTTTGCGCACGTAAATGGCGTAAAGCCGATCGGGCGCGCGCGGCAGCTTGAAGCGAAGGCGATACCACGCGATTCCGCCCTCACCCGGGCGCGACACGTTCCAGTTGTCAGGTAAGGCCTGCGGTTGCCACGGCGCCGAGTCGGACGGCGGCAATGCGGAGTCGTCCAGAACGAGCTCGGCGGAGTCGAGCTTGAGCGTGGAAGCGGCGGCGTGGTTCGCACCGAGGAGCGCCACGGTGCCGGCGATCAGCAACACCAGCCAATGTCGCCAGCGGCAGCGCATGGCTCGAAACCGGGGCTTACCTGATGAGGCCCAGCTTGCTCGCTTCATAGACCGCTTCGCCCCGCGAATGGACGGCTAGCTTCTGATAGATCTTCTTCACATAGGTCGTTACGGTGTGCGGCGAGATCGCGAGCAATTTCGCGATCTCCGCGAAGCTGAATCCCTTGGCGATGATCGAGAGGATTTCCGATTCCCGCGCCGACAACGCCGACCCGATGCGCGCGGCTTCGTCGGTCACGCTACCCGGCAGACGAAGCTTCTTCAGCAACTGGCGGGCGATGATCGGGCTGATCGGTGAGCCTCCGGCACGCAGCTCTTTTATCAGATCGACGAGTTCTTCCGGCAGGGCGTCCTTCAGCAGATAGCCGGTCGCGCCGGCCTCGATGCTCGCGAGCACGTGCCCTTCGTCGCCGAATATGGTGACGACCATGATGTCCGTATCGGGATAGCGCTCTGCGGTCTCGCGAATGATCTCGATCCCGCTCATGTCCGGCAGCCCGAGGTCGACCAGGAGAACGTCCGGCGCCCCGCGCGTGAGCGTATTCCGCGCGCTGGTGCCGTCGCGCACCGCGGCGAAGAGCTCGAAGTCGGCCTCCTCGGCAACGGAGTTGCAGAAGCGATTGAGGAACGAGGGATCGTCCTCGACGATCATTACTTTGACCAATATCGGAGCTCCACTGCTTGGCTGAGCGTAGAGCAGCGCTGCGTCGGTGTCTGTTCCTCGGAAGCACTAGACCCCATAGCCGGAACAGGAATTTGTGCTCGCTCGGCGATCGCCGTCTCTTGACCGACGCCGATCGGCGCTAAGACCCCCGCTGGACAACCCGAGCGCCCGCTCGCGCCTCGCAGCGGTGCGGCGCGCGACGTCTTAGCCGCGCGCCGCGGAACGGTGAGCTATCTGATCGCGACCGGCGCGACCGTCGAGCCCGAGCCACCTTGAATCTTCAGCGGCTGCATGGCGAACGCGAACTCGTAGACTCTCTTCGCCGCCAGCTCGTCGAGCTTCAGGTTTTCGAGCAGGTGGACGCCGTTGATCACCAGGAAGATCTGGTGGCCCGGGAGGCTGATCTGCGGATCCGGGTTCGGCGAGACCTCGACCGGCCAGTTGTCCGCGCCGACCAGCATCGGGTCCTGCCTGACCAGCCATTCCGCCGCCGCGACGCCGACACCCGGACAGGTCTTGACGTAGCGCGCGTTGTCCTTTGCCCAGAGCTTTCCCCACCCGGTGTTGATCAGCACCGCATCGCCGGGCTGGAGGGTCGTGTTTTGCCGCGCGAGCGCGGCCTGCAGATCGGCGACCGTGATCTCGTAGGCGTCGGGCAGCATCTCGACGCCTTTCAGGGCGGCGACGTCGATCAGGACGCCGCGCGTGAAGAGCGTGCCGACCTTCTCGACGCCCAGCTTCGCGAACCCGCCGCGGGACGAGGCCTCGCTCACCTTGAAGCAGTTGTACATCGAGTCTTCGTGCGTCTGGTGCGCGAAGCCATCGAACTGCGTGCCGACCTGGCCGATCTCGCTCACCACCAGCTCCTCGTTCGAGCCGCGGCGGTTGGACGGCTGGTTCATGAACGTGCGTTTGGTGTGCACGTCGAAGCGGCGCGTGCCGAAGAAGGGCATCGTCGGGCTCAGGACATGCCCGATCTCGATCACCTCCCCGGTCTTGATCAGCCGGGCCGCCTTGAGGACGGCCTCGGGCTTCTGGTGATTGCCCGAGCCCCGCTCGTCGGCGGCGCCCCATTTCGACGGGCATCGCTGACTCTCCGGGGTCGGCTTCCAGGTCTGGGCGGTGACCGCGAGCGGAACGGCGAGCAGGAAGGGCGCGCACGCGCAGGCGAGTGTTTTCATTGTGTGTCTCCTCCTTTGGCTGTGGGGCCCGGGGCCCGGGCCCGCGCGCGGAATTCTAGCCCCGCGCCTTGGGGACACACGCCCGCCACGAGGCGCCCTCAGTCGAGCGTCGCCCCGGTCCGTTTGACGATCGGGCCGAGGCGTTCGATGTCGCGCGCGAGCAACTTCGACAGCTCTTCGGACGAGCTCGACGCCGGCTCCGCGCCGAGGGCGCTGATCCGCTCCTTGATCTTCGGAGCCGCGAGCACCTTGAGCATCTCGGCGTTCAGGCGCGCGACGATCTCGGGCGGCGTGCCGGCGGGTGCGAACAGCCCATGCCAGCCCGAGGCGATCTCCATCCCGTTCACGCCGTGCGCGGACAGCACCTTCAGCTCGGGAAGCGCCGCCAGGCGGTTCGGTCCGACCACCGCGAGCGCCTTCAGCTTCCCCGCCTTGATGTGCGGGATGGTGGTCGCCGAATCGAACATGAAGTCGATCTGGCCGGCCAGCAGATCGTTCACCGCTGGCGCGAGCCCCTTGTACGGCACGTGCCGGGTATCGGTGCCCGCGCCGATGTCGAAGAGCTCGCCCGCGATGTGCAGCAGGCTGCCGTTGCCCGCCGAACCGTAGTTCAGCTTGCCCGGCTGCGCCTTCGCGAGCCCGATGAACGCCTCCACCGTGTCCACCTTGAGCTTCGGGTGGACGACCAGGATGAGGTTCGTACGCGCGGTGAGCGTGATCGGCACGAGGCTCTTCAGCGGATCGAACGGCAGCTGCTTGTAGAGGTGCGGGTTGAGGTTCAGCGTGCTGCCGCCGGTGGCGAGCAGCGTGTAGCCGTCCGGCGCCGCGCGCGCGACGGCGGCCGCGGCGATGTTGCCGTTGGCGCCGGGCCGGTTTTCGACGATCACCGGCTGGCCGAGGTTCTTTGCGAGCTCCTCGGCGAACGCGCGCGCGATCGTGTCGATCGAACCGCCGGCTGAGACCGTCACGATGATCGTGATCGGCTTGGACGGGTAGGGCGCCTGGGCGGCGACTTCCGGAGAGCCGAGGATAGCGGCGGCCGCGGCGCCGGCCGCGAGTGCGCGACGGAGGGCGGCGAGCATCGCTTACTCGGCCTTGATGCCCATGGTCTTGATCTGCTTCGCCCAGTGCTCGCGCTCGGTGTTGGAACGGGTGGTCAGCTCCTCCGGCGAGCTGGCGACGATCTCCACGCCGAGCGGCGCCACCTTCGCCGCGACGTCCGGATGCCGGGCCGCCTTGACGATCTCTTCGTTCAGCTTGGCGACAATCTCCTTCGGCGTCCCGGCCGGCAGCAGGATCGCGTGCCAGTTGTTGAACGCGTAGCCCGACACACCGGTCTCCGCGACCGTCGGCAGATCCGGGAATGCCTTCGAGCGGCGGCTGTCGGTGACCGCGAGCGCGCGCAGCTTGCCTGCCTGGACATGGGGCAGGACGGTCGCGACCGGCTCGATCGAGACCTGCACCCGCCCCAGGATGAGGTCCTGCACGTTCGGCGTGCTGCCTTTGTACGGCACCTCGACCATCTTGCCTCCGGCGGCGCGCGAGAACGCTTCGGTAGCGACCTTCGCCACGATGTTGGCCTGCCCGTAGAACAGCTTGTCGGGGTTGGCCTTGATGAAGTCGGCGAGGTCTTTCGCGGTCTTCGCTTCGACCGATGGGTGCACGACCAGCGCGAGCGGCACGTTGGCGATGACCGACACCGGAGCGAAGTCCTTGGCCGGGTCGTACGGAAGCTTCGCGTAGAGCGTCGGATTCATGGTGAGGGCGGACCCGATCGCGTATCCGACGGTATAGCCGTCCGGGGGCGACTTCGCGACCAGATCCATGGCGATGATCGTGTCGGCGCCGGGGCGGTTTTCGACGATGACCGGCTGCTTGGTGTTCTCGCTCAGCTTCTGGCCGACCACGCGCGCGACGAGGTCGGCGGAGCCGCCGGGTGGGAACGGGACGATGATCTTGATCGGCTTGGCGGGATAGGCCTGCTGCGCGGTGGCGGACGTCCAGGCGAAGGCGAGGGTCGCCGCAATCGCAGCGAGCATTGCGGTCGATCGTGTTGCCGTCATTGCATGTCTCCTGGTGGATAGAGCGGGATGAGAACTACAGCCGTTGGAGCTGGACCGCCGGATCCGCGAGGCTCTCGGGGCGCACTGCTTTCCGGGTTAGCACGAGCTTCTTTGCCGCGCGCAGATCGCGCGGCGCGTTGACCGAGACGATCGCGACGATGCGGTCGCCGTCGAGATGGAAGTGCGAAAAGCTGCCGCTCCCCGGGTCGCCTCGAACCACCGGCTCGGACCAGCGGGCGGGCAGTCCGAGGATCTGGAGATTGACGTCGTACTGGTCGGACCAAAACCATGGCAGCTCGTCGTAGCGCGCGTCCTGGCCGAGCGCCGCCTTCGCGGCGACGATCGCCTGGTTCTGCGCGTTCGCCCACGACTCGAGGCGCACGCGCCGGCCGAGGCAGGCGAGCGGCGTATTGGCGCAGTCGCCGGCGGCGAAGACGTCCGGGTCCGAGGTGCGGCATTGCTCATCCACGACCACGCCGTTGTCGACGGCGAGGCCGGCCTCGCGCGCGAGCGCGACGTCCGGCTCGAGGCCGATGCCGGCGACCACCGCATCGGCTTCCAGGGCGCCGCCGTCGGCGAGGCGGACGACGAGCGCGCCGTCGTCCTCGATCGATTTCACGCCGGCCCCGAGACGGATGCCGACGCCTTCCCGTTCGTGGCGAGCCCGCAGGAATGCGGAGATCTCCGGCGGCACGGTCCGCGCGCAGAGCCGATCGAGGCCTTCGACGACGGTCACCGCGGTGCCGCGTTTCCGCGCCGTCGCGGCGACCTCGAGTCCGATCCAGCCGCCGCCGATCACGACGAGCCTCTTCCCCGGCCCCAACGCTGCGCCGATCGCGAGCGAGTCCTCGATCGTGCGGAGATAGAGCACCCGCGGCAGATCTCCGCCCGGCACCGGCAGGCGCCGCGCGGTACCGCCGGTGGTCAGGATCAGCTTGTCGTACGCAACGGCGTCTCCGCCCGCGAGCGTCACGCGCTTCGCGGACCGGTCGATCCCGATGGCGCGCGCGCTGGCGCGGAAGTCGAGATCGAGGGCGTCGTGCTCCGCCGGCTTGAAGAGATGCGTGGTGTCGGGGTGCGCCTCCCCGGCAAGCACCGCTTTCGAGAGCGGCGGGCGCTCATGCGACGGATGGCGCTCGGCGCCGATCAGCACGACTCTGCCGGCGTGGCCTTCGGCGCGCAAGGTCTTCGCCGCCCAGCCGCCGGCCTGGCCGGCGCCGACGATGACGATGGTTTCCGCACCCATCTAAGGCGCCGCCTTCGCGCGCCGGCTCTTGCCGTCGATCCCGCCGACCACCGCCCACTCGGCGAATGCCTCGGAGGATTGCTGGAACTCGCGCGGCTCCCACGCGCCGTCGAGCTGATCCTCGTCGGTGTAGTACTCGGCCAGCCCTCCGGCGGGGTTCTTCACGTACCAGAAGTACGCCGAGGAGATCGGATGCCGGCCCGGGCCGAGCTCGGTGTCCCAGCCGCAGCGGCTGATGTGCAGGCCGCCGCCGAACACCTCGTGGATGTCGCGCACCGCGAACGCGACGTGATTGAGGCCGCGCTTCGCGACCGGCGGCTGGAGGAGAAACAGGTCGTGGTGACCCCCTTCCGCCGCACAGCGCAGGAAGAGGCCGCGCTCCGGATAGCGATCGGAGACGCAGAAGCCGAGCTTGTCGACGTAGAAGCGCTCGACTTCGGCGAGCCGGTCGGTGAAGAACACGACGTGGCCGACCTCGATCGGTTCGGCGCGTTCGTAGACCGTGCTGCGACGGTTGACGCCGCGTCCGGGCTGGCCCCACGCGTTGATCGGGACGCCCTGCACATCGACCTTGCGCTTGCGGGTCATGCGAAAGCCGAGCCCGAGGCCGTTCGGATCGGCTGCGTGCAGCGTGTCTTCGCCTCGACGCGCCACTCCGCGCTGGCGCCGAGCGCGCGCGCGCAGCCGCTCGATGTCGGCGCGCGCTCCACGCCCCAGACCACCTGGCGCAGGGTGGGCCATCCTCCATCGCCGGCGGGAGCGTCGGGTCGTCGATGCCCCGCACGTGCACCTCGCAACCGTTCATCGTCTCGAAGTCGAGCGCGTCCGCCGAGTCGCGAACGAGCTCGAGGCCCCAGTCGAGGAAGAACCTGCGGCACTTCGCGACGTCGTCGACGCCGTAGGTGATGCGATCGATACCGAGAATGCTCATCCGGACCTCCTTGGCGGTTGCTAGTCGAGCCGCACGTTCGCGTTCTTGACCCGCTCTGCGTACTTCGCGCGATCCTTGCGCGAGAAACTCCGCGAAAGCGTCGGGACCGAGCACGAACGTGTCGAGGCCCATGCGCGGTGATGTACTTGTCGCGATACTGGGGCTCTTCGACCACGCGCTTGACGTCGGCGGCGATGCGGTCGATCACCGGGCGCGGCGTCCCGGCCGGCGCGGCGATGGCGAACCACGACCGCGCTTCGAACGGCATCCCTGCTTCGGCGAAGGTCGGGACTTCGGGCACGAGCGCGGATCGTTGCGGCTGGGCGATCGCGAGCGCCTTCATCTTGCCGCTGCGGATGTGCGGGAGCGATGGCCCGATGGCGGACAGCGCCATGTCGATCTGTCCGGCCAGGAGCGCCGGCACGACCTCGCTGGTCCCTTTGTACGGGACATGCGTGAGCTTTATCCCCGCAACCGACGCGAACGCCTCGGCGTCGAGGTGCGTCACGCTCCCCGGGCCGATGCTCCCGTAAGTCAGCTTGCCGGGGTCCTTCTTAGCCAGTGCGATCAGCTCCGGGAGCGAGTTCGCGGCCAGCGATGCAGGCGTGAGGAGGATCAACGTCGTCGTGGCGATAGTCGCGACCGGCACCAGATCCTTGACCGGGTCGTACGGCAGTTTGCTGAAGAGATACTGGTTGGAAGAGAGCGACGGATCATTGGCGAGGAGCAGCGTGTACCCGTCGCCGGGCTGCTTGGCCACGTAGTCGGTGCCGATGATTGCGTTGGCGCCCGGCTTGTTCTCGACGATGACCGGGCTGCCGCCCCAGAGCTTCTGCAGGCCCTCGGCGAGCGGGCGCGCGAGCACGTCGACGGGGCCGCCCGGCGGGTAGGACACGACGATCCGCACCGGCTTGGACGGATACTGCTGAGCGACGACATTGCCGACCAGCACGGCTCCGAGCAGGCCAGCCAGCAGGTATGAGACTCGCGTCATCGAGATTCCTTCATGGTGGGAGAGTTTCGGATCAGCTCGCGGACGCGGACAGGGCTCAGCGGTCCACGACGCACCACCACGCCGAACCCCTTCAGCGCATCCTCGACGGCATTGGCGATGGCGGCGGGCGGACCGATGGCCCCGCCTTCGCCGAGCCCTTTGACGCCCAGCGAGTTGCGGGTCGACAGGCTCTCGATGTGATCGAGCTCGATCGGGGGCACGTCGGAGGCGATCGGGAGGGCGTAGTCCTGCAGGGTGCCGGTCAGCGGTTGACCGCTTTCGTCGTAGACGATCTCCTCGCGCAGCGCGCCGCCCAGTCCTTGCACGACGCCGCCCACGACCTGCGCATCCGCGAGCAGCGGGTTGACCACCCGTCCACAATCGTGGACGACGATGTAGCGCTCGACCTCGACGGCCCCGGTTTCCTGATCGACCGCAACGACCGCGGCGTGCGCGGCGCTGGCGTAGGTTACGGTGGGTGGGCTGAAGTACGCTGTCTCGGCGAGCAGGCCGTCGCCCGGGGCGCCTTGCCGGAGGACGGCGCGGGCCGCCGCTTGCGCGATCTGCGACAAGGGCAGGGCGCGCTCCGGAACGCCTTTGATCCTCACCTTTCCGTCGACGAGCTCGAGATCGTGAGGCGCAGCCTCCAGTAGGTCGGCGGCGATCGAGAGCGCGCGCTCTTTGACTTTCATCGCCGCTTGATTGATCGCGTTGCCGGCGGTCACCGTGCTGCGGCTCGCGATCGTGCCGATTCCAAACCCGATCTTCGAAGTATCGCCGCCGACGACGTCCACCGAGTCGAACGGCACCCCGAGCGCATCCGCGGTGATCTGAGCGTACACCGTCCGGTGGCCTTGTCCCTGGCTGCACGCGCCGGTCGCCACCTCCACCCGTCCGGACGGTAGCACCCGCACGACCCCGCCTTCGAACGGTCCCATACCCGACCCTTCGACGTACATCGCGAACCCGACGCCGAGGTGCCGCCCGTTCGCCTGCGTCGCCGCCCCTCTGCCGCTCGCGGATGGCCTCGAGACCGATGAGCGCGCGCGCACGGCGCAGCAGCTCGGGGAAGTTCCCCGAGTCATAGACCTGGGGATTGCCATCCCGGTACAGCAGCCCGGTGTCGTAGGGCATCGCGCCCGCCGGAATCACATTGCGCGCGCGCACGTCGGCCGGCTCCATCTTCAGCCTCGCCGCCAGCCGATCGATGATGCGCTCCATCGCGAACACCGCCTCGGGACGCCCCGCACCGCGATACGGCGTCGTGAAGCAGGTGTTGGTGAGGGCGCACCGCACCGCGATGCGCGCGTGCGGGATGTCGTACGTGCCGAGCAGATGCGACAGCGTGTTGTAGGGGACTACGAGCCCGATCACGTTGAAGGCGCCGAAGTTCACGAGCACGTCGTCGCGCACCGCCAGGATCCGTCCGTCTTCCGTCGCCGCGACCGCGATGCGATGGATCTGGTCGCGCGCGTGTGCGGCTGCGGTGAGGTTCTCGCCGCGCTCCTCGAGCCAGCGCACCGGTTGCCCGAGCTCGCGTGCCGCGAACACTACCAGCATGTCCTCGGCGTACTGGATGCCCTTCTGGCCGAATCCGCCCCCGACGTCGCAAGCGACGACGCGAATCCGCTCGACCGGCTCGCGCAGCGAGCTCGCGAGGATGGTCTGCAGCACGTGCGGCGTCTGGGTGCTGGCCCAGACCGTGAGTGCGCCGCCGAACGGCTCCACTGTCGCCAGTATCCCGCGCGGCTCGAGCGGCGAAGCGACATAGCGATGCGTGCGCAACTCCTCTTCGACCACGATCGGCGCGCCGGCGAACGCTTCGTCGGGCAAGCCCTTCTGGGTCGCGACCGACAGCGCGAGGTTATCCGGCCAGCTGGGCTCGAGGAGCGGCGCGTCGGGGGCGAGGGCCGCGACCGGGTCGAGGACGATCGGCAGCGGTTCGTAGTCGATCTGGATCTGCTCCGCCGCATCGATCGCCGCGTGGCGGTGTTCGGCGACGATCATGGCGACCGGCTGACCGACGTAGGTCACTTTCGTCGTCGGGAACAGCGGGATCGGGTGCAGTCGATCGAGGGGCTTCAGCTCGCGCAGGAGCCGCTCGGGTGTGTGGACCTCGCCCGCGACGCAGATCGGCTCGGTGCGTCCCGCGACGTCCGCCGCGGTGAAGACGGCGACGACGCCGGGCATCGCGCGCGCGGCGGACACGTCGATCCGCGCCGATCGTCGCGTGCGCGTGCGGGCTTCTGACGAAAATTGCCGTCAGCGTCCCGGGCACGTGCAGGTCGGCCAGATACCGTCCTTGTCCGCGGAGGAGTCGATCGTCCTCGACCCGCCGGATCGACTTGCCGATCAGGGACGAGCCCGTAGGGTTGGCGGTCATGTGCGCGTTCCGATGGTGGTCTCTCGTCGGCGCTGATGGGCGGGAGCCGGTCCGAGCCGTCGATGCCGCGGTCAATCGGCCCAGGCGAGCGGCTGCTCGTTCAGTCCCCAGTACAGGCTCTTCTGGTGCTTGTACTGGAGGATGCCGAGCCGTCCCTTCTCGATACCGAGACCGCTCTCCTTGATGCCGGTGAACGGCGTCGAGATCGAGAACTGCTTGTAAGTGTTGATCCACACCGTGCCCGTCTCGAGCGCGCGCGCCGTCCGCCATGCGCGCTTGTAGTCGCGCGTCCAGATGCCGGCGGCGAGCCCGAAGACGCTGTCGTTCGCCTGTGCAACGAGATCGGCTTCGTCGCGAAAGGACATCGTCACCAGCACCGGACCGAAGATCTCTTCCTGCGCGATGCGCGCGCCGTTGCCGAGCCCGTCGACGATCGTCGGCCGGTAGAACCAGCCACGGTCGTAGAGCCCGCCCTTCGGACGCTCGCCGCCGGCAAGGATCCTGCCGCCCTCGTCGAGCCCGAGCTGGACGTAACGCTCGATCGACTCGCGGTGCTTCGAGGTGATCAGCGGGCCCATCTGGGTGCGCGGATCCTCCGGGTCGCCGACTCGCAGCGCGTTCGCCTTCGCCACCAGCCGGTCGAGGAATTGCGGGCGGATCGACTCGTGCACGAACAGGCGCGAGCCGGCGATGCACGCCTCGCCCGACGAGCTGAAGATGCCGTACAGCACGCCGTTCACCGCGTGGTCGAGATCGGCGTCGGCGAACACGATGGTCGGCGACTTGCCGCCGAGCTCGAGCGTCACCGGCATCAGCTTGTCGGCGGCGAGCCGGGCGAGCGCGCGCCCGGTCGTGGTGCCGCCGGTGAATGACACTTTTTTCACCAGCGGATGCTTCACGATCGCATCGCCGATCACCGAGCCCTTGCCGGGCACGACGCTCACGACCCCCTTCGGCACACCGGCCTGCTCGCAAATGCGGCCGAGCTCGAGCGCGGCGAGGGGGGTCACCTCGGCGGGCTTCACGATCACCGCGTTGCCGGCGGCCAGCGCGGGCGCCAGCTTCTGCGCTTCGCTCGCGATCGGCGAGTTCCACGGTGTGATCGCCGCGATCACGCCCATCGGCTCGTGCACGCTCATGGTGAGGTAGTCGCCGCGCGGCGGCGTGAGCGTTTCCTCCAGCGTTTCGCATGCGGCGGCGAAGAACTGGAACGTCCCGGCCGCGCTCGCGACCAGCGCGCGCGTCTCGTTGATCGGCTTGCCGTTGTCGCGCCGCTGCAGCTGGGCGAGCTCTTCGGACCGCTCGCGAATCAGCGCGCTGATGCGATAGAGGATGGCGGCGCGTTCGTGCGGCTTGAGGTCGGCCCAATCGGGCCGGCGCCGGGCGGCGTCGGCCGCATCGATCGCCTCCTCGACGTCGGCGACGCTCGCCGCGGCGAGCTCGGCGTTGACCGTGTCGTCGGCGGGATAGCGCGAGGCGTAGACATCGCCCCGGCCGCGGCGCCATTCACCGGCTACGAGAATCGGCATGACCATGATTCAGCCTCCCTGCGCTTTGCGCACCGGCGGGCCGGAGAACTGCGTCGCGAACGGACCGATCGCCGTCATGTCGATCTCGATCGCGACCGGGCCCGATTGGGCGAAAGCGTCGCGAAGCGTCGCGCCGACCTGTCCGAGATCGCGGACGCGGTGGAACGGCAGCGCGATCGACTGGGCGAGCCGCTCGAAGTCCGGCGTGTGCAGGTCGGCGTAGTAGCGGCGCCCGCCGTAGTGCGCGTCCTGGATGTTGCGGATGACGCCGTAGCCGCGATCGTTCATCAGCAGCACGACGACGTTCGCTTTTTCCTGCACGAGCGTGGCGAGCTCGCCGATGTTCACCTGCAGTCCGCCGTCGCCGACGAGGCAGAGCGTTTTGCGGTCGCCGGCCGCGAGCGCAGCCCCGATGGCCATCTGCACGCCCTGGCCGATCCCGCCGCCGAGGGCGTGCACGCCGTCGCGCGGGCCGCCGATGTGCAGGCTGCGGTTGCCCCAGGTGCTGTTCGACACCGTCACATCGCGCACCCAGACGAAATCGCGGCCGGCCGCGCGCTGCAGCTCGGCGACGAGACGCTCGTAGGGTCCGAGACCGTCGCGCACCAGCTTCTCCGCCGCGGCGCGCGTCGCCGCGAGATCGCGCGCGAACGCCGGGTCGGTCTTCATCCGGCCTTGCAGCCGATCGGCGAGCGCGTTCAGCGCCGCCGCGCTGTCGCCCGCGACGAAGAAGTCGTCGGTGTAGCACCGACCCTCGCTCTGCGGATCGGCGTCGATCCGGTACAGCGGCCGCGGCAGCTTGAGCTTGTACTTCAGCGTCTCGTTGCCGCGGAGGCGCGAGCCGACGACCAGCATCGCGTCGCAGGTCGCGTAGAACTTCTCGACGGACTCATACAGATTGAACGCACCCAGAGAGAGCGCGTGGTCCTCGGGGAGGATGCCGCGACCCTGCACGCTCGTCACGACGCCGAAGCCGAGGTCGACAAGGCGTTTGACCGACGCGCCGGCGTGGCGTGCGCCGCCGCCGAGCCACAGGAGCGGACGCGTCGCGCGCGCCAGGCGTTCGGCCAGCGCGTCGAGTTCGCTAGCGGCGGGCCCGGGCAGGGCGATCTCCAACGGCGCGAGCGAGGCTGGCACGTCGATCTCGGTCGACTGGATGTCGATCGGGATCTCGACGCTGACCGGTCCGCGGGGCGCCGTGAGCGCAACGCGGACGGCCTCGCGCAGCGTGCCGAGCGCGGTCTCCGCACTGCGCACGCGGAATGCCGCCTTTGACACTGCGCGCAACATGTCCAGCTGCTCGGGCGCTTCGTGGATGTAGGCCAGCTCGCGGTCGAGATAGGGCACCTCGATCTGCCCCGTCAGGTGCAGCACCGGCGTACCCGCCGTGAGCGCCTCGACCATCGCGCCGCAGGCATTGCCGGCTGCGGTGCCGGTGCTCGTGACGGCGACGCCGAGCCCGCCTGAAACCCGGGCGTAGGCGTCGGCCATGTTGACCGCGCCGGGCTCGCTGCGCGCCGGGACGAAGCGGATCGGCGCCGGACGGCCGTTCGCCGATGCCGCGGCCGCGCGGCGGCCGAAGGCATCGAGGATGGGCATGTTGTGGATCGAGATCACGCCGAAGGCGGCGTGCACGCCGCTCGACTCTAGGAACGCGGCGACGAGCTCGCCGACGGTCATACGCGGGTTGCTAGGCATGGCGGGAATGTCCCCCTGAAACGTCGATGAAGCTGCCGGTGGTGTACGAGGCGAGCGGCGACGCGAGGAATACCATCGCGTGCGCCGCCTCTTCGGGGCGCCCGAGGCGGCCGAGCGGGATTTCCTTGCATTGCGCGAGCGCGGCAGTCCACGCCTCCCAGGTCTCGCCCGGCGCAGCTTGGGTCGCGAAGCGGCGGCGCCACTGGCCGGATTCCACCAGGCCGATGAGGATGCCGTTCACCCGCACGCCGCGCGGCGCGAGCTCGGTCGCGAGCGAGCGCACGAGGTTGAGGACCCCGGCGCGCGCCGCGGACGTGGCGACCATGTGCGGCTCCGGCTGCCGGGCGAGCAGCGAGTTCACACACACGATCGCGGCCGCCTTCGAGCGCTCGAGCTGCGGCAGGAACGCGCGCGTCGGCCGAATCACGCCGAAGAACTTCAGGTCGAGCTCCTCGCGCCAGGCTTCGTCCGTGGTGTCGGCGAAGGTCGAGACTCTTCCCTGGCCGGCGTTGTTGATCAGGATGTCCGCGCCGCCGAAACGGGCCGCGACTGCGCCGGCGAAGCGCTCGACCGAGTTGGCGTCCAGCACGTCGCACGCTTGCGCGAGCAGCCGATCGCCGCTCGTCTCCGCGGCGAGCGTCGAGACCGCGGTATCGAGCCGCGAAGCGTCGCGGCCGCAGATCGCGACCCGCGCACCCGCCTGCAGCAGGATGCGCGCCGTCGCGAGCCCGATGCCGGACGATCCGCCGGTCACGACCGCGACGCGGTCCTCGAGCCCGAAGGAGAACGTCGCGGCCATGATCGCGCGCCGAACGTGCTACGCGGCCGATTGCATGGGCGACGGGGACTCGGCCGCCTTCTCGAGCGCATCGAGCTGGCTCTCGGCCTTCTTCTCCATGAGGCGGCGCAGCCGCGCGAGCCCGGTATCGTGCTGGTAGAGGAACTCGCGCGAGCGTGCGTTCGGCGCCATGTTCTCGAGGACGAAGCGGTCCTGCTCGAGCACCGCCCAGTGCAGCCCTTCGAGCTTGGTGCGGAACATGAACTGCCACGCGTCGCGGACCCAGCCCGAGCACTTGCGCGTGCGCCAGAAGAAGACGAGGCAGTGGTCCTCGTCGACCGGGGTCACGAACCCCGCGATACCGAAGTTGCCGCCGGGACCCGCGTTCGGCCGATAGGGAATCGCGAGCCGCAGCCACATGGCGCCGGTGTCGCCGAACTCGGTCCAGTCGAAGTTGACGTCGCGCTGGTTGGTCTTCTCGAAGATGATCCCGGTCGGGGTCTTCCGCAGCTGCATGTTGGCGGTCTTGTCGCCCGAGGCCATCGAGTGCGACAGCGCGTGCAGGTAGGCGCCGTGCATCGGATCCATCACGTTGTCGATCGCGTAGCGGTAGTTGCACTTCCACTTGGCGAAGCAGAGGATCGCCCCGTACTCGTCGCTCGTCAGCTCCTCCGGCAGCGCGAGCGGGCAGGGCTCGGGATGCAATGCGTCGCCGAAGTAGACGAAGATTCCGCCGCGGATCTCCTGCACCGGATAATGCTTCACCGCCCGCTTGCCTTCGAGCGGGCAGGGGTGCACCGCCGGCACGTTGCGCACGGTGCCGGTGCCGTCCACTTCCACGCCGTGGTACCAGCAGGCGAGCCGGTCGCCGAGGTTCCAGCCGAGCGATAGGCGTGCGCCGCGATGAGGACAGCGGTCTTCGAGCGCGCGCACCGCGCCGTGCTCGTCGCGCCACAGAACGAGGTTCTCCGACAGGCGCGTGATGCCGACCGGCGAACCGGCCACTGCCCAGCTCGGCAGCACCGGGTACCACTGGTTCTTCAGCCCGCGATTGACGAGCCGCTCGACTGCTTGGGGATTGGCCATGATGTCTTTTCCGCGAGTGGGTCGGGGTCAGCCGAAGGCGAGCTTGCCGAGCGCGTGGAGCGTGTCCTGGAAGCTCGCTTCCGTCCACGCCTCGCCGCCCGGTGTCCGCACGCCCTCGCGATTGAGTGCGGCCACGATCTCCGGCAGGTCGTAGGTCCGCTGCGCGAAGATCTGCTCGAGGGTGTCCGCGAGCGTCTGCTCGTACTCGCTCGGCACGGCGGGCCGCGTCTGCCACTGGATCAGGTCCCGTTCCGCCGTCGCGTAGATGTGCCCCGCACCCGCACCCGCACCCTGGCCGGGTCGCGTGTTCTGATAGGCCTCGAGATACGGGTTCAAGTCCTGGACCACCTCCGCGGTGTTCGCCGCGGGCAGGTGCATCCTCATCGCGCCTCGCTCTGCCATGGTTCGCTCCTCGTGCCGGAAACCGGGATTCAAGCGGCCGCTTGGGCCGGACGGTAGTTGAGTTGGTGGGAGAGTTCCGCCGCCGCGCCCATCACCTGCGCGACGAGCCGCTCGCGCAGTTCCTTCGGCTCCAGCGTGGGGCGCTGGGCGGTGACGCTGATCGCCGCCACGATTCGGCCGCTCCCGTCCCGCACGGGCGCCGCCACCGCGGAGATCCCCTGCTCGAAGAACGATTCGCTGAGCGCATAGCCGTTGCGGCGGTCCTCGTTGAGGAGCCGCTTGAGGTCGGCGAGCGTGCGCGGCGAGCGGGGAGACGACTGGGGGAGCGCGGACTCCGGATAGAGGGTGCGGAGCGTGGCGTCGTTCGCGTCGGTCAGCAGCGCGCGGCCGAGAATGGTCGCGTGCGCGGGCAGCCGCGTCCCGACGGTGACGTTGCTCGTGAAGGTGGCCGCCGGCGATGCCTTGAGAACGACGACCACCTCACGGCCGTCGCGAATCACGAGCTGCGCGGAGAGCTCGGTTTCATCGCGCAAGCGCTCGATGAGTGGGCGGGCGAGCTCGGTGACCTCGAGCGAGGCGATGTACTCGAATCCCAGACGGAGCACGGCGGGACCGACGCCGTAGCGGTCGCCCTCCCGCTCGAGAAACCCGAGGAACTCGAGCGTCTGCGCGAGGCGGAAAGCCGTCGAGCGCGGGATCTCGAGCGCACGCGCCATCTCCGCGGCGGTCAGCAGCTTGCGCGCGCGGTCGAAGAGCTGCAGGAGGCGCAGGCCGCGCTCGAGACCCGGCACGTTGTATCGGGGCAGCGGGCCGCTCATACCGGACCGCCTCGCGTGCAGCTCGCTGCGAAGTCGACGATGAGCGCATTCACGGTGGCGGGAGCGTCGAGGTACGAGAGATGCGCCGGACCTTCCAACACGCGGAAGCTCGCACGCGGGAAGGCGCGGGCAATCCGTTCGCAGCCCGCCGCGGGCGTGATGGTGTCGGCGGTCGAGGCGATCACCAGTGCCGGGCCGGGATAGCGCGCGGCGTCCTCGGCGAGTCGTCCGTGCGCGAGCATGCGGGCGGCTTGCGCGTAGCCATCGGGACGGATGCGCGCGGTGCTCCAGGCGGCCAGTGCGCGCGCGTCGTCGGATGCGGTGGGCGACAGGCTTCCGGGCGAGGACTCCCGCGCCATGCCCTCGGGGCCGAGCGTCGCCAGGCGCTCCAGCCGCGTGGCGAGCCGTTCCTCCCGTTCCTTGGGGTCGGCGAGGCCGTAGCCACCGGCCGGGTTGAGGAGCACGAGCCCGGCCACTCGCTCGGGACGGGTGGCCGCGAACGCGCCGGCCATCAGCGCGCCGAGCGAGCTGCCCACCAGCACCGCTCGATCGATCTCGAGCGCGTCGAGGAAGGCGCCGAGCGAGCGGGCGTAGTCGGCGGCGGTGGGCGACTCGGGCTCGAGCCGGTCGGATTCGCCGTAGCCCGGTGCGTCCCACGCGATCGTCCGGAAGCGCGGGGCGAGCGCTGCGAGCTGCCGCACCCACGAGCCGGACTGGTTGCCGATGCCATGCAGGAGGCAAACCGCGGGGCCGGCGCCCGCCTCCCGATACGAAACCGTCCCGCGCGCGGTCGTGCGCTGCGCGAGCGGATAAGCGGCGACCAGCGTGTCGGCGAGGCCGGGCATGGCCGTCAGCGCTTGATTTTCGCGAGCGGATGATCGGCCGGGTAGGTCGGCGTGATCGGCGTCGCCGCGCCGAGCATCACGCACATGAGCGCGTCTTCCTCGCCGATGTTGATCTCGCCGCGGTACACCCCGGGCGGGATCGAGATGAGGTCGCGGTCGGTCACGATCGCTTCCCACTTCTCCCCGTCCTTCTCGCACATGACCTTCACTTTCCCGCGGATCACGAAGAAGGTCTCCTCCACGTCGGTGTGGAGATGCATCGGCCCCTCGCCGCCGGCGGGGATGATCATGGTCGAGAACGTGAAGTGCTCGGCCGGCACCACGTTCACGTCGGACTTCACGCCGGTGCCGCCGGTGCCCACGTAGCGCATCTGGGCACGGCGGTACTTCGGGTCGTAGTCGGCCTGGAACTTGAGCGCGTTCCAGTCGTACTTGCGGCTCGCGAGGCGCGCGACTCGCGACTCCATCCATTGCGCAAAGCTCGCGCCTTCGGGGCGGTCCCACGAGCGCTTGGTCTTCGGTTCCTTGACGTCTTGATCGGCCATGTGCTGTCCCATGTGTGGTTCTCCTGCGAGAAAAGGTCATTCAATGCATCACGAACCCGCCGTTGACGGCGAGGAGCTGACCGGTCACGAACCCGGCCGCAGCGGAAAGAAGATAGGTCACCGCGCCGCAGACGTCCTCGGGGAGCTGCGCGCGATTGATCGCCCGGCCCTCCTGGTAGAGGCGATGGCGCTCCGCGGGCACGTACTCGGTCGCCTCGACGAGCGTCAGCCCGGGGGCGACCGCATTGACCGTGATCCCGTCGGCGCCGAGCTCGCGCGCCATCGACTTCGTCATCGCGACCACTGCGCCCTTGCTCGCGACGTACGCGAGCAGCCGCGGCGCGCCCCAGAGCGCGGTGTCGGAGGCGATATTGATCACTCGCCCGGCGCCCGCTACGCGGAGATGGGGCCAGGCGGCGCGCGTCGCGAGCCACGTGCCGCGCACGTTGACCGACATCACGCGATCCCAGACTTCGATCTCGAGCTCGGCGAGCGTCTTGCCGCCGGAGCTGGTGATCGCCCCGTTGTTGACGAGCCCGTCGAGCCCGCCGAGCGCAGCGACGGCCTGGCCCACGCACGCATCGATGGAGGCGGGCGCGGCGAGGTCGAGCGGCACGAACGTGGCGCCGATCTCCTGCGCCGCCGCGCGGCCGTCCGCTTCGAGGATGTCCGCGATCGCCACCCGCGCGCCCGCGGCACGCGCGGCCTCGGCAAACTTGCGGCCGAGGCCCCGGGCGCCGCCGGTGATCAGGATGCGACGGTCGCGCAGCATCGGCGTTCAGTCCACTTTCACCAGCAACCGGCCGCCCTCGAGCTTCACCGCGTAGGCGGCGAGGTCGCGGCCGCCCGGCTCCTTGGTGCACTTACCGGTGGGGATGTGGAACTTGGCTCCGTGCAGCGGGCATTCGATCTCGTCGCCCTCGACGAACCCCTGCGAGAGCAGCGCGTACGCATGCGGGCAGACGTCTTCGAGACCGTAGTAGCTCCCGTTGATCGAGTAGAGGCCGATTTCGCGCTCACCGATCTTCACGGTGATCGGAACATCGTCGGCGACATCCGCCGCCGCTGCCACGTCGTGCCAATCCGACATCGCCGCCCTTCTCCTTCGAAGTGTGTTGTTTTATTAGTGAAACACCGTTTCCGATATGAGACATGATCTACCGCGTCATTGCGGCTGTCAAGTGTTTTTCTCGCGCCTCGCGCGCTGTTCGGGACATCCCGCGCCCGCTACAGTACGGGCCCGAACACGGAGACTTCATGCGACACATCCTACTGATCGGCATGGGCGGCGTCGGCCGACATGTCGCGCACGCGCTGCAGAACGATGTGAACCGGGTGCGGCTCTCGATCCTCGTCCGGCGGCAGTACGTGACGGAGGTGAAAGCGCGCGTGGCGGAGATTGCGCCGGCGGTGGTGCAGGTTGTCGACCAATACGACCGTCTCACCGACTGGCCCGAGCTCGCGATCGAGTGCGCCGGCCACGGCGCGGTCGGCGAGTACGGGGAAGCGTGTCTGACGAGCGGCTCGGATTTCCTCGTGACCTCCGTCGGCGCGCTCACCGACGCCCATCTCCTGCACCGGCTCGAGCGCGCGAGCCGCACCCACATGGGCAAGCTCCTGATCCCCGCCGGCGCGATCGGGGGCATCGACGCGCTCGCGGCGGCGCGCCACGGCGGTCTCGAGCGCGTGCGCTACACCTCGCGCAAGCTGCCGCTCGCCTGGGCCGGGACGCCGGCGGAGAAGCTGTGCGATCTGGGCAGCCTGCGGGAGTCGACCGAGTTCTACGTCGGCAACGCCGGCGAGGCGGCGCGGCTGTTTCCGCAGAACGCGAATGTCGCGGCGACGATCGCGCTCGCCGGGCTGGGATTCGACCGCACCGAGGTGTCGCTCAACGCCGATCCTCAGGCGCCGGGCAACGTGCACGTCATCGAGGCCGAGGGCGCCTTCGGGAGGTTCCGCGTGGAGATCGACAACAAACCCCTCGCCGACAACCCCAAGACCTCGACGCTCGCGGCGCTGTCGGTGCTGCGCGCGATCCACAACCGGATCGGGGCGATCCAGATCTGAACGCTGAACGGAGAATCGCCGCCTTGGCGGCGATTCTCCTTTGTCCGGAGAGTGCGAGCCGGGCGTGCCCCCCTCGCATCGAGAACCAGCGAGCCGCGTCGCCAGCGAGCCGCGGCTCGCGGAAGCGCAAGGCGCGCGGCTTCAGGCGGCCGCGCGTACCGGCTTCAGTGCCCCGAGATCGTCCTCGGTCAGCGTTTCCTTCGCGAGAAGGAGTTGCGCCCCCCGCTCGAGAATTGCGCGCTGGTCGGTGAGGATTCCGACCGCCTTAGCGAACGCGCGGTCGACCAGCCCTTTCACCGCGGCGTCGATCTCGCGCGCGGTCGCTTCGCTGAACTCGCGCGGTCTCGCCACCGCCCCGCCGGGTACCGGCAGGAACTGGCCCGGATCCGACTCGTAGGCGACCTGGCCAAGGCTTTCCGCCATGCCGAAACGGGTAACCATGCTCCGCGCGATGTTGGCGACCTTCTGCAGGTCGTCGGCCGCGCCGGTGGAGATCTCGGCGAAGACGACGTGCTCGGCCGCGCGGCCGCCGAGCAGCACCGCCATCTTGTTCTCGAGCTCGCTCGTCGTCATCAGAAACCGGTCCTCGGTCGGGCGCTGGATGGTGTAGCCGAGCGCGCCCACGCCGCGCGGGATGATCGAGATCTTGTGCACCGGGTCGGAGCCGGGCAAGGTCATCGCGACTAGCGCATGTCCCATCTCGTGATAGGCGACGGTGCGCCGCTCCTTCTCGTTCAGCAGGCGGTTTTTCTTCTCCAGCCCGGCGACGATGCGCTCGATACCCTCGTTGAAGTCCCGCAGTGCCACCTCGGCGGCGCCCCGGCGCGTGGCGAGGAGGGCGGCCTCGTTCACCAGGTTGGCGAGCTCCGCGCCGGAGAAGCCGGGCGTGAGCGCGGCGATCTTCTCGGGATCGACATCGGCGGCGAGCTTCACCTGCTTGAGGTGAACGTTGAGGATCTCGATTCGCCCCTTCTTGTCGGGGCGGTCGACCAGCACCTGGCGGTCGAAGCGGCCGGCGCGCAACAGCGCCGGGTCGAGAATCTCGGGCCGGTTGGTGGCGCCGATCAGGATCAACCCGGTGGACGAATCGAAGCCGTCCATCTCGACGAGCAGCTGGTTCAGCGTCTGCTCCTTCTCGTCGTGGCCGCCCACGCCGTACGCGCCGCGCGCGCGTCCGAGCGCGTCCAGCTCGTCGATGAAGATGATCGCCGGCGCGAGCTTGCGCGCCTGGACGAAGAGATCGCGCACTCGCGCCGCGCCGACGCCGACGAACATCTCGACGAATTCCGAGCCGTTGATCGAAAGGAACGGCACACCCGTCTCGCCGGCCACCGCGCGCGCGAGCAGGGTCTTGCCGGTGCCGGGCGGGCCGACGAGCAGGATGCCCTTGGGCAGCCGCCCACCTAGGCGGCCGTAGTCCTGGGGATTCTTGAGAAATCGGACGATCTCCTCGAGCTCCTCCTTTGCCTCGTCGACGCCGGCGACGTCGGCGAAGGTCGTCTTGACGTCCTTCTCCATGTAGACCTTGGCCTTGCTCTTGCCGATCGACAGGAAGCCCCCGCCCATGCCGCCCTTCTCGGCGAGCTTGCGCATGAGGAACCACCACAGGCCGAAGAAGACGACCGCCGGCACGATGAAGCCGAGGATTTCGCGCAGGAACGTGCTCTCGATGACGCCGGTGTACTTGACGTTGTACTGCTCGAGGTCCTTCGACAGCTGCTCGTCGACCCGCACCGCGACGAACCGGGTGCGCTTGTCGGCGAGCGGCTCCTTGAACTTGCCTTCGACGGTATTCTCGCGGACGACGACCTCCTCGATCTTGCCCTCCTTGAGGTAGTTCACGAACTCGCTGTAGGTGATCGGCTCGACCGTGCGCATCTCGACCCACAGGCCGTGCAGCCACATCGCGGCGAGGACCGCGAGGATGAAGTACCAGAGGTTGATCTGCGTCTGACGTTCCATGGGGCGGGCGGGTCCTCCGGATGTCGCGGAGCGGGACGATGAACGGGACGAGAGGGAGGTGAAAAGCGATTGCGCGATGCGGTGCGCGATATTCCGGTTGCGGCCGTGGCGGACGAGGATCAGAATTCTCTCGCACCGTCGTATTCGTCGTCGATGCGCGTTCCGAGCAGAGATGGGTCCGCGGGACGCCGATTCAAGGAGCGAGCGCTATGAGCCGATCGATTCCTGAGCTGCCGGACGATGCCGACAAGACGTTGATCATCGAGCGTCCGGACGGGTTCTACTGGCAGTCCGAGTCGACCGGCGAAGAGTATGGGCCGTTTCGTACCCGCGCCGACGCGGTGAAGGACATGCAGTTCGGCGCGGAAGCCGAGGATCCCGAGCCGGAGGTGACGCTCGAGGAGGCCGAAGCCGAAATTGGCGTCTCGGGCTGGGTGGACCCCGACACGGGCGACCTCGGCGAGAGCTGGACCCCCCGCCTCGAAGAACACTGAGCGTCGGGCTCGCGTCCCCGGGTTCGCGCCACCGGCTTCGCACCGCGCCTTCGCAGCCCCTACCCGCCCGCCCGCGCCGCCCCCGCGATCCGGCGCACCGCCCGCCGTACTGCGCCGAACAGCTTCGGCACCAGCCACACGGCTAAGGCGAGGAACAGCGCGAGTAACACCAGAAATACCACCGGCGCCTTGATCGCCGCCAGGAAGCCCGCCGGCACGAGCAGGTCCTCCCCGAACGACGCCGCCCAGTTCGAGAACGGCTCCGGCGACGTATTGATCAGGGCGCGCGCGCCGGCCTTCGTCAGATGGGCGCCGGATGCGATCGCGCCGCCGAGGATCGCCGCCGTCGCGATCCACACCGGGTCGGCTTGACCGAGTGCCGCCGCCGCGAGCACCGCGCCCGCGGGCACGCGGATGAACGTGTGCACCGCGTCCCACACGCTGTCGAACCCCGGTACCTTGTCGGCGAGGAATTCGCCGAGCGCCATGACGGCGGCGGCGGCGAGCACGACCGGATGCTGCAGCACTTCCAGGCCGGGCGGCAGGGCGAGATAGCCGAAATGGGCGAGGGCGCCGGCGAGGAACAGCACGGCGTAGAGCCGGATCCCGCTCGCCCACGCGAGCCCCGCGCCGAGCGCGATGTCGTGCAGCCAGTCCATCGCGCGATTATAGGAGCGGCCGCGACCGGGCTCCGTCCCCATCGCGTCTGCCGCG
This sequence comes from uncultured beta proteobacterium, assembly GCA_963754305.1. Taxonomy (GTDB): domain Bacteria; phylum Pseudomonadota; class Gammaproteobacteria; order Burkholderiales; family SG8-39; genus DATEDA01. The sequence continues at coordinate 154,906 of CAVWFR010000037.1, read as the reverse complement.
CCGGGGTCGGGCGCACGTTCCAGGTCGTGAAGCCGTTTCCGCAGATGACGGTGCTCGACAACGTAGTGGTCGGCGCGCTCAATGCCTCCGCCGATGTCGCGCGGGCGCGGCGCGAGGCGGGCCGCGTGCTAGCGCTCGTGCATCCTCGAGGGCAAGTCGCGAGAGCTGGCGGCGAGCCTGACACTCCCCGAGCGCAAGCGCCTCGAGGTCGCGCGGGCGATGGCGACGGGGCCGCGCCTGCTTCTGCTCGACGAGGTGATGGCCGGCCTGCGGCCGACCGAGGTGGACGAGATGGTCGCGGTGTTCCGGCGCATCAACGCCGAGACCGGCTCACGATCCTGCTCATCGAGCATGTCATGCGGGCAGTGATGGCGCTCGCCGGGCGCGTCGTCGTCCTTCATCACGGCGAGAAACTCGCCGAGGGGACCCCCGTGGAGGTGGTGCGCAACCCGGCGGTGCTCGAGTGCTATCTCGGGGAGGAGGCTTTGTGAGCGCGCTCCTGGAGATTCAAGATCTGGATCTCTTCTATGGCGACGCGCAGGCGCTCGACGGCGTGTCGCTCCAGGCCGAGGCGGGGGCGATCGTGGCGATCGTGGGCTCGAACGGCGCCGGGAAGTCGAGCCTCATCCGCGCGGTGGCTGGCATCGAGGCGCCGCGCCGCGGGTCGATACGCTACCGTGGCCGGGAGATCGGCGGCCTGCCCAGCCATGAGGTCTGCGAGCTGGGAATCGGCCAGGTCGCCGAGGGTCGACAGGTTTTCCCGACCCTCACCGTGCGGGAGAACCTCGAGGTCGGTGCAATGGTTGCGCGGGCGCGACCGCGACTGAAGGACACGCTGGCCGAAATGTACGCGCTCTTCCCGCGGCTGGTGGAGCGTTCCGCCCAGCTTGCCGGCACGCTCTCCGGCGGCGAGCAGCAGATGCTCGCGATCGCGCGCTGCCTGATGGGATTGCCCGAGCTGGTCATGTTCGACGAGCCGTCGCTCGGTCTCGCACCGACGATCGTGCACGAGGTCTTTCAGACCGTCCGCCGGCTGCATGACAAGGGGCTCACCATCATCCTCGTCGAGCAGAACGTGGCGGTATCGCTGAAGCTCGCGCAGACCGCGTATGTGCTGGAGAACGGCCGGATCGCGATGCGCGGCTCGGGCGCGGAGCTGCTTGCCGACGATCGGGTGCGGCAGGCGTATCTCGGGCTTTGAGCCCGGTGGCGGACATCGTCGGCGACGCTCGTCCGCGGAACGTGCGCCGCGTGTGCTGGTACGTCTCCTCCACAGCGTGACGTTTGTCACGCGCCCGGTAGGGGTCGCGTGCACTGGCACAGCTTCTGCTACATAGGGATCAACTTTCGCCTTTTCCTCCTCCTTTGGGGTGAAAGCTTTTTGCCCCCGGCACCCCCGGGGGCTTTTCTTTTCTTGCGCTGAGAGTTACACGCTCGGACAGCGGCGGCGTGACGTTATTCACGCGCGCGCGGCAGGGCGGAGATGACCGCTAGGTCGAGCCTTCGGCAGCGCTTGCCGAAAGGCGGTCAGGGAGAGGGGCGGGGGATTGACGCACTGCGATGTCAGGCCTCGCGTTGCTCCTGCCCGCGTCGCGATCCAGGGAACGAGACTCACATAGGCGGAGAAAGGCGCGGCACCGGGCGAGCGGCCAACAATTGGGCGCACGGAGATGGCGTGCCTCATCCCGCTATCCTTGACGAGGCCCGCCGAAAGACGCCCGCGATAACCGCGCTCCGCTGAATCGCCGACGTCACGAGACGATCTGCCACGTACCGTCGGTGCTGCGGCACGCTCGGTCCGTCACGGTTTGCCTGCGACCCTTCGATATCACTGCCGTCGTGAACTCGCGGCAGCTCTCGCCGTCCTGCTTGAATCCGCGCGTCGGCGTTACGGTATAGCTCAGCCCCGTTTTCGGGTCGACCCAGGTCACGGGCCTTCCGTTGGCCGCGAGCTCGAGCGCGTGTCCCATACAGCCGCGATCGGCCTCGTCAAGCTCGCGACCGATCTTCGCACCGATCACGGTGCCGAGCACGGCACCCACGACGATCGCCACGGCGCGTCCGTCACCCTTTGCGACCTGGGATCCGATGACGCCGCCGATCGCTCCGCCGAGCACCGCTCCGACGGCTTCGCGATTGCAGCGGCCCTCGACAACACCGTAGTCTCGATCCCACTTCTTGCCGGTGTATCCGACGTAGTTCGGGTCGTGCTTCTTTCGCCAGCCGTGTGCCGGTGCGTGGGGCGGTGGATCGGCATAGCTCGTGAGTGGCGCAGCGAACATCAATGCGAGCGTCGCAAGCGTCAGCATTCTGGTTAGTGCGAATGCGATCCTCATGGGGACTTCTCCGGGAGCGTTGGATGATCATGATTCAACCCCCGCGGGCAGAACACGGGAACAGGTCTCAGGGCGATCGGGAGACTTAGTTCCGGCCAGGGAATGCTATGGTTGCAGTCATCCTGGGTCCGACGGGAGAGTCGGGGCGCTACCGACAGCGCGCTTGAATGCCGGTGCCGCGCCCCCACTATCCTGCGATGGGCACCAACACCTTCGATGCCGCGGCGGCCACCTTCGACCAGGATGTCGTCGAGGCGTCCAAGACGGTCCCGATCGTGGTGGACTTTTGGGCGCCCTGGTGCGGACCGTGCCGCGTCATCAAGCCGATCCTGGAGAAGCTCGCTGCGGAGTACGGCGGCAAGTTCCTCCTTGCGAAAGTGAACACGGACGAGAACCCGGACATCGCCGCCCGTTACGGGGTACGCGGGATTCCAAACGTGAAGGCGTTCGTCGACGGGCGGGTCGCGAACGAGTTCACCGGCGCACTCCCGGAATCCGGCGTGCGCAGCTTTATCGAGAACGTGTTGCCCTCGGCGGGCGAGGAGCTTCGCGTCGCCGCAGCCGCCGACTTCGCGCAGGGCGACGCGACGGCCGCCGAGGCGAAGCTGCGGCATGCGATCACGCTCGACCCCGAGCATGACGCCGCGCACGCGGATCTCGCCGAGCTGCTGCTGGCGCGCCCGGATGTCGACGCTGCGGAGGCGGCGCTGGCGGCGGTTCCAGGGCACCGGCGCGATGATCGCGCCGCGGCCCTCGCGACCCGGATCGCCCTGCTCAAGAAGCTCGCGAGCCTGCCCGACCTTGCGACCCTCAGGGCCCGAGTCGACGCGCAGCCGGACGACCTGGATGCCCGGCTCGCGTATGCGGAGGGCCTCGCCGCCGGATCGACGTTCGCGCCAGCGCTCGACGAGCTGCTCGAGATCGTGCGTCGGGGCCGCGGCGAGCGCCGCGAGCAGGCGCGCAAGGCCATCGTCGACATCTTCGGTCTTGCCGTCGACCAGCCCGACCTGGTGAGCGACTACCGTCGAAAACTCGCCGGGGTCCTCTACTAGGCAGCGTTCAAGAGCCGGGCCTCGACCCCGCCAACTTAAGGCGCATCGTTAGCCGGGGCTAGCCAGGCGCCTGATTCTTCGGGCACAATCGGTCGCAGCACCGGGCTTGCCCGACGACGATGGAAGCGCCGCTCATCCTCACTCTCGACTCCCACGGGGTTCCCCATCGCTGGGTGCCGTGGCAGCAGGCGTGCTTCTATTACGCCAAGAATCTCGTCGCCTGGACGCTCGGCGGCGTAGCGTTCACCGCGCACGGCGGGACCTCGCGCCTGACCGGCGAGCGCTCGAGCATCACCGGCCACTCGATCATCGCGATCAAGGGCAAGGCGATGGCGATGAAGGGTTTCAACCAGATCCCGCCGCTCAACAACCGCGAGCTGTTCCGCCGCGACCGCCACCTGTGCGCCTACTGCGGCGGCGAGTTCTCGTTCCTGCGGCTGACCCGCGATCACATCCTGCCGATGTCGCGCGGCGGCCGGGACTCGTGGATGAACGTGGTGACCGCCTGCCGGCACTGCAACGGCGTCAAGCGCAACCACACGCCCGAGGAGGCGGGGGTCGAGCTGATCTACGCGCCGTATGTGCCGAACAAGGCCGAGTACCTCATCCTCACGAACCGCAAGATTTTGTCCGACCAGATGGAGCTGCTGCTCCAGCACGTGTCGTCGCATAGCCGCGTGTTCGAGCTCGCCCTCGTCCCGCGCTGAGCTGCGCGAGTCGAGCGCGCGTGGCGCGGGCGCGCCTGCCGCATGGCCCAGGACTTCTGGCGTAATTCCGGCTTTCATCTGCTCGCCCGCAATGGCGCCGCGCGCCTGCAGGTCACCGAGGACTTCTTGCGCGCGTACCTGCTGCGGCCGGAGCTGCGGCCGGCCGAGGAATCGGGCGCGGGCGAGACCGCGCTGTACGAGCGCCTGATCGACGACCCGCGCCGACCGGTCGCGGACGACGAGCTCGCGGCGGTGGAGGATGCCGACGCACGCGGGAATTTCCGCATCTGGCTCGAGTTCCGCGCGCGCCTGCTCGGCGCGGACTCGGTGGAAGCCTGCTATCGGGGCCTCTTCGACGCCGAGATGCGCACGCCGCCCCTCTTCATCGATCAGCTCGCGCAGATCATCCTGCGTGGTCTGCTCGAGGGCGTCGACGACCCGCTCGAGGTGCGCGCGGCGGAGCTCTTCTATCGCGAGCAGAAGGCGAGCATCGATGACGGCCGGATCATGCTCGCCGACCTGGAAACGGTGGAGATGCACGCCTCGGGTGGCGCCTTCGGCAGCCTGGGGCGGCTTATCGTCGAAGCGCAAACACCGACCAAGGCAGTGAACCTGGATGTCCTCGATATCGAGAACGGCGCGCTTTACTGGCTGCGCGATCAGCGTCACGATCTCGTGATCAGCCTCAACTACGGCCGCGCGGCGCTGGCCGCGCTCGGACGGGTGATCGAGCGCTGGGTGCGCCACTTCTGCGCCGTGGAGGTGAAGGTGATGCCGCTGCGGAGAATCGAGGAGAAGCGCTGGGCCTGGCACATCGGGCTCGATGCGCAGTCGACCGCGCTTCTGAACGACCTGTGGCGCGGCGAGGAGGTGGAGGCCGGCCGGCTCGCGCGCTTGCTCGCTTTGTTCCGGATGGAGTTCGCCGACGCAGGCGTCATGCGGCCGGACGTAGCGGGGCAGCCGGTCTACCTTGCACTTGCAATGGACGAGGAGAGCGTGGTCCGCATGAAGCCGCAGAATCTCCTTCTCAACCTGCCGCTTGCCGCGCCGTCGTGACCGCCGATCCCGCGACGCCGGAATACTGGGTGCGCGCAAAGCGCGCGCTTGCACGCCGCGACGAAGTGCTCGCCCGGATCATGCGGGGCGCGCCACGCGTCTTCATGCAGACCCGCGGCGATCCGTTCCAGACGCTCGCGCGCTCCATCGTCGGACAGCAGATCTCGGTGAAGGCGGCGCAAAGCGTCTGGAACCGCTTTGCGGCCGCCTCCGGTACGGTGGCGCCCGAGGCGGTCCTGAGATTGCGCAGCGCCCGCCTGCGCGCCTGCGGCCTGTCGGAGCGCAAGGCCGAGTATGTGCGCGACCTGGCCCGTCACTTCGTCGACGGGAGCATCGACGCCCGGCGGTGGCCGGACATGGACGACGAGGCGGTGATCGCGGAACTGGTGGGGGTGCGCGGGGTCGGTCGCTGGACGGCGGAGATGTTCCTGATGTTCAGCCTGCTCCGTCCGGACGTGTTTCCGGTGGGCGACCTCGGCCTGCGGCGCGCGCTGAGCCGACACTATTTCGACGGCGCGGAGGTCGCTGCCGACGTGCTGCACGCGCTCGGCGCGCGCTGGGCGCCGTGGCGCTCGGTGGCGACGTGGTATCTCTGGCGGAGCCTCGAGCCCGCACCGGTGGAGTACTGACATGGAGTGCCGACTGCGGGCCGGGATCGTGGTTTAGAATCCCCGCCGCATCATGAAAGCCACCTTTCTCGAATTCGAGCAGCCGATCGCCGAGCTCGAGGCGCGGATCGACGAGCTGCGTTTCGTGCAGGACGACTCCGCGGTCGACATCTCCGAGGAGATCACGCGCCTGCAGAAGCGCAGCCAGGCGCTCACCAAGGAGATCTACTCGAAGCTCTCGCCGTGGCAGGTCGCGCAGGTCGCGCGGCATCCGCAGCGCCCGTATTCGCTCGACTACCTGCACGCGCTCTTCACCGATGTCGAGGAGCTGCACGGCGACCGCGCGTTCGCCGACGATCTGTCGGTGGTGGGCGGGCTCGCGCGGTTCATGGGCCAGCCGGTGATGGTCATCGGCCACCAGAAGGGACGGGACACCAAGGAGAAGCTGCTGCGCAACTTCGGGATGCCCCGCCCCGAGGGCTATCGCAAGGCGATGCGCCTCATGCGTCTGGCCGAGAAATTCGGCCTGCCCGTCATCACCTTCGTCGATACCCCGGGCGCCTATCCGGGAATCGGCGCCGAGGAGCGCGGCCAGGCCGAGGCGATCGGCCGCAGCCTGTACGTGATGGCCGAGCTGAAGGTGCCGATCGTGTGCACGATCATCGGCGAGGGCGGGTCGGGCGGGGCGCTCGCGGTGGCGATCGGCGACGTCGTCATGATGCTGCAGTACGCGACGTACTCGGTGATCTCGCCGGAAGGATGCGCCTCCATCCTGTGGAAGAACGCGGAGATGGCACCCGAGGCGGCCGAGACGCTGGGCATCACCGCCAACCGGCTGAAGACGCTCGGCCTGATCGACAAGATCGTGAGCGAGCCTCTGGGCGGCGCCCATCGCGATCACGCCGCCGCCGCGCAGAGCCTCAAGAAGGCGCTGCAGGATGCGCTGCGAAGCCTCGCGGACAAGAGCCCCGCCGAGCTCGCCGAGGCGCGCTTCGAGCGGCTCATGGGCTATGGCAAGTTCAAGGAAGCGGCGACAAAGTGAGCCCCGCGAGCGCGTCGCAGCGGAGCTCGCGCGCCACGTTCCGCGCGGCGCGCGGTTGACGCTCGCGCTCTCGGGCGGCGTCGACTCGATCGTTGCCCTCGACATTCTGGCCGGGCTTGCGCCCGCGCATCCGTTTGCCCTCGAGTGCCTGCACGTCAACCACGGACTCAGCCCCAACGCGGGCGGGTGGGGGCGCTTTGCGCGCGCGGCCGCGCGGCGCTACGGCTTGCGCTGCACCGTGAGGACGGCAGATCTCGCGCCGCACCGCCGTCTCGGCGTCGAAGGCGCGGCGCGAGCGGCGCGGTATGCCGCGTTCGCCCGGGCGCGCGCCGATTTCGTCGTGCTCGCCCAGCATCAGGACGATCAGGCTGAGACCGTCCTGCTGCAGCTCCTGCGCGGCGCGGGGCTCGCAGGGCTCTCGGGCATGGCGCCGGCCCGTGCCGGCGGTGATGAGCGGGCGCCGGCGTTGTTGCGTCCGCTGCTCGGCGTGTCCCGCGCGGAGATCGAACGCTACGCGCGCCGCCGCGGTCTCGAGTGGGTCGAGGATGAATCGAACGCCGACGAGCGCTTCGCTCGCAACTTCCTCCGCCGTCGCGTCATGCCACTGCTCGCGGAGCTGAATCCCGCGGCTGGCGCCAATCTCGCGCGGAGCGCCGCCCATCTCGCCGAAGGGCAAGCGCTCGCGCGATCGCTAGCCGAGATCGACGCCCGGGGCACGCTCCGCGACGGACGGCTGAGCGTCGCCGTACTTGCCGCGCTGCCGCGCGGCCGGGCGAAAAACCTGCTGCGCTGGGCGATCGCGGCGGCCCGGGTCGCGCCCCCGGACGCCTCCCGCCTCGACGAAATGCTCCGGCAGTTGGTCGCCGCGCGGACCGACGCGGCGGTCAAGATCGCGCTCGACGGCGCGGAGGTGCGGCGCTACCGGGATTCGGTCTGGATCGTTCCGCTACAGCCACCGCCGCCGCCGGGGTTCCGCGCCCGCTGGGACGGTCGCTCCGCGTTGCGACTGCCTGAGCTCCGCGGCACCTTGCGGTTCAAAGCCACGATCGGTACGGGCATGAAGGCGAGTGCGCTCGCCGCGGGCATGGTCGAGGTTCGCCTGCGCGGCGGCGGGGAGCAATTCCAGCCCGATCCCGGGCGCCCGCGCCGGCTGCTGAAGACCCTGTTGCAGGAGATCGGCCTGCCGCCGTGGGAACGCGAGCGTCTGCCGCTCGTCTATTGCGGCGAAAAACTCGTTGCCGTTCCGGGAATTGGCATCGCAGCCGACGTTGCAGCGGCGCCCCGCGAGCGCGGGTGGGCGCTCACCTGGACGCCACTCGTGGACAAACTGCCGAAAGCGCCGAAAGCGATGATAAAATAACGGGTTATTACAGTGTTCTGTACTCGAGCTCGGATTGGAGCGCTATTCGAGCCAAGACTCGAACCCATACTTGCAACGCATGAGGAAGACGCATGGCGGTCGAACGAACCCTGTCCATCATCAAACCGGATGCCGTGGCGAAGAACGTCATCGGCCAGATCTACGCGCGCTTCGAGGCCGCCGGCCTGAAGGTGGTCGCGGCACGGATGGTGTGGTTGTCGCAAATGCAGGCCGAGGGTTTCTACGCGGTGCACCGTGAGCGCCCGTTCTTCCGCGATCTCGTCAAGTTCATGACGACCGGTCCAGTCATGGTGCAGGTCCTTGAGGGTGACGGCGCGATCGCCAGGAACCGCGACCTGATGGGCGCGACCGACCCGAAGAAGGCCTCGAAGGGCACCCTGCGCGCGGACTTTGCCGCGTCGATCGATGCCAACGCGGTACATGGTTCGGACGGCGCGGAGACCGCCCGGGCGGAGATCGCGTATTTCTTTCCTACGAGCGAGGTCCACTCGCGCTAGAGGTTTGTACGGGTCAAATTCGAGGGAGTGGCGGGGTTTACCCCCGGATCCACGCGTACGCTGACATGAAGGTCAATCTGCTCGGACTCGACGCCGACGCGCTCGCCGGCTACTTCGGCGACCTCGGCGAGAAGCCGTTTCGCGCCCAACAGGTGCTCCGCTGGGTGCACCGGTTCGGCGAATCGGACTTCGCGCGCATGAGCGATCTCGCGAAGGGGCTTCGCGCGACGCTAGCGGTCGCCGCCGAGGTGGTGCCGCCGCCGATGACTCGCGACACCATCGCCGCCGACGGCACGCGCAAGTGGCTGCTCGAGGTCGGCGACGGCAATGCGGTCGAAACGGTGTTCATCCCAGAGGCGAATCGCGGCACGCTGTGCGTCTCGACCCAGGCCGGCTGCACGATGGCCTGCCAATTCTGCTCGACCGGGCGACAGGGTTTCAACCGCAACCTTTCCACCGCCGAGATCATCGGACAGCTCTGGCACGCGAACCGGGCGCTCGGCGCCATTCGCGGTGGCGACCGCGTCGTCAGCAACGTCGTGCTGATGGGCATGGGAGAGCCGCTCCTCAACTTCGACCACGTCCTTCCCGCGCTCCGCCTGATGCTCGACGATCATGCCTACGGTCTGTCGCGCCGCCGGGTGACGCTCTCGACCGTCGGGATCGTCCCGATGATCGACCGGTTGCGCGACGAGTGTCCGGTCGCGCTCGCGGTGAGCCTGCATGCGCCGAACGACGAGCTGCGCAGCCGGCTCGTTCCGATCAACGCCAAATACCCACTTGGCGAGCTGATGGCCGCCTGCCGCCGCTACCTCGAGCGTAGCCCGCGCGACTTCATCACGTTCGAGTACGTGATGCTCGAAGGGATCAACGACGACGTTTCTCACGCGCGCGAGCTGCTCGAGCTGGTCGTCGACGTCCCGTGCAAGCTCAACCTGATTCCGTTCAACCCGTTCCCGCAATCGGGGTTCCGGCGCTCGGCGCCCGACACGATCCGGCGCTTCGCCGAGCGCCTGCTCGGCGCCGGCATCGTCTGCACCACGCGCCGGACGCGCGGCGACGACATCGACGCCGCGTGCGGACAGCTCGCGGGCCGCGTACGGGACCGGACGCGGCGGTCCGCGCGCGGTGCGAGGGCTACCGTATGACGACCGGCCGCAACCCGTTCCTGGCCGCGATCGCCGCGGTGCTCCTCGCGGGCTGCGCGAACCAGCAGGACGGTTCGCGCGTCGAGCGGTCCCAGCCGACCGATCCCGGGTACGGGCCGGTGATCGGGGACGTGAAGGACGCTCGCACGCGGGCCAAGGCGCATACCGATCTCGCGTCGGCGTACTACGAGCTCGGCAATCTCGGCGTCGCGCTCGAGGAGGTGCGCATCGCGCTCGCCGCCGACCCGAACTACCCCCCGGCCTACAACGTCCAGGGGCTGGTCAACATGGACCTGAAGGACAACGCCACGGCCGATGCGAGCTTTCTGCGCGGCCTGAAGCTCGCGCCGCAGGATCCCGACCTGAACCACAACTACGGCTGGTTCCTGTGCCAGACCGGGCGCGAGCAGCAGTCGACGCAGTGGTTCCTGAACGCCATTCGCAACCCGCTCTACGCGACACCGTCGAAGTCGTACGCGGCCGCCGGCCGGTGCCTGGAGAAGGTGAATCCCGCCGAATCGGCGCAGTTTCTGAGCCAGGCCCTGCGCATCGACCCGAACAACATCCAGGCCATGGTTCCCTATGCCGAGTACCTGTATCGGGGCGGACAGCTTCAGCAGGCGAAGGAGCTGGTGAGCCGATACAACAGGATGCTACCGGACCCCACGGCCGAGTCGCTCTGGCTCGCGATCCGGATCGAGCGCAAGCTCGGCGACCGGCAGGCGGAGGCGAGCCTGGCGACGCAGCTTCGGCGCCGCTTCTCGAACTCGACCGAGTATCAGTCGCTGCAGCGCGGAAGCTACGATTGACGATGAGCGATCCCGCGATCGAACCCACTGCGGATGCGCCCACAGGACCGGGCCATACGCTAGCGCAGGCACGCGAGGCGCGCGGCATGACCGTCACCGAGGTTGCGTTGCGCCTGAAGTTCTCGCCGCGGCAGATCGAGGCGCTGGAGGACGACCGCTACGATGCGTTGCCCGGCCCGACGACGGTGCGCGGGATGATCCGCGCCTACTCGAAGCTGATCGGCATTGAAGCCGCGCCGCTCCTCTCGGCGGTGCACCGGCGGTTGGATGCCGGCCCGGCGACGATGCAGCCGCTAGCGATGGCAGTGCCGTTCCGACGCGACGGGCGACGCGGATCGCCGGTCTACGTGCTGCTCTCCGCGGCGGTCGTGATCGCGGTGGTGAGCGTGATCTTCGAGTGGTGGTTACGTCCGGACGCGCCGGCCACGGAGGCGGCCACGCCGGGCGCCGCCCACGCGCAACTGGGCCCGGCCGTCTCCCCGCTCGGCGGCCCCCCCGCTGCGCCCGCGGCGGACTCGACGCCCGCCGCGGCGCCCGCGCCGGCGAGACCGGTATCGGTCGCCGAGCCGCGGCCCCCGCAGATGCAGCGCGAGACCATCCTGGGCGGCAAACGGATCGAGCTGCTGTTCGACCGCGAGTCCTGGGTCGAGATCAGGGACGCCGAGGGCCGCGTGGTGTTCTCGCAGCTCAACCCGCCCGGGACGCGGCGGAACGTCCAGGGCTCGGCGCCGTTCTCGCTGGTGATCGGCAATGCGACCGGTGTCAAGCTCCGCTACAACAATACCGACGTCGACCTCGGGCCGTTCACGCGCACCGACGTCGCCCGCCTCACCCTCGAGTGACCCGATGATGCGTCGCGCTTCGCGGCAAGTCTGGATCGCGCACGTCCCGGTCGGCGGCGCTGCGCCGGTGATGGTGCAATCGATGACCAACACCGATACCGCGGATGCGCGTGCGACCGTCGAGCAGGTGCTCGAGCTGGCGCGCGCCGGGTCCGAGGTCGTCCGCGTGACGGTGAACACCGCGGCGGCCGCGGCGGCGGTGCCGGCGGTGCGCGCCGAGCTCGATGCCCGCGGCTGCAACGTGCCGCTCGTGGGCGACTTCCACTTCAACGGCCACAAGCTGCTCGCCGAGTTTCCCGACTGCGCCGTGGCGCTCGCGAAGTACCGCATCAATCCCGGCAACGTCGGCCGCGGCGCGAAGCGCGACGAGCAGTTCGCGACGATGATCGAAACCGCGTGCCGCCACGCGAAGCCGGTCCGGATCGGGGTGAACTGGGGCAGCCTCGACCAGGAGCTCCTCGCGCGGCTCATGGACGAGAACGCTCGGCGCTCGGTGCCGCTCGAGGCCGACGCCGTCATGCGCGAGGCGCTGGTGGCTTCGGCGCTCGAGAGCGCGGCGCGCGCCGAGGAGATCGGCCTGCCGCGCGACCGGATCGTGCTGTCGTGCAAGGTCAGCGGGGTGCAGGACCTGATCGCGGTGTATCGCGATCTCGCCCGCCGTTGCGATTACCCGCTGCATCTCGGGCTCACCGAGGCGGGCATGGGGTCGAAGGGCATCGTCGCTTCCACCGCGGCAATGGCGGTGCTTCTTCAGGAAGGCATCGGCGACACGATCCGCGTGTCGCTAACGCCCGATCCCGGCGGCGACCGGACGCGCGAGGTCGTGGTCGCGCAGGAGCTGCTGCAGACGATGGGGCTGCGCTCGTTCGCGCCGCTCGTGATCGCCTGCCCGGGCTGCGGCCGCACGACGAGCACCGTCTTCCAGGAGCTCGCCGCGAAGATCCAGAGCTACCTGCGGGCGCAGATGCCGGCGTGGCGCGAGCGCTATCCGGGCGTCGAGGCGATGCACGTCGCCGTCATGGGTTGCGTCGTCAACGGACCGGGGGAATCCAAGCAGGCAGACATCGGCATCAGCCTGCCGGGCTCCGGGGAGCGTCCGGTGGCGCCCGTTTACGTCGACGGCGCGAAGACCGTAACCCTCAAGGGTGATGCGATTGCCGAGGAGTTCCAGCGCATCGTCGACGAGTACGTGCGTACGACCTATGGCCCGGGCGGGAAGCGCCGCCGCGAGACCGCGGATCACGCCGCACCGACGAAGGCCGTCGCCTAGAGCGGCCGCGAAGCCCGCCATGACTCAGACCATCCAGTCGGTCCGGGGGATGAACGACATCCTCCCGGACGAGGCCCCGCTATGGGAGCGTTTCGAGGAAACGGTGCGTTCCTGGGCGCGGAGTTACGGTTACCGCAACCTGCGCACCCCGCTCCTCGAGCACACTGCGCTTTTTCGCCGGGCGATCGGCGAGGCGACCGACATCGTCGAGAAGGAGATGTACAGCTTCGTCGACGAATTGAACGGCGAGCACCTTACGCTGCGTCCCGAGGCGACCGCCTCGACGGTGCGCGCGGCGATCGAGCACTCGCTGCTCCACGCGGGACCGCAGCGCCTCTGGTACACCGGGCCGATGTACCGTCACGAGCGCCCGCAGAAGGGCCGCTATCGGCAGTTCCACCAGGTCGGCGCCGAGGCGCTCGGCTTGCCCGGGCCGGATATCGACGCCGAGCTGATCCTGATGTGCGCGCGGCTGTGGGACGACCTCGGCCTGGACGGCATCCGGCTCCACCTCAATTCGCTCGGCAGCCTGGAGGAGCGACTCGCGCACCGGGAGGCGCTGGTCGCCTATCTCACGCGCCACGAGGCCGACCTCGACCAGGACTCCCGCCGTCGTCTGGCAACAAACCCGCTGCGGGTGCTGGACAGCAAGAACCGGGCGCTCGCGGAGATCATCGCCGGCAGCCCGAAGCTGCTCGACTACCTTGGCGCGGCGTCGCTCAAGCATTTCGATGGCGTCCAGGCGGCGCTGAAGGATGCAACTGTGCCCTACGTGATCGATCACCGGCTCGTGCGCGGCCTCGACTACTACAACCTGACGGTGTTCGAGTGGCTGACCGATCGCCTCGGCGCACAGGGTACGGTCTGCGGCGGCGGCCGCTACGACGGCCTCTTCGGCCAGATCGGCGGCAAGCCGTCCACCGCCGCCGGATTCGCAATGGGCGTCGAGCGCCTTATCGGGCTGATGCGCGAAAGCGAGCAGCCCGCGCCCGGTGACACGCCCGAGATCTACGTCGTTCACCAGGGCGAGGCAGCCGACCGATTCGCGTTTACCGTGGCCGAGCGCCTCCGCGACCACGGGTTCTCCGTCATCCAGCACTGCGGCGGTGGCAGCTTCAAGTCGCAGATGAAGCGCGCCGACGCGAGCGGCGCCGAGGTGGCGGTGATCCTCGGCGACGACGAGGCCGCCGCCGGCGAAGCAAGCCTGAAGCCGTTGCGCGAGGACCGAGCCCAGACGCGGGTTCCGCTCGACCGGTTGCCCGCCGCGCTCACCGATCTGATCTACGCCGACGAAAACGAATGAGCACCTACGACCTCGAAGAGCAGGAACAGCTCGCGGAGCTGAAGACCTTCTGGAAGCAGTACGGAAACCTCATCTTGCTGGCGGCCGCCCTCGCGCTCGCCGTCTTCGCCGGGTACCGGATCTGGCAGTGGTACCAGAGCTCGCAGACGGTCCAGGCGAGCGCCGTTTACGGCGAGCTCCACCAAGCGGCGGCGGCGAACGACACCAAGAAGGTCCGCGATCTCGCGGGCGCGCTGATCGAGCAGCATCCGCGCTCGATCTACGCCGTGCTCGGCGCGTTCGTTTCGGCCAAGGTTCAGTTCACCGCCGGCGATCTGAAAACCGCACGCGCGCAGCTCGCCTGGGCAGTCGAGAACGCCCGCGATCCGGGGCTGCAGGCGCTCGCGCGCATGCGGCTCGCCAACGTGCTCATCGACGAAAAGGCGTTCGACGACGCGCTGAAGGTGCTTGCCGCGAAGCCCGAACCGACCTTCGAGGCGCTGTTCGACGAGCTGCGCGGCGACGTGCTCGCTGCCCAGGGGAAGCGCGCGGAGGCGAAGACCGCGTACGCGGCCGCGCTCGCCAGGCTCAAGCCGGGGGACGATGCGGCGCGCGAACTCGTCCAGCTCAAGCTCGACGGTCTCGGGGAGAAATGATGCCGGCCCGCGGTGGCCGCAGAGTAGCGTGGGTCGTGCTGCCGCTCGCGCTGGCGCTCGGCGGGTGCGCCGGCATGAGCTGGAACCCGGTCGACTGGTTCACGCGCTCGGCACCCCCGCCGCCCGCTCCGCTGGCGACGATCCCGAACCCGGTGGCCGTGCGCGTCCTTTGGCAGGCAAACGTCGGGCGCGCGCGCAACGCCGCCTTCGTCCCCGCGGTCGCCGACGGGAGCGTATTCGCGGCCGGCGCCGATGGCATCGTCACCCGGTTGGATGCCGCAACCGGGAAGCAGCTCTGGCAGGTGAAGCTGCCGAGTACGCTGTCCGGCGGCGTGGGCAGCGACGGCAAGCTCACGGTCGTAGGGTCGACCGAAGGCGAAGTCTTCGCCCTCGACGTGGATGGTCGAACGCTGTGGCGCGCGCGCGTGTCGAGCGAAGTGCTCGCGGCACCGGAGGTCGCCAACGATCTCGTCATCGTGCGCAGCGCCGATAGCCGCATCTTCGCGCTCGATGCGCGCGACGGGCGACGCCGCTGGCTCTACCAGCGCGCCGCACCGGCGCTCGCGGTGCGCAGCTCGGCCGGAACGGTCGTGCGCAGCGGGTTCGTCTTCGCGGGGTTCTCGGGCGGCAAGCTGATCGCGCTCTCGCTCTCCAACGGCGGACTGCGCTGGGAAGGCACGGTGTCGCTGCCTAAGGGCACGACCGAGCTGGAGCGGGTCACCGATGTGATCGGGCTGCCGTGGGTCGGCGAGCGCGAGACCTGCGCGGTGGCCTTCCAGGGCCGCGTCGCGTGCTTCGATCTCGGCAACGGCAACCAGCTCTGGGGCCGCGACATGTCGTCCTCGAGCGGCCTCGGCGTCGACGCGCGCTATGTCTACGTGAGCGAGGACCGCGGCGCGGTCTCGGCGCTTGAGCGCACGACCGGCCGCAGCCTCTGGCGGCAGGACAAGCTCGCGAACCGCAACCTGTCGGCACCGCTCGCCCTCGGGGCGGAGATCGCCGTCGGCGACCTGCAGGGTTATGTCCATCTGTTGGCGCGCGACAGCGGCGCGTTCGTGGGCCGCGTCGCGACCGACGGTTCGGCCGTGCGTGTACCCCCGGTCGCGTCGGCGAGCGGATTCCTCGTGCAGACCTCGGGCGGAACGCTCTACGCGCTGGCGACGCGCTAGCGCAGGCACGGCGAGCGCCGCGGTCGGATCGTTCGCCAAGTGAAGCCCACCATCGTCCTCGTCGGGCGGCCGAACGTCGGCAAGTCGACCCTGTTCAACCGCCTCACGCGTTCGCGCGACGCGCTGGTCGCCGACGTCCCCGGGCTGACGCGCGATCGCCACTACGGCGACGGTTGGCTCGGGCCGCGGGCGTACTACGTGGTCGATACCGGCGGGCTCGAGCCGATCGCGCGAGAAGGGCTGCTCGGCGAGATGGCGAAGCAGACCGCGGCCGCGCTGGCCGAGGCCGACGCGATCGTGTTTCTGGTCGACGCACGCGACGGCGTCGCGGCCCAAGATCGCCGCATCGCGGAGGAGCTGCGTAAGGCGCGCGCCGCGGTCTGGGTCGCGGTCAACAAGGCCGAAGGTCTCGACCCCGCGATCGCAACGGCGGAGTTCCATGAGCTCGGTCTCGGCCACCCGCTCGCGGTCTCGGCCGCGCATGGCGACGGGGTCGGAACGCTCATGGAAGCCGTCCTCGCCGGGTTGCCGCCCGCGCCGGACGAGGATGCGCCGCCTGCGGACGACGGTCCGCGCATCGCCGTCGTCGGCCGCCCGAACGTGGGCAAGTCGACGCTGGTAAACCGCCTGCTCGGCGAGGACCGCATGCTCGTGTACGACACGCCCGGCACGACGCGCGATGCGATCGAGGTGCCGTTCCAGCATGAAGGCAGGCGCTACGTACTCGTCGACACCGCGGGTGTCAGGCGGCGCGGGCGGGTGTTCGAGTCAGTGGAGAAGTTCTCGGTGGTGAAGACGATGCAGGCGATCGACCGCGCCAACGTCGCGATCCTGGTGCTGGATTCAGCCGACGGCATCGCCGAGCAGGATGCCCACCTGGCCGGGTACGTGCTCGAGCGTGGCCGCGCCCTCACGGTCGCGGCCAACAAGTGGGATGGCCTGGACGAATACGCGCGCGAGAACGCGAAGCGGGCGCTCGAACGCAAGCTCGGTTTTCTCGGCTTTGCCCGCGTCCATTTCATTTCCGCGCTCGAGGGCGCGGGCTTGCGCGCGCTCATGAGCTCGGTCGACGAGGCGTATCGCGCCGCGATGGCGAAGCTCGCCACCCCGCGTCTCACGCGGACCCTGATCGAGGCGGTCGCTCGGCAGCCGCCACCGCGCGTCGGACTTGGGCGGGCGAAGATGCGCTACGCGCACCAGGGCGGGAGCAACCCGCCGATCATCGTGGTGCACGGGAACGCGCTTGCCGGGGTCCCGGCGAGCTACCGCCGCTATCTCGAAGGCGTGTTTCGCAAGGCCTTTGGCCTCACCGGGACACCGTTGCGAATCGAGTTCCGCACCGGGCGGAACCCCTACCTGCGCAAGTAGTCTCACCGGCGGGGGCGCGATGGCGGGAGCCCCCGAAACGGGTTAAAGTATCCACTGATAACAAGCGCCGGAGCGATCATGAGCAACAAGGGCCAACTCCTACAAGACCCCTTCCTGAACACGCTTCGCAAGGAGCACATCCCGGTGTCGATCTATCTCGTCAACGGAATCAAGCTCCAGGGGCAGATCGAGTCGTTCGACCAGTACGTCGTGTTGCTCAAGAACACCGTCACCCAGATGGTGTACAAGCACGCCATCTCCACCGTTGTCCCCTCGCGTCCGGTCAACCTCAACCTGGACCACGGCGGCGACTCCTGATGTTCCCGCGGTAGTGGCGGGCGCGCGGCACGCGCGCGCCGATGGCGCCGTCGGCAGCGCGCCGGGAGGTGCAGTGCTCGTGGCGCTCGACTTCGGTGCGCCCGATCACACGGAGAGCCGCGGCGAGTTGCGCCTGCTCGCGCTGAGCGCCGGGCTGCGGGTGGTCGGCGTCGTCGAGGGGCGGCGCCATCGCCCCGATCCGGCGCTGTTCGCCGGCTCGGGCAAAGTGGCGGAGATCGCCCGGACGGTCGCCGAAGCGCGGGCTGCGCTCGTCATCTTCAACCACGAGCTGTCGCCGGCCCAGCAGCGCAATCTCGAGCGGGAGCTTGGTTGCCGCGTAGTCGATCGCACCACGCTCATCCTCGACATCTTCGCGCAGCGCGCAAGCTCGCACGAGGGCAAGGTGCAGGTGGAGCTTGCCCAGTTGCAGCATCTTGCGACACGCCTCGTTCGGGGCTGGACCCACTTGGAGCGCCAGAAGGGCGGCATAGGCTTGCGCGGCCCGGGAGAGACGCAGCTCGAGACCGACCGGCGGCTGCTCGGGAAGCGGGTCAAGGTGCTCAAGGAACGGCTCGTCAAACTCGGCCGCCAGCGGACGGTGCAGCGGCGCGCGCGGATGCGCGGGGAAGTTCTGTCGGTGTCTATCGTCGGCTACACGAACGCTGGCAAGTCCACCTTGTTCAACGCGCTGACGCGCGCCGACGCCTACGCGGCGGACCAGCTGTTCGCGACGCTCGACACCACCACTCGGCGGCTGTACCTGCCCGCCGTCGGGCCGATCACGATCTCGGACACGGTCGGCTTCATCCGCGGGTTGCCGCACACGCTGGTCGCGGCATTCCGCGCGACGCTGGAGGAGACAGTGCACGCCGATCTGCTCCTGCACGTCGTCGACGCGTCGAGCTCGACGCGCGAGCGCCAGATCGAGGAGGTCAACAAGGTGCTCGCCGAGATCGGCGCGGATGCGATTCCGCAGCTCCTCGTCTGGAACAAGATCGACCTGAACGGCGCAGCAGCGGGAATCGACAGGGACGACTGTGGTAGGATCGCGCGCGTTCGAATGAGCGCGCGCACGAGCGCCGGACTCGACGATCTACGCCATGCTCTGGTCGAGGCTGCAGCCCTCAAGACCGGAGCCCAACGCCCCGCCACCCAAACCGAGACGACCGACGCGCATGTCACTTAACGATCCCCAATGGGGCCGTCGCGGGGGCGGTGGAGGCGGTGGCAATCAAGGCCCGCCCGACCTGGACGAACTCTGGCGCAACTTCAACCAGCGGCTCGCAGCGATCTTCGGGCGGCGCGGCGGCGGCGGCGCCTCGGGTGGCGAGCCGCCCAGCTTCCGCCAACTCGGCGGCGGTGCGATGCTGCTCGTCGTGCTCGTGCTGGTGGTCTGGTTCGCGAGCGGGTTCTACATCGTCGATGCCAGCCAGCGCGGCGTCGTGCTGACCTTCGGCCGGTACTCCCAGACGACCGATCCGGGTCTGCGGTGGCGGTGGCCGTATCCGGTCCAATCGCACGAGATCGTCAACGTGTCGCAGGTGCGGACGATCGAGGTCGGCTACCGGAACAACGTGAAATCGAAGGTGCTGCGCGAGGCGCTGATGCTCACCGACGACGAGAACATCGTCGACATCCAGTTCGCCGTGCAGTACACGATCAACGATCCTGAGGACTACCTCTTCAACGTCCGGCGCCCCGACGAGACGGTAATGCAGGTCGCCGAGGCGGCGTTCCGGGAGATCGTCGGCCAGTCGAGCATGGACTTCGTCCTCTACGAAGGCCGCGAGGATATCGCCGCCCGCGCCGAGAAGCGGATGCAGCAGATCCTCGATCTCTACAAGACCGGCGTGCTGATCAGCCGGGTGACGATGCAAAACGCCCAGCCGCCGGAGCAGGTGCAGGCCGCGTTCGACGACGCGGTGAAGGCGAAGCAGGACCAGGAGCGGGCGAAGAACGAGGGCCAGGCGTACTACAACGACGTCGTGCCGAAGGCGCGGGGCGCGGCGGCGCGGCTTACCGAAGAGGCGGCCGGTTACCGTCAGCGCGTCGTCGCCGCGGCCGACGGCGACGCGTCACGTTTCCGCCAGATCCTCACCGAGTACACCAAGGCGCCGGCGGTGACGCGCGAGCGGATGTATCTCGAGACGATGCAGCAGATCATGACCAGCACGAGCAAGGTCATGATCGACGCCAAGGCGGGCGGCAACCTGCTGTTCCTGCCGCTCGACAAGATCATTCAGATGTCCGCGGCCGGACTGCCGGAGGCGATGGGTGGCGGCAAGGCGCCGTCCGCCGACATCCCCGTGACGCCCGAAGCTGCGGGCCGCTCGCGCGAATCGCTGCGCTCGCGCGACCGGGAGGCGCGGCCGTGAAGCTCGGGCTCGGCGCGGTCGTCGGCGCGCTCCTGTTCGTCGCGGTGATCGCGAGCCTGTCGCTCTTCACCGTCGATCAGCGCGAGAACGCGATCGTCTTCCAGCTCGGCGAGATCAAGGAGGTGATCACCGAGCCCGGGCTGCGGGCGAAGATCCCCCTGATCCAGAACGTGCGCTACTTCGACCGGCGCATCCTCACCATCGACGAGCCGGACACCGAGCGCTTCGTCACCTCCGAGAAAAAGAACCTGCTGGTCGACTCGTTCGTCAAGTGGCGGATCGCCGACGTGCGCGAGTACTACACCAGTATGAACGGCGACGAGGCGCGCGCGCGGTCGCGCCTCACGCAGATCGTGAACTCGGTGCTGCGGGAGGAAATCGGCAAGCGCAACGTGCCGGATGTCGTGTCCGGCGAACGCGACAAGATCATGCAGCTCGTGCTCGACAAGGTGGTGAGGGAAGCGAAGCCCTTCGGCATCCAGATCGTCGACGTCCGGCTGAAGCGGGTCGAGCTCCCGCAGGACGTCAGCGAGTCGGTCTATCGGCGGATGGAAGCCGAGCGGCGCGCGGTCGCGGCGCAGCTCCGTTCGCAGGGCGCCTCCGATGCCGAGAAGATCCGCGCCGAGGCCGACCGGGACCGCGAGGTGATCGTCGCCGAAGCCTACCGGGACGCGCAGCGCGTGAAGGGTGAGGGCGACGCGCGGGCGGCGGCGGTGTTTGCCAAGGCGGCCAACGAGAATCCCGATTTCTTCGCGTTCTACCGCAGCCTCGAGGCGTATCGCGCGGGCTTTCGCACCCGGTCCGACGTGCTGGTCCTCGATCCGGGCTCGGAGTTCTTCAGGTACTTCAGGAATCCCGGCCCCAGTCGACCGGCCGGCAAGTGATGGCTACCGTCCTGATGGCGGTCGGGCTGATGTTCGTGATCGAGGGCGCGCTCCCGTTCCTCGCGCCGGCCGCCTGGCGCGACATGTTCCGGCGCATCCTGCAGTTCAGCGACGGCCAGCTCCGGTTCTTCGGCCTGGGGTCGATGCTCGCCGGGTTGACGTTGATCGCCTTCGCCCGCGCCTGACGCGCGCGAGCCGCCATGCGCGCCTGGCTGCTGCCCGAGTTCGTCGAGGACGTGCTCCCCGACGAGGCGCGCACGATCGAGCACTACCGGGCGCGGTTGCTCGAGCTGTTCCGCGTCAACGGCTACGAGCTGGTCGTCCCGCCGATGCTCGAATACATCGAGTCGCTGCTCACCGGCACCGGCCATGATCTGGACTTGCGCACCTTCAAGCTCATCGATCAGATGTCGGGGCGCACCATGGGCGTGCGGGCCGACATGACCCCGCAGGTCGCGCGCATCGACGCGCACCTGCTCAACCGGGACGGTGTCGCGCGGCTGTGCTACTGCGCCACCGCCCTGCACACCCGTCCCCGCGGTCTCACCGCGACCCGCGAGCCGCTGGAGACGGGCGCCGAGATCTACGGCCACGCCGGTATCGAGAGCGATATCGAGATCCAGCAACTGCTCCGCGCGGCGCTCGGCGCATGCGGTCTGGAGCACGTGCGGCTCGATGTCGGCCATGTCGGCGTATTCCGGGCGATCGCGCGTCGCGGCGGCGTGGCGTCCGGGCTCGAGTCGGAGCTGCTGGATGCACTGCTGGCGAAGGACCGGCCGGGCCTCGACACGCTCACCGCGGGGCTTGCGGCCGCGACGCGGGCCGCGTTGCGCCTCCTGCCAGAGCTCTACGGGGGACCGGAGATCCTGGAACGCGCGGCGGACGAGCTGCCGGCCTACCCGGAGGTGGCGAGCGCGCTCGCGGATCTCGCCGCGTTGGTGCGCGAGAACGGCATCGCGATGAGCATCGACCTCGCGGACCTGCGTGGCTATCACTACCATAGCGGCGTGGTATTCGCCGCGTATGGCAAGGGCCTCGCGAGCGCGGTCGCGCTCGGCGGGCGCTACGACGAGGTCGGAAAAGCGTTTGGACGCGCGCGGCCGGCAACCGGCTTCTCGATGGATCTGCGGCAAATCGTCCGGTTGGCGCCGCGGGCGCCGCGCCGCGCCGGGATTCTCGCCCCGCATGCGGGCGATGCCGGACTGCGGGACGCGATCGCGGCGCTGCGCAACGCGGGCGAAGTCGTGATCCGCGACCTGCCCGGTCACGAGTCGACCGAGCGCGAGCTCGGGTGCGATCGCCGGCTGGTGTCGCGCAACGGGAAATGGGGGGTCGAGGCGCTCTAGGCGCGCTCCCGCGAGATGGCGAGGAATGTCCCCAAGAACGTCGTCGTCATCGGCACCCAGTGGGGCGACGAGGGGAAAGGCAAGGTCGTCGACCTGCTCACACCGCATGCGCAGGGCGTGGTGCGCTTCCAGGGGGGGCACAACGCCGGCCACACGCTCGTCATCGCCGGTCGCAAGACCGTGCTCCACCTGATCCCGTCGGGCATCCTCCACCCTGCGGTGACCTGCTACATCGGCAACGGCGTCGTCCTGTCGCCGCAGGCGCTGCTGGAGGAGATGGACGAGCTCGCCCGCGCCGGCGTCGAGCTGGAGGGCCGAGTCCGGATCTCGGAAGCCTGTCCGCTCATCCTGCCTTACCACGTTGCGCTCGACGTGGCGCGCGAGGCGGCGCGGGGGGCCGACAAGATCGGCACCACCGGCCGCGGCATCGGCCCGGCCTACGAGGACAAGGTCGCCCGCCGCGCGATCCGGCTGCAGGATCTGCTGGTCCCGGCCCGCTTTGCCGCCAAGCTCGAGGAGCTGCTCGACTTCCACAACTTCGTGCTCACGCAGCATCTGCACGCGAGCGCCGTCGATTTCGCCCGCACCCGCGACGAAGCGCTCGCGATGGCGGCGCGTCTCGCCCCGATGATCACCGACGTGCCGCGCGCCCTCTACGAAGCCAATCGCCTGGGCCGGAACCTGCTGTTCGAGGGCGCGCAAGGCGCGCTGCTCGACATCGATCACGGCACCTACCCATACGTCACCTCGAGCAACTGCGTTGCGGGGGCGGCCGCGGCGGGGGCGGGCGTCGGCCCGCAGATGCTGCACTACGTCCTCGGCATTACGAAGGCGTACACGACGCGCGTCGGGTCGGGGCCGTTCCCGACCGAACTCGAAGACGGCACCGGCGAGCGGCTCCGCTCGCGCGGCAACGAGTTCGGTGCCACCACCGGCCGGCCGCGCCGCTGCGGGTGGTTCGACGCCGCGGCGCTGAAGCGTTCGATTCAGATCAACGGCGTCTCCGGCCTATGTGTGACCAAGCTCGACGTGCTCGACGGCATGGACGAGCTGAAAGTGTGCGTCGGCTACGAGATCGACGGCGAGTTCAGCGATCTGCTCCCGGCCGGCGCGGACGATACCGCGCGCTGCGAGCCGGTCTACGAGGATCTGCCCGGGTGGCACGACAGCACGGTCGGTGCGAAACGCACCGAAGACCTGCCGCCGAACGCACGCGCCTACCTCGACCGCATCGAGGCGATCTGCGGCGTGACGATCGCGATGATCTCGACCGGGCCGGACCGGGAGGAGACCATCGTCCGCCGTCATCCGTTCCACTAGCGCCGGCGAGCGCGAGCGAGATGGCCGATCTCTACGTGAGCTGGTCCGATTATCAGCGGGCGATCGAGCAGCTCGCCGCAAGGGTCCACGAATCCGGATGGCGCTTCAACCAGATCGTGTGCATCGCGCGCGGCGGGCTGCGGGTCGGCGACGTGACATCGCGCATCTTCAAGCTCCCGCTCGCCATCATCTTCACGAGCTCTTATGTCGGCAAGAGCGGCACGCTCCGCGGCGAGATCAGCGTCTCGGAGCACATGGCGATGATGACCTCCGAGCTCGGCGACCGCGTGCTGCTCGTCGACGATCTCGTCGACTCCGGCGTTACGCTCGACATCGTCGAGCGCCACATCGCCGCACGGCACCCGGGCGTGAAGGAAATCCGCAGTGCGGTGCTCTGGTACAAGGCCTGCTCGAAGGTGAAGCCCGATTACTTCGTCGACTACCTCGCCGACAGCCCGTGGATCCACCAGCCGTTCGAGCCGTACGACGTCATGACGGTCGATGACCTGCGTTCGCGCTCGGCATAGGGGTGTGCAATCGTGGACGCGACGACGGCGGCGCGATCCCGACCGCGTTGACGCGATGCTCCGGAAACGCTACGCGACGCAGATGCGCCGCGCCGGCGGGCTGGTGCCGAGGAAGGGACTCGAACCCCCACAGTGTTGCCACCGCTAGGACCTGAACCTAGTGCGTCTACCAATTTCGCCACCTCGGCATGCGGCGCGGATTTTAATGGAATCAGAGGCGAGCTTCAATGAAGACCCGTCGCGCACGCGCGGCTGCATCGACCAAGCGTAGCCGCATTCCGGCGCAGGTGGGCTCGCCCGCGGCCCGTCGTGCCGCCGATCCCGAGCTCGAGCGCGAAGCCGCGCGCTATGCCGAGCCGGTTCCGAGCCGCGAGCTCATCCTGCGCACGTTGAACGAGGAGGGCGTGCCGGTCGAGGAGAAGCAGCTCGCACGGCTCCTCGGTGTGCGTCGTCACGAAACCGAGTCTTTCTCGCGTCGCCTCGCGGCCATGGAACGCGAGGGACAGATCCTGCGCAACCGGAAGGGCGCGATCCTCGTCGCGGGGAAGGTCGCGGTGGTCAGAGGCCGCGTTGAGGCGCACCCCGACGGCTTTGGTTTCGTCGCGCCCGACGACGGCACCGCGGACCTCTACCTCGCGCCGGGCGAGATGCGCGGCGTGATGCACGGCGACACCGTGCTCGCGCAGCCGGCGGGCGTCGATCGCCGCGGCCGGCGCGAGGCGCGGATCGTCGAGGTCGTCGAGCGCGCGCATCGCAGCGTGGTGGGGCGGCTTCACGTCGAACGCGGTGTCGCGTTCGTGGTCGCCGCCGACCGGAGGATCCAGCATGACATTCTCGTCGAGCCGGGGGCGACGGGCGGCGCGAAGACGGGCCAGGTCGTCACCGCAGAGCTGGTCGTGCAGCCCGCGCCGCACGCGCAGCCCATCGGACGGATCATCGAAGTGCTGGGCGAGTACGGGGACCCGGGGATGGAGATCGAAATCGCGCTCCGCAAGCACGATCTCCCGTTCGAGTTCTCGCCCGCGGCCAAGCAGCTCGCTGCACGGCTCCCGCGGGTCGTGCGCGAGTCGGACCTAAAGGGCCGGCGGGATCTGCGCGCAATGCCCTTCGTCACGATCGACGGCGAGACCGCGAAGGACTTCGACGACGCGGTCTACTGCGAGGCGGCCGGGAAAGGCTTGCGGCTGCTGGTAGCGATCGCCGATGTGAGCCACTACGTCCGGCCGCGCGACGAGCTCGACGCCGAGGCGCGTGACCGCGGCAACTCGGTGTACTTCCCGCGGCGGGTGATCCCGATGCTGCCGGAGAAACTCTCCAACGGGCTCTGCTCGCTGAATCCGGACGAAGACCGGCTGGCGATGGTTTGCGACATCGCCGTCACGGCGAAGGGCGAGCTTACGCGGTACGAGTTCTATCCGGCCGCGATCCGCTCGCACGCACGGCTGACGTACGACCAGGTCGCGCGCGCGCTCTACGATGCGCCGGCTCGGATCGAGCCGGTGGTCGCGCCGCTCGTCGACCGGCTGCGCGTCCTCGACCAGGTCTTCCGCGCGCTCCTCCATGCACGCGGGCGGCGCGGTGCGATCGATTTCGATACCGTCGAGACCGAGATCGAGTTCGACGACCACGGCAAGATCGCGCGCATCGTGCCGCGGCCGCGGAACGACGCGCACCGGCTGATCGAGGAGTGCATGCTCGCGGCCAACGTTTGCGCGTCCGACTTCCTCAAGAGCCACGGCCACACCGCGCTCTATCGCGTTCACGAAGGCCCGACCGCGGAGAAGCTCGAGGCGCTGCGAGGGTTTCTGAAGAGCTTCGGCCTCGCGCTCGGCGGCGGAGACTCGCCGCATGCGCGGGACTACGCGAAGCTCCTGGAGGGGGCGAAGGCGCGGCCCGACGTGCAGCTGCTGCAGACGGTGCTGCTGCGATCCCTGAAGCAGGCCATGTACAGCCCGGAGAACGTCGGGCACTTCGGGCTCGCCTACGAGGCCTACACGCACTTCACCTCGCCGATCCGCCGTTACCCGGATCTCGTGATCCATCGCTCGATCAAGGCGGTCCTCGCCGGTGGCGCCTATGACCCCGGCGACTGGGTCGCGCTCGGGCTCCACTGCTCGATGACCGAGCGTCGCGCCGACGAGGCCACGCGCGACGTCCAGGCCTGGCTCAAGTGCTACTACATGCGCGACCGCGTAGGCGACGAGTTTTCGGGCAGCATCAGCGCGGTGACGAGCTTCGGCATCTTCGTCGCGCTCGACGACGTCTACGTCGAGGGGCTGGTGCACATCTCCGAGCTCGGCAGGGATTACTTCCAGTTCGACCCGGTGGGGCATCTCCTGCGCGGCGAGCGTACGCGAACGCAGTTCCGCCTCGCCGACCGGGTGCGCGTGCGCGTGGTGCGCGTCGACCTCGAGCTGGCGCGCCTGGACTTCGTCCTGGCGTGAAGGAAGCGCGGGTCCTCGTCGGATTTCATGCGGTGCTCGCGCGCGTGCGCGCGGATCCCGATTCGGTGCTCGAGATCCTGGCCGACGAGAGCCGGCACGACGCGCGGATCGCGGACGTGCTCGCCGCGGCGGTAGCGCGCGGCGTGCGGGTGCTCCGGGTCCCGTCGCGCCGGCTCGATGGCTTCTACGGCGGCGGCCGTCATCAGGGGATCGTGGCGCGCGTTCGCCCGCGCGACGAGCAGGCCGATCTCGACCAGATACTCGAGCGGCTCGCGGAGCCCCCGCTGCTACTCGTGCTGGATGGCGTGACGGACCCGCACAACGTCGGGGCGTGCCTGCGCGTCGCCGACGCGGCGGGTGCGCACGCGATCGTCGCGCCGAAGGATCGCAGCGCCGGACTCTCGCCCACGGTGACGAAGGTGGCGAGCGGCGCGGCAGAGTCGGTACCGTTCGTGATGGTGACCAATCTCGCCCGCACGCTCGACGCGCTCAAGGCGCGCGGCGTGTGGGTCATCGGCACCTCGGGCGCGGCAACCGTTGATCTCTTCACGGCGCAACTGCCCGATGCGATCGCCTGGGTGCTGGGCGCGGAAGGCGAGGGCATCCGGCGGCTGACGCGCGAGCGGTGCGACCTGCTGGTGCGCATCCCGATGCTCGGCGCGGTGGCGAGCCTGAACGTCGCGGTGGCGGCCGGGCTCTGCCTGTACGAATCGCGGCGTCGGCGTGCCGGCCCGCCGCCCGCACCAAGTAGCTGAGTTCGTTGCGCCGCTCGGGCCCGTTCGGCTATACTTCCCGGCTTCCTTGCCTCACCAACCGCGCATGTTGGGAGGCGTCCATCGGGAACAGGAGGACAAGTCCCTGCGAGGACGAGTCTTCCTCGTATGTCCCCCGCTTCAGGGACGCCCGATCAACCCCATAAGGAGAGCATGACCAATGCGGCACTATGAAGTCGTCTTCATCGTCCATCCGGACCAGAGCGAGCAGGTTCCGGGAATGATCGAGCGCTACCGCAACGCGGTGGGCTCGCGCCAGGGCAAGATCCACCGCCTCGAGGATTGGGGCCGTCGGCAGCTCGCATACCCGATCGAGAAGGTCCACAAGGCGCACTACGTGCTCATGAACATCGAGTGCGACGGCGAGAGCCTGGGCGAGCTCGAGCATTCGTTCAAGTTCAACGACGCGGTGCTGCGCCACCTGATCGTCAAGATGAAGGGACCGGTCATCACGCCGTCCCCGATGATGAAAGAGGAGAAGGCGCGGTCGGTCCTGCATCAGGAAGCGCCGAAGGAGCCGGCGAAACCCGCTGAAGCCCCGGCCACGGCCCCCGCGACGGCCTGAGTCGGACTTGGATCGCGGCAACCGGCTCACGCTCGACGGCCGACTCACCGCCCGTGACCTGTTGCGCTACACCCCCGCCGGCGTACCGATCGTGAGTTTCAGGGTCGGGCACGAATCCCGACAGATCGAGGCCGGTGCCGAGCGGGCGGTGCAGGTCGAGCTGGCCTGCGTCGCGGTCGAGGCCGAGGCAAGAGCGCTCGCCGCTGCGCCGCTGGGGATCGGGCTCAAGCTCGCCGGGTTTCTCGCGCCGAAGGGCAAGACCGGGCGCCAACTGGTGCTGCACGTAAACGAGATCGAATTCGTGGAAGGAGACTGACGGATGCCCCCACCGAGCAGAGGCCGCAGCGGCGGCCGCAAAGGCAAGGACGCGCGCAAGGACGGCCGCAAGGACGGCCGCGGCGGTTCGCGCCAGCTCTTCAAGCGCCGCAAGTTCTGCCGGTTCACCGCCGAGAAGGTCGTGTGGATCGACTACAAGGACGTCGACGTACTGAAGGACTTCATCAACGAGAACGGGCGGATCATACCGGCGCGCATCACCGGCACCAAGGCGGGCTACCAGCGCCAGCTGTCGGAGGCGATCAAGCGCGCGCGCTATTTGGCGCTGCTTCCGTACACCGATCTGCACTAGATCCGGGAGGCGACGATGCAAGTGATCCTACTCGAGAAGGTCGTCAACCTCGGGGGCCTCGGCGATGTGGTCAAGGTGAAGGACGGCTTTGCGCGCAACTTCCTGATCCCGCAGGGAAAGGCGAAGCGCGCGACAGCCGGAAATCTGGCCGAGTTCGAGGGGCGCCGCGCGGAGCTCGAAAAGGCGCAGTCCGATGCGCTCGCCGCGGCACAGGCGCGCGGCGCGAGCATCGACGGCGTGGCGCTGAAGGTGACGCGCAAGGCCGGCGTCGACGGGCGGTTGTTCGGCTCGGTGACGACTTACGACATTGCCGAAGCGCTGCAGGCGCTCGGCCACGAGGTCGAGCGCGCGGCGGTACGGCTGCCGCAGGGGCCGCTCAAGGCGGTCGGCGACTATCCGATCGCGGTGGCGCTTCACGGCGACGTCGTGGTGCAGATCACCGTCTCGGTACTCGGCGAGCAGGCCTGACAAGCGCGAGTCGCCGCGCGAAGCGCGGGCGCGGCGGCGAAACCGCACGCGTGCGAAGCGCGGGCGCCGCGCGTGTAGAATTCCCGCGCGGGTCGAACTCGCGGTCAAACACACGGTCGATCTTCGCGCGGCCGCGCGCACCGCGTCCTGGAACGCCGGACCGACATGGCGCACACCCTTACCCAACCGGCCCCACAAGCCCCGCCCGACTCGCAGCTGCTGGCGCTGCGCGTCCCGCCGCATTCGATCGAGGCCGAGCAGTCGGTGCTCGGCGGGCTGCTCCTCGACAACGGCGCGTGGGACCGCATCGGTGACGTCCTCTCGGTCGACGATTTCTACCGCGACGATCACCGGCGAATCTATCGGCACATCGCACGGCTGATCGAGCAGGGCCGCCCGGCCGACGTCGTCACGGTAGCGGAATCGGTCGAGTCGAGCGAAGACAAGGAGCGTACCGGCGGCCTCAGCTACCTCGGCACGCTCGCCCAGAACACGCCTTCGGCCCACAACATCCGGCGGTACGCGGAGATCGTCCGCGAGCGTGCCGTGATGCGGAAGCTGGTCGCAGTGGGAGCCGAGATCGCGGACAGCGCGCTGAACCCCCTCGGCAAGGAGGTCGGGCAGCTGCTCGACGAGGCCGAGTCGAAGGTTTTCCAGATCGCCGAGGCCGGCAGCCGAGGCCGCGCCGGGTTCCACGACATCCATCAGCTGCTGTCGCGGGTGATGGAGCGGGTGGACTTCCTCTACAGCCGTGAGAATCCGAGCGACATCACCGGCGCGCCGACCGGCTTCGGCGATCTGGATCGCATGACTTCCGGGCTGCAGCCCGGAGATCTCATCATCGTCGCCGGGCGCCCCAGCATGGGCAAGACCGCGTTCGCGCTCAACGTCGCCGAGCACGTGGCGGTCGCCGAGAAGCAGCCGGTCGCGGTGTTCAGCATGGAGATGTCCGGCACTCAGCTCGCCGCACGGATGCTCGGCTCGCTCGCGCGGATCGACCAGCACAAGCTGCGCACCGGGCGGCTCACCGACGACGACTGGAATCGGCTTGCCGACGGGCTGGGTAAGCTGCACGAGGCGCCGATCCACATCGACGAGACCGGGTCGCTGAATCCGCTCGAGCTCCGCTCGCGCGCTCGCCGCCTTGCGCGGCAATATGGCAAGCTCGGGATGGTCGTCGTCGACTATCTGCAGCTCATGGTGACCGACGGCAAACGGGAAGAGAACCGGGCGACCGAGCTCTCCGAGATCTCGCGCAGCCTGAAGGCGCTCGCCAAGGAGCTGAGCGTCCCGGTCGTGGCGCTGTCGCAGCTCAACCGCAGCGTCGACCAGCGCCCGGACAAGCGGCCGATCATGTCCGATCTGCGCGAGTCGGGCGCGCTCGAGCAGGACGCCGACCTGATCCTGTTCATCTACCGGGACGAGGTCTACAACCGCGATACCGCGGAGAAGGGCAAGGCCGAGATCATCGTCGGCAAGCAGCGTAACGGTCCGATCGGCAGCGTCCCCCTCACCTTCATCGGCCAATACACGCGGTTCGAAAACTACGCGGCGCCGGGCAGCTTCTGATCGTTCCGAGGCAGAAAGAAAAACCCGGCGCGAGGCCGGGTTTGAAAGACAGCTTCCCCGGATCCCGGGGTCGATTCAGAATCTGATCGCGCCGCTCACGTTGAAGAAAATTCGGGTCCGCCCGGCGGGCGCCTTGCATCCCACTCGGGTTGGTACCGTAGGCGGTGCCGGCCTCGGCGTAATACTCGCACTCGGCGACCTAGCTTTCATGAAATCAGTCCGTTACGGCAATCTGCTTATACGGAGTCTGCAGATTAGTCGTCAAGTCCTTACTGCGAAAAGATTTAGGGAGGACCGCGCTATTCGTTGCGTCGGCGCAGCATGACGAGCTGCCGACAGTCGACGGCGCGGATGCTCCATTGGATCGTGAAGCCTCAGGCGGGCTTCGCCGCGTGGCGGCGATCCCCCCGAGCTCGGACGCACCTGTCCCGTCGAAGACTAGAGCGCGTCGGCCGCGTGATCGGCAAGCCGGGAACGCTCCCCACGCTGGAGGGTGACGTGTCCGGAGTGGGACCAGCCCTTGAAGCGGTCGACGACGTAGGTGAGGCCCGAGCTGCCCTCGGTGAGGTAGGGTGTGTCGATCTGCGCGATGTTGCCTAGGCAGGCCACCTTCGTGCCGGGGCCGGCTCTGGTGATCAGCGTTTTCATCTGCTTCGGGGTGAGGTTCTGCGCCTCGTCGATGATCAGGTACTTGTTGATGAAGGTTCGCCCGCGCATGAAGTTGAGCGACTTGATCTTGATCCGGGAGCGGATCAGGTCGCGCGTGGCGGCGCGGCCCCACTCGCCCGCTTCCTCGTCGGTGTTGTTGAGGACGTCCAGGTTGTCCTCGAGCGCGCCCATCCACGGGCCCATCTTCTCTTCCTCGGTACCCGGAAGGAAGCCGATGTCCTCACCGAGGGGGACCGTCACCCGCGTCACGATGATCTCGCTGTAGTGCTTGACCTCGAGGGTTTGCATCAGTCCGGCCGCCAGCGTGAGCAGGGTCTTCCCGGTTCCCGCCTGGCCGAGCAGCGTCACGAAGTCGATGTCGGGGTTCATCAGCAGGTTGAGCGCGAAGTTCTGCTCGCGGTTGCGCGCGGTGATGCCCCACACCGCGTTCTTCGCGTGGCTGTAGTCGCGCACGGTTTCCAGGATCGCGCTCCGGCCCGACACCTCCTTCACGATCGCGTGCAGCGGGCGGTCGCCCTCCTGGTACACGAACTCGTTCAGCAGCAGCTCCTGGCAGAGCGGGCCGCGGATGCGGTAATAGGTACGGCCGTCCTTCTTCCATGACTCCATGTCCTTGCCGTGGAGGTCCCAGAAGTCGGGCGGAAGCTCGCGCGTGCCGGTGTACAGGACATCGGTGTCCTCGAGCACTTTGTCGTTGAAGTAGTCCTCCGCCGCGAGGCCCAGGGCATGCGCCTTGATGCGCATGTTGATGTCCTTGGACACGAGGATGACCTCGCGCTCGGGGTGCCGCTCGACGAGCGAGATCACCACGCCGAGGATCTTGTTGTCGGCCTTGTGCGTGGCGAGGCTCGCCGGCAGATTGCCGTTCATCGCCTCGATCTGCAGGAAAAGCCGGCCGGTGGCGGTGTCGGCCGCGTGCCGTGAGAGGGCGATACCCGCCTCGATCCGACCGTTCGCCTTGCTCACGATCTCGTCGAGGTAGCGGCTCGCCTGGCGCGCGTTCCGCGCGACTTCCGAGAGCCCCTTTTTGTTATCGTCGAGCTCTTCCAGCGTCTGCATCGGCAGGAACACGTCGTGCTCCTCGAACCGGAAGAGGCTGGTCGGGTCGTGCATCAGGACGTTGGTGTCGAGGACGAAGAGCTTCGTCTTGAGTTTGTGCGGCTTCTCCCGCGTCTTTTTCGCGGGCGCCGGGCCCCGGGCAGGGGCGGAGGGATCGGTGCGGAGATGAGGTTCAGAGTGTCTTGACAAAATCGAGTACCTCTTTGGCGTGACCCGGAACCTTGACGCCGCGCCATTCGCGGCGGATGACCCTGGCCCCGTCGAGCACGAACGTCGAGCGCTCGATGCCTCGCACCTGGCGTCCGTACATGTTCTTCATCTTGATGACGCCGAACTGCTGGCAGACCCGCTCGTCCTCGTCGGCCAGCAGCTCGAACGGGAAGTCCATCTTCGCCTTGAAGCTCTCGTGCGACTTCTGGCTGTCGCGCGAGACGCCGAATATCTCGGCCCCGGCGTTCCGGAACTCCCGGTGCAGATCGCGGAATTGCAGGCCCTCGGTGGTGCAGCCGGGCGTGTTGTCCTTCGGATAGAAGTACAGCACCAGGACCCGCGCATGCGACTTGGAGAGCCGGAATTCGCCGCCGCCCGTGGCGGGCAACGCAAAATCCTTGACCGTCTCTTTCACCTTCTCTCTCACCGTCTCTTTCGCGCTTGGATTCGCCATCGCTCCCTGGTCCTCAAGGTTCGCCCGCAGCGGTCGCGAGCGCATTGTTGCGGGAATCGATTGCAGGCGCAACCTCGCCCTCCAGCGCCAGGAACTCGGGTCCCTGGGTCGCAACCTTTGCCGCCCGGCCGGCGTGCGACGCGTCGACGACGGCGTGGTGCGCGAGCGACTTCGGTTCCAGCGACTCCGCTACCGCCCGCAGCGAGACCACCTCGTAGCCGAGGACGCGCCAGCCGTCGAGCAGCCGTTCGAGCACCGGCGCGAGTCGCATCCCCTTGCGGTCGGCGACATAGGTGAACACGTGTCCCGCCGGAGCCGGGTGCTCGCTCCGCTCCAGAAGCTCGCGGTGCACTGTTTCGGACGTGATCCCGGCGCGGTCGAGAAGCTCCTCCAACGTCGGCAAGGTCGTCGGAATCTGAGGGCATGCGATGAGCTCGGCATCGCACAGCGGGACAAACGGCCCGGTGCCGCGCGTATCCGAGCAGTAGTGGAAGCCGAGGCGTTGTGTAAGCCGGAAGGCGTGCCGGCTCATGCGCCAGGAGGGCGCGGCATGGGTGCGCGGCGGCTCGCCGCAGATCGCCTCGAACCGCTCGCACGCGCGGCGCATCGCCTGTTCCACCCACGCAGGATCGTCCTGCGCGCCGGGCCAGCGCACGGCGTCCCAGCCGTGCACGCCGATCTCGAATCCGGCGTCGCGGACGCGACGGATCGCCTCCACCGCACGGCCGCCGACCTCGCGACCAGGGAGCCAGCGACGCAGTCGATGCGGGCCGAGGTTGAAGTAGAAGGTGGCGCCCGCCGCGCGGCGCGCGAGCAGCTCGGCGAGACGCGGCGCGTGCTCGCGTGCCCCGCGCAAGGTCGCGGCGACGATCCGAAGCGCGATCCTCACCCGCTGCTCAGCTCAGCTCTGCGCGACCAGAACGACGCCGAGCACGATGAGACCGACGCCGGCGAGTCGCAGGGACGTCACCGACTCGCCGAGCCACCACCAGGCGGCGAGCACGGTGATTACGTAGCCGAGCGACACCATCGGATAGGCGACGCTGACCGGCACCCGCGAGAGCGCGAGCACCCACGCGATCAGGCTGATCGCATAGACCGCGATCCCCGCGAGCACCCGCGGCTCGGCGGCGAGCCGGATGCCGGCGGAGGCGAGGCTGGCGGCGTCGAACGCGAACGCGCCGACGGCGTTCGTGCCCGCCTTGAGCAGGACCTGCGCGGCGGCACCGAGGAGTACCGCGGCGAGGATGAGCGAAAGGCTGACGGCGGTCATGACGTGATCATGCGCGGTGCGGTGCCGGCTTGGAAGCGGTCGCGCAGCGGCTCAACCTAGCAGCAACGCCGCAGCGACATTCCGCTCCTCGGCCATGAGAATGTTGTAGGTGCGGCAGGCCGCCTGCACGTCCATGACCTCGAGACCGAGACGCGCCTCGACGAGTGGGCGCACGAGCTCGGGACGCGGGAACCGAATCGTGGCACCGGTGCCGAGAAGGATGATGTCGGCGCCGAGCGCGGCGAGCGCAGCGAAGTGCGCGGCGGCGAGTGCGTCGAACGTTGTGGCCGGCCAGTCGGTCACGACGCGCTGCGGCAGGACGACGACGCTCTTGTCGAACCGTGTCCCGTTAATAGAGACGAAGCCCTGACCGTAACCGGTGAAGGTGTTGCGCGCGGTGGCTGCGGCAGGATGCAGCTTCAACGAGAAACTCGAATTGCCGTAAGGGGTTAGAGAAAGTATCATAACTTGCTGCGGCGCGAGTTTGATACCCGAGTTGGATACCAGGCTGATCCTCGCCGACCGCGTCCACCATCGCCGACCGACGTCCACACGACCCCGAGCCGCCATGAAGGATTTCGCCCGCATCCGACGACTGCCGCCGTACGTCTTCAACATCACCTCCGAGCTCAAGGCGGCGGCGCGCAAGCGCGGCGAAGATGTCATCGACATGAGCATGGGCAATCCCGACGGCGCGACGCCCAAGCACATCGTCGACAAGCTGATCGAGAGCGTCCAGCGCACCGATACGCACGGCTACTCGGTATCGCGCGGCATCCCGCGGCTGCGGCGCGCGATCTGCACCTGGTACGAGCGGCGCTATGGCGTCGAGCTCGACCCCGACAGCGAGGCGATCGTCACCATCGGCTCGAAGGAAGGGATCGCGCACCTCGCGCTCGCGACGCTGGAGCGCGGGGACATCGTGCTCGTGCCGAACCCGAGCTATCCGATCCACATCTACGGCCCGGTCATCGCCGGCGCCGACATCCGCCACGTGCGGATGACCCCGGAGGTCGACTTCTTCGAGGAGCTCGAGCGCGCGATCCGCGAGTCGTTCCCGAAGCCGAAGATGCTGATCATCAACTTTCCGTCGAACCCGACCACGCAGTGCGTGGACCTCGCGTTCTTCGACCGCATCGTGAAGCTCGCGCAGCAGCACGACATCCTGGTCGCGCACGATCTCGCCTACGCGGACATCTCGTTCGACGGCTACCAGGCGCCGTCGATCATGCAGATACCGGGCGCGCGCGAGGTCGCGGTCGAGTTCTTCACCATGTCGAAGAGCTACAACATGGCCGGCTGGCGCATCGGCTTCATGGTCGGGAACGCCGATCTGGTCAAAGCGCTTGCGCGGATCAAGAGCTATCACGACTACGGCACGTTCACGCCGATCCAGGTCGCTTCGATCGTCGCTTTGGAGGGGCCGCAGGAGTGCGTTGCCGATATCCGGGCCAAGTACCAGAAGCGCCGCGACGTCATGGTGAAGGGGATGCACGAGGCGGGCTGGATGGTCGACGCGCCGAAGGCGACGATGTACATCTGGGCCGAGATCCCCGGCGCCTATCGCGCGCTCGGCTCGCTCGAATTCGCGAAGAAGCTGCTCACCGACGCGAAGGTCGCAGTGTCGCCCGGGATCGGGTTCGGCGACTACGGCGACACCCATGTCCGCTTCGCGCTGATCGAGAACGAGAATCGCACCCGCCAGGCGATCCGCGGCATCAAGGAGATGTTCCGCAAGGACGGACTCCTTACGGCCACCCGCGCCGCATGAATGTGCGCGTCGTCACGATCACCGACGAGCGCGGTGCGATCGTCGAACCGGTGTGGCTCGCGCGCGCCGAGCGCGTCCACCGGATGCTGCGGACCGCGCTGCCCGGCGACTACGCCGGCAAGATGAAGCGGGTCTTTGCCGGCGGCGGGCGAATGTGCGTCGCCGCCGACGAGGAACGCGCTCTGGGCGTCGCCGTGTACCGGATCGCCGAGAACACCTTCGCCGGCGTTTACCTCTATGTCGACGATCTCGTCACCGACGAGACGGAGCGCTCGCGTGGCATCGGGCACACCCTGATGGCGCATCTGGAGCGGGTCGCGCGCGACGCTGGCTGCGACACCCTCGCGCTCGACTCGGGCACCCACCGCCCGCAGGCGCACAAGTTCTACTTCCGCGAAGGCATGTTCATCACCTCTTTCAACTTCAAGAAGCCGCTCGCATGAAGCCGATGAATGTCGGCCTCCTTGGCATCGGGACGGTGGGCGGCGGCACCTGGAGCGTGCTCGCGCGCAACCGCGAGGAGATCCAGCGCCGCGCCGGCCGCGAGATCCGCATCGCGATGGTTGGCGACAAGGATCTCGCGAAAGCGAAGCGGCTCACCGGCGGGGTGGCGCGGGTGGTCGCCGACGGCAGCGCGGTCGTGCGCGATCCCGACATCGACATCGTCGTCGAGCTGATCGGCGGCTACACGGTAGCAAAAGCACTTGTGCTCGAGGCGATCGCGAACGGCAAGCACGTCGTCACCGCCAACAAGGCGATGCTCGCGGTGCACGGCAACGAGATCTTCGCGGCCGCGCAGGCGAAGGGGGTCATCGTGGCGTTCGAGGCGGCGGTCGCGGGCGGGGTGCCGATCATCAAGGCGCTGCGCGAAGGGCTGACGGCGAACCGCATCGAGTGGATCGCCGGCATCATCAACGGCACCTCGAACTTCATCCTGTCCGAGATGCGCGAGAAGGGCCTGCCGTTCGACGACGTGCTGAAGGAGGCCCAAGCACGCGGCTACGCCGAGGCCGATCCCACCTTCGACATCGAGGGCATCGATGCCGCGCACAAGCTGACCATCCTGGCGGCGATCGCCTTCGGCATCCCGATGCAGTTCGGCGCCGCGTACACGGAGGGAATCTCGAAGCTCACGCGCGAGGATATCCGCTACGCGGAAAGCCTCGGCTACCGCATCAAGCTCCTCGGCATCACGAAGAGCACGCCGGAGGGGATCGAGCTGCGGGTCCATCCGACCCTCGTCCCCGCGCGCCGCCTGATCGCGAACGTCGAGGGCGTAATGAACGCCATCCTGGTGAAGGGCGATGCGGTCGGGGCGACGATGTACTACGGCGCCGGTGCCGGCGCGGAGCCGACGGCGAGCGCGGTGGTCGCCGACCTCGTCGACGTGACTCGCCTGCACACCGCCGATCCCGGGCATCGTGTGCCGCACCTAGCGTTCCAGCCCGACCGGCTCGCGGCCACGCGCATCCTGCCGATGGAGGAGGTGACCACCTCCTACTACCTCCGGATGCGGGTGCTCGACCGGCCGGGCGTGCTCGCCGACATCACGCGCATCCTCGCCGATCGCACGATCTCGATCGACGCCATGATCCAGCGCGAGCCGGGCGAAGGGGAAGAGCAGGTCGACATCATCATGCTCACGCACGAGACGCTGGAACGGAACCTGAACGCCGCGCTGCGGGCGATCGAGGCGCTGCCGGTGGTCACCGGGAAGGTCACAAGGATCCGGCTCGAGGAGCTGGGCCGGCACTGAGCCATCGTGCGGTACCTAAGCACCCGCGGCGGAATGAAACCCGCTGCGTTCACCGACATCCTGCTCGAAGGGCTTGCCCCGGACGGCGGCCTCGCGATCCCCGAGCGCTATCCGCGGATCGATCGGGCGATGCTCGCCGCGTGGCGGCCGCTCGGGTACCGCGAGCTCGCACTCGAGATCCTGTCGCGCTTCATCGACGACATCCCGCGCGCCGAACTGAAGGCCGTCGTGGACCGCACTTACACCGCGGAGGTCTTCGGCACCGATGAGATCACGCCGGTGCGGACGCTCGAGCCGGGGCTGCACCTCCTCGGCCTTTCGAACGGACCGACGCTGGCGTTCAAGGACGTGGCGATGCAGCTGCTCGGGGGTCTGTTCGAGCACGTGCTAGCCCGGCGCAGCGAAACGCTCAACATCCTCGGCGCGACCTCCGGCGACACCGGCTCCGCGGCCGAGCACGCTATGCGGGGCCGGCGCGGAATCCGCGTGTTCATGCTCTCGCCTCATGGGCGGATGAGCCCGTTCCAGACGGCGCAGATGTATTCGCTTGCGGATCCGAACATCTTCAACCTCGCCATCCGCGGGGTGTTCGACGACTGCCAGGACATCGTGAAACGCGTCTCGGCCGATCTTGCGTTCAAGGCCCGCCATCGGATCGGCACGGTGAACTCGATCAACTGGGCGCGCCTGCTCGCCCAGGTCGTCTACTACTTCAAGGCGTACTTCGCGGTGACGCGGAATGACGCGGAGGAGGTGTCGTTCGCCGTCCCGACCGGCAACTTCGGCAACGTCTGCGCCGGCCACGTGGCGCGCATGATGGGCCTGCCGGTCCGGCGGCTCGTCGTCGCGACCAACGAGAACGATGTCCTGGACGAATTCTTCCGCACCGGGCGCTACGGCGGGCGCGGGAGCGCGGACGTCGTGGCGACGTCGAGCCCGTCGATGGATATTTCGAACGCCTCCAACTTCGAGCGCTTCGCGTACGACCTCGTCGGACGCAACCCGGCGACGGTGGGGGATCTGTGGCGGCTGCTCGACACGACCGGCTCGTTCGACCTCGCTGGCACGCCGCATTTCGCCCGGCTCGGCGGCTTCGGCTTCGTCTCCGCGCGGAGCTCGCATGCCGACCGCCTGGCGACGATTCGAGATCTCGACCGCCGCTTCGGTGTGGTCGTCGATCCGCACACGGCCGACGGCATCAAGGCCGGCCTCGAGCATCGCGAGCCGGGCATCCCGCTGGTCTGCCTCGAGACGGCGTTACCGGCTAAGTTCGATGCGACGATCCGCGAGGCGCTGGGGCGTGCGCCGGCACGGCCGGAAGCCTACGCGGATCTCGAATCGCGGCCGCAGCGCTTCGAGGTGATCGACGCCGACGCCGAAGTCGTAAAGGCGTTCATCGCCCGGCACGCGGCGACGTGAGACCTTATCGGCTTAGGGCTGCTGCCCGGGCGAGATCGTGAACACCCGCTCGGTATCCGGACGGACGTCGACTCTTACCCAGTTCACGATCGGGGAGCCGAATACCTCGACGCGGGTGAAGTTGGGCAGCTTATCGAACGTCAGCGGATCGGTGAGCGGCTGGTCGATGCGGTAGGTGTGCCCGTCGCCGTGCACGAGTAGCATCGGCTTGCCCAGCGCGGCGGCCTGGAGACGCAGCGCCTGCCGCCAGCCTTCGTAGCCGTCGCCGCCAGCGACCGTGCCGAACCGTGGATCGCCGTGCGCGAACACGACCAGCCCGCGCATGGCCGGCTGGCGGACGATCTCGACCGCTTGCGCGAGCCAGGCGAAGTTCGCCGTCATGCGTTCGGCGTGCTCCGCGTCCATCTTGGCGTTGCGCCCGAGATTGTTGTTGCTGCCGGGGACGTTGAAGGCGGCGAACACGATGCCGCCGGCGATCCAGCGCGTGTTCTCGCGGTACGGGCGAAAGCGCGCGTCCTCGCTTTGTCGCGCGAGCCGGATCCGCGCGCGGCCGAGGCTTTCGTCGCCGCCGAAGAAGAGCGCGCGCAGCGCATCGAGGCGGTGGAGCGGGTCGTGGGCGCCCGCCGCGCGGACGTGGCAATCCGTCCACTCGTTGTCGCCGGGCACGAACACGAGCGGCCGCGGCG
The DNA here is from genome assembly GCA_963754305.1 of uncultured beta proteobacterium. Taxonomy (GTDB): domain Bacteria; phylum Pseudomonadota; class Gammaproteobacteria; order Burkholderiales; family SG8-39; genus DATEDA01. Next base: position 115,169 of record CAVWFR010000037.1, on the reverse strand, counting down.
AAGCGTCGAGCAGCTCGCGGCGCTCGCGGAAGAGCTCGTCGCTGCACGGCTCGGCGGCGCGCTTGACGTCGCCGACATGGACGACGAACGCCATACCCTCGCGATCCATGTCGCGCAGCAGCTGCGCGGCGGCCAGCGACTCGAGGGCGTGATACGGCGTATCGCCGAACACGCCGAAGCTGAACGGGACCTGCGCCGCTGCGGCGAGGCATGCGGCCCAGAGCGCCAATGCGATGACCACTCTCACAACTTGCGGAGCCGGTACACGAGCTCGAGCGCCTCGCGCGGGGTGAGCGCGTCCGGATCGACGGCTTCGAGCAGATCGAGCACGGGGTGGCGCGCGGGTTCGGGCGCCGGAGGCGCGACGAATAGATCCGGCTGGCCATCGCGCGCGAGCGTCCGATGCTCGAGCTCCTGGAGATGGCGGCGCGCGGCCCGGATCACCGCCGGCGGCACACCGGCGAGCGCCGCGACCTGCAGCCCGTAGCTCTGGCTCGCCGGACCTTCCTCCAGGGCGTGCAGGAAGACGATCTTGTCCTTGTGCTCCACCGCGTCGAGATGGACGTTCGCCACCTCGCGGTACTCCTGCGCGAGCTTGGTCAGCTCGAAGTAATGGGTGGCGAACAGTGTGTAGGCGCCCGTGCGCTCGACGAGATGGCGCGCGATCGCCCACGCGAGCGCGAGACCGTCGAAGGTCGAGGTGCCGCGCCCCACCTCGTCCATCAGCACCAGGCTCGCCTCGGTCGCGTTGTGGAGGATGTTCGAGCTCTCGGTCATCTCCACCATGAACGTGGAGCGCCCGCCGGCGAGATCGTCCGCGGCGCCGATCCGGGTGAAGAGCTGGTCGACCGGTCCGATCCGCGCCGCGCGGGCCGGGACGAAGCTGCCCGCGTGGGCGAGCAGCACGATCAGCGCGACCTGCCGCATGTAGGTCGACTTGCCGCCCATGTTCGGGCCGGTGATCAGCAAGAGCCGGCGCGTCGGGGCGAGGCGCGTGTCGTTGGCGATGAACGGCTCGACCTCGGCCTCGACCACAGGATGTCGGCCGGCGTCGATCTCGATCGCGAGCTCGTCGAGGAACGCGGGGCGGCGCCAGTCGCGCTCGACCGCCACCGCGGCGAACGCCGCGAGGGCATCGAGCTCTGCGACGGCGCGCGCCAGCGACTGCAAGCGCGGCGCTTCGGGCGTCAGCGCTGCAAGGAGCTCGTCGTACAACCGCCGCTCGAGCGCGAGCGCGCGCTCTTGCGCCGATAGCGCCTTGTCCTCGAACCCCTTCAGTTCCGGCGTGATGTAGCGCTCCGCGTTCTTCAGGGTCTGCCGCCGGCGATAGTCGTCGGGCACCTTCGCGGCGTGGGCGTTCGTGACCTCGATGTAGTAACCATGGACGCGGTTGTACTCGACGCGGAGGCTCGGGATGCCGGTGCGCTCGCGCTCGCGCGCCTCGAGCTGGACCAGGAACTCGCCGGCGTTCGACCGCAGGGCGCGCAGCTCGTCCAGGTCCGCGTCGAATCCGGCGGCGATCACGCCCCCGTCGCGCACCATCGCGGCGGGCTCTTCGGCGATCGCGCGTGCGAGGAGGTCGAGAACGCCGGCGGGTGGTGCGAGTGCCGCCGAGAGCTCCGCTAGGCGTAGTGCCTCGACACCCACGACGAGCCGCTGCAGCTCGGGCATGCGCGCGAGCGAATCGCGCAGCCCCGACAGATCGCGCGGGCGAGCGGTCTTGAGCGCGATCCGGCCGGCGATGCGTTCGACGTCGGCGACCTCGCGCAACGCTGCCTGGACGGCACGATATGGGCCGCCGCCGGACTCGCCGGAGAGCGCCTCGACCGCGCCGTGGCGAGCGCTGACGATGGCGCGGTCGCGGAGCGGATGGTGCAGCCAGTGGCCGAGGAGGCGGCTGCCCATACCGGTGGCGCACACGTCGACGCGGCTCATGAGCGTCGGCGCCGGTGTCCCACGCAGCGTCACCGTGAGCTCGAGGTTGCGGCGCGTCGCCGCGTCCATCCGCAGGTACAGCCCGTCGCGCTCCGGTACCAGGGCGACGACATGAGCAAGCGGCTGCGATTGCGTCCGCCGCGCGTAGGCGAGCAGCGCGCCGGCGGCGCCGATCGCCGGACGGAAGTCCTCGCAGCCGAAGCCGGCGAGATCGGCGACGCCGAAGTGGGTCGTGAGCAAGCGCTGCGCGGTGTCGAGATCGAACTGCCAGGCGGGGAGGCGGGTGATGGCGAGTGCGTCGGCCAGTTCGACGCCGGCGCCGTCGGCGACGAGCACCTCGGCGGGGCGGATGCGTTGGAGCTCGTCGGCCAGCTTGCGGACGGGCACCTCGGCAGCGCGGAATTCCCCGCTCGCGAGATTCAGCCACGCGAGCCCGACGAGCTGGCGCTCAGCGCTGAGGGCCAGCAGGATGTTGTCCGCCTTGTCGTCGAGCAGCGCGCTGTCGGTGAGCGTACCGGGCGTCACGATCCGCGTCACCGCGCGTTCGACCGGGCCCTTGGCGGTGGCCGGATCGCCGATCTGCTCGCAGATCGCTGCCGATTCGCCGAGCTTCACCAGCTTCGCGAGATACGGCTCGATCGAATGCCACGGCACGCCCGCCATCTTTATCGGCGCGCCGGCGGAGGCGCCGCGCGTGGTCAGCGTGATATCGAGGAGCCGCGAGGCCTTCTCGGCGTCGTCGTAGAAGAGCTCGTAGAAGTCGCCCATCCGGTAGAAGAGCAGCAGATCCCGATGCTGGGCCTTCAGGCCGAGGTACTGCTGCATCATTGGCGTGTGAACGGCGAGCACCGGGCTCGGCAGGTCGCTGTCGCGCTTCACGTTCTGAGCCTAATGGGTATGAGACGATCAGGTCGGTGGTGTGAAGATAGCCCGAGACGTACCCGTTTGCTTTGGCGCATTCCCGACTCTACTTGCTTGATGCTCGAGCGGATCGATCGGCGCTTTGGTTTGGTCCTCATCGAGACCACGGGCCCGTGAGCGAGCTTCCGCTCGATTACAGCCTCGGGGCGGAGATGGGTTGCAGCGCGAACGGCCGTTTGCTCAGTTCAACAAGGTATTTTGCCCGATCGTTGGCTTCTTCCGCCGGCTGACGAGGAGGAGGCCGGGATCGCGCCGCGCGCCGACGGCAGCTGCAGCCGAGGTTCAGCAGGAACGAGCAGCGTCGCTAACAGCGCGGACGTGCTCGTGCTTGACTGGAACCTTGGGTATGCAGCCTCAAGCAGCAGATCCCCGCGGTAACGGCGGGTCCGACACCCTCTCGATCCACCCGATCCAGAGCTCCTCCCCGAATCCCTCGGACGAGAGATCGACGAGCTTGGCGAGGACCCGGACGCGCCGATTGACAAAGGGCGCCAGCACTTCGCCTATCGACTGCGCATAGATCGCCGTTTCGCTGCCGTCGGCGCGGAGGGCGTGGCTCAGCGCCGCGCGAGCGCGAGGTCCCGCGACCGGTGCGCGCTCGACGAGCACGCCCTCCCACAAGCGCTCCCCTTCCGGACGGGCGCCGATACCACGCCTCGTCCGCGGAAATTTTCCTCAGTCCGGAGCGCTTGTCTTCCTTGCGCGCCATCGGCGCACGCGGCTTCGGCTATGCGAGCCTCACGTGAGCGGCCCAGTACACGGTCTGACTGCCATTGACGCTGTAGCCACGAATGCGCAGCTTCCAGGTTCCGTTGACGATCGCGCCGGCCACCCGCGCGCGCTCGAACACGCTCGGAATGGAGATGCTGGACGCTCGCACGCTCCCACGCGGATTCACGAGCGACAGATCGACGTCATTGTGGATCTCGAATCGCCCGATCAGAGGGAGCCGAAAGACGTATTCGGGCCACCAGAGCGCACCGTCGAGCGTGTTCGCGTTCGCGCCGCTGATGTTGAGCGGGATGTCGATCGTCTGGCCGTTCGACACCGATACTTTGCCCCACCACGCCCAGCCGTCGGTCGGCAGCCGGATCGGCCCAGCGCCGGTGGTGTTGTTGAACGGATAAGGCTGCTGCCCGGATAGGATGAGCTGCGCGTAGACCTGCCCCGGATCGATACTTCCCGCAGTGCCGCGTAGCCAGTTGCGGAGCAGCGCCGCCGCGCCAGCGGCGTACGGTGTGGCCCCGCTCGTGCCGCCGAAGCCCTGAAACGCCGTGTCGGACGCCGCGCTCGCGGTCTCGGTGTTGGTCGGCGCCTGGATGTCCGGCTTGAAGCGTCCGTCCGGCGCCGGACCGCGGCTCTGACTTGCCACCTGCGTTTGCGTTTGCACGTCGAAGTTCCCGACGCCGATCACGCGATGCGCGTTGGCCGGCGTGTTGACGGTGCTGGCGTTCGGTCCGTTGTTGCCGTTCGCCGCGATGATCACTGCCCCGGCGTCGAAGGCGGCGTCGGCGGCGCTCGAGATCGCGCTGAGATCGTCGCCGCCACCCTGCATCTCCGCCACGATCACGCGGTCGAGCACCGCCACCGCGACCTGAAACGCCCGCACGGCGGCCGTGCCGTCCAGGCCTCCGCATCCGCCCGGATAGACCTTGAAGCTGTCGAGAGTGATCGCGGTGACGCCACGGAAATCAGCCCCCTGACGTGCGTTGCCGGTGATGATCGCCGCCGAGGCCGTGCCGTGATCCCAGCAATCATCGGTGGGGTCGAAGCCCGTTCCGCTGGTGCAGTTCGCCCCGCCGTTCACGCAGTCGCGGCGGAAGTCGATGTGCGAGGGCGAATTGAACTGCACGTGGGTGAAGCGCACGCCGGTATCGAGCAGCCCGATGAAGCCGCCCGTCAGCCCGAGGCCGAAATACGGGTCGCTGACGATGCGCCCCCGGCCGTCGGCGACGTCGTCGTTCGGGTTCGCATTCTGCGGCGGCTTTTCTCCCGCATGCCGCGGCTCGACGTACGCGACGTCGTCGCGCTTCGCGAGCGCTCGCACCGCGCCGAGCGGCAGCTTCACCAGCATGCCGCTGATCAGCCAGAACGTCTCGACTACTCTCGCCTTGTGTTCGCGGGCAAGCTCTCCGGCGACCTTCTTGTAGCGTTCCGCTCGCCGGGCCTTGATATCTTCCACCAACCGCGTCGCATCGCGCTGGCAGCGCTTGTTGTAGTCGGCGCTGCGCGGTTTCTTCGGATCGGGGGAGGGGAAGCGCGGAATCGTCAGGTCGTCGTGCAAGGTGACGATCAGTTCCTCGATTTCGTCACCGCCGCGCTTCGCCATCCACGCCTTGAGCCGCGGGTGCAGCTTGTCGATGCGGCGTTCGCGCTCGCGATCCTTGACCCGCTTGGCCTCGAATGGCAGGTGCCGGAACGCGTGCCACGGCAGCTCGGCCGCGACGTACTTCGAGACACGCCCTTTGCGGAGACGGGCGGTATGGACGATGTTGAAAGGGTCCTCCTTCGCCGGGAGCTTCTGCTTGGATGAGGCCACGTGGTCCTCCTTTTGTCGGCTGGCGCCGGCGCGGCGCCCGGCGGCTGCCGGAACAGTCCAGCCGCGGGGAGTGCCGGACTGCGCCTGATCGCGCGTTGAGCACTCTACGCCGCCGTGGGAGCGCTCGCATCGGCCGTGTGGCCGAATTGCCTGCTTGGCCGGTCGCCAGATCGATCCTCGCCAGCAAGAGGCTCGACCAGTGACTAGCGGAGCGCTTCCTCGAGCGGACGACGACCTGGGCTCGTTGCTTACACCTTAGTGCCTAGTACCGCAGGACGGCGGCCGCGCGGCGAATCCGGGTCTAGAATCGCCGCGTATCGGACAGCTGGTTCACCCATCCGACGAATGTCAGCATGCCACACCGTTTGTCTTCCCAAATCGCCTGCTTCGGGATCGTCGCGCTCCTGGCGTCCGCGCAGCCGCTTTTCTCGCAACGCCTTCGGGCTGACGGCCCGGACGCAAGCGGCGCGATCGAGTGCGGGCGGTCACTGCCGGGTAAGCGGGTGAGCAGGACCGAGATATTTCTCGGGCTGTCGAAACCCGACGGCTCGACGGTGACGGAGGCGGAGTTCCAGCACTTCCTCGACACCGACGTCGCGCCGCAGTTGCCGGACGGGTTCACCATCGTCGCAGGTCACGGGCAGTTCAAGGACGCGCGCGGGGCGATCATCCGAGAACGAGCCCGGGTGCTCGTGGTGCTCCACCCGGTGCAGGACGGCGCAAGCAGCGAACGCATCGAGAAGGTGCGCGCGGCGTACAAGGCGACGTTCCGTCAGGAATCGGTGCTACGCGTGGACGGCGAGTCCTGCGCGTCGTTCTAGCGCTCGGAGGTTCTCGAAGCGACTGGTCGTCATAGAGCGGCGTCGGCGGCGTCGGCGGATCAATGGTCCACCGGCTGAGCCCGACGTGGCCTTAATGCCGCTTCGAGCGGCACCAATGCGCCGTCGGCGGTACGAAACGCGAATGCATGCTCGCGCCCCTCGATGTCCCGGCAGCGGATCGTGAATGTGCCCCCTCCAGCTCGCAGCATCGGGTCGAGGGTCACGTGGAGTGTGAAGCCGGCGTTGCGCTCGACGAGCTCCGACGGCTTGATGTGGCCCTCGGGGAAGTCGTCGGAGTGGAACCTGAGCGCATACGCGGTCGCGCCGGTGTTGACCATCGCGACCGTCGCCACGCCGTGGCCGGCAGAGAAGCTGGCGTTCGCAAAGCGAAGATCGGGCGCCAGCAGGGCGCGTCGAGCCTCCTCGTGCCGGCGATGCGTGGCGAGCTCGAGCTCGGCAAGCGTCGCCGTGGCTGCCGCCTGCCGCCCATGCTCCCGCACGAGCGCGGCGATTTCCTCCATCTCCGCCGTCAACGCTTGTTGCTGCGCGAGTAACGCTGCGGTGTTCCGCGCGAGCGCCTCGGCCTGCTGGAAGTAGCCGACCACTAGCCACAGGACGCCGATCGGCGCGACGATCCCCGCGGCGAGCGCGCCCCACTCGTTCAGCGTCAGCGTGGTCGCGCGCTTGAGGACGACGCCGGCCGCGTGGTCGCCCCAGATCGCGAACGTCCAGAGCGCGATCCACGCGACGGTGGCGAGAATGCCGGCCAACGTGCGCCCGTGGTGCCCCGATTGCCTTCGGTCAGGTTCATAGATCATCGATACACCTGCGCTCCACCTGCGCTGCACCTGCGCGGAAGCGTAGTTTAGTCCGGCGGGGGGCGCGCAGCGCAAACGGTGGGCAGGACGCCAGCACGGATCTCGCACGGTCGCGCCACGGCTCGGGTCTAGAATCGGCGCTCCGTACGTTGCCCGAGTCGCGCCTTGGTGGAATCTGTTTCGCAAGTTCGCCGTCGTCCGCGCGTTCCCTCACATGTCGTCGGAGCCCGACAGCGCGATCGCGGGCACTTCGAATCGGCTGGTGCGCTCGGGTGCGTTCGGGGACAGTGGCGAGACCCGGCCGAACACCGCCGTCGGACGCTCGTGTCGCTTCTCGCGGGCGCCCGGTACCCATGACGGTGAAGGCGCGCACCTCCAATTCGACGAGGCCCGGGACGTCGGCGCCAGCGCGCCAGCCGCTCGAGCGAATCGAGCCGGGGCTCCCTGCAAGCTGGTTCCTCGACCCGGACCACTATCGGCGTGAGCTCGAGACGTTCTGGTACGGCATGTGGATCGCGGTTGCGCGGGAAGAGGAGATTCCCGCGCCCGCCGACTATCGGGTCGCGGACATCGGCACGCAAGCCATCGTGCTCGTACGCGGGCAGGACCGCGTCATCCGCGCCTTCCACAACACCTGTCGCCATCGCGGCTCGATCCTTTGCACCGAGCCGCAGGGGAGTTTCCCTCGCGGTCTTATCGTGTGCCCGTATCACGCGTGGACTTACGCCCTCGACGGGCATCTCGTCGACACGCCGCGGCGCATGCCGACGCCGGATTTCGACGCGTCGAAGTTCCCGCTCTACGCGGTGGCGGCCGAGGTCTGGGGCGGGTTCGTGTTCGTGCACCTGGGCGGCCGCGCCGCGCCACCGCTCGAGCGGTCGCTCGGTGATCTCCCCGAGCGGTTCCGGCGGTATGGACTCGACGGGTTACGGATCGGCAAGCGCGTCGTGTTGGATGTCCGCGCGAACTGGAAGTTGATCGCCGAGAACTTCTCGGAGTGCTTCCACTGTCCGCCCGTACATCCGGAGCTGTGCCGAATCGTCACCGCCTATCGCGATGCGGGTGCGTGGGGGCTGCGACGCGATGCGCGCGGGCGTCCGGCAACCGATACGCGGGCCGAATACAAGCCTGGCGCGGCGACCCTTACGCTCGACGGCACTGCGGGCATCCCGCCGTTCCGGGGGCTGACGGCGGCGGAGCGCTCGACGCTCTATGTACCGGCGATGCTGCCGCCGAACCTGTTCCTGAACGTCCACCCGGACTACGTCAACACCCACCTGATGTTCCCGACCGGCCCGGAAAGCGTGCGGCTCGTATACGACTGGCTGTTCGAGCCGGCGAGCCTGCAGAGCGCCGCGTTCGACCTTGAGCACTACGTGGCGCTCTGGGATGTGACCAACCGGCAGGACGCGCGAAATTGCGAGTGGCAGCAGCAGGGGATCCGCTCGCGCGAGTTCACACACGGGAACTTCGTGCCGCAAGAATTCGATTGTCATCGCTTCGCACGATGGGTGCGCGCTGCATTGCGCCAGCGCCGCCCTGCGCCGTCAACGCGGAAGTAGACAGGTCCCCGGCGCGGCGTCAGGATATGCTCGTAGGAACCGAGGAGGGCAGGCAAATGGGCGCGAACGGCATGAGCTCGATAGCATGGAGGCGCGACTCGCTCGGCGACGCGGCCGGTTACGCGTTGCAGCTCGGTACCGAAGATCGGGCGGAGATCGTCGCGGCCGTGCGCCGCGCCGCGCATGGCGCACCGGCGCACGCGCTGATCCGCGCGGATTTCCCCTTCGGCACGCTCGGCGAACGTCTACGGCGCGCGTACGAGGACGTTCGGTCGGGACGCGGCTTCGTGCTCGTCCGCGGACTGCCGATCGACGGCGTGTCGGTCGAGGAGTTCATCGCTGCAGTGTGGGGCGTTGGAACCTGGTTCGGAACGCCACTCTCCCAGAACGCCCAGGGCGACCTGATCGGACACGTCGTCGACGCCACCGGCCAGGAAGCCACGCCGCGGATGTTTCGCAGCAACCTCGAGCTGCGTCTCCACACCGATTGGACCGCGATGATCGGGCTCGCCTGCTGGCACAAGTCGGCCTCCGGCGGCGCGAGCGCCCTCGCGAGCGCGATCACCGTTCACGACGAGATGGCGCGCCGCGCGCCCGAGCTGCTCGAGCCGCTCTATCGCGGCTTCCATCATCACCGCCTCGGCGAAGAGGGGCCGGGCGAAGAACCGGTGACGCCGTACCGGATCCCGGTCTTCGTCCGCGGCGATGGCCAGCTCAGCTGCCGGTACCAGCGCTCGGGCATCGCGGGCGGTCACCGGGCGCTCGGCGTGCCGTTGACCGATACTGAGCTCGCCGCGATGGACCTCTTCGACGAGATCGCCCGGGCGCCGGAAAACCGGCTCGCCTTCCATCTGGAGCGGGGCGACATGCTGGTGATCAACAACTACACGGTCATGCATGCCAGGACGAGGTTCGTCGAGTTCCCGGAGCCCGAGCGGCGCCGGCACCTGGTGCGGCTCTGGTTGGATGCCGAGGGCTTTCGCGAGGTCCCGCGCGAGGCGCATCTGTTCGCGGTGAACGGCGTGCCGCCGCAGGCAGGCCGGAGCTGCACGTTCGATTTCGCGAAGCTCTATGGCGACGACCCGCGTGCGACCGGTGGTATGCCCGAGATGCAGCTCGGCGAGTCCGAGCTGGCCGGCGGCGCTGGCCGACCGTAGCTCGACGAGGGGCAGGCATGAGAGGTCTTGTTCGCGCGGTAACGCTGCTGGCGGCCATGCTCGCGGCTGCGGCGCCGGTCGCCGCGCAGGTCTTCCCGACGAAGCCGGTGCGCATGGTGGTGCCCTTCCCGCCGGGCGGCGCGACCGACATCATCGCCCGTCTCCTCGGCCAGAAGCTGCAGGAGATCTGGGGGCAGACGGTGGTCATGGAATACAAGCCGGGCGGCGGTACCGTCGTCGGCACCGACTTCGTCGCCAAGTCGCCGCCCGACGGCTACACCATGGGGATGGTGATCACCGCGCACGTCATCAACCCGAGCATGCGCTCGGACCTGCCGTACGACACCGTGAAGGATCTCTCCGGCGTCTCGATGGCCGCGGTGTCGCATATCGCGCTGGTCGCGACGCCTTCGCTCGAGGCGAACACGATCCCCGAGCTGATCACGCTCGCGAAGCGGGAACCGGGCAAGCTCACCTATGCGACGCCGGGTACCGGCACCGCGATGCATCTCGCCGGCGAGATGTTCAAGTCGCTCGCCGGAATCGACATCGTGCACGTGCCGTACAAGGGCGGTTCGCCCGCCTATCCGGACGTGATGTCGGGCCGCGTCCCGCTGCAGTTCGATCCGATGTTCGCCTCGATGCCGAACGTCAAGGCGGGCAAGGTGAAGCTGCTCGCGATCACCAGCCCGCGGCGAGCCCCGTCCGCGCCCGAGGTCGCGACCATTGCCGAGACGCTGCCCGGCTTCAGCGTCATGAGCATCTCGGGCATCGTCGTCCCGAGCGCGACGCCGCGCGACATCGTGCGCAAGGCGAGCGCCGACATCAATCGTGCGCTGCAGATGACCGATCTCGTCGAACGGATGGGCCAGGTCGGTATGGAGCCGTCGGGGACGACCCCGGAGCAGTTCGACGCCTTCATCCGCGCCGAGATCGAGAAGTGGGCGACGGTGGTAAAGGCTTCCGGCGCCAAGCTCGACTAAGCGCCCTGCCGCGCGCTCACCCGCCGCGCGTCGCCTGAACGAGCTGCAGGAGCTGCACGAACACCTTCGGCGACCCACAGACGACGTGGCCCGAGTCGAGGTAGTTCGCCTCGCCGTCGTAATCGCTGATCAGCCCGCCCGCCTCGAGGATGAGCAGGCTCCCGGCGGCGACGTCCCATGGCGAGAGGCCGATCTCCCAGAATCCGTCGAGCCGGCCCGCGGCGACATAGGCGAGGTCGAGCGCGGCCGCGCCCGCACGCCGCACGCCCGCCGCCTTCTCCGTGACCGCCTTGAAGGCACGCAGGTAAGCGTCGAGATTCCCGAGCTCGCGGTACGGGAACCCGGTGCCGATCAGCGACTCCGCCAGCGCGTTGCGTCGCGCGACGCGGACGCGGCGCTCGTTGAGGAATGCCCCGCGTCCGCGGGTGGCCGTGAAGAGCTCGTTCTTCGTCGGGTCGTAGACCACCGCCTGCGTGACCGTCTGCTTGTGACGCAGCGCGATCGACACCGCGTACTGCGGGAAGCCGTGGATGAAGTTGGTCGTGCCGTCGAGCGGATCGATGATCCAGGTGTACTCGGACTGGCCGCTCGCGCCCGACTCTTCCGCGAGGATGGCGTGGTCGGGGTAAGCTTTTCGCAGCGTCTCGATCACCGCTTCCTCGGCCGCGCGGTCGACCTCGGTGACGAAGTCGTTCTGGCGCTTGGCGGTGACGGCGAGCCCGTCGAGGTCGCGCGCGGCGCGGTTGATGATTCCGCCGGCGCGGCGCGCCGCCTTGACGGCGATATGGAGCATCGGATGAAGAGCGTGCATCGGCGGGAGCGGAGGCTGGGGTGAGCGGCGAAGGCGCGATTCTAGACGACGCGACAGCACGGCTCGCCCGGGTGCGCGTCGTACTCGTTCGCACGACGCATCCGGGCAACATCGGCGGCGCGGCGCGCGCGATGAAGACGATGGGCCTTTCGCGCCTGATGCTGGTCGCGCCGCGGCACTTTCCGGATCCGCAGGCCGAAGCGATGGCGACCGGTGCCGGCGACCTGCTCGCGCGCGCGCAGGTATCTGCGAGCCTCGACGAGGCGCTTGCCGGCGTTACGCTTGCGGTCGGGGCAACCGCACGGCGCCGCGAGCTCTCGCCGCTCGCCCTCGATGCGCGCGCGGCCGGGCAGCTCGTGGTCACCGAGGCGAATCGGGGCGGCGAAGCGGCGCTCGTGTTCGGGACCGAGATGTCGGGCCTCGCGAACGACGAGGTGCTCAAGTGCCAGCGAGTCGCGCACATCGCGACGAACCCGGCGTACTCGTCGCTCAACCTGGCGGCGGCGGTGCAGGTCTTCGCTTACGAGACGCGGGTGGCCGCGCTGGGTCCCGCATCGGTGGTGAACGAGCGGTTCGAGGCGGCGAGCTTCGAGGCGATCGAAGGCTTCTACGCTCACCTGGAGCGAAACCTCGCTGCGAGCGGCTTTCTCGACCCGGCGAGCCCGCGGCGGCTCATGGAGCGGCTGCGGCGGCTCTTCGCGCGTGGCCGGCTCGAGCAGGAGGAGGTCAATATCCTCCGCGGCATCCTGAGCGCCTGGGACGGCGAGGGCGACCGCGGAGGGAAATAGTTGACCGAAACACTCAGGTTTCGGATAATGATTGCTCGCTCCTGGGGTTAGCCATGTTCCAGCGCATCCGTGAAGACATCGCCAGCGTGTTCGACCGCGACCCGGCAGCCCGGTCCACCTGGGAAGTCATCACCTGTTACCCCGGTTTTCATGCGCTGCTGATCCACCGCGTTGCGCACCGATTGTGGGGGGTGGGTCTCCGCTGGCTCGCGCGGCTCGCGTCGCATCTCGGGCGCTTCCTGACCGGCATCGAGATCCATCCCGGCGCCACGATCGGCCGGCGCGTGTTCATCGACCATGGCATGGGCGTCGTCGTCGGCGAGACCGCCGAGATCGGCGACGACACGACGCTCTATCACGGCGTGACGCTCGGCGGCACGAGCTGGAACAAGGGCAAGCGCCATCCGACGCTCGGCCGCGGCGTCGTGGTCGGGGCGGGCGCGAAGATCCTCGGGCCGATCCTGGTCGGCGACGGGGCGAAGGTGGGCTCGAACGCGGTGGTGGTAAAGGACGTGCCCCCGGGTGCGACCGCGGTCGGCATCCCGGCGCGGATCATCGAAGACCGGCGTGAACAGGTGCGCGAAGCGCATGCCGCGCGCCTGGGTTTCTCCGCGTACGGTCTCACGAGCAGCGACGATGACCCGGTCGCCCAGGCGATCCGCGGCCTCACCGATCACACTGCGGAGCTCGAGCGCCGGCTCGCCGAGATGCTGGACAAGCTCGAGAGCATCGAGGTGCACGATGCGGAGGCGGAGCGGGCGGTGGTCGAGCGCTTCGATCCGACGCGGCTCCGCAAGGTGGCGGACAAGTAGTGCGCACGCGGCCCTCCAGGCGGCTTGGTCGCGTGCCGGACGCCGTTTAGAATGCGGCCCGTGAGATCGTTTGCCCTGCCGCTCGTGACGTTCACGCTCGCTGCTGCCGCCATGCACGTCGCGGCCCAGACCCCGACCATCGAGGAACGTGCCGAAGCCGTACGGCGGACGCTTGGGACGCCGCCTCCGGTCGAAACGGTCATCGACCGCGGCCGTGTCATCGTCCAGCCGCCGGCCGCCGCCGCGCCGGCCGCCGCCGCGCCGGCCCCGCAGTCCGTGACAGTTACGCCCGATCTATCGGCGCAGCCGATACCCGGAATCCAGACCCCGCCGGAGTTCCTCGAGCGCCTCAACGCGCTCTTCGGCTCGCAGTTCACTTTCGACGGTGGGACGGGGGCCGGCGACCTTCGAGGCGGTATCGGCGTCGCCGTGCCGCAGAGCCTATCGCCCGGCCGCGTGCCGAGTTACGTCCCGAGCTTCGGGACACATTCGTCGCGCGGGGTTCCGGTGCGCGGCGCTAGCAACGTGACCACCGCGCCCCGGGGGTTCGAGGTCGGCCAGAGCAACCCGTAGGCGCCGCCGCCGGCGCGGTGCCTACCGGCGCGGGCCGGCGAGCAGCTCGAGCACCCGCCGCACCGCCTGACCCCGCTCCTTGAGCGTCCCCGCGGCGCTCGGCGCGCGTAGCCGGTTGGGCCCGGCGAGCTTCCAGCCGCGGCTTTGCTGCACCAGCTCGATGACTCTCCCCGCGTCGATCGCGGGACTGGGTCCGAACTGGATCTGGATGTGCTCGGCCGGCGCGTCGATGCGCGTGATGCCGAGCGGATAGGCGAGGATGCGCAGGCGGTGGCTCTCGACGAGCGCCTGGGCGGCCTCCGGCAGCGGACCGAAGCGGTCGACCAGCTCCTCGTGCATCGCGGTCAGCGCGTCCTCGGTGTCGCAGTTCGCGAGGCGTTTGTAGAGCACCAGCCGCTCGTGCACGTCGGAGCAGAACGCGGCCGGGAGGAGGGCGGGGGTGTGCAGGTTGATCTCCGTCGTGACGCCGAGCGGCTGCGTGAGATCCGGTTCGCGCCCCGCCTTGAGGCTTCGCACCGTGTGCGCCAGCATGTCGTTGTAGAGGTTGAAGCCGATCTCCTGCATCTGGCCGCTTTGCGACTCGCCGAGCACCTCGCCGGCGCCGCGGATCTCGAGGTCGTGCATGGCGAGATAGAAGCCCGACCCGAGCTCCTCCATGAGCTGGATCGCCTCCAGGCGCTTCTTCGCGTTCGCCGACAGCGCTTCGTCGGGCGGCGTGAGCAGGTAGGCGTAAGCCTGGTGATGCGAGCGCCCGACGCGGCCACGCAGCTGGTGCAGCTGTGCGAGCCCGAACTTGTCTGCGCGATCGATGACGATCGTGTTCGCGCTCGGGATGTCGATCCCGGTCTCGATGATCGTCGAGCAGACCAGAAGATTCGTACGCTGCTGCACGAAATCGCGCATGACGCGCTCGAGGTCGCGCTCGCGCATCTGCCCGTGGGCGATCGCGATCCGTGCCTCCGGCACGAGTTCGCCGAGCTTGTCCGCGCGCGCTGCGATCGATTCCACCTCGTTGTGGAGGAAGTAGATCTGGCCACCGCGCTTCAGCTCGCGCAGCGCCGCTTCCCGGATGATGCCGGGCGAATGCTGGGTGACGAAGGTCTTGATCGCGAGCCGCCGCTCCGGCGCGGTCGCGATAACCGACAGGTCGCGCAGGCCCTCCAGCGACATCGCCAGCGTCCGTGGGATCGGCGTCGCGGTCAGCGTCAGCACGTCGACCTCCGCGCGGAGCTGCTTGAGGCGTTCCTTCTGGCGCACGCCGAACCGGTGCTCCTCGTCGACGATCACCAGTCCGAGTCGGGCGAACTTCACGTCGCGCGACAGGATCTTGTGGGTGCCGATCACGACGTCGACGCGGCCTCCGGCGAGCCCTCGCAACACTTCGGCCTGCTCGGGTCCGGTCCGGAAGCGCGACAGCTCGGCGATCCGGATCGGCCACCCCGCGAAGCGGTCGGAGAAGGTCTGGAAGTGCTGCTCGGCGAGCAAGGTCGTCGGGGTGAGGACGGCGACCTGCTGTCCGTCGGCGACGGCGACGAACGCGGCGCGGAGCGCGACCTCGGTCTTGCCGAAGCCGACGTCGCCGCACACCAGCCGGTCCATCGGCTTGCCGTCGCGCATGTCGAATACGGTCGCCTCGATGGCCGCGGCCTGGTCCGGCGTTTCCTCGAAGCCGAAGCCCTCGGCGAACGCGTCGAGATCGTGCTGCTTGACGTCGAACCGCCGTCCCTGGCGCGCCGCGCGCTGCGCATACAGCGCCAACAGCTCCGCCGCGGTATCGCGCACCTGGCGGGCCGCCTTGCGCTTCGCCTTCTCCCACTCGGCGCCGCCCAGTTTGTGGAGCGGCGCCGCTTCCGGCGGACCGCCGGAATACCGGCCGATCGTATGGAGCTGCGCGACCGGCACGTAGAGCTTGTCGTCGCCCGCGTAATGGAGCTGGAGGAACTCGGTCGCACCCTCGCCGAGATCGAGGCTCACGAGGCCACGGTAGCGCCCGATGCCGTGCGTCTCGTGCACGACCGGATCGCCGATCGTCAGCTCCGAGAGATCGCGGAGCATGCCCTCGATCGACGAGCGCTTCGCCTGGTCGCGCCGGCCACGCGCCCGCGCGGTCCCGGCGTAAAGCTCGGTCTCGGTGACGATCGCGAAGCCCGCCGCCAGGCCTGCCGCGTCCCACGCCTCGCCGGCTGGAATCGAAAACCCCGCCGCGAGCGGCGCCACACCGAGCATCAGTCGATCGCCTCCGGCGAGAAACTCGGCGAATCCGGGGCACGGCTGGGGCTGCACGCCGTACTGCCCGAGATAGTCGGTCATCGTCTCGCGGCGCCCGGGCGATTCGGCGACGAGCAGCACCCGCGCCGGCGACGCTTCGAGGAAGCGCTTGAGCGCACGCAGCGGGTCGTCGGCGCGGCGCTCGACCGCGACCTCCGGCAGCGCTTCGGCGGCGATGCCGTCGGCGTCGTCGCGCGCGAGCTGCGGAGCTTGCAGATCGAGCCGCTCGAAGTCCTTGGCCGCGACGAAAAAATCCTCGGCCGAGAGGAACAGATCCGGCGGGGGCAGCAGCGGGCGGGTCCGATCGCCGTTCAGCAGCCGGAAGCGCGACTGCGCGTCGCGCCAGAACTCGGCGATTGCGGCGTGCACGTCCCGGTGGGTGACCAGCGTCGTATCGGGCGGCAGGTACTCGAACAGCGTGCCGGTCCGATCGAAGAAGAGCGGCAGGTAATACTCGATCCCCGCCGGGGCGACGCCGTTGGAGATGTCCTTGTAGATCGGGGATTTCGAGGGGTCGCCCTCGAACGCCTCGCGGAACCGGGCGCGGAACCGCTGGCGCGCCGGCTCATCGAGCGGGAACTCGCGCGCCGGCAGCAGCCGCACCTCGCCGACCTTGTAGACGGTGCGCTGGGTGTCGACGTCGAACGTGCGCAGCGACTCGATCTCGTCGTCGGCGAGGTCGATGCGGTAGGGCAGCGCGCTCCCCATCGGGAAGAGATCGATCAGGCCGCCGCGGATGCAGAATTCGCCCGGCGCGACGACCTGCGTCACATGGCTGTAGCCGGCGGTTGCGAGCTGTGAGCGCAGCTTGTCGCGCTCGAGCCGGGCGCCCTGCTTGATGAAGAACGTGTAAGCCGCGAGATAGGACGGCGGAGCGAGCCGCTGCAGGGCGGTCGTCGCGGGGACGAGGGCCACGTCGCAATCGCCGGTGGTGATCCGGTAAAACGTCGCGAGCCGCTCCGAGACCAGGTCGTGGTGCGGGGAAAAGCTGTCGTAGGGCAGCGTTTCCCAGTCGGGGAGGAGCGCGACGCGGAGCTCCGGCGCGAACCACGCGATCTCGTCGCGCAGCCGCTGCGCGTCGAGCGCCGATGCGCACACGACCGCTACCAGGCGGCGCGTGCCCGCGAGCCGGGCGAGCGCGAGCGCATCCGACGAGCCGTGCAGCCGGCCGAAGCGGACGCGTGCGAGGGGCGGATCGGCGGTAAGGACCACGGTAGACGAATGCGCGCAGAAATCCCTGCAAATGTACTTGCACCAAACGACCGGCCGCGTTGCCCGGATGGATGCCGTGCAACGCGGCCAATCGATATTATACGAACTGAGATGACGATGAACCGGCCGGTTTCAATGCAATCCTCGACGGCACCCCACTGCCCGAAGGCGTCCTCGTGCCCGCGCGCCGCGTCGGCCTGATTCCGGCGGCGGGGCAGGGCGCGCGGCTCGGAGGCGAGACGCCGAAGCAGTATCTCCCGCTCGCCGGCGAGCCGATGCTCGCGCACGCGGTGCGCGCGTTGCTTGCCGAGCCGGCGGTCGAGCTCGCGTTCGTGGTGCTCGCAGCCGACGACGAGCGCTGGGCGACGCACGACTGGACCGCGTTCGGTGAGCGGCTGGCCCCGCTCTGGTGCGGCGGCGCGACGCGGCGCGACAGCGTGCTGAACGGCCTGATCGCGATGGCGAACGTGGTCGACCCCGAGGATTGGGTGCTGGTGCACGACGCCGCGCGCCCGTGCCTCGACCGCACGGCTCTCGCGCGCCTCATCGCCACCGTTCGCGACGACGAGGTGGGCGGAATCCTCGCCGTGCCGCTCGCCGACACGCTAAAGCGGGCGGACGCCGAAGAGCGGATCGCGGCAACCGAGCCGCGCGCGAACCTCTGGCTGGCGCAAACGCCGCAGATGTTCCGCCACGGCACCCTGCTCCGCGCGATCGGCGGCGCGCGCGATGTTACCGACGAGGCCTCCGCCGTCCAGGCCCTCGGGCTGAGACCGCGCCTGGTCCCGGGGAGCATCCGCAACCTCAAGGTGACTTTCCCGGGCGATGCTGCGATCGCCGAGCGATTGCTCGAATGAGGGTCGGACATGGCTTCGACGCGCACGCGCTCGTCGCGGGACGGAAGCTCGTCATCGGCGGCGTGGTGATCCCTTTCGAGAGCGGCCTCGCAGGGCACTCGGACGCCGATGTGCTGCTGCATGCGATCATCGATGCGCTGCTCGGCGCAGCTGGGCTGGGCGATATCGGGCGGCACTTCCCGGACACCGATCCGGCGTACCGCGACGCCGACAGCCGCGCGCTGCTGCGCGAGGCGATGGCGCGGGTTCGCGCCGCGGGCTACGCGGTGGTCAACGTGGATGCGACGATCATCGCCGAGGCGCCGCGCATGGCGCCGCACATCCCGGCGATGACGGCGAACGTCGCGGCCGACCTCGGGGCACGGGTCGATCAGATCAACGTCAAGGCGAAGACGACCGAGGGGCTCGGTTTCACCGGCCGCCGCGAAGGCATCGCCGCGGAGGCGATCGCGCTCGTCGAGCGGACGTGAACGCGGCACTGTCGCAGCTCCGCCTCTTCTTCGCGCTCTGGCCCGACGATACGACGCGCGCCCGGCTTGCCGATCACGCCCGGGCGCTGCATCGCGCCGCGGGCGGCAGGACGACCCGCCCGGGGTCGATTCATCTGACGCTGGCATTCCTCGGCGCTTGCGATCCCGCCCGCCTCGACGACGTGCAGCAGGCGGCGAGCCGCGTCCGGGTGCAGCCGTTCGAGCTCGTGCTCGACGCGGCGGGGCTCTGGAAACACAACCGGATCGCGTGGGTCGGCGCGCGCGCGGTGCCCCCCGAGTTGGCGACGCTGGTCGCCGATCTTCGGGACGCGCTCGAGCACGCGCGCGTCGCGTTCGATCCGAAGCCGTTCGTCTCGCACGTCACACTGATCCGTAAGGCGAGGCCGAATGCCTTGCTGCCTGCGGTCGAGCCCATCGGCTGGCCGGTGTCGGATTTCGTGCTGGTGCACGCCGTATTGCAGTCGCAGGGCAGCGAGTACCTCACCGTCGCGCGATGGGGCTAGCGGGCCGCGCGGGAAAATCAGGCGGAAATGCCGCGAGGGAACACCACACGAGCGACGAGCCCGCCGCCGTCGCGGGCCGCGAGATCGAACCGACCGCCGTGCATCCGCGCGATGCGATCGACGATCGCGAGCCCCAGCCCCGAGCCGCCGGTACCGCTCCGCGCGGTCTCGAGTCGGGTGAACGGTTGCTTCAGGCGCTCGACTTCCTCGGCCGGGATGCCCGGACCGCGATCGAGCACTTCGACGCCGGCGCCGCCGTCGGCCGGCACGACGCGCAGCGCGACCTCGCCACCGGCGTGAAGAAATGCGTTGTCGAGCAGATTCGAGATCAGCCGCCGGATCGCGAGCGGCCGGAGTCGCAGCGACGGTACCGGCTCGATCTCCTCCCGGAGCGGTTGGCCGGCCTCGCGATAGCGGCCGGCAATCTCGCGCGCGAGTGCCGCGAGATCGAGCGGCTCGGCCGGCTCCCCGGCGGCCGCGCGGGCGAAGTCGAGGAACTGGCCGATGATGCGGTCGATGTCCTCGATGTCCGCCGCCATGCCGGCCTTGAGCTGCGGGTCGGCGCCGGCCATCTCCAGCCCCAGCCGCAACCGCGCGAGCGGCGTGCGGAGATCGTGCGAAACGCCGGCGAGGACGAGCGCGCGATCGGTCTCCAGCCGCTCCAGATCGCGCGCCATCTGGTTGAACGCGAGCGACACGGTGCGGATCTCCGACGGGCCCGACTCCTCGAGCGGCGCGGGAATGCGGCCGCGTCCGATGTCCGCGGCGGCACGCGTCAGCGCCGCGAGCGGCCGCCGCACGCGGAACACGACAAGGAACGCCCCGGCGAGGGCGAGCGCCGCGGTCAGCACGGCCCAGCCGAGCCACTGGAGCGCCAGCCGCCGCTCGACCCGCTCGCGCGGCAGCATCACCCAGTACTCGTCGTCCTCGATGCGAAAGCTCACCCAGAACGCCTGGACCCCGTCGCGCTCGTACGCGATCCGAGTGTCGTCGCCGAGGCTGCGGCGGATCTCGGCGATCACGAGCTGCACCAGCGGGCGATCCGCCGGCGGCGGGGTCAGCTGCTCGTCGGCCTCGGCCGGGTACACCCGGATACCTTCGCGCTCCGAGAGATCCAGCAGCAGCTCGCGCCGCAGATCCGGGCGCGCCGAGACCAGCGCCGCGCGCGTGAGGTTCACCACGCTCACCACCATCTGTGCGACCTGGGCCGCACGCGGCACCCGCTCGTAGGTGCGGAAGATCTGGAAGTAGGCGGCGACCGCGGCGAGAATCAGCGCCGCGATCAGGAGAAACGTCCGCCAGAGCAGCGTGCGGGGGAAGAGCGGCACGGCGCGGGTGGCGGAACGCGGAAGAAGTGGGGACGACGCCCTCTTCCAGCCGGTCAGGCCTTGGTGCCGTCCGGCACGAAGACGTAGCCGAACCCCCAGACCGTCTGGATGAACATGGGGTTGGAGGGGTCGGGCTCGACCAGCTTGCGCAGCCGGGAGACCTGGACGTCGATCGCGCGGTCGAACACTTCGTACTCGCGGCCCCGTGCGAGCTCCATCAGCTTGTCGCGCGAGAGGGGCACGCGCGGGTGCGTGACCAGCACCTTCAACAGCGCGAACTCGCCGGTCGTGAGCGCCACCGTCTCGCCGTTCTTCGCCAGCGTGCGCGTGGCGAGGTTGATCGTCATGCCGCCGAAGCTCACCGACTCCGCGTCCGCCGACGGCGCCCCGGGCGGCAGCGGCGCCGAGCGCCGGCGCAGCACCGCGTTGATCCGCGCGACCAGCTCGCGCGGGTTGAACGGTTTGGGGAGATAGTCGTCGGCGCCCATCTCCAATCCGACGATGCGGTCGACGTCCTCGCCCTTCGCCGTGAGCATGACGATCGGGATTTCGTTCCTGGTCCCGCGGAGGCGCCGGCAGATCGACAGCCCGTCCTCGCCCGGCAGCATCAGGTCGAGCACCAGGAGATCGAAGCGCTCGTGCGCGAGCAGCTTGTCCAGCGCGTGCGCGTCGGACACCGCGCGCACCGCGAACCCCTGCTCGGTGAGATAGCGATTGAGGAGATCGCGCAGCCGGAGGTCGTCGTCGACGACCAGGATCTTGGTTCTTGCTTCAGCCATGGCCGCTATGGTAGCGGGCGCCGCCGGGGCCGGTGGGGAATTGGTAACGCGAGGTTGCGATGGAAGCCGTCGCGAAACAGGCTGTTACAAACCTCCGCGCCGGTCACACAGTCTGCTTACACAGTCCGTCCATATTGCGCTCACGGCAACGCGACCTGCTCCCAAGGCAGCGGCGCGGCGCCGGTCAAGGGCGGGTCAACTGGAAGGGAGACATCCATGTTCTCGACGAAGACGATATTTGCAGCGGTGCTGATGGCCCTGCCGCTCGTGGCGGCGGCAGGCACCCGCGACCCGGGCTTGAACCAGCGCCAGCACAACCAACAGCAGCGGATCCAGCAGGGCGTCGAGTCCGGCGAGCTTACCCGCGGCGAGACGCACCGGCTCGCGGCTGAGCAGCGCCACATCCGGCGCGAGGAGGCGCGGTACAAGTCGGACGGGCAACTCACCCGCGCCGAGCGTGCCGACCTGAATCGCGACCAGAACCGCGCGAGCCGCGACATCTATCGCCAGAAGCACGATGCGGAGGCACGGCCGCCAGCCGCCGTCCGTGACCCCGGCGTCAACGACCGCCAGCACAACCAGCACGATCGTATTGCCCAGGGCGTGCGCTCGGGCGAGCTCACGAAGGACGAAGCGAAGGGCCTGCGCGCCGAGCAGCGCTCGATCCGCCAGGACGAGCGCTCGTACAAGTCGGACGGTATGCTTACGAAAGCCGAAAGCAAGGATCTGCACCAGGACCTCAACGCTTCGAGCCGCAGCATCTACAACGAGAAG
Organism: uncultured beta proteobacterium; assembly: GCA_963754305.1. Taxonomy (GTDB): domain Bacteria; phylum Pseudomonadota; class Gammaproteobacteria; order Burkholderiales; family SG8-39; genus DATEDA01. The sequence continues at coordinate 93,237 of CAVWFR010000037.1, read as the reverse complement.
CACGACGCCGAGACGCGCAATTAGTTTAGAAGGCAGTCGGGAAAGCATGAAGCGGTCGTTGCTCATGATGAGCGTTGCCCTGCTGCTCGCTGCGGCGTGGCCTGGCCACGCCCAGCCCGGGCCGCAGGGCGGCCGTCGCATGGACGTCCCGACGCAGCCGATGCCACCGCAGCCGCCGCAGCGGGACTTCCGCGGCGATCCGCGTAACCGCGACGTGCAGGACGCGCGGCGTAACGCCATGACTCCCGACGAGCGCCGGCAGCTGCGCCGCGACATCGGCGACCACGGCCGCGACCTCTACCGCGACCGCCAGCCGAAGCGCTGATTGCGAGCATGTTTGCGAGCAAGACGGTGAGCACGCTGAGATGGGCCGCCGCCGCGGCAATCGCGCTGCCGCTCGGCGTCCAGGCGGCGGCGATGGGTACGGACGACGCGCGGCATCTGCTCAATCGCGCGAGCTTCGGGGCGCAGCCGCGCGAGATCGCGGAGTACGCGACGCTTTCGCGGAGTGAAGCCGTCGAGCGGCTGCTCGCCGGCACGGTGCGGAGCGCGAAGACACCCGCGCCCGAAGGGGTCCGGCAACCGATCGTCCCGCCGCGCGAGTTCCGGCAGGCGTCGCCGGAGCAGCGCAGGGCGTTCCAGGCGGAGGAGATCCGCCGCGGGTTCGAGCTACGCACGTGGTGGCTCGAGGAAATGCTCGTCACCACATCGCCGCTCACCGAGCGCCTGACGCTGTTCTGGCACAACCACTTCGTGTCGAGCCAGCAGAAGGTGCGCTACACGCGCCTACTGTACGACCAGAACGTGCTGCTCCGGCGACACGCGGTGGGCAACTTCGGCGCGTTGCTTCACGCCGTCGCCAAGGATCCGGCGATGGTGATCTACCTCGATTCGGCGTCTAACCGCAAGGGTAAGCCGAACGAGAACTTCGCGCGCGAGGCGATGGAGCTCTTCACCCTCGGCGAAGGGAACTACACCGAAGCCGATGTCCGCGAGGCGGCGCGCGCGTTCACCGGCTGGTCGATCGACCCCGACTCGGGGGACTTCAAGTGGCGCCCCGCGCTGCACGACGACGGCGTGAAAACGGTGCTCGGTCAGAGCGGCAACTTCGACGGGGATGCGGTGCTCGACCTCCTCCTCTCGCGATCGCAGACCGCGGAGTTCGTCGTGGCGAAGCTGTGGCGCGAGTTCGTGTCCCCCGAACCCGACGCGACGGAGGTCCGGCGCGTCGCGCGGAAATTCCATCTTTCCAACTACGAGATCAAGGTGGCGCTGCGGGAGCTGCTCCTCTCGCCGGCGTTCTGGACGCCCGAGAACCGCGGCGCACTGATCAAGTCGCCGGTCGATCTCGTCGTCGGCACCATGCATGCGCTCGACTTCGAGGTTGGTGATCCGCTGCCGCTGGCGCTGGTCGTCGCGCAGCTCGGGCAGAACCTGTTCGCGCCGCCGAATGTGAAGGGCTGGCCGGGCGGGGAAGCGTGGATCAACAGCTCGACGCTGCTCGCGCGCAAGGGCTTCACCGAGCGGATCTTTCGCGCGGACGAGATGCCGAGCGTGGCGATGAACGAGATGCGCCGGCGCGGCGGGGACGCCGATTTCGCGCGGACCAAGGGTTTCAACCGCGTGGGCGAGGCGGGGCGGGCGCGCTTCGTGCGCGCGCTCTACGAGATCCAGTTCGACCCGCAGCGCTGGCTCGGCCAGTTCGCGGGCGCCGTCTCGCACCGCGACATCGAGCGCGCGCTGCTCCCGCGCGAGCCGGTGACGCCGATGCCGACCGACCTGCCGGCGCGCGAGGTGATCAAGCGCATCGCGCTCGACCCCGCGTATCAACTGAAATAGGTGCGAAGCATGCAACGCCGCGATTTCCTGCTCGCTTCGGCCGCCGCCGGGGTGGCGATTCTCGCGCCGCGGTTCGCGGTCGCGCAAGGCACCGCGACCTACTCACGGCTCTTGGTGCTGGTCGAACTGAAGGGTGGCAACGACGGACTTAACACGGTCGTGCCGTACGCCGATCCCGCGTACTACAGCCTCCGGCCGCGGATCGCGATCCGGCGCGATGATGTGCTCCAGCTCGACGACCGAAACGGGCTTCATCCCGCGCTTGCGCCGCTCATGCCGCTCTGGCAGTCGCGCGAGCTCGCGATCGTGCAGGGCATCGGCTATCCCAGTCCGAATCTGTCGCACTTCCGCTCCATCGAGATCTGGGACACGGCATCGCGCGCCGATGAATACCTTACCGACGGCTGGCTTGCCCGCGCCTTCGCCGCGGCGCCGGTCCCAAAGAGCTTCGCCGCGGACGGGGTCGTGGTGGGCGCAAGTGAACTCGGGCCGCTCGCCGGCGGCGGGGCGCGCGCGGTCGCGCTCGCCAACACCGAACAGTTCCTACGCCAGGCGAAGCTGGCGCAGCCCACCCAAGCGCAGGGCAACCGCGCGCTCGCGCATCTGCTGCGGGTGGAGGCCGACGTGGTACAGGCCGCCTCCGGGTTGAACGGCAACCGCGAGTTCCGCACGCCATTTCCGCAGGGGCCGTTCGGCAACGCCGTAAAGACGGCGGCGCAGGTCGTCGCCTCCGACGCCGGCGTGGCAGCGGTGCGGATCAGCCTGAACGGGTTCGATACGCATCAGAGCCAGCCCGGGACGCATGCCAACCTGCTCCGGCAGCTGGCCGAGGGTCTCGTCGCGCTGCGCGCCGCGCTGCAAGAGCTGGGACGCTGGGACTCGACGCTCGTCGTCACCTACGCCGAGTTCGGCCGCCGCGCGCAGGAGAACGGCTCGAACGGCACCGACCACGGCACGGCGAACGCGCACTTCGCGCTCGGCGGCCGCGTGAAAGGCGGCCTCCATGGCGAGGCGCCGCGGCTCGATCGGCTCGCGAGCGGCAATCTCGTTCACTCGGTGGATTTCCGCAGCGTGTACGCGACGGCGCTCGAGCGCTGGTGGGGCGTGCCGTCCGGCGGACCGCTAGGCGGGCGGTTCGCGCCGCTCGATCTGCTGCGAGCCTGAAGCTGGCGAGCCGTCGCTCTAGAAGTTCACGTTGCTCCCGCCCTTGAGCGCGAGCATCGCGCGCGCTTCCGCCGGGCTCGCCACGTCCAGCGAGAGCTCCTCGAGGATCCGCCGGATCTTCTTCACCTGATCGGCGTTCGACGCGGCGAGTTGGCCTTTGCCGAGATAAAGGCTGTCCTCGAGCCCCACCCGCACGTTACCGCCCATCTGCGCCCCCGCGGTGAGCAGCCCCATCTGGTGGCGGCCGGCGCCGAGGATCGACCAGTAATAACGGTCGCCGAACAGCTTGTCGGCGATGCGCTTCATGTGGGCGAGGTTCTCGGTGTCGGCGCCGATGCCGCCGAGAATGCCGAAGATCGTCTGCACGAAGAGCGGCGGCCGGATGAGCTTGCGGTCGAGGAAGTGGGCGAGGTTGTAGAGATGCCCGACGTCGTAGCACTCGAACTCGAACTTCGTGCCGCAACCTTCGCCGAGCGCCTTGAACATGTACTCGATGTCCTTGAAGGTGTTGCGGAAGATGAAGTCGCGGCTCGCCTCCAGGTACGCCGGCTCCCACTCGTGCTTGAACTCCTTGTAGCGGCCCAGCATCGGGAACAGGCCGAAGTTCATCGAGCCCATGTTGCACGAGCACATCTCCGGCTGGGCCGCGAGCGGCGCTTCGAGCCGCTGCTGCACCGTCATGTTGTGGCCCCCGCCGGTGGTGATGTTGATCACCGCGTCGGTCGCCTCCTTGATCGCCGGCAGGAACTCCATGAACACTTTCGGATCGGGCGTCGGGCGGCCATCCTTCGGGTCGCGCGCGTGCAGGTGGATGATCGCCGCGCCAGCCTTGGCCGCGGCGATCGATTCGTCGGCGATCTCTTTCGGCGTAATCGGCAGATGCGGCGACATCGTCGGCGTGTGGATCGAGCCGGTGACCGCGCAGGTGATGATCACCTTGCCTTGTAGTGCTGCCATATTGCCTCCCTGTGTTCCGCTGGATTGCTACACCGTCCGCTGCACGTCCCCGCATACCGAGAGCGCCTGCCCGGTGATGTGCTTGCCGGCGTCGGTGGCGAGGAACAGCGCCATATTGGCGATGTCCTGGGCGCTCACGAACGTCCGCAGGCTCACGCTATCGAGCAGGCGGTTGCGCATTTCGCCGGGCGCGATGCCGAGCGTCTTCGCCTTGGCGTCGATCACGCGGTCGATTCGCTCGCCCTCGACATTGCCCGGCTGGATGCAGTTCACGCGGACCTTGTCGGGCCCGGCCTCGATCGCGAGACTCTTGGTGAAGCCGACGACCGCCCATTTCGCGGCCGCGTAGGGCGTGCGCATGGCAAAGCCGAGGCGTCCGGCCACCGACGAGAGATTGATGATGCTGCCGCCGCCGGCCGCCTTGATCAGCGGCATCGCACGCCGCGTACAGTAGAACATCCCGTTCAGGTCGACCGCTATGCAGCGGTCCCAGTCCTCGGGCCGCAGGTCCTCGACCCTGCCGGTCGGGCCCGCGATCCCCGCGTTGTTGACCAGCACGTCAAGTCCACCGAGTGCGCGCGCGGCGTCGGCGAACAGCCGGTCGACATCGGCGAGGCTGGCAACATCGGCGACTGTCTCGGTGACCGCCGGCAGTACCCGCTTGGCGCCGGCGAGTGCGGCAGCGTCCACATCGCAGATGTGTACCCGGGCACCGTGCTCGGTGAAGGTCCGCGCAATCGCATGGCCGATCCCGGCGGCGCCGGCGGTGACCAGCACGCGCAGACCCTGTGCGGATGTGTTCATCGTGTCCTCCTCCTACGCATGCCGGTCAGGGCTGCGGGTTCGCAGCGAGGTCGTAGCGGATGACCGTTGAGGTGAGCCCGCCGTCGACGCGCAGATCGTGGCCGCTGGCGATCAAACGCATGCCTGAATCCCCCGTCCCGTCCCGCACTCGCGTGGCGGCGGAGTGTAGCGCGTTCGCCGCTAGAATCGCGGCGCGATGAACCTGCTAGCCATCGAAACGGCCACCGAGCGGCTCTCCCTCGCAGTCGGCGCGGCGGGCGTTGTCCACGAGCGCACGCTTCTCGCCGGGCAACGCCACGCCGAGCTGATCCTGGGCGAGATCGACGCGCTCCTCGCGCGTGCGGGTCTGCGCATCGGCGATCTCGCGGGCATCGCCTACGGCGCGGGGCCCGGTTCGTTCACCGGGTTGCGGATCGCCTGCGGCGTCGCGCAGGGGCTCGCGGCCGCACGCGGTCTGCCGGTGATCGGGGTGAGCACGCTCGCGGCGATCGCGGAGAGCGCGCCCGCGGCGCGCGTCGTCGCGTGCCTCGATGCGCGCATGGGCGAGGTGTATCATGCGGCCTACGAAAAACGGCACGACCGGCTGCGCGAAGTGATTCCCCCAGGCTTGCACCGCCCCGATGCGGTGCCGCTCCCGGAGAGTGAGGGCTGGACCGGATGCGGCGCCGGGTTCGCGGCCTATCGCGAGCTGCTGGCAACGCGCCACGGCCCGCTCCTCGCCGCCATCGATTCCGAAGTCTTCCCGAGTGCGGCAGCGATCGTGCGCCTCGCCGCGCCGCGCTTAGCGGCGGGCGAAGGTACGAGCCCGGGCATGGCGCAGCCGCTCTATCTCCGCGACCGCGTCGCGCTAAAAACGAGCGAACGATGAGCGCGGTGCCGCGGCCGGAGCCGTGGATTCAGCCGCTGGCCGAGCCGGATCTCGACGCCGTCGTGGCGATCGAGAACGATCTCTACGAGTTCCCCTGGACGACCGGCAATTTTCGCGACTCGCTCGCCGCAGGCTACAGCTGCTGGAGCTGCGGTTACACCGACGGACTGCTTGGTTACGCGGTGATGATGCTCGGCGCCGGCGAAGCGCACCTGCTGAACTTGAGCGTCGCCGCGCCGATGCAGCGCAACGGCTACGGCGCGCGGCTGCTCGAGCACCTGATTGGCGTCGCCCGCGGCTACGGGGCGCGTCTCCTGTTCCTGGAGGTCAGACCTTCGAATCCGGCCGCGCGGCGGCTTTATCTGCGGTTCGGGTTCCAGCAACTCGGCGTCCGCAAGGGCTACTACCCCGCGCGAACCGGCCGCGAGGACGCGCTGCTGCTCAGCCTCGAGCTGTGAACGCGCGCCGCGACCTCCTGCTCGCCGAGATCGGTATCCGCCCGCGCTGGCGGCTGCGAGACCGGATCGCCGCGACCGAGCCTGCGGCGCCGGACGATCAACCGGCCGCGCAGGGAGGGGCCGACGTGCATCCCGCCTCGGCCGAGCCGCAGCACATTGCAGCGACGGCGGCGCTGGCGCTGGACGATCGCGCGGCGCGGATCGCGCGCATGGACTGGCAGGCGCTGAAGACCGCGGTCGCGACCTGCGAGGCGTGCGGTCTTTGCAAGACGCGCACGAACACCGTGTTCGGCGCCGGCGCCGAGCGCGCCGAATGGATGATCGTCGGGGAGGCCCCCGGCGCCGAGGAGGACGCCCGCGGCGAGGCGTTCGTCGGCCAGGCGGGCCGGTTGCTCGACAACATGCTGGCAGCGGTGGGCCTGAGCCGGACCGAGCAGGTCTACATCGCCAACGTCCTCAAGTGCCGCCCGCCTGGGAACCGCAACCCGGAGCCCTACGAGGTTGCACAGTGCAGTCCGCATCTCGTGCGCCAGATCGAGCTCGCCCGGCCGAAGCTCATCCTCGCCCTGGGACGGTTCGCGGCACAGACGTTGCTCGGGACCGACGCGAGCATCGCCAGCCTGCGCGGCAAGTTGTTCCGCTATCAGGGCGTCACCACGATCGTCAGCTACCATCCGGCGTACCTGTTGCGCAATCTCCCCGACAAGGCAAAGGCATGGGAGGATCTGTGCTTCGCCCGCGCGTCGATGAAGGACTTGACCGCGAAGCATTGACTCCAAGCAAGCGCACCCATCTCGAGCTGCGCACGCTTGCAACCCCGCAGAAGGACAACACTCATGACGAACAGGCTCCGCATCCTCCTCGCAGCCGTTGCCCTCGTGCCGCTCTCGGGCTGCGGCTACAACCAGATCCAGCAGACTGACGAAGGCGTGAAAGCGGCGTGGTCGGAGGTGACGAACCAGTATCAGCGCCGCGCCGACCTGATCCCGAATCTGGTCGCCACGGTGAAGGGCTACGCGCAGCAGGAGCAGGAGGTGCTGACGCGCGTCACCGAGGCGCGTTCGCGCGTCGGCCAGATGCAGGTGACCCCCGAGACGCTGAACGACCCGGCGGCGCTCGCGAAGTTCCAGGCGGCCCAGGGTGACCTGTCGAGCGCGCTGTCGCGACTGCTGGTGGTGGTGGAGAAGTATCCCGAGCTCAAGTCGGACAAGAATTTCCGCGATCTTCAGGCGCAGCTCGAGGGCACCGAGAACCGCATCACGGTGGCGCGGAACCGCTACATCAAGTCGGTGCAGGACTACAACGTGCTCGTGCGCGAGTTCCCGGTGAACCTGACCGCGATGGTCTTCGGCTACAAGCAGAAGGCGAACTTCACCGTCGAGAACGAGCGCGAGATCTCGAGCGCGCCGAAGGTCGACTTCGGCAAGCCGGCGGCGCCGAAGCCGTAGCGACCCGCCAGTGGGCGCTGAAGCGCCGCCGCTCGCCCGGCGTGACAGGCGTTCGCCGGACGACCTGCCGCTCACCGCATCGCCTCGACCGATGAACGCCCTCGCCCGGCGTTTCGCTGCGCTCCTCGGCGCGTTCGCGCTCCTCCTCGCGCTCGCGGCCGGCCTGCGGGCGCAGGACCTCGTACCGGTCCCGCCTCTGACGGGCCGGGTTACGGATCTGACCGGGACGCTGACCCCGCAGCAGAAGGAGACGCTCGAGCGGTCGCTGGCCGACTTCGAAGCGCGCAAGGGCAGCCAGATCGCGGTGCTGATGGTCCCGTCGACCCGGCCGGAGGAGCTCGAGCAGTACGCGATCCGCGTCGCCGACCAGTGGAAGGTCGGCCGCAAGAAAGTCGACGACGGCCTGATCATCGTCGTCGCCAAGAACGATCACAAGCTGCGGATCGAGGTCGGCTACGGCCTGGAAGGCGCGATTCCCGACATCGTCGCGAAGCGCGTGATCCGGGAGGCTATGGCGCCACACTTCGTCGAGGGCGACTTCTACGGTGGCTTGCGCGCCGGCACCGAGCAGCTGATGAAGCTCGTCGACGGCGAGAAGCTCCCGCCGCCGCGCGACCCGCGCGCGGGGCAGGGCGCCGGCGGCACGGATCTGCAATCGCTGTTCGTGATCCTGCTGGTGGTGATCCTCGTCGTGGGCGGAATCCTGACCCGAGTCCTCGGCCGCTTTCTCGGCTCGGCGGCGACGGGCGGCGTCGCCGGCTTCGCGGCGCTCGCGATCGCGGGGACGATGCTCGCGGCGATTGCCGCCGGGATCCTCGCGTTCATCTTCACGCTGGTAATCGGCGCGGTCGGCGGCGGCCTAGCGGGCGGACGGGGCGGTGGCTGGGGCGGCGGACCCTGGATCGGCGGCGGGTGGGGCGGCGGCGGGTCGCGCGGCGGCGGCTGGTCGGGCGGCGGGGGCTGGTCAGGGGGCGGCGGCGGGTTCGGCGGCGGTGGCGCGTCGGGAAGCTGGGGGGACTAGAGGGCCGTGACGCGCTTCCTCCGGCACGTCCTCTCCGACCTCTGGGCCGTGCGCTACGCGTTCCCGCCGCGCACGATGAATGCGATCGAGGCGGCGATCGGCGCCCAGGAGCGGCGCCACGATGGCGAGATCAGGTTCGCGGTCGAGGACGCGCTACCGTTCTCCGACCTGGTGCGCGGCATTTCCGCGCGCGACCGGGCGATCGAGCTCTTCAGCCGGCTGCGGATCTGGGACACCGAGCAGAACTGCGGCGTGCTCATCTACCTCCTGCTCGCCGACAAGCGCGTCGAGATCGTCGCCGACCGGGGCATCCACTCGCGGGTCGGCGAGGCCGCCTGGGAAGCGATCTGCGGCGCGATGCAGCGGGAATTCGCCGCCGGGCGCTTCGAGGCGGGCGTGATCCTCGGCGTGCAAGCGACGAGCGACCTGCTCGCGACCCATTTCCCGCCGCGCGACCAGAATCCCGATGAGCTCGAGAACCGGCCGGTCGTCGTCTAGCGAGCTCGCCCTGACGGGCTCAGGCGCCGGGACGCTCCGCCGCCGTGACCGGGAGCGCCAACCTCAGGGTCCGCCGCAGGACCGCAACGGTCGCCGGCTTCCCGATGCGCTCCGCGTCGAGCAGGCGATGCAGATCGTCGATGCCGGCGACCGGGCTGCCGTCGAATGCGACGATCAGGTCGCCGGACTGGAGCCCGGCGCGTTCGGCGGGGCCGCCGGATTCGAGTGACTCTACCCGCACGGCGCGCTCGACCGCGAGCGCGTGGTGGCGCACGAGGCGCCGGGCGATCGGCACGTTCGCACCTGCGAAACCAAGGTAGCCGCGCCTTACTTTCCCGTCGCGCAAGAGCTGGGTGACGACCCAGCTCACCGTGTCGATCGCGGTCGCGAAGCAGATCCCTTGCGCCATCGGGATGATCGCGGTGTTTACGCCGATCACACGGCCGCCGGCATCGACGAGCGGGCCGCCGGAGTTTCCGGGATTGAGCGCGGCATCGGTCTGGACCACGTCGTCGATCAGCCGGCCGTTGGAGGCGCGCAGGCTCCGGCCGAGCGCGCTGACCACGCCGGCGGTGACGCTGTGCTGGAAGCCGTAGGGGTTGCCGATGGCGATGGCGAGCTGCCCGACCCGCAGGCGGCGCGACGAGCCGAGCGTCGCGGCCGGGAGCCCACTCGCACCGATCCGGATGACGGCGATGTCGGTGTCGGGGTCGTCGCCGATAATCCCGGCGTCGTAGCTGGTACCGTCGGCGAAGCTGGCCCGCACCGCGCGCGCGCCATGGACCACGTGGCTGTTCGTGAGGATCAGCCCGTCCGGCGTGAATACGAAGCCCGAGCCCGACCCGTGCCGCGTCCGGCCGCGCAGCGTTTCTTTGCCTGTCTGTTTCCCCGCCTGCTCGACTTCGAGATGCGCGACCGCGGGCCCGACCCGCTCGGCGGCACCGACGACGGCGCGGGAATAAGCATCGAGCAACTCGTCATCGCCGCCCGCGGGCGGCGGGGCGGGGCTGGAACGATCGCCGTCGTCGAACACGAATTCGGGGATGGCACCCACGGAACCTCCGGATCGATGCGCCGTCTCGCGGCACGATTCCGGGAAGCTGAGGGCGCGCACCGGCGAAGTCAAGGCGCGCACCGCCCTAGGGGCGCGGGGCGTCGGACTTGTCGATGCCGATGACGGTGAGCGAGTCGGCGCGCGCTTGGTTGTACAGGTGCCGGCGGCGCACCAGCACCATCGAACCGCTGACGAACAGGCCGAAGACCGCGATGACCGCGTAGATCGAGAGGTCGGCCTTGATCATCGCCGCGTAGAGGCCGAGCATCACCAGGATCGACAGATTCTCATTGAAATTTTGCACCGCGATCGAGTGGCCGGCCCCCATCAGGATGTGGCCGCGGTGCTGCAGGAGCGCGTTCATCGGCACCACGAAGAACCCGGCGAGCCCGCCGATCATCACCATCAGCGGGATCGCGACCCACAGATCGCGCACGAAGTTCATCCCGATCACGAGTAGCCCCATAGCGACGCCGACCGGCAGCACGCCGACCGCCTTCTGCAGCGAGACGAAACGCGCCGCCGCGACCGCCCCGGCGCCGATGCCGAGCGCGGTGATGCCCTGCAGCGCCGTCGCTTTGGAGAGCGGGTAGTCGAGCGCGACTCGCGCCCATTCGAGGACGATGAACTGCAGCGTCGCGCCGGCGCCCCAGAAGAGCGTGGTCGTCGCGAGCGAGATCTGGCCAAGCCGGTCGCGCCAGAGCAGGCGGCAGCAATGGTAGAAGTCGTGGATCAGGTAGGCCGGGTTCTTGTGCGGGACGTGGTGATCGACCCCGGTGTCCGGGATGTAGAGGTTGAAGAGCGCCGCGATCACGTAGCCGAACAGGATGATGGTGATCGCGGCCTCGCCGGCCGTGTCGATGCCGGTCTCGATGTGCGGAATGTCGATGCCGAGGAGGCTGCGGGACACGGTGTCGCTTACCAGCGCGCCGCCGACCAGGGTGCCGAGGATGATCGAGCCGACGGTCAGTCCTTCGATCCAGCCGTTCGCGGCGACGAGCTGCCGCGCCGGTAGGAGCTCGGTCAGGATGCCGTACTTCGCCGGCGAATACGCGGCCGCGCCGAGGCCGACGACCGCGTAGGCGATGAGGATGGTGAGGTATTCCGGTGCGCCCGGCGGCGTCAGAGCGAGGTGAAAGAGCATCATCACGCTGCCGGCGACCTTGATCATGTTGGTGATGAACATCACCCGACCCTTGGGCATCGAGTCGGCGAACGCGCCCACGAACGCGGCGAGCACGACGTACGAGATGGTGAAGAAGAACTTCAGGAGCGGCACCATCCACGCCGGCCCCTTGAGCTGTGTCAGGAGCTGGATCGCGGCGATGAGGAGCGCGTTGTCGGCAAGCGACGAGAAGAACTGCGCCGCCATGATGACGTAGAAACCGCGCTTCACCGGAGCCTGCCTTCAGCGGGGTAGGGCCGGTCACCGGGCGGCGGCGGAGTGCGGTCGGCACGGTCGGCCTGGGGGCCATAAGTTTGGTCCATAGCCGATTTTATGGTTGAATAGCGGCGCGCAGAATAGCACACGGTTCGCGGCCATTTTCCCGCCGTTTCCTCACCTTGCCCGTTGCTCGCCATGGCCGATCGCAGGCTCCAGGTATTCCACGCCGTTGCGAAGCAGATGAGCTTCACGAAGGCGGCCGAGACGCTGTTCATGACCCAGCCCGCGGTCACCTTTCAGATCAAGCAGCTCGAGGAGCACTTCAACGCGCGTCTCTTCGAGCGCGGCCACGGCAAGATTTCGCTCACCCCGGCGGGCGGGGTGGTGCTCGAGTATGCCGAGCGGATCCTCGCCCTCTCCGCCGAGCTCGATACGCGGCTCCGCGAGATGACCGGCCGGCTGTCCGGGCCGCTGCTGATCGGCGCGAGCACCACGATCGCGGAGTTCCTGCTGCCGCGGGTGCTCGGCGAGTTCAAGTCGCTGCACCCCGAGGTGCAGCCGAAGCTCACCGTCGCCAACTCCGAGACGATCGAGAACCGCGTCGCCGAGCACACGCTCGACGTCGGGCTGATCGAGGCCCCCTCGCACCTGCCCGCGCTGCTCACGGAGGTGTGCTGCGAGGATGAGCTGCAGGTGATCATCGCGCCGCGACATCCGCTCGCGAAGCTGAAGACGGTGGCGCCCAAGCAGCTCGTGGCGTACCCGTACGTGAGCCGCGAGACCGGCTCGGGGACGCGCGAGTTCACCGATCTCTACTTCCGCAAAGCCGGCATCTCGCCCGCCGACCTGAACGGTGTGATGGAGCTCGGCAGCCCGGAAGCGCTGAAGGGCGTCGTAGGCACCGGTCTTGGATTCGCGATCCTGTCCAAGACGACGGTGGCCAAGGAGCAGAAGCTCGGCGACCTCATCGCCGTTCCGCTCGTGCCCCGGCTGATGCGCGCGCTCTCGCTCGTGTATCCGCGGGAGAAGTTCCGGTCGCGCCTCGTGAACACCTTCGTCGAGTTCGCCAAGAAGCGTCTCAAGGACGCGGCGGCTTGAGGGGCGTAACGTAGAAATCTGGAGGCGATGCCGCGTCCGATCCGCGCCGTCTTCGACGCCGCTGCGTTCCGCGGCAACCTCGCGCTTGCCCGCGCCCGTGCGCCGCGCGCGCGCGTCTGGGCAGTCGTAAAGGCGAACGCCTACGGTCATGGGCTCGAGCGGGCGGTCCGCGAGCTCGACGCTGCCGACGGGCTCGCGTTGCTCGATCTCGACGAGGCAGTGCGGTTGCGCGATGCGGGAGTCGTCAAGCCGATCCTGCTGCTCGAAGGGGTGTTCGAGCCCGACGACCTGCAGATCGTGGGCGAGCACGGCCTCGCGATCGTCGTCCATGACGACGAGCAGATCGCGATGCTCGAAGCCGCCCGGCTGCCCGCACGCGTACCGGTGTACCTCAAGATGAACTCGGGCATGAACCGGCTCGGTTTCGCCCCCGAGCGCTACCGCCAGGTGTTCGAGCGACTCGCGCGCTCGACGCCGGCCGCGGGCATCACGCTGATGAGCCATTTCGCGGACGCCGACACGAGCCGCGGCGTCGCCGAGCAACTGCGGCGGTTCGAGGCAGCGGTCGGACCGATCCACGCGCCTCGGAGCCTCGCCAACTCCGCCGCCACGCTGCGTTATCGGGCAACGCATTTCGACTGGGTGCGTCCCGGCATCATGCTCTACGGCTGCTCGCCCTTTGCCGACGAGTCCGCTACGGCGCTCGGGCTACAGCCGGTGATGACCCTCGCGTCCGAGCTCATCGCCGTCCAGACGCTGGGGCCTGGCGCGCGCGTCGGCTACGGTGGGGAGTTCGTCACCGACCGGCCGCTGCGAATCGGCGTGGTGGCCTGCGGTTACGCCGACGGCTACCCGCGCCACGCACCGACCGGCACACCGGTGCTCGTAGACGGCGTGCGCACCCGGACCGTCGGCCGCGTCTCGATGGACATGCTCACCGTCGACCTCGATCCGGTCCCCGCCGCGCGCGTCGGCACTTCGGTGACCCTCTGGGGCGAGGGGCTGTCGTGCGACGAGGTCGCGGCGGCGGCGGGAACCGTGAGCTATGAGCTCCTGTGCGCGACCGCGGCGCGCGTCCGGCAGGTCGACCGCTGAGGATGGCGACCAGACCGAAATCGATCTACGCCTGCAGCGAATGCGGCGGGCAGGCGACCAAGTGGCAGGGGCAGTGCGCGCACTGCGGCGCTTGGAACACTCTCGTCGAGGCGGTCGCTGAGCGCGCCGGCCAGAACCGGTTTGCCGGCGCGGCGAGAACCGCCGGGGTTACCCCGCTCGCCCGCATCGCGGCGAAGGAAGCGGTGCGCATGCCGACCGGCGTGGCGGAGTTCGATCGCGCACTCGGTGGCGGATTGATCGCGGGCCAAGTCGTGCTGATCGGCGGCGATCCGGGCATCGGCAAGTCGACGCTGCTCCTGCAGGCGCTCGCATGGATGAGCGCGGCGCGCAAGGTCATCTACGTGAGCGGCGAGGAATCCGCCGAACAGGTCGCGCTCCGCGCGCAACGGCTGCAGGTCGACACCGCGGCGGTCGCCCTCGCCGCGGAAATCCAGCTCGAGCGGATCGCCGCGACGCTGGAAGCCGAGAAGCCCGAGGTGGCGGTGATCGACTCGATCCAAACGCTCTACTCGGAGGCCTTGCAGTCGGCCCCGGGCTCGGTGGCCCAGGTGCGCGAGTGCGCGGCGCAGCTGACGCGGCTCGCCAAGACGCTCGGCATCGCACTGATCTTCGTCGGCCACGTGACCAAGGAGGGTGCGCTCGCGGGGCCGCGCGTGCTCGAGCACATCGTCGATACCGTGCTCTACTTCGAGGGCGATCCGCATTCGAGCTTTCGTCTCATCCGCGCGGTCAAGAACCGGTTTGGAGCGGTGAACGAGCTCGGCGTCTTCGCGATGACCGAGCGCGGCCTGCGCGGCGTGAGCAACCCGTCGGCGCTGTTCCTTTCGCAGCACCGCGAGCCGGTGCCGGGGTCTTGCATCCTGGTCACGAACGAGGGCACCCGGCCGCTCCTCGTCGAGGTGCAGGCGCTCGTCGATGGCGCGCAAGGCATGGCGCCCCGACGTCTCGCCCAGGGGTTGGACCAGAGCCGGCTCGCGATGCTGCTCGCAGTGCTGCATCGGCACGCCGGTCTGGCGGTCCACGACCAGGACGTGTTCGTGAACGCGGTGGGCGGTGTGCGCATCGGGGAGCCCGCGGCAGATCTCGCGGTGGTGCTCGCGATCCTGTCCAGCTTTCGCAACCGCCCGCTACCGGAAAAGCTGGTCGTCTTCGGCGAGATCGGTCTCGTTGGGGAGGTGCGGCCCGCACCGCGCGGGCAAGAGCGGCTGCGCGAGGCGGCGAAGCTCGGATTCCGGCGCGCGCTGATTCCGCGAGCCAACGCGCCGAAGCAGGCGATCGACGGCATCCACGCGGTCCCGATCGAACGACTTGCAGACGCGCTAGCCGAGCTCGACTGACACGAGGCCGGCGGCCGCCATGCCACTCCTGGCAGCGGACTCGAGGGTTGCCGGATAGTCGCTGGCAGTGTAGTCCCCGGCGAGCCACAGGCCGGGCACCGCCGTCGCGTTGCCCGGCCGGACGAGCCCGGGGCGGCAACTGAACGTCGCCCGCTTTTCGGCGATGACCCGGCGCCACAACGGCTCGGGGAGTTCCGGCAGCTCCGCCTCGAGCGCGCGGTGGATCTCCGCCGCGAGCGCCGGATGGCCGAGCGCCTCGTGGGCACCGGAAGCGCTGAGCACGACGGCGATGAGCCCGCGGTGGCCGGAGAGCGCGCCGCGATCGAACGCCCACTGCAGCAGGCTCCCGGTGAATCCGAGCATTGGAAAAGGGAGCGAAACGCGCTCCGGATACTGGAGGTAGCAGGTGTAGATCGGCTCGTGCTCAAGGGCGACGAGCGCCATCGCGAGGGCGGCGAGGCCTGGCAGCGCGTCCAGCAGCGGGGCGGCGTGGTGGGGCGCACAGGCGACAATCACGTGGCTGAACGCGCTGGGGTCCGCATCGAGTCTGAAGGCGGCCTCCTCGCGAACGATCGCGCGGACCGGGGCGCCTAGGCGAACCTCGCCGCCGTGTGCGGCGAGGAACCGCGCGGCCGGTTCGGGGAATAGCGCACCCAAATCCGCTCTCGGAAGCAGGAGATCGCTCGCGGCGCGGTTGCCGCCGAGCGTGTCGCGAAGCACGGTCGCGAAGACACGCGCCGAAGCATGCGCGGGCGGCGTGTTCAACGCGGCGACGCAAAGCGGCGCCCACAGCCGGTCGTAGAGCGCGCCGTCCTGCCGGTGGCGTGCGAGCAGCGCCGTCACGCTTTCGTCGCGCACTACGGCGAACCCGGTGCGGCGCAGCCCGGCGACGAACCAGGCCGCGCGGAAGCGTTCGCTCGCAGTGAGCCCGGTGGCGCGGGCTAGGCCGACGAGCAGGTGCAGCGGGGCGGGCAGGCGCGCCGCCTTCAGACGAAAACCCGAGACGTGCCGGAGCTCCAGGGGCAACCGCGCGAGCAGCGCGCCCGGGTCGGCACCCACGCGGCGCATGAGGCCCAGCGTCTCGGTGTAAGCGCCGATGAGGATATGCTGGCCGTTGTCGAGGTCGACGCCGTCCATCGCGACGCGCCGCGCCCTGCCGCCGAGGCTCCGGGAGGCTTCGAAGACGGTGACCGGAACGCCGCGCGCGGCGAGGACGACCGCGGCGGCGAGGCCGGCCCAGCCCGCGCCGACGACCGCTACACGCCCACCCACGTTCGCCAGGCGATCCAAAGCTTCCGGATCGGGGTCAGAGCGATGCGGTGCGTGAGCACCCGCGAGCCATCGCGCCGGATCTCCTCGAGCAGTGTGCGATAGATCGCTGCCATGACGAGCCCGGGACGCTGGGCCCGGCGATCCTCGGGCGGAAGGAGGGCGAGCGCGCGGTCGTAATGCGCTTGCGCCCGCTCCGCCTGGAATGCCAGCAGGCGGCCGAAGCCCTCGGTCTCGCGTCGCGCGAGGATGTCGGTCGCGGTCACGCCGAACCGCTCGAGCTCGTCGAGCGGCAGATAGATCCGGTTCTTGCGCGCATCCTCGCCGACGTCGCGGATGATGTTGGTGAGCTGGAACGCTGTCCCGAGCGTTTGCGCATAGTCGAGGGTACGCGGATTCGCGTAGCCGAAGATGCCCGCCGCGAGCAAGCCCACGACACCTGCGACGTGATAGCAGTAGCGCTCCAGCGCTTGGAAGTCGCGGTAGCGCGCGTGCTGGAGATCCATCTCCATCCCGTCGATGATCTCGTCGAGGCGCACGCGCGTGATCCCGTAGGGCTCGGCGAGCGGGGCGAGCGCGCGGGTGACCGGATGCTGCGGCGTTCCGGCTAGAAGCCCGGCCACTTCGGCCCGCCACCATGCGAGCTTCGCCGCGGCGAGGGCCGGGTCGGCGCATTCGTCGACGACGTCGTCCACCTCGCGGCAGAAGGCATATAGCGCGGTGATCGCGCGCCGCCGCTCGGGCGGTAGGAACAGAAACGAGTAGTAGAAGCTCGAACCGCTCGCCGCGGCCTTCTGCTGGCAGTACTCGTCCGGGGTCATCGGTTGCGCTCTGGAGGGCGAGGGTAGGCCTCTGCTGGACCCTCCTGCATGGCGCCATTCGTAGGAACAAACGGCCTTTCAGGTCATCGCGCGCCAGAGCATCAGCGCCCAGTCGGCCGCGCGGAGCACCGGACGGTGCCGGAACACGTCACCGCTCGCCCCGTCGATCCGTTCCAGGATCCGCCGACCGCCCTGCACGACCAAGCGCAGCTCCCAGCCGATGCGACCCGGGAGCGCGGCGGCGAGCGGCGCGCCGGATTCTAGCATCGCGCTCGTGCGCGATACTTGGAACGACATGAGCCGGCGCCAGGGGTCGTCGGCATGCGCCCGCGCGATGTGCGCTTCGCTCACGCCGAAACGGGCGAGGTCGTCTTGCGGGAGGTACACGCGGCCCTTGGCCCAGTCGAGCGCGACGTCCTGCCAGAAGTTGATGAGCTGCAGGGCGGTGCAGATCGCGTCGGACCACTGGACGTTGCGCGTGCCGGCGGCGCCGAAGAGATGCAGCATGAGCAGGCCGACCGGGTTCGCCGACCGCCGGCAGTAGTCGCGCACTTCGTCGAACGACGCGTAGCGCTGCTTGACGACGTCCTGGCTGAACGCGTCGAGGAGATCGTGAAACGGCTGCAGCGGCAGGCTATGCATCCGGATCACCGCGGCGAGGCGTACCAGTACCGGTGAGTGTGGTGCTGCGCCCGCGGCGATCCGCGCGAGTTCGAGACGATAGGCATCGAGCTTCGCCAACCGCTCGAGCGCCGGAAGATCCCCCTCGTCCGCGAAATCATCCGCGGTGCGCGCGAACGCGTAGATCGCCGCCACGGCGGGCCGCAGGCGGCGCGGCATCAGCACCGAAGCGACCGGGAAGTTCTCGTAGTGGCCGACTGACATTCTCGTTGTTTTTCAATGGGATCGCGCAGGTTGAGCTGACAGTATAGGGCGGCTCCGGTAGAATCCCGACGAGTCGAGCACGGCTGGCGCCGCGAGGGTGGCGGAATTGGTAGACGCACTGGATTTAGGTTCCAGCGCCGAGAGGCATCCGGGTTCGAGTCCCGGCCTTCGCACCACCGCTGCCTCGTCAGATGCCCCGACGAGAACCTACATGCCAAGCACACTCGAAAACCTCGGAACGTTGGAACGCCGCCTGGTGATGGCGGTGCCGGTCGCCGACATCGATCAGCAAGTCGGCGAGCGCCTGAAGCGGCTTGCGCGCACGCTCCGCATGGCCGGCTTTCGCCCGGGGAAAGTGCCGATCAAGCTCGTGGAGCAGACCTATGGGTCGCAGGTGCGCTCCGAGGTGATCGGCGACGCGGTGCAGAAGTCGTTCTCCGACGCCGTGCGCGACCAGAAGCTGCGTGTCGCCGGGTATCCGCGCATCGAGCGCAAGGAAGGGGCGCCCGACGGCGAGCTGCAGTTCAGCGCGACCTTCGAGGTCTATCCCGAGATCGCCCCCGGCGACCTGGCCGGCGTCACGATCGAACGGCCCTCGCTCACGGTCGGTGACACCGAAGTCGACCGGACGATCGAGGTCCTCCGCAAGCAGCGCATTCGATACGAGCCGGTCCTACGGCCGGCCGCGAGCGGCGACCGGGTGACCGTCGACTTCAGCGGTAGCATCGACCGCGTGGAGTTCGCCGGCGGCAAGGGCACCGATTTCGCCTTCGTCCTCGGGGAAGGTCGCATGCTGCCCGGCTTCGAGGCCGGCGTGATCGGCCGCGAGGCCGGGGCGTCGATGACCACCCCGGTAACGTTTCCGCCCGACTACCAGTCGAAGGATCTTGCCGGCAAAACGGCGAGCTTCGACATCGCGCTGAAGAAGGTCGAGGCCACGCGCCTGCCCGCGATCGACGCCGAGTTCGCGCGGTCGCTCGGCGTCGCCGACGGCGATCTCGCCAGGATGCGCGCCGAAGTCCGGGCGAACGTCGAGCGCGAGGTGAAGAAGCGTCTCGGCGGCGAGCTAAAGGCAAAGGCGATGCAGGCGCTCCTGGAGACCACCCGGGCCGAGGTCCCGAAGTCGCTGGTCGACATGGAGATCGAGCGGCTGGTCGCGAACGCGCGCGCGGACCTGCAAGCGCGCGGGCTGAAGATGGAGAACGTGCCGATCGACCCGCAGCTCTTCGAGGATCAGGCGAAACGCCGGGTCGCCCTTGGCCTGATCGTCGCGGAGGTCGTCAAGCGCTTCGACCTCGCCGCAAAGCCCGAGCAGGTGCGAAAGCTCGTCGAAGAGCACGCCGACAGCTATGAGCAGCCGACCGAGGTGGTAAAATGGTTTTATACGCAGCCCGACCGGCTTGCAGAGTTCGAAGGCCTCGCGGTCGAGGAGAACGTGATCGACTGGGTCCTCAAGCAGGCGCGGGTCGTGGACAAGCCGGTGGCGTTTGACGAACTGATGGGGCACGCAGCATGAGAATGGGCAGAACGGACGCCGTGATGACCGAGCCCCAAGGCCTGGGGCTTATCCCGATGGTGATCGAGCAGAGCGGCCGCGGCGAGCGCGCGTACGACATCTACTCGCGGCTGCTTAAGGAGCGCGTCGTCTTCCTCGTCGGACCGGTCAACGAGGTGTCGGCCAACCTGATCGTTGCGCAGCTGCTCTTCCTCGAGTCGGAAAACCCGGATAAGGACATATCGTTCTATGTCAACTCGCCGGGCGGCTCGGTGTCGGCGGGCCTCGCGGTCTACGACACGATGCAGTTCGTGAAGCCCGACGTGTCAACGCTGTGCATCGGGCAAGCGGCCAGCATGGGCGCGCTGCTCCTTTCCGCCGGGGCAAAGGGCAAGCGCTACTGCCTGCCGAACTCGCGGGTGATGATCCACCAGCCGATGGGCGGCTTTCAGGGCCAGGCGTCCGACATCGAGATCCACGCCAAGGAGATTCTGTATCTCCGGGCCAAGCTGAACGAGATCATGGCGAAGCACACCGGGCAGTCGATCGACCGCATCGCCAGGGACACCGATCGGGACAATTTCCTATCTGCGGACGAGGCGATGCAGTATGGTCTCGTGGATCGCATCCTGACTTCGCGCAACGAAGCGACGGCGAGCTAGCGGGTCATGGCGGGGATGTCCGACAAGAGCGGTAGCGAAAAGCTCCTCTACTGCTCGTTCTGCGGCAAGAGCCAGCACGAGGTTCGCAAGCTGATCGCCGGCCCGTCGGTGTTCATCTGCGACGAGTGCATCGAGCTCTGCAACGACATCATCCGCGAGGAGAGCGCCACCGACAAGGGCGGACGCCCGACGCGCTCCGACCTCCCGACGCCAAAGGAGATCTGCCAGATCCTGGACGAGTACGTGATCGGCCAGGAGCAGGCGAAGAAGATCCTTTCGGTGGCGGTGTACAACCACTACAAGCGGCTCAAGCACCTGTCCAAGACCGACGAGGTCGAGCTGGCGAAGTCGAACATCCTGCTCGTAGGCCCGACCGGTTCTGGCAAGACCCTCCTTGCGCAGACGCTCGCGCGCCTCTTGAACGTGCCGTTCGTGATCGCCGACGCCACGACTCTCACCGAAGCGGGGTACGTCGGCGAGGACGTCGAAAACATTATCCAGAAGCTGCTCCAGAACTGCGACTACGACGTCGACAAGGCGAAGCGCGGCATCGTCTACATCGACGAGATCGACAAGATCTCGCGCAAGAGCGACAACCCGTCGATCACGCGGGACGTGTCGGGGGAGGGTGTGCAACAGGCGCTGCTCAAGCTGATCGAGGGGACGATCGCCTCGGTGCCGCCGCAGGGCGGGCGCAAACACCCGAACCAGGACTTCGTCCAGGTCGACACGACGAACATCCTGTTCATCTGCGGCGGCGCGTTCGACGGGCTCGAGAAGATCATCCGCGGCCGGTCGGAAAAGACCGGGATAGGCTTCGGCGCCGAGGTGCGGAGTCTCAGGAACAGCAAGGACATCAGCGAGGTCCTGAAGGGCGTCGAGCCCGAGGACCTCATCAAATACGGCCTAATCCCCGAGTTCGTCGGCCGCCTGCCGGTGGTCGCCACGCTCGAGGAGCTGGACGAGAACGCGCTGATCCGCATCCTCACCGAGCCCAAGAACGCGCTCATCAAGCAGTACCACAAACTCTTCGGCATGGAAGGCGTCGACCTCGAGATCCGGCCGCAGGGGCTCACCGCGATCGCGCACAAGGCACTCGCGCGCAAGACCGGCGCACGCGGTCTGCGCTCGATCCTCGAGTACGTGCTGCTCGACATCATGTTCGAGCTGCCCACGCTCGAGAACGTCAGCAAGGTGGTGGTCGACGAGCCTACGATCCTCGGCGACGGCAAGCCGCTGCTCATCTACTCGGACCAGCCGAAGGTTGCCGGGTCGCACTGACTGCTGCAATCGACGCCGTGCACGCCTCGGGACGGGCGCGGCCCGCTTGAATCCCGGGGGCCCTGCCTCCACCTTCCCGCAGTACCCTCACCAGGGGTGATGCCATGTCCGCCAACGAGCTGTCCAACCTTCCCACCCAGTTCCCGCTGCTTCCCCTCAGGGACGTGGTGGTCTTTCCCCACATGGTGATTCCGCTCTTCGTCGGTCGGCCGAAGTCGATCAAGGCGATGGAAATCGCGATGGAGGCCGGGAAGAGCATCCTGCTCGTGGCGCAGAAGTCGGCAGCGAAGGACGAACCGACGCCCGAGGACATGTACGACATCGGCTGCATTTCGAACATTCTCCAGATGCTCAAGCTGCCGGACGGCACGGTGAAAGTGCTCGTCGAGGGCAGCCAGCGCGCGCGGATCCAGGAGATCGCGGATCAACGGACGCACTACTCCGCGCTCGCGGCCCCGGTGCCCCCGGAGCCGGTCGATACGACCGAGGTCGAGGCGATGCGTAGGGCGCTCGTCGCCCAGTTCGACCAGTACGTCAAGCTCAACAAGAAGATTCCGCCGGAGATCCTCACCTCGCTCGCCGGCATCGAGGAGCCCGGTCGCCTCGCCGACACGGTAGCGGCGCATCTGCCGCTCAAGCTCGAGCAGAAGCAAAAAGTGCTCGAGATGTTCGACGTGAAGCAACGGCTGGAGAGTCTGCTCGCGCAGCTCGAGGCGGAGATCGACATCCTTCAGGTCGAGAAGCGCATCCGCGGGCGCGTGAAGCGCCAGATGGAAAAGAGTCAGCGCGAGTACTACCTGAACGAGCAGGTAAAGGCGATCCAGAAGGAACTCGGCGAGGGCGAGGAGGGCGCCGATCTCGAGGAGATGGAGAAGCGGATCAAGGCCGCTCGCATGCCGAAAGACGCGCGGCAGAAAGCCGAGAACGAGCTCAAGAAGCTGCGGCTGATGTCGCCGATGTCGGCCGAAGCCACTGTCGTGCGCAACTACCTCGAGACGCTGGTCAACCTGCCGTGGAAGAAGAAGAGCAAGATCTCGAAGGACATCCCGGCGGCGGAAAAGGTGCTCAACACCGACCACTACGGGCTCGAGAAAGTGAAGGAGCGGATCCTCGAATACCTGGCGGTGCAAAGCCGCGTCGATCAGATGAAGGCCCCCATCCTGTGCCTCGTCGGGCCGCCAGGAGTGGGAAAGACCTCGCTCGGCCAGTCGATCGCCCGCTCGACCAACCGCAAGTTCATCCGCATGTCGCTCGGCGGGGTACGCGACGAGGCGGAGATTCGGGGACATCGCCGGACCTACATCGGCTCGATGCCGGGCAAGATCCTGCAGAACATGACCAAGGTCGGGGTGAAGAATCCGCTCTTCCTCCTCGACGAGGTGGACAAGATGGGCATGGACTTCCGCGGCGACCCGTCCTCGGCGCTGCTCGAGGTGCTCGACCCGGAGCAGAACCACACCTTCGTCGACCACTACGTCGAGGTCGAGTACGACCTCTCGGAGGTCATGTTCGTCGCCACGGCGAACACCCTCAACATTCCGCCGGCGCTCCTCGATCGGATGGAGGTGATCCGGCTCTCCGGCTACACCGAGGACGAGAAGGTGAACATCGCGGTGCGCTACCTGCTGCCCAAGCAGCGCAAGAACAACGGCGTCCAGGAGAAGGAGCTGTCGGTCACGGAGAGTGCGATCCGGGACATCATCCGCTACTTCACGCGCGAAGCCGGGGTGCGCAACCTCGAGCGCGAGCTCTCGAAAATCTGCCGCAAGACCGTCAAGGGTCTGCTCACCAGGAGCGGTGACCGGAAGCTCACGGTGACCGCGCGCAACCTGGACAAGTTCCTCGGCGTGCGGCGTTACACCTATGGCATCGCCGAGAAGCAGAACCAGGTTGGTCAGGTGACGGGGCTCGCATGGACCGAAGTAGGTGGTGAACTGCTCACGATCGAAGTGGCGGTGATGCCCGGCAAGGCGAAGACGATCACAACCGGCAAGCTGGGCGAGGTCATGCAGGAGTCGATCCAGGCGGCGCTTTCGGTCGTGCGCAGCCGCGCGCCGCGGTTTGGAGTCGCGGAAGACGTCTTCCAGAAGAACGACATCCACATCCACCTGCCCGAAGGCGCGACGCCAAAGGACGGCCCGAGCGCCGGGATCGGCATCTGCACCGCGATGGTGTCGTCGCTCACCGGCGTCCCCGTGAGAGCGGACGTCGCGATGACCGGAGAGATCACGCTGCGCGGCGAAGTCCTCGTGATCGGTGGGTTGAAGGAGAAGCTGCTCGCCGCCCACCGCGGTCAGATCAAGACGGTGCTGATCCCCGAGGAGAACGTGAAAGATCTGGTCGAAATCCCGGACAACATCAAGAACCGGCTCGAGATCGTGCCTGTGAAGTGGATCGACCAGGTCCTGGACGTGGCGCTCGAGCGCAAGCCACAGCCGCTGGTGCGCGAGGCCGACGCGCCGCCGGCGGTCCAGCCGGTTCCGGAAGACAAACCCGCTACTGGCGTCGTCACGCACTGACGCGCGGGGATCGGGCGGGATTGCTGCCTTACGCGGCTGCCGGGGTGCGCCTTGACACCGCGAAAGCTCCGTTGCTATAACGACGGTGCAGATTTCCAATGCGCGCCCGCGCATGCAGATTCACATGACGCTCTGACACGCGCGCGCCATCTACGTCAACCCATCGTTCCGGCGCGCCTCGCGTCCAGAGTAAGGGGCTTGCAGTGAACAAGACCGAGATGATCGATCACATCGCCAAGTCCGCCGACATCTCCAAGGCGGCGGCCCAGCGGGCTCTCGACGCAACCGTCGCGAGCATCAAGATCGCGCTAAGAAAGGGCAACATGGTGACCCTCGTCGGCTTCGGCACCTTCTACGTCGGCAAGCGGCAGGCGCGGGCCGGGCGCGATCCGCGCACTCAAGCGCCGATCAAGATCCAAGCGGCACGGGTACCCAAGTTCCGGCCTGGAAAGGCGTTGAAGGATGCGCTAAACTGACCGCCCTTCCGGGGGAGCAAGCAAGTTCTCGCGGGCGGGGTGCTTAGCTCAGCTGGTAGAGCGTCGCCCTTACAAGGCGAATGTCGGCGGTTCGATCCCGTCAGCACCCACCAAAGATCGGGCGGTGGGGCGCGCGAGCTTACTCCGAGTGCCGATGGGATTCGCGACGCGATTGTTAGGCGGTTTGATAACGGAGTGGTAGTTCAGTTGGTTAGAATACCGGCCTGTCACGCCGGGGGTCGCGGGTTCGAGTCCCGTCCACTCCGCCAGACGTTCCGAAAAGGCGAACTGCGGTTCGCCTTTTCATTCTGAGAGACGGTCATGTTCGAGTTTGTCGGCAAGCACAAGCGGCTGCTGCAGTTCCTACTCGCCCTGATCCTCGTCCCCCCGTTCGCGTTCTTCGGCATCCAGTCGTTCGACCGAGTCGCGGGTGGCTCCGATCTGGCCGAGATCGACGGGAGCGCCATCACGGCGCAGGAGTTCGCCCGTGCCTCTGACCAGCAGCGCGACCAGCTCCGGGCGGCGCTCGGGCGCAACTTCGACGCGGCGCTGCTCGACACGCCGGAGGCGCGCAAGCAGCTGCTCGACGGCCTCGTCGGGCGCCGCGTCCTTGGGATGTACATCGCCCGCAATGGCATGCTCGCGGGCGACGATAAGGTGCGCGAGTTGATCGCGACCGAGCCGGCGTTCCAGGAAGACGGCAAGTTCTCGCGGAGCCGCTATCAGGCGCTGATCCGGAGTCAGAGCATGAGCGAGGAGCAGTTCGAGGCGCAGCTGCGCAACGATCTCGTGATGCGGCAGCTGACAGCGGGGCTGGTCGACTCGGGGCTGGTGGCGAAAACGACGGCGCGCCGCTTCGCGGAGCTGCGCGGCGAGAGCCGGGAGGTGTCCGAGCTGATGCTGCCGGCGAGCCAGTTTATGGCCCAGGTAAAGCTTGCCCCCGACGCCGTCGAGGCCTATTACAAGGCCCATCCGAAGGAGTTTGAGGCGCCGGCGCAGCTCCGAGCGGAGTACGCGCAGCTCACACTCGAGGCGGTGGTCGCCGAAGACCCGCTCGGCGCCGACGAGGTCAAGGCCTGGTACGAAGCGAACATGGCGCCAAAGCGGCGCGAGCGACTCGAGGCCCGCAAGCGCATCGAAGGCCTGCTCGCGGAGGCACGGAAGGATCCGTCCCGCTTCGCGGAGCTCGCGCGCGCCAACTCGCAGGATCCCGGCTCGGCCAGTCAGGGGGGCGATCTCGGCTGGTTTGGCAAGGGCGCGATGGTGAGGCCGTTCGAGGACTCGGCGTTCAAATTGCGCGAGAACGAGATCAGCCCGATCGTCGAGACGGAGTTCGGCTTCCACGTCATCAAGGTCACCGGTGCCCGCAAGGGCGAGGGAGGCAAGGGCGAGGAGCGCCGGGCCAGCCATATCCTGATCAACGCCCCCGCGGAGGTGAAGGAGTTCGATTCGGCGCGAGCCGAGATCGAGCGCGGGCTGCGCCGCGAGCGCGCGCAGAAGAAATTCCCCGAGCTGGCCGAGGCCTTCAGCAACCTGGCCTACGAGCAGCCAGAAGGGCTCCAGCCGCTCGCCGAGCGGTTCAAGCTGAGGGTCCAGACCACGGGCTGGTTCGCCCGTGGCGCCGCGCCGCCGCCGCTCGACAATGCGAAGCTGCAGGCGGCGCTCTTCGGGGACGACGCGATCCGGAACAAACGCAACACCGAGGCGGTGGAGATCGCACCCGGACGTCTTGTGGTCGCACGGGTGCTCGAGTACAAACCGGCGGCTGCCCGTCCGCTCGGCGAAGTGCGGGCCCAAATCGCCAAGCGGCTCACCGACGACGAGGCGCTTAAGCTGGCGCGCGCAGCGGGCGCGGAGAAACTGAAGCAGCTGCAGTCCGGCGCGACCACCGGCACGACGTGGGGTCTCGCACGGACGGTGAGCCGCGAGAACCCGGCCGGTGTCGACCCGCGCGCGATCGCGCCGATCTTCCGCGCCGATCCGGCACGGCTCCCGGTCTATGTCGGCGTCGACCTGCAGCCGGCGGGCTTCGGGCTCTTCCGCGTGTCCAAGGTGACCGGCGTGCAGGCGGTGGACGACGCGCGGTTGCGCGCAGTCGATGCGGGGTTGTCGCGGCAGGAGGCGCGCGACGCCTATCAGGCGTTCGTCGACGGGCTGCGCAGCCGCTCCAAGGTCAGCATCAACGAAGCGAATCTCATGAAGAAGGATCGGTGAGGACAGCCAGGATCGCGTGCGCTTTCAGTCTGCGGTCATCCCCGCTGCGACCACGTTGAATCCGCAATCGACGTAGGTGATCTCGCCGGTGACGCCGGCGGCCAGGTCGGAGAGCAGAAACGCCGCGACGTTCCCGACGTCCTCGAGCGTGACGTTCCGCCGCAGCGGCGCATTGATCTCGACGAACTTCAGGATCTTCCCGAACCCCGCGATGCCGCTCGCGGCGAGCGTTTTGATCGGCCCGGCCGAGATGCCGTTCACGCGGATGCCCCTCGGACCGACCGCCGCCGCGAGATAGCGCACCGCGGCCTCGAGGCTCGCCTTCGCCAGTCCCATGGTGTTGTAGTTCGGCACGGCGCGGCCGGCGCCGAGATACGTGAGCGTGACGAGTGCGCCGTTGCGGCCCTGCATCATGGGCACTGCTCCGCGCGCGAGCGCAGGGAAGCTGTAGCTGGAGACGTCGTGCGCCACGCGGAACGCCTCGCGCGACACCCCATCGAGGAAGTCCCCGGCTAATCGCCTCGCGCGGTGCGAATGCGATCGCGTGCACCAGGCCGTCAAGAGCGTCCCAGCGTTCGCGCAGCGCGCTGAAGAGCCCATCGATCTCGGCGTCGCTCGACACGTCGCACGGCAGGACGATGTCCGATCCGAGCTCGGTAGCCATCTCGGTGACACGATCCTTGAACCGGTCGTTCTGGAACGTGAACGCGAGGCTCGCACCCTCGCGCCGGCACGCGCCCGCGATGCCGAACGCGATCGAGCGCCTGCTGAGCAGCCCGGTGATCAGGATCCGTTTGCGGTCGAGAAAGCCCATGCGGGCGACATGCTGGCGGCATGAGGACGCGCGATTATAGGTCATGCGCCGACCCTGACACGGCGAACCCGCTCCGCTACACTCGACGCTCATGCGCTGGCTCACGATACTCGGCGTCGCAACGGCAATCGCCGGCTGTGGCGAGGTCTGGAACGATCCGTATCCCGCCTCGGACCGGGGCAAGAACATCCTCTACAGCGCGTTCACGGAGCGTCCGAAGCATCTAGACCCGGTGCAGTCCTACAGCGAGGACGAGGCTACGTTCAACGCGCAGATCTACGAGCCGCCGCTCCAGTACCACTACCTGAAGCGACCCTACGAGCTCATCCCCCTCACCGCCGAGTCGGTTCCGCGTCCGCGCTATCTGGATGCCGACGGAAAAGAGGTGCCGGCCGAGTCGCCGGCGGTCGCGTTCAGCGAGTACGAGATCCGGATCAAGCCCGGCATCCGCTATCAGCCGCACCCGGCCTTCGCGCGCGATCCGGGCGGCAACCCCATGTACCGCGGCCTGACTCGCGAGGACCTGGCCCGGATCTGGACGCTCTCGGACTTCAAGGAAACCGGGACGCGCGAGCTCGTCGCCGACGACTACGTCTACCAGATCAAGCGGCTCGCCCACCCGCGGCTGCACTCGCCGATCTTTGGCCTCATGAGCGAATATATTGTCGGCCTGAAGGACTTCGCCGCGACGCTGCAATCCGAGGACAAGCGACGCGCGGCCGCAGGCAAGCGCGACACCTGGCTCGATCTCTCGCAGTACCCGCTGTCCGGAGTCGAGGTCGTCGATCGCTACACCTATCGCGTGAAGCTAAAGGGCAACTACCCGCAGTTCCCGTACTGGCTCGCGATGTCCTTCTTCGCCCCGGTGCCGATCGAGGCCGACCGCTTCTACTCCCAGCCGGGCATGGGGGACAAGAACCTGACGCTCGACTGGTACCCGGTGGGAACGGGGCCGTACATGCTGGTTGAGAACGATCCCAACTCGCGCATGGTGCTCGCCCGGAACCCGAACTTTCACGGCGAAACGTACCCGACCTCGGGCGACCCGGAGGATGCGAAAGCCGGGCTGCTCGCGGATGCGGGCAAGCCGCTGCCCTTCATCGACCGCGTGGTCTTCAGCCGCGAGAAGGAGGCGATTCCCTATTGGAACAAGTTTTTGCAGGGCTACTACGATGCCTCGTCGATCCCGAGCGACAGCTTCGACCAGGCGATCCGGATCGGGGTCGAAGGCGACGCGAGCCTCACTTCGGAGATGGAGGAGCGAGGGATACGCCTGCAGACCTCGGTCGCCCCCACGACGCAATACCTCGCCTTCAATTGGCTCGATCCGATCGTCGGCGGCGCCTCGGAGCGCTCGCGAAAGCTCCGCCAGGCGATCTCGATCGCCGTCGACTGGGAGGAATACATCTCGATCTTCGCCAACGGGCGCGGAATTCCGGCGCAGGGACCGATTCCGCCGGGCATCTTCGGCTTCCGCGAGGGTGAGGCCGGCTTGAACCGGATCGTCTTCGAGTGGGTGAACGGCGAGCTGAGGCAAAGACCGATCGAAGCGGCGAAAAGGCTACTCGCCGAGGCCGGCTACCCCGACGGCCGCGACGCGCAGACCGGGCAGCCGCTCGTCCTCTACTTCGACACGACCAATCGCGGACCGGGCGACAAGCCGCGGCTCGACTGGTACCGCAAGCAGTTCGCGAAGCTCTCGATCCAGCTCGAGATCCGCGACACCGACTACAACCGGTTTCAGGAGAAGGTGCGCAAGGGCACCGGTCAGATCTTCGTCTGGGGCTGGAACGCCGATTACCCGGATCCCGAGAACTTCCTGTTCCTCTTTTACGGCCCGCAGAGCCGCACCAAGTTCCAGGGCGAGAACGCGGCGAACTATGCCAACCCCGAGTACGACCGGCTGTTCGAGCGAGTGAAGGACATGGAGAACGGCCCGGCGCGCCAGGCGTTGATCGATCGCATGGTGGAGATTCTCCGCGCGGACGCGCCGTGGTCGTTCGGACTTCACCCGAAGACCTACGGCCTGTATCACGACTGGCTCCACAACCTCAAGCCGAATCAGATGGCGAGGAACGGCATCAAATACCGCCGGATCGACGTCGACCGCCGCGAGGTCGAGCGTGCGACCTGGAACCAGCCGGTGCTCTGGCCGATCGCACTCGCGATCGCAGTGCTGGTTCTCGGTGGCCTGCCTGCGCTCGTGAGCTACCGGCGGCGCGAGCGCGCCGCCGCCCGGCGCGCCTAGGGCGATGCTCGCCTACATCGTCCGGCGGTGCCTGTACGCGATCCCGATCCTCATCGGGGTCAACCTCATCACCTTCGCGCTGTTCTTCGTGGTCAACACGCCCGATGACATGGCGCGGCTCGCGCTCGGCGTCAAGCGGGTGACCCCGGACGCGATCGAAAAATGGAAAGCCGAGCGCGGCTACGACAAGCCGCTCCTCTTCGACGTCGGGGCGCAAGGCGTGGCGCGCCTGACCGGGACAATCTTCTACGAGAAATCGGCGCGGCTCTTCGTCTTCGACTTCGGCCAGGCCGACGACAAGCGCGATATCGCGCACGAGATCCGCACGCGGATGTGGCCCAGCCTCGCCCTGGCGATACCGGTGCTTCTCGTCGGCCTCGCGGTCAACATCACGTTTGCGCTGCTGATGGCGTTCTTCCGCGCCACGTATCTCGATTTCTGGGGCGTCGTGCTGTGCGTTGCGCTGATGTCGATCTCGGCGCTGTTCTACATCATCGGCGGCCAGTATCTCGTCAGCAAACTTTGGAGCCTCGCGCCGATCTCGGGCTTCCAGGGCGGCGGGGATGCGTGGAAGTTCGTGGTATTGCCGGTCGCGGTCGGCGTAGTGAGCGGGATCGGGTCGGGCGCGCGCTGGTACCGCACGATCTTTCTCGAGGAGATGGGGAAGGACTATGTCCGGACGGCGCGCGCCAAGGGGCTGGCCGAGACGACGGTATTGTTCCGCCACGTGCTGAAGAACGCGATGATCCCGGTGCTCACCGGCGTAGTGGTCGTCATCCCACTGCTCTTCATGGGTAGCCTCCTCTCGGAGTCGTTCTTCGGCATCCCGGGGCTCGGCAGCTACACGATCGAGGCGATCCAGGCGCAGGACTTCGCCGTGGTGCGCTCGATGGTGTTCCTGGGCTCGGTGCTCTACATCGCCGGCCTGATCCTGACCGACATCTCCTACACCCTCGTCGACCCGCGGGTGAGGTTCGACTGATGCCGGTCGTGCTGTGGACCGATGCTCTAGTGTGGCTGCTGGTCGCCGCGGCGCTCGCGTATTTCTGGTACGCGCGGCGCCACGCGCATCTCGTGGCACCCTGGCGGCGCGTCACGCGGAGCACGGCAGGCATGGCCGCTCTGGCCGTGCTCGCGGTTTTCGTGCTGATTGGGCTGGCCGATTCCCTGCACTTCCGCCCGCGCGTCGAGAGCCGGGATCCCAACGCGCCCGCTGCTTACTCGGTGGAGGTCTTGAGCGTGCTCGATGTCGTCCTCGCACCGCTGAAGGCGCGTACCGAGCGGACTTATTCGGCGCCGCTCGCTACGCGCGCCTACGCGAAAGAGACGGTGGAGCTCCCCGGCGGACAGGTGGCGCGCGAGTATCCGCGGCTGCGGTACGGCGGCGCGCATCTCAAGGATGAGGCCGATCGGGATGCGGACGTGTTCATGACCGTGGTGCA
The DNA here is from genome assembly GCA_963754305.1 of uncultured beta proteobacterium. Classification (GTDB taxonomy): domain Bacteria; phylum Pseudomonadota; class Gammaproteobacteria; order Burkholderiales; family SG8-39; genus DATEDA01. The sequence goes on along the minus strand of CAVWFR010000037.1, from coordinate 62,065 downwards.
GGGAATCGCGCTCGCCTCGATGGCCTGGCTGGCCGCGGTCTGGCTCGCCACCGCGGGGCTCGCCCGCCGCCGCGGCATCCCGGCCGCGGCGATGTGGGATGCGGTGCGGCAGCGCCGCACCGAGGTGCCCTGGCTCGCGGTCTACCTCACAGGGTTCGCGCTCTTCGCGATCGCGATTCCGGTCGCCATGCTGGCGGGCAAGTATCACGTCCTCGGCACCGACAAGGTTGGCCACGACGTTCTCTACCAGGCGCTGAAGAGCATTCGGACCGGACTGGTGATCGGGACCGTCACCACGCTCGTCATGCTGCCCGCGGCGGTGCTGCTCGGGATCATGGCCGGGTACTTCAAGGGCTGGGTCGACGACGTCGTGCAGTATCTCTACACGACGATCCATTCGATCCCCGGAGTGCTGCTGATCGCGGCCGCGATCCTGATGGTGAAGGTGTATATCGACACGCATCCGGATTCTTTCCCCACGGTCGCGCAGCGGGCGGATGTCCGGTTGCTCTTTCTCTGCATCATTCTCGGATTGACGAGCTGGACCGGGCTCGCGCGTCTCCTGCGCGGCGAGGCGCTCAAGCTCGCCGAGCTCGAGTACATCCAGGCGGCGCACGCGTTCGGCGTACGGCATGCCCGGGTCATCACGCGCCACATCCTGCCGAATGTGATGCACATCGTCCTCATCGCCCTGGTCATGGATTTCTCCGGGCTGGTCCTCGCCGAGGCGGTGCTGTCCTACGTCGGCGTCGGCGTCGACCCGTCGACCACGAGCTTCGGCACCATGATCAACACCGCGCGGTTGGAGATGGCGCGGGAACCCATGGTGTGGTGGACCCTCGCTGCGGCGTTCGCTTTCATGTTCGTGCTCGTCCTCGCGGCGAATCTCTTCGCCGACGCAGTCCGCGACGGCTTCGATCCGCGCGTTGCGGTCGGTGCGCGACCCCCAGGTGCGGCGGTATGAGCCCGAACCTGCTCGAAGCGCGCGATCTGCGCACCGTCCTCGATGCGAGCAGCGGGCTCGTGCGCGCGCTCGACGGGGTCGATCTGGAGATCCCGCGCGGGGAGACGTTTGCGATCGTCGGCGAGTCGGGCTGCGGCAAGAGCATGACGGCGCTGACCCTGATGCGCCTGCTGCCGGAAACCGGCCGCGTGACCACCGGCAGCGTCTGGCTCGATGGAACCGAACTCCTCTCCCTGCCCGAATCCCGCATGCGCGATATGCGCGGGCGGCGGATCGCGATGATCTTCCAGGAGCCCGCGACGAGCCTCAACCCGGTCCTCACCGTCGGCCGGCAGATCGCGGAAGTGCTCCACCGCCATTCCGGTGCGAGCGGCGCGGCCGCGCGGACGCGCGCGATCGAGCTGCTCGATGCAGTCGGCATCGCCGACAGCGCGCGGCGGGTCGACGAGTACCCGTTCCAGCTCTCCGGCGGAATGAAGCAGCGGGTGATGATCGCGCTCGCGCTTGCCGGGGAGCCGGAGCTGCTGGTTGCCGACGAGCCGACCACCGCCCTCGACGTGACGATCCAGGCCCAGGTGCTCGATCTGCTCCGCTCGCTCCAGGCGAAGCGGGGGATGTCGATCCTGCTCATCACGCACGACCTGGGGGTTGTCGCGGGGATGGCGCACCGCGTTGCGGTCATGTACGCGGGGCAGATCGTGGAAGTGGCCGCGCGCGAAGCCTTCTTCCTTGCCCCGCAGCATCCGTACTCGAGGAAGCTGTTCGCCGCGTTGCCAACGACCGGCAAGCGTGGCGCCGAGCTGGATGTCATTCCCGGCCACGTTCCGCCGCTCTCGGGCGAGTTCCAGGGCTGCCGGTTTGCCGACCGCTGCGATCATGCGTTCGATCGCTGCCATGCCGAGGCCCCCGACTGGACGGAGGTGGCGGAGGGCCATCGCGTCCGCTGCCATCTCCGCGCGACCGAGCGTGCCGGCCCGATCGCTTCTGCCCTGGCGCCCGCGGTCATGCGTATGGACGCCGGCGGGCGTCCGCGTGCCTTGCTGGAGGTCCGCGACCTGAAAGTTCACTTTCCGATCCGGCGTGGCGTTCTCAAGCGCACGGTGGGTCACGTGCGGGCGGTCGACGGTGTCTCGCTTGCGATCGCGCCCGGCCGCACGCTCGCCCTCGTTGGCGAATCGGGCTGCGGCAAGACGACCGCCGGCAAGAGCATCCTCCAGCTCCTCCGGCCGACCGCCGGCGAGGTGACGTTCGACGGGGTGGAGCTGACTCACCTCCGGGGCGATGCGTTGCGGCGCCGTCGGGCGGACTTCCAGATCGTGTTCCAGGATCCTTACGCGTCGCTCAACCCGCGGCTGCGGGTGCACGATATCCTGATGGAGGGCATGAGTGCGCTCGAAGTGCTCGCCTCCCGCGCCGAGCGCGAGCGGCGCATCGATGAGCTGCTGGACCAGGTCGGGCTGGTGTCGGAGGCGGCGTTCAGGTATCCGCACGAGTTCTCGGGCGGGCAGCGACAGCGGATCGCGATCGCGCGCGCGCTCAGCGTGAATCCGAAGCTGGTGGTGTGCGACGAGCCCACGAGCGCGCTCGACGTCTCGGTGCAGGCCCAAATCCTGAACCTGCTGAAGCGCCTGCAGCGCGAGCTCGGGCTGGCCTATCTCTTCATCACGCACAACCTCGCGGTCGTGGAGTACCTCGCCGACGAGATCGCGGTGATGTACCTGGGGCGGATCGTCGAGCGCGGCACGGTGGGCGAGGTGCTCGGCCGGCCCCAGCATCCCTACACGCAGGCGCTCCTCGCGGCCGTCCCCGCGCTGGACGGTGGAGGCGAGCGGCTGCACGTGGCGGGCGAGCTGCCGTCGCCGGCGTCCCCGCCTGCCGGCTGCCACTTTCATCCCCGCTGCCCGTACGCGATGACGCGCTGCAAGCGCGACTATCCGGGTGCGATCCCGTTATCGCGCACTCACACCGCGAACTGTTTCCTGGTGGAGGATGCGGCGCGGCGCTGACGCGCGCCGGCCGAAAGCGGACGGGGTGTGGCGAACTAGGGCCGAGCGACCTGGGCCGATGCGGATGGGCGCGTCGGTGCGGCTTTCGCGGTGGATCGCCCGCTCGGCGCCTGCGCTTTCTTCGGTGCCGGCGCCGCCCGCTGCTTCACCGCGGGCTTCGGCTTGATATCGACCACGAGCCGTTCTCCGGCGACCAGCGTGGCTTCTTCGTTGGCACGCCTTAAGTCGGCGATCGCGACGCCGAACGCGGCGGCGATGCCGGCCCACGAGTCTCCGCGTTTGACGACGTAACTCGCGGTCCGTCCTGCGCCGGGAGGCGTGAAGGGTAGCGGCTCCGCGCCTGCGGCCGAACCTTTCTGCGGCAGCACGAGCTGCTGCCCGATCACGACCGTACCTTTCGGCCCGAGCCCGTTGATCGCCTTCAGGCGGCCGAGGGTCAAGCCGTGGTCCGCGGCGAGCTTCTCGAGCTTGTCGCCAGCCTTGAACGTGTGGAGCTGCCAGGAGGAGAGTGGCTTGTCGTGCCGCTCGAGATTCTGGATGAACGCTTCGGCACGGTCGATGGGCAGCACGAGCTGCGGTGCGTGCTCGGCGGCGACGATCGGACGGTTGTGTCCGGGGTTCAAGGCGATGAGCTCCTCGACGTTCATCTCAGCGAGCTTCGCGGCGACTCGGAGGTCGATATCGCGCGTCAGCGTGACGGTTACGAAGTAGGGGGCGTTCGAGATCGGGTCGAGCTCGACGCCCGCGGCGGCGGGGTTGGCGACGATGCTCTTGAAGGCGAGGAGCGACGGCACGTAGCCGCGTGTCTCGCGCGGCATGGCGAGCGACTGATAGTCGGTGGCAAGCCCCTTGGCGCGGTTCCTGTCGATCGCGCGTTGCACGCCGTTCTCGCCCATGTTGTATGCGGCGAGCGCGATATGCCAGTCGCCGAACATGTCGTAGAGCGATTGCAGGTAATCGAGCGCGGCGTTGGTGGAGGCGAGGATGTCGCGCCGGGCGTCGTACCAGAAGTTCTGGTCGAGGTTGTAGTTCCGTCCGGTCGACGGGATGAACTGCCAGAGGCCGGAGGCGTGCGCGCGCGAGTACGCCATCGGGTTGTACGCGCTCTCCACCATCGGTAACAGCGCGAGCTCGGTCGGCATCTTGCGCCGCTCGAGCTCCTCCACGATGTGGAAGAGGTAGCGCCGGCTGCGGTCGACGATGATGCGGATCTGTTGCGGGCGCTGCGCGTACCACGCCCGGCGTTCGACGACGAGCGAGGTTGCAAGGTCGGGGATGGCAAACCCGCCGCGGATCCGCTCCCAGAGATCGACCGGGCCTTCGGGCGGGCCGGGCTTGGGCCCGATGTCCTGGACATCGCGGACCTCGACGCCGGCGGTGCTGTCCGACGGTTCGATAGCAAGGAGCGGGGCGGTGGCGAGCGGGAGCGCGAACGCCGGATCGTCGTGCAGGGCGGGATCGACGGCGAAGGCCGTCGGCGCGGCCAACGCGACGCAGGCCGCGAGCCACACCGGGATTAGAAGCTTCGTATGTACGGTCGCCTCCACAACCCTCCCGCGAGTTGCGGCGATGGTACGTGGCGGGAGTCGGGAGGGTCAAGGAGTTCGGGGCAATCACAGGAACAACGTAGCGCCTTGCGCCTCGTGCGGGTGCCCTCGGCGACGGGGCAGCGCGCCACCGCGCTCATCGTTGCTTCGCCCTGGGGTATGTCTGCGTCGGGAATCGGCGTGCGGGGATTGGATGCCCCGGAGTGCGAAGGGCGACCCGTGTCTCTATTCCAGCGGGGTGTTGAGAAACGGCCATGCTCCCTCTTGGGTCCCCCAAGACCGTTGAGAGCGGGCGCCGTTCGAGAAGCGTAACGAGGGTCGTGCTCACGCCCCGTTTCTCAACAGCCCGCTTGCTAGCACATGCTCGAAGACGCGGTTTCGCCAAAGTGCGAACGGTGTCTCGCCGCAGGAAGACGTTTTTTCGCCATAATAGAGCGCGATGAGTCCAAGGTCGATTTCCAGTCGAGACATCACGATGCAACCGCCGCAAGCGTCAACGCTTGCCGCGTGGTACGCGACGCCCAAGGGCGCCTATGTGCTCGAGTGGGAGCGCGCGCAGTTCGATAGCGCCGTCGAGGATATCTTCGGCTTCAACGCCGCGCAGATCGGATTGCCGTCGATCGATTTCCTGCGCGCCAACCGGATCTCTTACCGCTTCTGCGTGGGCGCGGACGCGGGTTGCGGCGTGATCGGTGATCCGCGGAATCTGCCGCTCGCTTCGCACAGCATGGATCTCGTCGTCCTGCCGCACGTGCTCGAGTTCAGCGAGGATCCGCACCAGATCCTGCGCGAGGCGGAGCGGGTGCTGATGCCCGAGGGACAGATCGTGATCGCCGGCTTCAATCCGCTCAGCCTGTGGGGCCTGAAGCGACGGCTCGGCCGCCGGCAGGCGGAGCACCCATGGTGCGGCGAGTTCATCGGCCTGCTGCGCTTGCGCGACTGGTTGAAGCTGCTCGGCTTCGAGTTGAACGGCGGCCGCTTCGGCTGCTACGCCCCGCCGGTCAGTCAATCGCGCCTGCTCGAGCGGTTCGCGTTCATGGAGAAGGCCGGCGACCGCTGGTGGCCGATCTGCGGTGGCGTCTACGTGGTGCGGGCGGTGAAGCGCGTACGCGGGATGCGGCTCGTGATGCCGAACTGGAAGAACGGCCGCGCGAGCGCGAAGGCGCTTGCGCCGGTCGCGCGGCGTGAGCCGGCGGGAGTGCCCGCGGAGGCCCGGGGCCGGCGCACAAGCGCGCGGCTGCGGCTCGTCGTGGGGGGCGGCGCCAAGCGAACGTCGCGCAATGGTGGCTGAGCCCGTCCGGATCTACACCGACGGGGCGTGCAAGGGCAACCCCGGCCCCGGCGGCTGGGGCGCGCTGCTGCTCGCGGGCACGCACGAGCGCGAGTTGTTCGGCGGCGAAGCGCACACGACCAACAACCGTATGGAGCTGACTGCGGTGATCCGCGCGCTTGCGGCGCTCAAGCGCGAGTCGACCGTCGAGCTGTACACCGACTCCGAGTACGTGCGGAAGGGCATCACCGAGTGGCTCGCCGCATGGAAGCGGCGCGGCTGGAAGACGTCGGACCGCAAGCCGGTCAAGAACGCCGACCTGTGGCGCGAGCTCGAGACGGTGGCCGGCCGCCACCGGGTCCGCTGGCACTGGGTGAAGGGGCACTCGGGACATCCAGAGAACGAACGTGCGGACGCGCTGGCGAACCGCGGCGTGACGAGCACGCGCCAGGACGAGACGCGCCCTGACGAGACGCTCCTAAACGAAACACTGCGTGCCGGGGATTTCCCCGACTGAGGCGCGGCACCCGATGTCGTCACGCACTGCAATCTTCGTCGCGCTGCCGGTTGCGGGCCTCGTGGCGCTCGGCGCCTACGCGTACTACTCGAACCGCGCCCCGGGCCCGCTGCAGGGCTCGGCCGAGGGCCAAGCGGAAAAGGGCGCTGCGCCCAATCCGGCGGCGAAGGGTCCCGGCGGTTCGCCTGCCGGCATCGTCGTCGCCGTCGAGACTGCACCGGTCAAGACCGTGCGGCTGCAGGACGACGTCGCGGCGCTCGGGACGCTGCGCTCGAGCGAGTCGGTGGTCGTGCGGCCGGAGATCTCGGGCCGGATCGCCGAGATCGGGTTCACCGAGGGCAGCCGCATCCACAAGGGCCAGCTGCTGATTGCGCTCGACTCGTCGGTGTACGCCGCCGAGCTCCAGCAGGCGCGGGCGAATCTCGCGCTCGCCGAGACGAACTTCAAGCGTACGACCGACCTCGAGCGCGAAAAATTCGTGAGCGCGAACGCGAAGGACCAGTCGCTCAATTCGCTGCGCGTGGCGCAGGCGAATGTCGCGCTTGCCGACGCGCGGCTCGCGAAGACCCAGATCCTGGCGCCGTTCCCGGGCGTCATCGGGATCCGGCAGGTCAGCGTCGGCGACTACGTCAAGGAAGGCCAGGATCTCGTCACGCTCGAGGATATTTCTTCGCTGAAGGTCGACTTCCGGCTGCCCGAGGTGATGCTCACCGATCTCCGGCGCGGCCAGACGGTCGAGGTCGCGAGCGACGCGATGCCCGAGCGGACCTACCCCGCCACGCTCGACGCGATCGATCCGCTGGTGGACCAGAACGGTCGGGCGGTGGTGCTGCGCGCGCGCCTCAAGAACACGGAGGGGCAGCTCCGCCCCGGGATGTTCGTCCGGACGCGCCTCATCCTCGCCGAGCGCGCGAACGCCCTGATCGTGCCGGAGGAAGCGTTGATGCCGACGGGCAATGACCAGTACGTGTACAAGGTTCAGGACGGCAAGGCGACGCGCGTGAAAGTGAAGACCGGTCTGCGCCGGAACTCGCAGGTCGAGGTGATCGAAGGCCTGCAGGCGGGCGACGTGATCGTGACCGCGGGACAGATCAAGCTGCGCGAAGGCGTCGCCGTTCGCACCGGTCCGCCGGGCGAGGCACCGGCGACGGCCGGGGCGGAGAAGGCGGCGAAGCCGGGGTCGTAGTGATCCTCTCGGACATCTCCATCCGGCGACCGGTGCTCGCCACCGTGGTGAGCCTGGTGATCATCCTCATCGGGATCGTCAGCTTCCAGCGGCTGCCGGTGCGCGAGTACCCGAAGATCGACGAGCCGGTCGTCACGGTCGATACGAAGTACCGCGGCGCGAGCGCCGATGTGATCGAGTCGCGCGTCACCAAGCCGCTCGAAGACGCGCTCGCCGGCATCGAGGGTGTCGACGTGCTCAGCTCGATCAGCCGTGCCGAGAACAGCCAGATAACGGTCAAGTTCCGTCTCGAGCGGAACCCCGATGCGGCGGCGAGCGACGTGCGCGACCGGGTCGCGCGCACGCGCGGCAAGCTGCCGGCGGATGTCGAGGAGCCGGTGATCGCGAAGGTCGAGGCCGACGCGAACCCGATCATCTGGCTCGCCTTCTCGAGCGATCGTCTGTCGCCGCTGGAGGTGACCGATATCGCGAGCCGGCTGGTCAAGACGCGCCTCCAGACGTTGCCCGGGGCGGCCGACGTCCGGGTGTTCGGCGAGCGTCGCTATTCCATGCGCATCTGGCTCGACCGCAACAAGCTCGGTGCGTACCGCCTTACGCCGCAGGACGTCCAGGACGCTCTGACGCGCCAGAACGTGGAAGTCCCGGCCGGCCGCATCGAGAGCCGCGCGCGCGAGTTCTCGGTGGTCGCGGAGACCGATCTCGCGCGGCCGGGGCAGTTCGAGAACGTAGTCGTCCGGTACGTGAACGGCCACCCGGTGCGGATCCGCGATCTCGGGCGGGTCGAGATCGCGGCGCTCGATGAGCGCTCGGTCGTCCGGTTCAACGGCCGTCCGGCGGTGGCGCTCGGCGTCATCAAGCAGGCGACCGCCAATCCGCTGGAGCTCTCGCAGGCGATCCGGACCGAGCTGCCGCGGATCGTCGCCGATCTTCCGGAGGGCGTCGCCGTCAATATCGCCTACGACACCTCGGTCTTCATCGACCGCTCGATCAAGGCGGTGGCGCGGACCATCCTCGAGGCGATCGTGCTGGTGGGGCTCGTCATCTTCGTGTTCCTGCGGTCGGTGCGGGCGACGCTCGTGCCGCTGGTGACCATTCCGGTCTCGCTCATCGGGGCGTTCGCGCTGATGTACGTGCTTGGCTTCAGCATCAACACGCTCACGCTGCTCGCCCTGGTGCTGGCGATCGGCCTGGTGGTGGACGACGCGATCGTGATGCTGGAGAACATCTGGCGGCACATCGAGGAGGGGATGCCGCCCGTCAGGGCGGCGGTGCTGGGCGCAAAAGAGATCGGCTTTGCGGTCGTTGCGATGACGCTGACGCTCGCGTCGGTCTATGCGCCTGTCGCCTTCATGACCGGGCGCACGGGCAAGCTCTTCATCGAGTTCGCCCTCACGCTCGCGGGGGCCGTGCTCGTCTCCGGCTTCGTCGCACTGACGCTGTCGCCCATGATGTGCTCGAAGCTCCTGCGGCGCACCGAGCGCCATGGCCGGTTCTACAACTGGATCGAGGGCGGGATACGCGGGCTTACCGGGGCGTATCGGCGCGCTTTGATCTGGATCCTCACCGCGCGCTGGCCGCTCTTCGTGTTCCCGGTGGGCGGGCGCCGCCGGCCGGTCTTTATCGGCGGCCGGGCGCTGGTGCTCCTCGTGGCGTTCGTCATCCCGACGAGCGCGATCGTCCTGCTGTTCGGGTCGCTCAAGCAGGAGCTCGCGCCGACCGAGGACCGCGGCGTGGTGCTGTCGATCTTCGTCGGCCCCGAGGGAGCGACGATCCAGTACATGGACGGCTACGCGGGCCGAATCGAGAAGATCTTCGAGAACACTGCGGACGTGACCCGCTATTTCGTCGTGGCGGGATTCCCGAACGTATCGCAGGGCATCTCGTTCGTGGGGCTGAAGGACTGGGACGAGCGCGACCGCAAGGCACAGGAGGTCGTGAGCGAGGTCGCGCCGAAGCTTTTCGGCCTGCCGGGCGTACTCGCGTTCCCGACGCTTCCGCAGTCGCTCGGACAGAGCCCGCGCGCCAAGCCGGTGGAGATCGTCATCGTTACCTCGGCCAGCTACGAAGACCTGGACCGGGTGACGAACGGCCTCGTCGCGGAGCTGGCGAAGATCCGCGGACTGATCAATCTGGAGACCGATCTCAAGCTGAACAAACCGGAGCTCAAGGTGCAGGTCGAGCGCGACCGCGCCGCGGACGCCGGCGTGCAGGTCGACGCCATCGGCCGCACGATGGAGACGATGCTCGGCGGCCGGCAGGTGACCCGCTTCAAGCAGAACGGGGAGCAGTACGACGTGATCGTGCAGATGGCGCCGGGCGAGCGCACGCGGCCGAACGATATCTCCGACATTTTCGTCCGCGGGCGCAACGACATGATGGCGCCGCTCTCCAGCCTCGTATCGGTGCGCGAGGGCGTGGCGCCGCGCGAGCTCAACCATTTCGGGCAGCGCCGCTCGGCAACGATCACCGCCAGCCTGGCCCCCGATTATGCGATCGGCGATGCCCTGAAGGCGATCGAGGCGACGGCCGGACGCCTGCTGCCGCCCGGTTATGCGCTCGACTACAACGGCAACTCGCGCGAGTTCCGCGTATCCACCGGCGGACTGTACTTCACGTTCCTGCTCGCGCTGGCATTCATCTATCTCGTGCTGTCGGCGCAGTTCGAGAGTTTCCGCGATCCCTTCATCATCATGCTCACCGTACCGCTCTCGATGACCGGCGCGCTGCTCGCGTTGAAGCTTTCCGGCGGCACGCTCAACGTCTACAGCCAGATCGGTCTCGTGACGCTGGTCGGGCTGATAACCAAGCACGGCATCCTCATCGTCGAGTTCGCCAATCAGCTGCAGGAGAAGGGACGCGCGGTGCGCGAGGCGGTCGTCGAGTCGGCGGTGCTCCGGCTCCGCCCGATCCTGATGACCACCGGCGCAATGGCGCTCGGCGCGATCCCGCTCGCGCTGGCGCGTGGCGCCGGGGCGGAGAGCCGCCAGCCGATCGGGTGGGTCATCGTCGGCGGGATCCTGCTCGGCACGGTGCTCACGCTGTTCGTCGTGCCTACCGTGTACAGCCTGATCGCGCGCCGTCACACCCCGCTCGAAGAGGCCGACGCAGCCGCCGCGCAGCCGCATCGCGCATGAGACAGATCGTCCTCGACACCGAGACGACCGGCCTCAACGCCCGACTCGGCGATCGCATCATCGAGATCGGCTGCGTCGAGCTGGTCGGGCGGCGGTTTACCGGGAACGACTTCCACCGCTACGTGAATCCAGGTCGGGCGGTGGAAGAGGGCGCACTGCGCGTTCACGGGATCACGAACGAGTTCCTTCAGGACAAGCCCCGGTTCGCCGATGTGGCGCGCGAGCTTCTCGACTATCTGCGTGGCGCCGAGCTGGTGATCCACAACGCGGCGTTCGACGTCGAGTTCCTCGACGTCGAGCTGCAGCAGCTCGGATTGGAGCAGATCGCCGCTCACGCCACCGGCGTCGTCGACACCCTCGCGGCTGCACGCGAGTTGCACCCGGGGCGGAAAAACTCGCTCGATGCGCTGTGCGAGCGGTACCAGATCGAGCACTCGCACCGAAAGCTGCACGGCGCGCTGCTCGACGCGACGCTCCTCGCCGAGGTCTATCTCGCCATGACCCGCGGGCAGGAAACCCTGGCGATCTGGCTCGAGGCGCCGGTGGCGGCGTCGGGCGATCCGGGAGCGCCTTGCGGCGAGCGGCCGGCGCTCGTCGTAGTGTGGGCGAGCGCGGAGGAACTGGCCGAGCACGCGCAGGTCCTCGAAGCGATCGCGAAGGAGACGAAAGCGAAGCTCGTCTGGCAGGAGGAGGCGCTCGCCGCCTGACATATACTCGCGCGAACAGGAGGCGACCATGTCGCGGCCCAATCCCTACAGCGTCGATCTCGACCGCAATCGTGCCAACTACGCGCCGCTCACGCCGCTCACCTTCATCGAGTGGAGCGCAGCGGTGTACCCGGACCGCATCGCCGTCGTCCATGGCGCGCGGCGATTCACGTGGCGCGAGACCTATGGCCGATCCGTCCGACTCGCCTCGGCGCTCGCGAAGCGCGGGATCGGCGTCGGCGACACGGTGGCCGCGATGCTGCCGAACACCCCGGAGATGTACGAGTGCCACTTCGGCGTGCCCATGGCCGGCGCGGTGCTGAACGCGCTCAACACCCGGCTCGACGCCGACGCGATCGCCTTCATGCTGAATCACGGCGAGGCGAAAGTGCTGATCACCGACCGCGAGTTCGCCGGCACGATCGCGGCGGCGCTGTCGAAGCTCGACGAGAAGCCGATCGTCGTCGACGTGGACGACCCGGAGTACGCAGGGGACGGACAGCGTCTGGGGCGGCTCGACTACGAGGCGTTGCTCGCCGAGGGCGATCCGGCGTACCCCTGGCAGCCGCCGGCGGACGAATGGCAGTCGATCGCGCTCAACTACACCTCGGGCACCACCGGGAACCCGAAAGGCGTCGTGTACTCGCACCGGGGCGCCTACCTCAACGGGGTCGGTAACCTGCTCACGTGGAGCATGCCGCGGCATGCGGTGTACCTCTGGACGCTGCCGATGTTCCATTGCAACGGCTGGTGCTTCCCATGGGGCATGGCGGCGGTCGCCGGCACGAACGTCTGCCTGCGCAAGGTCGAGCCGGCGGCGATCTTCGCGCTCATCAGGGAACATCGGGTGACGCATTACTGCGGGGCGCCGATCGTGCATAGCTCGCTGATCAACGCCGATCCGAAGCTCCGCGAGGGGATCTCGCACAAGGTGTTCGCGTTCGTCGCCGGCGCCTCGCCGCCGCAGGCGATGATCGAGGGGATGGAGCGCATCGGCTTCGACCTGACCCACGTGTACGGCCTCACCGAGGTCTACGGGCCGGCGACCGTGTGCGCCAAGCACGACGCGTGGACCGAGCTCGATGTGCGGGCCCGCGCGGAGCGCAACGGCCGCCAGGGCGTGCGCTACATCCTCGAGGAGGGCTGCACGGTGATGGATCCGGAGACGATGCAGCCGGTTCCCGCCGACGGCGAGACGATGGGCGAGATCATGTTCCGCGGCAACATCACGATGAAGGGTTATCTGAAGAACCCGGCGGCCACGCAGGAGGCGTTCGCGGGAGGCTGGTTCCACTCCGGCGACCTCGCGGTGATGCATCCCGACGGCTACATCAAGATCAAGGACCGCGCGAAGGACATCATCATCTCGGGCGGCGAGAACATCTCCTCGATCGAGGTCGAGGACGTTCTCTATCGCCATCCGGCGGTGCTGGCGGCGGCGGTGGTCGCGAAACCCGACCCGAAATGGGGCGAGACGCCGTGCGCGTTCGTCGAGCTGAAGCCCGGCGCGAGCGTCACTGAAATGGAAATCATCGAGCACTGCCGCGCGAGCCTCGCGCGCTTCAAAGCACCGAAGGCGGTCGTGTTCGGCCCGCTGCCGAAGACCTCGACCGGCAAGATCCAGAAGTTCGCGCTGCGGCAGCAGGCTGCGTCGGCGTCGGCGATCGAATAGCGGAGGAGGCCCCAGTGAACGCGCCCTCGAAGACCGAATTCCAGGCGCCCTACGTCCTGCGCAACGACGCCGATGGCGTCGCCACGCTCACGCTGAACCGCGGCGAGCGCCTGAATCCGCTCTCGACCGACATGCTGGCGGCGATCCAGGTCGAGCTCGACCGCATCGCTGCCGAAGAGTCCGTCCGGGTGGTGATCCTCGCCGGCGCTGGCAAGCACTTCTGCGCCGGACACGACTTGCGCGAGATGCGTGCGCACCCGGACAAGGCCTGGCAGGAGGAGCTTTTCGGGCAATGCAGCCGGATGATGCTCGCGCTCACCCGTCTGCCGCAGCCGGTAATCGCCCGGGTCCAGGGCGTGGCGGTGGCGGCGGGCTGCCAGCTCGTGTCGATGTGCGATCTGGCGGTCGCGAGCGATGCGGCGCAGTTCGCGCTTCCCGGCATCAAGAGCGGGATCTTCTGCTCGACGCCCGCCGTCGGTGTGGCACGCAATCTGTCCCGGAAGCATGCACTGGAGATGCTGTTCACCGGCGACCAGATCGATGCGGCGACCGCAGTGCGCTGGGGACTGGTGAACCGCGCCGTTCCGCCCGCCGAGCTCGATGCCGCCGTCGCGACGCTCGCGCGGAAGATCGCCGCGCAGAGCCCGGCCGTGGTGAAGCTCGGCAAGGCGCTGTTCTACCGGCAGGCGGAGCAGGGGCTTGCGGAGGCGTATGTCACGGCGACCGAGGGGATGGCCTGCAACATGATGCTCGACGACGCCGCCGAGGGGATCGACGCCTTTCTCGCCAAGCGGTCGCCGGATTGGAAGAACCGATAGCGGTGCAGCGCGTGGCGAGGGAGACCTCGCTTTGCTGAGCCGCGCTTAGCGTCACAGCCTCTGGCTTGGGAAGGCGAAAGGGGGCATGCCCCCTTTCGACATCGCGCTAGCGGCGCAACACGCGCCAGATCTTCTCCGGCGTGAGCGGCATATCGAGGTCCTCGACGCCGTAGTCCGACAGCGCGTCGAGTACTGCGTGCACGGTTGCCGGCACTGCGCCGATGGTGCCGATCTCCCCGCAGCCCTTCACCCCGAGCAGGTTGGTCTTGCAAGGAATGCTCTCGTCGAACGCGCAATCGGGCGCCGGCAGCTGATCTGCGCGCGGCACGCCGTAATCCATCAACGAGCCGGTGAGCAATTGGCCGCTCGCCGGGTCGTAAACGACGCGCTCGTACAGCGCCTGCCCGACCCCCTGCGCGATGCCGCCGTGGATCTGACCTGCCACGATCATGTGATTGATGATGCGGCCGATGTCGTCGACGCTGGAGTGGCGCACGACCTCGACTTCCCCGGTATCGGAGTCGATCTCGACCTCGCAGACCTGCGCGCCATTCGGCCATGACGGGCCGGACGGGGTCGCGGTCGCGGAGACGCGGATGTGCTTTGCGGGCTGCCGCTCCGCCAGCTCGAACAGACCGATCCCGCGATCGGTGCCGGCAATGCGGAACTGCCCCCGCGCGTAGTCGACGTCGGCCGGCGCGGCTTCGAGCGCGTTGGCGGCGAGAGTCTTCCCTTCGTCGAGCGCCTTGCGGCCGGCCATAACGATCGCCGAGCCGCCGATAAACGCCGAGCGCGAGCCGACGCTGCCGACGCCGTTCACCTGGTCGGTGTCGCCCTGGACGACCCGGATACGCGACCCATCGAGCTCGAGCACCTCGGCGACGAGCTGAACGTAGGTGGTCTCCACGCCCTGACCCATGGCCTGCGTACCCGAGAAAACCGTGACCGTACCGTCGGCGCCGATCCGCACATCGGCGGTCTCGGTGAGGAGTGCCCCGGTCCATTCGAGGTAGCTCGAGAGGCCGCGGCCACGCAGCTTCCCGCGTTGCGCCGAGTCCGTTTTGCGAGCAGGGTAACCGTCCCAGTCCGCGCGTTGGAGCAGCTGGTCCAGGATCTTCGCGTATTCGCCCGAGTCGTAGACCTCGCCCACCGCGGTCCGGTGGGGCATCGCGTCGGGCGGGATGAAGTTCCGCCGCCGTATTTCGACCGGCCCGAGACCGGTCGCCCGGCCGGCCTTCTCCATCAGGCGCTCCATGAGGAAAATCGACTCCGGCCGGCCGGCGCCGCGATAAGCGCCGGTCGACATCGTGTTGGTGATCACGCCGCGGATGTGGAAGTCGATGACCGGCACGCGGTAGACCGAGGTCACGACCTTGGGCCCGAGCATCAGCGGAATCATCGCGGTCGACCCGACTGCATGGCCGCCGAAGTTTGCGAGCACGCTCGTGCGCAAGGCGAGGATTCGGCCCTCCGCGTCGAGCGCGAGCGCGGCAGCGAAGTGCTGGTCGCGGCCCATGTGTGCGGCGAGAAAGTCCTCGCTGCGATCGGCGCGCCAGCGCACCGGGCGGGCGAGCTTTTGCGCCGCGTACGCGATCAGCGCATCCTCCGGCATGAGGCCGGTCTTCATGCCGAAGCCGCCGCCGATCTCGCCGACCACGACGCGGAAAAAGTCCGGCTTCGCACCGAACGTGGCGCCGAGCAGATCGCGAGTACCCGTGGGCTGCTGGGTCTGGGTATAGAGCGTGGTGCGCCCGTTCTCGTGCACGGCGACCGCCGCCCGCGGCTCGAGGGGGAATGCCATCAATCGCTGGTTGTGCAGGCTGACCTCGACGACGTGCGCCGCTTGCCCGATGGCCGCGTCGACCGCTCCGGGATCGCCGTAGCGTGCCTCGGCCGAGACGTTGCCGGGCGCGTGCTCCCAAAGCTGCGGCGCGTCCGGCGCGAGCGCATCGTGCGGGTCGACCACGGCGGTGAGCGCGTCGTAATCGACGGCGACCAGCTCGGCTGCATCCTGTGCTTGGCGCCGCGTCGCCGCGACCACGGCGGCCACCGGCTGCCCCGCATAGCGTACGGCGTCGTCGGCCAGCGGGTAGCGCGGGGCGATCGCCATCGGCGTGCCGTCGCCGCGCTTGAAGAGCGGTGGATAGGGGATCGCGCCGACGCCGTCGGCCTTGAGGTCCGCCATCGTCCACACCGCAAGCGCGCCCGGCGAGCTTGCGGCGGCGCTGGTGTCGATCGAAACGAGACGCGCATGGGCATGCGGCGACCGAACGACGACGAGCCAGACCTCGCCGGCGAGCGTGCGATCGTCGCTGTAGAGGCCTCGACCCACGACGAGCCGGGCGTCTTCGACGCGTTTCTGGGAGCGGGCGGTGCCGAAGCGGGCGGCCTCGGGGTCGAACTGAAATGCGGGGAGATTCATCTCGGTGGATCGCTGGAACGGGATGGCTGATTGCAGTTCGATGGCCGACGGCAACTCGATGACTGGGCGCAACTCACGTGGCGGCGGCGCCGTAGCGGGCGGGGATCATGCGGGAGAATGGCTCGCGCCGCCAGTGGCGCGGGCGAGCCGGCCGCTAGACCATGCCCTGCGCGGCCAGCGAGTCGATATCGGCGTCGCTCAGACCGAGCACGCCGGCTAGGACTTCGCGCGTGTGCTGGCCGAGGAGCGGCGGCGGCAAGTCATGGCTCACCGGCGTGGCCGAGAAACGCATGGGGCTCGCGACGGTCGGGCAGGTGACCCCGGCGGGGTGTGGTATTTCCACGCGCATCCCACGGTGCTGCACCTGGGGGTTCTCGAACACCTCCTGCATGTTGTTGATCGGACCGCACGGCACGCTTGCCGCCTCCAGGCCCGCGATCCAGTCGCGGCTCGTCCGCCCCCGCACGATCTCCTGCACGATCGGCACCAGGATGGGGCGGTTCTTGACCCGCGCCGGGTTGGTCTTGAAACGCGGATCTTCGGCGAGCTCCCCGCGGCCGGCGACGCGACAGAAGCTCGCGAACTGCCCGTCGTTGCCGACGGCGAGAATGATGTGGCCGTCGGCGGAGGCGAAGACCTCGTAGGGCACGATGTTGGCGTGCGCATTGCCATAGCGCGTCGGGGTTTCGCCCGAGCACCAGTAGTTCAAGATCGAATTGGCGTTGAATGCGACCAGCGTGTCGAGCAGCGCCATGTCGATGTATTGGCCGACGCCGGTCAGTTGCCGGTGAGCGATCGCGGCGGTGATCGCTAGGCTCGCGTACATCCCGGTCATCACGTCCGTGACCGCGATGCCGACCTTCTGCGGGCCGCCGCCCGGGAGATCGTCACGTTCGCCGGTAATGCTCATCAGGCCGCACATGCCCTGAAAGATGAAGTCGTAGCCCGGGCGCTGTGCGTACGGCCCGTCCTGCCCGAAGCCGGTCACCGAGCAGTAGACGATCTGCGGGTTCGCCCGTCGCACTTCGTCGTAGCCGAGGCCGTAGCGTGCGAGGTCGCCGACCTTATAGTTCTCGATCAGGACATCGCTCTTCGCCGCGAGGTCGCGCACCAGCCGCTGGCCCGCGGGTTTGGCGAGATCGACGGTGACCGATTTCTTGCCGCGATTGACCGACAGGAAATACGCTGCTTCGCGGGTATCGCTGCCCGCCTCGTCCTTCAGCCACGGCGGGCCCCAGGTGCGCGTGTCGTCGCCGGTCCCGGGGCGCTCGATCTTGATCACCTCGGCCCCGAGATCGGCCAGGTTCTGCGCCGCCCAGGGGCCGGCGAGGATGCGGGTGAGGTCGAGAACGCGGATGTGCGAAAGGGGGCGGCTCATGGGGGCTCCGTCGGATGGGCTCGGTGCGGCCGGGAGGGTAACAGGCCCTCGGCAAACGCTATCGGCTAAAATCGATGACACCCTTCGCAAAGGCACCCCCGATGAAAGTTCTCGTTCCGATCAAGCGCGTCGTCGACGCGAACGTCAAGGTCCGGGTCAAGGCCGATGGCACCGGTGTCGAGCTCGCGAACGTCAAGATGGCGATGAACCCGTTCGACGAGATCGCGGTGGAGGAGGCGGTGCGGCTGAAGGAGGCCGGCATCGCAACCGAGATCGTCGCCGTATCGTGCGGCGTCCTGGCGTGCCAGGAAACCCTGCGCACTGCACTCGCGCTAGGTGCCGACCGCGCGCTCCTCGTCGAGACCGATGTCGAGCTGCAGCCGCTGGCGGTCGCAAAGCTGCTCAAGGCGATCGTCGACAAGGAGAGTCCGCAGCTCGTCGTGATGGGCAAGCAGGCAATCGACGACGACTGCAACCAGACCGGGCAGATGCTCGCGGCGCTCCTCGGCTGGCCGCAAGCGACCTTCGCATCGAAGGTGAAGCTCGAAGGCGGGCTCGCGCAGGTCACGCGCGAGGTCGACGGTGGGCTGGAGACGGTGTCGATCAAGCTGCCGGCGGTGGTGACGACCGACTTGCGGCTGAACGAGCCACGTTACGTTACGCTGCCGAACATCATGAAGGCGAAGAAGAAGCCGCTGGAGATGCTGAAGCCCGAGGCGCTCGGCGTCGATGTCGCCCCGCGGATCGCGACGCTAAAGGTCGAGGAACCGCCGAAGCGCAAGGCCGGCATCAAAGTCGCCGACGCGAAAGCGCTGATCGAGAAGCTGCGCGGCGAAGCGAAAGTGATCTCGTGAGCACGCAAGCGCGTGCGAACGCGATCATCCCGGCGTAGGCCCGGATCCGGTTACGTAAGGAGTTCACCATGCCCATTCTCGTCATCGCCGAGCACGACAACGCGAGCCTCAAACCGTCAACCCTGCACACGCTCGGCGCGGCGAAGCAGATCGGCGGAGATACCCACGTCCTCGTGGCCGGTGCCGGCTGCCAGGCTGTGGCTCAAGCGGCGAGCCAGGTGCAGGGCATCGCCAAGGTGCTCGTCGCCGAAGCCGGCCACTACAAGGACCAGCTGGCCGAAAATCTCGCGGCGCTCGTCGCAGGGCTGGCGAAGGACTACACCCACGTCCTCGCGCCGGCAACGACGTTCGGCAAGAATTTCATGCCGCGGGTCGCGGCGCTGCTCGACGTCGCGCAAGTTTCGGAGATCAGTGCGGTCAAGAGCGCCGACACGTTCGTGCGGCCGATCTATGCCGGCAACGCGCTCGCGACCGTGCAGTCGCGGGATCCGATCAAGGTGGTGACGGTCCGCTCGACGGGGTTCGACGCGGTGCCGGCGGGCGGCGGCAGCGCCGTGATCGAGCCCGTTCCCGCCGCGGCCGACTCCGGCCTCGCGAGCTTGGTCGGGCGCGAGCTGACCAAGAGCGAGCGCCCGGAGCTGACCGCGGCCCGGATCATCGTCTCGGGTGGACGCGGCATGGGCTCGGGCGAGAACTTCAAACTGCTCGAGCCGGTCGCCGACAAGCTGAACGCGGCGATGGGTGCGAGCCGCGCGGCGGTGGATGCCGGCTTCGTGCCCAACGACTGGCAGGTCGGTCAGACCGGCAAGATCGTCGCCCCCGACCTGTACATCGCGGTCGGGATCTCCGGGGCGATCCAGCACCTGGCGGGGATGAAGGACAGCCGGGTCATCGTGGCGATCAACAAGGACGAGGAGGCGCCGATCTTCCAGGTCGCCGATTACGGCATCGTGGGCGATCTCTTCAAGGTGGTCCCCGAGCTCGTCAAGGAGCTTGGATGAGCTACAGCGCGCCGCTTCGCGACATGCAGTTCGTGCTGCACGAGCTCGCAGGGTTCGACGAGATCGCGCGGCTGCCGGGAAACGAGGAGCTCGCCGCCGGGCTCGTCGAGCAGATCCTGGAGGAGAACGCGAAGTTCGCCGCAGCGGTGCTGGCGCCGCTCAACCGGCCGGGCGATCAGGAGGGCTCGGTGTGGCACGACGGCGAGGTCACTACGCCGAAGGGCTTCAAGCAAGCCTACCGGCAGTTCGTCGAGGGGGGGTGGAACGCGCTCCAGTTTCCGGCCGAGTTCGGGGGCCAGGGGCTGCCCAAGCTCGTCGCCGCGCCGGTGATGGAGATGTGGAAGTCGGCGAATCTTTCCTTCTCGCTCTGCCCGCTGCTCACCGGCGGCGCGATCGAGGCGCTGCTCCTGCGCGGGTCGGACGCGCAGAAGGCCACGTACCTGCCGAAGATGATCGAGGGGACCTGGACCGGCACGATGAACCTCACCGAGCCGCAAGCCGGCTCGGACCTCGCGCTCGTGAAGGCGAAGGCAGTTCCAGAGGCCGGCCACTACCGGATCTACGGCCAGAAGATCTTCATCACCTACGGCGAGCACGACCTGGCGGAGAACATCCTGCACCTCGTGCTCGCGCGGACGCCCGATGCGCCCGAGGGCGTGAAGGGCATCTCGCTCTTCATCGTGCCCAAGTATCTCGTCAAACCGGACGGTAGCCTCGGCGCGCGCAACGACGTGCGCTGCGTGTCGATCGAGCACAAGCTCGGTATCCACGCGAGCCCGACCGCGGTGATGGCCTACGGGGACAAGGAGGGCGCGATTGCGTACCTCATCGGCGAAGAAAACCGTGGCCTCGAGTACATGTTCATCATGATGAACGCGGCACGGTTCGCGGTCGGGATGGAGGGCGTCGCGATCTGCGAGGCCGCGTACCAGAAGGCGCTCGCCTATGCGAAAGAGCGGCTCCAGAGCCGGGAGCTCGGCGGCTCGGGCTCGAAGCCGGCGCCGATCATCAAGCACCCCGACGTGCGCCGCATGCTCATGAGCATGAAGGCGCAAGCCGAGGCGACGCGCGCGCTCGCCTACGTCGTGGCCGGCGCCCTGGACAAGGCACATCATCACCCGGACAAGGACGAGCGTGCCCGCAGCCAGGCGTTCGTCGACCTGATGATCCCGATCGTCAAGGGCTGGTCGACCGAATCATCGATCGCGGTGGCCTCGCTCGGCATCCAGGTGCATGGGGGGATGGGCTTCATCGAAGAGACGGGCGCGGCGCAGTTCATGCGCGACGCGCGCATCACGACGATCTATGAAGGCACCACGGGAATCCAGGCGAACGACCTTATCGGGCGCAAGATCGCGCGCGAGGGCGGGGCGACCGCGAAGGCGGTGCTGAAGGCGATCGGCGCGCTCGACGCCGATCTCGCGCAGGCTCCGGGCGAGGCGTTCAAAGCGATCCGCTTGCGGCTTGCGGCGGGCGCGAGAGCGGCCGGGGAGTGCGTGGACTGGATCGTTGCGACCTACGGCACCGACGTCAAGGCGGTGCACGCGGGTGCGGTGCCGTTCCTCGAGTTGATGGGGATCGTATGCGGCGGGTGGCAGATGGCGCGGGCAGCGCTCGCCGCGCAGCGCAAGCTCGCCAGCGCCGAAGGCGACAAGAACTTTCTGGAGGCGAAGATTGCGACCGCACGCTTTTTCGCCGACCACTCCCTGTCGCGAGCGTCGGGGCTGCGCGATGCGATCGTCCAGGGCGCCCCGGGTGTGATGGCGCTGGCCGAGGAGCAGTTCTAGCCGTCGTTCAGGCTTCGGTGTCCGGCGCCGCCGCTGCAGGCGCGCCGACGAATGCCTGAAGCTCGTCGTCGAGCGCCTTGGATAAGAGTCGCAGCGTCGCCCCCTCGGGGTGCAAGACGACGCGGAAACCGAGACGCTGGGCGAGCCTGATCATCCGCGCGTTCGTCGCCAGCACGTCGCCCGTCAGACAGCGCACGCCGTTCCGGCGCGCCACCTCGATCAGGCGCTCGAGGAGCAGGCGGCCGAGCCCGCACCCCTGCCAGGAGTCGGCAACGGTGACGGCGATCTCCGCCGCGCTGTCATCGGGCGCGAGCGCATAGCGCGCGATGCCTACCGGCGTTTCGACCCCGGAGAGAGTCACGACCGCGATCAGTGCCATGTCGCGCGAGAAGTCGACGTTCACCAGGCGCCGGAGCAGCGCCTCGTCCAGCTTGACCCCGCCGGTGAGGAACCGGTCGTAGCGGCTCTCGGCCGACAGCGCGAGGCCGAAGCGCGCCTCGAGATCCGCGTCTTCCGGGCGCAGCGCGCGGACCGTCAGCGAATGGGCGTGAAGCAGGGGCCAGGATTGGGTGAGCGGGGCCAGTTCGAGCTGACGAGTCACGTTCATTCGATGGTCTCCATGGCCCGCGGCGCGTGCGCGTCGATCAGGCGGTCGAACGCTGCCCGCGCGCGGTCGAGTGCGCGCCGGTCGTCAAGCAGGCCGCGGTCGTGGTGGGCCGCAAGAACGATCCCCAGCAACTCGAATACGACCTGCCACGGGTCGGTCCCGGACCGCAGGTGACCTTCCTCCACCGCGAGCCTGACCGCCTTCGCGAGCGCCCCGCGCAACTCGCGCTGGCCGGCGACCAGCGTCTCGCGAACCACGCCCGGCCGGTCGTCGTACTCGGTCGCGGCGGCCACGATGACGCAGCCTCCTCTTTTCTGCGTGCGTGCAATCCAGGCGAGCCAGTTCTCGAATAGCGACCGCAGACGG
Source organism: uncultured beta proteobacterium (assembly GCA_963754305.1). Classification (GTDB taxonomy): domain Bacteria; phylum Pseudomonadota; class Gammaproteobacteria; order Burkholderiales; family SG8-39; genus DATEDA01. Next base: position 39,829 of record CAVWFR010000037.1, on the reverse strand, counting down.
GGAAGCCCCCGCGGCGCGTCGAGAGCAGGGCGGAACACGGCGCTCTCGAATCGCCGCTGCCCGTGACGCAGCGTCGCGAGTTGAAGGTCTTCCTTGGAACCGAAGTGGGCGAAGAGCCCGCTCTTGGAAAGCCCGAGGCGGGCGGCCAGCGATCCGATGCTCAGACCCTCGAGCCCGACCTCGCCGGCAAGCGAGAGCGCATCGTCCAAGATGAGTGTTCGGGTACGGTCGCCTTTTTTCACGTCTTGAAAATAGCACGAACGTTCGACCTATCGCAACCGAAGAACAAGCTATTTCGTAAAGAGTTCTTGATCAATAGCCTAAGTAACCTACCTAATGTAAAACATCCGTAACTCCAGTTACATGTTGGGGTAATTCGGCCCGCCGCCACCCTGGGGGACGACCCAGTTGATGTTCTGCGTCGGGTCTTTGATGTCGCAGGTCTTGCAGTGGACGCAGTTCTGGGCGTTGATCTGCAGCCGGGGATTCGAGCCGTCTTCGTTCCGGACGATTTCGTACACCCCAGCCGGGCAATAGCGCTGCTCGGGTGCGTCGTAGAGCGCGAGGTTGACCGTGATCGGCACCGCGGGATCTTTCAATTGCAGGTGGCTGGGCTGGTTCTCCTCGTGGTTGGTGTTCGAGATGAACACCGAGGAGAGCCGGTCGAAGGTCAGCTTGCCGTCGGGTTTCGGATACTGGATAGCGCGAAACTGGGCCGCGGGCTTCAGCGCCGTGTGGTCGGCGTGATTGCGCAGCGTCCACGGCGCCTTGCCCTGGAAGACGTAGGTGTCGACCGCCGAGTACGCGATCCCGCCCCAGAGCCCCCAGCGGAAAGCCGGGCGGATGTTGCGCACGCGATAGAGCTCGTCCCAGACCCAGGTCTGCTTTAGGCGGTCGGGGTAGCGCTTGATCTCGACCGCACGCTCGTCGCCCAGCGCCTCGAACAGCGCCTCGGCGGCGGTCATCCCCGACTTCATGGCGGTGTGGGTACCCTTGATCTTCGGCACGTTCAAGAAGCCGGCACTGTCGCCGACCAGCAGCCCGCCGGGGAACGTGAGCTTCGGGATCGACTGAAATCCGCCTTCCGAGATCGCGCGCGAACCGTACGCAATCCGCCGGGCACCGTCGAAGAAGCCGCGGATCTCGGGATGGGTCTTGAACCGCTGAAACTCCTCGTACGGCGAGATGTAGGGGTTCTCGTAGTCGAGGCCGACCACGAACCCGACCGCGACCTGGTTTCCCTCGAGTTGGTACAGGAACGAGCCGCCATAGGTCCGGGCGTCGAGCGGCCACCCCGTCGTATGAATCACCAGCCCCGGCCGGTGCCGGGTTGGATCCATCTCCCACAGCTCCTTGATCCCGATGCCGTAGGTCTGCGGGTCGACGCCGTCGCGGAGCGCGAAACGCTCGAACAGCGTCTTCGTGAGCGAGCCGCGACAGCCCTCGGCGAAGACGGTCTGCCTCGCATGCAGCTCGATACCCGGCTGGTAGGCGTCCGTCTTCGCGCCGTCCTTGCCGATCCCCATGTCCCCGGTGGCAACGCCGCGAACCCGGCCTTCCTCGTCGTAAAGCACCTCCGCGGCAGCGAAACCCGGGTAGATCTCGACGCCGAGCGCCTCGGCCTGAGCTCCGAGCCACCGGCACAGATTCCCGAGGCTGATGACATAGTTGCCGTGGTTCGCCATCTGCGGCGGCGTCGGCAGACGCCAGGCCTTCGACTCGGTCAGAAAGAGAAAGCGATCCTCGGCCGCGGGCGTGTTCAAGGGTGCGCCGAGCGCCTTCCAATCGGGGAAGAGCTCGGCGAGCGCGCGCGGCTCGAGCACCGCACCGGAGAGGATATGCGCGCCGATCTCCGAGCCCTTCTCGAGCACACACACCCCGACGTCGCGACCGTTCGCCTGCGCGAGCTGCTTGAGGCGAATCGCGCACGCTAGCCCGGACGGACCGCCGCCCACTATCACGACGTCGTACTGCATCGATTCGCGTTGCATTGGCATCGTTCCTGTCAGTGGCAGCGAAGCGGAAGAGTCGGGCAATTATAATGAGCGCTACCTGTACCACCGGACCGGCAAGAGCGTGAAGCGCAGGCACGTCCATACCGAGGCCATCGCCATCCGCTGGGGCGACATGGACGCGATGGGGCATGTCAACAACACGATCTATTTCCGGTACATGGAGCAGGCGCGGATCTCCTGGTTCGACGCGATCGTCGCACGGCCCGACCCGCGGGGCGCGGGACCGGTGATCGTCAACGCGAGCTGCACGTTTATCAAGCAGCTCGTGTACCCCGGTGACGTGGCGGTGCGCATGTACGCGGGCAAGGCGGGGCGCTCGAGCTTCGAGACCTGGCTCGAGATGCGGCCGAGCTACGACCCCGACACGGTCTATGCGGAGGGCGCGGCGAAAGTGGTCTGGATCGATCTCGCGCAGGGCCGGTCGGTGCCGCTGCCGGATAGAATCAGGCAGATCATCGACGGGTAAGGGATGGTCCGAGCCGCATCCGCCCCCGGATCGGTCCGAATGGGTGCACGCCAGCGTTGAAGGAGATTATCGAGTGCAGAAAGTGTATCCGACCGCCGCCGCCGCCCTAGAAGGGCTCGCGCGGGACAACATCACGATCGCAGCCGGCGGCTTTGGCCTCTGCGGCATTCCCGAGAACCTGATCCAGGCGCTGGTGGAGAGCGGCGCCAAGGGCTTGACGATCATCGGCAACAACGCCGGCGTGGACGATTTCGGCATGGGTCTCTTGCTCAAGACCCGGCAGGTCGCGAAAGTGATCGCGTCCTACGTCGGCGAGAACAAGGAGTTCGAGCGCCAGGTGCTGGCGGGCGAGCTCGAGCTGCAGCTGACTCCGCAGGGCACGCTCGCCGAGAAGCTGCGCGCCGGCGGCGCCGGCATTCCCGGTTTCTACACCCGCACGGCGGTCGGTACCAAGCTCGCCGAGGGCAAGGAGACCAAGGTGTTCGACGGGAAAGAGTACGTCCTCGAGAAGTCGATTCGCGCGGATCTCTCCATCGTCAAGGCGTGGAAGGGCGACAAGTCGGGCAACCTCGTGTTCCGCGAGACGGCGCGCAACTTCAACCCGATGATCGCTACCTGCGGCAGGGTCACCGTTGCGGAAGTGGAAGAGCTGCTGGACGTCGGTGCTCTCGACCCCGACCAGATCCACCTTCCGGGCATCTACGTCGACCGCATCATCCGCGGCCCGGGCTACGAGAAGCGCATCGAGTTCCGTACCGTTTCGGGCGCAGCCGCGTCGAAGAAGGAATCCCCGATCCGCGACCTCATGGCCAAGCGCGCCGCCCGGGAGCTGCGGGACGGCTACTACGTGAATCTCGGCATCGGCATCCCGACGCTCGTCGCGAATCACATCCCGGCCAACGTCAACGTCACGCTGCAGTCCGAAAACGGCCTGCTCGGCATCGGGCCGTTCCCGGCCGAGGACAAGGTGGACCCCGATCTCATCAACGCGGGCAAGCAGACCATCACCACGATCCCCGGCTCGAGCTTTTTCTCCAGCTCCGATTCCTTCGCGATGATCCGCGGCGGGCATATCGATCTGTCGGTTCTCGGCGCGCTGGAAGTGGCGGAGAACGGCGATCTCGCCAACTGGATGGTGCCGGGCAAGATGGTGAAGGGCCCGGGCGGCGCCATGGACCTGGTCTCGGGCGTGAAGCGCGTGATCGTGGTGATGGAGCACACCGCGAAAGACGGCACGCCGAAAATCCTCGAAGCGTGCACGCTGCCGATCACCGGCAAGGGTGTCGTGAGCTTGATCATCACCGATCTCTGCGTGTTCGAGGTGGAGCCGGGCAAGGGCCTCGTGCTGACGGAGCTTCATCCCGGCGTGACGCTGGCCGACGTGAGGGCCAAGACCGGCTGCGAGTTTCGCAGCGCCCTCTGATCGGTGCTCCGGCACGGGACTCTAAGCTCGACGAGGCCGAAGGCCAGTTCGCGAACTGCCGACCTTATCGAGCGTCACATCCGCCCGTCGGTACCCTCATGTGGGACGCGATCTTTACCAACGCGAAGCTCGCCACGATGTGTGCCGGGCGCTACGCCGCGATCGCGCCGGGCGCCGTGGCGGCCGAAGGGGGCAGGATCGCCTGGGTGGGACCGACGGCCGAGCTTCCTGGCGAGCCGGGGCAGCTGGCGCGCGAGGTGCACGACTTGCGCGGGCGTTGGGTCACGCCGGGCCTCGTCGACTGCCATACCCATCTCGTCCATGCCGGCGACCGCGCGCGCGAGTTCGAGTTGCGGCTCCAGGGCGCGACGTACGAGGAGATTGCGCGTGCGGGAGGCGGCATCGTCTCGACCGTGGCGGCTACGCGCGATGCCTCCGAAACGGCGCTCGGCGAAGCAGCGTCTCGACGGCTCGGGCGCCTGCTCGCCGAGGGCGTCACGACGATCGAGATCAAGTCGGGCTACGGGCTGCGCACCGACGCCGAGCTGAAGCAGCTGCGCGTCGCGCGGCGGATCGGCGAATCGGCGCCGGTCACCGTGCGGACCACGTTCCTCGGGGCACACGCCGTCCCGCCGGAGTTCAAGGGCAGGCAAGAGGAGTACGTCGCGCTCGTGTGCGGCGAGATGCTGCCCGCCGTGGCCGAGGCGGGCCTCGCCGACGCCGTGGACGCGTTCTGCGAAGGCATCGCGTTCTCGCCCGCCCAGACGGCGCGGGTATTCGAGCGTGCGCGGTCGCTCGGCCTGCCGGTGAAGCTGCACGCCGACCAGCTGTCCGATCTCGGCGGGGCTGCGCTCGCCGCGCGATTCGGTGCGCTGTCGGCCGACCATCTCGAGCACACCAGCGCGTCGGGCGTTCGCGCAATGGCCGACGCCGGTACGGTTGCGGTGCTGCTGCCTGGTGCGTTCTACTTCCTGCGCGATACGAAGGCGCCGCCCGTGCAAGCGCTCCGCGATCACGGCGTGCCGATCGCGGTGTCCACCGACTGCAATCCCGGCTCATCCCCGCTCAGCTCGATTCTGCTGGCGATGAATTTCGCCTGCACGCTGTTCCGCTTGACGCCCGAAGAGGCGCTCGCGGGGGTGACCTGTCACGCGGCACGCGCGCTCGGTCTCGCCGATGCGTGCGGCACGATCGAGGTCGGGAAAGCCTGCGATCTCGCGATCTGGGATGTCGCGGAGCCCGCCGCGCTCGCCTATGCAATGGGCGCAGCGCCGTGCGCCGGTGTGGTGAAGTCCGGGGTCATACGCTTCCTCTAGCGGTGCGCACGTAGGTTTCCAGGAGCACCCCCAGCACCGGGCGGAGCGACGCCGCGAGATCCTCGCGGAACTCGAACGGCGGCGACTCGTTCATGTACGTCCGTTGCGAGAGCTCGAGCTGGATCGCGTGGCACCGCCGCGCCGGACGGCCGTAGTGTCGTGTGATGTAACCGCCCTTGAACCTGCCGTTCAGCACCGCGGTGTAGCCGGCGGCGCTGTTCGCCGCGGCGGACACGGCGGCCTCGATCGCGGCGCCTGCAGACCGGCCGCCGTGGGTACCGACGTTCAGGTCGGGAAGCCGGCCCGCGAAGAACCGCGGCACCTCGGACGGGATCGAATGCGCATCCCACAGGAGCGCATAGCCGTGCACCGAGCGGATCCGATCCAGCTCGCGCTCGAGTCGCTCGTGATAGGGCCGCCAGAAGCGCTCGCGCCGCGCGGCGATCTCGGTGTCCCCCGGCTCGCCTCCCGGCCGATACACCGGCTCGCGCCCGACGGTGTCGAAAGGCACCAGGCCGATCGTGTCCTGTCCCGGATAAAGGCTGGCATTGTCGGGGGGGCGGTTCAGGTCGATCACGTAGCGCGAGTGGGTGGCGACGAGTACCGAGGCCTCGAGCGCGTCGAGAAAATCGTACAGCCGGTCGACGTGCCAGTCGGTGTCCGGCACTGCGAGCGCTGCCGGTGTCATGCGCGCGGCGAGATCCGCGGGGATGAATGTGCCGGCGTGCGGTATCGAGACGAGCAGCGGGCCGGCGCCCTGGCGAAAGCGGAAGGGCTCCATCAGGCGCGGTGAGCGAAAGAAGGGAGCAGGCCGGGCACGAACTCGTGGAAGGCGGCGGTCTCGACGAGCCGCTGGATCGCGGCGATGTCGGGCGCGAAGTAGCGATCGTGATCGTAGAAAGCGACCTCGCGCCGGACCAGGGCGTGTGCATCCTGCAGCCGTGGTGCGGTTCGCAACGGTGAGCGGAAATCGACGCCCTGCGCCGCGGCGAGCAGCTCGATCGCCACGATCCCGGCGGTGTTGGTCGCCATGTCGCCGAGCCGCCGCGCGGCGAAGGTTGCCATGCTGACGTGGTCCTCCTGGTTCGCCGAGGTCGGCAGGCTGTCGACGCTCGCCGGGTGCGCGAGGGTCTTGTTCTCGCTCGCGAGCGCGGCGGCGGTCACCTGCGCGACCATGAAGCCGGAGTTCACCCCGCCGTGCTCCACCAGAAACGGCGGCAGGCCCGAGAGCGTCGTGTCGATGAGCAGTGCGATCCGCCGTTCGGAGAGGGCGCCGATCTCGGCGATCGCCACTGCGAGGGTATCGGCGGCGAGTGCCACCGGCTCGGCGTGGAAGTTGCCGCCGGACAACACCTCGCCCGAGTCCGGGAACACGAGCGGGTTGTCGGTGACGCCGTTCGCCTCCACCTCGAAGATGTTGGCGGCGAAGCGGATGTGGTCGAGGCACGCGCCCATCACTTGGGGTTGGCAGCGGAGGCTGTAGGGATCCTGGACCCGCGGGTCGTTGTGGAGATGCGAGCGCCGGATCTCGCTGGCGGCGAGCAGCTCCAGATACCGGGCGGCCACGTCGCGCTGTCCGGTATGCCCGCGCAGCGCGTGAATGCGCGCGTCGAACGGCGTGTCGCTGCCGGCGGCCGCATCGACCGAAAGGCTCCCGGCGACGACCGCCGCGGCGAAGGCGTCCTCGGCCGCAAACAGCCCCGTCAGCGCGAGCGCTGTCGAAACCTGCGTGCCGTTGAGGAGCGCCAAGCCTTCCTTCGGCGCCAGCGCGAGCGGGGCGAGACCGGCATCGGCCAGCGCATCCTTCGCGGCGATGGTCCGACCCGTGACGCGCACATCGCCGATCCCGAGCAATGCGAGCGCGAGGTGCGCGAGCGGGGCGAGATCGCCCGAGGCGCCGACCGAGCCTTTGGCGGGAATGATGGGGTGGATCCCGCGCCGGTACAGCGCGGCAAGCAGCTCGACGAGCGCCGGCCGGACACCCGAGGCGCCGCGAGCGAGGCTGGCGATCTTGAGCGCGAGCACCAGGCGTACCGTCGCATCGTCGAGCGGGGCGCCGGTCCCGGCGGCGTGCGAAAGCACGATGTTGCTCTGCAGGGTCGCGAGATCTTCGGCCGCGATGCGCGTCTGCGAAAGCCGCCCGAACCCGGTGTTGATGCCGTAGGCGGGCGCCCCGCTCGCAACGATTCGCTCGACCGTCAGCGCCGACGCCGCGATGGCGGCGTACGCGGCCGAGGACACGCTTATCGGCACTGCCGTACGCGCGATCGCCCGCAAGCTCGCGAGGGCGAGCGGTGCGGTGCCGATTTCGACGATCATCGCGGCGCCCTAGAGGGCCATGGGCAGGTCCAGGCCCTGGTCCCGTGCGCAGGCGATCGCCGATTCGTAGCCCGCATCGGCATGTCGCATCACACCGGTCGCGGGATCGTTCCAGAGTACGCGCTCGAGCCGCTTCGCCGCCGCCTCGCTGCCGTCGCAGACGATGACCATTCCCGCGTGCTGCGAGTACCCCATGCCGACGCCGCCGCCGTGATGCAGCGACACCCAGGTCGCGCCGCTCGCGCAATTGAGCAGCGCGTTCAGGAACGCCCAGTCGGAGACGGCGTCCGAGCCGTCGCGCATCGCTTCGGTCTCCCGGTTCGGGCTGGCGACCGATCCGGCATCGAGATGGTCGCGGCCGATGACGATCGGCGCTTTCACGATCCCCTTCGCCACCATGTCGTTGAACGCGAGGCCCGCGATGTGCCGCTCGCCGAGGCCGAGCCAGCAAATGCGCGCGGGCAGGCCCTGGAACTTGACGCGGTCGCGCGCCAAGTCGAGCCATTGGTGCAGGTGGCTGTCGCCGGGGAAGAGCATCTTGATCTTTTCGTCCGTCCGGTAGATGTCCTCGGGATCGCCCGAGAGCGCCACCCACCGGAACGGTCCCTTGCCGCGGCAGAAGAGCGGTCGGATATACGCCGGCACGAACCCCGGGAAGTCGAATGCGTCCTGCACTCCGACGTTGTGCGCCTCCTGCCGGATGTTGTTGCCGTAGTCGACGCAGGGGATGCCCATCGCCTTGAACCCGAGGATGGCCCGAACGTGATTGGCAATCGACTCGCGCGCGGAGGTCGCCACTTCATCGGGATCGCGCTTGCGGAGCGCCTCCCATTTTTCGACCGACCACCGCTCGGGAAGATAGCCGGTCCCCGGGTCATGCGCGGACGTCTGATCGGTCACCAGCGCCGGGCGTTGGCCGCCGCTCTGTGCGCGCTTCAGAATCTGCGGCAGGAGCTCGGCCGCGTTGCCGGCAAGTCCGACCGACACCGCGCGCTTCTCCTCGCCGGCACGCCGGATCATGGCGAGCGCCTCGTCGAGCGAGCTCGCACGCTGATCCAGATAACCGGTGCGCAGCCGCATCTCGATGCGCGAGGGCTGACATTCGATCGCGAGCATCGACGCGCCCGCCATCGTCGCCGCCAGCGGCTGCGCGCCGCCCATGCCGCCCAGCCCCGCAGTCAGGATCCATTTCCCCGACCAGTCGCCGCCATAGTGTTGGCGGCCAGCCTCGACGAAGGTCTCGTAGGTCCCCTGGACGATACCTTGGCTGCCGATGTAGATCCACGAGCCGGCGGTCATCTGGCCGTACATCATCAATCCCTTGCGGTCGAGCTCGTTGAAGTGCTCCCAGGTCGCCCATTTCGGGACGAGGTTCGAGTTGGCGATCAACACCCGCGGCGCATCCGCGTGGGTCCGGAAAACGCCGACCGGTTTACCCGATTGCACGAGGAGCGTCTCGTCGCCTTCGAGCCGCGCGAGCGTTTCGACGATGCGATCGAAGCAATTCCAGTCGCGCGCAGCGCGGCCGATGCCCCCGTAGACGACGAGCTCTTCGGGCCGCTCGGCGACTTCCGGATCGAGGTTGTTCTGAAGCAGGCGGAGCGGGGCTTCGGTGAGCCAGCTTTTCGCGGTCAGCTGCGTGCCGCGCGCGGCCCGGATCGGCCTCGGTCCGGTCATGCGCGTCCCCACACTCGTCTCGCGGTCTCGAGCATGACGTCGAGCTTACGCCATTGCTCCTCCGGGCTCAGCAGGTTGCCAGCGATCCCCGACGCGAAACCGCACTGCGGGCTGATCGCGAGCTGCTCGAGCGGGAGATGACGGGCCGCGTCGTCGATCCGGCGGCGCAGTTCGTCGATGGTCTCGACCCGGCCAGTCTTGGTGGTGATCAGGCCGAGGACGGCGATCACGCCCTTGGGCACGTAGCGAAGCGGCGCGAAGCTGCCCGCGCGATCGGTGTCGTACTCGAGCAGCAGCCGGTCGTACTTCAGGCCGCCGAAGACCGCCTCGGCGATCGCGTCGTACTTTCCTTCGCGATGCCACATGCTCGCGCGGTTGCCGCGGCAGACGTGGAGGCCGAAGACGGCTCGTCCCTGCGCCGCCTCGATGACGGCGTTGTCGGCGGCGATCGCGCGCTCGAGGCGCTGCAGCGGGTCGTCCCCGCCGGCCCGCATCCGCTCGAGGGTGGGCGGGTCGACGTAGCCGGTGTAGCTCGGTTCGTCGATCTGGACGTACTCGCAGCCGGCCGCAACCAGTTCGCCCACCATCTCCCGTTGGATCGCTACGACGTCGGCGAGGAAAGCGTCGGCATCGGCGTAGACGGGGCGCGAGCGTTCGAGGTCGCACATCTGGCAGACACGGTCGGGGCCCATCAGCGTGATCTTGGCCGGCCGCGAGGTCTCCGAGCGGATGAACCGGTATTCCGCAAGCGGCAGGCTCCGCACCAGCTTGAGGCGTGCGGTCGCCGGCGTGCGGAACGAGACGACCGCATCCTCACCCTTTTGGAGCGCCTGCTCCCCGGGCGCGCGGTTCTCCGGATGCTGCAGGAAGCTGCGCCACGAGCCGCCCCATAGATCCCAGCCGTCGATCTCCGAGAAGCTGACCTGCCAGTTGAGGCGCCGGTATTCGCCATCGGTCACCACCGGCAGACCGTGTGCGATCTGCGCGGCGATCACCTCGCGGATTGCCGCATCCTGGGCCGCGCGCAGCGCATCGCGGGTGTGGCGGTCTCCGGCCTGACGTCGGAACGCGAGCTTGAGACGTTCAGGGCGAAGCAGGCTGCCGACATGATCGACCCTGGACAGGGCGAGGCTAGGGAAGGCGTGCACCATGATGTGATCCCGGACCGTCTCTCTAGACCGTCGTGTCTCTAAACCGTCGTGTCTCTAAACCGTCGTGTCTCCAAACCGTTGCAATCATGCCATCAGCGCTAGAATCGAAGCGTCTTTCAGGGAGAGATCGTCATGCGAACCATCGTCATCGCCACGGCTGCAGCGATCGCGGTTACCGCGATCGCCGCGTCCGCTCAGGAAAAGGTCGTACTCGGGATGAGCGGCTGGACGGGGTTTGCCCCGCTCTCGCTGGCCGATAAGGCCGGCATCTTCAAGAAGAACGGCGTCGACGCGGAGATCCGGTTCATCCCGCCGGTGCAGCGCTCGGCGGCGCTCGCGGCCGGCGCGCTCAACGCGGCGGCGACCACCGTCGACCAGCACATCGTGTGGACCTCGGCCGGCATCCCGACCGTGCAGGTGGTGCTGATCGACAAGTCGAACGGCGGCGACGGCATCGCGGTCCGCGGCGGAATCGGCTCGATCAAGGATCTGAAGGGCAAGACGGTGGCGGTCGACGGGCCCGGGACGGTGCAGCACTTCATGCTGTCGTACATCCTCGAAAAGAACGGGCTCTCGATCCGCGACGTGATCCGCCAGACGATGGGCGCACAGCCGGCGGCGCAGTCGTTCGTGACGGGCCAGAACGACGCGGCAGTGACCTACGAGCCGTACCTGTCGACGGTGCGCGCCAAGCCGGACGCGGGCAAGATCCTGGTCACGACCAAGGAGTACCCGGTGGTGATCGACACACTCGTGTTCCGGAAGGACTTCATCGAGAAGAGTCCCAAGGTCGTGAAGGCGGTCGTCGACAGCTTCTTCGAGGCGCTCGACATGATCCAGCGCGAGCCGCAGAAGGCGCACGAGATCATGGGCGGCGTCGTGAAGCAGACCGGCGAGCAGTTCGGCGGCTCCGCGTCGTTCATCACCTGGACCGATCGCGTGGCGAACAAGGCCTACTATGCCAAGGAGTCGGCGCAGTTCATCGATTTTGCGGTGCGGGTGTTGAAGTCGAACCGGGTGATCGAGAAGGAGCCGTCGGCGAAGGAGATGGTGGACCTCCGGTTCCAATAAAGCGGGAAAGCGTCGGGCGCGTCGGCGGCCGCCCCGCCCGCGCGTGCGCGAGCGATGCTCGAACCCCTTAAGCCGGTCTCCAACGGGGCGCGGCTCGCGCTCGGCGCGGCGTTCTTCGTGCTGTTCTTCGCAGCGTGGGCGGCGGTGACGTTCGGCGGCGTCATCGACACGATGTTCCTGAAAACGCCGATCGCGACGCTCGTCACCGGCTACGACCTGTTCACCGAGTTCGGCTTTCTCCGCGACATCGGCATCACCGTGTTCCGCGTCGTCGGCGGCTTCGTGCTGGCGGCGATCGTAGCGGTCCCGCTCGGCATCGCGATGGGGGCCTTCAAGCCGATCGAGGCGTTCCTCGAACCGTTCGTCTCGTTCTGCCGGTATCTGCCGGCCTCGGCATTCATCCCGTTGCTGATCTTGTGGGCCGGTGTCGGCGAAACGCAGAAGCTCGCCGTGATCTTCCTCGGGTCGGTGTTCCAGATCATTCTCATGGTCGCGGTGACGGTCGGCGGCACGCGGCGCGATCTCGTCGAGGCCGCGTACACCCTCGGAGCGGATGCAAGCGGCATCGTCAAGCGGGTGATGCTCCCCGGGGCAGCGCCGCAGATCGCCGAGGTCCTGCGGCTCGTGCTCGGCTGGGCGTGGACTTACGTCATCGTAGCGGAGCTAGTCGGCGCGGAGAGCGGCATCGGCCACATGATCATGGACAGCCAGCGCCTCCTCGACACCGGCCAGATGATCTTCGGCATCTTCATGATCGGCGTGATCGGGCTCGCGTCCGACCTAGCATTCAAATGGATGAACCGCCGAGCCTTCCCCTGGGCCTTCTAGGGACGCACGCAGGTGCGCCTGGCTCGGAGCGATGAATAGGGGGACATCCCCTCGTTCGCAAGCGTATGTCGAAGCTCGTTGTCGAGAATGTCTCGCGGGTTTTCCCGGGGATCCGGGAGGGTCCGCCGACCCGCGCGCTGGAGCGCACCGATCTCGTGGTCGAGGACAACGACTTCATAGCGATTCTCGGGCCCTCCGGCTGCGGTAAGTCGACGCTCCTGCGCATCGTCGCCGGCCTGGATCAGCCCACGACGGGGCGCGTACTGCTCGACGGCCAGCCGGTGGCCCGCCCGGGCCCCGATCGCGGGATGGTATTTCAGTCGTACACCCTGTTTCCCTGGCTGACGGTGCGGGAGAACATCTGCTTCGGCCTGCGGGAGAAAGGCGCTTCCCAAGCCGATCAGGACCGAATCGTCGGCCAGTACGTGGCGCGAGTCGGGCTCGGTGGATTCGAGAATCACTACCCGAAAATGTTGTCCGGTGGGATGCAGCAGCGGACGGCGCTCGCCCGCGCGCTCGCCAACGATCCCAAGATCCTGCTTCTCGACGAGCCCTTCGGCGCGCTCGACAACCAGACCCGGGCGCTCATGCAGGAGTTGCTGCTCGGCATCTGGGAGGCGGACCGCAAGACGGTGATCTTCGTGACCCACGATATCGACGAGGCGATCTTCATGGGGAATCGGGTAGGCGTGATGACCGCCCGCCCCGGACGGCTGAAGAGCGATGTCCGGATCGAGCTGCCGCATCCGAGGCACTACACGCTCAAGACCACGGCGGCGTTCTCGGACTACAAGGCGCGGCTGACGGAGGAAATCCGGGTCGAGTCGATCCGGGCGGTCGAGATGGGCGTCTGACCTGACACGCGCTCTTCGCGGTTCCCACGCGCGCCGGCGCGCATTCGCCGCTGTTCGCGTGGCGGCGCGCGTTGAGAGCGGAGGGGAATTGGGCTATGATCGGCTAACCCGATTCCCGGTTCCTCGATGACCAAGTATGTGTTCGTGTCGGGCGGCGTGGTCTCCTCGCTGGGGAAGGGCATAGCCGCCGCCTCTCTCGCCGCGATCCTCGAATCCCGCGGCATCAAAGTCACCCTTCTCAAGCTCGATCCCTACATCAACGTCGATCCCGGCACGATGAGCCCCTTCCAGCACGGGGAGGTGTTCGTGACCGAGGACGGCGCCGAGACCGACTTGGATCTCGGGCACTACGAGCGCTTCCAGAGCGCGAAGATGAAGCGGTGGAACAATTTCACCACCGGTCAGATCTACGAGAGCGTCATCAAGAAAGAGCGCCGCGGCGACTATCTCGGGCGCACCGTCCAGGTCATCCCGCACATTACCGACGAGATCAAGAGCTCGATCGCCCGCGGTGCGAACGGTGCCGACGTGGCGATCGTCGAGATCGGCGGGACGGTCGGGGACATCGAGTCGCTCCCGTTTCTCGAGGCGGTACGCCAGATGCGGCTCGAGCTGGGACAGCGGAACACCTGCTACCTCCATCTCACGCTCGTGCCGTACATCAAGTCGGCGGGCGAGATCAAGACCAAGCCGACCCAGCACTCGGTCAAGGAGCTGCGCGAGATCGGCATCCAGGCCGACGCGATTCTGTGCCGCTGCGACAAGCCGCTGCCCGACGAGGAGCGCGGAAAGATCGCCTTGTTCACCAACCTCGTGGTCGAGGCGGTGATCTCCGTCTGGGACGTCGACTCGATCTACAAGATCCCGGGCATGCTGCACCGGCAGATGCTCGACGAGATCGTCTGCCACAAGCTCGACATCCTCGCCCGCCCGGCGGACTTGTCGATATGGGAGAAGCTCGTCTGGGGGCTCGAGCATCCGCAGCACCAGGTGACGATCGCCCTGGTGGGGAAGTACGTCGACCTCACCGAGTCGTACAAATCCCTCACCGAGGCGCTGATTCACGCCGGCATCCACACGCGGAGCAAGATCGACATCCGGTACATCGACTCCGAGTCGATCGAGCGCGACGGCGTCGGCGCGCTGCAGGGCGCTCATGCGATCCTCGTCCCGGGCGGGTTCGGCAAGCGCGGGGTCGAGGGCAAGATCCGGGCGATCCAGTATGCGCGCGAGAACCGTATCCCCTATCTCGGCATCTGCCTCGGGATGCAGCTCGCGGTGATCGAGTTCGCGCGCAACAGGGCCGGCTTCGACGGCGCCAACAGCACCGAGTTCGATCCGGAGACACCGCACCCGGTCATCGCCTTGATCACCGAGTGGATGAATGCCGACGGCCGAGTCCACCGGCGCGATGAGCGCTCCGACCTCGGCGGCACGATGCGGCTCGGGGCCCAGCCGGCGGATATCGTCCCGGGCACGCTGGTGCATCGCGTCTACAAGAGCGACGTCGTCAGCGAACGGCACCGGCATCGCTACGAAGTCAACAATCACTATCTGCCGCGCATGGAGGCGGCGGGCCTCAAGGTCGCTGCGCGAACGAAGGCCGAATCACTCTGCGAGGTGATCGAGCTCTCCGACCACCCGTGGTTCATCGGGTGCCAGTTCCACCCCGAGTTCACTTCCACCCCGCGCGCCGGGCATCCGCTGTTCAAGAGCTTCGTCGAAGCGGCCGTCCGCCTGCAGACCGAGCAGTCAACGCCCGCAGTCGCGGCGGCATAGGCCGATGAAGCTCTGCGGGTTCGACGTCGGGCTGGACCAGCCGCTCTTCCTCATCGCGGGGCCTTGCGTGGTCGAGTCGCGCCAGCTGGCGCTCGACACTGCCGGGGAGCTCCGCGAGATCTGCGCGAGCGTCGGCGTGCCGCTGATCTACAAGTCGTCCTACGACAAGGCGAACCGGAGCTCCGGGAAGTCGTTCCGGGGGCCCGGAATGGAGCAGGGTCTCGATATTCTCGCCGAGGTCAGGCGCGCCGTCGGCGTCCCCGTGCTGACCGACGTGCACGAGATCGAGGAGATCGCGCAGGTCGCTGCGGTCGTCGACGTGCTGCAGACTCCGGCCTTCCTGTGCCGGCAGACCGACTTCATCCATGCCGTGGCGAGTGCGGGGCGACCGGTGAACATCAAGAAAGGGCAGTTCCTCGCGCCCGCGGACATGAAGAACGTCGTCGACAAGGCCAGGGAGGCGGCGCGCGCCGCGCGCCCCGACGATCCGGCGGCGGCCGACAACATCCTGGTCTGTGAACGTGGGGTTTCGTTCGGGTACAACAACCTCGTGTCCGACATGCGATCGCTCTCGATCATGCGGGATACGGGTTGCCCGGTGGTTTTCGACGCGACCCATTCGGTGCAGCTTCCCGGTGGACAGGGGACTTCGAGCGGCGGTCAGCGGGAGTTCGTGCCGGTGCTCGCGCGCGCCGCCGTTGCGACGGGCGTCGCCGGGCTCTTCATGGAGACGCACCCGGATCCGGCGAAGGCGCTCTCGGACGGTCCGAACGCGTGGCCGCTCCAGCTCATGAAGCCGCTGCTCGCGACGCTGAAGGACATCGATGCGCTGGTCAAACGACGCGGATTCGCGGAGTGCTCGCTATGAGGGAACCCGCGCGCACGGGCGTAGGAGTAGCCGCGGGACAAGCTGCGGGATGCAAGAGATCAAAGTGAAAACCGCATGAGCTCGATCGTCGATGTCGTGGCCCGGGAGATCCTCGACTCGCGGGGCAACCCGACGGTCGAGGCCGACGTGCTGCTCGAATCCGGCGTCATCGGCCGCGCGGCGGTGCCCTCCGGCGCGTCGACCGGCGCGCGCGAAGCGCTCGAGCTGCGCGACGGCGACAAGATGCGCTATAGGGGTAAAGGCGTGCTCAAGGCGGTCGAGCACATCAATACCGAAATCTCCGAAGCGATCATGGGGCTCGACGCCTTGGAGCAGAGCTTCATCGACCGGACGCTGATCGAGCTCGACGGCACCGAGAACAAGGCGCGGCTCGGCGCGAACGCCCTGCTCGCGGTGTCGATGGCGGTCGCCAAGGCGGCGGCCGAGGAGTCCGGGCTGCCGCTCTACCGCTATTTCGGCGGCTCGGGTGCGATGCAGATGCCGGTGCCGATGATGAACGTCATCAACGGCGGTGCGCACGCGAACAACAGCCTGGACGTGCAAGAGTTCATGGTCATCCCGATCAGCGCGCAGAGCTTCCGCGAGGCGTTGCGCTGTGGGGCCGAGGTCTTCCACTCGCTGAAGTCGCTGCTCGAGGCAAAGGGGCTGTCGACGACGGTCGGCGACGAAGGCGGTTTCGCCCCGAACCTCCCGTCGAACGCCGCCGCGCTCGAGCTGATGATGCAGGCGATCGAGGCGGCCGGCTACATGCCGGGCGGCGACGTGGCGCTTGCGCTCGACTGCGCAAGCTCGGAGTTCTACGAGCGCGGCAAGTACCGGCTCGCCGCGGAGAAGCTCGAGCTCTCGGCAAAGGAGTTCTCCGACTATCTCGAGACGCTTGCCGACCGGTTCCCGATCGTGAGCATCGAGGACGGGATGGCCGAGTCCGACTGGGACGGCTGGCAGGTCCTCACGCAAACCCTCGGCAAGCGGGTGCAGCTCGTCGGCGACGATCTCTTCGTGACCAACACGCGGCTGCTCAAGGAGGGCGTCAAGCTCGGCGTGGCCAATTCGATCCTGATCAAGGTCAACCAGATCGGCACCCTGACCGAGACGTTCGCCGCGATCGAGCTCGCAAAGCGCTCCGGCTACACCGCGGTGATCTCCCATCGTTCCGGGGAGACCGAGGACACCATCATCGCCGACATCGCCGTCGGCACCAACGCCCTCCAGATCAAGACCGGCTCGCTCTCGCGCTCCGACCGCGTGGCGAAATACAACCAGCTGCTCCGCATCGAGGAAGACCTCGGCGATGCGGTGAGCTATCCGGGGCGCGACGCGTTCTACCAGCTGCGATAGATGCGCACGCTCGCCGCCGTCATCGCCCTGCTGCTCGTGCTGATCCAGTATCCGCTCTGGCTCGGCAAGGGGGGCTGGGCGCGCGTCTGGGAGTCGGATCGGCAACTCGCCGTGCAGCGAGGCAAGAACGAGGCGCTGCAGGCTCGTAACGACGCCTTGGACGCGGAAGTGCGGGATTTGAAGCAGGGGCTGGAAGCGGTCGAGGAGCGCGCGCGCTTCGAACTCGGCATGGTCCGCCGGGACGAGATCTTCTTCCAGATCGTCGATCAGCCTCGGGGCCAGCCCTCGAGGTAGCTCGCGACCGTGCGAGCGGGGTTCCAGCCTCCTTGAAAGGGCGTGCGCACGTGTTGGACGACCACCGGGAGCCCGGCCAGGGGTATCCTCGAGGGCACAAACACCGTGCCGCGTGGCGGCCGGCGCAAGGCACGCGACCCGGCTCGCGGAATCCGGATCCGCGGCATCCTGATCAACCCACTCTCAGCGAGGAGGCATCATGAGACTCAGCGAGGAGCAGCGTGAGCAGTTCGACCGCGACGGCTATCTCTTCTTTCCGAGCCTGTTCTCGGAGGCCGAGATCAAAGTCCTCACCGACGAAGTCCCGCGGCTCTTCGCGCAGAGCCGGCCCGAGAACGTGCGCGAGAAGGACAGCGACGCGGTACGCACCAACTTCGCGGCCCACATGTACTCGAGCGTCTTCGCCCGGCTCGCCCGCCACCCGCGGATGATCGACCCGGTGACCACCCTCTTCGGTGAAGACGTCTACATGCATCAGTTCAAGATCAACGGCAAGGTCGCCTTCGACGGCGACCTGTGGCAGTGGCATCAGGACTTCGGTACCTGGCAGGCGGACGACCTCATGCCCACGGCGCGCGCGATGAACGTGGCGATCTTCCTGAACGAAGTGAACGAGTTCAACGGGCCGCTCATGTTCATCCCTGGTAGCCACCGCCTCGGCGTCGTCGAGGCCGGACACGACACGACGACCACGAGCTATCCGCTCTGGACCATCGATCACGACACGATCGGCAAGTTGGTCGAACGCGGCGGGCTGGTGGCTCCGAAGGGTCCGGCCGGATCGATGATCATGTTCCACGGCTGCCTGGTGCATGCCTCGACCGCCAATCTTTCGCCCTGGGATCGATGGAACGTTTACCTCAGCTTATGCGCGGTCTCCAACCACATTCGGCGCTTCAAGCGCCCGGCGTACATCGCCCATCGCGACTTCACCCCGATCGCCGCTCTTCCGGACGACTGTCTGCTGCGCGACTATGATGTCGCATTGCCGTGGAAGGACGGCACGCCCGAGGACGCGCTAAGGCCGGTACCGCTCGCGGCGTGAGCGCTCGTTCCAGCCCCCGAAAGAGGCCGCGATGAATCTGTACGCCAAGCTCACCGAGCGCGCCGCTCAAGGCCGGCCGCTGCGCGTCGGCCTCGTCGGCGCCGGAAAGTTCGGCGCCATGTACCTCGCGCAGGTCCCGAAAACACCCGGACTGCATCTCGTCGGTATCGCCGATCTGTCCCCGGCCAATGCGCGCGCCAACCTCGACCGGATCGGCTGGCCGCCCGAGGCGCATGGCGCCCCGTCGCTCGACGCGGCGCTCGCGCAGCGGCTCACCCACGTGGGCGACGACTGGGAGGCCCTGGTCGGGCATCCCGGTATCGAGATCATCGTCGAGGCGACCGGCAACCCGATCGCGGCGGTAACGCACGCCCTCGCGGCGTTCGCGCACGGCAAGCACGTCGTCATGGTCACCGTCGAAGCCGATGCGCTCTGCGGGCCGCTGCTGGCGCGGAGAGCCGCGGCGGCGGGCGTCGTCTACAGCCTTGCCTACGGCGACCAGCCGGCGCTCATCTGCGACCTGGTCGATTGGGCGCGCGCGGCCGGGTTCAGCGTGGTGGCTGCCGGACGCGGTCACAAGTGGCTGCCGCACTACGCGCAGTCCACGCCGGAGACGGTCTGGCAGTACTACGGCCTCACGCCGGAGCAGGCGCGCGTCGGGGGGCTGAATCCGAAGATGTTCAACTCGTTTCTCGATGGTTCGAAGCCGGCGATCGAGAGCACCGCGGTGTGCAATGCGACCGGGCTCACCCCGGCCCCACAGGGTCTAGCGTTTCCGCCCGCGAGCATCGACGACCTCCCGTCGGTCATGCGGCCGAGGGAAGAGGGCGGCCAGCTCCATCACAAGGGGCAGGTGGAGGTGGTGTCGTCGCTCGAACCGGACGGGCGGGTGGTCCCGTACGACATCCGCTTCGGTGTGTGGGTGGTGTTCGAGGGCGAAACCGAATACATCCGGCGCTGCTTCACGGAATACGGTGTCCGCACCGATCCCGGCGGACGCTACGCTTGCCTCTACAAGCGCTGGCATCTTATCGGTCTCGAAGTCGGCATCTCCGTCGCCTCGGTAGGGTTACGGGGTGAGCCGACCGGGTGTGCCACCGGGTTTCGCGCCGACGTCGTCGCGACCGCCAAGCGCGCTCTCCGGGCGGGCGAGATCCTCGATGGGGAGGGCGGCTACGCGGTGTACGGCAAGCTCGCCCCCGCCGAAGACTCGCTGAGCGCGGGCGCCCTCCCGCTCGGGCTCGCTCACGACGTCAAGCTCATCAACCCGGTCGCAGCCGGGGCACCGGTCCGATGGGCCGATGTCCAAACCGACGCGGCGAGCGTGGCGGTGCGGTTCCGACGGGAGATGGAAGCGGCGTTCGCACCGTCGCACCGCGCCGCGGCCTAGCCGGCGAGCCTCGACTCTTCGGCTCCGGCAACAGGCAGGGTGAGATGCGTCGATGAAGGACCTGCCGGCACTCATGCTGTCGGCGACGATCTCGGCGTACTGGATCGGCGTGGGCGTCATGGTCGTCCGCGTGCGAAAAAAGGGGACGCGCAAGCTCTCCGGGGTCGTGCCGCGGCAGCCGCTCGAGCAACTCCTGTGGGTCATCTGGGTGCCGCTCGTCGTCGCCTGGGTCGTCCTACCGTATCTCGCCGCCACCCGAACGCAGGACCCGTGGGCGGTCTCCGCATTCGGGCGCGACCCCGTCTATGCCGCGATTCGCTGGGCCGCGGCGGGGTGCGGCGTGCTGTGCCTCGCACTCACCATCGAATGCTGGGCGCGGATGGGCAAGAGCTGGCGGATGGCGGTGGCGCCCGACCAGAACACCGAGCTCGTCACCGACGGCCTCTACGCGCACATTCGGCATCCGATCTACGCGCTCAGCATGCTGCTCATGGTGTGCTCCGTCGTCGTCGTCGCCAATGTTCCCATGCTGGCGGTCGGCGCCGTGCACATTCTGCTGATGATCCTGAAGGCGCGAAACGAGGAGCGATTTTTGCGTGCGACCCTCGGCGGGCGCTACGAGCGGTACTGCGCGGGGACGGGCCGGTTTCTTCCGCGTTTCTTCGCGCGCGGTTCGTGAGTCTGCTGCGGGCTGGATGCCGCCTCGGGGGGGTGATCGCGATTCTCGCGGCTGCGCCGCTCGCGCCCGCTCAGGATGTATTCCGGGCCGGCGAGGTGCTGCCGGGCGCCGTGCTGCAAGCGATGGCGCTCGACCGCGCGACGGAGGACCAGATCCTCGCGCTCGCCCCGGAGCGGATCGTCGATCGGGAGGTGAGGGAGGTGCTCACGCGCGCGCCGGCGCCGCGGATCGTGAACCTGCATGGCAGCGTCCCACTGGTGACGATGGCGCCGTTCGCCGAATTTCTCGTCGCCATGGGCTACCCGGAAGAGCGCGTCGGCAACCCGCGCGACGGCCGCCGTTCGTACAGCAGCTTCACGGACAGCCGTCAGCTCGCCGGCTCGCTCGCGTGGCACTACGAGCGTGAAGGCATGATGCCGATGCTGATCGGCCACAGCCAGGGCGGGATGCTCGCGATCCGCGTGCTGCACGAGCTGGCAGGCGGCTTTGGCGGCGAGATCCCGGTCTGGAACCCGCTCATCGATGAATCGGAGGCACGTTTCGCCGTCATCGACCCGCTGACCGGTGACAAGCGGCCGGTCGTGGGCCTGCAGGTTCCGTACGCGACTGCGCTCGCGACCGGCAAGGTGATGCGCGTATTGCTCGGGCAGCGCGACATGCTGGCGAAGCTGCGCCGCATCCCGGACTCCGTGGGCGAGTTCACCGGATTCTTCATCGAGTGGGACTTGCTGGCGGGTACGTTCGGTGAGGATACGCCAGCCGATCCGTACCGAGCGACCGGTTCGGCGGTCGTCCGCAACGTGATGCTTCCCGCCGCGTATTGGCACATCACGCTCCCGCTTACCAGCCACCTCGCCGCGAACGAGCTCACGCGCGCGTGGATCGACGCCTACACGCCGGACGGCAAACCCGTGGACTTGCCTGCCGGTGCCGGGGTCGACGCGAGCAACATCCTGCACGCCGCGGACATCTGGTACAGCGTGAAGAAGCACTGGTGTATCGAAGCCCAGCGGTTGATCCGCGCCCGTCGCCGGCTCGCCGGAGCCGGAGGCTAGCGTGTCCGGGAGACTGAACGTCTTCCAGCGCACGATGCTGCGTTGGTGCGAGCTCCATCCCTACAGCGGCGTCCATGCCGTGCGGGTTCGCCGGAGACTCGATCAGGCGCGGCTCGAACAGTGCATCGCGCGCGAGCTCGAATCGATGGGGCTGACCGGGCTCGTGCTGGATACGAGGCGCCGCCGGTTTCGGTACGCGGGCGGGCCGGCCGGCGTCGCGCTGACGGTGCTGCCTTCCAACGGCGATCCGGTGGAGGCCCTGCGGAGCGAGCTCGAGCGGCAACTGAACCTGCCCTTCTCCCACCAGACCGGCGCCAGCCCGTTCCGATTCTTTGCCGTCGCGGGCCCCGAGTGGTTCTACCTCGGTCTCGCCTACGATCACTTCATCGCGGGCGGCGACTCGATCGTCCTGCTGCTCAAGCGGCTCGCAGAGGCTTGCGCGGGCGATTGCCACCGGCCGATCGACGCGGCCGCGCTGCGACGCTACCCGCCGACCTATCGGCGGCTCGTCTTTCGCCACCCGGGGGCGGTGCTCGCAGGGCTTTCGACGCTGCCCGGACTGCTCGCCGCGAGCCGGCGCTGCTTTCGTGCGCGGTATGCGGGCACCGAAGACCCTTACAATGCGTTCACGTGCTTTAGGCTGGGCTCCCGCCAACTCGACGCGCTGCGCCGGACGGGGAAGGACTGGGGCGTGACGGTCAACGATCTCTTTCTCGCGAGTCTGATGTGCGCGCTGTCGCCGGTCGCGGCCGAGCGCGGCCAGGCGCGCCGACGCACGCAGCTCGCGGTGGCATCCATCGTGAACATCAGGGACGATTTCCGCGCCGACGTGCGCGACACGTTCGGGCAGTTTCTCGCGTCCTTCCTCGTCGTGCATCCGGTGCCCGACGGGATCACGCTGCACGAGCTCGCGCGCGATGTCCACGCCGCGACTACGGTGGTCAAGCGGCGGAAGGGGTACCTGCAGAATATCTTCGCACTCGGCGTGTCGAGTGCGATCTGGCCGTTCCTTTCCGCGGCGCGCCGGCGCCGGTTCTTCGCCAAGAACTATCCAGCCTGGGGTGGGGTCACGGCGCTCAACATCGACGGTCTCTGGCAACGCCCGGTAGGCGGCGCCCCCGATGCGCCCCTCGACTACGTGCGCGCGGTCTCGACCGGTCCGGTCTCCCCGCTCGTCCTCGCGATCAGCACCGCCGGGGCCGCGCTCCATGTCGGCGTGTCCTTCCGCCGGGACGCATTTTCCCGCGCGACCATCGATCGGGTGTCCGCGGCGTTCGCGCGGTGCATCGAAGGCCTGCCGGAGGGCGCGCCGGCGTGAGTCGCGTGCTCGCCGTCCTCGCCGTCCTCGCCGTCATCGGTGTGGGCGGTTGTGCCACGACGCGTCCAATAGACCCGGGCGCAGCGGTCGCTTCGAGGCCGGCCCCGCAAGCCGTTCTGCGGGCACTCGCGCTCGACCCGGCGCTGGAAGAGCGCATCCTCGCGCTCGATCCCGGACGCATCACGGAGACCGACGTGCGCATGACGCTTGCGGCCGGGCCCACGCCGCGGATCATGAATCTGCACGGCGGCATCTACCCCGTCCACCTGGTGATGGAGTCGTTTTCGCGCTTCCTGATCTCGATGGGCTATCCGGAAGCGAAGCTCCGGCATCCGCAGGACGGTCGGCTGTCGCACAGCCCCTACGAGCCGAGCGCCCGCATTGCCGGCGCGGTGGCGTGGTACTACGAGCGCGAGGGGATGATGCCGATGCTCGTCGGCCACAGCCAGGGCGGGATCCAGGCGGTCAAGGTGCTCTATGAGCTCGCCGGGGCCCACGGCGACCACGTCCGGGTGTGGAACGCAGCCACCGACGAGGCCGAAGAGCGGTTCACCATCACCGATCCGCTTTCCGGCCGCGAACGCCCGGTCGTCGGCCTCAAGATCGGCTACGTGTCGGTGGTCGGAGCGGGCGGCGCTGCGCTGCTGCTGCCCAATCAGTGGGGGATGGCGGGTCGGCTTCGCACCATCCCGGACTCGGTGGAGGAGTTCACCGGCTACGCGCTCGGGGTCGACCTGCTCGCCTGGGATTTCTCCGGCAACGACGTGACGAACCCGTACAAGACCAATGGCAGCGCGAAGGTTCGCAACGTGCGGTTGCCGGCGGAGTATTCCCACGTGACGGTCGCGGCGGTTTCGCCGCTTGCGGGCGACCAGGAGATGCGCGATTGGCTGCACGCGTACGCGCCCGGTGAGGTGAACGGCGTCCCCGCCGGCCGCGAACGCACCGATGACGGCGCGCTATGGGCCGCCGACGTGTGGTACAGCATCAAGCGACACTGGGCGCTGGAGGCCCAGCAGCTCATCCGCGCGCGCCGCGCGCTTGCGAAGGAACAATAGGGACGCCATGCCAGAGGCTCTCGCCGGCAAGATCGCGCTGGTCACCGGAGCGGCGCGGGGCATCGGACGCGCGGTCGCGGCGAAGCTCGCCTCCGCGGGCTGCGACGTCGCGGTCAACTACTACAACAGCCATGACGAAGCGGAAGCCCTTTGCGCGGAGATCCGCGCGCTGGGACGCCGCGCAGTCCCGATCAAGGCCAGCGTCGGGATCCCGGAAAGCATCGACGAGCTGTTCGCCGAGCTTGCGCGGCACTTCGATCGCCTGGACATCCTCGTAAGCAACGCCGCGAGCGGGGTGCTGCGGCCGGCGATGGAGATGAAGCTGAAGCACTGGCGCTGGTGCATGGAGACCAACGCTCTCGCGCTCGGCCTGCTCGCGCAGCATGCCGTGCCGCTCATGCCGGCGGGCGGCCGCATCGTCGCGATGTCCAGTCTCGGCGCGCTGCGCGCCATGCCCGGGTACGGCTTCGTCGGCGCGTCGAAAGCCGCGCTCGAATCGCTGGTTCGCACGCTCGCGCAGGAGCTCGGCCCGCGCGGCATCCGCGTGAACGCCGTAAGCGCGGGGGTGGTCGACACCGATGCGCTGCAGTACTTCCCGAACCGCGAGGCATTGCTCGCATCGTTCGGGGAGCGCTCACCGGCGGGGCCGACGCTTACGCCGGCGGACGTCGCGGGGGCGGTCTATCTCCTCTGCCTGCCGGAAGCGGCGATGGTCAACGGTCATACACTTTTCGTCGACGGTGGCTTCGCAATCTCCGGGTAGGTAGCGCTGTTCGAAAGGCGTAGCGGGATCATGCGGACGGCACGTTTCTCGATGGAACGCCAGAGGTGATGATGCAGACCGATTCCGGCCTGGCGGGAAAGCACGTGCTCGTGACCGGCGGCAGCCGGGGCATCGGGCGCTCGATCGTCGAGCGCTTCGCGGGCGACGGCGCCGAGGTCGTCTTCTTCTTCCGCGACAACGCACAGGCGGCGGCCGAGGTGGTCGATGCGGCACGTGCCGCGGGACTGAAGGTCGCCGCGGAGCAGGTCGACATCCGCGATGCGAAGGCGTGTGCGGCGGCAGTGGAGCGCATGGTGGAACGGCTCGCGTCCATCGACGTCCTCGTGAACAATGCCGGAGTGATCCGTGATAACCTCCTCGCCCTGCTCGAGCCGGAAGATGTGCGCCTGGTGCTCGAGACGAACGTCGAGGGAGCGTTCAACGTGACGCGCGCGGTTGTGCCCCACATGATCGCCCGCCGTGCCGGCAAGATCGTCAACCTCAGCTCGGTTGCGGGCGACAAGGGCGGGCGCGGGCAGACCAACTACGCGGCGAGCAAGGGCGCCATCAATGCGCTGACCCGTGCCCTCGCGGCCGAGCTTGCGCCGCGGCGCATCACCGTCAACTGCGTCGCCCCGGGGGTGATCGAGACCGAGATGTCGCAAGACATCCGCGAACGGGCCGGGGACGAGGTGAAGTCGCGCATCCTGCTGCGGCGGTTCGGACAGCCGGAGGAGGTCGCCGACGCGGTCTGGTTCTTCGCCTCGCGCTACGCCGACTACATCACCGGCCAGGTGCTGCACGTCGACGGCGGCTTCAAGATGGAGTGAATGGCATGACGGAGAAGGCAGTCACGAAGGAAGAGGTCACCGGGGTCTACCCCAAGGTCGCGCAGGTCATCGCGGACGCACTCGGCGTCGACGTCGGCGAGGTCAAGCTCGACGTGCCGCTCATCGAAGGGCTCGATGCCGAGTCGATCGACTTCCTGGACCTCGTGTTCCGGCTCGAGCGCAGTTTCGGTGTGAAAATCCCGCGCGGCAAGATCGTCGAGGACGCGCGCGGCGATCTCGCCGAATCGGATTTCGAGCAGAAGGGCGTCGTGACCGAGGCGGGGCTCGCGCGCTTGCGCGAGTTCCTGAGCGAGGTTCCGGCCGAGCGATTCCGCACGCCGCTGAAGAGCGCGGACATCCCGCGGCTCTTCACGCCGGAGACGTTCTGCAAGGTGGTGATCCGCGCCCAGCGGGCCGCCCAGCCGGCGGCTTGAAGGCGGTTCACGGTCCGTCGCGCGAAGGGTAGGATGGCTGAGCGCTTTAGCGCGTTCTCCTTTGTTGACCGGATCGCGCAGGTCGAACCGGGAGTGCGGGCGGTGGGTCGCTACGCGATCCCGGGCGACCTTCGGCGCTTCCCCTCCGCGCTCGTCGCCGAGGCCATCGGACAGCTCGCCGCCTGGGCGGGCATGGCGAAGCTCGGCTTCCGCCGGCGGCCGGTGGCGGGACTTGCGGGCGAAATTGCGTACCTCGGCGTCGCGAGCCCGGGCGACCTCCTGGAGCTGGCAGTGGAAATCGAGACCTGCGACGAGGACGCGATCGCGTACGGCGGCGCCGCACGAGTGAACGGCGTACCGCTGCTCGAGCTCAAGCACTGTGTCGGGCCGATGTTGGCGATGGAAGACTTCGACGCGCCGGAAGCGGTGCGCGCGGATTTCGAGGTGCTGTGCGCGATGGGCGCACCGGGCGGACGCTTCCGACTCCTCCCGGAGCCGGCGGTCGAAGTCCTCGAGCGAACGCCCGGCCGCGCGCTGCGAGCGGTGCTGCGCGTACCCGAATCGGCGCCGTTCTTCGGCGATCATTTCCCGCGCCGCCCGGTTTTTCCCGGGACCCTGCTGCTACACAGCGAGGTCGAGCTCGCGCTGGAGCTCGCGCGCGAAGGCGCTCACGGGACGCCTCCGTTTCACCCTGCCCGGGTCACCGACGTAAAGATGCGCTCGTTCATCCTGCCGGGCCAGACGGTCGAGCTGCGGATCGAGCTGCAGCCGGAGCGGGCGGGGGCGGTCACGGCGAGCCTCGCTGCCAGGATCGAGGGCAAGACGGTCTCGACCGCGCGGGTCGAGATTGCGCCCGGGAGCGGCGCATGACCGGGCCGCGGCGCCGGGTCGCGATCACCGGTCTCGGGCTCGTGACCCCCGCGGGCTTGGACGTGGAGACGACGTGGGCGTCCCTGCTCGCCGGCCGCAGCGCTGCCGCGCCGATCAGCCTCTTCGACGCGAGCGGCTTCCCGGTCCGCATCGCCGCCGAAGTGAAGGGCTTCGACGCGGCGCGCGCGACCGACGACCGCAAGCTCCTGAAGTTCGCGAACCGATCGCATCGGTTCGCCCTCGCCGCCGCGGAACAGGCAATCCGCGACGCTGGTGTTCGCCCCACCGCTGTTGATGCGGCGCGCTGGGGCTGCGTGGTCGGGACCGGGATGATGGGCGTGACCTTCGACGATCTCGCGGACGTCCAGGTCCGAGTGGCGCCGAATGGGGAGTTCGACCCGAGCCGCCTCGTCCCGACCGAAGGGTCGGCCGCCGATCCGCTCGTGTTTTGCCGGAGCCAGTCCACCGCGGGCGTGTCGCTGTTGCTGCGGCGGTTCGGAATCCGTGGCTACGCGACGTCGGTCCACACCGCGTGCGCGTCCGGCGGTCAGGCGGTGGGAACGGCACTGAAGATCATCCGCCGCGGGGTGGCCGATCGCGTGCTCGCCGGCGGGTTCGATTCCATGATCAACCCGGTCGGCCTCGCGGGGTTTTGCCTGCTGCATGCCGTTTCGGCCGATAACGAGACCCCGGAGCGGGCGAGCCGTCCGTTCGATGCGACCCGCAACGGTTTCGTGCTCGGAGAGGGCGCGGGCTTCCTGGTGCTCGAGGAATGGGAAGCCGCCCGGCGGCGCGGTGCGAGGATCTACGCCGAGCTCGCCGGGGACGGGAACTCGCTGTCGAGCTACCGCATCACCGACTCGCATCCATCGGGCGACGGGCCGATCCAGGCGATGCGGCAGGCACTGCGGGACGCCGGCGCCGAGTTGGAGGAGGTCGATTACCTGAACGCGCACGGCACCTCGACCCTGATGAACGACCGGAGCGAGTGCGCCGCGGTCCGCGCGGTCTTCGGGGCGGATGCGAAAAGCGTCGCGGTGAGCTCGACCAAGAGCGTGATGGGTCACCTGATCGCCGGTGCGGGCGCGGTGGAAGCGGCGATCTGTGCACTCGCGATCGACCGCGGGACGCTGCCCGTCAACGCCAATCTGCGCGAGCTCGATCCGGATTGCGACGTCGATATCGTGCGCGGCGAGTCGCGCCGGCGCCGCGTCCGGATCGCGCTGTCCAACTCGCTCGGATTCGGCGGTTCGAACAGCTGCATCGCCCTGCGCCACCCCGAGGAGGTGGACGGCCGACCGGGGTCGGCCGTCTAGCGCGAGAATGGCGGCCCGGGAGCGCATCGTCGTCACCGGCACCGGCGCCATCTGCGGCGCCGGTACGATGCCGGCCGAAATCCTGGACGCGATCGGCGCGGGGCGCTCCGCGATCGGGCCGATCGGCCAGTGGGATGCTTCGGGCTGGCCGGTGCGCGCGGCGGCCGAGGTGGCGGACTACAACGCCAATGCGCTGCTCGGCGATCGCAAGCTCCACAAGCTGATCCGCCGCACCGATGTCTTCGGCATCTATGCCGCCGGCCGGGCGATCGATGCGGCGGGCTTCGCGGCTGCGCGCGACTCGCTGGACGAGGCGGCCGCAGCCCGATTCAGCGACGCCACCGGCGTGTACGTCGGCTCGGGCGGCGGTTCGTACCACGACCAGTACGACTATTTCCCGCTCCTAGCCGTGGCGGGCGGGAGCCTCGAGGCCTTCGGCCGCGAGCTCGAGACCAGCGTCAACCCGATGTGGCTGCTGCGGTCGCTGCCGAACAACGTGCTCTGCCACGTCGGCATCCGGCACGGGTTGAAGGGTCCGAATGCCTGCATCACCAACCACAGCGTCAGCGGGACGCTCGCGATCGTCGAAGCCGCACAGGCCGTGCGAACCGGGGAATGCGAACGTGCGGTGGCGATCGCCCACGACGCCTCGATCGAGCCCCAGATGGTCCTCTACTATCACGGCATCGGGTTGCTGAGCGAGAAAGCGCTGCGGCCGTTCGACGTCGCGCGCAACGGGAGCGCGATGGGCGAGGGCGCGGGGGCGATGGTGCTCGAGACCGCCCCGGCAGCGGCCGCCCGTGGGGCACCCGCACTCGGCGAGATCCTCGGCAGTGGCGCGGCCAGCGAGGGTGAAGGACTGCTCCCGATCCGCGACGACGGCGACGGGCTCGCGCGCGCGATCGCGCTTGCGCTCGAGGACGCCGGACTCCGCCCAGCGGAGGTCGGGATGATCGTCGCGCACGGTAACGGAACACGGGCCGGCGACGTCTCGGAGGCGAGGGCGATCCGTGGCGTGTTCGGCGCCGCGCCGCCGCCGACGACGGCGTTCAAGTGGGCGTTCGGGCATCTGCTCGCCGCATCGGGAATGATCGAGGCGGTCGTCGCGATCGACGCGCTCCGCCGGCGGGTCGTGCCCGGCATCGCGGCGTTGAACGAGCTCGATCCGGATTGCGCTGGACTTTCGGTGGCGGCGACGCCCCAAGTGCCCCGGGGCGATGTCGCGCTGGTCCTCTCGCGCGGATTCGGCGGAACCAACGCCGCCCTGCTGATCCGCGCTGCCGCCGAGTAGCCGATGGCGGCCGTCGTCGAGGCGCCCAACCGGTGCGGCATCGACTCGGTCGAGATCGCGCGCATCGAGCGGCTGATCCGCGAGACTGCCGCCGACGACCTCGCGCGGATCTTCTCTCCCACCGAGCTGCAGGACGCCGGGGACGGGCCCGGCCGGGCCGCGAGCCTCGCCGCGCGCTTCGCGGCCAAGGAGGCCTGCCTGAAGCTCTTTCCGCGCGAGACGGCGCTGGGCGCCATCGGCCCGGCCGACTTCGCCGTCGCGCGGGACGACTACGGCGCCCCGCGCGTCGTCCTCAGCGATCGCGCACAGGAAGTGCTCGACCGCAACCGCGTGAAGACGATCGCGTTGTCGCTGACGCACGACCGGACCAGCGCCTCGGCGGTCGCGCTCGGCGAGCCGGCCCGCATCGAAGCGCCGCTCCTTGGCAGGGTCATTTATCGCCTCCTGCCGTTCCGGCGCGGTGTGATCCTGGAGAACCTCCGCCGCGTCTACGGCGATCGCGTGGCCGGAGACGAGATCGAGCGCCTCGCGCAGGCCCACTACGGACATCTCGGACGGCTTGCATGGGAGTTTCTCTGGTTCCCATGGACTTCGGCGAACCGGCGCGCGGGGATGGTACGCGTCGAGAATATCGATGGCCTCGAGGCCGCGCTCGGGCAGGGCAAGGGCGTCATCGTCATCACGGGGCACTTCGGCAACTGGGAAGTGGCGACCGCGGCCGGGCTGGGCAACTATCCGCACGCGCGCGGCCGGATCTACTTCGTGCGGCGACCCTTCAAGCCGCGCTGGCTCGATGCGCTGGTCACGCGCCGGTTCCGGCAGGCGGGTTTCGGCGTCCTGCCCAAGCGTGGCGGGCTCGAGGGCATCCTCGACCGGCTGGAGGCCGGCGATCTGGTGGTATTCCCCTTCGATCAGCACGCCGGCAAGCGGGACGCGATCGTGGTGGATTTTTTCGGACATCCGGCCGGCACCTTTCGCAGCGTCGCGATCCTCGCCTTGAGCACCGGCGCCCCCGTCGTCCCGGCAGCCAGCTGGCGCGAGCCCGGCGGCCGTCACGTGCTACGGTTCGAGGCGCCGCTCGCGCCCATACAATCCGACGATGTGAACGAGGCGATCCGCAAGAACACGCGGGCGTACAACGCTGCGCTGGAGCGCCTCGTGCTGCGCCACCCGGAGCAGTGGTGGTGGGTGCATCGGCGGTGGAAGGTTCCTGCGGTCCGCCCCGGAGCTGCGGCCGCTCCGGGATCACGGACAACCGACGGGCATCCAGGGGAGGTGCCAGCGGATACGCCGCGGCATCCGTGGTGTACACGCGCTCGACCTCGTCGGTCGAAGCGAGATAGCGCATCGCAGTGAAGAGGCGGTAGCCGAAGCTCGCGCGGGCGCGGCTCGCGATCCCGTCGAACGGCGTGGCGTCCATGAGCCCGAGCATGCAAGGCCGGCCGCGGCGAAGTCAGTATGATGGGCGGCGCTAACGAACCCAGGGACGACGGAAGCCATGCAGCGCAGCGCCGACCGTATCCTCACCACCCACGTCGGCAGCCTGCCGCGGCCGCCCGATCTGCTCGAGGCGATGCACGCGAGGCTGCGCGGTGATCCTGATTACGACGCGGCCGCGTACGCGGCGCGGCTGCGCGGCGCTGTCGGGGACATCGTACACAAGCAGGTCGATCTCGGCGTGGACGTCGTCACCGACGGCGAGCTCAGCAAACCGGGCTTCATCCACTACGTGAACGAGCGGCTCGGCGGCTTCTCGCCGCGGAAGCTCCTTTCATCGCCCAGCCCCTGGAAGGATTCGCGTGAGGTGAAGTCCTTCCCCGAGTACTACGAATGGTTCGAGCGCACGCTCCCGAGCCCGGCCCGAATCGCGCTTCATCTCACTTGCACCGGCCCGATCGTCTACCGGGGGCACGCGCAGCTGCAAGCCGATCTAGGCAATCTCAAGGCGGCGCTCGCGGGCGTAGACGCGGTCGAGGCGTTCGTGCCGGCGGTGTCGCCCTCGAACGTCGAAGAGTGGCAGAAGAACGAGCACTACGCGACCGACGAGGCGTATCTCTTCGCGATCGGCGAGGCGATGCGCGAGGAGTACCAGGCGATCGTTAACGCCGGCTTCGTGCTCCAGATCGACGACCCGCGCCTGGTCACCTACTACGTTACTCGCCCCGACCTCAGCGTGGACGAGTGCCGGAAGTGGTGCGAGCTTCGCGTCGAAGCGTTGAATCACGCGCTACGGGGCATCCCGGAAGACCGGATCCGGTTCCATACCTGCTACGGCATCAACATCGGACCGCGGGTGCACGAGATGCAACTGAAGGATGTCGTGGACATCATCCTCAAGGTCCGCGCGGGCGCGTACTCGTTCGAGGCGGCGAATCCGCGCCACGACCACGAGTGGCGTCTGTGGGAGACTATCCGGCTGCGCGAGGGAAAGCTCCTGATCCCGGGCGTGATTACCCAGTCGAGCGTGGTGGTCGAGCACCCCGAGCTGGTCGCCGACCGGATCGAGCGGTTCGCGCGCGCGGTGGGGCGCGAGAACGTGATCGCCGGCGCCGACTGCGGATTTGCGACGTTCGCCGGGTCGATGGAGATTCACTCCTCCATCGTCTGGGCGAAGCTTGGCGCCCTTGCGGAAGGCGCCCGGATCGCCAGCAAACGGCTTTGGGGGAGGGGGTAAGCGCGGGGGCTGGCGTGGCCTCGCGGCCTCGGCGGGCCAGCCGCGGGAGCGAGGTGTCAAGAATGCTCGACACCGCCTCGCCGCTTGGGGCGGCAACGGCACGCCTTGCCACGGTCGCCCTCATTCGGGGCGGATGCTGTTTTTGCCTTAACATGGTCCATACGACCAATAGTGGCAGCACCGGCTTCAGGGCTCGTTCATGCGTCCGATCCAATGCTCGTTCTGCGACGGCGTCAACCCGCCGAATTCGAAGTTCTGCAACGCATGCGGTGCGCCACTGCATCTGGCGCCGTGCCCGCACTGCGGCGCGGTAAACGACGCCGCGTCGACGGCGTGTCACGAATGCGCCGCGGAGTTGCCGGGCCACGCGACCGATGCGCTCGCCGCACCTGCGCCCGCTGCCGGCGCCTCGGCAGCGAGCGCACCAACGCAGACAACGGGCAGCAGAATCGGGGCGGTTTCGGCTGACCTCGCCGTCGCTGCCGACGAGCTCGACCGCGATTCCAGCATGCTGGCTGCCTTGGCGGAGCTGCGGCAGCTCGCCGCTTCCCCAGACCTCGTGGCAGTGCGGGCGGAGAGCTCGCCGGCTGCTCGTGTGGAAGCGCGCGCCATGCCCGTGGCCCGCGCGGACACCGCGCCGGTTAAGCCCGCGGCAGGCTTGACCCGACCGACCGCGTTTTCGGTACGTGACCGGATGCCGCGGCGCGGGCGTTCCGCGGTAATCATGGGCGCGCTGATCCTCGCGGTCGTCGGCGCGTACGGCTATTACGCCTACCACCAACGCTCGATTGAAAGCTTGGCGCGACGCTCTGCGGCGACTGGGGAAGTGAAAGGTGCGGGCAGCGGGGTTGGTGCCGGTGCCATGAGTAAGCCCCGGTCCGTCCCCGATCACGAAGGAAAAGCCGGTTGAATCGACGCCGGCCCCCGCCGCTACGACCGTCGTCGACATGCCGCGGGTTGCGCCGACGCCGGAGAGGAGTTCCCCGGTAAGCCGGCAAGCCGACGCCGCCCCCGGCGATGCACGAACGGCTGGCGCCGACCCTGTCGCCGCCGCGTCACGGGCGGCCGGGCCCCAGCGCCGTGCGGGCGGGGAGCCGAGGACGCCGCCTGAGCCACCCGCCCCGGTCGCCCGCACGGGCGCCGGCACGGGTAGCGACACCGAGGGACGCCGCCTCGGCCCGTGCACCGAGGGGGTGGCGGCGCTCGGACTTTGCACACCGGATTCGACCCAGGGGAGGCAATAACATGGCGCTGCCACCGCGATTCGTTGGACCGTTTGCCACCGCCGCCGTGGCGGCGTCGTGGTGCCTGTTCGGAGTGGCGCTCGCGGCACCGGCGAGCTACAAGATCGTTACCGCGTCGGAGCGCGGCACCTACTTTGCGATCGGGTCCGACCTCTCGAAGTTCGTCGCGCCCGAGGCCGATATCGAGCTGGAAGTCTTGCCGACCGCCGGATCGGCGGCAAACATCCGCCTGCTCCGCTACGAACCGGGCGTGAAGTTCGCGATCGTCCAGGCCGACGTCTACCAGGCCTTCATCGATCGAGCGACCGCCGGCAACGCGGAGGCGGGCACGATCATCCGACCGCTCCGCGTCATCCTGCCGCTCTACAACACCGAGATTCATTACATCGTCAGGGCGGATTCCGACCTGAACTACTTTCACGACCTCAGAAACGCGAAGATCAACGGCGGGCTCGTCGGCAGCGGCGCCGCCCTCATCACGCACACGCTCTACCGGATGATGTTCGGCGGGCCGATACCGGAGGCGAACGCGAGCTATCTGACGAACGAGGAAGCTCTGGTCAAGCTGATCGGCGACAAGACCATCGACGTGGTCGTGGTGGCTGCAGGGCAGCCGGCGCCGCTGATCGCCAACATGCGACCCGAGGCGCAGAAGTTCATCAAGCTGCTCAAGTTCGACCCCGCCCATTCCTCGAGCAAGGTTCCGCTGACGACCTACACCTATTCGACCGTCCGCGCGACGAGCTATCCGAACCTGTTGACCGAGGACTTCACCACGATCGCGGTGGGAGCGTATCTCGTCACTTACGACTACAACCTGAAACTCACCGTCGACTCGCTCGCGAGATTCGGCCGATCGCTCTGCCAGAATTTCTCGCGGCTGCAAGCCGAGGGGCATCCGAAGTGGCGGGAAGTGGACCTGACGCTTCCGCAGCTCGGGCCGGGCTGGATCTATTACCCGCCCACGGCAAGTGAGATCCGTAGCTGCGTGTCCGGGAAGGCGAGGGCGAGGGCGAAACCCGTGAAGGCGTGCTCGGCGGAGGAGCGGATTCTCGGGCTGTGCAGTTGAGCCGGCAGCTGAACTCCAGCAGGATCCAATGGACTTGGCCGGGGGCATGAAGCTCCTCGGCGAGAAGAAGAGGTCTGCTCACGCCAGCGCAACGTAGGTTAGGAGCGCTTTGAGCTCCGGCGTCGGGATACAAAGGGACACCCCAGGTGAATGAAATCGATCGATATGCGATCCTGGGTGAGTTAGGCCGGGGGCCGAGGGGCGTCGTCTACAAGGCGCGCGACCAACTCACCGATAGGGTTGTCGCGCTCAAGACAATCGATCCCTTGCCGGAGGGGCGCGAGGCATCGCGCCTCGAAACGGCATGGTTCATCGATGATGCACTCTCCGCGTGGCGCCTCACGCACCCCAACATCGTCACGGTCTACGCGGCTGGCGACTCTGGCGGCAAGATCTACGTCGTCACGGAGCTGCTCAAGGGACACAGCCTGAAAAGGGAGCTCGACGCGGTCCGACCGCTGGGGATGCTGCGTAGCATCCGGATCGCGGCGGAGATCGCCTGCGGCCTCGCTTACGCGCACGAGCAGGGGGTCGTGCATCGCAATCTGAAGCCGTCGAATACCATCATACTCGGCAACGATGAACTGAGGATTACCGACTTCGGGATCGCACGCATCGGTGATGCGGCCATCCTTTCAAGGAAGCACGCCCGCTGCTTGAGTTACATGTCGCCTGAGCAGGTTCGCGGCGGCGAAGCAATCGATGGGCGGGTCGACATCTTCTCGCTCGGCGCCGTGCTCTACGAAATGCTCACTCGCATGCGGCCGTTCAACGGCAGAGATCCGGCCGAGATAATGCGGCAGATCTTGGAACTCGAGCCACCGTTGCCAAGTGAACTCAATCCGGATGTTCCGTCCGTGTTGGACGGGATGGTCTTGAGCATGCTCGCGAAGGAGCCCGGCGACCGGGCTGCGGACCTGGGGATCATCCTTCGCGGCCTCCGGGGTTTGGAGCGGGAGCTCGGTGATGAGGTCGCAGCAACTGCTTGCTCTCCGGTGGTCCCAGCCGCAACCGAGGAGGCACCGCTAGCCGTCGGCGCGCACACCTCCGGGAGTCGCTATGAGCCGCGGCTGCGGACTCGTGAACCCCGGGCGGAGACGTGGGAGCGGTCACGATTAGCCAGCGCGACGCTCGCGGTTTCGCTGGCGGCGGCTACGGTGCTCAGCGTTCCTTGGTCGGGTTCTTCGGACCTCAGCGAGCCGCAGGCTTTGGTGACCAATCTTGAGCCAGCGGCCACAATCGCCCCCGCGCTGTCGTTCGCGAGCGGGGCGCCTCCTACGGCGGAGGACCCGTCGAACGGCAAACCGCCGAATGACGGACCTGCAAGTCAGCCGGCAACCCCGGCCGTCGTGAATGACTCCACGGCGACGTTGGAAAGCGAGCCATCCGTTGCCACGCTGGCTACACCACCCGCAGTGACACGACCGCACTCGACAATGACGGTCGCTAAGCGACCGCGCGCGAAGACGAGCGGCGCACCGCAACGTAAGACCGCGACTCTTACCATCGCTGTGTCTCCTTGGGGGGTGATCTACGTCGACGGCAAACTCCACGGGACAACGCCGCCGGTCACCACACTCGACCTATCGCCCGGAAGGCATCGCATCGAAGTGCGCAACTCTTCGCAACCTTCGTATCTCATGTACGCAACAGTCGAGGCTGGCGAAGTTCGGCGCATTCGCCACGACTTTGAAACCCGGCACGATTTCCGATAGTGCACTAGTGCATTAGTGCATTCGATCGTTCAGTAGGGGCTGGCCTAGGCTCCGCTTGATTGGCATTCGGTGCCTGCGGGTCTGCGGGTCTGCGGGTCGGCGTCGAGGCGCCGTGCTCCGAGCATGCGGCCAAGCCCGTCATCGAGCGTAGACGTTTGACGGGCGTGGCCGGGCATCGGCTTTTCGATAGTGAAAGGAAGCGCAATGAATCAAGACGTCCTCGACCGCCTCGCCATCCGCGACCTGATCGAGAACTGGGTGCTGTGGCGAGACGCCGGCGACTGGGAGCGTTTTGCGACCGTCTGGCATGACGACGGCGTCATGATGGCGACCTGGTTTCAGGGTCCAGCAAAGGAATTCATTCGGGTGACGAAGGAAGGGTGGGCCAAGGGCGTCAGTATTCTGCACTTCCTGGGCGGCACATCGATCGACCTCGCTGGCGACCGGGCTGTCGTGCAGACGAAGATGACCATCTCGCAGCGCGGCGATGTGCTGGGCGTGCTGTGCGACGTGGTGTGTACCGGCCGGTTCTACGACTTCGTGGAGAAGCGCAACGGCCGCTGGGGCGTCGTGCTGCGCCAGCCGATCTACGAGAAGGACCGCATCGACCCGGTCGATCCGGCCGCCACCCTCGAAATCGATCAGGCGAAGCTGGCCGAGTTCCCGAAGGGCTACCAGCATCTCGCGTACATCCAGACGCAGATCGGCTACAAGGTCAAGCTCGACATGCCGGCGTTGACCGGTCGGGAGGTCGACAGACTCTACGCTCGCGGCAAGGCGTGGCTGGCGGGGGGCCGACTCGACGGTTGAGCGAGGAAGCCACCGTGGCACCTCGGAAGAGCTGCTGCTCTCGGCCGATCACGTCGCACAACGCAAGTAGGTGTGGGTGGACCCGCTCTCGCGTCGCGATTCAGCGAATCGCAGCTCAAGGAATTCGATTGGGTGTTTAGGCGTATCCAGAAGTCAATAGGAGGGAGCGCATGCTAGCGATCCAGGGGCTCATGGTAGCGGCAATATCGAAAGTCGAAGTGCTGCAGCATGTGATCGAATGGATTGCAGGATACTCAGCACAGAAAGGACAAAGCTTCGGCGCATATATAAAGACGCCCGAAGGAAGAAGAGCGATGGCGAAGGTCCTTTGGATTGCGGCCGTTCTAGGCGCCCTCATCATTAGCTTTCTCGCGTTAGTGCTGTCTAAATGGGTTGCTGGGAATTACCGATCTGGCGCGGTTGTCGTTACAGTAGTGTGGTCGGTCCTTATTGGCACCACGGCCCTCCTGTTTCTCTCGTCCAAAGCTGTGGGTTCCGGGAATTCTGACCGCGGAATTCCGGATATTCTGACCACCTGCGGCGAGGGTGCCTCGTGAGCGGTGGGATCGTCAAGGCCGAGGTGCTTGGTACGCATCGACGGGCCGTCGAGCTGAAGCAGGCGGCCGCGCTCGAGGACGCGGTCGAGGATCGCCTCGGCGAGATCGTGGTCGTGCAGCACCCGGCCCCAGGCGGCGAGCGGCTTGTTGGTGGTGAAGATCATCGGGCGCCGGCGCTTGTGGCGCTCGTTGACGACGTGGAAGAGCACGTTGGCGGCGTCGGCGCCGTAGGTGAGGTAGCCGACCTCGTCGATGACGAGCACGGGCGGGTGGGTGTAGCGCGCGAGCGCCTCGGCGAGCCGCCCCTCGCGGTGGCCGCCGAGAGATCCTCGATGAGCTCGGCGGCGGTGGTGAACAGGGCCTCGAAGCCGTTCTGGATCGCGCGGTAGGCGATCGCGACCGCGAGGTGCGTCTTGCCCGCGGCCGGGCTTGCCGCACAGGATCAGGTAGCGGCCCTCGGTGACGAAGTCGGGCGAGAGCGCCGAGCCGAGCAGTGCCAGGCGCACGGTGGACTGGAAGGTGAAGTCGAAGTCCTCGATGGTCTTCAGGAACGGGAAGCTGCGCGCGTTGCGAGAGCGCGCGATGCGCGTCTGCTGGCGATGGGCGACTCTCCTCGGCGACCAGGAGCGCGAGGAAGTCGCGATAGGACCACTGCTCGGTCTCGGCGCGCGCGACGAGCTCGGGCTAGACGCGCCGGGCGTTGGCCAGGTGCAGACGCTTGAGCATGCCGTCGAGATCGAGTCGGCGGGCTTCATCAGCGCGCAGCTCCTGCTGGCGACGGCGCTCGGCGGCGGCGGCGGCTGCAGCGACAGCGCAGTGCGCGATGTACTCGGCGCCGAACAGGCGCTCGGCGAGGCCGCGCTCGAAGGCCGCGCGCAGCGCGTCGGCGCCGTGGCTGCTGCGAGCAGCGCGTGCAGCTGATCGACGTCGCGCATCCACAGCTCGCGGTCGGCGATGGCGATCTCGGTGAGGTACTCCGAGCGCCGGCCGCCCGAGGTCGAGCAGATGCTCGCGCTTGAGGTAGCGCTTGGCCGCGCTTGCCCGGAGACCGCGGCGACGCGCTGCGGCGCGATGCTCGGGAGGTGGAGCTGTGCGCCCGGCTCGGACAGCCGCGCGTGCTCGGCTCGAAGCGGCCGGCGACGATGCGCACCCGCTCGCGGTAGAGCCACAGCGTGCCGGCGATGCCGATCGCCTCGGGCGGCATCGAGTAGCGGTGCGTCCTCGTGCAGCGACCATCGCCGGTCGGGCCGACCATGACCGGGAAGCGCAGGGCGAGCTCCGCGGGCGTGACCTGAGCGGGCGCAGCCGCGCGCGCTCGGCGGCGATGCGCGCGGCGGGGACACGCCGGTGGCGCGGGAGGGGCGCTCGTTTCACCTCGTCGTGCCACGCGGCGAGCTGGCGCGCGAGATCGTCGTCGTCGAGGAAGCGGCGCTGCTTGAAGAAGAGCCCTTCACCCAGCCGACCAGATTCTCGACCGAGCCTTTCTGCTCGCGGGCGTACGGCCAGCACAGCTCGACGCCGAGCCCGAGTCGAGCGCGACCTCGGCGAAGGTCGGGTTCCACTCGGTGACCCGCCGTCGCGGCTCCAGGCGAGCACCACCGTCTTGGGTCGTCGAACACGGCGAGCAGCGGCACGCCGCCGAAGCGCCCGAAGTGATCGACCAGGCGCGCACCAGCGCCTCGACGCGCTCGTCGGCGACCAGCGTCACCTGCACCCAGCGCGAGTACTTCAGCCGCGAGGCGAAGAAGTGGATCCGCTCGCGCCGTCCCGTCGAGGTAGCGCACCTCGACCTGCCCGAAGTCGTGCTGCGAGAACTCCCCCGGCACCCCTCGAAGCGCACCAGCGGCGCGCGGCTTGCGGCCGCAGCGCCGCAATCAGCTCGTAGAGCGCGCTCTTGCCGCCGGCGTAGCCCGCGCCGCGCCCGACGCAGCAGCTCCACGCGCGAGCACCTCAGGCTCCTTGCGAGCTCGCGCGACGAGCAACGCGCGGAACGGCTCGGCCTTGGACGGCCGACCGATCGCCGCGGCGCGCCCGCTCGCCGGCCGTGTCGAACGTCGTGACCGCCGTCTCAGCCTCGACGCGCTGCACGCTGCTTTGCGACACGCCGGCCAGCCTGGCCACCTCCGCAGTGTGTGCCCGGCCCGCCGCAGTACCTGGATCTCGTGTCGCTTGAGCATGTCGATCATCCTTTCCCTCGCCACTGGATCAGCAGCAGGCGTTCTACCCGGGGCCTCGGCCGGGACGCCGAGGTGGTCAGAATTTCCGGAAAGGATTAGGTCAGAATTTTCGGA